>NZ_CP041986.1:0-14130 GCF_014522345.1 Lactobacillus sp. PV037 | reverse complement strand
GCAGGAAAAGCCTGCCTGCTTTTCCTTTCTTTAAGTGTAAGGTTTTATGCTGTCAATTCCTTAATGCTCGAAATGCGTGCATTTCTGCGCTTATCATTGACAGCTTTAGAAAGGAACCTCTTCTTCCGCTGGTGTAGCTACATTAGGGTCATGTAAAAAATGAGCAGCATGTGCAATTACAGTATGATAGTACTTAGTTTCTTGATTTTGAGTAGTTGAACTTACTTGAAGACGTCCTTGTACTAAAACTTGGCGTCCTTTACCACAATATTGGTTCATCGCTGAAGCCAATTTATCAAAAGCAACGCATCTGATGAAATCAGCTTCTTTTTTATCGTTCCTACGTGGTACAGCAACAGTAAACCATGCATAATCACGCCCTCCGGAGCTTTTCTTAATTTCAGGTGCATGTGTCAATCTACCTAATAGCTTAATGTCATTCATTTTCGTTTCTCCTTTAAAAATTAAATTGTTGCAGATATATCTTTTAAGTCAGCGATGGCTGAGTTCGCATAGTGAGCTGTCATACTAAGGCTTTTGTGTCCTAGTAAAACTTGAGTTGTAGTCATTGGCACTCCTTTTTCTGTTAAAAGAGCTGCATAGGTGTGTCTAAGTAAGTGACACTTAAAAGGTATTCCTGTTTTCTTAGCGAAGTCAGTGGCATACCACTGTAAAGTCCTTTTTGAGACTCTAAAAAGTGGGCGCGAGTCTAATTCCAACTCTTCTCGATACTTCCACACCACTTGTGCAGGTACTTGCTCAGTAATTGGAATACACCGATCACTACCCCATTTGGCTTCGTGAATATCAATATAGACAGATTTTCCTCTTAAAGTGACATCTGTTGGTCTAAGATGTGCTGCTTCACCCACTCGACAGCCAGTGCCCATCATAAGGTAAAAAGCAGCTCTGATATTTTCTTGTAAGCCATCAATGTAAGATGTGAAAATTTTTATTTCTTCATCACTTAGTCTAGATATTTTTTGAACAACCACTTTAGGATAGTGTTGCTTAACATCTAGATTTTCACGTAAGCCCTCTTTGACGCTCCAATTAATAAGTACGCTAAACGTCGATAATTTATTTTTTATTGTTTGATTTTTTTGCCCTTTTTTAATTAAAAAATGAACAAATGTTGATATATCAGTATTTTCTAACGTTAAAAAATTTAGCTTTTCTTGATTAAAATAATCTCCAAGTTCTTCAAGTCGACTTCTATATTCTCGAAGCGTACCTTTAGCGCACCCCTCTAATTCCTTATCTTCCAGGAACTTTTCGCATATTTCTCTAAATTGCATAAATATAAAAATTGGTCGTGTGTCTACACACGATCCTCGCTTTTAGTCTCAGAAAGACGCATGATTGCAGCTGTTAGCCCATCTAGCTTACTTTCAATACGAATTATAAGCATAAGAGCAATAACCACGCCTGACGCCTGTTCTAAGACATATTTCATGATTTCTTGTGTCATCTATTTAGCCTTTCTAATGATGTCACCCATGTTTATAGAGCAAACTTTGCAAAGGTCTAAAGATCCCGTTAGCATCGCAGAGCTGTCTGCATGTTTGACATCCAAGCGATAAACTACATCTTTTACTCTCTTACAAAGTTCACACTTTCGATAGACTGGATGAGCATAGCTTACTAATTCTAAATATTTATCCATCATCTTCTCCTAAACAAAAAGAGGGAGGGATTTCTCCCCTCCCTCAAGCAACATTATTCGGCTTTGTTGCTAAAGATAGCGTCAGATTGAGTAGTGTAGTACTTCGCACCAACAACACCAACAAACTTGTTTACACCATCTTTCATAAATGCACCTGCTGCTACGATTTCATCCATAGCAGCCTTTACAGTATCTTCAGGTAAATCTACCTTAGGGTTAGCAATTGAAAGATTAGTATTCTTGCCTTCACCGTTGACAAAGGTTAATTTTAAAACTTTTGTTGCCATTCTTATTCCTCCTCTTTAAATTAGTCTTCTAAAAAGCTACCATTAGTTACTTCAGTCATGTTAACAGCAGTAATTTCACCGTTAATTAACTTGTCTAAAGCTTTAACTACTTGCATCACTTGGTCATTAGTGGCTTCTTTTGCCAAGTTAGATAATGAAACGCTAGTTTCCTTGGTAGCCCCCTCTTTTACATACTTGACACCTAATTTTCTTGATCCAAATACAGTTTCCAACTTCATTAAATTTTCCTCCTCAATAATTTTAAATTTGTGAGAAAGTAAAATTGCACAAAAAAAGCAATGATACTTTCTCACCGCATTGGTCTCTTCATCGTGATGTCATCATTGCTTAATTCATTTCAAATGTATAAAAGTGTTCTTTCTTGATGTAAATTAATTATATCTAATATCAACTAAAATAACAATATTATAATTAAATATATTTGTTTTATGTAATTTTGTTATTTATTCAAAATTGATAGTATCCAGAATCTTTTCTTTACTTACTTGATCTAAACCCAAGTACTTCAAAGTCATTTCTTCACTTGAATGATTTAAAAGACTCATCACAAGTCCAATATTATAGTGACTTTGTTCATATACCATATAAGCTCCTGTTTTGCGCATGGTATGAGTTCCAAGATAGGGAATACTTAAAAGGTCTCCGACTTTGGCCATAACTTTATAGTACTGCTTTTCAGTAATATGCCTATCAGGGTGTCTAATTGAGGGAAAAAGCCACTCCGAATCTATATTTTCTTTTTGTAGCCAATCTAGATACTTCTTTAAGTCTTCCTCTACAGGTCTTAAGTAAAGAGTATTGGCTTTCCTAGTCTTCTTATCGACAATATATGCATTTCTTTTAATAGTTCCATCCTCTTCAAAAATTTGGGAACGTCTAAGAGCCAATACATCACTAACTCGAAGTAGGGTGGCTTTACCTACTTGAAAGATAGTATAGTTTCGCCTTCCAACTTTGAAATTATTCAGTAAAGTATCTTGGACCTGATGAAGAATATTTTTATCTTTAATCGGTAGTACTAGCTGTTTCATTTTAATTAATCCTATCTTATGGGTTAGGTCTATTTATGCTTAAAACATAAAAATAGACCCTTATTTATTAATCATAAAATAAGAGTCTTGATTTATCAATATTCTTTAGGGGTTATTTATTAGAAATAGACCCTAGCTTATTTTCCTTTAAATATTCATTAATAAATTCACTTACTTTTGCTTCTTTGCATAACCTATAAATGTATTCTTCTTGGGCTTCGTAAGCATTGGTACCAAAATCAAAGTTTATTAATGAATTGCATTGGTTTAATTCTTCTTTAGTGGGAATACATTTCTCTTTAATACTATCTTTTTTCCTAGATAATTCTTCTAGTACCTTATTCTTTTGGGCCTGATTATCGAAAATAACTACTCTTTGAAAGAGTTTTTCTTTTTCAAAGTAATCCGGGGAAAGTTCATAATGTTTTTTAGAAATAAATAATTGTTCAAGTAAATACTCATAAGATTCTCTTATAAAATATTGAAAAGTTAGTACTTCCCTTTCATTTGGCGGCACAACTCCTAAAATTGGTACTACAGTAAAAAATCTGAACTTATCCATATAAACACCTAATGAGTCAAATATAGTGTTGTTTTTATATTGTAATAATATTTTACTCCAATGCACCTTTGAACTACTTTGCCCCAAACTATAAGATTGAACTTGGTCCCTAGCTATTTCTTCATCTTTAATATAGATACAATAATCTGGATCTATCGTATACAGCAATCTTGGTTCATCACCTCCAAAATATTCCCAATTACCTATATCTTTTAATTTAACTCTATACTTTTCTTTAATTGGTAGTTCTAACCCAAACCGTTTCTTCCATAGTCGTTCTACCTGATAGTCACTAGCTGATTTATTAATAGGAGTATTAGTATCATTTTCTCGTACAAAAATTTGTCCAGCGTGAATTGGTCTTCTTGATCCCTTTGGGTGTTTATCCTCAGTGAGGTAAACAGGAACATCTGATGTATCTTTGATTACAATAATATCTATTTCATGATTTTCAATGGTTAAAGTCTCAACAACTACTTTAGGTACCTGAGAGTTAGCAATAGGTAATTGATGAAGATAATCCGTAATTTTTTGAGTATTAAGACGATTTTCATCATCTTCAACTCCTACTATATTTCTGTCATCATCAACGCCAATTATTAAGTAGCAATCTTCATGATGTACAGTATTTACAAAACTAAAAATATCTTTTATAAATTCACTTTTATCATTCGAAGAGTACCACTGCTGTTTAAAGTCATGGTATTCGTCTTCTGGTTTGGTTAATACCTTTTCAATATTTTTCATATTCTATCCTCGGTAATTTATTTTTTTCTAAAATGTCTCTTGAACCATCCTTTATGTTCATATTCTTCTTTAACGACGTCTTCACGTTCACTTTTAACGTTAGATTCACTGTTAGTTTCTTCCTTATCCTGTTTAGGCTTGTCCAACAGGTTTAGCGTCTGTGCATTAGTAGTTAATTTAGTTAAAGAAGCTATCTGTCCATCTTTAACAGCAAGCTGTTCCTTCATATCTTCGTAAGCCTTATCAGATGTCTTAATCGTTTCCTTTAAAGAAGCTATAGTTTCATCCTTAGAAGCCACCACTTGCTCGTATTGCTGTTTCTGAGCTTCTAACTGTTTTTTTAACGTTAAAATATAATCATCTTTACTAAAACCATGATTTTGAGCCTCAGATTGGGATTTTGGATTACTCAATTCAGATTTTAACGCGTTAAAATCTGTTAAGTTATAGAGCTCTCTTTTACCTGATTTTTTAACAGGTGTGATTTTTTTGCGATCAATAAAGCGAGAGACCCTCATGGCATTAGTGCCTAGTTTTTCAGCTATTTTAGACTTTGATAATATTTTATTTTCCATAATTAACACCTTTTTAACGTTAATTAACGTTAACTATTTTTGTTATCATCTTTTCTATTGATAAGTATTTCATTTTGCCAGTAACCAAACAAGTTCTTCATTGAAATGTATAAATAATTCTTGGGATTTTTAATTTCACCTTTTTTCGTTGTTCGCATTTTATTGAAATATCTTCTAAGAGCATTAGTGGTTTTTTCTTTTAACTCATCATCGTAATCTTCAAAGTTTAGTTTATGAGTTCCTAATTGTTCTATAGCTTCCTCTCTACTATCATTAGCAGCATTTAAAATGGTGCTAATGCATTCAGATACTTCTTGAGGTGTTCTGAACCACATCTTAATTAGGTCTAAAGATTCTTTATTTAAGAACATAGGCATTGAAGAATTTGTATTCAAGAATTCATCTAAATGATTTAATAAATCTTCGTTTTGTTTTCTAACCAATTCTTTGGGATATTTTTGTGATGAAAAATCCCAAGTTTGAGTATCTTTCATAGTATCTTTTATAGTATCTGAATTATTCTTATCTTTATATGGTTTAGTTTTTAAACCTCCGTTTGGCTCTAAGGTTGATGCTTGATTGTTGCAATTTTCACAATCACTACTTTCTTGATTTGACGGGATTTCTTTATTTTTTGACCGAGGTTTGATTTTTAAACCTCCGCTTATATCAAGGCTTTGCGCTTGTGAAGTTTGTGAAATTAAATCCTCGGCAACGTATTCTGGCTGTAAAAGATAAAATTTATCAGGTAAATTTTTTTGTGACTTTGGATCAAAACCTTGTTTTTCAATTTCTAATAAATCAAGATTAATTAAATCTTTTTTGATGGAAATTGCCTTATTTTTTCCAACATGAAGAAGCTCTCTTAGTTGTTCAATGGTAAATATCACGTACACGTCTCCTTTAGCGTCTATCCATTGATTTGAGAGCGAGTATCTATATCTATCTTTGATGAGCATATAAGCTACGCGAGCGTCATTAGATAGATTCTCATACTTCTGATTTTCTAATAAAAATTTGGGAAATTTCCAAAACAGTTCCGCATTTATTTGCGTCGCACTGTATCTTTTGTTTTTGTCAGACATAAAAAATACCTCCAGTGCTCTTACGAACTCTGAAGGTTTAAAATTCTAGACTAAATAATATTATAATTCTACCAAAGTAGAGATTAAGTATGTTGAAAATTGGTAGTATTTTGGTATAATACTTTTAGACATAGAAAAACACATCAAAGTTCGTTTCCAGGGTTCCAATCTGATACGAGCTTTTTTTGTTTATATAAATATAATACCATAAAGGCACAAGGAACTTTAAAGTAAATTAAATAAAAACTGGCCTTTTATTTCTATTTAGGTTATTATTTGTAAGTAATCAAATGGAGGTCATAGTATGCGTAAAAAATTTGTATCTGCTTCAAAATTGTCAAAAAACGAGGTAAAAAGAGTACTTTTAACTAAAATTAAGGAAGAACAAAACAAAATATTCGATGAGGAAAAGGATGACTTATTAAATAAAGTAGTGAACAAAAAAATAAAGCTAATATGGTTAGTTTATTTTCAGGTGCTGGCGGATTAGATTTAGGGTTAGAATTAGCAGGATTAGATGCAACTGAAGGAAAAGAATATACGAATAATATCTTAAAATCAAAAAATTTATATTTTGAAAATCGCACAAAGAGTATTTTTCATATATCTTATTCAAATGATAATTTTAAAGAGGCTAATGAAACATATGCCGAAATGTTTTCAGATGATGTAGTGAAAAATGACAAAGATATTAGAAAAATTGCACATTTTCCTGAATGTCAAATTATGGCAGGAGGATTCCCTTGTCCAGGATTTTCTGCAGCAGGACCCAGATTAATAGATGACCCTCGCAATTTTTTGTATGTACATTACATTAGAGCGTTGTTAGAAACGCAACCAGCATTCTTTGTAGGTGAAAATGTTAAAGGGCTACTAACTTTGGCTAAAGGTGAAGTGTTTAAACAGTTACTAGAAGATTTTTCATCTGCTGGATATGAAGTTAAAGCATTCTTAGTTAATTCAAGAGATTATGGTGTACCACAATTACGTGAAAGGGTAATTTTGATAGGTACAAACATAAAGAAGGTTAAAGAAAAATACGATTGGGAATATAAACTACCAGAACCAACTAATGGTGATAATTTGTTGACCAACCCATATGTAACTTTAAAAGATGCTATTGGGGATTTACCGGAAAATCCAGATGATGTATTTGAAGGAAGCTTTTCTTCAATGTATATGTCACGTAATAGAAAGAAAAAATGGAATGAACAGTCATTTACTATTCAAGCTTCAGGTCGTCAGGCTCCGTTATGGCCTGGTGGAGAACCAATGATTAAGGTTGGTAAAGATAAATGGAAATTTCAGGGAGATAAAAATAGAAGATTAAGTGTTAAAGAAATATCTAGAATACAAACATTTCCAGATTGGTTCAAATTTACTGGTGGAGAAACGGCTAAAAGTAAAAATGGATATTTAGATAAAAAGTATAAACAAATAGGTAATGCAGTTCCTGTAGAATTATCTAGAAAAGTTATGTATCCAATTGCTAAATTCTTTGTAGATCACCCAGAAATGACTGAATAAAAATAAAAAAGTTGATGTATCAAAGTCTGAAGTACCTCACAATTGTTAGACATATGTCTAACAATTGTGAGGTACTTCAGTTTATAAAACCAAGATTATCAACTTTTTTATTTTAATAATTTGTCTAGACTATTCTTATTTTGATTTACGTGGAATTATAATGTTATAGTTCTTTTCTAAATCATCAAGAACAAAATTATGAGTTAGCATAGGTCGGCTTAGCACAGGAGAAACAGTTTTATATGTACCTAATTTTGTAAGTTCTGACATGGTTGTAATAGTTGTTGGGACATCAAGCTTCTTGTAAGGAACAAAGCGAGTATAAATATTCTTCCCTCTGTTACTTCCTTCTGTCATGGGATTAATAGGTCTAACAGCAATATCAAATTCTCCAATTTCATTTAAAATATTTTTAACCGTTAGCTCTTCTAAGGAAGATATTAATTCATCAGCACTATCAATTGCACCATGGTCAGTAATAAGTAATGTGTTAGCTGTATTAGTACCATTTCCTTTACCTTTAGCAATTGTAAGAATATCTTCATTGCTAAAAACTTCATTAAAACCTAATTTAGTTTTTCCAGATCTTTTACCAAAATTAACACTTACACCAACAAAAGGCTTTTTGTCCCATGTTGGGTCATCTTTTATATTGTTTGCCCATTGGGTTATGGCTACTGTTAGCTTATCAAAAATTTGTTTTCCAAAAACATTGACCATCTTAATGTGACCATACCAATTACCATAGTAATCTGCATTAGGTTTTTTTACAGATATTTTTAATGGTTCTGAGTTTTTCAAAGTAACAAGTATGTCTGTTTTATTGTCGGGACTTGAAGCCCCAATATCCTCTGCCTTTAAAATTATGGCACCAGGTCTAACTCCAAGGTTTACTAACCATTGAGGTAAATTGTTGGGAAGAGAGGAACCTTTTAATTTATTTATGCTTAAAGCTACATTTTGTTCAACTCTGTCATAATCTTTGGTCATATTATACTCCTTTAAAAAAATCTTCGAATGTAATATCAAAGCCTTTAATGATTTTCTCAAGGTTATTTATAGATATATTTCTGTTCCCTAGCTCTACATCTGCAAAGTAAGATCTATCCATATTGATTTTCATAGCAAATTTTTCTTGACTTAAACCTGTTTGTGCACGTAATTCTTTAATACGGTTTCCTATCCATTGATTCATCATAAAAGCTCCCTTTAGTTTATAAATATCCAATGTAGTTAATTATTTATCAACGGACTATAAGCAACAAAAAGAACGCTCATATTTTATGAGCGCTCTTTTTTGATTTCCACCTACCAGTTCCACCAATTGCGTTGTTAACGTTATTTATTTTTTGCACATTGGAAGATAATAAATTGAATAACAATAGAGGTGCTACACTAAGAATGCATAAATTATTTTGAGGAGAAATTGATAATGAATAAAAACATTAAAATTAGTGCTATTGCTGCTACTTTATTAGCAGTAGCACCTGTTGCAAGTTCTGTAGTAAATAATTCCACTACTTCTAGCGTTGTTCAAGCTGCAAAGAAAAAGAGTACAAAGAAAAAAGTTGTAAAACATAAAAAAGCAAAAAAGGTAAAGAAAACCGTAACTCCTAAGAAAACAAAGAAAGCTACAAAAAGTAGTAAAAAGGTGGTTAACCATACAGCAGATTATAATTACAAACATGCAGATGCTATTATTCCTAAAAAAGATATAAAGTTAGCTGGTAAATTTAAAACGGATCCGACCGGAAAAAGAAAAGCATATCAAACACTTAAAGCTGGTCAAATGTACGATCTAAAATCTTTGGATGGCCACTCATCTTATGACACAGAATGGTATCATAAAGGAAAATATTATATTGAGATAGACGAGGATGATAAGGATGGATTATATTCTAATGTAGAATTTAATGCCGCAGATGTGACCCCTTATAACTTGAAGAACGATAAAACCGCAAAAAAGTATAGAGACGCTTATAAAAAGTTTGAAAAGAAAGTAAATACAGCTACTGAAGTTATGGCCTTTAAATTAAAAAAAGATGCTACAGTATATTTTGATACTGAAGATATAAAAGTAGCTAATAGTCCTCTCTATTCCGATGAAGATGATAATGATGATATGACTGAAATCTTAACGCCGTTAACTAATATATCGTCACAAGAAAAGCAGACTGTTAAAAAGAATAAAATTGTACAGGTTTCGCGTCTTGGTGGCGTAAAATTAATTGTTAAATATAATGGTAAATACTATTATGCGGTAGCCGCTTACCGATCCCAGCATCGTCATGAAAATGAGATCACTACCTATATACCAGCAGATAGTGTAACTTTTACTAAAATAAAAGATGCGGATTATGATCCACGTGTATCAAAATACAATTTTGATTAAATTCTAAAAAGATGAACCTTAAATTTAGGGTTCATCTTTTTATGTAGCCGATAAAGTTCATACAATGTTGTAAAGAATATCCCCATATCCCCACAACTTGCGTTGGCTACGGCTTCGGGGGCACGGAAGACGGCGCAGCCGACTGAAGCCCCGAAGGCTAGACATAAGCTACCAAAGTGGGGATATGGGTATAATAAAAATTTCTAATTTAAAAATGCTATAATTAATTTTTGTCTGATATTAATGTATAGTGAAAGGAATTTTTATTTTGAAAATACATGGATTAAGAAAAATTGTAACATCTTTAGTGGTCTCTTTAGGATTAGCTACTACCTTGGGAGTTTCTGCAAACAATACACCCCAAGTTCAAGCAAAGAGCTACAGTACAAGCTCTTTATCCAGTCTTAATTACTCTAAAGATGAAATTGTAACTGTAAATAACAATAAGCCTAGTTTTTCAGCTGCAACTAAGAGTAAAAGCCACGGTGCATGGCAAAAATTCAGCGAATTAGATACTTTAAACCGTGCTCACACTGCAAATGCACTTTTAAATAAAAAGTTAATGCCAACAACAATGCGTTCAGCTTTAACTTGGAATCCGACTGGCTGGCACAATAAACGTATTAAGAGTGGTTGGCTTTATAATCGCTCACATTTAATCGGCTACCAACTTACTGGAGAAAATAACAATCCTCGTAACTTAATCACTGGGACTCGTGAATTAAACGATCCTAATATGCTTAAATACGAAAATAAGGTAGCCACTTATATCAAGGCTTCAAATAAGCACTACATCCGCTACCGAGTAACCCCAATTTACAAAGGAAACAACCTTTTAGCAAGTGGTGTTCAAATGGAAGCTCAATCCATTGGTGATAACAGCGTCCACTTTAATGTTTATATCTTTAATGTTCAACCAGGAATGGTTTTAAACTATAAAGATGGAACCAGTAAGGTAGGAAAAAGTGTTACTACTAAAAAGAAAACTACTGTAGTTAAACATAAGAAAACAACTACCAAGAAAAAATCTGCTACTAAAAAGACAAAAACAAGAGTAATTCATAATGTGGCAAACAGAATTAGCACTGCCAGATACACAGTAGTAGGTAATAAAAGATCAAAAATTTATCATGTTATGAGTGGTCAAAATTACCACATGAGCTCAAGTAATGCAGTTTACTTTTCCTCAGAAGCTGCTGCAAAACGTGCAGGTTATAGAAAATCACTAAGATAAATATTAAATTAACAATCAAAAAGAACCCCTTCAGTCAACGGTCTCTCAAGCGCTCTTCAGACGACAAGTCGTCTTCCGTCTAGCGCTTAGCGAGCCCAAATCCTTTTAGGGGTTCTTTTTGATTATCGTCTACTGTCTCGTATTAATATCCAATAATTTTATGTGATACTTCATTCATTACTTCTTCAGGTATCGAGTTAATTTCTACTGTGTACATCTTATTTAAGCGTGGATTGTAAAGACCTAATTTTTTAATATCTTTAAACAATTCAGTGTGAATTGAGTGGTTCCCCATGAGATAATATACCAAGATTTGTAAGGTATGTTTAGTGGTTGGCTCTGTCTTTGACACTTTAAAGTCCCATAGAGTATCTTTAGTTAAATAATCACCATCACCTGTTGAAATAATATCTGTGTACCCACCTTCAAAAGTAAAACCATCCTTTGTAATTGGTCCATACTTTTTCCAAAAGACCAAACTTCGATTAATCATAGTTATAATATTTTCTATTGTAGATTTATCTGGATTAATTTCTTCTACCGGCTTATAACCCATTATTCCTGCTCTGTAACACACATCGTATCCTACTATTTTACAAGCAGCAATAATAGAATCTTTATCAAGGCCTTTAATATTTTTTAGTAATGCTAGTGCATTTTGAAGTTCTACTTTACCTTCTGTCCATGAATCTAAGGCCATAGCTCCATTTATAGAAATAGAAAAAGCCTCTTTTTTTGGAGTGCCCATCATAAATCTTGTCATATAGTCGACAACAAGACCAACTAGACTTGCATGGATATTTTCTTTTTCATTCAAAGAAATATTATCTTCAAACTGTGTTGCAGTTAAGGCTTTTTTATTTACATATCCACCTCGTGGTTGTTTAACCTTACTAATCCTTTTAGTAACTGAATACATCTTTTTCCCTCCATTAGTAATCACCTACAATTATAATTATAGAACTTAGGCTTATTAAGACATCAAAAACCGCCTATTTTGTTCAATAGGCGGTTGTAGCAGATGGAGATAAAATAAAAGCCCCCTGAAAGGATTGGGGCTCGCTAAGCGCTAAACGGAAGACAGCTTGCTGTCTGGAGAGCGCTTGAGAGACCCTCAACTGTAAGGGGGCTTTTATTTTATAAAGTATTTTAAGAGAGTTTTATCTCTTGTCCTGGTACTATCAGAGTTGAGTACGTTGCATTATTGATTTGAAGCAATTTTGGCAACCAAATACCATGTCTAGTCGCAATTGTAACCCATGTGTCACCTGGCTGGCTGATATATTTACTTTCTAAGGACAGCTGATATTCCTGCTCTCCTGTATAAAAGCCATAAAAGTCATATCCTAGGGCTAGATGCTCTTTTTCAAAGGTATTTGTATAAATCCAAGTTCCGGCTTTTTCAATTCCTGAGTTGAGTTTATTTTCGTTGAAGCTTGTGACATTTAAGGTAGGTGGTAAATCTTCGATTTTAAATTCACCACTATCTAAGTCTTTCTTGTCAATTGCAATCCCAATATTTTCTTCAGGAACAATCCCAGCAAGGTAATTCACTAGCTGGTTTATTCGTCTAGCTTTATCTTTAACTTCTTTATTTGATACAAGCTTCACAGTCAGCTTCATAGTACGTTTTAAGTGAAGTTCAAAGCAGGCTTCTAAAAAGTACTTTGTATCAAAAATTGGAGAAGATAAGTCCGTTTGGATGCATGGGTGAAGCCGTAATCCTGCTTTTCTGATTAATGAAGCATGATGACTTCCTGCTAAAAGCCTCCCCTTGGTAGCACTGATAGGAACTACTAAGTCTTTAACTCCTGCTTTTAAAAGTTTTTGATATTTTTCTGGACCGCTTGGAGTATCTGAAAAAGTCCAAGCAATTTTTGGATATGTTGTCATGTTAATTGTCCTTTATAAATATTTATTGCGTCTATATGGCGACGTGAGAGACGGTGAGCACCTTTAGCAATAACTTGTCTAAGCCAGTGTAAATCACCTTCGTGGGCTTTTAAAATCGCAGCTAGCGAAGGGCCAATTTGCTTTTCTACCCATGCTGCCATATCTTCGATTGATTTACTTTCTTTTTTCACAGTCAGTTGCAAGCTCTCAACTTCTTGAAGAAAGGATTCCCACCAAGGAGCTGTTGGCCAGCGAGATTTATTACTATCAGTTGAAGGTGTTAAAAAGCGTAAGTATTGCTTTAAAGTGCCTTTTAAGGCATCTCCTACAGGTAGTCCATGCATGAGGTGCTCTACTAGCTTCTTAGCTCTTTCCTTACGATAGACCACTTCTAGACGAGTCCAAGCTCCAGGTACTTCGTCTTCTTCCGAATTTGCTTTTCTTTCTAGTGTCTTATCGTAAATCCTGCAGAAAAGGTCAGATGCTTGTGAGCCAAAATACATGGTTCTGCCCAAGAAGTTTCCAGTAGATGTTTGACGTGAATTAATTTCGTCCCATTTACTCCACCTAGAAGTAAAATTTCTAGCTAGGGCTGCCTTATTTATACAGTTGTAGCTGATAATCTGCGACTTATAGTCATCAACTGCTAGGTCAATCCTGGAAAAATTTACGTGTGGCAGTAAGTACAAGGTAGCAATCAACTTAAGCAAATCTCCATTTACAGAAAATTGGCGACACCCTTGACCTGTAATCATCACATGAACTCCTGCTTTTTTGTCTATTTTAGAGGTTTCTGTGACTTTATCTGTTTTAGCACTAAACATAATAAAAATACTTCCACTATTCCATTTGAGTTGATGACGGTAGCCAAACCTTCCCTTTGAAAGTAGGGTCAACTCTGAAAAATCTAAATCTAAAATTTTAAGAGTTTCTTTCAAAGACACTTCTAGGAGAGTAAATTCCACCCAGTCAAAAATTACTGATAGCATGTATTAAACACCTTTTACATCTTTTCTTGTATTTATTACCCCCCTATTAGTAGAGGGGGGTAATACAAAATTACATCTTTCTTTTCCTGGGGCTTTGCCCCAAACCCCACACTCGCCGTGA
>NZ_CP041985.1:0-99020 GCF_014522345.1 Lactobacillus sp. PV037 | reverse complement strand
GTGGCTATTTTTTAGCTTCTTAGAATCAGAGTCTTCTTTTAAACCGTTGTTAAAACGATTATTTCCACCATGAGCATGACCTTCTACAGCCGCATTTATTACTTCATCGCTAGTTTTAGGCTCATTCTTGACCTCTTGGTCATCTTCAAAAATATCAAAAGGATTATCAGTTTCACTTTCGCTTGCTTCATGAATAACATTATTTTCTTGAGTATTATTATCTTCAACTAAATCATCTAGCATCCCTTGGTTAATAGTAAATAAACCATCCTCATCTTGTACATTATTCTTAGAGTTTTTGTTTGTATTATCTTCTCCTAATGGTTTGCCGTTAATAGTGACTACGGGAGGAGCAGTTAAATCATGGGGATCAACTAAAACTTTGAGCGTACCTGCTAAAGCTTGCTTGTGAATTTCTAAATCAATATCATCAAAATCTTTATTGGTGTGAACTTGGTGGGCTTGACTGTATTTAAAAGCATTTTCATCATCTGGGTAATTAATATCAAAGTTGTTTGGATCATTATTGATGCTTTCTTGTGTAATTCTAGATACTCTAATTCTGGTAAAGAGTTCAGAGTGCTTTTCGCCAGGGTAGCGAACTGCAATGGTAAATTTCTCAAGTTTCATTAATTCATTAGCGCTGATATTCGGTACAGTCTCCATTCGGGTGGAAATCATTGTACGATTTTTATCTTGTCCTGCTGAAATATTAATTGCTTGATCGCTAACTGACTCAACGGGTTCTTCATGTGTTCCAAATAACTTTTCAAGCGTCATAGAATCGCTTGCCCCCATGTCACCAAATGCAATACGAGTAAGCATGGTAGACGTTAAGGTTGATAGGTAAGTATTACCATATTTTTGAGCAAGCTGAGAGGGAGCTTGAGCTGCAATTATAAGTGGAACATTATATTTACGACCTTGAGCTGCCCACTTGGTAAATCCAGCATAAAGATAGTCAGGGAATTCATCCATATAAACGGGGAACATCGGGTCAATATTAGGCTTTCTACGGTAAGATGCCCCTTCAAGAGATAAGACATATGTTTGACCAAGTAATTCTGCTAGTTCGGAACCTAATTCGTCTTTAGCAGTATTACAAAGTAAGATCCCACCATTTTTTATAAAGTCATCAAGTGAAAAGTCTCCAGCATCTCTAAATAAAACACGTCTTACGGGAATAGAAATATCCCACTTTTTTAAGATACTTACTAAGCCACTAACATATTTAGCTTTAGCATCCCAGTAAACTGGTTCACCTTCATGTTCTCCAGAAGGTTGCAATAAGATATTACCTTTATTGTCAGTAGCAGTAATGAGATTAGTGTTAAACCATTCTAAGGTATGAAGTGCAACTGTGTACTTATCTTCAAAATCTTCCAGGTCATATATTTCATCTTCTGAAAGTTCTCCCTTATCTCTCTTATCCTGCATCTTGTCCAGATGATTTTTAAGTACTTGGACATAGGCACTTAGTTTTCTTCTTTTTTCAACTACTACATAAATATCCGAATACATATCCATTAATTCGCTAAAGCTAGCTGGCTTTTTTTCAATAACAGAAACGTATTTTAGTAAATAAATGTGATTAGTAAAGTGATTTTTACTTTCGTTGTTAAAGAAAGCATTACCTTTTCCACCAGCAGATAGTAAACCGTCAATAATGTTTACTAAGTTATTTGCTACCATTGGTGCTGGCCCAGATAGTAAGGAAAGGGAAGGAGATTTTTTATTGGATGGATCAATCCAGCGAATTTTTTCTTTAGGGATTCCTTTGCTAATAGCCATTTCGTAAACGTCTCTACACAAGTCGTTAGTTGTTTCAACAACTGAAAAACCGTTAAGATAGTTTACTTGTTTACCAAAAGGCTTTTCCCAGTTACTTAGTTTAGAAACAGTTGGATAATCTCTTAAAAATGTAATGTAATGATTAATATCTTGTGCAATTTGGTTTTTAAAGACAATTGATGATTTACCAGCACCAATAGGCCCAAGAGCCATCATATTTCTTCTGCGGTTTTCAGCAGATAAAATTACGTTTGCCCCAGTTTCTAAACTCATACCCAAATTAATTACTGGTTCAGGATCAAGTTTAGGTGGGGTAAGTTTCATTTTAGGCCTAACTTCATTACTCATAGACGGGACAACTTCAACATCTTTTTCAGGGATGCTTGTTAGAATATTGTTAGCTTTATTAGATAAGTCTTTATTTTTCTTCGTATCTAACATTTCTTTTAAAGGATCATAGTGAAATTGGTAAGATCGCATCCATTGCTCAATTTGTTGTTCATACATGGATAATTTAGTCTCAAAAGCCGAATTTCGAATATAAAAGCCTAAATAAATAGCACTCACTTCAAGAAGAAGTCTTAATATAAAAGGATTACCGTTTACCATATCAATTAGCTGAGGTGTTACACCAGAACCTGGATGTAAGCGTAAAAACTGTAAAAAAGGAATTAAAGTAAAAGATATGGGTACTAGAGCAGAAGTCCCTAAAATAAAAGAAATCTGATTAATAGTACTATGAAGATTGCTCCATAGATAATCTACTAATTCATCTTCGGTCAAATCAGTTTTTCGAGTAGATAAATTAAGTAAGAACCAATTACTAAAAGCACTACAGACTAAGCTTGCAACTAAAATTAACCAAAGAATCAAAGTTACAAATTGTAATTTTAGCGTTGAAATTGGAAAAAATATCTGTGTTAAACATAAAAAGGCAATTACGCTAGGTGTTAACCATAAAAATTTACGAATATTCGAATAATGGTTAATGGCAGACTCTAAACTCATGCCGTTTAACTGTTTAACATAGCTATTTAATTCTTGGCCAACTTTATCTTGTATTTTATTATAAATTTCGTTAAACATTGAATTGTCGTAACCTCCTTGGTCAAAATCATACAAAAAAGCACCCAATAATGGGTGCTTTGCAAAATTATGGGAAATTAATGACGAAAAAAGGATTCATTGGATTTTTCTTTCTTAAGAGAATAAAAAATAATTCTTGCTGTCATTTCAGCTGTTACAATAGCAGTTTTGCCATTTCTACGATTAGTTTCATGATATGTTTTACTACCATAACATCTTTCAATATAGCGAGCATTCTTTTTCATTAAGGCGCTGGCCGGTTGATCTTTTAAACCTAAGGATACTAGCATGCGATGGATTGAAAATTTATACTCGTCAAAGGAATTTTGGTAATTCATATTTTTCTATCAATTCTTTCTATTTGGATTTAGGGAAGACGCCAGGTTTAAGCAAAGGGTTGTCTTCATTACGGGCATAGCCTTTATAGTTAACTAAAGCTTGTTTAAAATATTCAGGATCATTTTTTAAGTCAGTAATGGGTACGTGCATTAAGGGCGTTGTGTGTGTGATTTTTCCCTTACGTTTAAAAGGTGTGCGGTTAAATTTAAAAATCTCTTTAAACATAATTCTTTACCTTTACTAGCCCAGAATACTATCGTAAGCAATGTTACTTGCATAGTAGAAAAGCACAATAATTAAAGCTGAGATAACAGCAATTATAATTGCAACTAAAGCAGATCGTAAGAACCAACTTTCTTTAATGTCCTTTTTTAAGACCTTGTAGAGATCAAATAAAAAGAAAATCTCTAAACCATAGCAAGCTAAAGCAATAAAGTAAATTTCTGCACCAAAGTTTGAAATAATGTTTGGCAACCAGATAGCAATAAAGGCAGTAAGTGATAAGCCAAAACTAAATCTTAAGTCATTTTTCCAATTAGAATTTTTAACATAACTTGCTAATTCTTGACGCTGAATGTGTGCGTTAATTATCATTTCAATAAGCCAAGTTAAGTTGATAATAGTAAAAGCTGCACTTGCATAACTAGAAAAAATCCATAGTGTGCTTGAACGGAAGATGTTGGCCATAAAAATAATTCCTCATTTCTGTTTGATTTGTATGCTTATACTTTATCTGAAAATAAAAATAAAATGGGAATTACTAAAATTAGGCAAATTTTGTGTAATTAAGTGTCGTCCTTCTCTAAAAGGGAGGATAACAAAAACATCCCTAAAAGCTGACGAAACAGTTTCAAGGGATGAAAAAAGTAATTTAAAGAGGACGGATAGGTGTTGGCTATTCAGCTAACTTTTTACGTGAGTTAATGCCTAGACCCGCAAGGCCAAAACTAATTGCACTAGCAAGTAAATTTAATCCTGCTTGTTTAGAACCTGTTTGCGGTAATTCACCTTCTCCTGTACTTGCACTAACAGATGATTCAGGAGTAGTAGTGGTATTTGAAGGATCAGATACTGGAGCGCTAGTATCTACTGGAGTACTTGTACTATCTGTAGTGTTATTGGCTGGTACAGCATCATTACTTATTGGAGCGTTAGAAGTAGAATTGGTTGCATTTGAAGTAGGAACTGAACTTGCAGAGGAAGAAGAATTTGAGTCAGCATTTGAACTTGCACTATTTCCTGTAGCATTTGAAGCTGAACTAGCTATGCTAGAGCTATTTGAAGTAGCTGTAGAGGTTGGTGCATTAGATGTACTAGAGCTGGAAGCCTTTTTTGCAGCGCAACTGTCACAATTTGAACTGGAGTTGTTGTTAAGTAAGTTATTGTTATTATTGTTTAAAATGGTTGTTCCATTTGCACCTTTAATTACTTGATTTTGGTTGTTTGAATCATTGTTGTTTGACTTAGAAGAGCCTGAGTTTGAACCTTTAGAAGAACCGTTGTTGTTAAGTAAATTATTATTATTGTTATTAATAATAGTAGTTCCGCTAGTAGAGGAGCAAGTGCCATCGCAAGAGTTAGCTTGAGCTAGTTGTTTAGCGGCACAACTTGCGCAAGATCCTTCAACTTCGTCTTCTTCACCGTCTCCATCTTTATCTTTATCAGTCCAGCCAAGAGAAGTCAGCTTGTTGTTATCTTTATCTCCTGGGTTAAAACGTGCTTCGGAAGAGTCTCCATAAACGTCCGCTGATGTATCAGAAGCAGTCTTTCCGTTGGTATTTTGAGCAATATTCCAATCTGTTTGGGTATTGTCAGTACCAGGTTCTTTTTCTTCATCCGGTTTACTCTTCCAGGCATCTGCTGCTTTTTCAGGATCTTGGTTTTCCCAGCCCATGTCACTAGCTTTAGTGTCATGAGCACTATCTCCTTGGATGTCTTTATAGGCATCGTCAATTTTTGAAACACCACTAGGGGTTACGTTGTTATCTCCTACAGAAGGGTTCTCATCTGCAAAAGCAGTCATGGTTACACCAGGTGCTAAAGCAATTCCAGCTCCAGCAACTGAGGATAATAATGCTTTGGTATTAATGCTCATTATTAAATCTCACTTTCTATAAAATATGTTTATGTATTTGTTAATACAACAATAACTATAAAGGGTAACTTTCCTGCATGGTTAAATTGTAAAAATTAGGCCAAAAAGCATCCCTAATTAAAAATACTATGATTTCCATAATTTTAGTTACTCCTTTATCTCTCTTAAGCAAGGCGATTATTTGCTGCTAATATTTTTCTTTTTCATAATTAAAATTATTTGAATAATACGTAATCATGTCTTACTCCTTAGCATATTGCCATCCGAAGAAGATAGAGAAGACTAAGACAAGACCTATAGTAATAATTAAAGTAATTCCAAAGTTATTGTTAATAACAATAATAGCGGGTCTTAAACTTTCTGGATCTTCATTAGCATTATGTGCTGCTGCAAAGCTTATAGAATTATATAGTGGGATTGTAAGTGTACCACGAGTATCTGAGTTTAAACCAATACTTTTGCTTATAACCAACTTATTCTTAGTATCATATTTCACTCCAACTTTAACAAGGTATTTAGTATTTGGGGTTAAATTACCAATTTTTATATCTTTTGCTTGCCAAAGATACGACCTATTTGTTTCTAATTTTTTAGCAACATTAAAATTTGAAAAAGAATAATTTAAGTCTAACTTAGTATTTGGATATTTGTATTCATTTAGCTTAAAGGCTTTGTCCCCACTCACACCTGGTTCTTCGAAAAGATTAAGCTGTTTTACTTTTTCTACTTTTCCCTTATTACTTACGAGCTTAAAATTAAGATCTTTTAAAGGTATTTCTTCTTTATGACTTTTACTTGGATTTACTTTTAAATTTAAAATTATTTCTTTGTTATTCCCTGATTCTGAACTTGCCTTTATTGCAAAGGTTTTAGAAGGATTATTTATGAATAGCAAAAGCATCCCAATCCCAACTAAAAGTACAACTATATTGAATTTTTTCATTTTTATTACTCCTATAACTTAAAATTATTGTCTGTTAACAAAATTGATAGCCAGTATACCTTATCTCGAAGTACTTTATAATTATTTAGCTACGGTGGTTTCAACATTACTGATGTTTTCTAATGTAATGAATTTTCTCAGATGATAGTTATATAGTCCACTGTACACGTTCGCAAGACGTGATCGTGGTGAGTTTGAAAACCAAGCTTTGTAGTTAGCTAAGATGGTTATAGGAACCGTATAATCCTTTTCATTTATTGTTCCACTAGAAGTTTGAGCTTTGTCAAATTTTGAATGTAGGCCACTTGTATTAATGTAATTTGTTCCATCATCTTTTTGACTAGCAAACATGGTAGTATTTTTTAAAACAGATTTAGCCACATATTTTGACGCAAGATTTGCTCGATCATTATATTCTTTAGTGCTTGAATAAGTTAATAATATTGGAAATAACTTATTTACTGTTTCACTAGAAAGTTGATTAGCTACTACTTGTTTAGCACTTAATCTAATTTTAGGGTTTTCGGAATTTAAAACTTTGTTTGCTTGTTCAAGATTTAACCGCTTTTGCTTTAAAGAAATATTATTGTTAATAATTTTTTGATTTTGTTTAAGTTGAACTTCTTGATTTTCTAAAGCGTGGCGAGGATTTTGGAGCAAGAAAATGACAATGATAAGTAATACACTTAAAAAAAGTAAAACTAAAGCAAGATGTTTATAAGTTTTATTCCATTGATTATATTTATTCATCAGCGTCTTCATCCTTTATATATGACTTAATTAATTCACCTTTATTAGTGTCAAAGTTATATTTAACTTCTAAATATCCAGCACCTTGAGGACTTGAGTTATATTCTGGATTTAACTTATAAGATACATAGATAATGATTTTGATGGTCTTTGTATCATAGTTAAAATCAGAATAAGTGATATTGTAAGTCTTAATATCGTCAATCATTTCTGAAACTAAGGATTTTCTTAAATTGTCGTAATTATCTTTTCCAAAGTAGTTACTCAAAACTAACTTATTTTGATTAAACCAAGCTGGATTTCTTTTACCAAACATCCCTTTAACTAATGGATTATAGATCTTAGTAAGTTTTTCTTCGTGACTTTGTAAGTCAAAACTTGCTTGGTGAGCTAAAGTTGGGTCAGGCGTTAAACAATCGTACTTATGAGTTAAAGATTTGTTAATAGCTTCTTGTTTTATGACTTTAGTTTTAGCTGAATTTAAATTATCAATTACTCCAATTAAAGCAGCAATAAGTAAGAGGGTGAATGCTCCTAAAAAGATGACTGTAACTAATGGAGATAAGCGACTATACCAAGACTGTTTTCTCTTATCTGAGCGCATTGTAGTTATTCCTTTCTAGTTAGTAATAAAACTATCAGAAGTTTGTATGATTTGATTTGTTGTTTTATCTAATTCAAAATAAACTTTTACTTTACGTGTCTTATACCCGTTAACTTTGTAAATTAAGTTTGCTGCACATGTATAAGAAGTGGAATCATCATTAGTAATGTAAGCTGAAAGAGAATTAATCTTATAGTTTAGATTAGGAATATTGCTGCCAGCTTGCAGTTGCTTTTTAATTTTTTCTGTAGGTTGTAAATGAGAGACGTTTAATAGGTTGACTAACTCAGTAAAGGAATCTCTATTTACAAAATTACTATTTAAAGTATCTTGATTACTTGGTGAAAGTTGTCCGTAGTTAACTGAATCATCTTTCTTAACTTGCAAAAGATTAAATACTTTAAAAGCAAAGTCCATTTTTTCGGAGATAATATTATTTATTTCATTTTGATTTTGGGTAGGAGAGTTTTCAGAGGTCTTTATATTAGGTTTAAATGATCGAAAAGTTGGACTTGAACTTCTTTTACTCACGATTGAATGTCGTATGCTATTTGAGGGATGTTGATTAGTTTTTATATACACTGTCAAATAGATTACTCCAATTGCCATGATGCCAAGAAGTGTACCAAAGACAAGTTTAAAAAAATTAAAGCTACTTCTCATTTGTTTTTACCATCCGTCTTTTTATTTTTTGTCTTAGAATCAGATTTTTTATCATTTGTTTTACTACTCTTTTTGTCACTTGCCATACCGTTTTTGATAACATTAAAAGGATCTTTCCATCCTCCAGCTGGTGAGAAAGAGTTACCTACGGCATTATTAAAGTCTTTCTTGGTCGTTCCAAGATGAAGGTGGTTAACAATGCCATGTTGTGTCAAATAGCCAATAGGAGTACCAGTTTTAACCTTTTGATTTACTTTAACCTTAATATATTTTTTATCATCATCTGTAAATCCAAACTCTTGATAAATTTCGTGCCAACCATCTGATGAAGTAACCCAAACATACCAGCCTAAATCATTGTTAGTAGATCCTTGGTGACCAATTTTAGTGACTTTGCCACCATGGATTGCATGAATTGTTTGGTTATTATAAGGAACAGTTCCTAAATCTTCTCCGTCATGAAAACTTGGTCTAGTATAGCCGAAGGCTTGTACACCAGTAGAGTGAGCCCGAGCGTAACTATAGGTCATCCCTTTAAATGGCCACCCCCAGTTACCTGATGATGGAATATCGTCATCATCACAATCACTTTGGCTTTCTTGAAGAGCTTTATCTGCACCTTTAGCTGCATCAGAAAGAGTAGAATTCTTACCCTTAATTTTAGCGCCACCAAAGAGCTTATAAGCAGTTCTGGCGGATGATTGTCTAGTAGATAGGGTTGCTCCTGGTGTTCTGGGTCTCTCATAAAGCATTTCCCATCTTTCAGCCGCATGCTCAGGTGTGCCATTTTTAGTTGCTCTTCTAAATGCAGCAACCGTTTGAGGCTCACTTTTTAAAATAAAGTCACTTTGACTTTTAACAGACCAAGATCCATCAGAACCATTTTTATATTTAGTCCAAGGAGTAAATTGATATAAACCTCCACCTCCGTTAGGGCCGCCACCTATTTCTTTTTGATCTAATACAAAATTAGGATCTTCTATAGCAATATTTCCAATTATTCCTGATGTTTGGGCACCGCTCATTCCATACTTAACCCAATAATCAAAGACTTGTTTGGCAGTTTTATAAGCTCTTGTACCTTTTTTAGTCCAGCCACCGTTAGATCCAGTGACTTTTTTAGAACCCACATTTGGGCCGGAATCGTCCTCACTTAAACATTGTGAAGCTTCTTGTTCACTTTCTAGTTCTTGCAGTCCTCCTCCAATAAGAGTAACTAATAAAATTATTAGTAGAAACGCACCACCAATCACAAGAAAGATAGGTCTAATATGTTTATTACGCTTAAATAGGTTCACTTAACTTCTAATCCTTTCTCTGAAGTATTAAAAGTAGTTTAAAAGTTAACCTTAAAAAGTGGGGGAATTGCAAAAATCAGTAAAAAGATTACATGTCTTAGAAAATAATATTATAGAGTAGGCTGCTACCCTTTAAAGGGATGTTCATAAAGAAAACTTCCTAGAAATTAATCTAAGAAGTTTTTGATTTCTATAAAATATCTTCTAATAGGTTACGAGGGCTTGAGTCTAAAGCTGTCGTTTCATCTGCATTTGTGGTTGGCTCTGAGCTTTGGCTATTAGAATTAGTATCTTCACCGTGTCGATTACCTTGACTTTGAGAAACTACATTTTCATTTTCAGATAAGTAATCCTCTAAATTAGTTACAGAAGGATTGTAGTTATCTGAATCAGAACGGTAAATGAAGGTGGTTTCTATGTTCTTTTCTAAGCCGAATACCCCACTTTGGGTAGTTGCATCTACTGGAACATAACCGGGAATTTGTTCAGCATTAATTTGGTATGTTTCTTGGTACTTACCAGAAATCACTTTAGGAGAAAGAATGTTTTGCCCTTGAAGGGAAATGTATCTTATAGTTACTTGACGACTTTGTGGTTGGTAGATAATTGGGATAACTTGATTATCTGAATTAAAGTTGATTGTAATCTTTTCTCCATTAACTGGTTCAAAGCCAGGAACGCTAGGAACACTAATCGTTTTGGATTCATGGAATTTACCAAGAAGTTGAATTTGAGCATCCAAGTTAATACCATTTTCGGTTTGAGGAACAAGCTCAACCAAGGCACTATTAGCAATAACCGGAATCTGGTATAAATTTTGACCATTAAGAATAACTTTAATGTCTTCTTCACCTTCTGGTAAATGGTATCCTTCTGGAATTGAAGTGCTAATATCAATGGCATCCCCGTAATGACCATGTTTTTGAGGAAGACCTCCCACAATCTTTTCATTTTCGTCAAGGAAGTGAATTTGGTAGTCCTCACTATTTACATAGTAAGTAATGGTAATATCTTCATCATTTGCCTTAAATGCACCTGTAAGCATCTTAGACTTAGTATGATGTCCCGGTAAAGTAGGGAGGGTAAATGAGTATTTAGAATCAGTGGTTCCTGAAATTTTTTCATCTGGAAATGGAATTTGATGATCGTTAACCCCGCCTGAAACTTGAGAGTGAATAGTAATTGATTGAGTAGTAGGTTTATAAGCAATTTTAAAGGTTTTACCTTGGTAATATGACTTAATTTTTCCATTAAAAATTGTAGAATCAAGTGTAAATCCTGGAATAGAAGGCATCTTAGCAGAAAAGTCCTGGTTAACAAGTCCATTAATAGTTTGTCTATATTCTTTTAAGGATTTACCAAATTGATTAATTGGTATTAATGAAAATGATATATAAGTCGGGTTAAAGATTAAATCGATATCTTTTCTTCCTGCATTAAACGTACCTTTCAAACTATCAGAAGATTCTACATACTTGTACCCAGGAATCTCTTTAGGAGTGTAGTTATAACTTTCTGCGTGTACTCCTGAAATGATGTCATCTTTACGAATAGTAGTCATTGTTGAATCATAGTAATGTACAAAGATTTTTGCAGAGTATGGTTTATATTCAAAATTAATCGTTGTCTTATCTTTGACCACCCCAGCAGCATTATGAGGAATATTTTGAATTTGATAGCCTTCAATACTGATAGGATCATAAGCATAACTTGAGCCAAATAATACTTCTTCAATTAGTGGCTTAATCTCTTTAATTGGCTTTTGAGTATTAGCATCAATGTAGTTGATAGTCAAAGTAGTTTTAAGTGGAGTGTAATGAATTTCGATAGTTTCATTTTGATTAGTAAAATTACCTTCAATAGTTCCACTTGGAGTATTATAGCCATCAATTTTAGGTAATTCTTGTTTGTAGCTCTCATTCCACTTACCTTTGAGAATAAGTTTATTATTAGGGATGTTGAGGAGTCGTCCTGTTTGGTCTTCTAATAAAACTACTAATTGGCAGTCTTGTTTTTCGTAAACTACATCTATATCAGGATTTTTAACATTAAAGGTACCTGAAACTTCGGTTTGTGAAGGAATATAACCTGAAATTGGAGGAATTTCTTTAAAATAAATGTCTTGGTAAATACCTGAAATAGTGATTGGTTTAGCAGCCGCTTTTGTATGATGATTATCGAACCAAAAATTAATTTTAAAACTTACGCTTATTTTCTTAAATCTTAGAGCAACGTTGCCTTTTTCTTTCAAGAAAGTACCTTGAAGTAAGTTAGAATCGCTGCTTAGTTCATATCCTTCAATGGTTGGAACGTTAATGGAAAATTTAGTCTTATAATCGCCTTTAAGAATTAATGGTTTGTGTAAGGTATTACCTGACTTGTCAATAAAATCAACAGTAATATGACAAGAGATAGGTTTATAGGTAAGCTCAATATTATCTTGATTGGGGCTAAATTTACCAGTGAGTTTTTCAGGAGTGGTTAATGCGTAACCCTCAAACTTTTGGGCGGGTAAAGTGTAGTCTTCACCAGTTACACCACTTAAAGGTTTTTCTCTTAAAAGAGTGCCACTAGTAGTCTTGTAGCGTATAGTGACATTATGCTTACTTGCTCCGTAAACTACCTTAACGATTGCTTCATCTGATTCAGGAACATAATAATGACGATTTCTAAATAAATAGTAGCCTTCAATTTTTGGAAAAATATCACTTTTAATCTTGGAACCAGGCATCCCTTCAAAAGACTCATCTTCAATCTTATTTTTAGTATTAATAGGGTGCAGATCTTCACTTACGGGAATAATATGATATTTTCTAATGATTTGCTTATAGTGAACATTAATTTCTTGCTCTTTTTCACTGATCTTGTGGTTAAACTTATCAACTAGCTCATAACCTTTAATCTTAGGCAAGGAGTCTTGAGTAATCTTTTCACCAATATTTCCTGAGAGAGTTATATCGTGCATAATCTTTTTATTATCAGCTAAAAAATGAACGATGATTGGTTTGGAAATCTTTGGAGTAACAGTAGGAGTTGAAGCAACTTTTTTGCTTTCCTCAGCATTTTTCTTAAGTGCCGTTTCAAAAGACTTAGTATCCTTTATATCAGTCTTTTCTTTTTGATCTAGAAGTTTATTTTTAGTTAATTTAGATTCACTAGCTACTTTTTTAACCTCCCCAGAAGTATCTGGTTCTTCATGAGAATTTTTTGCTTTATTGATTAAGATTTTCTTGTCATGAGCTACCTCATTATCTTTATCATTTTTGAAAATAGTAGGTTTACTTTCTACTAAGTCCTTTGTTTTGTTACTTTCCTTTTTTTTGCTAAATCCAAATAGTGACATAATTTTCCTTCTTTCATATTAGTTCATGTATTAATACTACCGAATAATTTTAGGCAATATGGATTAACTAAAATTGACCAATTTTTGATGATTCACTATTAATTTATTAAAAGCACTATACTAAATCTCGATAATTAAATAGAGAGGATTTTACAAATGATTTGGACGGTTTTAATATTAGTATTTGCCTTTGTTCTTGAAATCACATTAATTTTTATGAATATTAATGAAAGAAGGGCACTAGAAAACGAAAAAAAGAGAATACCTACCAGTGGCAAAAGTTTTTCAATTGGTTGGGATGATGAATTAGGTAAGTATATTTGTAATACTCAAATTGCAGAACAAACCTACATAACTTTTACTCTTACAAAAAATCAAGTGAACTCTTTGATTAAGGAACTAGAAGTAGAAAAAGGTTATGCCGAAAGAAATAAACTTAAGGAAAAAGTAAATGATTGTAAAACTAATTAATACTTTAGGATACGTGTGGTTAACGTGTGCAATTATCTTTACTTTAGGGATGCTATATAAGAGTTTAACTACTAATACTTCTCAAGAAGAAAAGTATACTGAAAGACTATTAATTGGCGAGATAAGTAGTGCGTACATATTGATAGCATTGATTGCAATAGTAATTTAATTGCTTTTTACTTGAAAATATGGCAAGATTATTTATGGATTTAGTGTGTCCAATCGCAAATGGCACTAAGTTCTAGCCTGTCACTTTGACAGGTTTTTTTGTGCACAAAAAAAGCATCCCTAGATAAGAATGGTATAATTTTTCATTTAGGTGGGGATGTTTTTTCATTTAGGGATGCGGTTAGTAAAAATGATGATTAAAGCTCCTAAAATAATAACAATCACTAAGTTTGTAAAATACAGTGCTAGAAGTACAATTATGCTCAATAGCAACATTTTCAGAACGTTGAAAATGTATCTTTTTAAGTTCCAGCTAATGTCTAATTCGTCTTTGTTTTTAAATAAACTGGGTAAGACTAAAGGTATAATAATTGCTAAACTTAAAATAGTAGCTAATAAAATAAGTAATGAGATCATAAGGCTGCCTTAAATAAAGAACATTTCTCCAAAAAATAGGATAAAGAAGATGACAATAGCACTACACAGGATCCATATGCTACTGTTATTAACTATGGATGTGACAAACTTATCAAATAAGCTTAAGTTAGAGTCAGTAGTTTTTAGTTTGTCATGGGAGTAACCTTTAAGTAGCTTACTTGAAATTGAAGTACTTTTAGCGTTATCTTTACCACTATTATTAGTACGATTAGAGGAATTATTTTTGTCTTCTTGTGCATTTTCCAGTTCATCAGCTTGCTGGGAAGTCAAAACACACACAGTAAAGGCAGAGAGTGTCATATTACTTTGGTCGTCTAAAACAGCTACTGTTACTGAGTAATTACCACTTTTAGAGTAGTCAATGTCATCTTGTGATAATACAATATTTGAGCTAATATCGCGTCCTCTGTAATCAATTGCCTTAAGTGAAAGTAAATCTTTTAAGTTGTAAGGGTCTTTTTGATTTGTTTGTAAAACATAAATTTTACTGGGACTAATTGTTAGAGTTGGATTCTTACTCATTTAACTTCTCCTTTCGATAGTTTTATTGTACTTAAACCAGAAAAAAATTGAGAAAAGCATAAATTTTAGTAAAAACCATCTTTTCTAGATAATTCTTTAAACTATTAGATAGATTAGAGAAAGGATACAAAACAAGTGACTAAAGAACAATTTAAAAAGATTTGGGGCTGGGTATGGCCAATACTTATAGCCTTAACAGTGGTCTTACTAACTAAGTATTTTTTTATTGATACCTTTAATGTCAGTGGTAGCTCAATGGCGCCTAATTTAGAGGATAGACAAAAGGTATTTTCGTTTAAAAGAGCAAAAGTGCAAAGAGGATCAGTTATTGTTTTTAATGCAAAAGGGGTAGATCCTGGAGTTACTGAAAAAAAGATATATGTTAAAAGGGTATTTGGACTTCCTGGTGATAAAGTCGTATCAAAAGATGGAAAAATCTACGTAAACGATCAATTAGTCAATCAAGACTTTATTTCAAGCTCCCAACGTAAAGAAGGAACAGGTAATTGGGATTTCAAGCAACTTGCTAACTTACATCAGTGGGGTAAATTCACAAATGTAAGTACTGTTCCCGAGGGTTATTATTTTGTCTTAGGAGATAATCGAAAAGTTTCTAATGATTCAAGATACTTTGGTTTTGTACCTAAAGATCACGTTTTAGGTGTCATCAAGTCCCCCATTTGGAACGGTATTAATAAAAACATTAACAGTGAGCAAAAGCATTTCTTTGCTAATGCTATGGATAATTAAGGACGGTGAAAAATGTGAACACAGAAGATAAAATTAAATTATTAAAACAAAAAGGGTATGAGATAATACCTACTTCAAAAATTACACTTTTTGAAAGTAATACGCTTTATACACTTAAAGATCCTAGTAGTAAGGTAATCTTAGACAGCGTTGAAAAGTCTTATGTTGATAAGTACTTAGAAAATCTTTAATTAAACTAATAAATACTCTAGAATACAAAAAAGCATCCCTATTGGTAAGGAAAAACTAACTTTAACCATAGCAAGGGATGTTTTTTAATGTATTAATTACTATTTTTGTTCTTTTCGTTCTTTAACTGCGCCTGCAATACCTAAACCTAATGCTCCCATAGCTGATAAGCCAGAAACGATAAGCCAGTTAGCTGGGTTAGCACCAGTTTGTGGTAAAAGAGAACCAGAAGCAGTAGATGCTTGGCTACCACCATTAGTAATGCCGTTTCCATTAGAAGAACCAGAATTCGAGTCGTTTGCATTAGTGCCAGTAGCACTACCAGTAGCATCAGCATTTGAGCCAGCCACGTATTCAACATTAATAGTGCTATCAGTCAAGATGTACTTAGATAAACCGTTGTCTAACTTAGGATTAGATTTAAGTGAATCAGCAGTAGAAAGCCAGAAGTATTGACCTTTAATAGTTTGCAACTTAGCGTTCTTTAAAGTGTAGCCCTTAATAGTCGGTGCTTGCACATCAGCTAATTTATGTTCATCCCCTACAACAGTTGTTTTATTAGTCTTAGGATCTACTTCAACGATTAAGTATCCTTTATCATTGTTTAATTTCTTATCAGCTTTTTTAGAATCAATAGTTGAAGTAGGAGTAGAAGAGGTAGTCTTCTTTAAAATTTCACGGTTAACCGTTTCAGTTTTAGAAGGAGCAAGTTTTTTATTGCTTTTATCTACAAAGTTAATAGTTCTAGTAATTGACCCCGCTTCTACTACTTTATAGCCTTTTAAACCGACAGTCCACTTAGGTAAAGTAGCTTTATAGGTAATGGTAATATTCTTGTTAGCGCCCTCTTTTTCACTTACGCTAGGAATTTCCTTTTGACTTGCAGTATAACCCTTAATCACTGGGACAGTGTACTTAGGAAACTTACCGTCTTTAGCGTGTTGTTCAATCGTAGTTGAAGTTCCATCTGGAGAAACAATCTTAATCGTTCTCTTTGCAGAATTTTCGTCTACTTTTTTAATAGTAATTGGAGTTTTATCTTTATTTAAGATGTAGTCAATACTAGTTGCATTGCTATTAGCAGAAACGTAACCTTTTGGAAGTGGAACAGTTACGTGGTCACCAATTTTACCAGTCAAAGTAGAAGTATGGCCAATTACTTTACCATCTTTGTCTACTAAGCTAACTTTACCATTAAAGCTGTTATTTGCTACTACATCAACTTTAATAGATACCACGGTAGTGGTTTTATCGGGGTAAACTACATTGATTTTGGCGTCCTTTTCACCAGGAGTAGCAGTATTTGGAGCAAAGTTCCAAGAGTAGGTGGTACCAGTTGGTAGGGATGCACGATTAGCAATACCTTGGTAAGCTTCTGGTAATTCGTTAACTCCTACGCTGATAGTTTGTCCTTGTGGAGCTACTTTATTAGAAGTAGTATTATTAGCAGCTGAACTAGTGGAAGCAGGTTCTGTAGCATTGCTATTTGCTGGGGATGCACTAGTTGTGTTACTTGTTGTAGGAACTGAGCTAGTTGTAGTAGCACTAGAAGTGGTAGTTTGGGTAGTAGCCGCATCATCTGCATTAGCATGAATAGCAGGGGAGATAGTAGCAGCTCCTAAACTTAATAATGAAATTCCACATAATGAAACAATAAATTTTTTACGAATCATATCTTATTTCTCCTTTAAATTGGTAAATCTTTTACTAGTTCTTCGATGTCTGGATTACTTGTTTCAGTCTCACTTTGCGTTTTTTCTTTAGTAACGTTAGCAGGACTGCTGGTAGAATCCGAACTAAATGGATCAGATGGAGATACCATTTGACTGTTTGAATTTGTAGAAGTAGTATTTGCTTCTTTTTTATGTGATTCAATAAGGGTAATTGAGCTCACAATAAATTTTGTGTAGTAAACGGTAGTACCTTTTTTCTTATATGAACCAGTGTGAACATGAGAAGAGATTCCTATTCTGTCACCTTTTTTAGAGTATTGTGCCAAGTGCTCAGCATTTTTATTCCAGGCATTGCAACGAATAAAGTCGGTAGTATCTTTATTGCGTGGAACAGCAAGGGTGAATTGAGCGACACTTTTTCCATCTTGGGTTGTGGTAACGGTAATATCATCAGTTAAACGACCAATGAAATCACATGAGTTCATCCTTAAACCTTCTTTCTATCGTATTAATTGAATAGGTGCTTATTTTAAGCATCACAACAATAATTAAAGAGTATCAAAGAAGTATAATTTGTAGATAAAATGCAAAAAATGAAGGATTATAACTAAAGTAGTGTAAAAGGTCGAAAGACATCCCTTAAAGAGGGAAAGTATCTTATCTAATGTATTAAGTAAGATTTTGATAAGTTAGGGTTACTTATAAAGAAGAAGAAAGGTAATTTTTAGCGGAGCTGCTGTAAAAAGATAAAAGTACAAAGAGGGATGTATTACAATATAGGAATTATAAATACTAAGTTTTTAATTTTTTATAGAATATATAATTTTTGCGAAAGACTGATAAAGCAATGTTAAAACCCCCTAATTTACAATGGAGATTTATTTTTTAAAAAGTATATTTTAGAGTAATGATTAATTTGTATATGAATTAAATATAATTTCTGTTTTTTATCATCAAAATATGTAAAATGGATTTCTTTTTGATTGTTATAAAAAAATATTGATGATTGTATATAAAATAAAAATAAATTAATTATTTTTACTATTTTTAATAGATTGATTTCTGTAAATCACTAGTATATTAGTATTAAAACCCCCTAATTTACAATGGAAATTCTTTTTTGATTTTTAGCTTAATAGGAGCAATTTTTCTTTAAAATACAAAGGCGTATAGCAAAAAAGCATTCCTTAAGGTGGAAGGAAAGTACCTATAAGGAATGCTCTAATATGAAAGACGGTAAAATCAAACTAGTAATGGTGGAGTTGAGAGTATGAAAGTAGAAACTTATTGTCAATATTAAAATTGTTAAAATCTTGATCTCGAAAATTAATGAAGTTATTAGTTGAAAGGCTATTAGCTAATTGTTGTTATCTTTATTAGTAAATTAGGTAAATAGGCAAAAAGTTATAGAGTGTAACACTGTTAAGAAAATCAAGTTTTAAATTGTTACTAAGTTGCCTAGCAATTACATGTAAATAATAAATTTTTCTAAGCCAACCCGTCAAGTAGCATGACAATCAAATTAAATGTTAGTCTTGCGTAAGTATTTAAAGAAGTGGAATTATTAAGTAATAATCGAACGAGGATTAAGTACTAAGTAATTTCAACCTATAATCTCAGATTGCTTAAATAATTAAGCTTTAAAAGAAATCTTTGGATGTGGAAACGTTAAAAAGTTTTATTATATTCTCTTGCAACATATATTCACTGTATATTTAAAACAATTAAAAGAAATAAGTTACACCATACTAGTTGATTAATAAGTGTAGTAAGTAATTAATAGGAGATAGATGTTAAAGAATCAACTATTAATTACTTACAAGAAATATCTTAGCAAAGAAGTCCTAATTAAAGCGAATGGCAAAAATTGTCTAATTTTAGAAATTTAACTTACTTCTAGCAAAAGGAAGAGTTGAATTGAGTCCAAAGATAAAGGAACTTAGATCATAAGTAGCACTAGGTTTACCTTTATCTTTTTTATTGACTAAATTAAGGGCTAACTCTTTTTTGATTTGGTTTTTATCTACAATTTGTGTATACATGTTTACTTCTTTGGTTACTTTCTCTTTAGGGATGGACATATTATAGGTTTCTTTAAAAATCTTTAAATATTCAGGTAAGGTAAAGCTCGGGAGAGCATAAATACCTTGAGGAAATTTGGTAACTAAATCTTTAAATACATTATCACTAATGTCATTAACTTTAACGCTATTTAAATATTCTTCTTTTTGACTAGCATTCTTAAAACTTTTATATTCCTTATCTGAAACTAAGTCTTTTAATATTGGAGTTTTATAGTGCTGCAATAGCCAACGTTTTTCCTTAAGGGTCTGAATATCTTTTTGCGTGAATAGTGGCTGATAAATAAAAGGTAGTGTAGGACTAAATTTATCATTAGGATAAGATAGTTCTTTTTTATATTGAGAAAGTGTTATAGCTGTTAATTTCGCTCCTCTAGGTGGATAGATACTAGCTGGAGCATTATATTCTCTTTTATCAATATCTTGCAATGTATTAAGCAAGTCGTGCATTTTAAAAATTGAACTTAATTCGTGTTCTAAACCAAAAATCAAGGTCTGTTTGATACTCTTTTCTCCTAAAAGGAATGTGTAAACTAATTCTCCATGTAAAACGTCTTTGCTAAGGTCTTTATTTTCTAAAAAGTAAATTGGATTATGACTAAGGAGTTTAAGATCTTCACTAAGTGTTAAAGAAACATCCCTATAAGTAGATTTAAACTTGACTTTCAAAAAATCTTCTAAGTGCTTAGCTTGGCCGACATACTCACTTGCTAAGTTGCTACCAAGTAAAACGTGTGCAATATCAAAGTGAACTTCGGATACTCCTGATAAGTAAATATCTAAGTTAGGTGTTTGTTGATAAAGTTGAGAGAGGTAAAGGCGACTTTCTCCATTAGGTAAGTAAGTAGTTACTAATTTTTGAGAGAGATTACCAAGTTTTCGCCCAATATTGACATATTGAGGGACTTTAGGTGAGTTTAGTGAACCATCTGTTAATGCTACAAACATAGAAACTTTAATTGAAGGGTGCTTACGTGCATACCAAATATAATTAAGTATTTTTTGAATTTGGGTTTTGTTTCCTTCGGTTCTATTATCTAATTCTATAAAAAGTTCATGTCTCTTGTTATTTCGTTTAAAGCTTACCATCATATCACTGACAAAGGGAAGTTTATTTTCTGCTGCAAATTCGATATTAAATTGCTGATTAAAGCTCCTAAAGTCGTAGTCTTGTAAGTTAAAGGCTGGGTTACTGATTAAGTCAATTCCTCTTTGTACGCTGGTAGTAGTATAACGATAATTTAAGTTTAAGGAATGCTTATACGACTCGGCTGAATGTGTAAGGTGATCTAAAACATCTTTTTCAATAATTAAGTTAGCAAAACACCATGCAACTTGCTCTAGTGAATCTAAAGGATTATTGAAATTTGCTGTAACTTTGATGTCTGCTCGTGGGTAGTAATAAGTAAAGGTATTTAAAGTATCACTATTAGATAAGTATTTCTTATTGTTAAAAGATGCAGAGTCATGCAACTTTAAAAAAATTGACTGAAAGTTTAGGAAAGCATGGTATATGGTGTTTATTTTTTTTGATGATTTATCTATCTCTTTATCTAAGAATGATTGCTTAAAGATAGAGGTACTATCACTTAGTAAATCATTTAAATTATCTTGTAAATTAAAGATGTCCTTGTTTTGTACTACAGTTGTCTGCTTTTTGTGTTTTTTAAGGCTATCTTTTGACCAGAATAGGGAAGTGGGGAAGTTTATCAAAGTACCTTTAAAAGTTGGAAAAAGCCTATTATTTATGCTTATTTGGGTTAAAAATACGAAATGCATATCAAAGTGGTTTTTATCTTCATTATTATTTCGGGATACAGTTGGGACAATTCTAGGAGAAGTATGGGAAGTGGTTGGGAAGAGTATGGTAGAGTCTAAGGAATGACTTTGCTCAATTGTAAGACCATTCTCCATTAGGGCTGTTGTAAGACTATCTACGTTAATATCTCCGTTTAAAAGTAATCTTCTTAAAATCCTTGTAGCTCTAAGCAAGTTAGTTTTAGTAATTGTTTTCACTCCGTGTTGAGTAAGTAATAGAAGGGCTTCTTTTAGTGTTTCAATTTGGGTGATTTTTGGGATGGTAATGGTATAACTATAAGTTTGAGTAGGATAATTAAAATTATCAGCTAAAGAGTTAGCAAATACTTCTTCGCCACTTGCATAATAAAATGTATCTTTATCTATGAGGTAGGGGTGGAAAAATCCTAATTCTTCATACTTGAAAACTGCTGTGTACAGTCCTTGGATAAGAGATTCGATAGCTTGCTCATTATGAGAGTTAACACTAACTGTTTCTTTTGAAAGTGCCAATAATCCCAACTCGTTAAGCCACTTTTTAGCAGAATTAGTTAAAACGTAGTAAGCATGGTTGATCTTTTGGGTATGGCTTTTTGGTGTATATTTGAGAAGTCCATCATAACTGCACCATTGCTTTAAAATAGCTCTAGAGAAAGTTGTCGGATAGCGTTGTACTACGCTCCAAAGTATATTTAGTTGATTAGCATTAACGAATCCAAAATTGCCAATTAATTTTAAAAATAGTAATTGATTATCAGTTAAATTGATAGGTTCTTTATGACGTTTAGTTGTATAAGTCTTCATATGAAAAATCTCCTTAAAAATGAGTTGATAATACTATTAAAGTACTACTTTAGTTTTGTAAATATGAAGATTGTAAAAAATGCCGTTAAATCAACGTTTATATACATTGACATACGCTGAAATTCTACGCTATTTGCAGTTCTTTTTTGAAAAAACTTTTTGTAACTTGTTTTAGGGGGTACGTTGTGAAAAATAATTTTGAATTAAGGGAGAAGTATAGTAAAAAAATTTATAATTTAACAACTTATGTGACTTATCACCAATATAGAAAGTCACTTAATAGACTTAATTGGCTTATGAAAGTTATTTTGAGTTTAGCTTTCTTTGCAATATTAGTGCCAGGAGATTATAGTTTTTTGCTAATTAACTTTGTGTTTTTGGGGATGATAATCTATACTTTCTTTTACTTTAGCGTAAATAGAAAAGCTAGATGGTTACGCTCGGACTCTAAAAAGGTAATGGCTGATTTAGCCTTCAAAGGTTATATTCCACAATCTTGGCATGTTTATGATGGAATCTATAAGAAAAATGAAGAAGATGAAAACGAATTTTCTCTTGAGCTTGTCTTTACTCAAGAGCATACGTATATTGGAAATTTGTATTCTTTTATTAAGAAAAAGGGTAAGACTTTGCCACCAGATAAAGAAGATTTAGATACTTTAAAGCATTACATTACTAAGCTCAATGAAAATACTGCTGAATATCGGTTCACTATTTATGCAACTATGAATCCTGACTTATATAAAGTATTAAAAAATCATGGTTTTGTTTTAACTGCATTAGGTAAAAAATACACTACAAAGCCAACAAAGTTGGATTATAGTGTAGCAGCGGGGTTAGGATTCAAGGGAATAACTCATTATCCAAAATTTGAAGCTTACCAAATAGAAATTGGCTAAAAAAAGACCGACTAAAATGATATGAACCCCGAAATTCTTGTCCGAATTTTGGGGTTCATATCAAAATTTTTAGGCGGTCTTTTTGATATGTATTGTTAAGTAGATAAGTAATTAAAACTGAGAAGAATTTGTCTTTTTTTGCTTTTTCCCCGTAAATTGGTTCTTACTCGTACAATTATTATGACTTTAATTGTCAAAATTTATAGAAAGAGGAGGAAAAAAGTTGATAAGTAATCATAACTATTCTCAAGAAGAAATTAGTTCTTTAGAGCAAAAATATTTAAAGGACTATTTTAGTAGTACTAATCCTATTTTTTCGGATAGTTTAGAATATTATGCGATTTTGTTTCAAACATTCTTGCAAAAACATGGAGACCATGATTTTAAGCAGCTAGAAGCTAAAAAACAAGCTGAAATTTATAAATTAGAAGACAGTAGATTTCGATCAGCGATGAGCTACTCCTTTGAAAAGGGACATCAAGTAGGTTTCTCACTTTTACTGTCTGATACTTTGTCGACTAATAACTTTGATGAAAAAGCGTTTAGTAAAGCAAACTCTAATATTTTGTTTTTATACACTCTTGATGAAATGATTTCAGAAAAGGTGTATGAAAGTAATTTGAATCGCCATAATAACGAATTTTTAATGAATTTTACCAGACGACACTTTGAAAATTCTTACAAAGAAATTATGGATTTAGCTAAGACATTTTATAAAAAAGGAATTATGGTTGCTTACGATCAGATTCAAAAAAAATTAGTAAAAACTAATTATGACATCAAAGGTTTTAGTCGCTTGTTACATGTGCCATATAACCAAGATTTTGAAGTAACGCCAGCTTTTAGTGCCACTTTTTCATTAGAAACTCCAGCTTATGAAGAGTGGGACTTACATTGGGATGCAACGTATGGATACGATTTAGGCAAAAAGCTGATTGGAAAAGTTTTAATTCACCAATTATTGGTTAAAGACATTAAAACTTACGCAGAAATTGGTGCAAGTACTTATGAAATGCTTAACCAATATTTTGGATCAGTCTTTGATGATAACGAAGTAGTTTACTTGGCAGAAGTTAACTTTTCAGTCAATTCAATGCTTCAGCAAGTCAGAGTTATTGAAAGCAGTGAATATAGTGCAATTAAAAAGGCGTTAGCTTTAAGTATTACACGTCAACTCCAAGTTAATGAAAATAAAGTTTTAGTGACAATTTAAAGCTAGTAAGTACTTAAAGTAGGAGGTGAGAATGAGTGGTATCGACAATTTTACTAGGAATGATGGATAAGCCTTTTCATATTTTTGAAGACTATATTAAGGGAAACACTAAAGAATTAGAAGTCATTAATAAAAATGCACCGATTTTTCATAATTTAGAACAAGTCTTAGATAATTATTCACCAGATATATATCTTTTATTAATGTCAGCCACAAAATTCGATCATGCTAAACAAAGTGAAATAGAAGAGGAAATTTTAGATACTTTCTACAAGATTAAAAGTAATCCTAGATACGGGAATGTCAGACTCGCAATTCAGACTAACAGTAAAGTTAGTGCAAGTTTTTTAAAGAAATTAGCAATGCTCAGTATTTGGGATATTTTTACAATAGAAGGTCATGCTAAGAGAATTAACTTAGCAAAAATCTTACGTCAGTTAACTCACTCTCCAAATATTCAAAATGTAAATCAGTATTTGGAAAATGATGCAGTTTCTGCACTTGCTATCCCCAATGAAAAGCAACCAGTAAAAAAGAGACAAAAGGTTGTTAATAAGCCTAAAGTAGCACCACCTCCTGTTAAAAGTATGCCAAGACCTAAAAAAGCAGTAGGAACAAAGATTAAAAATATCTTGATTCCGAGCCTACTTTTAGTGGTGTTATTAGTTGGTTTTTTTAGCATTAAATCTTTAAGGTTTATGCAAAGTAAAAAAAACACTCTTCCTCAGTATTCAACTCTTATTTCAAAAGGCGAATATGCGAAAGCCGCTAAGTACTATCCAAGTAAGGCCGTAGATGCAGAAAATAAGATGCTTGATGACCAAGATGTTGAAGATAAAGGAGAAGTAGCAAGTAAGATTGCTACTTTCAACAATTCAGATTTACTTCATTTTGATAATGATTACTTCCAAAAAAATTATCAAGATGCAGTAGAAGTTTACAAAGGTTCAGATGATAAAGGTTTTAAGGATATGGCAGACAGCAGACGAATTATGGTTGCTTATGCACTTATGAAGTCGGGAGACACTAAACAAGCTTTAGAAATTGCTAAACCTTTGGACAATAGTGAACTGACTAAGAGAATAAAAATCTATGACCAGTTTTATAAGGCCAATAAGATTTTAAAAGTTAAAATCAAAAACAATGAACTTAACAAATCTGAATTAAAAAAAGCTCAAATTGAATTAAAGAAAAATCAAGATGCAATGGATAGGTTATAGAAAGGACAAGACATGAAACCACGTAACGATGATGACTTATCAAAAACATCATTAAAAAAATCTACTCCTAAAAACAATGTTTTAGTAAATAAACCAAGACCAAAAAATGTATCGCAAAAAGGTACTAAAAAAGGAAAAAAGAACTCTAAGCAAGCGATTCCAACATCCCTCAAAGTAGGTGGTGGTGTTGCGGCAGGACTACTTCTTGTTGGAGGAATTGGATATGTAGCTCAATCTCATACTAGTAAAGTAGCAGCTCCTAAAAAAGACGATGGCTTTAACTTAACAAAAGATGATAGTGGGGATTCACCATATAAATCTAAACCAAAGAGTAAGAAGCATTCTCATACTAAGTCATCTAAAAAACATAAAAAATCTAGCAAATTAGATGACTTGATTGGTTCAGATGACGATTCATCAGATACTAGGGATGATAGCAGTAGTGACTTAAATGATTTAATTGCAAGTGATACTAGTAATGATAGCTCAGCAAGTTTGTCGAAATTGGCAGCGCAAGCTTCAAGTAGTAAAAAGACAGCAGAAGCTTTAGGTACAAGTTCAGCTTCTAGTTCAAAATCTGATGCTAAAAATAAAGATTCAAAAGGTAATGTGTTACAAGCTTTATCTGGTTCAGATTCTTCAAACAGTGGTGTTAAGGAAGATAAAGGGAGTGCAGGGTTAACTCAACTTGCTGACAATAAAGCAAGTTCAGATAATTCTAAGAGCGCTTCTACTAGTTTAAAAAATCCTTCTGGAGTAAACTCAGGAGAAAGTAATTCAAAATCTAATAAAGCTTCCACTGATGAAAGTAGTAATGGTACGAATGGCAGTACAAGTTCATTACCAAGTCAGAGTGTAAATACTCCAAACGCTAGTCAATCTCACTCCTCGGGATCAAATTCTGGTTCAGGAAAAGCCACTCAGACATCCCCAAGTACCTCTACTCCAAGTTCACAAAGTAGTTCACAAGCTTCAACAGGTGGTAGTTATTCTAAGCCAACTAGCTCAGCTCCTACTACACAACCAAGTAGTACTCAAACAACTACTTCTTCTAGCTCTTCTGGTTCAACTACCACACCAACTAGTTCAGCTGGGACTTCGACCACTCCAAGTAGTTCATCTTCTCCACAATCAGGCAGTCAAACTTCTCCTTCTGGTGGAACAACATCAGGTACTTCAAGTCAAAACTCGGGACAGACAGTTCCAGGAACTGATGGAGAAGGTGGCAATACTTCTCAAGCAACCACTCCAGTACAAAGTGATGCAGGTACCACTGTCCCAAGTCAAGCAGATAATCCGACAAGCGGAAGTGATGTAAGTGGAGATTCACAGTCTGCTGGATCTAATACGGATAGTAGTGGAGATAGTAGCCATACTGCTCCAGATTCAGGAGAAAATTCAGACACATCTAATGCTTCTCAAACAGGGACTGACCAAAGTGATGCTGATAACACTTCTACTAGTCAAGCAGATGACCCAACAAGCGGAAGTGATGTAAGCGGAGATTCGCAATCTACAGGCTCTGATGTAGATAATGGCGGAGAGGGAAGTTATGCTACGCCAGATTCAGGAGAAAATCCAGACACATCTAGTGCCTCTCAAGCAGAGACTGACCAAAGTGATGCTGATAACACTTCTACTAGTCAAGCAGATGACCCAACAAGTGGAAGTGACGTAAGTGGAGATTCACAAGCTGTAGGCTCTGATGCAGATAATAACGGAGATGAAAGTCATACTACTCCAGATTCAGGAGAAAGTTCAGACTCTCAACAAAATTCAGACTCTGATGCAGATTCTTCTGGTACTTCTCAAGCAGACAAGCCAAAATCAAGTAATGCAGGTAGCACTACTCCGAGTCAAGCAGATAATCCAGCAAGTAGTGGCGCTACTACTCCAAGTGATGATTCAGCTAATGACCATCCTACAACTTATTTGAATACTGTGGCTATTAATGCAGCCGCAACTCAAGTTACGGGCTCAGCTGATCCACATGTTCCTGTGCAAGCAATCTATAATAATGAAGTCATTGCTTCTACTACTTCTGATGATACAGGAAACTTTACTTTAAACCTTCCTCATGCATTAAATCATGGAGGAAGTTTAGAGATTAACTCTCAAGGGCTTAAAGTAGAATTACCACTTCCTAATTATCCAGATAATGGTAGTCGCCAAGTAGCCTTAATTGATGCTCAAACAGGGCAACAGATAGGAACAGGTACAATTGTCAGTCAAGATGGACATTTAAGCTTTTCAGCTGAAAAGCTACCAGGAAATTATAAGTTGGCTGATGATGTTGACTTAGCAAAAGTTGGCGATAGTATTAAAGTTTATAAGCAAGAAAATTCTGTGTCACAAGCAGCTCTTGCAAATATGCAAACGGTACGTGCTAATACTTTAGCAGGATTAGGAATTTCAGAACTATAAAATAAAAAGACATCCCTAAGATAAGCAAAAATGTTTATATTCTAAGGGATGTTTTTTAGAAAGGAAATTTATGGCAACAGTAATCTTAGCAGAGAAACCAGATCAAGCCCGTAAGTATATGGACGCCTTAGGAATAAAACATAAGCCAAAAGCACATCTAGCTCAAGGAAGTACATTTTTAGATCCAACTACTATTGTAGTTTCTGCTAGAGGACATTTAATTGAACTTGCAGAACCAGAAGAATACGGAGAGCAGTATAAAGATCGTACTAATTTGAATATTCTCCCAATTATTCCTAAACAATTTAAGTATCACTTCATTGAAGATTCCAAAGGATACTACTTTGATATTAAAAAGGCAGTGCAGAGAAGTGATGTTAACAAAATAATTGTTGCTACCGACAAAGATAATGAAGGTGGAGCAATCGCTTTTAACATCTTACTTTTTACAGGTGTACTAAAAAATAAACAAATTTTGCGCGCGTATCCAACTGCTACGACTAAAGCTAGTATCGTAAAAGAATTTAAGCGTTTGGAGCCAATTACAGATACTTGGAAAAGTGCTAATGCAGCAATTGCAAGATCTAGAGCCGATTGGCTAATAGGAATGAACTTAAGTAGAGTTTACACAAAGAAAATAAGTGACTTGGGAATCTATGGTAACTTTGCTGTAGGACGTTCCATTTCTACTACTTTGAGAATTATTTGTGATTGGAATGCAGAAATTAAAAATTTTACTCCTGAGCCTGTTTTTCAAGTTACAGGACAACTTAACCAGGATAAACTAAACATCCCTTTAAGCACGTCTTTACGTGTTGTAGGGAATGGTACAAATAATCCTAAAGAGGAATTTATTAAACTTTTAAATGATAAAGGCTTAATTAAGTCTAATATGGATGGTAAGGTTATTAAAGTCACATCTCAAGTAAAACATACTTATGCCCCTAAATTATTTGCTAAAGGTGCATTATATAAGACGATGAGTAAGTTATATGGTTGGAGTCAGAAAAAGAGTAAAAGCGTAATGCAAAAAAATTATGATGAAGGTTACCAAACTTACCCTCGAACTGACTCTCCTAAGATTACACTTGATACTTATAATGAATTAAAAGAAAAACTTCCCGAGTATTTAGCCTTAGTTGGTATCAATAGTGACAAAGTAGAAGAAATGGATGAAGATCATTTAAAGAAGTACTTAACTACAGAATCTAAAGCAGATGCACACTATGCTATTACTCCTACAGATAAAATAATGACGCCAACTGCAGACGTAAGTGACGATCAAAGAAAAATGTATGAAGTGGTGGTACGGCAAAGCGTGGCATTATTCATAAAACCTTATACTTATAGTTCATTTAGCTTGGAGCTAGATGTTAATGGTGAAAAATTTACTGCATCTAATACTGGAACACTTGAAAACGGCTGGAAAGATATTGCACCAAGTAAACCTAAGAAAAGAAAGACTAAAGAAAAAGAAGTTATTGACTATACTAAATACTTTAGAGAAGGAGAAATTCTACCGATAAAAATCAGCTCAAAAGTATCTCAAACTACTCCTCCTAGTCCTTTAAAGTCTATCCAGCTTTATGAAACAGGGGGCTTAATGGAAAAAGCTTACAAGTTAATTGAAAATAAGCGTTATGCCAATATCTTAAAAAATGCGAAGGGAATTGGAACTTCAGCTACTAGAGATCAAGCATTAGAAAGCTTAGAACAAAAAGGATATATCAATATCGATAATAAAGACGTAGTTACGGTAACTCCTAATGGATGGTTAATTAATAAAATACTTGAAAATTCTGATATTAGTAGTCCCATTCTTACTGCGAAGTGGGAAGAAGAATACGCTAAAATTAAGGCTGGTGAAAGTAGAGCTAGTGATTTAGTAAATGCGACTAAGAGTTTGATAACGGCTGAAATTAACCATTCTATCCAAGATTGGGATGAAGAAGAAATCAAAAACTATTATGCAAAAAAGAAAGGTGAGTTTGATAGCAAATTTTCTTTAGGTACTTGTCCAAAGTGTAAATCACCAGTTATCTTTGTGAAGGATACCAAGAAGAGAGAAAAAAATAAAAAGTACGACCGCTATCAATGTACTAATAAAGATTGTGATTTTATCCTTTTTAAAAAGCTAATTGGTAATAAAGCTCTTACTGAAACTGATGTTAAAGCACTACTAGCGGGTAAAACTACTAAACTTAAGAAGAACTTTGTTAAAAAGGATGGTACTAAGTTTGACGCTAAATTAAAGCTTATTCATGATAACAAGGATGATAAGTATAAATTAGGATTTACTAAATAAAAAAAGTGGCTGAAGTATTTGAATTGACGTTAAACGTATAAAAAGCCGAACATCTTAGATGCTCGGCTTTTTGATTAAAGAATTTTAATTTTTATTTCTGCAAACAAAAAATCCTGACTTAAAAGCCAAGATTTTTAAAAATCATTATTTAAAGTGTCCTAGTTAATATTAAACAACCAGGAGAAAAGGTCTTTCAACCAAAGTATATTATAGCAATGATTTATCTTTAAAGCAATTATTAATCTGGCAGAGAGTAACGAATAGGCTTAGGCATGACAAATTTTTCTAGGCGGACATAATTAGTAAGCATATATTGATAATAAACTAAAGTTTTTTCTGTTAGCTTTAATTCACCTAGTACTTTAGGCTTATTAATAACTTTTTGGGAAAGCTTTCCGTAGATATGACTAATACGTAATTGATAAAGAGATAGCGACATTTGTAGGTGTTTTTCATTTCCTTTTAGATAATGCTGTTCTAAGGTATTGGCTGTTAAATGGCCGTCTTTAGTTGCTGCTGGAAACAGATAAGCAATATCATTTTTATCTTTAATTGTGTGATTTACTACGTACTCTTTAATAAAGGTATCATTGGTGCTAGATAAAATATCATCCCTAGTAAGTGAAGCTACCTCATTTGTATGATAGCCAAGAGAAATGGCAATTAGTGTCAATACTGTAAAAGGCTGAATGAGGGGTAAGCTTGCAATTTGCTCAATATGTTTTTCCCAATTGATTACCACTCTCTGATTAAGATTAATTGATCTTCCCTTAATTGAAAGAAGAGGGTAGTAAGAAATTAAGTGGTGTTCATATAAATAGATGAAATAGCTTCTAATAAAAGACAAGTATTTATTAACAGTGGTTTTTCGATAATTCTTTTCCTGTTCTAAAGTGTCTAGAAAATAGCGAATATCATTAGAAGTGACATCATCGATTCTAGGATTATCACTAGGGATTCTAGCTAAATAAAAGCTCCAAAAAGCTTTTAAAGCACTAGTTTCTTTATTGATAGTTATTGGTGATTTGTGTCTTTCTCTTTCACAATAACTTACATAAGAATTTGCATAAGGAAACATGAGACGCCCTCTTTCTAACATAGGTACCTATTAATTATAGTCGGGCAAGTACAGTTTGAGCAAGTAGGGATAAGTTGTGATAAGGAGTTAAACAAAATGAAACAAATTCAATTAAATAAAGAAAATCAAGGTTATGTATCAAAAGCACTTAAGATTTTAATGAGGAGTGTTGACGTTGAAGAAGAGTTAAACAATGAAATGTATATCTCTTTAGCAGAAGTTGGCCGAGTTATATTAGATAGAATCCATGAAGGACAAGTTTTCAATATTCCTGCAATTAATGGTACTGTTCAATTTAACCCAATAGTTGATAGTAAGTATCGAAATTATTCAATTATCATTGACTATGATCCAACTCAGGTAGAGCTAATCAGCGTCATTTATTTTATAGGAAGATGTTTACCAATGACCATTCATGGTAAAAATATACAAGATTTTGAGAATTTTTTGGATTTTTACAGAGTCATTTAAATGAAAAAGCACCCTAGTTATGAGAGTTATTACTAACTTTCACTACTAGAGATGCTTTTTTACTTTTGATTTCCTATTGTGTTATGTTTTCTTGATGTTTAAGCTTTCACTACTTGAGACTACCTGCAAAGCTTGGTGTAAATTGTGAAATGTATCCAACTGATACGTTTTGGCCAAAAGTAGGTGCTGCTACAAATTTACCATCACCAATATAGATTGCAACGTGATATGAGGAACCTTGGCCACCCCAAAATAGCAAGTCACCAGGTTGAGCTTGGCTTACTGGCTTGTAATTGATGTAAGCTTCTTGAGCTACAGTATTGTGAGGTAGACTGTAACCTAATTGAGCGTAAACATACTTGACTAAACCAGAACAATCCATTCCTGATGTAGTTTCACCACCCCATACATAAGGGATGTTCATATGAGTAAGTTGTAATGCTAAATTAACAGCTTTTTGCCCTTGAGTAGAACCAGCAGTAGGATTTACAGAAATATTTTGATTTTGTTGACTGATTTGTCCATTTTGATTTTGGCCTTGAACTGCTTGAGGAGCTTGTGAGACTGCTTTAGTACTTTTGGTCTTAGCTTTCTTAGTAGGATTATTCAATTTGAGTTTTTGATTTATGTAAATTGTAGAGTTTTGCCAAGAAAGTTTGTTGAGCTTTAAAAGTTTTTCAATCTTCATATGGTGATTCTTAGCAATTTGTGAAATGGTATCTCCACTTTTAACGGTATAGTACTTAGTATTATGAGCTTTTTCTTTAGTAGGTAAAGTGAGAGTTTGGTTTGGATGAATTACTGAGTTAACAGATTCTAAATTGTTTGCTTTAGCTAAAGCATTAGGATCTACATTGTTGTCTATAGCAATAGAAGTAATTGATTGACCAGATTTAACTGTTACGGTATCTGCATTAGCAACTTGTGCCACAGTCACTGCTGCTGTCCCTGTTAAAAGTGCTCCGCTTAATCTAATAATATTTGTTTTTTTCTTTTTATGAGTAGTAGTAGCCACTATTTACTCGTCCTTTCTAAATAATAATTTAATAACTCTGTGATAGATGAATTATTTTATGTTCTTAGTTTACATAGAAAATTAATTTAGTAGTGAAATTGTAAAAATCTGTCAATTTTAGTGATTCTTTGTTGGCTCAAAAAATCATTAAAATAGTAACTATGATAAATTTTATGGAGGTTTTTTAGATGGACAATATGCAAACAACCTATGCTAATAACAGTATTAAGCTAGGTAACGACTTAATTCATTTAAGTAAAAAACTTAAAAGTAAGTTTCCTAATTTAAATTCTGGAATGGCAATTTATACTCTACTTTCATTTTTCTCAATGTCAGAGACTGAAATAGAAGAATGGAATGTTTCTGCTAAAGAAATAACAGATATTAAGAATACCCTGCATACATTACCTATCTTCTTTCATCAAAACGTTTTGCGCTTATTCAATGATCGCTTTTATAAAGAAGTAATAGAAAATAGCCATTTGATAACTTATAAAGATGCTCAAATGGTAGCTATTGAAAATTCACTTTTAGAAAGTTGTCAGGAATACCAAGCACAATTAAAGCTAATTCCATCACCTTTTGAAGTAATTTATTTGTATTGTGAATTAGGAATCGATATTAAAGATCAATGGAAGAATGCAAAGAAAGATGAAATGCTCTTCTTTCTTAATTCGGCTGATACTCAGCATAAAATTATTAATGATTTTTGTAATCAGTTTGAAGAAAAGTTCAGTAAAGAATTAAAGCAAGGAATTATTAATGATTAAACATAAGTCACATATTAAATTAGCTCTTAGTATATTAATGGCAGCTTTTTTGGCGGTAAGTGTTGCTGGATGTTCTCCTAAAAAGCCTTTAACTAAAACAGCTTTAAATAGGGAATTTAATGAAAATACTACCTACGTGTTAAAAGCTAGAGCGCTGATTGCTAAACAAGTTGAAAAAGGTAGTAAAGACAGGAAGATTGAATTAGATAAAAAGGATGTTCCAAAACTTCTTGCAATAAAAAAAGAACTTAGTAACTCTAAAGAGACATTACAAAAAGCTAATATTTCTGATTATCCAAGTCGTTTAGTTAAATATAATTCTCAAGTTTTAGACTATGTTAACTTACTTGAAAGTGAAAGTAGTACTGCTAAAGCAAAAGCAGCATTTCATAAAGTAGTTAATAGTGGGGAAAGTATCTTAATTAAGTATCAAGACAGTCAAAAGGTGCCCAAGTTTTTTGCAGTAGCTCTGCAAGCAGATGCAGCCTCAGGATATGAACTAGATGCAAGTAGTGGTATCGCCCATGCAACAAAGAGTGAAACATTTTCAATTGATAAAAATGGGAAGTTAAAGAAAGTAAAAAATTCTGATAAATCTACTACTTCTTCTACAAAAACTTCTCAAACTTCACAAGGTAAGATGCCTACTTCTGTTACTACTCCTTTAAGTACAAAGATCATCAAAATCAATCCTTTTATTAGTGTGGTTCTTTTAATCCTTAGTATCTTAATCATTATTTTGGTATTTTTACAGCCTAATAAGAATCAAGATTCTATGAATGCTTTAACGGAAACAGGTGGCGATACAATTTTTAGCATTCCTAAGGAAAAGGGATATAAACTCTTTTTAACTCGCTCAACCGAAATTTTAATAGCTGCTTTGACTATTATTTTAATTATCTATAACTGGAAGGGGTAAAAGTAAGTGAACTATTTAAAGCAAGTTTGGAAAATTTTAAAGAAGAGTACTTGGACAAGCTTTAGTGCTTCTTTAAAAGGTACAGTAATATGCTTAGTAGTTATGGCAGCAGCTACAGGTAGTTACTGGTTAATTGATTTGATTTATCAATGGATTTTACGGAAGGGGTAAGTCAATGGGGTTAAAAAAATTAATAGAAAATAACCAACGGCAAATAAAGGCTCGCTTATCAATAGTAGATAAAATTGATGAGTTAGGACAAACTTATAGCCTTTTAAGTGACGAAGAATTAAAAAATAAGACTTTTGAATTTAAAGAACGCTTGCAACGTGGTGAAAAGTTAAATGATTTATTAGTTGAAGCGTTTGCGACTATTAGAGAAGCAGACAAGCGAGTTTTAGGACTTTATCCGTATAGAGTACAGATACTAGGTGGAATCGTTTTACATGAAGGCAATCTCGCTGAAATGAGAACAGGTGAGGGGAAGACCTTAACTGAAACTATGCCAGTATATTTAAATGCCTTAGAAGGAAAAGGCGTTCATGTAGTTACAGTAAATGAATACTTGGCTCAAAGAGATAGTTTAGAGATGGGACAAGTTTATGAATGGTTAGGTTTAAGTGTTGGACTTAATACTTCTGAAAAAACACCCTTAGAAAAAAAGGAAGCTTACAGCGCTGATATTACTTATTCGACTAATAGTGAATTAGGCTTTGATTATTTAAGAGATAATATGGCACTTTATCCAAAAGATAAGGTGCAGCGTTCTTCTAAGAATGGTTTTCTTAATTACTGTATTGTCGATGAAGCAGATTCTATCTTAATTGATGAAGCTAGAACACCATTGCAAATTGCTAACGAAGAAAAACCAGCGTTAAACCTTTTTGAAAGAGCAGATAAGTTCGCTAAAACGCTAGATCCTGATGACTATCAGGTAGATTTAGAGACAAAAACCATTTCTCTTCTTGAATCAGGCGCTGATAAAGCAAGTAAATTCTTTGGGCTTAAAAACATCTATGGGTATAACTCTTATAGTGAAGCGCACTATGTTGAAGAAGCACTAAAAGCTAACTACACCATGGAAAGAGATAAAGACTATGTGGTTAAAGATGGAAAAATTATGATTGTTGATCCTTTTACGGGGCGTGTGATGGATGGTCGTCGCTACTCAGATGGACTTCATCAGGCAATTGAAGCCAAGGAAAATTGTGAAGTAAATGATGGCAGCCGCACTATAGCAAGTATTACTTATCAAAATTTCTTTAGAATGTATAAAAAGGTATCAGGGATGTCTGGTACCGCTAAGTCGTCCTCAGAGGAACTTTATGATAATTATCACCTTGAAGTTGTTACAATTCCTACTAATAAGCCTATAGCAAGAATTGACCACCCAGACCTTATTTATCCAACTATGCAAGCTAAGTATCAAGCTATTATTGAAAGAGTTAAAGAAATCCATAAAACTAAACAACCAATCTTGGTGGGAACTGGATCAGTTAATTCTTCTGAAATATTGTCTGACCTATTAAAAGAAGCAGGAATTGAACATGATATTTTAAATGCTAAAAATGATAAAGCAGAAGCTGAAATTATCGCTCGTGCTGGAGAGCTTGGGGCTGTGACGATTGCTACCAACATGGCAGGGCGTGGGACTGATATTAAGTTGGGATTAGGTTCTAAAGTACAAGGTGGGTTATATGTTATTGGTACAGAACACTTTGAATCCCAAAGAATTGATGATCAGTTAAGAGGTAGAGCAGGAAGACAAGGTGATCCTGGAGATTCAATCTTCTTTGCATCATTAGAGGATGAATTAATTATTAGATATGGTGCGGAAGGATTACAGAAGATTAAAAATACCTTGATAAAGCAAAATGAGGAATTTAAACCAATTAAAAGTCGCCTTATTTCTCGTTCGGTTTTAAATGCTCAAAGACGTGTTGAGGGAACTTATTATGATGAAAGAAAGAATACCTTGCGCTATGATGATATTTTAAGAGAAGAAAGAGAGCAATTGTACTCAGATAGAGATAAGGTTCTTAACATTCAGGATAATATGGATACTTATATCAAGGCTATCTTTGCTCGTACTATCAGCAATAATGTTGACTTTTACTACCAAGATCAAAGTATCAAAAATATGAATGGTCTAATGATCTTCTTACAAGATACTTTAGGTTTATCCGACTTAGATAAAGACAGTCTAGCACGTCTTAGCCCATTAGAACTTAAGAAAGAATTATTAGGCATTGCCTTACGAGAAATGGAGAGAAAAGCGCAATCTCTTTATGATCCTGAATTAATCTCAAATTTCCAAAGGATTGTAGTTCTAAAAGCTATTGATGCTAATTGGAAAGAAAACATTGATAATATGGAACAATTACGAATGACTATTACCTTTCGTCAATATGGTCAATATAATCCTTTAGTTGAGTATCAGAAACAAGCTAACATCATGTACTCTAAAATGCTCGCTCACATTGAAAAGGATGTTACTAGAGCTTATATGAAAGCAATCGTGAGAATAAAGGACAAGCAATTAAATGAAGAAAAATAAACAGATTATACTAAAACGTTTAGCCGTCACTATTGGAATTGTGGTATTTTATCAAATACTTTCCTTGATTATGATTCCAGGAGTTAATAATAGCGCTTTAGCTAAGGTATCCCAAAACTCTGGTTTAACTATGTTAGGGATGTTTTCGGCAGGTGGATTTAGTCAATACTCTTTGATGAGTTTAGGAATTAGTTCTTATATTACTGCCCAAATTGTAATTCAGCTTCTTCAATCAGAAGTAGTTCCTAAATTTACTCAGTGGAGTAAGGAAGGGAAGACTGGGAGAGAAAAACTTGATAAGGTTACAAAAGTACTAGCCTTAATTTTAAGTATTACTGAATCAATTTCTATTACGCTGGGACTCAACTCTATGTCAGACAATAAGTTTGTTTTAGACAATAATCCTTTTACCTATATTGTAATTGGTATTCTGCTTACTGCAGGAAGTTTTATTGGAGTGTGGCTCTCAGATCAAATTACTTCTAAAGGACTTGGTAGTGGTGTTTCAGTGTTGATTGCTGGTGGAATTATCGCTAAATTTCCTAATATGATAGGTATTCTAGGAGGTATTCTTAGAATAAATGAAAAAGTTAATTGGGCAGGAATCATTGAAGTAATTTTTATGATAATCGTAGCAGTTTTTGTTATTTTTTGGTTTTCCACCTCAGAACTTCGGGTTCCTGTACAATATGCGCAAAGAGAATCAATTACAGGTAAGCAAAGCTACTTACCATTAAAGATTCTTATTCCAGGGGTTATGCCAATTATTTTCGCATCACAAATCTTTTCAATTCCACAAATTATTTTGGGATTTTTTAAGCTTAGTGAGAGAAGCACTTGGCACAGACTGATAACCGATATTTTTAACTTACAAACAGGTTCAGGAGTAATTCTTTATGGCCTATTGATTCTCTTCTTTACTTATTTGTATTCTTTTGTTCAGATGGATCCAGGTAAGCTCGCAGAAAGTTTTCAAAGACTCAATGCTTATATTCCGGGAGTATATCCAGGTAATCCAACCTCTAATTACATCGTCAGGATTCTTAAGAAATTAGCTTTCCCAGGAGGAATCTTCTTGGTTGTAATTTCTTGTTTGCCCCTTATTATTGCAAATAATTTAACTTCTACTTTACAACTAGGACTTAGTGGCTCAAGTATCTTAATTATTACTGGGGCAATCGTTGAAGTTTCTCGTCAAATTAAAGGATTAACTATGAAGCAAGAATACGGTAGTTTATTAAACAATGAATTTAGCTTGGAGTAGGGAATGAATAAGATTGTTAAGACAATATTGTTTTATATGATTTTAATAGCACTAGGGTGGAGTTTAATAGCCTATGTAAAATATCGCACTTCAATTACCACTAATGCTAACTATCCTAAGAATGCTCCTAACGAATTAACTATTATTTATAAGCCAGAGTGTAAAAGATGCAGAAAGACTCTAATTCCACTATTTTATCTACATGCTTTAGATGGAAAAAAGGTTCACCTACTTAACGCTCACAAGCTTACTAGCAAGCAACTAGATAAATTAGATAGTATTTCTACGCCGACTTTTATTGTTAACAATAAATCTTATAATAAGGTTAATTTTGATAAGGGAAATAATTTATGGAAAAAACTAGTAAGAGAGTAGAAACTTACTCTTAACTTAAACAAAACAAAGAACGGGCAAATTACATTTGCCCTATAAATAAACAGGAGAAAAATAAATGACTATTGAAGTACAATTAGATCAACTTACTAACAAAAAAAGTATCGTAGCTATTTTTATTGATGGTAGACCAATCCATTGGACAGCTTACATTCAAGAAGAAGATGCAGGTGATGGTAAAATTTGGCGCAACATTATTTACCCTTCATTTTTAAAGCGGGTAATCACTAAATATACTGATCTAGAAGATGTTACCGATGCAAATATCCAACGAGGAGTTGAACTGCTTAAAAAGGTAATGAACAGAGAAGACGTGGATAAAGTTATTCAAGTTGATGCTTTATTAGAAACAATTGCATCTAATATGATTAATCAAAATTATCTCAGTTAGAAACACGTAAAGGAGAGTAACACTTCATGAAATTTGAAGGAGATTTACCAAGAAAAAAAGCTGATTTAGAAACTATTTTTAATCCTTATGTAGATGAAGTCAACTATTCAGAAGATGAACTTACCAAGTGGATTAAGTAGTAGATTCTAAAGCTAATAACTTAGCAAATATGCAAAAGAAAGAGAATTAAGTATCATGAAAAAGCTCGGAATTACTTTTATATCGCTTGTATTTATTGGGTTAGGCTGCTTCTTATTGTTTAATAATAAAATTCAAAATAATGTAGTCCATCATACTCAGCAAACAGCATTGCATCACTTAAACAAGAAAAGGATTGCTAAAAACGAAAAGAAAAAAGGGCAGTTTGACTACTCGAAAGTAAAAGATATTACTTGGAAACAAGTTACTCGTGCTCGTCAAAAGGCTAAAGATGATACTTCTACTGCTTATGGTGTTGGTGCGATTGCAATTCCTAGTGTAGGATTAAATTTGCCTATAGAAAATGGATTAAGTGACGATGCAATGGCTACTGGTGGTTGTACTATGAGAGCTGACCAAGTTATGGGAAAAGGAAATTATCCTCTAGCTGGACATTATATGACTGATAACGGTGCTTTATTTTCTCCAGTGGAAAAAGTACAAGTTGGCCAGAATGTTTACTTAACTAACTTGAAGAACATTTATACTTATAAAGTTTATAAAAAGGCTAAGGTTGATCCACATGCTGTGTGGCTTGTTGATAACACCAAAGACAACATTGTAACTCTAATTACTTGTGCAGATGGTGGGGTTAACCGTTGGGCTGTACGTGGAAGTTTAGTATCCGTTCAAAAAGCTACAAAGAGTAACTTAAAGATGTTTAACATTTAATAGTTGAATAAAGTATATGAAAAAAAATACATCCCTACTAGTAGAGAATTAAATCTCATACAGGGATGTGCTTTTTTGTTTACTTAAGCTCTCGAAGTTGGCCAATAGACATGATTAAGATTGGAATGCTAACTGAAAATATAATTCTCCAGATATTATGATTAAACCTCACGTAAGATATGCTCAGCAACAAAATCATAGTAAATATAAGTACGTATAATATAAGTTTCTTAATATCCTCAGCATATTGTTTTGAATTTCTACTCATAAGTAATTCCTCCAATTAAACTTATCTAGTTGTTTAATCTATTTAATGATTGACGACTTAATTAGTATAAGGAGGATTTTTAACTTAAAGTAAATCACTAAAATTTGATAAATTATTCATAGATTATGATAGGGAATAAGCATTTATATTAACTACATACATAAAAGACTATTGATTAAAACTAACATTTTAATCAATAGTCTTTTATTCATTAATTTTTTTATTGTACTGATTCTAAAGGATAACTTTTAAAACATCATAAGTAAAGTTGAACCATCTATATCCGTAAATATCTGCATAAGCATCGTATAAAGTAAGTAATAATTGTTAGTACTGCTTAATAAAAGGAATAAGAAATGAAAAGGTTGAATCAAATTTATACTGTATTATATTCTTACTAGGAATAAATGCTTCCCCTAAAGGTCTCTCTTGAGAAAACATCTTAATATTCTCATCTATAATATTCATATAGACAAGAACACCATTATATTTAAGGTTAATTTCATTAATTATCTTTAGATCATTATTAGAGGCACTAAATTTTCTGTTCTTAAGTTCAACGTTATCACTAGGCTTAAAAAATGTAATTAATGCTAATTCGGTTATATTAACATATTTGTCTGCTGTCACATTATCAGTTTTATTTACTATTTTTTCTTTTAGAATGTCTTTTAGCTTGGGATCTCCTCCAAATCCACCAAATTCACTTCTTAGTTCAATTCTAAAGAAATTAATAGCTACCTCTTTATTGTCTGGACATGTAGCCATTAATCTTTGGATATGTTCATGGCCACCCCCAATTCTATCGTATACGTTACGTTCACCATTATTTCCAAAAGCTTGACCTATGTATTTAACCTCTAAATTTACGGTATTAGGAGAAGATAAATAGGAAGTATAATTATTACTCATTAGTATATCCCATATACGAAGTTTTAAAATTTCAATTTGATTATTTTTCTTTATATTGATCCTACTTAATGATTTAAAAGTCACGTCCAAATTTTTCAAATCACCTTTGTACTGCTCAAAAATATGGCTTCCTTTATTTTTATCATTATATTGAAGTTTTTTTACTTTGCTATATATAGTTTTAACATCATTATAATACTCATTCATATCTATTTTTTGAACATCATTTAAATCAAAAGTAGACCATTTTTTTAATAATTTATCTTCTATTCTAAATTCTTGTAATATGCTTTCTAACATATTACATGCAAAGTAAATACTTTCTCCAATTATTTTAAGATGTTCTTTGTTTAATTTTGTAGAATTACATATACTTATTTCTTTGCAGTTGTCACTAAGATTAAATTCAAACTCGCTTTCATCTAGTTTACTTGACAAATTATGTTCTTTCAGGAAGTATGTTAAATATTTTTTTAGATTAAAATCTATTACCTTATTAGTATTTTTATTAATAATTTTTATTCTTTCCCAATTTTTACTTGTTTTAAATTTGTATTTATCAACATAATATGCAGAATAAATGAAAAATTTTATTCTTTTTTTATTGCTATATTTTTTATACATATCAAACTTTGTGTAAAATTCCTTCATATCTATAAAAGGTGTACCATGCAATATTATATCTAAAAATTGTGCATGTGATTTAAATGATTGGTCCATAAATTAAGTTACTTTCTACTATTGTTAAATCATTTACATTATTTTACTATTAAAATCTACAGAATTTACCCAAAATCTACTGTATCTAGCAGATGCTCTCTTTCTTCTTGATCTAATCCTAAATAAGCTAAAGTCATTTGCTCAGAAGAGTGATTTAATAATTTCATAACTAAAGCAATATTATGATTAGTTTGTTGGTAAACACGATAAGCACCTGTTTTACGCATAGTGTGAGTGCCTAAATAATTAATATTAAGAATTTCCCCTACCCTATGCATAATCATGTAATATCTTCTTTCATCAATATGCTTTTCTGGTTTAGTCATTGACGGGAAAAGCCACTCGCTAAAGAATACATTTTTACCAGGATTATGTAGTTGCCATTCTTTCAACCAATCATAATACCTTTCTAAATCTTCTTTAACTGGCTTTAGATACAAAACGTTCTTCTTTTTTGTTTTCTTATCTATAATATAAGCATTTCTCTTTACTCTCCCACTTTCATCATAGACATCTGATTTTTTAAGACGTAAGACGTCACTTACTCTTAAAAGAGTTGCTTTACCTACTTGAAAAACAGTATAGTTACGTCTGCCTGATTCAAATTTATTTAAAAGGGTATCTTGGACAGATGATAAGACCCAAGAATCTTTTATTGGTTTTACTATCTGCTGCATACACATCCTTCTTTCCTAAAAGCAATATGGTTAAAAGAACAAGTTGTTACAATTTAAATAATATGATACACTGATTCTGTAAGTACATAAGGTTGAACTTGGAAGTTTTAGTTCCCTTAAAAGAAAGCACTTTATTATGCAATGTTTATTTGTATAATTAAAGTGCTTTCTTTTTTGTTTATAAATAGTTCACTATTTAACTTTTTGATGTTTTTATACTTTAAAACCAAATTATACCTATCTTTTTCATAATAATTATATTTAATACAGCTAGTGTTATTTTTTGATTATTTAAAATTATGACACTAGCTATTTTTGTAGTATTCCAAGAATAGCGTCATTCCGCTATTTCTAAATGACCTATCTAGTGTTATAACTAAATTATAACACTAGCTGAATGCTCAAAAAAGCATTAATTTAAACCTTAAAGGAAGTAAATTATAAAATAGATTTCTTTTGCTTTAATTGATTAATTAACCAATTATTTATGTGAACATCGCCTTAGAATTGTCCTCTCAGCACTTGATTATAATTACTTAAATTTATATATTATTTTTTCTTGTTGTACAAAAACTAACTAACTAAATATGCTACACTAACTTTATTCTTATAAAGAAAGAAGATCAGCATATGGAAAAACTACTAAAAACTATAATACATAATTTACAAGGGAATCCTCGCCTTCTACTAATTTATATATTAGATTGGATAGCAGTCTTTTATTTACAACAATACCCAAATAATTCCAATGACTTTAAAATTTTATCCTTTAAAGACTTTCCTAAATTCTTAGTACCAATTTACAATTTTATTTATTCCTGGAATTCTTTATGGGTTATGGCTGCAATTGTTGTTATATCTACACTACTACTTTCATATAAAATAAGCCCTTCAAAAGGAGGCTTTCCAATACATCTATTTATCTTTTACTATTTGATTTACGGGTGGACAGCTTTCTTTAACTTTTATATTTTCTCTGGGAAAATTAATTTAGTTCTTGACAACGCCTCCGAATTTATCCTTTTTATTTTAACCATTATCTCTTTTCGTTTTGTCTTCTCAGATTTGGTAAAGCTATATAAAAAATTTTAGCCGCTACATTATTTAAATTACTCTAACAAAAACATCCCTTATCATACGTAATAAGAGATGTTTTTGAAGTTTTATGAGTATAATTAAAGATTATTTTTCTTTACATTCACTTCAATATTCTTAGAGATTTTTACTTCCGCTTTGTCCAATAATTCGTCATACATCTTTATGAAGAAAACATAATTATCAATTTTTATCTTAGCTTCAACATTGTAAGCAACAAAACTATTTACAAGATTACCACTTACTGATATATCAGGTTTTAAAGGAAATGTAATAGGAATATGTTCCTGCTTAGCTGCTTCTATGATTATATCTTTAATCTTTTTATTCGTATTTTTATTCATTTCAATTATTATGCCAAATTTTATATACTTTCTTGTTAAATTTTCTAAGTGAAGACTATAAATAAACAAACCTACTGCTATTACAAAAATCCCCAAAAAGTATTCTGCTCGAAGATCTATACCTTTAAAAATTTTAATTATACTCCAGATAACGCAGATAAACGATACTATTATCGAGAGTTTATTTGTTAGTTTTTCTCTCTTTAGTAATATAGCCATTTGATGATTATTTTTTTCTTTTTCCTTTGTATAATCAAAGCTATGTGCGTAGTATTTATACATTTCTACCTCTTTCTTCATTAGACCGTAATGCTAATAATATTAACAATAGTGAAGGTATTACTATAGTTAGTGAGCCTGCAAATAGTTCATCTATTGTTCTATTTCTCTTATCAATAGCCTTATTAGTAATTTTAAAAGTAGATGGTTTAAAGTCTGTTGGATCTTCATTAGAGTAATTCGCTGCAGCAAGACTTACTGAATTATAGAGTGGAATAGACAGTCTGCCTCTAGCGTCAGTATTCAAACTAATAATTTTTCTTATTACTCTGTAATCTTCATTGTCATAGACTGCACCGACTACAATATTGTATTTCATTTTTGGAATGAGATTGCTTAATTTTACATTATAAACTTGCCAAAGATAATTTTTACTAGTATACAAATTATTAGTAGTTTCTAAATTATCAAAAGCATAACTTAAGTTCAAATTAGTGTTCGGATATTCAAATTTATCTCCAACATAATTATCCATCCATATTTCTTTATAAAAATTTAATTTACCCACTTTTTCTACTTTTCCCCGATTACTAACAAGCTTAAAATTTATGTCTTTTAAAGGTATCTCTTTTTTTAAACTTTTATGTAAATCACTTTTCAATTGTAAAACTATATCTTTATTCTTTTCAGGACTTCCTGGATCTGAAGATGCCTTTATTGCATAAGCATTATTAGTATTTAGCATCCCTAGAATGATAAATACTACTGCTACTCCAAACATAATAAAGCGAGTTATATTTTTGATTTTATTCATTTTGTTTTATTAACTTCCACAAACTCTTATATTAAATTACCAGCTAACCTTTATTCGTTTTTTAATACGACCAATAACTTGAACGTTGTATCCTAAATCCACCAAATACCTAATTAAAATCTTACGGCTTATTTTATCTAAAAATTCAATAACATAATGCTCTACATCGCCCCATCTTCCAAGATTAAAAGGTTTTAAGTATTTGTTTTCATAAATTTCATATGTATCATAAAAGCCGTTTAATACGGATAGTGTATCAGATGAAAGATTAATATTTGCACTTTTGCATAACACTATTAATTGGTCGGTATCCAACCTATTATAATAAGGCCACAACATTGATTCGATCTTCATAGTTATAATAAGGCCACAACATTGATTCGATCTTCATAGGAATTTTAAATAATATATCGTAAGTTACCACATTATTTAAAATGAAGTAGCTTTTATTGTTCTTAATTTTAGTTTTAACAATCTCTGAAATTCCAGTCTCAACTTCGAATAAAAAATCGTTTTCTAAAAGATATTCAAATAATTTCGGCAAAACAGTTTCAATTTCACTTGAAGCTACTTTTAGTTGTTCTTTTTTTACTCGATATTGTTGCCGAAAAATTCGAGCTTTATTTGCGGTTAATTTTTCCATATATTTCTATCCCTTTCACACCTACTAAGTTGATTAACAAATCTATATTACATTAAAAAAATCGTTAGATGTGCATGACTAAAAAAGGTAGAATTTAGATACTACCAATAATAAAAACGCATTCCTTAATAGAAATGCGTTTTAATGTGCTTATTGATTTGATACCCAACTATAGGTCTGTAAAAATAGCGGATTATTTATTTTTAATTCTACATTTTCCTTTTTTAATTGAGCTTTAGCTTCATTTAATTTGAAGTCAGCATCTAAATTTAATAGTAGCTTACTAGAAATACCCATTACTTTTTCAATACGTACTGCGACTAAAGGAGACATATATTGTTTTCGGTTTAAAATCTCAGAAAGATGTTTCTGACTAATACCAATTCGTTTAGCAAAATCTACTTGAGTTATTTCATAAAAATCCATAACTTCTTTTAATAAATCAGCAGCAGAAGTGGTGGAAGGAGCTTCAATTTTATTTTCTCTGTGTAACATAATAAATTCTCCTTAATGATAATCTTCAATTTCAGTAATTTGTACGGTCACAATCTGACTCTTCTTTGTTGACAAATTATCATCTTTATCGTAACCTTCAAATACTATTCTATAATTTTTACTAACATCAACGGCAAATTTATTCTTTAAATTACCGGATAATAGATGACACCTTGGTGGTGGATCACTAGGAATTTCTGCTAAATTATTTGCATTTTTAAATTCATCTAATCTTGCAACAATTCGGTTTCCTCTATCTTTACCGTATTCTCTAATAATACTTCTTTGATTACTTAAGTTTTTAGTTAATCGGTTATTACTGGCAAAAATCTCCATAATATCTCCTTTTAACAAAATTATACCTTTTTGGTATATTAAGTCAATTATTTTATCATTTATGACGCTAAAAGCGCCCCTTTTTAAAGGAAGTTCATCACTTCCTACATGGGATGCTTTTATTTTTTAATTATTTACCTTTCTTCAAAAATCGTCGGATAACTTTCAGGACTTTCTGCCATATCTTCTAATATTTCATCAACACATGTTGACATATATTGCCAAGATACATATCCAAAAATACATTCAGCAATTTCATTAAAAGTTGCTGATGAATTTTTAATATTAGACTTTAATTTAAACTCTGGATCATCAAAATCCTTAAACCAATCAACAATCTTATCTAAAGTACTTCTAACTAATTCTTCAAATTCCTTAACAGATGTATATTCATCACTTGTACCAATAATTCTTTGATTAGATTTTTCAAAGGTTTCTCCAAAAAAGCACCCTTCACTAGCATAAATAGGTGTATCTTCGGGTAATGTGAGTATCTGATTTACATCTAAATCTGCTTTATAACAGAAACCATCTTCATAAAGGACGGCACTTTTAGCACCATATACAATCCATTTATTATCAATTTTTTCCGCATAGCTTGCACCTAAACCTTTAACTACACTTAATTTACGATTTTCCATAACTGCCATAATTTTCTCCTTAATTCCTTAACTTCTATACAAAAAATATCCCTGTTGTTAAGTCCTTACCTAATTAATAGGAATGTTTTTAATATCTTTAACTAAATTGATTAACTGTAGGTTCATTTACCTTTCAATTAATCATGTTTAATCCTAACCTTCTTTAATAGATTCCACCGTATATAGTGCATCATCTACTAATTCAGATATAGTAGCCTCATCTTCAAATCTATAACTACGAAATTGACCATTATATTCATTATCTTCATCACTTAACACCCTTAGTGCATTAATAATGTCCTCTAACACATAATTAGTTCTAAAATTATCATCTTGACTTTCATACCACTCTTCAAGACAATCTGAAATCAAAATCTTTATATCATCTTCTTTATGAAGATCATAGCCAGATTCGAACCCGTTCTCAATAATACTGTTATCGTTATAACCAAGATCTTCACTATCATAAGAAACAACTTCAAATATCTGCGAGGTTTTAATTTGCGACTTTGATGAAGGCTTAATAGTTACATTTTCAGAAACTAGAAAGATACTCCCAGGTTCAAAGTCTTTATATTCAAAATTAATTACAGAATCTTCTTTTACTAATACTCTGATTAATTTTAAGAACATTTTATCTAAGTCTGTTAATTTTAGAAGATTTTTATTATCTATATTAAGAGGATTATCAACTACTCTAATAATTTCATCTTCATCAAGACCAAGGATTACTTCTAATGGTACTACATCGCTTTCAACATAATTATCAATAGTTCGTTTTCTCTTTAATACTTTTTCATAAGTATTGTCAGCAAGATACCTTTGATACGAAGCTGGTGCTAAACACCATGACAAAGTGTTATACATAGAATTTCTTCCTATACCATCAAAATCAAAACTTCCATCAAAATTGTTTTTAGTGATATAAATACCATATTCACCAATCAAAGACTCTTTAGCGAGTTTAAAGTACTCATCAATTAAATCTTGATGTTTAGAATAAAAATTTTTTTCAAAACTGAAAGTTCCGTTTGCTTCTGATAAATTTGCCATAATTTTCTCCTCTTTACACAAAAAACATCCCTTACTAAGGGTAATAATTACTTTCAAATACATAATTACTACTTCATAGTTATTAGGGATGTTTTACCTTTAATTTATTAAGTTTTACGTATAATTATTTAATCAATGCAATGATGCTCTTTAATTCTTTATCATCCTTTGCTCTGCATTACTTCACCAAAGACTAAGTCCTCGGTAAAACCATACCATTTCCTTTTACTTTTACTCATATTTACTTACCTACATAGTAAAAAGCCTTAATTTCTTCACAAGTGGAGTACCAGTCTGTTGGTATTACTTCATACTCTAATTTACTTAGTCCTTCTAAGATACTCGCCTTACTTACATCACCTTGATAATATTTACTTCTATGAATAATATCACTTTGATAAATATCACCAATTGAATCAATATGATGATTTATTTCTCCAGAGAGAGTAAGTGATTCTAAAGAAACTAAGTAAACATCTCCATTAACATAATCAGTGTAATTTTCTAACGTGGCATGAACTTGATTTAGAGCTTTATCAAGAGAAATCTTTACGCTATCTTTACCTCTAGCAGCTACAATTGCACATCCAACTATGTTATGTTCCCAACCTGCAGAAGTACCAACTTCGTACTTAACTTTACCTTGCTGATATTTAACTACTGGGAAAATATACTTTCCTTTGGTTTCTGCAATTTGAGTTAAATTATTGAAAAAAGCTTTAACATCAGTAAATTTATCATAAAAATGTTTATAAGCTTCTCTGTTTCTGTCAAATAACTCTTTTACAATTCCATCGACTGAGTTCGTAAAATAGTAATGAGTTAGATGATCCCAATCCAAAGGATTGACCGGTGTCTCATCATAGCTTAATGTTGCTAAGATATTCTTTTCTACGTTAATTAATTTTAAAATTGTTTTGTTATTCATTTTAGTTTCCTTTTCTTAAACAAAAAGTATCCTTTTGTTTACTTAAGCAATCTTGAATTACTCATAACTTGGGATACTTTAATACCTTTAATTTTTTAATTAATCTTTTTCAATATTTTATCTACTACTAAAGTTACATATCTAGTTTTACTCTCAATAAGTTCGATTTCATCACCATAGAAAATATCAAAGAAATCCGGACTATCTATCTTAGATAACTCTTCTAAGTACTTGATTAATGCTTCATCAGAAGAAAAAATATTCTCATCTATCATCCCATGATAATTAATAAGTCTATCAATACATAGTCTCCACATTTCTCTAATCAGTTGAAAAACATCAAATTTATTATTTTCAAACATATATTTAGCCCATTCAGGATCAATCTCTTCAATTACTTCCAGTAAAGAAGTATAATTGCGAACCCCTGAAAGACTAGAGTCTAAATTTGCTATTATACCGCTACAATATGCTTCTGTTAGCATCATAGTTGAAACTTCATCAATTAATAAATCATACGTTTCTGCAACATTTGTAGAATCGTGATTGTAATTTTCATCAAATTCTTTAATTGTTTCAATAAGTGCTTTGGAAATTCCTTTAATTGTAAATTCACCTAATTTATTTATTGCTGTCATAAATTTTCTCCTTTAATTAAATAATTTCATAATAAAAAGTACTTCTCATACAACTTTTTGGAGATGTATTAAAGTACTTTCCTTACGTTACATTAAATGTTCTTCTGCTAGAGATAAGTAGGTCCAATCACTTACAATAAAGTGATCTAAACATGCAATCCCAATATCCTTACTACTCTTCACTAATGTTTTAGTAAATTCAATATCTTTTGGAGACGGTGTTATATTCCCACTCGGATGATTGTGAGAAATTATAAAGCCAGTTGCATTATAAATTAATGCCCATCTTAAAACATCTCTAGGATGTGCTAAAGATTTATTGACCGTTCCCTTTGAAAGAGTCTTTTCAGCAATTAATTCATTTTTGGTATTTAAATAAAATACTTTTAACTCTTCCTGATCTTTACCAGAAAAATTATCCATTATGTATTTACCGACTTTCACACTTGAATCAAATATAGTCAAATTTGAAAGTTTAATACCTTTTAAATCTTGAATTAATGTTCTTAAAATTTTCACAATAGTTGTATCAGATTCACTGCTTAAGATATATTCTGATAATGCTTCTTTAGAAGTAAGTTTTTTCTCTACCATCACTCTAAATAAAGCATCAAAATCTTTGATTTCCTTATCTTCTAAGTAGTTCTTTAATTCGTCTAATACAATAAAATTACCTTTAAATTCTGTCTTATCCATACATAACTCCTTAATAGTAGTGTGTTAAAAACTACTTTATTCAAAAAACTTTTCAAAAAATCTTTTACTACCAGTAAATGTTCCTAAAATGTATCCAGGAACAAAAAATATAATAAATAATGCTGCTAATTCAAACATTCTTAATCTCCTTACCATTTATTTTAATAATTCATTATCAATTTCATCAGTAATGTGATACATCATACCTGAACCCAAATCTTTAAGAATTTTAGCCTTTTCAAACTTGTTGCAAGTCGAAATTTGGCCGTTAGTATCAATATAAACATAATCATCAGATAAGTTGATATTGTATGCAGCTTTTAAGATTTCAGTCGGTGATGAGTATTTAAACACTTCATCTAATTCCGAAATGTCACGGAACTGGTCATAAATGTGCTTGTTCTCTAGTCCCCAGTTGTATAAATCTTTATAAGTATAAAGATGATTATCTGCTAAGAACTTAACTACCTCATTCAAGTAAGATAAATTAAGTTGATACTTCACAAAGTCAGTAAATTCAAACCCTTTCCAGTTAACTACCTCACTGTAAAGTTCCTCATGGTTAAAGTGCGTATAAACTTCTTCCATTTCTTCATCACTTAATGGCAACTTAATGAAAGAAACACTCTTCATACCTAGCATATCTTGAACTGCAACCTCTACAAATTTTTCCTTGTTCATAATGATTTTTCTCCTTTTAAAAACAAAAAGCACTAAAATACAAGAGAAATCCTTATATCTTAATGCTCAAATAAAAAATACCTTTACTTAGATTTAATCAACGGCTCCAGCAACTTCTACCACAGGAAATGTGTTAGTTCGTTGGGTATCGCTAATTAAGATCAAATGCTTCATAACATTGTTAATTTCATCATCAGATAGAGTAACTGGTCTCCCAGCATCATTGGTTTTGGCAATTACAAAACTACCTCTTAAAGTAGTCTTATAACGTCTATTGAAAATTCCACGAATTTTCGTCATAGCAGTAATTGGATATTGTGCTTTTTGACGTTTAACGTCAAAAATTACAAAATACTCATACTTACCAATTTGCATGTACTTACCATCTAAATCAGTACTTTCAAAAAGCTCCACAAAGTCATTAGGATTTGGACGAACAATACCTGTTGTGAATCTCCCTGTATCTTCATTAGCTACTACTACTCTGATGTAATCGTTGTTTAACATAATAATTCCTCCGACATTCTTTTAAATAATGATTTTTACTAAATCAATCTATTCCTCTCAAATTGTCCTTTTCCAGCACTTGCTAAAATTTGGGCAAAGTAAAAGGACACAAAAAGTCCTAATCATAAAATTAGAAATTTTCTGTGTCCTTATGTTTTACATTAAAAATAAAAAGTTTTAAATGCTACTTAAGCTAAACTTATAGCTTAAAATTTTACTTCACTTAAATTCCACAATGGAATTGAAATTAAACAAATAAGATACAAATAGAATTAATTTATGTCTTTATTTTAATGCATCCCTAAGTAAAAGTCTACTTCTTATTTTAGACTCTTAGTTATAGTATTTGTAAAACTCCAAGTTGGAATTTTCATTAGATTCTCGAGAAGACTGTGAAGTATTCGGAGCATTTTGTGTAACATTCCTAGATGAGGAAGAACGAGAAGTTTGGTTATCATCATAATTTTGACGCTGAGTTTGAGAATAATCTTGCGTTTGTGTATCATCTCTAGTTCTTTGAGAACCTCTAATTACTCTTCTATATACTCGGTGACTATTTTGATTTTGCTCAGACTGTGAACTTCTTTGAACACTAGAATTGTTTATATCTTGTTCCTCTTGCCCTACATGTTCTCTTTCTTTTTTACTACTATTTTTATTAGCTTTCTTTTTCTTCTTTTCTTTAGGCTCATGCCCTATTACATATAATTCACCTTTTTGTTTAACTACACTATCAGGCATTTTCCAATCAATAGTTTTATCTTTTGTTTTTTCTTTATAAATATACTCCATTATTGCTTTATAAAGGGCTTGAGCACTATTTTCCCCTTCTCCTGAGATTTTACCATCTTTAAGATTATCATAACCTGTCCATATGCTAACCACATCTTGAGGGGTATACCCTACGAACCAAGAATCTTTAGGAGTATCATTGTAGCTTGGATATTGACGTAATTCTTCATCAGAGTACTTAACTGTACCTGTTTTGCCAGCTTGAATAAGTCCTGGAATTTGTGCTTGTGTACCTGAGCCACTTTTAATTACTCCTTTTAACATATCAGTAATCATATAAGCCGTGCTAGCACTCATTACTCTTTCACCACTTACATCATAGCGGTAGGTATCTCCATCTACTGTTGAAATTTTAGAGATAAATTGCGGCTTATGATACGTTCCTAAAGTAGCTAATGCACCATAAGCGCCTGCTAATTGCAAAGATGATACATCAGCACCTAATCCCACTGAAAGTCCTGCGTTTTTAGTGATATTAATCCCCATTGGTGCTACAAACTTTTTTGCACGCTTCAATCCTACATCACTTAAAGTCTTAACAGCTGGTACATTTCTTGACTGCTCTAAAGCATAGCGCATAGTCATATTACCTTTAAACCCGTTATCCCAGTTATTCACTAGAATTGTTGAACCAGGGTAAAAGTAAGGCGTGTCACTTAAAATCCGTCCTGTTGACCAATTCTTATATTGAATTGCTGGTGCATAATCGAGAAGCGGTTTAATAGTCGATCCTGACGATCTAGTCGTCTGTACTGCCCTATCTAATCCAAATTCTACTTTAGGTAGCTTACGCCCACCAATAATAGCTAAAACATGTCCATTTTGGGGATCAAGAACTGTTCCCCCGACTTGCATCTTATCATTAGTAAAGTGTACCTTGCCCTCATTTACTAATTTATATATCTCGTTTTGTAAGTCTTGGTTTAAATTAATAGTTACCTTAAGTGAGTCATTATAAGGATCAAACCCCTTTTGTTTGATTTCAGTGATTACTTCTTTAATATAAGGATCATTAATTCGACTTGATTTTGATTGTAAGGGATGATTATAGGTAAGTCCTTCTTTAATATTTTCTTTTTTTGCTTGTATATATTGATCATGGGTAATTTTGCTGTTTTTGAGCATTGCGTCTAATACTAAATTACGTCTATAAGTTGCTTGCTCAGGATATTTATAAGGATCAAAAATTGTAGGAGCATTTGGCATCCCAGCTAGAAGTGCCGTTTGTGACAAATCTAATTCACTTGGTTTTTTATTATAGTAAAACTTAGATGCTGAGCCTATTCCATAAACATTATAGTTCATATATACCTTATTCATATAATAAGTTAATATCTGGTCTTTACTAAAGCTTCTACTAGCTTTCATAGCCAGCCACGCTTCTTGAGCTTTTCTTTTAATAGTTCTATCGCTTGAAGAAGTTGAGAAAAAGGACAGTTTAATTAATTGTTGCGTAATTGATGAACCTCCCGCAGTTATATGGCCATGTTTAATATTAGATAAAAGTGATTTAGCAGTTCTAATTGGATCTACTCCTAAAGGCTCTTTATAAAAACGTTTATCTTCAATTGAAACTACCGCATCTTTTAAAGTTTGCGGAATTTCATCTTGATGTAGATAAATTCTTTTTTCTGACCCTAAAGTTGTTAAAAATTTTCCGTTATCTAGATATATACTTGCTCCTCCACCATTTTGTAATTTACTTTGGTAAAGTTGGGGCGCACTTTTGGCATAATAAGCAAATAACCCAACTGCTGCCACAATAGCTAGTAAGGAGGTATAAAAAATTATTTTAAAGATTATTTTGAAAGTATGTTTCTCTTTAAGGGATGTCATTATCTTCTTCCTATCTATTTTGAAGTCTTATTGTATTTATATTTTATAAAGGATTTATCTTCAATTGTGGATTACTAAAATCAACTCAAAATTAGTAGTTTTCACTTACTCTTTCTAAAAAGTTGTAATAATTTTGTAACATTTATCCTATTTTGGTATTTAACCACACCCCTGTATCTTTGTTTTAGAATTAAGTCAAATTCAATTATTGATTAACAAGAAAGGACTTTTTATGAAAGCACAGAATTTATTATTATTTATTGGTGGATCAGCAGTTGCTGGAGCTAGTCAAACAATGACTTCTGTTCAAGCTAATGCAGATACTGTAACTGTTAAACACAGTGATACTACTTGGAAGATTGCTAACGAACACAAAACTACTGTTGAACAAATTGTTAACGACAATCACCTTAAAAACGGTGGTAATTTAATTTTTGAAAACCAGAAATTAGAAGTTAATGCTCCTGGTACTACTAATAACAAAGATAAAGCTACCACTACTAACCAAGGTATTCAAAGTCAAGCTTCTCAATCTTTAAACAGTATTGCTCCCTCACAAACTTCTAGCACTAATACACAATCTACTGCTAGTCAAAATGTTCCTCAAACTTATACCACTCCTAGTCAATCCACTCAAACAAATCCCCAATCTTCTACTTCCTATACTTCATCAGTTAGCGGAAATGAAGCAAGCGCTAAGGAATGGATTGCTGCTCGAGAATCAGGTGGTTCTTATACTGCTCAAAACGCTTCATCAGGTGCTTATGGTCGTTATCAACTCCTTCCAGGCTATCTTCATGGTGATTACTCCCCAGCAAATCAAGAAAGAGTAGCTGACAACTACGTTAAAAATAGATATGGTTCATGGAGTGCTGCTCAAAGCTTCTGGCAAGCTCATGGTTGGTACTAGTTATTTGGGACTTCCGTTAGGAAGTCCCTTTATTTTTAGATTTAAAGTTTAGATTTACTTTTATTCTCTTAATGTTTTAATCAATAGTGGTATAATTAATCTTAATTATTTATAAAGGAGATTAATTATAACTATGGATCAGCAAGGGTATCAAAGCTTAATCACTAAAGAGTTAAAAAAATTACCAAAATATATTACACTATATGCAAATCAGCCCAATCTAGCTACTACTACCGTTTATCAATACTTAACTGAGTTTAGACGATTTTTCACCTGGTTAAGACAGGCTCATAATCTTACGGTATCACTAGAAAAAATAGATAGTAATAAAGATATTAATTTAGAAATCTTAGAAAACTTACGTACAACAGATATTAATCAATACCTTACCTACTTACGTACTCAAATCAATAAACAGCATACTACTAGTAAAAAGGTTACTTTAAATCGCACTATAAAAGCCCTTCGGTCTTTATATCATTTCCTAACAGTAACATCGGATTTTAATAATGGTGAACCTTACTTTTACAGAAACGTTATGCTAAAAATTCCATTAGAAAAAGGAACCAAGGATACGCTCGCCTATCGTAATGCTAAATTCTCTCCTCTCTTATACACTGGCGAGAAAAAGCACAAGTGGATTAACTTCATAGAACATGACTACGAAGTGAATATTAGTACCCAGGCACATACTTTATTTCTATTCAACAAAAAACGTGATTTAGCCATTGTCTCACTTCTTTTAGGATCTGGAATTAGAATATCTGAACTGACTCGACTTAACGTTAAGGACCTTGATTTAGCCCAAGAAAGGATCTATGTCACTAGAAAAGGTGGTCGGAGGGATGCTCCACTTGTTGCAAGATGGGCAATCCCATATCTAAAAGATTATCTTGATATTAGACAAGAACACTATGGAGTAGATAAATATGAATCCGCTCTCTTTTTAGCTAAAAGAGGACACCAACCAGCCAAAAGAATTGCGACTAACACTGTAGAAGCTCTAGTAAATCGTTACTCAACCGCCTTTGGAAGTCGTACTACCCCACACAAATTACGTCACTCATTAGGCACTGAATTATACGAAAAGACAAAAGATGTTATGGTAGTTGCTACTCAGCTAGGTCATACTGGAATTAGTGCAACTGACCAATATATCCAAGAAATTAATAGTGATAATCAAAAAGAAAAACTCAATCGTACATCTTAAATTTTAAACTTAAGACTTTAGATTAATTAGAATTAATGGTAAACTACTTAACAGTTTAAGAATCGAAAATTAAAAGAAATTTGAAATTACATGAAAAGCAAGATTGAGAAAATTTTTGTTGATCCAATTAAAGATATGGAAAGTACCTTTTTAACTAAGATTTCTATAATGTCAAAAATTGGGGCAATAAACACAGAGGTAGCACCTACCTTACGCTTTCTTATTAAAGAAAATGAAGGTGAAGATGTTTATAAATACAAAGGGTACATTTCACTAAATGTAATGAATCTCCAAATTAATCAAATAATGAGTTACAAGGTTCTTTTTTTCTGTGGTGAAAGGTATGATAATGATATTGACTTTCAAGTATGGAAGACTTACAAAAAATACTGTGATCCTAAAAATCAATTTATTTTAAACTTAGTTTCAACCTTAATCAACTGTGGATTTAAGTTTCTAGTCATTACAGAAAATAAATATCGCCAATCTAGTGATATAAAATTAGACTTATTAGAATTAGAAAAACAAAGAAAGCTTCTCTAGTATTAACCATCCCTGCTGACGGGATAGAAAATGCTAAAGAAGCTTTTTCTATTTATTATTTTTATACACGGGCTTATCTATTAACTTAGCACCCACTTCTTGAATCTTAAAGTATTGGTCATTAGTGTACAAATATCTTCTGACAGGAAAGTTCCAGTCATCAATAACAGTTTTATCATAAGTTTCTTCCCAATTTTTTTCTGCTTGCAGAATTTCATTTTTTCTTTGATTAACCAAATTACTGTTACTTACATCATTAACAACACTTTTTCTCTCTTCTATACTTTTATCTGACGAAGTAGTTTTTGAATGTATCATCTTATTCTTGATAAAGAGATGGTAAGTATCATATAACAGCAATCCATAACCATTATAGATGATTCTTCCTCCTGCAAGTGTCACTCCAATAACTCGAGCTAAGACCTTTCCACCAGGAATTGGATAAACTAAAATCCAGTAGTGCATAACAATAGTTAAAGGGATAGCTTTATCAAATTGAAGCGGTCTTTTCCTATCGGGAAACAAATCAAATAAAAAGTATCTAATTGGAGTAACTGACCAAATAATCAGTAAATCTCTAAAAGAAGCCGTAGTCATAAATATTACAAATCCAAATCCTACACTACACCAGCAGAGAATAAACGCTATGAAATTATAGAGCTTTGAAAATGTTCCCTTATTTTCTACGTTTACCCTTTTTTTCTTACCTTGTTTCATCATGCTTCATAAAGCCCTTTATAGAAGGTATCTAAGTTAGTTGCCGACAACATTCCTGGATGGTTAGAAATAAAGTTCCTAATATCAGGAGTTGTGTAAGGTAAAAGAGTATCGTGCAAGTAATTATTTAAGCTATTGATACGACGATTATTACTCATAAAGTCATCCATAACTTCCTTAGAAAGATTTCTTTGATTTTGAGAAATATTACCATTGTAAAAGAGCTCAGGAATTGCGGCAGCATTTATATCCAAACCTGTTTCTCCGTTATTCACCAATGGGATAGAGTAATTTACATCGCTAGGTAGTGATTTAAATTCATTGTTATTATGTGCAAAAGGACTAATAATTTCCCTTGCACCATTAGCAGGATTCATTGCTGTAATCACTGCATTATTATTATTACCTTGCAATCTAAAGTCGCTGTATTTGCTGTAATCTTCAACCGTTGGATATGAGCCATAATCAAGCTCTTTTTTCAAAATTGGAGATTCCGGTAAGTGATAAAAATCTCCTGGCGTAACTTTCATACTATTTAAAATAGCAGAGTTAGGGAAGAAATCTCCTAAACTTGGAGTACCATTAACTAAAGTGGTTGGAATCTTTTCTCCCTCACTATCTAAAGTATAAGGACTAGAGATTCTATGTGCATCTGTATCATAGTGAATACTTGGCATTCCATCAGGAGTTAAATCTAAGTCCTGGTAAACTACCTTACCAGCTCCTAGAGTTCCATCACCACTACCAACATTTCCTACTGCAAACCAGTTTCCATCTTCATCTTGTGCTTGTAAAAGTGAGTGGGTATTTTCGATAGCCATTCTAAAACTGCCTGGCTTAATTGCTATTCCACTATTACCTTGGGGATCAATTACTTTAGGTAGAATTTTGTAGGCACCTTCTAAATCCATTCCTCTTACAAAAGGTTTAAGATCAGGGTTATTGCTAATTCTTTCTTGAGCTTCTAAATCCCACTTAGTCGGCTGTGTACTACCTTGAGGAGTAAAGTAATTTCTAGGATTAAGTATATTAAAACTTGCTCCTTGATCGCTAGCGTTTTTGAAATCTGCCCAATTTTTCCGTCCTTCAGCCGTATATGCTGCTGCATCTCTTTGAGCAATCTCCGCTTCAATTCCCTCTACACTTGGGCTGACATCATTACGGTTGACTAATCCCCCATAAACGTTATCTCCTCCTAAGGTAGTCAAAGTGTCTAAATCTGAGCCTTTAACTTTCGGAAGTCCTCCCCAAGTTGCATTAGCAGTTTGAGCACTTTGGTTATTTAAATCTTTCCAAAGTTCTGCATTTAAAATTTGTGCTTGTCCACCACTTGTTCCTGGAATATCAACTTTTTCAGTCAATGATTGCCCAGGGATACTAGAACCTACATTGGCAATAGAAGCAGCTTGAGCATCACTTAATCCATTTTCTTGAAGGTGCTTTGCAGCTTCTTGACTAAAAATATCTGAGTTAATCATAACGCCAGTTGAGTTAGCTAGACCATTAGCAAATTTATCCGTATCTACATTGCCATAAATATGCCCATTAGAGTTATTTAAGGCATTTTGAGCAACTTCTAACGTCTTTTGTTTTAGTTGTGGCTCATAATCTTGTTTAAACTGAGTAGATTTCCTCCAATCACTAAATGGAACCTCACTAACACTTGGAGTATTAGGAAGAGAACCGTTATTATAAAGATTTTCTAAGTTAGAAAGATAAGTTTTCTTAGCATTCTCACTAGCACTTTGAGCATCTGCGAAACCTTTCCGATCAAAAAATACCTTTGGATCATAAGCTGGTGCTCCTGCTTGAATCATAGCTTTTGCTCCTGCTTGAATAGCAGCTTGCTTTTGCTTAGGAGATAAGTTAGACTTATTTACTCTTTCTTTATAAGCATTAAAAACTTTATTTGCATCTTTATAGTTATTTGCTCCCTCGGTTAAACGACTTGCTCGTGCTTCAAATGCTTCATTTTCATCTAGATCAGCTCCTTCGCCTGCCGCATAAGACGAATTCTTTTGAGCTTGTGCAATAACTTGTTGAAGCTGTTCATCCTTAGATAAGTTAGGATTTTGTGTTGCTTTTTTAAGTTGCTCTGCTAATCCAGCTGACTTATCCACTCCCTTTTTAATACCTTGCGTTGTAGCTTTTTGAGTAGCCTTATTAAGATTATTTTTTAAGTTTTCTTTTTTCTTTCGGTTAGGGTCTGCTTTTTTAAGTCCTAAACCAGAGAGTTTACCAGCTACTAAATTAGACGCTCTTGTTCCAATTTCACCACCTGCTACAGTAGCAGCCATTGTTGATAAACCATCTACGCCTAAAGTATTTCCTAAGCGTTGGCCTGCCATCTGCCCCACAGTTCTACCAGCAAAACCGCTAATTTGTGCTGTTTTTTTAGCAACTTTTGCCCTTACTTTATTAAGAGGATCATTTTCATTATTCCATTGGTTTTTAAAAGCATTTCTAAAAGCTGCACCTTTCTTACCATTTTCAGCTGCTTTAAAAGCTTGTGCTCCTTTGCTTAAAGACTTAACGCCAGAAGCTAGCCCTGCACCACCAGCAACATGAGCTCCTATTCCTAAAGCTGTTGCTCCAGCAATTGCACCACCAGTAAGTACTGCAGCTGATTTTAAAGTTTGAGAAGTACTTTGATGGACGTTTTCTAGCATATTAGCTCGAATACCAAATAAATCTGCAAGAGATTTTGAAACTGGTTGGAATAGTAACATAATTATCCACCCAATAACCATCGTTTCAAAGTGTCCTGCTACGCCACTTACATGTGTATTTCCTCCTACTATGCCTGCAGCTTGACCAGCACCTTTAATAAGATTTCCAGCACCACCAAGAATATTGAAATGAGTAAAGTTTCCCCACATCGAGCTCCAAGTTTGGGCAGCTGAATCAAAGTTACTGGATGTAGTTATATCACTTTTTGCATTTGCCCAATTTCTATTATTCCAAGCCATTAAAAAGGCCATAAAGGTCAATGTTAATGCATGAATACTTTGAATAAAAACTGTTCCTACAATTTCTCTAAACCAACTGATTGTTCTATTTTTACCCCAATTCGTTGGCCAGAAGGCAATAAATAAGGGCCCAAGTGCCCACAAAATTGTAAACGCAATTTCACGCATTAAATAGTAATACTTGATATAAACAGCTAATCCAATATAAGTAATTAAATAAATGATAGAGAAGACAATACCAACAAATTCACTCCCCAAAAATGTTCCCGAAGTAAGCATGTTAACAGTATCTTGACTAAAACCTAAAGTGACAGCTTCTGAAAGAATAGAATAACCCTTTGAGCCAGTAGTATTAGCTGCCATAAAATTGGCAAGCCCTACTACAAAAGCATCATTAATATACAAAATCATGCTAATAAAATAGCCATAACATAAGCAACCCATAACAGCTAAAACAGTATCCCATAATCCTCTATACCAATCTTCTCTAGCACGCACAGGATTAAATACTTGTCCTACTCCCAGTCTAGTATTCAGTACAATAAAGAAGATTACAATTAAAACTGCAGCTAGTCCTAAAAAAATTGGGCCAATTTTTTGAGCTACCGTTGAGATACTTGCCGTATAAGCATTTGGAGGGTAAACAGAAGAAAAAGGCGTCGCATTCATATTAGTAGCAATTTGCGAGTACATTTCTGCTCCCGACATCCCTGATTTATAGGAGATACCAAATACTACTGACCCTGGCCCACTTTTAGATAGCCAAGATCCAATACCAGAAGAGTAAAACAGATATAAGAGAGCATGAGCAATTTTTCCACTAAACGAGCTTGGCTCACCATCTTCACTATCTTTTTTTCCTTTATCTAAATCTTTCTGAGTCTTTTTTAATTCTTTATCACTTTTCGCATCTGCTTTAGTTAGTTCTTGAACACGCTTATTTTTTGATCCCAGTACTTTAGTATATGCATTTTTCATTAATTCCATCGCTTTTGCTTTCGCAACAGTTGATGTAGGAGTACTTTTTTGACTCTTTAACCATTTATTATATGAAGAAGTAAACTCTTTATCTATTTTTTGATTCTGCGCCTTCGTCAATTTTGAATCGTTTCCTAAAGAAACTATTCCATCACTTTTACCATTATACATTCCAGTATCTAAGCTAATAGGTTTAAAATTCTTATTAAATTGCTTAAATTCATGCTGGTACTTTAGCATCTCTTCATCTTGTCGTCCCAAAAAATCGTGGGTTCTATCATTATGATATATTTGCTTAGTTTCCTTAATTGGGTGAAATCCCTTTCCTTTAACAGCATCCCCAACGGCAGCACTAAACCCTCTAACGGGGGCACTGAGAAGAGATTTTCCATTATTAAATCCATTATTTAGAGTGGTTAAAAGAGATCTTTGCTGAGTAGCATACTTTGGTGCTGTACTGGCAAACGTAAGAAATCCACCAACAAAGAAAACTCCAACAATAATTAAGAGACTCAGCTGTAATTTACCTAATCTATGCTTGGAGTTCTTTTTTGCATTTTTCATATGATTAACCTTTCTACTCTAATTTTTTATTAACCAAATCTATAAAGTTACTGCCCTCACGTTCTAAACGAATTGCACGGTTTGACTCGGCAAAGTCTAATTCTTCCTTAGTAGGATTTACCTGAATCCAGATACTTTCACCTTCTGCACGTAAAATTCCTTCTCCAGGTTTAGGGTGACCTGTAAGTATATCTAGTGCTCCATCTGTAAGATCAATTGCATGTTTCATTAATTCTCGGTGTTCTGGGTTAGTTTGAAGAATATACATAAACTCGGAGTTAGTTACTAATGCCTTAGCTTGAGGATTACCTTGGAATCTTTCAATATCTTGAGTAAGCCAGCATAAAGAACCATTTCGTTTCCGACAACGTCTTACAATTCTTTCAAAGAACTCAAACATTGTCTTATCATCAATAAATTGTAAGATTTCATCAGCATCTAAAACCTTTTTAACAGTACTTTTATCAGGGTTCTTCATCCATCTTTCCCACAAGTATTGAGTAATTACATAGTAAGCAACTCTTTTTAAAGAACCATCTAATTCTGAGATATTAAAATTGACAAATTTATAGTCATTAAGAGTTCTTGAACGACCTTTACCAAAATAAGTTTGGCCATCAAAAATTGGCTTACTTCCTCCTCTCAAATAGGGCTTTAATGCATCCACTAAACGTGAGAGTTTTGGATCAAGCATTCCTTGAGAAGTTTGATTATTTTTTTCCAATTGCTGATAAATATCACTTAAAGTAGGTTCTGGCTTTGGTAAGTGTGCATAATATTGATTGTCAACTTCTCCACCCTCTTCCTGATAGAGTGAACTCGGATCTCTAGTAATACCCAACTTATTAATGACATCCATAATTGCTTCATCGAGTCTTGCAGCTTCTGTTGGATTCATTGCACTATTAGCACCGCTAGTAAGTAAAATTTCATTAACAAATCCTTCTACGTTAGAAATCATTTGATTGATATTTACTTTTTGAACATATTTAGTTCCGTCTTCGTGAGTAACTACTTGGCGCCCATCGTTAGCATTAATAATTAATTCTTCTAGTTCTTCACTAGTTAAGTTATGATCTGCTTCCTCTTCATCGTTATATTCTTCCTCAAGGGGTGTTTCAGTTAAAGCAACAGCGCAAGGGTTAATAACGAACTTTGCATCAGAAGTGATGTTTAAATTAAGTTGTCTCAACTTCTTAGCAAGTAAGATGTATTCTCCATCTGGATCAATGCAGCGGTGTTCATACCCCAAGATAGCTGTTTCTCGTCCAATTTTTACTTTATTCGTAGTAGACTTACCAGCACCAGTTTCCCCAACAATGCCCATATTATATGAGTTTGGGCGGTGTGCTTCCGTACCAAAGATATTTAAAAACTCGGTATTTTGAGAAGGAGTAGCCTTATTATAGCCAAAAGGGATGCCCCCATTAAAACGACCAGCAGCATTAAGTGCCATATCCATCACGGAAAGAGCTTTTCTGTTAACTGGACGAAACGTATCATCTAAATTTGGCATTCTAACCCCCATTGGCAAGTTTTCAACAAACCCACTTTTAACACGTCTTACATACGGGGTAAGAGACATTCCATTTTCGGCTAATAAGTCTTCTACGGTATTAGCATTTTGATTCATATCTCTTTCTGAATCTCCATAAACAATAATACTGGTGTTTACATCAAACATTCGATCATCATCGAACTGAATTTCATTTAACAAGTTATCAATATCATTGTACTTAGTAACATTTTCTCTTTGTTGAAATTTTTGTCCTTTTTTACTTTGATATTCAGCGTTAGCTTCAATAATATTTAAAGTGTTAGATAGTTTCTTGATACTATGGGCTCTAGAATTTGGGATTATGTCCATTGTTAGATCAACATTACCTTGAGCTAAAATTCCTTGAAAAATATCGCTATCCACTTGGCGTGGGTAAGCAGAAGGCGGAACATACATTGGCATCCCATAGGTTCTGTGACGCATGGTTTCTCTCATAATAAAGTATTCTTGCATCACATCATCAGTAGCCCAGTAACTATTACCTATAATATTTACTAAGCTAGGTTGACCAATTTCAGTACTTGGGGATAGCCTTTTTTTATAATATTCATCTTCCTCGGCCTTGCTTTCTCCATCTTCATCATATTCTAAACTTTGGTCTTCTTCTAAGTAGTCATCAATTTCTACGGAATCTTCTAAGGTAGATTCATTATCCTCTTGTAAATAATCTTCTTCATCTACATACTCACTATCTTCTGTGTATTGATTTTCTTGCTGCTCTTCATCATTTGGGGATGAATCTTGATTGTTAAAGTATTTCTTAAAAATTCCCACTATATTTACTTCCCTTCTATTTTTTTATTAATCCAAGTTGGCCAACTCACTAAGAGTATCCTCTGAATTTTGAGTAGTCTTTGAAATTTCTTGGTTTTGAACCAGTTTATCTGCTAAATCAATTTGTTTTTGGAGCCACATGGCATCTCGAGCATGAGCTAATAATTTATTTTCAATTTCAATACGCTCTTTGACTTCTTTAAAGAGTTTGTCAGGCTGTTTAGCAGTAGTAAAAAGTCCAACTCGTTGCCTTTTAATAATATCTTCAAAACGGACTTTAATTGATGATTCACGATGGAAAGTATTATGAAGAACTTCGACTAAACCATACTGATCTAAAGCGACCAAGCCATGATCTGCTCGCATTAAAACGTCATTAGCACGTACAATTTGTCGTAATAACTTATCTAGCGCTTTTTCTTGAATACGTTGTTCTAAGATTTCGGTAGTATCACCGTAAACTTCATCAGGTTCCACGATTGCCATGAATTGAGCATAAACTCTATTTTCGAAACGATCAGCTTCTTTTTGATAATCCTTAGTATTATCTAGAACATTTCTGGCATATTCTTTCATGGCATCATTTGACCCTTTCATATATTGGGACTGTTCTTGGAGTTCATTCAAAAAATCTGTTAATTCTACTTTTTGATTTTGAGCAGTCATCTTTAAGGGAGATTTCAGCATATTAAGAAAAACTTCCATAAATATGCTTGCCTGGTTGAGTTCGCTATGAGTCTTTAAGTAAGGATTAGCTTGTTTCATTTCCGCAAGCATCACAAATAATCTAGAGTTTTCTCCTGTTTCAAATTCAAGCATCCCGTTACGAATATCAACTAAGCCATATTCCTGAAATAAACTTTCAAAAGAATCTTCCCACTCAGTAAAGCCAAAATCTCCCTCATATACCTCTGCTTGAGAGGGATCATTTTGAATGTCTTCGTCTGTTTCTAACTGGTTTCCACTACGGTCTCTAGGAGTTAAATCAAAATTTTTCTTCTGATGGTGTCGATAAGCAATTAAGCCAACTACTCCTAAGGCACCAAGCCCCAGTAGTATGAAAATGATATTAATTTTACTCACACTTTCTGTTATTAGCATAACAGCCAACTACTCATTTACAAGCAGCTGGCTGTTAGTTTAACGATTAACGTCTGCGTCTATTTCTAATGTCCCTATCTCTTCTACCAACGGGATTACCCTTGATAGTTGCAATAACAGCTTTAAAGAAACCGACTTGATTTACTTTTTTACTAAATTCACCAGGATTGGTTGCATTGCGGTAAATTAAAAATCCAAATAAGCCAATTGCTGCTGGAACTAGGATGGTAATAAACCATGAATTATGCATAATTAGTGAATTTATGAAAAGAATCACAACCATCACAATTGTTCCAATTAAAATATTGCGTGAACTAAGAAATTTTCTTGTTTGGGTATTTACCTTATGGTATTTATTTTTAGCCATCACTCTTCCCTCCTTCTTCTAGTCCAATATGAAATATCTGACCTTACATCATATCTTGGTTGGATATTAATGTAAGTTCCAACTTCATCTTTTAAAAAATTTCTATTAATCTGGATTTGTTTTATTTTGTAATACAAAACATTTCCATTTTTATCTTTTACAGGGATAAATGCCAAAATAATGAACGGAGTAAGAACAATCACAAAAAAGATTGCACCAGTAGTTACTGAAGCCACTACTCCTGCTCCCACCACTTTCAAGAACCATCTAACTAGTTGAAAGACAATTACGCCTAAAATTAGGCCCGTTCCTGAAATAGCAACTTGTGTCCATGTCGCAAATCCTAAAACTTCTTTTTGTTCTCCCGATAAGTCGACTATGACTTTCTGTCGTCCATTATCCATTCTTATTGCCCTGCGGCTCCGCTACCTTTAACTGCTGATACTACTAAACCAACAATACCTCTAGCATTGATAATAAAAGCTGCACCTACTAAAACATAAAAGATACCTTGGATGGAACTCATTCTTCCTCTAGCATCTCCTACTGCACCAGATACCCCAATCTTGATGCCTAAAATAATAGTAGCGAGTACCAGTAAAACTGCACCTACATTTTGTACAATTGGGACAAAACTGTTAAAGACATTTGCTAAGAAGTTACCATTAGCACCACCACTAGTATCAACGTGAGTTGAAAACGCATCTGTGCTATCTGCTTCTTGAGCAAAAGCTACATTGTTTCCCACGGATAATACTTGTGCACCATAAAATGCACCTAATACACTCAAACCAAATCTTGCTTGGTTGTATTTACTTAAAAGAAATTTTTTCATAATTTCTTTCCTTTCTAAAAATAGATAATCAAACAAAAAAGAGCCGACATGAAATAGACCTGTTGGCTCCTTATAAGCAGTTTTGTTTTGATTTCTTTTTTATAATACCCTAACCTTTTTAGTGATGGGGATGTTGCAAAAAATGAAGCAACTAATAATTTGGTATTTCAAACATTTGTCCTGAGTTAACTTTAGATAAAATATCTTCGTCCGTTAAAATCTGTAATGCAATTTGTCCATTACTGTTTAAGTAGTAACTACCATCGTTATGTACTTGAAAGTAAACCTTAAAGTCAGAAATATTAGGCAATAATTCAGCTGATCTCTTCAAGATTTTATCTTCAACTACCTTTTCTGCTCTTTTTAATCGCATTTTGGAGACCATCCTTTCTTTATTGATCTGATTCAAGTTTACTAGTTTATTTTTAAGACATGTTAAACTGCAAAAATCTACAAAAAAATACACAGTTTAACACTTTGTGCATACTGTGTAATATACAATACTATCAAAATTAAAAAAAGATTCCCGCAATCATATTACCTATTGCCATAGAACCTATAGTGATTCCAGCCAATTCAAAAAATTCCACCATTCCCCAGAAGTCTTTAGGAATCCAAAACATTCTGGTCCCCAATCCTTCATCACTAGAAAAGGCCTTCCATGATAGTGGTGTACGTTTTTTGTGGAAACGATTATAATAATCCAACATCTTTTCCCATTCAGCATCTGAAAGCTTTTCAACATCCTCATTAGTTATCTTAGGAGTATACTTCAATCTCTTTTTAAGAGTCCATTTTTCAAATTGTGGATACATTTTACTTCCATCCTTACTTTTTATCTAAATTATAATCTTCTTTATTATTGTGCGCAATCAGACAGTACAGGGATTCCTACATACAAAGAGGTTCTCTCAATAACACCTTTCGACTATTTTGTTAATTTCACTGTTCAGGGCACTAATAACTATGAAAAACAGAAAATACCACTACTTCATATTTAAAAATTATATTATTGTTAATCTTATATAATATCCAATACATTAAATAATATAATATATTGTACATTATATTATTTAATTATAAAAAAGTAAATTAAAAGATTTTTCTCAAAATAGTAAAACAACCTAGGAAATTCTAGGTTGCTTTACTATTTTACAAAAGTATATTTAGTATTATTTTTCTAAATAAAAAAGCAATCCTTGCGAATTGCCTTAAAAATTAAGCATCTTATCAATTGCTTCTTCATTTTTCTTTTTCCAATCTTCTTTGGACTCAGATACATTTTCCGCCTTAACTTCTGAAAAATCTTCTTTGATTTCTTTATCAAGAAGATTTAATTCTTGCGACAGATCAGCATCGTCTTCCTTCTCAGGTGGAATCAGGTTATTATCCCAATCAGACTGTGTAAAAGCCTCTTTTTCAGGAGGAATGTCATTTTCATTCCACGTTGAATCAACTTCTAAAGCTGTTTCTTCAACATTTTGACTTTCCTTTTTACTTTGCGTGTAATTTCTTTGCACTGTCTTAGTGACTTTTTTAATATCCTGTTTGTGAGTATTATCGCTTCCAAAAGTATTAGTTTTCATCGGTGGTACTTCGATAGGCGCAATATATTGCTTAGAGGTTAAATGTTGCTCTAAGGCTTTGCGTCTATTTTGATCTCGATAATAAATCCTCACTACTTTTCTTTTAAACGCCTTATTACGAAAATCCAAGATCTTCATAAAAATAACTATTCCAATAATTAATCCTACAATACTTCTTAACATTTTTCATTCCTTACTTTTTTCTTTTTCTTGATTAATACTAAAGTGTACGGAAAGAAATGTCCAATCCTTTTACTAAAGCATCATCAATACCTTTTGCTTTACTACCATCCCAGTGAGCAATGCGCACTTGGATACCGTTTTTCTTAAGTTCAATTAACATTTTTCGATAGTTTTCCATAACTTGTTTATTTTCAATAAAATCCATATCATACGCTGTAGTTACAGTACGCACGTTTAATTTTTTGAGCATTGGAATAAACTTAGCATATGAATTGACTCCTGCTACTCCTAAAACATCTCTACCATACTTTTCTAGTTCGTCATTAGAAAAAATAGCTGGAAGATAGTTTGCAGCTACAATTGCCTTTAAACCACCTTCTGTAAGCCAGATAGATTTTTTCTTAGTTGTATATTTTTTGATTTTAATAAAATCTGCTTTATTACTTGGATTCAAACGTGCAATCTTGGGATTATAAGCAACTTGAACTGGCGAACCCGAATGAGTACCATAGTTCTTATTCCCACTAGATACCCAAAAATACTTTCCACCCTCTTCAAGCTTCAACTTATATCCAAAGGGCTTATCTTCAATTGTAAATTCCTTACTTTTTTCTTCAAAAGCATTTCCAGAAAACATTTTTGATGCTTTTTCAAAATTGTTTTCATTACATCCCTTAGCATTAAAATAAATAGAATAATTACCGTTTTTCGAGTTAAAGTCGACATAGTACTGTTTGTTTTGAGTATTACCATAATCAGTAACGTTACCATTGTAATCAACACTATAGGTAGAAACAATAACTAATTTCTTCTTAACATTATCAACTCGACTTTGAAAGCCAATTAGTCTATTTAATTCATCATAGTAAGGAACTAATAATCCTTCGGTAGCTTCAAAAATTGGATAAGATAATTTTGATTGTTCTGGATTAGAAGTTAATCCTTCTTTTTTTGGATCAAGAACTGATTGATAAAATCCTGGAACACCTTTCCATAAGTCGGTATTAATTACTGCATTATGAGTTTTGTCTTTTGTATCCTTTAAAAATTGTTCCCAAATACTTTTTTTACCAATTAATCCATCTTCTAATCTTCTGATAAAAACTTGTGGAATAGTAAGTCTATTTTTAGGATCTCTTTCATAGTAACTTCCAAATCCTCTATCTCCATGTAGTTTAATCATCTCATTAGTTAATCCACGTCTATGCAAATCTTCCAAATGCTTATGGGTCAATGAATAATTACTTAATACTCCTCTGTACATTAAATCCAAAATATTACTGTGAGCCTTCTTTAAGGTTTTTACCTTACTAATTTTGGATAAATCTATTTTTATACTTTTATCATTTCCTAAAAAGTATAAAGTTCCATTTCTTAATTTTTTACTTTTATACTTAGTATTTCCAGATTCACGCATACAAATTACTTTTGTTCCCGTAACATTTGTTACACACCAATTTTGGTGACCACAGATTGGACAAGTTGCACCTTGAAATTCTAACCAAAATACACCATTGTCATCATAATCATTATCTCTCATACTGGTTACTCTAAAATCGCCACCAAATTTACTCATAATTGTTTCTAAAGTCATAATAAATCGTCCTCTCTTTTTAATCATCCTGCTATTTGCTGTCTTTAACACTTGCTAAAATAAGCAAAGTAAAAGGACACAAAAACTCCCAATTACAAAATCAGAATTTTCTTGTGTCCTTATATTTTTCGTTTAAAATTAATAGTTTTTCAAAATACGTAAGCTAAACTTTAAGCTTATCTTTTACGTGCTAATCCTACCTTGGATCTATTAAAATAAATAAATTAAGTTGAAAATTAAAATAAAATGTTAATCAATTCAAGTGTAGCACGTTCAACACTTTTTCAAAACTATTTTTTCGTACTCTTTTTGTCCTCGGTTTCTTCTAAACCTTGACTTCTATCAGGATGTTGGGAAAGATAAATCTTTTTATAATACTTAGCAAAATTTGATACTTGAATTTTTACTTTAATAGCTGCAAGTATTAATAACGATATTCCTTCAATAAAGAGTAAGGTTAAATACACACTAGGAGCTTTATAGTTAAATATCCAGGAAGTAATTGGATAAAACACCATTGTAATTAATAATACAGCTAAAAATACTCGCTGTATTGTACTTATTTTATCTACTTTTTCTTGAATACTTTTTTCTTTTTCATCATCCATTACTGGCCTACTTTCCACCACTCAATTGTGAAAATCAAAGTAATTACTAATCCCACTATTGTTCCTAAACTTAATAAAATGATGCCTTGAGTTAAAATCTCTTTAAATACTTTTAGATGCTTTTTCAATTTTTAATCCTACCTTACTAAATGATCTAAATGATTAAAACTAGAATTGATAAAGCTCCCACAGCCCCCAAACTAATTATCATAAAGCGATAATTAGCCTGAGCGTTTCTTTGGGCTTGAGGTTGTTTAGTCATAATGTAAAGTTCAGAATAAAACGTCCCTAAACTAAACAAAAGGACAGAACCAAACATTAAAATTCCTTCACTAACTATAAAAACAACAAGGTTGATAATTTGCGTGCCTGATAAAGGAGTGTAAGAAAATAAAGCTAAGAGTATCAGATGAACTAGCAAAAAACTTAGATAAATCCACACTGGTGTTCTTACACCTTTTGCTCTACTTTCCCCATTATTGCCTAAGGTACTACGAATCATCCAAATTAGGGCTAAAAATAGCCCCGCTACACATGCTAAGTCAAACCAGTGGATAAGATTTCCTAACAGTTTAGCTAAGCCTAAATTATTACCAAAATTCAGTTTAAAAGACGGCCCACTCGAAAGATATTTATTCATACTTTTCGTATTATTTGGATTATCTTTCAAATAAGATTCAACACTTGTTAAAATGACCATCAAAGTTTTCAAATCAAACATCTTTAGCCTACCTTCTCTAGTCAGCTAAAAAATCTTCCTGAGCTAACATAAATCCTCGCTCACTAAGTTCAAAGGTTCTTACTACTGAATCATCAAAACTCTGCTTAACATCCATTGCAAAATCACTTGACGTTGGTGGCACTTGTTTAGCCGTAAAGTAGATTTTTAAAATATCCAATAAATCGTTAAAGTCTTTACTTACTACGATTTTCCAAATCTTAGCATTTTCGTTTTCGAACTTTTTATTAATATTTTTAATTAAGTAAGGATAATCATTAAAGTCTTGCTTTGGACCAATATATTGGACATAAGATTCTTTTAAGTCCGTTCTTAAATACTCAAAATTTTCTACCATTTTGATAGTTACACTTGATTTTTGAACCCAATTACTTGATAGATTTCTAATCGTATAAAGTGCTAGTAAATTAATAATGAGCTGTTCCCAATTATAATGATCCCAAGAGGCTTCGATTGCACTAGAATCTTCTTGATTACTGATGCCTATAGCTAGGCTTAACTTATCTGCACTTCTCGCTAAATCTAAGGTGGTCAGAGCTGGATTAGGTAGTCGATCAGCTAATTCCTTAAACTGACTAATTGCTTTGTTTAAACTAGTACTTTCTAATCCTTCTTCACCATCTATGTTCGTCAAAATATCTACTTTTTTATCAGGATAAAGTAAACTTTGTGCAAGTACCACTCTTTGACGATCTGATAAATCAAAGTTAAGCTTACCGCTAATTTTATTAAAGATTCTAGCATTTTCTCTAGATTCATAAAGTTCTAAAAGTTCTTGCCAGTACTTCATTACTAAAGGACTAAATTGAAGTTTATCTTGGTCAAAAGCAGCATTTACCTCCTTGAAATCGGTAATAAGGCTAATACTTCTAAGACGACCTCTGAGTAATCTAAAAGACAAACAAGTTGCACTTTTTTCAGGGATGTCATTTACTTCTGCTTCAACAGTTGCTTGCAAGATTTTACTAAGAGTATTTATACTGCTATCTTCGCCCCAATTAGTTCTTTTAAACTTACACCTAACTTGAAGACTTTCGATTATCACTCCAATTTCATCAATATCACATTCAATAATAATGCTAGTTATTCCAGAAAAGACATACATCTGCAAGTAAGTCGCAAGTAAATTCATACTCATATATTCTAAAGAAGAAATAATCGAAGAATTCAAGTCAGTTTCTTTAATACGATTGCTGTAGTTGGCCAAGATGTGGCAGTCGTTAGTATGAGCGTCAAATCTTAATTGAAAGTGTGTTAAGCGGCGATGAGTCTTTATTCTGTATTCATCTAATTTAGCTAATTGTGTTTTAACTTTATTAAGTCTATTAACAAATTCGTTCATCAGTTCAAATCCCTTTCCTAATTTTCTTAAGTTTAAGGGATTAGGGAAAATTATGGTGCAATTGTCAAAACTAAACAAAAAAAGACATCCCTTACTTGAAAAGCAGTCTAAGTTCTACCTTCTTTTAGGGATGTCTTTTTTAATTTGCATTACGGTATTTCATCATTGCTTCTAGCGCTCTAGTATTAAGAATCTCATCTTTATCATCTTTCCAATTTGGAAATTGACGTCTTTTAAAACTAACCCACTGCGCATGGCTAATATTGAAGTAACGTCTAATTTCATCATCAGAAAAATCTTCTAGTTGAAGTACTAAATATACATCTGGATTAATTGAACCATTTTCTGTACGGATCACAGTCTTATCAGGGAAAAATGACCGAATTGTAGCTTGTTGTTGATACTTTTGTCTTAAAGCAACGATGCGATCACCTGACACACCAGCAATTTCTTCATCCTTCATTTCTTTGATTTTTTGTTCTTTACGACGTAAAGGTGCACAAAATACACAACCAAATTCACAATCAAGTTTGTGCTGCTTGTAATTTTCTCCCCAACCTACTGGAGTATGATTTAAGTTTTCCAAATAGTTATTTTCATGTTCTTCCAAGCCCAAAATTACATCTCCCTTATTATTAGCAATTTATCTCTCTAAATCTAATTATCATTGTAATGAAAATAATTATTTCTACTATGCTAAATAATTTTGTATATTATTTAACAAACTTTTAATATCGCTATCTTATTTTATATGAAATAGTCATATTTGCAATAGCCAATATTAGTTATTTAATTCTCATTAATTTTTTGTTATCATATCTTAATTCCAAGTGAGGGTAAGCCTTTAGCACGCTTAAATCATCGAAGATTAATTCTATTTTTGTAGGATTAGTTGATGAAATATTTTTTGGTGTTATTTTATAAGGGGTTTCTTTATCATCACTTGACCCGTCTTTATTAACACCAACAATCGAAATTTTATTTTTATTTAATGCTAAAGAAAAGTAGTCATTAATAGCCACTTTAAAAGTAAAGATATTGTGCTTTAAATCCAAATTAGGATCTTTGTACTTAATGTGAGAACTTGGATACTGATCTGGTTCTAAGGTATAAGCCTTAGAAAGATCACTTTGGTCACTTTGAAGAACTTCTATTGGATGAAATGCTCTATCAGTAGATTGGTAAGTGCGATTATTAGTAGTTCCTCGCACTTTAGCCACATAGTTAGCCGTCTTTACAGTTGAACTATCTAGTTTTAAGACAGTAGTTGATACCTTATTAGGCAGAATTTCGATATAGAAGCTACGATAATAAGGATCAATACGGATTTCATTACTATTTTTATCTACCACCTCAAGATCATCATAGCTAAGTGCTAAAGGTGTATTGGAGTGGTTAACGACTTTTAAAATTGCTGTATCAGGATTCTTAGAAGAAATAATAATCCAAGCATGGACTTGGTCATAGTTTGAATCACTAAAACGCTCTTTTAAGCTAGTAGGTATTCCTCTATCTTCTAAAGAATGTCTAGCTTGAGAAATATAGTCAGTGATATTTGAGTAGTAGTCTCCTAATTGTTGTTCTTTTTCAGCTTTAGTGTTGCTAATACTTGCATGACTAAAGTTAGAATTTAAAAACTTACCTTTAATAACTTGACCATTTTCTTGTTCATAGTAAATTTCTAAACTTTTAAGCTGCTTAGTAGTGAGGGCTGTCCCTAAATAAAAAGTCAATGTGCCACTCCATAACTCATTACTCATGAAATCTTCATGATAATTACTTGGCTCTTTAGCTACATCTAAAGGTTGTATCTTTTCACCATCAATCTTTAAGTAAAACTTATCAGTATTAATTACTGTCCCGTTTTTACCTAAGTTTTTAAGTACTACAGGTACAGATAAACTATTCATACTTTCAACTGGTTTACCTGCCACTAAAGCTAGATCTACATTTTTACTTTGCTGTGTAGAATTATCTTGATTTGAACTAGCCACCATTGGTTTATTAGAATTGCCACATGCTGTCAACACTACACTAATTCCTACTAAGCCAGCTATTACCTTAAGACGCTTAGTCATTTTCTTGCATAATGTTTTTAAATTCATAGTGTCGTAATCCTCCCTCTTTTCGATCAGGTAAATAAAATGACCTACTGATACCTTCCTTAACCATCATCTCTCCTACAATAAAGACTGATGCAAAAGAAAACTTAGTGAGCTGTAATTTTTCATTTAGCTCCAGTGCTCTTTTGATAGTAGGCGTATAAAAAGTTAAGATAACTACTCCACTAGATAAACTATTGATTGAGGGATGATTACCCTCTTGTTCAATAAATTGGCTCCATTTAGTAACAATTTTTTTATAATAGTTTTCTCCATCTTCTTGCAAAGTAGGATAAATTACTAAATTTTTAGGCTTATTTTTAGATAAATCAATATTTACTTGTAACGGGGATGGTACAAGTAGACGATCACCGTGAAATAATGTCGTGCTGTCATTGTAAGCTGGTAAGCTTAAAAGAGACTGAAAAACATCAACAGTTTCCCAAAAACGAATATGAAAACTAGTAGTAAGATTTAGAAAATTCTGCGGATCAAAATAGTAATCAGGATAAAACCTCTTTAAAAATCTAAAGCCGTGTCCAGTTAAGGTGTAAACATACACTCTCTTTTCATAGGTTTTAGGATTATAGCTCCATCGTTGAATTAAACCGTTTATCAATAATTTTTTAATGCTCTTTTTTAAGTCATCGCTACTTAAATATTCGGGGAAAATTTGCACTTGTCTTAACAAGTGAATCCAGTGAACACTCTTGAACTTAGCAATAAACTTAAGCCAAAATTCACTCTGATAGTCTAAATCTTGCAATACTTCGTTATAGTCATCTGCAATTTCATAATGTTTGATATGTCGCACTGCATCTCTTAAAGTCTCATAACCATTAACGTAAAAGTCAGGCTTTAAATCTAAATCATTTTCCTCTTGAGGTATTACTAAAGACGGTAATACAACTGTCCCTGAATTACTATCAATGAAGTGGATATTATCTAGGTTTTCTTTTTTTGCTTCTTTAGCTTGATTTTTTTCAAGTTCTAAATTGTTTTCCATAAGCTAACCACTCCCCTTTAGGGATGCAAAATGTTACTAAGTGTACGAGCTACACCCTTTGGAAAACGTAAGATTCTTGCTCGTCCATTACGTCTGTCTGTGTTTAAACTTTCGATTTGAACAACTACAGGAGTATGTTCTACTTCATCTCTTTTGCTTGGATGATATGGGGAGTTATTACTTAAAATTCCCTTAATCCACCAGTTAGGTGCAATTTCTACTAAGATTCCTTTTACTGGATGGTATCTTACAATTCTTGCTTCAAATTGAGCATTTCTTTCATAAAGATCTTTTACCTTTTTATCAGGAGAAGGTAAGAACGGTAATCGTGTTGTTTCAACTTCAAAGTAGATTCCTTTGGGTCTATTAGGATTATCTTGATCTTGCTTTTCTATATCATCATAATCTGCTTTTCTAATGCTAGTAATATTAAACTTAAAACTTTGACCAACCCTTGCTACACTAGTTAGTCGTTCACCTACTCTTCGATATGCCCAATTTCTTCCTAACATTCCAAGTTCTAAACCTTCATAGTTAAAAGAAATAAGGCTAAAGTTACCTACTTCAATAATTTGTGTAACTGTTCCTACTCGAACTTCCTTTTCTGCTTTTTCTTTGTCTTGCTCAAATTCTTCAAAAAGTCTGTTTCCCAATTGAAATTCTGCTTGATTGATACTTCCTATAGCCACATATTTAGGATTGTCAGGATCATCTTCAACTACCTCTAAGGTGTTAATTCCTACTTTAAGCTGGTTACCAATCAAATTCTCTAGTCTTCTATAGCTACTTCCAGCTTCATTTTGAAAAACGTAAATCGGAACACCATAAACTCCCTCTTCTTCTAGTTCCATTTTCAGCACTCTAACTACTTTGCCTTTTCTTACATACTCAGCAATTTCTACTCCCTTTGCCCAAAAAAGTGCATTTTCATTTCTACTATCTCTCTTTAAATCAGATACTTGATCTACAAATTCTTGAGCAACTGTCTCAGCCATTTCTTCAAAAACAGGGTAGTGTCTTTCCTGACCTTCTCGTCTTGGTCTAATCGCAGAAGAAGAAACTTGGACTTTATCTTGGCCCTCTTGCATCTCTTCATGTTGTGCACTTGCAACGTTAGTTTCTTCAACAGCTACCTTTGGTGCTGGCAACTGACTATCTTCTTGCCCTTTTTGCTTACTTGCTGCAATATTTTGCAATCTTGTTAAATTTTCTTCTGACATTTTTACTGCCGTCCTTTCTGTTTTAAGCTTTTTCAAAGTTTATTCTATGAAAAAAGAACAAAACGTAGGTGAATTGTAAAAAATACAGCAATTTTAGTACTTAGGATAATGAAATTTTAAAAATTTAATATATGTATGTCCTAAAAAAGGGATGCGATAAAGCAAGCTATAAAGCAACAACTTAATCATATAGTAATTAAATATTTTTTGACTTTTTCAGATTCTGAAAACTACATCTACTATGTTAAACATTTATAAATAAAGATTTTAACCCCCTAATTTCCAATAGAAATCTATTTTATTTTTTTCTTTACAATCGTTTTTATTTCAATATTATATAATTTGTATAGTTAAAAGCTTATTCTCTGGCTATTTTTAATAAAAAAAGAACCCAGCTATTATCTAGGTTCTTTAGAATTAATTACCAATATTTGGTAAAAATTGATATTTTTTGACCTCTGAACTATACCAGGATTAAAATCCTGAGTTTCTGGGAACACTAAATAGTGTTTAGGATATTACAAAGTTAAATACTTACACCTAACTCACAAAACTTAGTTATTTACCACGGTCATAATATTTACTATTTAACCCCTGCATTTTGTTTACTACGAACGTATTCTACACCTGCTAAAGCTGGGATAGAAATTAACCCTAAACCGATGATTACATTCCAAGAAGAATCTTTATTACCAGTTTGTGGAAGAGTTTCATTAGATTCAGTAGTTTCTGGATTGTTACTCATTTGAATAGCAGTTTGCTTAGGTGATGCAGGTTTAACCGGAGCTTTTTCAATAGCTTGAACTGCTCTAGCTGCTTCCTTAGGTTGTTGTGGAGCTGGAGTTTGGTTAGTAACTTGAGGGGTAGTCTTAGTTTCTTGCTTTGGAGCTTGTGGACTTTGACTTACCTTTTCTTTAGTTGGAGGACAATTCTTAGAAGAATTGTTGTTTACTAAGTTGTTATTATTGTTGTTAACAATAGTTACATTACTTGAAGGCTTGCAATTATTGCACTTAAATGGCTTCAATGGTGGGCAAGTCTTCTTGTAATGATCCATCACAATGGATTGTGACGCATCATTTAAATCTGCGTGTTCTACTACCTTGCGACCATTGTCATAGAGTGTTTCAAAAGCTACTAAAGTATGACCAGTATATTGTTTACCATTAAATTTAAAAGTTACAGATACAGTACCATTTTGAGTATTTGGGGTAAAGCGTGCAGTGGCTACGATTGGAACACCGTCTTTAACAACAGGTAAGCCAGTTACCTGATCCATAAGTTTTCCTCGAACAGTATATTGAACACCAGGAATCAAGTCGGTATAACGTACCACATCTTCTGCTACATTGTTTTCCTTAGCATATACTAGTTTTTGAGTATTGTAGCTCAAAGTTGTATGAAGTTGAGGGTGTCTTACATGAACAGTTTGGCTCTTATCGTTAATATCACGGTGTTCTGCTAACCAGTAATCAGTGTAGTAAAGAGTTTCGTACGCAACTAAATCATGACCATAGTAGTGGTGTGCATCAAAAGTTACAGGCACGTCAACTTTACCGTTTGCTGAATTTGGTGTAAAGGTCTTACTAAATTCAACGTTCTTCCCATTGTTCATAACAGCTTTACCAGATTGTTTATCCATCAAGATTCCCTTGATAGTGTAGTTTTTACCTGGAATCAATTCGTTGTAAGTAACAGTATCAACCACGGTTTCTTTATCAGTTGGTTGAAGAGAGTTGCTCTTAGTTTCTTGGTTCACAGCATTTGTATGAATTGAAGGTTTAGAGAAGTGAACAGTTTCAGCTTTATCATTAATATCTTGGTGAATTGCTTGATATTGTCCCTTATCAGCTCTAGCAATAGATGAGTAAACCACGATGTCTTTACCTGCTAAACTAGAAGCGTTTGGAATCTTAAGTTGTAAGTCAATATTACCTTCTACACCATTATCATTGTCTTCTTCTTTACTGCCCATGGTCTTTTCGGCAGTAATTTGCTTACCATCAATAGTTACTGGTTGACCAGTAGCTTTATCAACAAGCCAAGACTTAATATTATATTGCTTAGTTCCAGTTAAACGACTCAAGTGTAGGTGTTCGTTTATTACTTGTGGGCCTTTAATTGGTTGGAGGTACTTACTATTATCTTCTAAGTTAGTAGCAATAGAGGTCAACTCTGGGTTATAAGGTTTGTTAATTGGGCCGTCAACTGTTAAGTGATACAAGTCATATTCTTTACTATCTGCGCCCTTTTCCTTAGTTACCTTTGCATTTTGTTTCAAGTTATCTTCGGTTAAATCAATATTTACTGGCGTCTTATCAACTTGCAAGTTCTTAGAAGTTGCTTTTTCAATTGCTTGGTACTTACCAAATGGTAATTCGGCAGATTTAGCAATCCCTGTCTTATCAGTAGTAATAGTTCCAATGAACTTATGTCCATTAGTTTCGTCATAAACATCAAACTTAACTTCTGCTACTGACTTACCATCATCATCTTTTTTAATCAAATCAAATTGAGCTTTACCTTCCACTTTTTTTACAGGTGGAGTCTTTGGTGGCGTATCTGGAGGAGTTACACCCCAATTATACGTATCAGTCATTGTACCTTTTTTAACCCCAATAACCGCAATCCCACGTTGAGCATTGCTTGAAACTGGATCATAGATTGGGAAGTCCAAGGTGTACTTGTTAGCACTAACAGTAATTGTACCTTTACCAGAGTTAGGATCAGTTAAGGTGGCAGTAAAATCAGTGTTTGATTTTAATTTATTAGTTACCGCTTTACCATCTTGAGTTAACTTTACACCAGTTGCCTTAACGTTAACCGTTTCATCATAGTGTTTACCAATTTGTAAGGTTTCAGCTTGTAAAGTTTTAGACGTCTTCCCATTTTTCACTACCTTAAGCTTCAAGCTAGTATCTTCCTGCATATCAGCACTAGGGTAAGTCTTCATGATGTAGTCATAACCTTTTTTAACTGTGGCATCGTGCCAAACAACATCTTTACTTGCAGATTGTCCTACAACCCAAACTGCTACTTGAGTGGCGTATTCCCACTGATCAGCTGTTAATTTAAGACCAGACTTATTATTGAGCCATTCAGCTGAGTTGGCGCCATAGCCCGTAATCAAGACTTTTTTAATTGCACCTTTTCCTTCATGACCATTATATTGCGCCTTTGAACTTGTACCGTACTTACCAGGTGTCATCTTTACAGGATCTAAACAGTAGTATCTTGTATTATTTTGATCGTGCCATCCATTATGGAGAGCTTCTTGACCACTAGGTGTTTTTACTGTTGCCCAAGCTTCCATTTTTCCGTATCCTTGAGCGGTCGTTGTCTTAGGGATGGTATCCACATTATTAATCGCAAAAGCTTTTTGACTTGCCCCTAAAAAGGCAGGCAGAACCATTGCAATCGCACTTGAAAGCTTTAACTTTGAGTACTTTGGGGATGCTTTAAAATTTGCATCTCCTCTTGATTTATTTATCTTCATAAACCAATGTTCCTTTCTGTATTCTAGATTTAGTTGGGTGTTAATCCAACTTTTATTTATTATTCTAAAAGTTAACTTTCTACAATGGGGGAATTGCAAAAAAACACAAAAAAGCATTCAGGATTATACCTAAATGCTTTAAATCTTTTTATAAATAACTATCTGATAAGCCTTAATTTTAATGGTTTCCTTCTACATTAAATGCAATCGCATTTCTATAGTATTCCTTATTAGTTGTTGAAGCTAACCCAATAGATAATCCTCTAAGAGTAGGCTCTCTTAAATAATCTCTATGCCCCCACTCAGCACTACCATCATCATATACAAATTTGTTAAACGCATCAGTCGCCATTTGTGTAGCACTTCCCAGATTAACTAGATACTCTAACTCTCCGTATACTCCATGACCTTCATGATTATCATCTGTTCCAAAATTACTCCAAGAGTTTGCATTATGCTTTGCTCTTTCCTGAGCGAAAGTTCTAGAATTTTCGTTGGAAGTTACAGGACTTAATCCTTGACTTGCTCTCCAATCATTTACCAATTTAATGAATTCAGTTTCTGTTTCTCTTATTAATTCAGGTGTTAAATTAACACTTGAATTAGTACTTGTATCGGAAGAACTTGAGGTAGAACTATCTTTTATATCCAATGGTGTGGAAGTAGCTTGCTGATTAGTTTCATTACCATTCGTAGAATTTTTAACAGATGAACTTGGCTTTGCTTTTAGGTAATCTTCGTTTAACCAACCACCATCAATTTTGTAATATTTCTTACCATTGATTGTCTTTGTGCCTAAGACTTTCCAAGTAGTATTTCCATCAATCCAACTATCAATTGGATTACCATTACTATCTGCTAAGCGAAATTCATAATCTAAATTATTAGTCAAAGTAATAGATCCTAAGTTAGAAGATTTAGAAATTGTATTTTTAGTAGTTTTTTGGACAGCTAGTTTTATTGCATTACTCTTTTTCCTAGCAAAGTTTGCGGTACGAACGTACTTATTTTTCCCAATTCGATAATACTTTTTACCTTTGATTTTTTTAGTAGCATAAATTTTAACTTTTTTACCTTTACGTAGTTTTTTTGCTTTAGTCTTGTGTCCCTTACTGTTATAAATATATGCATTCTTGGTTAGCTTTTTTTTAGAAGTTGCTGCTTGAACCACTTGAGAATTAGAATTAAGCGCTACTTCACTTACATTCAAGATTCCTAGTCCTAACATGGCTGAGACAGTTATTTTAGCTAATTTTGTTTTTTTCATTACTTTTTCTCCATTCTAATATATTAATTTATTATTTATCATCTTATACAATATATTATACATTAATTTATTTAATAAACAATTTATTATGTTATTCATTATATTGTCTACTAAATTAGATAATTATTAACATTGATATACTTTACAAACAAAAAGCAAGCTTGAATCATCAAGTTTGCTTTGTTATCTTCCTACCATATCATCTACATAGCGCTGCAACAAATCAATTGTTTTTTGGTCTAAATGATTCACAATTTTTCCATGTCTTGCAACATAATCAAAATTTTGTAGTTGCCACAAAACTATATATCCTTTCACGCCGGTACCATTCATTCCGTTAAGTAGAAGTGGCATATATTTAGGATTATTACTATGATTTGCTGTCGTTATAGGTAACCCTAAGAATAACTTTGTAGCTTCATTATAACTAGTGGTACTCATCACTACATAATGCCTACGAATATTATTACTAGAAGGATCGTGCCCTCCCATTTCATGCCCTGCATGCGGTTCAGCATCAACAATAATAATATCGCCTTTACGTGGGAAAATCATTATTCGATTATCTCCTTACCAACGGGCTTTACTTCCTGTAACGCAGGATCATTTTTAATATCACTCTGATAGTCATAATTCTTCCACTCGGGAGTACTAAAAATATTTACCTGTTTTTTAACTGGCGTAAATACAATAGTTTGACCAACATTCTCAACCTCATATTCATTACTTGTAGTTCTTATATTCTTTGGTACGGTTAAAGTTTTAGAATTTCCTACATTTCTCAATTTAACTGTCATTTGTATTCCCCTTTCTTTTTATTTGTATACACAAGTATATACTATTTAACAACTACTAGCAACCCACTTTATAAACTAAACAATATTTCCTTGCTTGAAACTCATTTATTCCACATCACTTTCATTATCTTCCCATTCCTCTGGAATATAGAATTCTCCCTTTTTAGCATCTTTATAAGGATTTTCTATTTTAGGAACTAAAATTAATCCCTTTCCTTCTTTCTGAGGAATACCTAACCGAGTCTCATTTAATTTAAAATTAGAGTCCTTAGGTAGAGTAAGGGCTAAAGAATTTCCTCTTTTTATAACTTTAAGTTTTATTATGTTACTTACCCCTCTTTTTAATTTGACTTGTTAAACTGATTATACTATTTTTAATGACAAGCTTAGGGACTGATTAAGCAAGGATACCCCGTATTTTAATGCGGGGAGGAATTGCACTTTCAGTCCCTCCTTTTTCTTTCTATGTATAATTCACTATTTGTTTTATGATACACTATTTAATGAAGACTATTATAAGGGGGGGTGAAATTTTTGGATCAGTCAGTTGTTATTAAAGCTCAATTACTTAATATTAATGATGAAATGGCCCAAGCTTTTTCAATTACTATGTGCAAATATCGGGATGCCTGCAACTTTATATCGCAGTATATTTTTGACCATGATTTTGAATTAAAGCAATCCAAACTTAACAAAGCCTTATATCATGACCTGCGTGACAAATTTGGTCTTAAGAGCCAAATGGCACAGTCAGCCATTAAAACAGCAATAGCTCGCTATAAGACAGTTAAGACACAGCTCTTTCAAAATCCTTTTCGTTACGACACTGGTAAGAAAGATGGCAAAGGTCGTGCTATTTGGGCACAGATCTATCGTGATTTGACTTGGCTTTGGAAGCCGATCAAATTCAAGCGCCCACAACTTGACTTGCAGCGTGGTCGAGATTGGTCTTACCTATCTGCTACTAAGCAGCTATCATTAAATACCTTGAATGGCAGAAGAAAAGTAGATTTTGTGTGCAAAGGCTTTGCCCAGTATCTTGATCAGACTGAATGGAAGTTTGGATCACTTAAACTGCTTCAATTAAGAGGTAAGTGGTATGTGCATTTAAGCGCAACGGTTTCTATATCAGAGTTTAAGGCTGATCAGGCAGAGCATGTAGTCGGAATTGACCGTGGCTTGCGCTTCTTAGCCTCCTGCTATGACGAGCAGGGTAAAACTCTGCTTTTTAGCGGACAAAAAGTGTTGCGCCAAAGGCGCAAATATAAAAAGCTAAGAGCGGAGTTACAAGCCAAAGGCACTAAATCTGCCAAGCGTAGATTAAAGAAGATTGGTCAACGAGAGAACCGCTGGATGAGCGATGTCAACCATCGTTTAACTAAGACACTCATTGACCATTATGGCTCTAACACGATCTATGCCTTGGAAGATTTAACTGACGTACGTTTTGCCACGGAAAAGTCGCCAATAGATCAGCGCTATGAAATGGTGTCATGGGCTTTTTATCAGTTTGAGCAATTCTTGACTTATAAAGCTAATTTGAACTCTTCTGCAGTAGTAAAAGTGCCAGCTAAGTATACCAGTCAGCGCTGTCCTAAGTGTGGACGCATTCGCAAAGATAACCGAGATCATGACCTGCATCTCTACACTTGCGATAAATGTGGCTACAAGTCTAATGATGATCGTTTAGCAGCCATGAATATCCAATTCTTAGGCACGCTTTACCGTAGTGGTGAAGAAGCACCTCAATTTAACAAGCAAGCATCTGTTGAGTAGTACTTGACGGATAAACGGGCAAAGTCAACTGCCCGATGATGTAGTCTCTTTGGTGGGAGTCGCAAGACGCTATTACCGCCATCTTGAAAAGAATGAGAACTACAAACCCCTGAATTTATTCAAGGATAGTTGATAAATCAATATTCCTAGTCCTAGAATAGTTGAGACAGTTATTTTTGCTAATTTCGATTTTTCGTTAATTTTACTCCATTTTAACATATTATTTTATTATTCATAATCTTATACAATATATTATATATAATTTTATTTAATAAACAATGTAATGTATTATCTATTAAATAATAAATGATACATTGCTACTAGATACAAATAAACAAAAAGTGTCTGGGAAAAAACTAATTCCTAAGACATAAAAAAAGAACGATGATTTCCTACTGGATTTCATCGTTTTTTCTATACTTTAATTGTCTTCCTTGATATTATTGAATCACCACAAAACAAAAATGAAAGAAGGCAATCTTATACTGGACGTCCTGCTTATCATCCAGCCATGATGCTCAAGATTTTGCTCTTTGCATATTCACGAAAAGTCTTTTCTGGTCGGAAGATTGAATTAATGCTGGAAGAAAACTTGCCGATGATGGTGCTGGCAGAACATCAAAAGATCTCTTACCATACTATCAATAACTTCAGATCTAGTGATCATGCCAATCAGCTTATCAAGAAAAGTTTTCTCTATTTTACCAACTTATTAGAACAAGAAGGTCTCATCAACGAAGGTGCTATCTTTATTGATGTTACTAAAATTGAAGCTGATGCCAATCGCTATACTTTTGTTTGGCGCAAAGCAGTTGAAAAGTTCCATGAAAAATTGAAAGGCCAAGCAATTGAACTTTATGACGAGCTGATTGCTAAAGAAGTTGTTAAGGCAATGGCTCAAGAGAAAGTACAAACTAGTCAAGGTTTGGCAGAATTAGCGCAAGAAACGGAAGCTGAAATTGAAAAATTGACTGAAGAGATCGAACAGGAAGCTAAAACAATTCCTGGTGGTTCTCCTAGAAAAGCAAAAAGACGCAGTCTTAAGAAGCTGCTTCATAGGTTAAGGAAAGATTATGTTCCTAGAATGAAGAAATATGAAGAGGCAAAAGAAATCTTCGCAGGACGTAATAGTTATTCTAAGACCGATCATGATGCGACTTTCATGCATATGAAAGAAGATCATATGAAGAACGGTCAGCTTAAGCCAGGCTATAATATTCAAGCAGCTACTACGAATCAATATGTAATTGATTTTGCTTTATATCCTAATCCAACTGATTTTAAGACCTTAGAACCATTTTTAAAGCAGATGACAACGCTGGATAAGTTTGACAAGATAGTTGCCGATGCTGGTTATGGCAGCGAATATAACTATTCAATGTTGGAAGAAGCATATTCAGATAAACAGTACTATATTCCTTATACGATGTATGAAAAGGAAAAGACTAGAAAGTATTGCAACGATCCGACTAGATTAGCCAACTGGTTCTATGATGAAAAAGACGATTACTACCTTGATCAAAATGGTGTTAGATTCAACTTCAAATATTATAGCCAGCGTAAAGATCGATCAACTGGTCAGATACGTGATTTTAAGGTCTATGAAGCAGATGAATTTCAGCTAACGCCCGAATTAGCGCGCTTATCCAAGACTAAGAGCGGGCGCCAGCGGCAGGTTCGTTATAATCCCAACTGGCAGTATTTAAAAGAAAAAGTCAAAGAAGTTCTCCAAAGTCCTGAAGGCAGGCACATCTACAGTATGAGAAAGTATGATGTTGAGCCAATTTTCGGACATTTGAAGAACGTTTTTGGCATGCGTCGAACACATTTAAGAGGCCAAAAGAAGGTTGAAACCGATGTTGGAATAGCTTTCATGATGATGAATTTAAGCAAATATTGGAACAGAAGATGGTCCAATAGCAACGTTTCTTTATTCAAAAACAAAAACAAACAAAAAAAGACGATCAAACAACTCAAGTTAAGAGTTAGATTGATCGTCTTTTGGCAGCTGGGCGTTAGTTTTTTCCCAGACACTTTTCTTCTCTTTGAGGAATACCCAACCCGCTTACAAAAATGCATATAGGTATTGTTTTAGATGTGCTTTTGTGTTTTCTTTAAACCAAAACTAATTTAATTCGTCTATGAGCAGCTGTTGCAATTTCTAATAACAATCCAACAGTTACATTCATTGACCCCGACTCAATTCTACTAATCGTAGATTGTGGTTTACCCACATACTTTGAAAATTCTTGTTGGCTCATTCCAAGATCATCTCTCATATCTCTCACTAAGATACTTGCTTTCAAATTTAAATCTTCTTGTTCAAACTCAGACTTAAGGGCCGGATTTTCTTTAATCTTTTTGGCAATATATCTATCTGCAAAACTCATTAATCATTCCCCCAATTGTATTCTCATAGTCTCTCATTCTTTTTAGGGCTTTATTTATTTTTTCCAGGTATTTTTCGTCTTCCCTTTAGAATCTTATCAATAGCTTCTAAAGTAGAAAAGGTATCTTGAGTTTTCAAGACTTTCTTCCACTTAGGAAGATAATTTTTTAATAAATCATTTTGGTTAGCAAAGAAGTCATCTAAATAATCAATGAATTCTATTTCTGAATTTAAATCTAAAAGTGATTTTCCTAATCCAAGATGTAAATGCAATAATACTTCTTTAGGTAATTCTGCTTTTTGTCCCATCTTAGATAATCTAACATAAGTACTTGAGTCCACCCAATACGTAAGTGGATAATCCTTCGAACCTAGTTGCAGCCAAATTTTATCTTTTAGAATAAACTTTGAAACATAAGATGTACCTACAAGATGATTTCTAACAAAACTCTCTATCTCTCCTACATCCACTTTTCCAAATTTCTTTCTAAAATCTATCTTTTCTTTCTTAGTAAGCGCATTCACAGCGGAGAACTCGCTCATATTTATTATATTCTTTGTTGTTAGAACAGTCGTTCCCCCCCCCCATACTTTTACAGGGTGGTTTCTCAAACACTCTACCAACACATTAAAAATTTCACGCTTTTCTCGAGATAAAATATCATTTAAGCTAAATCTAAATGATACTGGTTGCATTGTGCGTGAATCATATTTTTTAAACCACGGACGCTTGTCAGTTGAAATAAGTCTTCTTACGTGTGTTTCTAACTTTAGAGTACCATCATAAAAACCAACAATGGCTGCATTTTCTCTGTCAGCATTCTTAAAAAAGCCTAAGATTCTTCCCTTCTTAGTTCGATCAACGATTATTTCTTCAAGAATATTAAAAGTATCTTTTTTATCGTTATCTGTATTAATTAGACTCCCTTCAATGACCTGAGAGCTGCTATGATTATTTAAAAGGTAAGTAAAGAAGCTGCGAAGAACATCAGGCTTTCTTCGTAAAGGAATATAATAATACTTACTATTCAGAAAGATATTCATTCCTAAAAAATCTACTAAATTTTCTTCTTTTTCACGATGTACAAATTGCTTTAGCTGCATGTATGGAAGATTGTTTTCCTTGCTTAAACTTAAAAGTGATATATAATCATCTTTTTCTTTAAACTCCAATCTAACAATATCAGCTAAAGGCTTACTTAAGGTAATACTACCTGGCAGATTCTTCCTATTCTTGATTTGCAACGCTTCTTTTTTGACCTTTATCTGTTTATGACTCGTTCCTTTAATGTCAAACCAGTCAGCTACTTTTTTAACTGCATGACTTAACACTGCAAGCTTAATTCCCAGTTCATTAGCCAAATCTTCGATTGAAATTTTTTCTGTTTTATCCGCCAAAGTTAACCCCCCTATCTAAAAATTATTAAGCAATTATTCAATCATAGGTTTCATTAAGTTAGTTACAAAGATCTACATCTCAAAAAGCTTGAGATTTTAATCTCTACTGTAGTTCATTTTAGTTTAACAAAGGAGTATTTTCATCTTTTCCGAAATTATTAAAAATTTTATCCATTTCTTCATGAGACATTATTGGCTCATCTTTATACTTCTCCCTTAATTCTTTAGCTTTCCTATTCCAGTCAACACCGGAACTTGTTATAGATGCCTTTTTATTTGAATTGTTAGGTTGTGCATAATAGTAATCCATTAGCAAGCGTTCTGTAACTACCGTATCTTCAAAGTACTTAGAATCTTTCCACTCATGGTACATCTTAGCAAAACGTTCAAATCCATTATAGAAGCTGCTAAAAATATAACTTGGAAGGTTTCTTACTCCCTTTTCTTTCTTCATAGCTCTAAACACGCTCTTTAACGTCTTATAAGCAAAATTTTGGAAGTATTTAATATCAAATACTTTTCCACTCTTTATATTATTTTTGAAGAGAGCTAAACTCTTAGCTTTGAAAATTAGCTTTTTAATAGAACTAGCTTCTAAGTCGGAATTCTTACTAATAACATCAATGGTAACATTGCTACCATCTGAAAATACATCAAAAGAGCTTGTATCAGCAGCACTTACGGAAACTTCTTTCTGGTTATCAAGAGTGTTATTAGCTGGGAGCTTAGAAGCTGGAACATCAGAAGAAGTAACTTCCTTAGATTTTGTACTTAGGTACACATCTTGCACTTTATAATTTGTTATTGGTAAGAGATATAGTCTGTTAGGCTTCTTAAAACCTTGTCTCTCTTGCTTTAGCAGACCTACTTTTTCTAACTTCGCCTTAACGTCGATAACAGTCTTAACACTACAATCTAAAAGATCTGCTAATTCTTCATTTGGAAAAATCATGTATAAGTTTCCATTAAGATCTGTCCAATTCATTTTCTTTGAATATTCCCAACGATCAAATAGAAACTGATACATAACTTTAGCTGTCAGCGGTAATTTTTTATAATATTCATTTTCAAAAAGAAAAGTGAAACTCTTTCTAAATTTTAACTCATAACCTTCTGGAATAATATTAGTATTTGATTTTATAGTAGTCATACTTTTTCTCCTTTAAAATTCTAACCTCGATTACTTGTACTCTACACGGTTTTCAACCTTCCGTGTGAATCACTAAAAATCACTAAATTTTGTATTTAAGTTGCCTATAAAATCAAATACTATTATAATTAATAAAGAGTATTTGACTTATAGCAACTTAGAGTACTTGACTTATAATGACTTAGAGATTTATAGATTTGTCTTATAGGTTTGTCTTATGTTTTTTATAAGTAAATTACTTATTTAAAATTTTAATTTCGGTTATAATAAAAAGCTTGTGTTAGAACGGCCAATTCTTGCATGAGCTTTTTATTTTGCTAAAAAAGGCTCTAATTCATCGAAATCTCTTACTTTAGAAATTTGCAATGTTATTAGAACCTTCGTATTTTCAATATTTATCGATACTATGATCTACACCAGGATTAAAATCCCAGTGGGAACACTAAGTAGTGTTTAGGATGTAACAAAGTTGAAAACTTACACCTAACTCACAGAACTTAGCTATTTACTGCGGTTAGTCCTTAATCTACCAGTTATTTATTTTGATTAATTTTTATTTTCAATTAATCTACTTATGTATAACACATCGAACTTGTTCGCCCCCCATTAAAATGAGGAGTATTTACTGACTATTTTAAATAGACTTCCTTCTTTCGCTTAAGACTAACTAGTTCATTCTTAGCTAAACTAACTAAAGTTTTAGGCTTCATAGACTTCTCTTAAGGAAAAAAGGTTGACTAAAAAGCCAATAATTAGTACAATAATTATTGAAAATACGAAGATTTGTTGGAAGCTTAAGGAAGTTTTTGATTTGGCGATCAACTTCTTTAAGCTTTTTTCCATTGTCTAAATTTCTTAAGCAGGTACTTTCGTACCTGTTTTTCATTCTAGCATTATTCGCTTATATCTTGCAAGAAAAATTAAAAACTTAATGCTAGACGTATAGACGTAATAACTTACTAGCTATCTTAATGTATAGTAAGTTCTCCTTTTCTCCAATCCGCAACTTACTATCTGGTAGCTTTGCTGACTTCACTTTTTTTCAATTCACCTTAACCATTGATAGAATGCTCCTTTAAATTTTTTTAAAGTTAATAATTGCTATTATTAGTTAAAAAAAGTGAGTTGAAAAAAAGTTAATCAAACTAGATTAAAACTACCTAGTAGGTACTAAATAGATACTATTTAGAAACTACTACGTTAAACTTCTTAATTCGTATTATTGATTATATAACAAATTTGTTATATAATCAATAATATAGCAAATTAGTTATAAAAGAGGAAATATGTATAATATCGACTTTTACGAAGATAAAAATGGACAATCAGATATAATAGATTTTATTAAAAAACTAGATCGCAGCAATCAAAAGCAAGACAAACAGATTTTAACTAAACTATATTATCAACTTGATATGCTTTCGAATTTAGGTAATAGAATGAAAATGCCACAATCAAAATTCTTAAAAGGATATAAACACCCTTTGATGGAATTACGTCCACAACCAGAGCGAGTATTTTATGCGAGCTGGAAGAAAGATAGATATGTGATATTAAGTCACTACACAAAAAAAGATAATAAAACAGATCCAAAAGAAATTGCTAAAGCTCTGGCTCGATTAGATGATTGGCTTGAAAGGAACAATTAATATGACAACATGGAATGAAATAAAAAAAGAAATAAAATCAATCACACCCGCTGAAGTGAACGCAATAGATAGCTTAGCTTACTTACATGCTCAGCGTATCAAAATGGGATTATCTCAAAAGGATTTAGCTGAGAAAATCGGTATGAAACAACCACAATTAGCAAAGATTGAAAGTTTGACATCTATTCCAAGTTTAGATACTTTAGAAAGATATGCCAGTGGACTTGGTCTACATGCGGTGGTCACTTTTAAACCTCTAACACCAGTGAAATAATAAAATTATCTGTTTAATAAGTAAGCTTATAAGAGTAAAATGAAAGAGTAGCTAGCTGCAACTAGCTACTCTTTTAAACTACTTTTTAGTAATTTTTAAGTAAAAAATCTTTTTTTGTGGAGTGCTTGCATAAAATAGGCGTACAGATGAAGCACTCTTTTCTTTTGCTTTGAGTGTGGCATTCACTATAATAAGAGTGACATTTGCTACAATAATTAGTAGCTTTAAAATTAGCATCATTTTCAATTTCCTCCTTTCTGCGATAAGATTAGCACAATTAAAAATTGATATTTCTCTATGAAAGAAAAAAGTCATATAGTTTGTGTTAATTTTATTTTTGATTTTGCTACAAGGATACTTATTTTTTAACTTTTATAAAAAAGTTGGAACAAAAGTACGTAGATTACGGCAAATTTTGTTCCTGTCATTATTTTATAAAAGGCTAGGGGGAAAAAACTACCCGGTATCATTTTGAACTGTTTTTTAATAATTTTTAAGTAGAAAATTTTAATGAGCGTTTGCATAATATAGGTGAATATGCAGCGCTCTTTTTGTCTTAAGTGTAGTTGTTAATACAATAAGAATGAGGTATGTGAGACAACAACTAATAACTTTAAGAATATAATTTGATTAAGATTTCAAAAGAAAAGCCTATTACTTCAAAACTCAAGTAATAGGCTTTTTGCTTTAATTTTCTTCAAAAATAATTGGAACGTATTTTATGAAATATTGAATAAAAGTTTCAGTAGAGCTAATATTAGCGGCTAAAGTTTTAAAACAGTTCGATAAAGTAACTAGATCTAAAGAAGGAGAATAGTAGTAATTGCATTTTCTACTTAAAAGATATTGCTTTTGCTCGTCAACCCAACTTTCAGGAACAATAGTCAAGCTTGGGCTTTTATGTCCACCGTTTCTAAAAGTAAATGTAATCAGCCCATTATCATCAATAATGACAGAGCTTAAGATGTTGAACAACGTTGAATTGAGTGGCATGTAGCTGTCTTTATTATCAACAATGGATTTCAGTTTAATACGTTTAATTGGCAATTGTTCAATTTCATGAATAGTTGCAAGATGAACTTCTTGGATTTTTTCAAGCCAGTCTCGGTTATTAAGAGATTCACGGATTTTACTAAAAATGTCTGCATCCCCACTGAAAGGATTATTCTCTTTTTCAGTGTCTTTGGGAATACCAGGATGAATTATAGCCTGAGGAGTAGATACAGAGCTTGGAGTACTGTTTGTATTGCTTAAGGAGCTGGAAACTGGACTAGGACTTGAACTTAGCTCTAAATTCGCAGAAGAAGAGGTACTAGTGCTGGTAGAGGTAGGAGTTACTAAATTAGGCCCAGAATAACGAGGAATAGAAGGTTCGTTTGATTTATTTGAGACTGTATCTTTAAAATTATTTTCTTCTTGAGTAGAGTTAGGCTCACCTATTTCTTGAGCAGAATCTAAAGTTGAGGATAGATTTGAATTAAGGTTTAAAGATTGTGTAATTTGATCAGGAGCAGCTAAAGAAGATGGCTGGTCATTTTGAATTTGGGAAGTTGTTTCATTTGCTACTTTTTTACCTGACTCATCAACTTCTTTGTTTGGTAGTTCTAGTGAGTCATCATTAGATTTATTCTCTGGGACTATCCTAGCTTGCTGATCTTCTAGGGTTTTATTAACTTTTTTTGTATCTTGGATTTCAGCTGCATTGTTCTGAGAAGTTGGTTGTTTTTCAAGACTTTGAGAATCTAGAGAATTATCACTTTTTTCCATAGTTTCTGTGTCTTCTTTAGTCGTTTCTTGGGTAGTAACAGGACGGGCGACTTGCTGAGATATTTTTACATTTGAAGTGCTAGTTTTAGAAGGTTCAGGGTTTGCTTTTTGCTCAGCAAATTTATGAATCATGCTAGCATTCGCTGCTTTTTCTTCAATTTCCTTTTTTAGTGGAGGTCTGGTTACTATTAGTCTTTCAGAATAAGTAGCTGGTCTGTACTCATGAAAAAGTTTGTACTGAGGCGAAGTACGATAGTCGTCTAAGTATTCTTTGGTTAATGTTGACATTGAATTAATCCCTTTCTATATCTTGATCTTGATGAATTCATCTTAACAAGAATGAGGGGTAAAAGGAGAATTACAAAAAAAAGCCCAATTTTGACAATTTGTCTATGATTCTCCAGAACTAGATATACTTTAGTCAAATTAAAGTGACGAAAGGAAAAGACAATGACAAAAAATGAAATAAATTTTGCAGTGGCTAACGATAGCGGCAATGGTTTTGTCAAAAATCAAACAAATAACCAGCGAATTAAGTTCCCGTCTGTCTTAGCAGAGGTAATTCCTGGTTCTGAACCAATGCCAATAGATGAAACTGATACTAGACAGGTAGCAACTATTTTTAGTAACTTATTTAGTCATATGGATATTACAATTGATAGCCCGAAAATTAGTGGTGTACCTCGCTATCTTGTGGGAGATTTAGCTAATACTAGCTTCGGCTCAGTAATTGGGTTTAATGTTTCTAGTGTAGAGGGAAAAGCTGATTCTGAAATAGGACTAGTTACACTACTTGCTCAACTAGCTTATCGGTCTTTAGAAAAATATTACTTAGAGTATCAAGAACTCCCTAACCCTAATGAATTAATTAATGTGAAAGTACCGAAAATGACTACTGCTCTTCCAATTAATGAATATAAGCAAGCTGGGGTAAAAGAAAAATATGCTCAAAAATTTATTGGTAAGCACAAAGTGACTATCAATACTTTTACTCATCCATTAAATTTTGAAATAATTTTTGACAAAGTTGATGTTGAACCAGAAGGTGTTGTGGCAGTTAGCGGATTAGTGGGCAATCCAACAGATCCACTTACTAGTCGTAATGATGGTGTATTTGATGATTTCAAAAAAGAATATGATATTGAAAATTTTGATGGCAAAAATATCTTAGAAACTAAACGTTTAATTGTGATTGATGTTGGTGATGGTACAGTAGATATTACTGTAATTGTTAATGGCGTTCCAATTAGTAACCTAACTCAATCGCTTCAAGTAGGAACGGGTGTAGTTCAAGAAAATGCAATTAAAGCTTTAAAAAATAAGTACCCTACTTTAGGTAATATGAGCCGTCAAACTTTTATGGATTTAGCACGTCAAAACAATCGTCAGGGTCATGTTTTTACTGAAATTCTTAATTCTGAGTTATCAATCATCGAGCGACCTATCTTAGAACAAATCAAAACAATTTTTGCAAATAACGCTCAAAATGAACTAGTAATTGTTTGTGGAGGTGGCGCTAGTTTACTTAAAGATCACTTCAAGCCTATTCTCAAAAAAAACTTAGAAAAACTAAATGTTTTTGGTGCTCCTCCCCTTTTATGGGTTCCACCAAAGTATGCTCAATATCTTAACTTAGATGGGTTGGCATTTAGATTAGCGTGGGTGAAGTAAGATGCGTAAACAAGATAATACCGAAATTCATAGTCGAATTGATAAGGAAAATCGTCAAGAAATTAATGACTATCTTAACCATCAAAAAAGTATTTCAGCTACGGTACAGTTAGCATTATTGATTTCAAAAAAAGCATATGGTAATCAAGATTTGCAAGTTGCTTTAAATAAAGCATCTCTTAGTGATTTAAACTTAAATAACTTGAATACCAAAGCCGTGGAAAATGACAAAGAAGAACCTACAAAAAAAGAGTCAACCAAAAAAATAATTCCTACGAAGAAGGAATTTCCAGAGGAAAAAGCTAAATCACAAGCAACTGAGGAACAACGGTCTAGTAGCAGTGAACCCCTTGATCCAGCTGTTGTGCAGATGTTTTTAGGAAAAGATAATCTCTAAGTAGTAAAAACGCTCTAGCATCTAATTCGATGCTAGAGCGTTTTAAGTTGACTTATAAATCTTTGATAATAGCACTTAAGAATTGGCTTCCATTAGGTTGACCATTTACATGTACATAACCATATTCTTTGGCTTTCTTTAAGAATTTTTTATGTTCAGAATCAGTAAGAGCAAATACCCTACCCGCTTTTTTCTCAGGCTTCTCACGTTTAATTTTCTTCGGAATAATGTTAAGTGGTTTGGTAGGTTCTTCAACTTCTTCATTAATTTGTACTTCTGTGGTATTAGTTTCAGACCTTGAAGGAGTTGATTGGGGTGAAGACTTTTTACTCAAAAGTGCATTCATGGTTTCTTTTTGTTTATCTCTATCGGTAGAAAATGACATATCTATTTCCTTTCTTTTAGATTAAATTGATTTAACTAAATCGTCAAATTGTTTATCTAAGTCATTGAAAAATTCTTTATTTTTATTTCTAATACTTGGTTGTTGTTCCATTTCCGCAAGTGAAACTTTATCAATTGTAGACCGTGTAAATAATTCTTTTTGTGGAATAATTGCAATTGTTGGATGAGAATCTTCATGATCGTTTTCCAGATTCTTTAAGAAATCTCGAGAACTATTTGTTCTTGATTGAACTTTGTTAGCAATAAAAAATAAGTTGGCTGTAACGTAGGATTTACCTGTTACAAAATCACGCGCTTCATTTTTGAGTAATTCGAATCTTGGTTCTAAGTTCCATTTTGCTTTGTAACCAAATTCATCTGGAGTAATTGGACTGAATACTGCGTCACTGACTACAATTGCATTTTTAGTTGCAAGGGAGAAGTCTGGGTGAGTGTCAATTAAGATGTAATCGTATTGATCTAGATTCAACTTATCCTGAACGTTGGAAAGCCACTGGAATAACATCATATTTTTGTCCGTTCTGTTTTCAATAGCGATTTCTTTATCATCTAATTGTAAGTCACCAGCTAAGATGTCAATATTATCTTTAACATGATATACTTCAACTTCTCCATTGTGATTAGGAGTAAAGATATTTCCAACAGTTTTTTCGGGATTGTACTCAAATTTATCACTGTCGAAGATATTGTAGACTTGGGATAAATTACTTTGATGGTCAAAGTCAATCAGCAAGATTTTCTTATCCTTGTTAGCTAAGTATTCCGCAAAATTATATGTAAGAGTTGTTTTACCAACTCCACCTTTAATGGCCGCAAATGTTACTATTTTCATAGTTTAGTCCTTCCTTTTATATTAACCAATAGATTAGATAATGAATAATTTATTAAATAAGATAATCAACTTATTTAAAATCTCAATTAACTAATGTTATCTAAGCTATTAGTTAATATATTGTATAATTGATTATTTTGTTTAATCAATTATATTATAAATAATCTATTGTCCTATTTCAACAATAATCTAATAATTAATTTAATAAATAAAATAATCAATAGTATATTATATAACTTATTAAATTATCTATTAAATAAGACATTAGATAGTTTAAGTTACTGTGAGTGATATTGTTTAATAAACAATACAATCTATTAGATCATATTTACTTTAATCAATAAGATATTAAATAAAAGGTTAATCAGTACAATCTATAATACATTAAATAATATCGTTAGTGCATACTAGTTATGCAATATTTAACTTATTAAGTAAGATAATATATTATACAATAAATTATATATTAATTAATATAATAAACAAAATAGTAACTAAACTAATGAATAATATATTATATAATTTATTATATTACTTTATGTATAAAAGCTTATATAATACATATTATCATTTATAATGTTATTTATTAAATAATTTAATATCTTAAATAATATATTATTTAAGATTTAATACAATAAATAAGATGTTAGTTAATATAATCCATAAGATATTAGATAATGTATTGAATGTTATATATTATACATTATCTAACTTATTGAATAGGGCAATATATAAATTAATAAATAAAATATTACATAATACATTAAATAATAAACTACTTAGCTTTATTTATTATTTATAATCTTATCTAATATATTATATAATAGATAATTTAATAGTTAAGCTACTCTGTAATAGAGTGAATAATGTAACTAGTTACTTGATTAATAATTTATCAAATAAAATAATGAATTATATAATAAATAATTTAATGATTAATATAATTGGTAATATAATATACAACTTAATATATGACTAAAGCGGCTAGGTATGGGGTATACTAAGCCGCTTTAGTTTTAATAAGAGGATTAATTAGTCATCAAAATTTTGGGAGTCTTCATGATTCTCTAGTTGACGAGCAATAGTTTCTTCAAATAATTTATTAATTTGGAAAGGAGCAGTTGCTGAATTTGATTGAACAGAAGTGTTTTGTTCACTAATTTGAGATGATAATTCTTTAATTGATTCCTCTAGAGTATCTAGTTTTTTCTCTATATCTTTGTCTTCTTCTTCACTCTTTTCCTCTTTCAAAGAATATATTTTATCTTTAACTTCTACTAAAGTTTTAAAAATTTTATCCATACTTTCGCTATTAGAAGGGGACTGAGGGAGAAGTTTTGAACTTAAAAAGTCTGGATCAAAAGTATTAAACTTCCAGTTCTTTTCATCTTTGAATTGAATAAGTTGAAGGTTATCTTCGTTAAGTGTTAAATACATCCCCACAAATTGATTGTAAGGAGCTTGATTGAGCAAATTATTTATTGAACTTAAACTGTACTTTCCAATAGCACTAGGGTTACGATTTGCAATAAAAGAAAATAATATATTCTGATTTTTAAGGTGAGTAGATACCCACAAACTTTCTGTAATAGAAAGTAGGTAATTCAAAATGTGAGGATTTTCATCTTCGAATCTAGCAATAGAAACAGTAGCAGTTGAATAGGTTAGCAATTTCTTTAGGGGCTTTAAGTTAATTTCTGAATCAATGAAGGTTTTAATACCACTTAAGATCAAATAATTAACTATTAGTTGATAATAAGCTTTAGTAGAATAAATATCACTATCTAAGATGATAATTGGAGAAGTCGAAACTTCTTTTGAATCAGATTTTAAGACTTTAACTTGGTGAATTTTCCAAAGAAAATCGATGATAGAATTAGTCATTTCTATGTTTACAGAGAAGTAGTTGATAAGAATTTTTAAGTTTTTATCACCATCTTCTTTGATATTATTTAACTCTTTGGGGAGAGTATGAGCTAAACTAGCCGTGAAAAACTTCTTGAGCGTTTCTAAAGCTTCGCAGTCTTCCTGAACAGAGTAAACGTGAATAAGTTTTAAAAATGATTGAAGCTGCACAGAGGTGTAATTTTTAGGGGTTAAGCGTGCTTGTTTTTGGTAGAGAGTATAACTAGTCACTAAACGTTCTAAGGCCTTAGAATCGGCTAAATTCTTATTTAAAAGAAGTAGTTCGTCTGTATTGTCACTTCCACCTAAAAAATTAAAGTTGGCTTCTTTTTCTTTTAGGTGATTAACGTAAGAATGGTTAGCCAAGATAAAAGCCGGTTCATCCAAATTGGCGATGTGAAGGGCTTTTTGTTCTTCCTTATAGGGAAGAGGTGATTCAATAATTAATTTTTTAAGTTGCATCATAAAATATTCTTTCTAGAGATCAAAAGGATCATCATTATCTTCTATATCATCAAAAGGCGGGTCATCAATAACTAAGGAATTAGAATCGTGAAGATGCGGAGAGTTATCTTCGCCATCTTGCCACGTCATAAAGAAGTCGTTATCCTCTGGAGTAATTTCTTTTGAAGTTGGCTTTTTATGAGGGATAGTTAAAAGTTTTGCTTTTTGATTAGTAATCTTAGGATCAATTAACTTCGCCAAAACTAAATCAATTGAGTCAGAGTTACTAAATAATCTTGCTAAACTCTTCCTTGCATCATTACGGGTTTCTTCTAGCTCGCTAAGTTTCATTTGCTCAGTGTATTCAGAATTGGTAGTAATAGCATTTACTTTATCTTGAAGTTCTTTTAAAGCCTTTTGCTTAACTGTTTTTGAACCAGTATTATAAGCATCCCTTACAGAAGAAGACATGTGAGGAAGTGAAGATTCATCCTGGAAACCTTGATTATTTTCTAAATGATTAGAAGAAACTGCTTTTTTAGTATCAGCAATTTGTTTATTCGTATCATGGAAAATATTGTTAGCACTTTCTTCAGCAGCTGAGAGGG
>NZ_CP041987.1:0-1585609 GCF_014522345.1 Lactobacillus sp. PV037 | reverse complement strand
TCCGGCTGTCAGACTCGAACTGACGACAGCCTGATTAACAGTCAGGTGCTCTACCAACTGAGCTAAGCCGGAATAAGTAAAAGAGCACGGCAACTACCTATCCTCGCAGGCAGTTTCCCACCAACTACTTTCGGCGTTAAGAAGCTTAACTTCTGTGTTCGGCATGGGAACAGGTGTTTCCTTCTTGCCATTGCCACCGTACTCTTTCTGAGTTATTACACTCAAAACTGAATATAATCTAAAGCCTAAAACCTAGAGCTTTGGTCAAGTGCTCGACTGATTAGTACTAGTCCGCTTCACTCATCACTGAGCTTACACTCCTAGCCTATCTACCTCATCGTCTTTAAGGTGTCTTACTGCTTTCGCATCGGAAATCTCATCTTGAGGGGGGCTTCGCACTTAGATGCTTTCAGCGCTTATCCCGTCCATACATAGCTACCCAGCGATGCCGAAGGCTCGACAACTGGTACACCAGCGGTATGTCCATCCCGGTCCTCTCGTACTAAGGACAGCTCCTCTCAAATTTCCTACGCCCACGACGGATAGGGACCGAACTGTCTCACGACGTTCTGAACCCAGCTCGCGTGCCGCTTTAATGGGCGAACAGCCCAACCCTTGGGACCGACTTCAGCCCCAGGATGCGACGAGCCGACATCGAGGTGCCAAACCTCCCCGTCGATGTGAACTCTTGGGGGAGATAAGCCTGTTATCCCCAGGGTAGCTTTTATCCGTTGAGTGATGGCCTTTCCATACAGTACCACCAGATCACTAAGCCCGACTTTCGTCCCTGCTCGAGTTGTAGCTCTCGCAGTCAAGCTCCCTTATACCTTTACACTCTGCGAATGATTTCCAACCATTCTGAGGGAACCTTTGGGCGCCTCCGTTACACTTTAGGAGGCGACCGCCCCAGTCAAACTGCCCACCTGACACTGTCCTCGACCGCGCTTAGCGATCTGAGTTAGAGGATCCATCAAACAAGGGTAGTATCCCAACATTGCCTCCGATAAAACTAGCGTCCTATCTTCTCTGGCTCCTACCTATCCTGTACATGTTTAACAAATACTCAATATCAAGCTACAGTAAAGCTCCATGGGGTCTTTCCGTCCTGTCGCGGGTAACCCGCATCTTCACGGGTATTATAATTTCACCGAGTCTCTCGTTGAGACAGTGCCCAAATCATTACACCTTTCGTGCAGGTCGGAACTTACCCGACAAGGAATTTCGCTACCTTAGGACCGTTATAGTTACGGCCGCCGTTTACTGGGGCTTCAATTCAAACCTTCGCTTGCGCTAAGCTTTCCTCTTAACCTTCCAGCACCGGGCAGGTGTCAGCACCTATACGTCATCTTACGATTTTGCAGATACCTGTGTTTTTGATAAACAGTTGTTTGGGCCTCTTCACTGCGGCTGATCTTTTACAATCAGCACCCCTTCTTCCGAAGTTACGGGGTCATTTTGCCGAGTTCCTTAACGAGAGTTCTCTCGCTCACCTGAGGATACTCTCCTCGACTACCTGTGTCGGTTTGCGGTACGGGTAAAACTACTCTGGCTAGAAGCTTTTCTTGGCAGTGTGACATCATGACCTTCGCTACTTAACTTCACTACGCATCACGTCTCAAGCTTTTAAAGACAAGCATTTGACTCATCTTAACTCTTAACGCTTGCACATGGATATCCAACACCATGCGTCATTAGCCTCCTGCGTCCCTCCATTGCTCATAACAAGCAGTTTCAGTACAGGAATTTCTACCTGTTGTCCATCGGCTACGCCTCTCGGCCTTACCTTAGGTCCCGACTTACCCTGGGCGGACGAGCCTGCCCCAGGAAACCTTAGTCTTACGGCGGATAGGATTCTCACCTATCTTTCGCTACTCATACCGGCATTCTCACTTCTAAGCGCTCCATTAGTCCTCTCGATCTAACTTCACCGCACTTAGAACGCTCTCCTACCACACATATAATATATGCATCCACAGTTTCGGTACTATGCTTAGCCCCGGTAAATTTTCGGCGCAGCGTCACTCGACTAGTGAGCTATTACGCACTCTTTAAATGATGGCTGCTTCTAAGCCAACATCCTAGTTGTCTACGCAACTCCACATCCTTTTCCACTTAGCATAGATTTGGGGACCTTAACTGGTGATCTGGGCTGTTTCCCTTTCGACTACGGATCTTATCACTCGCAGTCTGACTCCCGTGCATTGATATCTGGCATTCGAAGTTTATCTGGATTCAGTAACCCATGACGGGCCCCTAGTCCAAACAGCGCTCTACCTCCATTATCATTCACACGAGGCTAGCCCTAAAGCTATTTCGGAGAGAACCAGCTATCTCCAAGTTCGTTTGGAATTTCACCGCTACCCACAACTCATCCCCGCGATTTTTAACTCACGTGGGTTCGGTCCTCCAGTGTGTTTTACCACACCTTCAACCTGGTCATGGGTAGGTCACTTGGTTTCGGGTCTACGTCACATTACTCTTTCGCCCTATTCAGACTCGCTTTCGCTACGGCTCCGTCTTTTCTGACTTAACCTTGCAACATAACGTAACTCGCCGGTTCATTCTACAAAAGGCACGCCATTACACTTTAATGTGCTCTGACTACTTGTAGGCACACGGTTTCAGGTTCTATTTCACTCCCCTCCCGGGGTTCTTTTCACCTTTCCCTCACGGTACTGGTTCACTATCGGTCACTAGTTAGTATTTAGCCTTACGAGATGGTCCTCGCGGATTCAATCGGGATTCCTCGTGTCCCGACCTACTCAGGATCCTGCTAAGTCTTGTCGCAATTTCGCTTACGGGGCTATCACCCTCTCTGGCTTATCTTTCCAGATAATTCTGCTATCACTTCAAGTACTACATCGCAGTCCTTCAACCCCAACTGGCAAGCCAGTTGGTTTGGGCTCTTTCCTGTTCGCTCGCCGCTACTTAGGAAATCGATTTTTCTTTCTCTTCCTGCAGCTACTTAGATGTTTCAGTTCACTGCGTCTTCCTTCGTATAACTATTTATTCATCATACGATAATACCTCTCGGTATTGGGTTCCCCCATTCGGATATCTCCGGATCATCGCTTACTTACTGCTCCCCGAAGCCTTTCGTGGTTCGTCACGTCCTTCATCGGCTTCTAGTGCCAAGGCATTCACCATGCGCCCTTTTCTACTTGACCTATTTCAAGTTTGAGTTTCTCTCTTCTTCTCGGTCGCTCTTCAATCTGTTTCTCTTTCGATTGTCTCGGTTTTTTGCTTTGATTATATTCAGTTTTCAATGTACTAACTCTTGAGGGCTTTCCCCTCAATGGAGGCTAACGGGATCGAACCGATGACCTCCTGCGTGCAAAGCAGGCGCTCTCCCATCTGAGCTAAGCCCCCATTCGCCATTCTTTCTCAAAGTTTTTCTACTTTGAATGGGCCTAAATGGACTTGAACCATCGACCTCACGCTTATCAGGCGTGCGCTCTAAACCAGCTGAGCTATAGGCCCGATTTGCTTGGCATTTATTCAAGTATGGTTGAGGTATTACCCTCAAAACTAAACAAAAATTCTTCTGTGTGCCTTTTTCTTGTTTGGCTTTCTGACTTCTTTTAGTGTCTTCACACTCTCCATCAGTTGCCCTTCCTTAGAAAGGAGGTGATCCAGCCGCAGGTTCTCCTACGGCTACCTTGTTACGACTTCACCCTAATCATCTGTCCTACCTTAGACGGCTGACTCCTTAAAGGTTATCTCACCGGCTTTGGGTGTTACAGACTCTCATGGTGTGACGGGCGGTGTGTACAAGGCCCGGGAACGTATTCACCGCGGCGTGCTGATCCGCGATTACTAGCGATTCCAGCTTCATGTAGGCGAGTTGCAGCCTACAATCCGAACTGAGAACGGCTTTCAGAGATCCGCTTGCCTTCACAGGTTCGCTTCTCGTTGTACCGTCCATTGTAGCACGTGTGTAGCCCAGGTCATAAGGGGCATGATGACTTGACGTCATCCCCACCTTCCTCCGGTTTGTCACCGGCAGTCTCATTAGAGTGCCCAACTTAATGATGGCAACTAATGACAAGGGTTGCGCTCGTTGCGGGACTTAACCCAACATCTCACGACACGAGCTGACGACAGCCATGCACCACCTGTCTCAATGTCCCCGAAGGGAAAGCCTAATCTCTTAGGTTGTCATTGGATGTCAAGACCTGGTAAGGTTCTTCGCGTTGCTTCGAATTAAACCACATGCTCCACCGCTTGTGCGGGCCCCCGTCAATTCCTTTGAGTTTCAACCTTGCGGTCGTACTCCCCAGGCGGAGTGCTTAATGCGTTAGCTGCAGCACTGAGAGGCGGAAACCTCCCAACACTTAGCACTCATCGTTTACGGCATGGACTACCAGGGTATCTAATCCTGTTCGCTACCCATGCTTTCGAGCCTCAGCGTCAGTTGCAGACCAGAGAGCCGCCTTCGCCACTGGTGTTCTTCCATATATCTACGCATTCCACCGCTACACATGGAGTTCCACTCTCCTCTTCTGCACTCAAGTTTAACAGTTTCTGATGCAGTTCTTCGGTTGAGCCGAAGGCTTTCACATCAGACTTATTAAACCGCCTGCACTCGCTTTACGCCCAATAAATCCGGACAACGCTTGCCACCTACGTATTACCGCGGCTGCTGGCACGTAGTTAGCCGTGACTTTCTAGTTGATTACCGTCGAATAAAGGCCAGTTACTACCTCTATCTTTCTTCACCAACAACAGAGCTTTACGAGCCGAAACCCTTCTTCACTCACGCGGCGTTGCTCCATCAGACTTTCGTCCATTGTGGAAGATTCCCTACTGCTGCCTCCCGTAGGAGTTTGGGCCGTGTCTCAGTCCCAATGTGGCCGATCAGTCTCTCAACTCGGCTATGCATCATTGCCTTGGTAAGCCGTTACCTTACCAACTAGCTAATGCACCGCAGGTCCATCCAAGAGTGATAGAAATCCATCTTTCAAACTCTAGACATGCGTCTAGTGTTGTTATCCGGTATTAGCATCTGTTTCCAGGTGTTATCCCAGTCTCTTGGGCAGGTTACCCACGTGTTACTCACCCGTTCGCCGCTAGCTTGTATCTAGTTTCATGAAATGCAAGCATTTCAATCATCTAGGCAAGCTCGCTCGACTTGCATGTATTAGGCACGCCGCCAGCGTTCGTCCTGAGCCAGGATCAAACTCTCATTTCCTTTTTGAAATGAGCTTTTCTTAGCTCTTAACGTTTTTTTGATTTGTTATCTCAAATTTATTGCTTGCGAATTGACTTCGCTTTGTTTGGGGTTTATTTCCCCCGCACACTTACGAATTTTTGTTCAGTTTTCAAGGTACTACCACTAACTTAATCTTTTATCAAGTTAGCTTAATAATTATAGCGCATTTTAAAATAAATTGCAAGTGTTTTTTGTAATTTTTTATTTCGCTATTAGCTCCGGCTGTCAGACTCGAACTGACGACAGCCTGATTAACAGTCAGGTGCTCTACCAACTGAGCTAAGCCGGAATAAGTAAAAGAGCACGGCAACTACCTATCCTCGCAGGCAGTTTCCCACCAACTACTTTCGGCGTTAAGAAGCTTAACTTCTGTGTTCGGCATGGGAACAGGTGTTTCCTTCTTGCCATTGCCACCGTACTCTTTCTGAGTTATTACACTCAAAACTGAATATAATCTAAAGCCTAAAACCTAGAGCTTTGGTCAAGTGCTCGACTGATTAGTACTAGTCCGCTTCACTCATCACTGAGCTTACACTCCTAGCCTATCTACCTCATCGTCTTTAAGGTGTCTTACTGCTTTCGCATCGGAAATCTCATCTTGAGGGGGGCTTCGCACTTAGATGCTTTCAGCGCTTATCCCGTCCATACATAGCTACCCAGCGATGCCGAAGGCTCGACAACTGGTACACCAGCGGTATGTCCATCCCGGTCCTCTCGTACTAAGGACAGCTCCTCTCAAATTTCCTACGCCCACGACGGATAGGGACCGAACTGTCTCACGACGTTCTGAACCCAGCTCGCGTGCCGCTTTAATGGGCGAACAGCCCAACCCTTGGGACCGACTTCAGCCCCAGGATGCGACGAGCCGACATCGAGGTGCCAAACCTCCCCGTCGATGTGAACTCTTGGGGGAGATAAGCCTGTTATCCCCAGGGTAGCTTTTATCCGTTGAGTGATGGCCTTTCCATACAGTACCACCAGATCACTAAGCCCGACTTTCGTCCCTGCTCGAGTTGTAGCTCTCGCAGTCAAGCTCCCTTATACCTTTACACTCTGCGAATGATTTCCAACCATTCTGAGGGAACCTTTGGGCGCCTCCGTTACACTTTAGGAGGCGACCGCCCCAGTCAAACTGCCCACCTGACACTGTCCTCGACCGCGCTTAGCGATCTGAGTTAGAGGATCCATCAAACAAGGGTAGTATCCCAACATTGCCTCCGATAAAACTAGCGTCCTATCTTCTCTGGCTCCTACCTATCCTGTACATGTTTAACAAATACTCAATATCAAGCTACAGTAAAGCTCCATGGGGTCTTTCCGTCCTGTCGCGGGTAACCCGCATCTTCACGGGTATTATAATTTCACCGAGTCTCTCGTTGAGACAGTGCCCAAATCATTACACCTTTCGTGCAGGTCGGAACTTACCCGACAAGGAATTTCGCTACCTTAGGACCGTTATAGTTACGGCCGCCGTTTACTGGGGCTTCAATTCAAACCTTCGCTTGCGCTAAGCTTTCCTCTTAACCTTCCAGCACCGGGCAGGTGTCAGCACCTATACGTCATCTTACGATTTTGCAGATACCTGTGTTTTTGATAAACAGTTGTTTGGGCCTCTTCACTGCGGCTGATCTTTTACAATCAGCACCCCTTCTTCCGAAGTTACGGGGTCATTTTGCCGAGTTCCTTAACGAGAGTTCTCTCGCTCACCTGAGGATACTCTCCTCGACTACCTGTGTCGGTTTGCGGTACGGGTAAAACTACTCTGGCTAGAAGCTTTTCTTGGCAGTGTGACATCATGACCTTCGCTACTTAACTTCACTACGCATCACGTCTCAAGCTTTTAAAGACAAGCATTTGACTCATCTTAACTCTTAACGCTTGCACATGGATATCCAACACCATGCGTCATTAGCCTCCTGCGTCCCTCCATTGCTCATAACAAGCAGTTTCAGTACAGGAATTTCTACCTGTTGTCCATCGGCTACGCCTCTCGGCCTTACCTTAGGTCCCGACTTACCCTGGGCGGACGAGCCTGCCCCAGGAAACCTTAGTCTTACGGCGGATAGGATTCTCACCTATCTTTCGCTACTCATACCGGCATTCTCACTTCTAAGCGCTCCATTAGTCCTCTCGATCTAACTTCACCGCACTTAGAACGCTCTCCTACCACACATATAATATATGCATCCACAGTTTCGGTACTATGCTTAGCCCCGGTAAATTTTCGGCGCAGCGTCACTCGACTAGTGAGCTATTACGCACTCTTTAAATGATGGCTGCTTCTAAGCCAACATCCTAGTTGTCTACGCAACTCCACATCCTTTTCCACTTAGCATAGATTTGGGGACCTTAACTGGTGATCTGGGCTGTTTCCCTTTCGACTACGGATCTTATCACTCGCAGTCTGACTCCCGTGCATTGATATCTGGCATTCGAAGTTTATCTGGATTCAGTAACCCATGACGGGCCCCTAGTCCAAACAGCGCTCTACCTCCATTATCATTCACACGAGGCTAGCCCTAAAGCTATTTCGGAGAGAACCAGCTATCTCCAAGTTCGTTTGGAATTTCACCGCTACCCACAACTCATCCCCGCGATTTTTAACTCACGTGGGTTCGGTCCTCCAGTGTGTTTTACCACACCTTCAACCTGGTCATGGGTAGGTCACTTGGTTTCGGGTCTACGTCACATTACTCTTTCGCCCTATTCAGACTCGCTTTCGCTACGGCTCCGTCTTTTCTGACTTAACCTTGCAACATAACGTAACTCGCCGGTTCATTCTACAAAAGGCACGCCATTACACTTTAATGTGCTCTGACTACTTGTAGGCACACGGTTTCAGGTTCTATTTCACTCCCCTCCCGGGGTTCTTTTCACCTTTCCCTCACGGTACTGGTTCACTATCGGTCACTAGTTAGTATTTAGCCTTACGAGATGGTCCTCGCGGATTCAATCGGGATTCCTCGTGTCCCGACCTACTCAGGATCCTGCTAAGTCTTGTCGCAATTTCGCTTACGGGGCTATCACCCTCTCTGGCTTATCTTTCCAGATAATTCTGCTATCACTTCAAGTACTACATCGCAGTCCTTCAACCCCAACTGGCAAGCCAGTTGGTTTGGGCTCTTTCCTGTTCGCTCGCCGCTACTTAGGAAATCGATTTTTCTTTCTCTTCCTGCAGCTACTTAGATGTTTCAGTTCACTGCGTCTTCCTTCGTATAACTATTTATTCATCATACGATAATACCTCTCGGTATTGGGTTCCCCCATTCGGATATCTCCGGATCATCGCTTACTTACTGCTCCCCGAAGCCTTTCGTGGTTCGTCACGTCCTTCATCGGCTTCTAGTGCCAAGGCATTCACCATGCGCCCTTTTCTACTTGACCTATTTCAAGTTTGAGTTTCTCTCTTCTTCTCGGTCGCTCTTCAATCTGTTTCTCTTTCGATTGTCTCGGTTTTTTGCTTTGATTATATTCAGTTTTCAATGTACTAACTCTTGAGGGCTTTCCCCTCAATGGAGGCTAACGGGATCGAACCGATGACCTCCTGCGTGCAAAGCAGGCGCTCTCCCATCTGAGCTAAGCCCCCATTCGCCATTCTTTCTCAAAGTTTTTCTACTTTGAATGGGCCTAAATGGACTTGAACCATCGACCTCACGCTTATCAGGCGTGCGCTCTAAACCAGCTGAGCTATAGGCCCGATTTGCTTGGCATTTATTCAAGTATGGTTGAGGTATTACCCTCAAAACTAAACAAAAATTCTTCTGTGTGCCTTTTTCTTGTTTGGCTTTCTGACTTCTTTTAGTGTCTTCACACTCTCCATCAGTTGCCCTTCCTTAGAAAGGAGGTGATCCAGCCGCAGGTTCTCCTACGGCTACCTTGTTACGACTTCACCCTAATCATCTGTCCTACCTTAGACGGCTGACTCCTTAAAGGTTATCTCACCGGCTTTGGGTGTTACAGACTCTCATGGTGTGACGGGCGGTGTGTACAAGGCCCGGGAACGTATTCACCGCGGCGTGCTGATCCGCGATTACTAGCGATTCCAGCTTCATGTAGGCGAGTTGCAGCCTACAATCCGAACTGAGAACGGCTTTCAGAGATCCGCTTGCCTTCACAGGTTCGCTTCTCGTTGTACCGTCCATTGTAGCACGTGTGTAGCCCAGGTCATAAGGGGCATGATGACTTGACGTCATCCCCACCTTCCTCCGGTTTGTCACCGGCAGTCTCATTAGAGTGCCCAACTTAATGATGGCAACTAATGACAAGGGTTGCGCTCGTTGCGGGACTTAACCCAACATCTCACGACACGAGCTGACGACAGCCATGCACCACCTGTCTCAATGTCCCCGAAGGGAAAGCCTAATCTCTTAGGTTGTCATTGGATGTCAAGACCTGGTAAGGTTCTTCGCGTTGCTTCGAATTAAACCACATGCTCCACCGCTTGTGCGGGCCCCCGTCAATTCCTTTGAGTTTCAACCTTGCGGTCGTACTCCCCAGGCGGAGTGCTTAATGCGTTAGCTGCAGCACTGAGAGGCGGAAACCTCCCAACACTTAGCACTCATCGTTTACGGCATGGACTACCAGGGTATCTAATCCTGTTCGCTACCCATGCTTTCGAGCCTCAGCGTCAGTTGCAGACCAGAGAGCCGCCTTCGCCACTGGTGTTCTTCCATATATCTACGCATTCCACCGCTACACATGGAGTTCCACTCTCCTCTTCTGCACTCAAGTTTAACAGTTTCTGATGCAGTTCTTCGGTTGAGCCGAAGGCTTTCACATCAGACTTATTAAACCGCCTGCACTCGCTTTACGCCCAATAAATCCGGACAACGCTTGCCACCTACGTATTACCGCGGCTGCTGGCACGTAGTTAGCCGTGACTTTCTAGTTGATTACCGTCGAATAAAGGCCAGTTACTACCTCTATCTTTCTTCACCAACAACAGAGCTTTACGAGCCGAAACCCTTCTTCACTCACGCGGCGTTGCTCCATCAGACTTTCGTCCATTGTGGAAGATTCCCTACTGCTGCCTCCCGTAGGAGTTTGGGCCGTGTCTCAGTCCCAATGTGGCCGATCAGTCTCTCAACTCGGCTATGCATCATTGCCTTGGTAAGCCGTTACCTTACCAACTAGCTAATGCACCGCAGGTCCATCCAAGAGTGATAGAAATCCATCTTTCAAACTCTAGACATGCGTCTAGTGTTGTTATCCGGTATTAGCATCTGTTTCCAGGTGTTATCCCAGTCTCTTGGGCAGGTTACCCACGTGTTACTCACCCGTTCGCCGCTAGCTTGTATCTAGTTTCATGAAATGCAAGCATTTCAATCATCTAGGCAAGCTCGCTCGACTTGCATGTATTAGGCACGCCGCCAGCGTTCGTCCTGAGCCAGGATCAAACTCTCATTTCCTTTTTGAAATGAGCTTTTCTTAGCTCTTAACGTTTTTTTGATTTGTTATCTCAAATTTATTGCTTGCGAATTGACTTCGCTTTGTTTGGGGTTTATTTCCCCCGCACACTTACGAATTTTTGTTCAGTTTTCAAGGTACTACCACTAACTTAATCTTTTATCAAGTTAGCTTAATAATTATAGCGCATTTTAAAATAAATTGCAAGTGTTTTTTGTAATTTTTTAAAATAATATTTCATCCTAAAGCATTTGTTAAAATTCTTTGCTCTTTTCATTCGGGAATTATAATTCTACCAGCTTTTATTTTTTTGTCAACACTTTTTTATAATGTTTTTGATATTTCTCCACTTTCTTTTCTAAAAGCAACCTCCATCTTAACTAAAAGCAATATTTCTATTTACTCAACCTCCAAATTTAATCTGTAGCTTCTCACTTTCTGTATTCTATCTTAGTCTTTGAGTTTTGTTCCCATCTATTTATTAATGGCTTTCTCTTTTTAGAATTAATTTAGTCATAGTAAAACCCTGAAATCTTTTCAAATTTCAGGGTTTATAAAATTATTTGATTTAAAAATTACTTATCTGACTTTTTATCAGTTTTTTCTTCTGCTTCTTTGATGTCTTTCTTTTCTTGATCTCTTGTTTTACGGTCAAAAAGCACATCTTCTAGCACTTTACCGTTTAAGTAAAGGTGCTTATCGTCAAGAGTAAATTCAACCTTCTTCGTATCTGGCTTAGAGACGATTAATTTAGCAGCTGGAGTTTCAAGATCTTGTTCTACCACTCTTCTTAATGGACGAGCACCAAATTCTTTGTCATAACCTTTTTCTGCCAAGTACTTCTTAGCTGGTTCAGTTACATGAAGCTCAATATCTCGTTTCCCAAGAGAAGCTTTCATCTTCTTTAAGTAAAGATCTAAGATCTTAAGCATATCCTCACTGGTTAATGAGTTAAATGGAACAATTGCATCAAGACGGTTCAAAAATTCAGGTCTGAAGTAAACTTCAAGAGCCTTACGTAAAGCATCTTGATCATTACCTTTAAGCAAGTTATCTGAGAAACCAGCATTTGAAGTCATGATAATAATTGTATCTTTAAATGAAATTGTTCTTCCTTGTGCATCCGTTAAGCGACCATCATCCATAATTTGGAGTAATGCATTAAATACTTGTGGATTTGCCTTTTCAATTTCATCAAGCAAAATTAATGAATATGGTTGGTGACGAATCTTTTCAGTTAATTGTCCACCTTCACCATAGCCAACATAACCAGGTGCAGAACCAATTAACTTATTAACAGCCATTTGATCTTGGTATTCAGACATATCTAAACGTACTAAGGCATCAGCTTTACCAAATAGCTTGATAGCTAATTGTTTAGCTAATTCAGTCTTACCAACACCAGTTGGTCCTGTCAAAAGGAATGAACCTGTTGGACGGTTAGAATCCTTGAAGACTTGTTTACGAGCAATAGCATCAGTAATAATATCAATTGCCTTATCTTGGTCAATAACAACCTTCTTCAAGTCAGCAGCTAAGTTAGCATTCTTTTCAGCTTCGTCAGCATTGATTTCGCTCATTGGAATACCAGTCTTAGTTTGAATTAGCTTGTATAAATCATCTGCAGTAACTTTAGCTTCACTAGCCTTACCTGCAGTCTTAAGATCTTTCTTTAATCCTTCAATATCTTTCTTGATTTTAGCTGCTTCATCATATTTTTCATCCTTAGCAGCTTCATCTTTTTTAGCTTCTAAAGCCTTAATCTTATTCTTAATTGAAGTTTCGTCTTTTTGATCCATGTTTAAGGACTTCTTAGCACCAGCTTCATCCATTAAGTCAATAGCTTTATCTGGTAAGTGACGATCATTGATATAACGATCTGAAAGTTCTGCAGCAAGTTTCAATGCATCTGGATCATATTTAACATTGTGGTACTTTTCATATTTTGGAGCTAATCCTTCCAAAATCTTAATAGCATCTTCAATAGTTGGTTCAGGAACTTGAACTGGTTGGAATCTACGAGCTAAAGCTGGATCTTTTTCAATTTGTTGATATTCGCTAGTAGTTGTAGCACCAATAACGCGAATTTCGCCACTTGCTAAAGCGGGCTTTAAGATGTTTGCAGCGTCACCTGAATTATTTTCTGAATCTGTTGATCCAGCACCTACTATATTGTGTAATTCATCGATGAAAAGAATAACATTCTTATCGCCTTTAGCTTTATCAATAATTTTCTTCAATTTTTCTTCAAAAGATCCACGTAATGAAGTTCCAGCAACTAACTCATTAATGTTTAATTCAATAATATGTGCTTTCTTTAATTTTTCAGGCACATCTCCATCTACAATGCGTTGAGCTAATCCTTCAACAACAGAAGTTTTACCAACACCAGCAGGACCAGTTAAAACTGGGTTATTCTTTTTACGTCTACTTAAAATTTCAATAACTTGATCAATAACTGCTGTACGTCCGATAACTGGATCATACTTTCCTTTTTTAGCTTGTTCAGTTAAATCAATTCCAATTTCTTTTTCTTTTTTCCCTTGTTGTGCTTGTTGAGTTGCACCTTGTTGAGGCATTTGGCCTGAGCTAAAGCCCATTGGTTGACCACCTGACATTCTTCTGCCATTCCCATCGTTGAAGAAGTCATTAAAAATGTCGTCAAAGTTGTAACTACCATTATCAAAGTATGCCATAGTATGTCCACTCCTCATTAAATAAATAATAAAGAACTTAGCACCTACTTATACCTAAGTGCTAATCTTTCATAATCTAATTATATGCGCTTATTTCTTTAATGCCAAATAATATGTATTGTTTTATCAATAAAAAAATAGAGGGATATTTTCATCCCTCTATGGCCTAAAAATTAATGTTTCATATGAAACATTAATTTTTATCTTTCTTATTACTATTTCTTTGTGGGCCATTATTTCCTTTTTGTACTGGCTTTAATAGATATTGTTCAATCAACTGCACCACTTGTTTATTTTGAGGCAAAGAAGAATGTTGAGCATCTTCTCCAGTGACGGTCATTGTAGTATAGTGGTTAACTTGATTTTGAAAAATGTATTTTCCAGCTTCTACGCTATTCTCTGGTACTAGACCATCTGACTCATAATTTTCCCCTCCAGAAACAGAATACACATTTAGGCTAGAGGGGATTTTACTTTTATTTTTAATAAAATCTTCTAACATCTGAGTTTTATGACTAATACTTGTTTCATTAAAATTAAACGGTGTCCCTACTGTCATTAACTCTTTAATTTTAATTTCACTCGAATAATCAGAATAGTAATGTTCTAGCCAGTAAGTCCAAATTAATCCTCCATTAGAATGTCCAAAAGCTTTAAAGTTATTAAAAGTATACTGCTTACTTAAGCTTTGAAAGGCTATGTTAAGCCACGAAGCTTGTTTTTTTATATTACTGTATCCATCCTTATTATTTTCAAATCCAATAATAATAAATGGTTCATTATCACCTTTGCTAATTTTTCCGCTATAAACTAATTGTCCATCAGTATCTACCTTTATTTTTAAAACACTATGTTTTTCCACAGTATCTTTATTTAAAGTAGAAACTAATTCATTAAATCTTTCTGTTGTTGCACTTGAACCTGGTACCATAATAACAGGAGAAAGCTGAGATTTTTTTCGCTCAGCTAAATCTTTATTAGAATTTTTTGTCCAAAAATATGTTGGAATCATTAATACTGCTAAAAGAAAAAAGATCAATATTAAAAATAATTTATTTTTCTTCACTTTTTTCAACATTTTTTCTTTCCTCTCTAGTATTTAATTCATCAACTTTACTTTCAATCTTATTAGCCATCTTCACAATTGGAATATAAAGAAGAATATCGACTGCAAAAATCACTAAAGCCACTAATAAAGCCTGCCAGCTTCCATTAGTAGCGATAAAGCCTTTGATAAGACCAGGAGTCCCTGTTAGTATCGCATACGCAGAAGCAGGCACTAAATGGAGAGCGATTGCTCCTGCTGCTAAAAGCATATTCATAATAGGAAGAAAGACATAGGGTAATACAAAAAGTGGATTTAAAATCACTGGAATCCCAATTAAAGCACCTGCATTTGAACCAAATAAGGTTGGAATAAAGGTCCAACGACTAATCCTAACAACATTTTTCTTTTTAACAAATAATAAAATTACTATCAACAAAGCCAGCAAAATACCATTGCCGCCAAATTGTCCATAAGATTTATAAATTTCAGACCCCAAAAATTTATTTGGCACATTCCAGCTTGAGCCATGTTGCAACGCGTAACTAATGTTAGCTGTTCCCATGCCACTTATTCCCGCATCTGTTAACCCTGTCAACGGTTGACCAATTCCTAACCAATTTAAAAAAAGTGCTAATCCGATTAAAGGAATATAAGCAAAAATATTTAAATTATTTTGCCCTTGATTTTGAAAGTATTCGTATAAGTGAGTAGCCACTAATCTTAAGCCAACAAAATTAGCCACAATTCCTAATACTAGACCAATTGCCCAAGTTACCAAAAGTGGCTTGAAGGATGCAATCGCTCTTTCCTGAATATGAGGGGAATTATTTATTGAAGGATGAGTAACATTTTTGCCCAACCAACGAAAAATTTGTCCCGTGCCAAACCCTATCAAGAGTGCCAACAAAAAGCTGTCAATATTTAAAAAACGCCAATTAAACGTAAAAACTGAATTATTCACATTGCGATACCGATAAGCACACAGTAAAAGTCCAATCATCCCTGAAAGTCCAGCCATTTGTTCATCTTTATTATAAAATTGCGCAGTATACTTAGCAGCAAAATACGCTACAAATATTCCAAATAGATTAAAAATCACATTTGTTAATCCTTGCGTAGCATACCAAGCACCATTAAAAATTTGATCAGGTAACCAATTGTCAAAATATAATATATTTGAGATTAGACTATCCGGCGAAAATACACTTCTCCATAAAAACTGTGATACACTTCCGATAACTGCTAAAGGCATCAACATGGTTAAAGTTCTCTCAGACACTCTAAAAAAAGGACGTCGGCGGAACCACAAAAATATGGTATAAATATTACTCTTTGGCATCTAATTAATTTTCTCCCTTAACTAAGTTATATTTACTATACTATTCCTTTCCTTCTCGTCATTCAATCTCATCAAATTAACTGACCGTCTTTCCTCTAATTTTTAGCAATTAAGACTGGTATAATATAAGAAGTTAACTAAAAGGAGGACTAATATGATTAAATCACATCTTAAATTGAGTAATGAAAGTCGGGCATTACTTTCTTTTTATTGCGAACAAGAAAACAAAGATCCTGAAATATTGCTTAACGACCTAATTAATGAATTTTTACATAAAAATATTTCAAAAAATGATTTTCAAAAAATTATTGCTGAAGCTTCTGATTCTACTAGCTTTAACACTAGTGAATTAATGCGTAATTTTGGCGATAGCTGGCTTCAAGACTAATTATAGAAATGGAAGGTTGAAATAATGTTAAAAAGAGCAAAATCTGATCCTATTAACACAATTTGGCTTTTCCTTGGTTCACTTATTGTTAACACTGGTATTAGTTTTATTTGGCCGCTAACCACTATTTATATTCACAATTATCTCCACGAAAGTCTAACCATAGCAGGAGTTGTGCTTTTCTTAAACTCTATTTTTACCATGCTGGGGAATGCACTAGGTGGTTACCTTTTTGATAAATGGTTCCCTTATCAAACCATTTTACTAGGAGTAAGTATCGCCACCTTTTCTACCCTAATGTTAATTTTCTTTCATGGTTGGCCCGCTTATGTGGTTTGGCTTTTGACCTTAGGTATTGGGAATGGAATTATCGTTACTGGCCTTAATTCAACCGCCACGTTAATAAAAAGCAAAGCCCCCTCTTATATTTTCAATATTTTATATTTTACTCAAAATTTAGGTCTTGTATTTGGCTCATTAATGGTTGGTTTTATTTTACCATTTGGAATTGTCTATATATTTATTCTTGCATTTATGATGTTTCTATTTTTCAACATTGTTGTTTTAGTAAAATATCGCCATCTTAATCAGCGACCAAAAGATACAAACCACATGAAAATTTCGGAAGAGAACGTGACAAGCAATCCTCATTTAAAAATTATTGCTAGTTTACTTTTCTGTGTATTAGTAGCCTGGATTGCTTACGAACAGTGGAATTCTAATATTTCTTCTTATATGTTAAGTTTGCACATGTCCGTTACCCTATATAGTTTTCTATGGACTTTAAATGCTATTTTAATTGTAACTTTGCAACCCATTCTTACCTATTTTGATAGCTGGCTTACTGATCATATCAATGGAAGACTATATTTTGGTTTTACCTTGTTTGCCCTAGCTTTCCTACTTCTAATTGGGGCCACTCATTATGCTCGTTTTCTCTTAGCTATGGCTTTGTTAACTACAGGAGAAGTTTTTGCTTTTCCAGCAGTTTCTACTTTCATTAACAATTTTGCTAGTGAAGAAAACAAAGGGAAATATCAAGGGATTATCCAAGTAGTAGTTTCTGCGGGAAGAGCCCTTGGTCCCTTAATTGGAGCTCTAGTGATTGATTTCTCTTCATTCTTAACTCTCTTTATTTTTTGTACAGGTATCGTTCTAATTTCAGGTGTTATCTTTTTCTTTACAAATGAATTATCCAAAAGAAAAAAGTTTAGAGACTAGGAGTTTTGTTTCTCCTAATTTCTAAACTTTTTATTTACTCAAAATTCAATACTAGACTTCAAATAGAAGTAATACGGTACTTTATTTTATTAATTCACTTATTAATTTATCCATTTGGACTTTTGTCTGCTTAAAGCTCTTTATTGGATGGTTTGTTTGAATGATCACAGCATTTTTTCCGTTATTAGAAATTCTTACAAATGCATGATAGCCAACTCCTGCCCCATTTGCAGCTCGAAAGCCCGCCGGATTATTATAGAATCCACCACCATAGTAGGCTGGTGCTTTACCTCTAAAAAGAATTTTCATTGAGTTTTTAGACAGTAAAGTTCCATCTGTAATGGCTTTCTCAGTTTTGTATAAATCTGATGTCGACATTACCACTGATCCTGCCCCAAGTTCTCCATGGAGCTCATTTAAATTCAAAGTAATCGGAACTTCAGAAGTTTTATTTTTATTAGCGTATCTATAAGATTGCGCTAAATGTACCTTCTGCAACTTCGATTTTTTATTCCAAATAAATGCAGTATTTTCTAGCTTCAATTTCTTTACAAAAGTTTCATTAAATAAACTTTCGTAGGATTGGTGAGTTACTTTCTCTAAAATTCCAGATAAAAGTACATAGTTAATTGAAGAATAATATCTTTTACCATACAAATTATCCTTAAAACTAATCAAATGGTCAATATCATATTCGATACCCGCTTGATCATTTTCAAACTTCGGACTTCCTAATGGTGCTTTATTTGGTGTAGTAAGCCCACTTGTCATTTCAAGCAACTGTTGAATGGTAATCCGATTAGCTTGATCAATATTAGGGTAAAATTTGGCCAACTTATCTGTCAACTTCAGGTTACCCTTTTCAACTTGACGCATAACCATTGTAGCAGTCATAGCCTTTTGAACAGAATCGATTAAATAACTAGTTTTCTCAGTATTAACTAAGTTTTTCTTCTTATTTGCCCAACCAGTTGCATAAGAGACCCTTACCTTATTATTTTTTACTTCAGTTACTGTCCCTTGTAAGCCCTGCTGATTCATCAAATTTTGCATTCGGTTAATTTCAGCTGCTTTTTCTTCAACTGACTTGCTAATTTTTGCATCTGGCTTTTTTGCCCAAGCTTCAGAGAAATAATAGTTATTCAGCTGATAGTTAATTGGCGTATTCTTAAGTTTCATAAATGACTGTACATACTTATCCATCGTAAGCCATCCATTCCAACCTAAGTGAATAGTATCTTCCATGAAGTATTCTTTGCCACCATCCTTCGACAAATCAGCTACATGGGTAAAACCTTGAGTTAAAAGTTGCGCTTTAATTTTATTTACAGAACGTTGGTACATCTTTTCAGATAGACCTGTATATTTTGCCCACTTACTATTTACTGGTGGAATTACAAATAATACATTTACATGTTCTTGCGCAAATTCATTTAAAACTAACTCAAAATCGCCAAATTCTGGGGAACGGGTATAGTCAAAATTCTTTTGAGAGTCTTTTAGACCCTTTAATCCATTCTTCAATAATCTCTTTTTAAAGAAATTATTAGAGATATTAAATGAATTGTTTGTTGTACCCTGTGCTCCTTGATTATTAGCGAATTGACGCAAATTATCATATGCATATGTCCCAGGAAGTTTGTGCGCACCACTTTGCAATTTCGGAATATTATTCTTCATATCGAAAGTAGTAAAAAAATCATCCTGATTAGAAAGGGTTCTTTGACGCATTTGAAGCCATGATCTTTGCCAATTGGAAATTTTCTTTCCATCTGCTAGATCTTTTAGTGCTGCTTTAGTCGACTCACTTGAAGTTGCTGAAGGCATCTTAAGTAATCGTTTAGCAGCATAGCGTGTCGCAACACTATCTTTAGCACTCAAAATCCAATCAATAGCTTGTAATTGTGAAAAATACATTCCAAAAGCAGCTGGATCTTGCCCTTCTTTTACAAACCATTGAGGAGAGATAATAAACACTGCTTTTTTACCAGCAAGTTGTTTCTTAGTCTCTTGAAGATTCATAAAATGTGTCAAGGATTGACTACCAGGTCCCCCTAATAAAAAGGGCTGATATGAACGATGATATTTATAAGCTAAAACACTTGGATGTAAAGGATCCATTCGAGAAAGCTCACTTGAACCATAAAAAGGAACGTACTCTTTTTCAAAAGCCGCCCGTTTAATATTTTCTCCCTTAAATACGTTTTGAGATTGGGAGACAGATGCTTTGAATAAAACACCATCTGAAACTTTTCTATTCCATGGAATTATAAAAACCACGAATAATAGAATAAAAGCACAGATAACTGGGCCAAAAATTTGCCACAGCTTTCGTTTATTACTCATTTCTTAAGCTTTCTACCTTTTCTACAATTTTTGTAGGAGTTTCCCATTCTTCACGTACAAATTCAGATACTGGAGGAGTAATTCCGATAAGTTGTTGTAATTCAAGTAACATTTGTACTACTGCCATTGAATCCATTAAACCTGTTTCGAATAAATCTTCATCCATACGATCAGTAAAATCTTCACCAGTTAATTCATTTAATACATTTAATACAGCTTCTTTAGTATCCATAATTTAAATTCCTTTCACTATCTATTTCCAACCAAACCAAAGAGTACTTAAAAATCCTGAAAAAATCAAGAAACTGAAACATACTACATTGAAAGTTAAGAAAATCGCAAACCATTTTGTAAACTTATTAGATGGAATTTTGTCTTTATGCTTTCTCTTAAATACAAGCCAATTATCATTAAAAATAATCGCAAAAGCATGATAAATCCCATATACAATATAATACCACGTTAAACCATGCCAAAATCCCATAACTAGGAAATCAATAAAATATGATAAACGTGACAAGTCTTTTCGATTTTTAACAAGTTTTTTCTTCATTGCAAAGAAAGTAAATCTCATGAAAATGAAGTCACGGAACCAAAATGATAGGGTAATATGCCAACGATTCCAAAAATCTTTAATATTCTTAGAAATAAATGGCTTATTAAAGTTCATTGGTGTCTTAATTCCCATGAAATATGATGTTCCTACCGCAAAGAGTGAATAACCTGCAAAGTCAAAGAATAAATACATACTATAGCAGTACATATAACCTACTAAAGCCCAAGAAAGTTTTAAAGGTCCTTGTCCCATATGGATTGACATCTTTGCTAATTGAGGAAGCCAAAGCGTACCAAATACATATCCAATGATAAATTTATATAAAAAGCCTTGGAAAATATATCTAGTCCCTAAACGCATCTGCTCAATATACTCTTGCCGATCAGGCGCTCCATTACAATCATTTGCAAATCTTTTATAACGATCAATAGGTCCTGAAGAAATCGTTGGGAAAAACAACAGAAAACGAGCATAAGTTACAGGATCAACTCTTTCTATTGCCTTATCTCTTAATTCCATCAACACTTCAACCGTTTTAAAAGTTATATATGAAATCCCAAAAAATCCAATTAGATCCGCAACTGGATTATTAACATGGGGCGCAATTTTTACTACTACCAATGGCAAAATTGCTAAAATGATGACTACATAAAAGACCCAACTTTTATTTCGTCCAGATCTGATATAACGTTCATAAGCAAAAGTTAACAAGAATTGAAATGCAATATAGCCAATCAATTGATACCCTTGAATTGCATCTGTTCCATCAAACATTAATACCAAAAACAGCAATGATACCAGAGCTTCATAAATCTTAAAGCGTCGTCCAAAATACAACCCAATTATTAAAGGTAGTAACGCCACAAAAAGAATTATAAAGTAACGCGGATTGCTGTATGGTTGCATATTGATCACGCGTTATTTACCTCCTTGATTACCTGTTTGATATCTACCTTACCATTTTGCGAAATTGGCATATTTTCTCGGTAAATAAATCTTTGAGGAAGCATATATGGCATAATATCTCGGCTTAAATCTTCACGTAACTTTTTAGTCAATTCAGCATCGCTATACTTTTCTCTCACGTCTTCCGCTAATTCCACCACTGCAACTAATTGTTGCACTTTATGGTCTTTGTTGTATCGTGGTGCAACTACGCCATAGCGTACCAATGGATTTTTAGCAAGATAGAAATTAATTTCTTCTAGTTCAATTCTATAGCCATTAAATTTTACTTGGAAATCAATTCTTCCTCGATAAAAGAGCATATCTCCGTCTAAAAATCCTAAATCTCCAGTACGGTAGGTACTATATTGATCATTTGGATTTTTGAAAAATGCGGCTTCAGTTTTTTCAGGATTATTTAAATATCCCTTAGATACACTTGGCCCTTGAATCAATACTTCTCCTTGTTTATTATCTTTATCTTCACCCTTTGAAGTATCAATTGTAACCTTTGTATCTTTTTTAGCCACTCCAATTGGTAAACGATCATACTTATTTAAGATATCATTATCAATTTCAACACTAGTTACAGCCACTGTAGTTTCAGTTGGACCATAAGTATTATAAATATGACTATCAGGGAATTTATTCTTTAATACTTGAGCAGTTTTGTGACTTAATTCTTCCCCACAGAATAAGAAATGAGTTAAATTCTTGTGATGCTCACCATTAAAAGTAGGATCTAAAAAACTCATTTCAGCAAATGATGGTGTTGAAACCCAAACATTAAAGTCTAAATTAGGCATAGTTTTAAACAGTTGACCCAGATTTTGCGTTACATCATGAGGTAAAACGACAAGCTTTCCTCCTGAAGTTAAAGCGGGATACAAACTCATTACTGATAGATCAAAAGAATAAGGGGCTTGAGCTAAAAAGCTAGGATGTTCAGGTAAATTAAAATCTTCTAACTCCCAATTTACAAAGCTTAATAAGTTATTATGGCTGATTTGAACACCCTTTGGCTTTCCGGTAGTTCCAGAAGTAAAGATAATATAGAAATTATCATCCCCACTTACATAATTATCTTCAGCAATATTAAAATCACCATCTTCAACTTCTGATGCATTTAATACTTCAATATTCTTCATTTCAATTGGTAACTCATCAACAGCAATTACCAAAGGTGCTTGAGATACCTCCTGAATCATAGTTAAACGTTCACTGTTTGAGTAACTAGCGATTGGAATATAAGCATGTCCAGCCTTAACAGCTCCTAAAAAGCTCGCAATCATTTCGAAGTTTTGACCACCCCAAATCATAACTGGTGCTTTTTCAGGAATACTCATCTTTTTCAATTTAGCTGCATAAGCATCTGATCTCTTTTTTAAATCACCATAAGTATTTGTCTCACCTAAATAGTCATAAACAATTCTATTTGGATCTTTTATAGCAATTTCATCGATCGTTTTGATTACATCTTTAATCATTTAATGCGATCCTTTCAATTAAAAATCTTTATAAATGAAGCTTGCGCTACCAATTCCACTATAAGAGTAGAGATAAACTAAAACTAACAAAATAGCAAAATAAAAAATTGTTTTTCCAATAAATATTCCTATTTCCTTAGCTCTAGAATTTTGGTGTTCAGTTTTTGCTGCCATTCTCACACCTCATAATCTTTTTAATTTTACAACACCTTTTCTTTGAGAGAAAGGCTCCCTGTCTTAATATAAACATTATAACAAAAAAAATCTTATTTAACGCCCTCTCTTATTATCTCTTGCATTTAAATAGGCAATAAATAAAAAGATAGTTGGTAAAAGTGAAACGAAGAAAAGTGAAAAAATAGTTACTTTTATAATCCAACTTGGATTTTGCCAGCGACTAGTATTAGCAGTGGCCAAAAGATATGCTGAAAAAACCACCACTATTGCCAGGGTAATTAAAAATAATCCTGCATGACTCATATTATAAAGCTGAAGCATCACTGCAGCTGCAATTAAGCCACTCCACCCAGCTACCTTTATCCAGAAACTTGTTTTGTTTTTTATCATGTTAACTCCCTAATAAAGCGTTAATATTTGCTGACAAAATTCTATCTACTATCATAATATCATCACGAGCGTATTCTCTTGAAGAAGATTCAAACAATAACAATAATTGTCCTTTATAAACAGAGATTTGTTCTAAATATGGCGGTAATGTAACAACCTTATCAGCTCTATCTTCATCTAAGTTATCAATCGCCGATGCCGGGAAAAAATAAAGCTTAGAGTCTTTACTCCCATAAGATTGACTTAAAATAATCCAATCCTTATAAATTGCTATTCCCTGAATCTGACTATCCATTGCTGCACTTCCGGCCCCAGAAGCCCATGTACTTTGTCCTGTTACTGCTTTGATTTGATCACTAGTAATAGTATCTTTAAAATATCCTATTCTACTTATTGGATAAGCAACAATTCTTCCCTTTTCATCTTTACTAAAAAATCCTACAAACAGTTGATTATCATCATAAGTTACTGCAGATGCACGTTCAATAGTTGGTAGCGTTATTTCATGGTCATAAGTAATCGGCTGGTGACTTTTTTGATAATTATAATCTTCGATTCTTTTAAGAGGAATAGACATTAAAGCAGCCTGTCCTTGGCTTGTTCCTGTTAACCAAATATTTTTGGCAATTGGATCATAAGTAATTCCACCTAAGTGGGGTTTACCGGCTACAATAATTCGCTTAAGATATTTTCCTTTCTTATTTAATACATAGATTACTGAAGCATGGGTATGTTTTGCATCATATGCTGTAATTAAAATATAGTTTCCAGCAATCGTTACTCCTTGGGGAGTCATATAGAAAGAAGAAGTATCTTTATTTTTTTCATAATCATAGCTTATTGTTTTTTTAACACCAGGAATCACAACATCTGCGCCTCGATAGGAGGTCTTCGGGGTAGTGTAGACAGCTTGATAAAGTTTAGGGTACTTTTTACTAAGTTGCTTCTTAAAATATTCCAAATTATAGCGTGTTGCACTTATACTCGTTCCGTCTTTAGCACTTACTAAAGCTGGCGCACTCGAAAAAGCTTTTTGATTTTGATGATGGCGATAAACTTTATTTACAATAAAATAACTACCTATTCCTGTAATTACGATCAATGATAGGAAAAATAAGATTCTAATGACTTTTTTCATTTTTCCCACCTCCTTCTTTAATACAATACGAAAAAATTCTTCTTTTTAAATTTCCCAAGTGAATATTTCCCAGGAATTAATTTTCTTATGAAAATTATAAACTACCTTTACATTTTCTGTAAAAATTAATCATAAATTCATCATATTTTCTCTCTAATATATAAACCATAGCAAGAGGGGAAACCTCAAAGCTATTAGCATTAATATCCAAACTTTTATTTTCATTTTTACTCCTCCAAGTAAATTAAACACATTGCCTTTTCGGCTAATCATATTATCCCTAAAACCTCGTGAAATTCATTTACGAGGTTTTTCTTTGGGTTTAAAATCATTATTTTCTCTTAAAAAATACTTTTAGGTTTAATCTGTTGCTTTTATCAATATTTATAATTTCTATGAAAAAACGTCACACTTTCTTCATAATTTCTCTCTAATATATAAACCATAGCAAGAGGGAAACCTCAAAGCTATTAGCATTAACATCCAACTTTTTTATTTTCATTCTTACTCCTCCAAGTAGATTGAACATATTGTCAGCTCTTTCTTAATCAGAGTTGACCACATTTATTCCTAAAGACTCACATCTTCCCACTGTGAGTCTTTTTTATTTTTCAAAAACCTTTCTTCAATTTTTTTATAACATTTCATCACACTTTCTTCACAATTTCTCTCTAATATATAAACCATAGCAAGAGGGAAACCTCAAAGCTATTAGCATTAACATCCAACTTTTTATTTTCATTCTTACTCCTCCAAGTAGATTGAACATATTGTTAACTCTTTCTTACTAGAGTTAACCACATTTATTCCTTATTTTAAGACCACGAACTTCGTGGTCTTTTTTTGTTTTATATAATAAATGATATAATAATTGAGTAATGTTTTATTTGATATATTAATTTTGGAGGACACATATGCTTAAACGACAATGGAAATTTTTTACCGTTCTGGGCATTGGGATAATTGGATTAATTCTAGACTTTTTACTCCATAAACCAACAATTGCTGGTTTTCCTATTTCTGAAATTTTAATTGATATCTTCGGTATTTTTATGGTAATTACCATGGCGATCGAAATGATTCATACCTTAGAAAAAGGAAACTGGGGTGTCGATGTTTTAGCTATTATTGCCACTTTATCTACAATGATTGTGGGAGACTACTGGGCTGCATGGATGATTTTAATTATGCTTACCGGTGGTGACTCCTTAGAAGATTATGCAACAGGTCAAGCTGATCGTGAATTACGCGCTTTGTTAGATAATACTCCTCAACTTGCTCATAAATTGGTTAACGGCAAAATTGAGAATGTAAATGTAGACGACTTAAAAATTGGTGATATTGTTTTAATCAAACCTGGTAATCAAGTTCCTGTTGATGGTGAAATTATCAAAGGATCTTCTAGCTTTGATCAATCATCCCTAACTGGTGAATCTGTCCCTGTCGATAAAGGTGTAGGTGATAAACTTATGTCTGGCTCAATCAATGGTGACAGTGCTGTCGAAATGAAAGTTACTACTTTAGCTAAAGATTCTGAGTACCAATCTATTGTTGCTTTAGTAAAATCTGCTCAAGCTAAACCTGCTAAATTTGTTAAAATGGCTGATCGCTATGCTGTACCTTTTACAATCATTTCTTTAATTATTGGGATTGCTGCTTGGATTACCTCTGCTGTAACTAATCCTGGACTTGACTGGCAACATCACTTTTTACGTTTTGCTCAAGTTATGGTAGTTGCTTCTCCATGTCCTTTAATTATTGCTGCACCAGTAGCTTTAGTTTCTGGAATGAGTTCAATGTCACGTAATCATATTATTATAAAAAACGGTACCACTCTTGAAAAGCTGTCTCGGACTTTAACTTTTGCTTTTGATAAAACAGGAACTTTAACTCAAAACAAATTAGTTATTGATCAAGTTAATGTGGCTGCTGATAGTGACCTTACTAAAAAAGAGCTCCAATCCTTAGCAGCGAGTGTTGAGCAACAATCTAGTCATATTATTGCCACCTCATTGGTTAATAGCACTGGAAAAGAAGCATTGAAGCCAGTAACTAATATCAAAGAAACTACTGCTCAAGGAGTAAGTGGAATTATAGATGGTAAAGAAGTCAAAGTAGGGAAACTTTCTTTTGTTGCCCCTGACCACAAAAAAATAGACGTTACTTCTACTGCAATTTACGTTTCTGTAAATAATAAGTTTGCTGGCTACATTACCTTCCAAGATCAAATTCGTCCAGAAACCGCTTCTACGATTGCGCGTTTACGTCGTCAAGGAATCAAATTAATCATGATGCTTACTGGTGACCGTAAGAGCGTAGCTGATAAAATTGCTAAAGAAGCTGGCATAACAGATGTTAAGGCTGACCTTCTTCCAGCTCAAAAAATCCAAGCTATCAAGGATGTACCAAAAGACTTACGTCCCGTTGCAATGGTAGGTGATGGTGTCAATGATGCTCCAAGCTTAATGGCTGCTGATGTCGGAATTGCTATGGGAGCCCAAGGTGCCACCGCTGCTAGCGAAAGTGCTGATATGGTCGTAATGGTCAATGATCTTTCAAAAATTAACGATGCCGTTGCAATTTCTAAACACACTATGAAAGTAGCACATATCGATATTATTACTGCTATCTGTGTGGTAATCTTAATTGAACTTATTGCCTTTACCGGTATCATTCCAGCTATTTGGGGTGCAATTATCCAAGAAGTAGTTGATTTAATTACTATTTTATTAGCTTTACTTGCTAAAACTAAGCCAACTAATCCTGCACAAACTGGATTACCTAAAAAGAATTAAGTTGCATCCAATAAAAACATTGGCTAGAATTTTTATAGACTTATCTAAAAGTTTCAAGATTAATCTTGAAACTTTTTCTTTTAAAGAATCGAGGAATTTATGCATTTTTTAGGCGAGTTAATTATTATTTTGATTGTTACTACCTTATTGGGACAGCTTTTTGCCCGCTTTAACCTACCTCCTGTTATTGGACAACTTTTATCAGGAATTATTTTAGGACCTGCAATTTTATCTTGGGTTCACCCAGGAAATATTATTTCTCTTTTTTCTGAATTTGGCGTAATTTTATTGATGTTTCTAGCAGGCCTTGAAAGTGATTTAGATCTTTTAAAAAAATATTTTAATCTTAGCTTCACAGTAGCCGGAATTGGTGTGATCTTACCAGTTATCTTTATGGGAACTGCCTCTTTACTATTTGGTATGAAATTTTTAGAAGCTCTATTTATCGGAATTGTATTTGCAGCTACTAGTGTTTCAATTTCAGTTGAAGTTTTAAAAGATGCTAATCAACTTCATACTCGTGCAGGAAGTGCAATTTTAGGCGCTGCAGTTGTTGATGACATTCTAGCTGTTGTTGTCTTAAGTTTATTTACAACCTTTAGTCATGAAGGAGGAAAAAGTGGTTTAACCAATAACTTCTTTTTAAATCTTTTAATTGAGGTTATCTATTTTGGCGCAGTATGGTTGATTTACAAGTTTATCGCACCGTATTTTATGAAGGCCGCAGAAAAACTTGAAGTAAATTATGCTGTTGTCATTGCTTCACTTGTCTTAGCCCTTACAATGGCCTGGGTAGCAGATTTTGTCGGTTTAAGTGCAGTGGTAGGTGCATTTTTTGGAGGGCTAGCTATTCGACAAACACCCCAATACCAAGAAGTTAATTCCTCTGTTTCAGCAATTGGCTATGCAATTTTCATTCCCGTATTTTTTGCAGATATTGGTTTAAGCATGACTTTTGCAAGTTTTATCAAAGATATTTGGTTCATCATTATAATGACTATTCTAGCCTTAGTTTCTAAATTTTGGGCCGGAAAATACAGTAGCGAAATATTTGGATTTAGTAAAAACGATGCTAATATTGTGGGGGCTGGAATGATTTCCCGCGGAGAAGTTGCATTAATAGTGGCACAAATTGGAATTACTCACCATCTATTTCCAGAAGATATTTATTCTAGCTTAATTTTAGTTATTATCGTTACTACAGTATTATCGCCTTTCATTTTAAATCACTACCTCAAAAATCTTTCTAAATAAAAAGCTCCCCATTGGGAGCTTTTTATTATAAGAAGGGTAATAAATTATTTAACATGTGAGCAATAATTGAATATCTTAAATCTTTTGTTAAAACATAAGTCCACGCAAGTATTGAACCCATCATCCAGTATAAATAGATAAATTTTGAAAAAGTTGGATCATGCATAAACCCAAAAACAAATCCACTGGCTAAAACACCTAAAACCTTAGTCCATTTATTTTCGATCGGGAAAAATGTATTGAAAAACATCCCTCTAAAAATTATTTCTTCACAGATTGGGGCAACAATCACTAATAAAACATTATAAATCGGATTAGCTAAACTTGAAATTTTATTTAATTCCTGCTGGTTATGTGACGTTACTCCACCCTTAGCAAACAATTGAATAAAAGCGATTTGAAGAATCGTCATCAAAAAAAACATTCCAATTGCAATAAAAATTCTCTGAGCATTCCAGTGAGGCTTTTCATTAAAATCCCAGTTATTTTCTTGTTTTAATTGGTATTTATACAAAGCAAACATTGCCCAGATTGCCATAACGGTTATTATACCTATTCCAACCTCATTCCATATTGGTAAAGCAGTCTTATTCGGAATTACATACATCCATTGAATAAAACTGTAACCAATAAAAGCAATAATGATAATTCCTACATTTCCAAGAAATCGTAAAAAACTTTTCACAGATTTACACCACTTTTCTTAAAATATTCCAGCTAGTTACTTATAATTTATAATAAAGAAAAGAATGAAAATATACAAATGGAGTGAGTTTGTTGATAATCCGAATCCTTAATTTTAGTTTACATAATCAAGTTAGTCTACTAACTTTTTTAGTTTATTTAACTTTTGCAATTTTTATTATTTCCTGGCTAATAGAACCTCGTCGTTCTATTAATGCGGTTTTCTTTACCGCCTTTGTCCTTTCATTTGCTCTTTGGTGTGGGAAACTTTTATTTTCTCAAAAAAACACCTTTCTAACTTGGAGCTTTGGCTTAATTGTATTAGGGATGTTTATTTTAATATTTATCTTAGTAATTTTTTCTTGGGCATTTTTTCTTTGGAATGCTTATTTCGTTTGGAAGTATGAATCACATACCCTGCCTAACTTATTAACTCTATTTTCAGGAATTGGATTAATGCTAATCTGGATTTTAATTCGCCTCCATGTCTTTAAGAATGTGCCAGACTGGGTCAATATTCTCTTGTCTGGTATAGTCGTTTTAGCATTTTATTTGTTAATTATAATGTATAATTTTTTAATTAATTTGACCTTATATCAATTTGTTCCCCGTCACTACAAACAAGACTATTTAATTGTGCTAGGTGCAGGCTTAGTAAATGGTAAAAAAGTATCTCGCCTTTTAGGAGCGCGCATTGATCGTGCGATTGCTTTTTCATACACCCAATACGATAAGGGACATCCCCATCCTAAATTTATTATGTCTGGTGGAAAAGGAAGCGATGAAAAAGTTTCAGAAGCCAGTGCAATGCGTGATTATGCAATTAATCGTGGAATTGCTGCTGAAGACATTTTATTAGAAGATAGATCAAAAAATACCTATGAAAATATGCTCTATTCTAAAGAAGTTGCCATTAAAGACTTTGGTAGCAAAAAATTTCATGCAAAGTTTTTTACTAATAATTATCACCTCTTTCGCGCTGGACTCTATGCTAAAAAGGCGCATTTACATGCTAATGGCGTTGGTGCGCCAACACGCTTATACTATCTACCAAATGCGATTATTCGAGAATTTGTTGGCATCTTTGTCATGCACAAACAACGTCATTTTGTGATTATGGGAGTTATTACTTTAATTTTTGTTCTCTTGGCTATTTTATCTGGAATCGGATACATAAAATAAGTTATAATGGTATAACTATTATGTTAGAAAGGATCTTTTATGCTACAGCTAGAACATTTAATGAAGACATATCACATTGGTGGCGTTACAACCCATGCACTAGATGATGTCTCTATTAACTTCCGTAATCACGAATTTGTTGCTATTTTAGGACCTAGTGGCTCTGGGAAAACTACCTTATTAAATGTTATTGGAGGATTAGATCGTTATGATAGTGGTGACATAATCATTAACGGTAAATCGACCAAAAACTTTACCACTACCGACTGGGATGCATATCGTAATAATACAGTTGGTTTTATTTTTCAAAATTATAATCTAATTCCCCATCTTTCCATCATAGAAAATGTAGAACTAGGAATGATGCTCTCAGGAGTCGACAGCAAAACTCAACATGAAAAAGCAATTGCAGCCTTAAAACGTGTTGGACTTGGTGACCATCTCGCCAAAAAGCCAAATCAACTTTCTGGAGGACAAATGCAGCGTGTTGCAATTGCCCGGGCAATTGCAAATGACCCTGATATTTTACTCTGTGATGAACCTACAGGAGCATTAGATACTAAAACTAGTGAAAGTATCATGCAACTTATTAAAGAGCTAAGTAAAGATAAGTTAGTAATCATGGTTACTCACAATCCTGAATTAGCAAAAGAATACGCTAGTCGTATCGTCCATTTCCAAGACGGAAAAATCCTTAGCGACTCTAATCCTTTTACTCCTAAACATAAGGTCAAAGATACTTTTAAACTTATCAAAACTAAAATGTCTTACTGGAATGCCTTAAAGTTAAGTTTCACTAATATCATGACCAAAAAAGGGCGAACTTTTTTAACGGCCTTTGCTTCTAGTATTGGAATAATTGGAATTGCAATTGTTTTGGCACTTTCCCATGGTTTTCAGCATCAAATTGATGAAACCCAAACCAAAACATTGGCTCAATTTCCAATTTCTATTTCCAGTGTTGCAAATGATTTATCACCCACTACCAAAAAGACTCTGATACCAACCAAAAAAACAATGGATATTTAGTAGCTAGTAAGCCTGCAAATGAACAAAATACACACAATAATCATATCACTCAAAAATATGTGGATTATGTAAATAAAATTAATCCCACTTATGCTAATAACATTACCTATATCCGTGGAGCACAATTAAATCTTTTAACTAAAGCTAATAATAAATTAAGCAAGTTGAATTCTCAAATAATAATTCTAGTGGTAATTCTCTCGCCAACGCCCAAACTCAAGGAATGGCTACTATGGGAATTAACACCAATGTTTTCCCTACCACTTTGGATAAGAAAAAAGGAAACTTTTTAAGAACCAACTATCAACTTCTTGCTGGAACCTGGCCAACTTCAGAAAATCAAGTAGTTTTAGTCCTAAATAATAAAAATCAAGCTAATATCAATGCCCTTAAAAATATCGGCATTAATGTCAAAAATGGTCAAAAAATCAATTTAAAGTCCTTAATCGGGAAGAAATTTAAACTAATTTCAAATAATAATTACTATCAAGAACTTCCTACTGGAAACTTTGTTCCTAAGAGTCCGAGTTCTTCTATGTATAACTCTGGCAAAACCATTACTTTATCAGCAGTTATTCAAGGAAAAAATAATTCTCAAATGGCACTTTTAGACAATGGAATTGCTTATAGCGATGCTTTGAGTAAAGAAGTAGTTAACGAAAACCAAAACTCTGCAATTGTTAAGGCGCAAAAAGCAAGCTCTAAAAATGTTATGACAAATCAACCTTTAACCAGTACAGCTAAAACGCAGTTTTTAGCTACTCTTGGTGGGAGCACCCTTCCAACTGGTATCTTAATTTACCCAACTTCATTTGATTACAAGGACAAAGTTCTTGATTATCTAGCTCAATGGAATAAGGGTAAAACTAAATCTAATCAGATTCTCTATACCGATATGTCTGGTACAGTAACCAAATTAACTGGAGGCTTAATTGGAGGTATTACTGATGTTTTAGTAGCCTTTGCTGGAATTTCCTTGATTACATCAATGATTATGATTGGAATTCTTACTTACACATCTGTTTTGGAAAGAACTAAAGAAATCGGAATTTTAAAAGCTCTTGGTGCACGTAAACGTGATATTACCCGGGTATTTGATGCCGAAACTTTTATTCTAGGACTCTTCTCCGGAATTCTGGGAATTTTTATTGCCTACTTATGTACTTTCCCAATTAATTTTGTTTTATACAAAATTACTGATATGAGCAACTTGGCACAACTTGATCCAATGCAAGCACTTATCTTAGTAATTATTTCCACTATTTTAACTATGATTGGTGGGCACTTACCTGCTCGATTAGCTGCTAAAAAAGATGCTGCCATTGCTCTTCGAAGTGAATAAAAAAGACGGCTTTTAATGCCGTCTTTTTTAGTGCTAAAATTTAGGTAAACTCACTGTAAAGGAATTTTTTATGTTAAAAAAACTATTCTTAACTACTTTATTTACATTTTCACTTTTTTTAGGTGGGTGTAGACACTCTGACCACAAAACTGTTCATCATTCTGCTAATCCTAGCATTGCGCTAGTAACGAACGCCCCTGACGATGGAACTAATCCCTATATTGAAGCCGGTAAAGAAGGCCTTAAAAATTACGCTCAGCAACATCATTTAAGTACAGGAAAAAATGGCTATCAAATCTTTAGTCCCAATTACACTAAAGAAGACTACAGCTTAATTGACCAAGCAGCGCAAAAAAACTTTCATACTATTATTGCTTTAGGAGCTAGTTTTAAAAATGCTGTAGATGATACTGCCAGTCTTTATCCTCACAATAATTTTGTTTTAATCGATGGTAAAGCTAAATCGGCTGCAAACGTCACTAGCATTACTTTCAATAGCTGGCAGATGGGGTATTTAGCCGGTGTAGCGGCTGCAAGCTCTAGTAAAACGCACACTGTCGGAATTTTAAGCCAACCAGCTTCTTCTTTACTAAAGGGATATTTAGCTGGCATTAATTATTATTCCAAATATTATCATGTAAAAACCAAAATTTTAGCAAAAACAATTTCTTCTGCTCCTAACAAAGAACAAGCGCAAAACTTAACTCAACAAATTTATCTGAAGAGAGCCGATATTATTTTTTCTGCCGTCGGCCAAAATAGCCAAGGGGTCTTTTCAGCGGCTAAGGCAATCAATCAGACTCAACCTGTTAATCAAAAAGTTTGGGTAATTGGGGTTGATAATGATCAAAGCAGTGCTGGAAAATATCAAGCTAAAGGTGGGCAGCCCTCTAATTTTACTCTAACCTCAGTTATTAAAAATATTCCCCAGGCCATTGAAAACGTTAGTGAAGAAAGTTTCAACAATGCCTTCCCTGCTCGTCAGCTTCTAAATTATGATTTAAAAAATAATGGCGTCACCCTTATTCATTCTACTAATCTCTCTTATTCTAGCTGGATTGCTATTCAAAAAGCACGTACTTACCTTATTCAAAAAAATGCTAAGTGACTTTTCTTGACGGTCTATACCAGTTAATTATATAATGGACTAGACCAATAAGAGAGGGGTAATTATTATGATGAAAATTATTGTTACCAAAGATAATATTGAAGGTGGCACTAAAGCTTTTGAAATTATCAAAAATGGCATGGCTAATGGTGCTAAAGTATTGGGTTTAGCAACGGGTTCTTCCCCAATTTCCTTATATAGTGATATGTGCAATAGCGACCTTGATTTTAGTGAAATGACTAGTATCAATTTAGATGAATATTATGGCATCAGTCCTGAAAATCCCCAAAGCTACCATTACTTCATGCAAAAACATCTTTTTGATCAAAAACCTTTCAAAAAATCTTATATTCCAAATGGCTTAGCAAAGAATATTGATGAAGAAGTAGAAAATTATAATCAAATTATTCAAGAAAATCCTATCGATATTCAAATTTTAGGGATTGGACACAATGGCCACATCGCTTTTAATGAGCCCGGTACTCCTTTTGGAAGTTTAACTCATAAAGTCACTTTGGCAGAAAGTACGATCAAAGCAAATTCTAGATTTTTTAACAATGAAAAAGAAGTTCCACGCCAAGCAATTTGCATGGGAATTAGATCAATTATGCAAGGGAAAAAAATTGTACTTTTAGCTTACGGTGCTTCAAAACAAGACGCTTTAAAGGCATTAGTTGAAGGTCCTGTTATTGAAAAAGTACCTGCTTCAATTTTACAAGACCATCCAGATGTTACCATTATTTGTGATCAAATTGCTGCTAAAAAAATTAATCCTAAATACTTTACTATCTAGAGATATTAAGCTTTTACAGGATTTATTTCTCAAAAAAAGCCAAGCTACTGCTTGACTTTTTTGTGTGGAACATTTTTTAAAAACCACTTGCACAACCACAAGATATTGTTCTAAACTGGTAAAGCAAACAACATATTGTAGAAAGAATGTGATTCCAGTTATTGTTTTAAGCGGGCCTATTGGAGCCGGAAAATCCAGTTTAACCAGTATTTTATCTGAGCATTTAGGAAGTAAAGGTTTTTATGAAGGTGTAGATAATAATCCCATTCTTCCCCTTTACTATCAAGATATGGCACATTATACCTTTTTATTAAATATCTATCTTCTAAATCACCGTTTAGATCAAATTAACGAAGCTATTTTAGAGCCTAATAATGTTTCAGATCGCTCAATTTATGAAGATGCGCTCTTTTTCAAGATGAATGTAGACAGTGGGAAGGCCGATCCAACCGAGTTTAATATCTACAATAGTCTTTTACATAATATGATGGCTGATGCTCCAGGTAATCCAAGTAAAAAACCAGATTTATTGATCTATATTCACGTTTCATTGGATACAATGCTTAAACGAATCCAAAAGCGTGGTCGTTCTTTTGAACAACTCTCTACTGATCCTGAATTGAAGAACTACTATGCCCGTTTAATTCAATACTATGAACCATGGTTCGAAGCCTATGATGCTTCTCCAAAAATGAAAATTGATGGAGATAAATATGACTTTGTGGTTGATGAGAACGCACGCAAGGAAGTTATTGCACTTATCGACCAGAAGTTAAATGAAGTGGGTAATCTGTAAGAATTAAAGAAGGAATGTGATGACAGTTATTGTTTTAAGTGGACCTATTGGAGCCGGAAAGTCTAGTTTAACAGGAATTTTATCAGACTATTTAGAAACTAAGCCTTTTTATGAAAGTGTGGATGACAATCCTGTCCTTCCTCTCTTTTATGAAAATCCTAAAAAATATGCTTTTTTACTTCAAGTTTATTTTCTAAATACACGCTTTCAAAGTATCAAAAAAGCACTAACTGATGATAATAATGTGCTTGACCGTTCAATCTATGAAGATGCACTCTTTTTCCAAATGAATGCTGATATTGGACGAGCTACCCCTGAAGAAGTTGACACATATTACGATCTTTTAAATAATATGATGAATGAATTAGACCATATGCCAAAGAAAAATCCTGATTTACTTGTGCATATTAAAGTTTCTTATGACACTATGCTCAAGCGAATTCAAAAACGTGGTCGTAATTACGAACAACTCAGCTATGATCCAACTTTGGAAGACTACTACAAGCGTTTATTACGTTACTATGAACCTTGGTATGATCGTTACGACTATTCTCCAAAGATGATTATTGATGGCGATAAATACGATTTTATGGCAAATGATAATGACCGTAGTATTGTCTTAGCACAAATTGTAACTAAATTAAAAGAAGTAGGTAAATTGCCAGAAAATTGGGATAAATCTACTAATATTAGTCTTGAAGCTTAAGTCCTAAAATTAGGGCTTTTTATTTTTTGCTTTATTATTTATAATTCGGGTTTACAAGAATATAATTGCTTGATACACTATTAAAGTAATGCTTTTAATTGTTAAACACGAACATTCACAATGGAGGTTAAGATGAACTTCGTAAAACAATATTTTAAATTGGATAGCCTCGGGACCAATATTCAAACCGAGTTTTTGGCAGGACTCACCACTTTCATTAGTATGTCCTATATCCTTTTCGTTAATCCCTCTGTTTTAGGAGCAAGCGGCATGAATACCGGTGCCGTATTTACTGCTACTGCTCTTTCAGCAGCCTTAGGTACTGCAATCATGGGAATCGTTGCCAATTATCCTATTGGAGAAGCACCAGCTCTGGGAATTAACGCATTTTTTGCTTATACGGTTTGTATTGGAATGCACGTTTCTTGGCAAACAGCTTTAGCTAGTGTATTTGTCGCTTCCATAATTTTCATTTTAATTACCCTCTTTAAATTACGCGAAAAAATTATCGATTCAATTCCAGCTGATTTAAAATTTGCAATTTCTTCAGGTATTGGTCTTTTTATTGCCTTTCTAGGTTTTCAAAATGGTGGCTTAATTGTTGCTAATAAATCAACTTTAGTTGGGCTTGGTTCTCTTCATAACCCACTTGTTTGGATTACAATTGTTGGATTATTTATTACAATTATCCTAATGATTTTAGGAGTTCCAGGAGCAATTTTTATTGGAATGATTGGTGCTTCAATTTTCGGAATATGCACTGGACAAATTTCACTTCCTCATAAATTTATTTCTTTCGCTCCAAGCTTAGCGCCAACTTTTGGCCAAGCAATTTTTCACTTAAAAGATATTAATACTCTACAAATGTGGGTAGTTGTTTTAACCTTCCTATTAGTTACTTTCTTTGATACAGCTGGAACATTAATTGGGTTAGCACAACAAGCAGGCTTTATGAAAAATAATAAAATGCCTCGTGTGGGAAAAGCGTTGGCTGCTGATTCTACTGCAATGCTATTTGGATCAATTTTCGGAACTTCTCCTGTTGGCGCTTACGTTGAATCGAGTGCTGGGATTGCAATTGGAGGCCGTTCTGGTTTAACCGCTGTTTTCGTTGCTATCTTTTTCTTGATTTCAATGATTTTTAGTCCCCTACTTAGCGTCTTTACTGTTCAAGTAACTGCTCCTGCCTTAATTATTGTCGGTGTATTAATGGCTCAAAATACTGCTCATATTCATTGGAATAAATTAGAAATTGCTGTTCCTGCATTTTTAATTTTAATCGGAATGCCACTTAGTTATAGTATTTCTGATGGACTTGCCTGGGGAATGATAACTTATCCAATTTCGATGGTAGCTGCCCGCCGCTATAAAGAAGTCACACCAATGATGTGGGTACTATTTGTAATCTTCATTATCTTCTTGTGGGTACTAAATTTTAAATAGGAAATTTATGAGGAGAATTCCTCATTTTTTTCTATAAAAAATTGACAATAAAAATTAAAATAGTTAATATAATAATTGTAAATTTTATTTTAAGGAGCGATGAGATCCATATTACTTTACTTTATATTTAGCTAAATTTATGGTAATTTCATACTTTGATACGACATAATTTCCCACTTGTTGTTAACAATGTTTCGTTAGTTTAATTAAAGGAGATTTTGTCAATGTCAAAGATGATTAAAGAAAAAATTGAAAATGCACTTGAATGGTTAAAAAATGGCGGTTTGGTAATCGTAGCTGATGATGAAGATCGCGAAGCAGAAGGAGACATGATTGGTTTAGGTTCCAAGGTGACAGCAGATAATGTTAATTTCATTATCAAGAATGCTCGTGGCTTGTTATGTGCACCCGTTTCTCCTGCTATTGCGGATAAATTAGATTTATATCCAATGAACCAACATAACACTGACCCTTACGGAACAGCTTTTACTATTAGTGTTGACTATAAGGACACCACTACTGGTATTTCAGCGGCTGATCGTGCTTTAACTATCCAGAAACTTAGTGATCCTTCTTCAAAGGCAGAAGATTTCTATAAACCTGGTCATATTTTTCCATTACGTGCAAAGCAACACGGCGTCTTAGACCGAAATGGTCATACTGAAGCAGGTTTAACTCTTGCTCGTTTAGCCGGCGAACCTGAAGTAGCATATATTTGCGAAATGATTAAACCTGATGGTAGCATGGGACGTCGCCCATATCTCAAAGAGTTTGCCCAAACTCATGAAATGCCATATTTTACTATTGCGGAATTACAAGAGTATGTCCGTGAATTTCATCCTAACATTTAATCAATCTGCGTTATACCTAGAGGGTGTAACGCTTTTTGTTTGGAAAATTAAAAAAACTTAATTTTTTCTCTTCTCCCATAAAAATTCTGTGCTACACTAGTAACAATTAATCAATTTTATTAATTTATAATCGGAGGATATTTAAATGCAGACATTAAATAAGGTCTTTCATTTACAAGATGCTCATACCACTGTCAAAAAAGAGTTTATTGCAGCTCTTACTACTTTTGTCAGTCTCTCCTACATCTTATTTGTTAACCCTAATATTTTAAGTGCAGCTGGAATTAACAAAGGAGCTGCCTTTACTGTAACTGCTATCGCAACCGCTATTGGATGTGTTTTGATGGGATTAATTGCAAACTACCCGATTGCTCTAGCACCTACTTTGGGTAGTGCTGCCTTTTTCTCATACAATGTTGTCATTGGGATGCATATCAATTGGCAAACTGCCTTAGCTAGTGTCTTAGTAGCTTCAATTTTATTTATTTTAATTACAATTTTTAAACTAAGAGAAAAAGTTGTTGATGCCATCCCTCAAGACTTAAAATATGCCATTTCTGCTGGGATCGGTTTATTTATTGCCTTTATTGGGTTACAAAATGGTAAATTAATTGTTGATAACAAATCTTCTCTTGTTGGATTAGGTTCTTTTAGCAATCCAGCGGTTTGGATTACTTTATTTGGATTAGTACTTACAGTGATCTTATTAGCTGCTAGAGTACCTGGTTCTATTTTTATTGGAATGATTGTAACTGCTATTTTTGGAATTTTTATCGGTCAGATTGCTACACCACAAGGTATTATTTCTACTCCGCCTTCAATTGCACCAACTTTTGGCCAAGCAGTTTTTCATTTAAGTGATATCAATACCCCACAACTATTTATGGTTGTTTTAACCTTCCTATTAGTTACATTTTTTGATACAGCAGGTACTTTAATTGGAATGACCCAACAAGCTGGTTTAGTAGATAAAAATGGTAAAATTCCTCGTATTGGAAAAGCATTCTTATCTGATTCTCTAGCAATGGTTGAAGGATCTATTTTGGGTACTGCTCCCCTTGGAACTTCAGTAGAATCAAGTGCAGGAATTGCTATGGGTGGTAAAACAGGACTAACTGCTATCTTTGTGGGAATTTTATTTTTGATTTCAATGATTTTTAGTCCTTTACTTGCTGTCATCCCTACGACTGTTACCGCTCCCGCCTTAATTATTGTTGGGGTCTTAATGGCAGGTAATCTAAAAAGAATCGACTGGGATAAGTTTGAAGTTGCCTTCCCTGCTTTCTTAGTTGTGGTTGGAATGCCTCTTACTTACTCTATTTCTGATGGGTTAGCCTTGGGAATGATTGCTTATCCCATTACCATGATTGCTGCAAAGCGTTATAAAGAAATTTCCCCAATGATGTACATCTTATTTGTCTTATTCATCATCTTTTTCTTAATTACCAACATGGGATAACGAAAGGGGGGGACTTCATGAGTAAAAAATCAATTGTTAAAGATGTGATGTTTTTATCACAAAAAAGTACTCCTGCCACAACTGCGGACATCCAAGTGGCTCAAGATTTAACCGATACTTTGATTGCTAACAAAGAACGTGCAGTTGGACTAGCAGCTAATATGATTGGCGTGCAAAAGAATATTATTGCTTTTTTCGCTGGGCCACTTCCAATGGTGATGTTTAATCCAAGAATTATTAATAAATCAGGAGAATATCATACGCAAGAGGGATGCCTTTCACTAAGTGGGCAGCGACCAACAACACGTTACCGGGAAATAACTGTTGAATTTCAAAATCATAATTTCGAAAAGACAACTCAATCATTTACAGGATTTGTTGCAGAAGTGATTCAACATGAAATTGATCATACTAAGGGAATTATTATTTAAAGGTAGTTGAATAACTGCCTTTTTTTGAAGACCGATTTTTTGATTTTTTGATTTTTTTGATTTATATTTACTTTGAATATTTAATTAAAGGAGTAAAATTATAAAAAGAAAAAGCATACTAAACACTATTATCGCACTATCTCTTTTAGGAAGTACAGAGTACCTCGGCTTATTTAATACTACCCAAGTTCATGCAGCTACAACCTCTACCAAGACTGCAACTTCTTCTATTAATTCACTTAATACTTTTACAATTCAAAACATTGATCCCCTATATAAAAGTAGTTAACAATCAATACGTTCTTCAGTTACCCTCAACTGCCTCATTTTCTTCCAATGTTGTAAAAGCAGTTCAATCACAACTTCTCCTTACTAATACTACTATTAAAAAAAATCATAGTATGATCGATCCAACAACTAAAGAAATTGTTTCTAATACTGATGCTCCATTTTTTTCTTTAGCTCGTAGAAGATGTTGGGGCCATGTATACTGGTGGGGAATTCGAGTATACTTTGAATCTAATGCTGCTGTCTACCAAGAAGCTCATTACTTAGAAATATCTGGTACAGCAGTTGAATATATTGGCATGCTCTCAGTAGCTGTACCTGGTATTGGAGATGTATCTGGTGCACTATTAGGTGCTTGGGGTAAAGTGCTCTCTGATCATAATCATAATGTTGCTGAAGCGCTATTAAGATATAATCGTCGCCATAAGCACAGTTATATCTATATGGATTATAATTTTAATGGTAATTATTCTTTCCATACCTTTAAATAGTTCCATATGGAGGAGGGATTATTTACTTATGTTATATTATCTATTAATTCTTATTTTAGCTTTTATAAGCCAAAATTTGTCTCCCAGGCTATATCAAAAAATTGGACTCTGGTATCTTATTATTTATATTCCAATTTTATTCATTGCAGTTGGTTATATTTACTATGAAAATCAAAGCACTTTTTCCTTAGTCTTAGCAATTATCACCTTTATTCTAGGTGTCATTCTGAATATTTGGGGAATCAAAAAAGTAGCCAAAAATGACTAACTTTAGCGTCAAATCCGGTCATTTTACCACATATTCTTAAAAATCGACCACTTAGGAAAAGTTTTATAACTATTTCAATTTTCCTTTATAATAAGATTTCGTTAAACACAAACCAACCATTTGGAGCCTCATAATCACCAAATGGTAAAAGACCTCTCTTTACTGTTAGAAAGGTCTTTTTTGGTATTTCTATGTATGTTACACTAAAAAATATAATTTTTTGGAGGTTTCAATTATGAATATTTTTGAATTATTATTTTTTAATCCGTTTGTTTCTTTTGTAGTTAAAAGGGGGAAAGGAAATCGGAGACATTTTATTAAATGGTAGATTTATCACCTAAAGGACTAGAAGTGGGAGCCTATGAATTATGCGGTTTACTATTTGACTACATAATTTTCTATGCCTTAAACAATAAAAGAAAATTTTATCTTTCAGATATTATTTTCTTTTTTATTACTTTTCCCATTTTATTTATCTTACAAGATTTCGGGATGCCTATCACTCTCATAGTAACCCTCCTTGAAATTTTTATTTTCTGGCTTTTTTACCAAAAAAAGTTTGGCTCTTTACAAACTCTAACTACAGTTGTATTAACCAATTTTCTTTCGCTAGCAGTCGATTCAACTTTAGGCGAACTAAAAGATTATAAAATCTTTTCCTTCCCCTACTTTTCAGTACTTTTTTATCTTCTAGTAATTTTTATACTAGCTTGGGTAACATACCACTTTAAATTCACCAAATTCCTCACTAAAAATAATGACTATTATTTACTTTCTTTAATTATTTTTTCTTTTGTTACTTTACTTCTAGCAGAAAATTTTTCTAAATCTACTGTTTTAATTTTTATTCTTTTTCAATTTATCTTTTTAATATTTTTACTGCGCTACTATCAAAAAAAGGAGGCAGCTCAACAATTAGAAAGAGAAAACAAAAACTTAGATATTTACTTACAAACACTTCAGATAGAACAAGACAAGCTTCATGCCTTTAAACATGATTATCAAGATCTTCTCAAAAGTCTAACTCATAATGTAAATTCCAAGCAGCTTAAAGAAATATTGCCTAAATTAGACGTTTATTCAACTAAACAAATTTCTACAAATGAATTAAATATTTCTGAATTAAATAATATTTCAAATCCTTATCTTAAAAGTTTAATGATAGAGAAATTTAATCAAATTTATGAATACAAAATTCCATATACTTTTGAATGTACTATGCCAACAAACATTCCTTCCTCAATAAACATATTTGATTTAATTAGAATAATTGGTATTGGTTACAATAATGCAATTGAGGAAAGCTTAAAACTTCAAAAGATAAATAAAATTCCTGAAATTAGAACTATGATTCATCAACCTAATTCTGAAGAATTAGAAATTACCATTAAAAATAGAACTTCTCCTCAAAATAAAACTGACAATCTTACTCAACGCAGAGTTACAACTAAAGCTGGTCATTCAGGCTTAGGATTAGCAAATGTTGTAGAAATCATTACACACTATGATAGTCTTTCCTTTTATCATAGTCAGAAAAATGGTTGGTTTACTTTTACACTTACAATTTTTAATAAATAGGAGGAAAAAACAAATGATCCAATTTAATGTCTTTATTTGTGATGATAATCCTGCTTATCTTCAAGAAGTAACTGTTGCTGTTAAACAATCTACAATTATCTTATCTGATGAACAACGTACCTTTGACATTTTAAAGACTACAACCAATTATTCTGAACTGCTAAATTATATTTCTACACATAAAACCCAAAATAATATCTACTTTCTTGATATTGAACTTCAACAAGAAAAAAATGGTCTAGATTTAGCTGAGCAAATTCATCATCTTGATCCTAAAGGACAAATAATTTTTGTGACTTCCTATCAAAAGTTTGCCTTTTTAACCTATCAGCGTCGAATTGATGTATTAGATTATATCCTAAAGACTCTACCAAAAGTGGAGTTTCAACAACGTATTACTGATACTTTAACCCAAGCCATCGATAATCTTCTTAAATTTTCACAAGATAAAAAAGAAATTTTTACTTATAAAATTGGTAGCCATATCTATCAAATTAGCCTTGATAGTATCTATTATATTTCTACTATTAAAAATTCCCATAGCTTAGCTTTAATTACAAAAGAAGGCTCGTCTTACTTTAGAGAAAGTATAAAAAATATTACTAAGCAATATCCTACTTTAATTAAAGTTTCTCAATCATACCTCATCAATTATAAAAATATTTCTGATATAAATTTAAAAGATAGAATTATCATTTTTACAAACAATGATTCTATTCCTTATTCTCTTCGATACCAAAAAGTTATAAAAAAGCTCAAAAGTAACTAATTTTTACCCAAAACTTAACAAATATGCCAAAAAAATAGCAATTTATGCCAATTTTGTTTTTATAGATTTTTTTCAGATATATTTTTAAACGAAATATTTATTTGAAAGGAATTTATTTCCTTCTTTGATTACTCTAAAGGATTAACAACAATGCTCAAAAATACTAAAAGAATTTTAGCCCTTCTTTTTCTATTTATTTTATTACCCTTAATTTTTACCTATTCACTTACTGGCAAGAAGAACATTCTTTATTAGTTCAAATTAGAAAACTAAATAGAACTGATCCTTTTCAAGGATTGAATTCATTTGTACACATCCAACTTTCACAAGATCCTACCTACACTACTATCGGTTTTATTTTTACTATTGCTAGTTATATACTCATTCCTCTCATTGGCTCACTCTTTTATATTTATCAAAAAGACAACGCTACATTTAATTTTTTACCCCAAAGAATGTCCTATCCAAAATACTTAAAGAAAGGGTTTCTTTCTTCATTTCTAGGTGGATTTTTACTTTCCTTTTTTACCAGTATTTATGAAATTATTTTTGTTAAATTAACTCTTTCAGGAATTAACTATTCTGTTAATGGTTATTTTAAAGAAGTTGGTACCCCTTCTTTTTCAAATAATACATTAATCGAAGTAGTTTCTATTATCATTTTAAATGCGTTAGGTTGGGGAATTTATTCAATGTTTATTTTTGCTCTGAACTTATATATTCCAAAGATAATTTTTTCTATTCCTAGTGGATTTCTCTTTTTCTTAATTATTACCTTATTAATTTCAACTTTCGGAAATCGGAACTCTCTAGTTATGGTTATTAGCGGTACTCTCTTTCCAGAAGCATTAGTATCCCCTGGTTTTACCACCTTTTATGGTTTAGCATACCCAATAAATTATTATCTTCAATTCATCCTTTCGGCTGTATTTTATATTTGTTTAGCTCTTGTTCTAGCTGTTATCTGGAAAAAACGGAGACTTAAATATGGCAAAAATTAAAAGAACATTTATAATCTTTGCATTATTTTCATTAATATTAGGAACTATTTTTGGCTTTCTCATCTTTTTTACTAGAGCAAGTGATGATTTACCCTACTTATTTATTCATCAACATGGACTTTCAACTTATTATCAGACATTCTTCCTACTTTTAATTGCTTGGGAAATATTTTATTTCAAAAAAATTCGTTCCCTAATTATTATTCGCAAAATGAAATCCTTATTCCTCTATCAGCTTTGCTTATCTATAGGTGCAAATTTAATTTTATTTATACTGGGCCTGTTTTTACCGTTTATTTTCACAGGAACTTTTAGCTTTAAATATGGGAATCCCATTTATGGAAGTTTAATCATTTTACTTCATTTTATAATTTTAGCCATTTTAACTTGGTGTCTAATTTTGCTTTATAATTCAAAATATCCAGTTATTTGGCTCTTATTAATTCTCTTTATTAATATTTTCTATCATCAAACTCTTGAAACTAATTACTTAATTATTCACTATAGTAAGTATTTTGACCCTCTTTGGCGTGCTATGCACAATGTTTATATTTAGTAGAAAGGCTACTTATGCAAATTTCAAATCTCCAAAAATCATTTAAAAAGAAACAAGTTCTCAAAGATATTAATCTAACCACTAAGCCAGGACAGTTAATTCATATCGCCGGTCGTAACGGCTCAGGAAAATCTACCATTTTTAAAATTATTACTGGATTGCTTAAAGCAGATAGTGGCAGTATAACGTTTGATAATAATACCTATATTGGCGCTTTAATTGAAAATCCTGGCTTTTTAGAATATGAAACAGGACTCTCCAACCTACAATTCTTAGCTAATTTGCGCAATAATTATAATGAGGAAAAAGTTCTTCAACTTTTAAAATTTTTCTACTTAGATCCCAACGACCAACAAGCTATTCGGAAATATTCTATTGGAATGCGACAAAAAATTGGCATTATCCAAGCCGTTATGGAAGATCAAAATTTGATTTTATTTGATGAACCTACTCGCGGACTAGATCCTGATAGCATTCATCAATTTGTTTCTCTTCTTAATAGACTAAAAGAAGAAGGTAAAACAGTCATCGTTGCAAGCCACGATGAAATACCTTATACTCACTTTTATAAGTTAAGTGACGGAGTACTTGTAGATGAAAATTAATAAAGTTTATTTTTCTTTTACTCTTTTTTTGACCATCTTTTTGATTGAAGTAAAAATAACTCAATCTCTTTCAAATAGAACTTTATTTTTAATAACTTATGGTTGGTATAACAAAACTCTTCTCTTAAGATCTCTTAACGGTTTAATATTTATCTTTGACTGGTTAAGTATTTTGTTAGCAAGTACTACTTTTTCCTCAATAAATAATTTTATTATTTTTCGCAACTTAACTTTTAAAGAAAAACTTATTAAGCTTTCTCCTTATCTAATTCAATACTTTCTTGGAATTCTCTTAATTCATTTACTAAGTTTTACTTTGGCTTTTGAGATTATTTCAATTAGTTTGACACTTTTGCTTTTAATCTCCACGTTTTGCCTAAGCTATTTCCTATACAACTATCAACTTGAAAAAGCTATCTTTATCCCAATTTTTTTAATAATTATTAGAAGTATTGTTACTACAGTTTTTCAAAATCAATAACTCAACTATTCCTCTATCAAATATTCGTTAAAATCAACTAGTTAGAGAATTTTTCTAATTAAAACAATTTTCTTTTATAATTAAAGACGAATTAAACGTAAAACAAACATTTAGAACCAATCTATCCAATTAATTTATCTGATAGATTCTTTTTAAGCTTTAATTTTCTTAAAAATTTAACGAATAGGCCAAAAAAACGGCAACTTAGACCATTTTCGTTTTTAAAGATAATTTTAAGGTATACTTTCTACATCAATAAATTATTATTTTTGAAAGGATTTTAATTATGATGTTAAAAAAGAAATTAGTAGTATTTTCGACTCTTTTAGGGTTAACTGGAGTTTTGAGTTCTTCAATTTCCTCTGCCCATGCCGCCACAATCGATATCACTGATGATATGCCTTCTTCAGGATCTGTTGTTATCGAAGGGCAAAAGATTAAAGAGTCCTCTTCTCCTCTTTTTGTTGCTCCAAAGAAAAGAATCCAAACTTCTACTCCATGGTTTACAGTTTCTTTAGCACGGGATGTAGTTAATATGAAAAACGGTAGATGGGTTTCATACACCGATCATAATAATTACTTCAATCATTACAAATGGGCTCATTCTAACTTTTACTATACTCTGGGACGTCACCACTCATCAGCAAAAGTCGGTAGCGGAAAAATACGAACTGCTGTTGGCATTGAACGAGGATGGTCTTACGCAACTGCTAAAGGTTACGGAACAGCTAAAACATGGTACTCTGAAAATTAAAAATAGCGGTGCTTAAAAGCATCGCTATTTAATTATATTAGTCTGGTTTAAATAATGTATAAAAAAATTCTCAAATTATTTCTTATCTTTTTAAATGTTGCAGTGACTTTCACTGCATTACTCCTTTTCAGTCAAAAACTTAATAATCAAAGAATTTTAGAAATTACTGATTTAAGCAGTAACTACACTCAAATCGATTTGCCACAAGATCCTACTTCTCAAAATGAGTACACTAAAGTAATTCACGCACTTCAAAAAACAAGTTCAACTTTAGATATACCGTTTTTAAAAGAAGCAAACAGTCCTTCTAGCAATTTGAATTTCGCTAATTTTTCCTACAACAAGATCCTCACTCCTTCCTTAACCTATGAAGTAAGTAATCTTTCAACTAGTTCTCTTAAACAAAATTTTGGTATTAACTTTAAAAACAAGACTTACTACCAGAATTCTTTGCCTCATTATGGTAATTTAAATATTACTGTTAAACCTCTTACTACTTCTTCAAGTACCTTTGAAGGTCATTATTACATTGAAACGATCGATTCAGGATTAGTTAAGGATTTCAAAAAATTACTTGCAAAAAATATTAATGCAGAATTTCATTCTCATTGGAGCTGGCACAATTTTGATAGTGAAGAGATGTTACCACTAGATGATCGATTTATTGCCGATAATGATTATCTCTATCCCTTATTAGGATTACTAATTTTTCAAATTATTTTCTTTATTATCTTTTGTTTTTCATTCTCCCACACAATTGGTGTATTACGCTTAGAAGGTAAGAATATCTTTACTATTTTCCATCAACTTTTTCTTTATCCTTTTATCATCAGCTATTTACTTTCTATCATCTTTATTATTCTATATCTGACACACTACAGTCTTTTAAATCATCTGCTTATGCTTCTTGGAATAATTTCCCTCTTTTTTGGAGGAGAAATTTTGCTATCTTTGATTATCCTTTTAATTTTTAGTAAATTTTCTTTGCCTACTTTACTAGATGGCTTTACCTATACAAAGAAATTTTTCTTTGGATTAGCTACTCTTAAAGGGGTGGTACTAACTTTATTATTACTGTCAGCAGCACCAGTAGGAGATTTTTTAATTCAATATTATCACTCCTTTATTCCACAACCAACCATCTATCACTCATACGGAACTTTTTATCCCAAGTATGATGGCTATAATGACAATAATGTCGTCTATTTTAAAAAGAACGATAAAATCATAAAGAAATTGTATTCTTTTGCCAACTCTCAGGACGCCCTCTATATTGATAGCAGCGGCGCAGAAGGCCCTAATGCAACTCTCAAATATCCTACTATTGCTATCAATAATAACTATCTCAAAAAGTTTCCTTTAAAGAATTCAGAAAATAAGCCTATTGTTATTTCAGAAAAAGAAAAACATCTAGTACTTTTAGTACCTCAAAAATATAAAACTCAGATTTCTAATATTCAACAAAACGCTAGAACGGCACTTCAAGAAAAACTATCTTTTTCAGTTATTTACATCAAAAATAATCAACCTATTTTTTCTTCTTCAGGAAAAAAATTAACTAACTACAAGTATATTTATACTCTTACTAGTAAAAATTATCATTATTACCCTACTCTCAATATTGGTACTGGTGATGTTAACGATCCCCTAAAAATTCCATTGGTTAATAATTCCCCAGGAAATACTTATCATTTTTATTTCGCATTTCTAAAGAAAAATAACTTGCTGGATAACTATCCTCATTTAGCTGCCACTTCAAACGCTGCTTATGAAGATTTACTTGGAAGTTTTGACGGAATTACTGGCTTATTCAAAGAAAACCTACTAGTATTTACCCTATTTTTGTTAGTTGTCTTTTCAACTATTTATCTCTACTTTACTGTCTACGGCAAAAGCAGCGCTTTAAAACAAACTCTGGGGTATTCAAGAATCTACAGTACTCGTTTTTACTGGATAATCTGGGTAATCCAATTTTTCGTAATTTTAGCTTTACTAAAATTTTATTTTCACAGATTTACGCCACCATATCTCGTAACCTTTGCCCTAGCCGAAATTCTCGAAGCACTCATCGCAATTATTTCCATTACTATTTTTTCAAAATATTCGCTCAGGAGGGCAATCAATGACTAACCCAATTCTTTCTGTCAAAAATCTTTCTAAAAAGTATCGTAAAAAAATCATTTTTCAAAATCTCAATCTTGATATTTTCCCTAATACCATTACAACTATCTATGGCGAAAGTGGGAGTGGCAAATCCACTTTAATTCATATTATGGGCTTATTAGAAAAACCATCTAAAGGTAAGATTTATTTTAAAGAACAACAAGCTCCTCGTCCAAATACTTTTCGGGCTCGTAAAATTTTAAAAAATGAAATTAGTTTTCTTTTTCAAAATTTTGCTTTGATTAATGATAAATCTGTTAATTACAATCTAAACTTAGCATATAATCATAAAATTAATCACCAAGAATTTGAACAAGAAAAAGCAAGACTATTGCAGCAATTTTTACCCCAAGTTTCTTTAAAACAAAAAGTTGCTATCTTATCAGGTGGTGAGCAACAGCGCTTAGCTTTAATCAGAGCATTACTTAAACCAGGTGAGATTATCTTTGGAGATGAACCTACAGGCTCTGTTGATCCTAAGAATCGGGAGAAGATTTTTAAAATTTTTCAGTATGCAAAAGAAAATGGAAAAACTGTTATCTTAGTTTCCCATGATCCTTATATCATTAATAAAAGCGACTACAAGTATCAGCTGCAAGATTTAACTTCTCAGATATGACATCAGACCAACAAGCTTTATTTTTGTTTTTTATTTTTTTATCTAATTGTACTATAATTGGATTAGGTGATTGATACTCTTAATCATCTTTATAACAAATTCAACAAACAAGAAAAGTCCTTTTAGAAAATTCTAAGAGGGCTTTTTTTGTTGACAAATGTAAATTTATATTTTAAGATTACAAATGTAAACGAAAGGAGATAACTTAAATGTATCAAGAAATATCAGATGCTGAATGGGAAATGATGCGTATTGTTTGGACTCTTCAAGAAGCTTATACGAGTGATATTTTAGCGGCTTTAGAAGATAAAAAGTCTTGGTCTCAATCAACTATCAAGACTTTAATTCGCAGACTAATTACTAAAGGACTTCTATCTTCTAAAAAGGATGGCCGTAAATTTATTTATTCTCCTCTTGTCACAGAAAATCAGATGATTAACCAGTCCTCTGAAAAATTACTTGCAAAAATGTGCGATATGCATAAAGGGGGTGCCATCTTGAAGCTTCTTCAAGACTCTCCCATCTCAAAAAGTGATTTAATTAAGATAGAAAAAGAAGTACAAAGCAAATTAAAGACTGCTCCAGATGTAGTAGCTTGCAATTGCATTGATAAAAAGATGTGCTAGGAGGATTATTATGGGCATCACTCAAATTATTACAATTATTATTGCCTTGGTAATAATTGCATTTATTTTATGGTGGTTCTTTGCACCACATAAGCAACAAGCAGAAGCTGCTACTATTGTAGAAGATGAGCAAACCGCTAATATTGTTGTTAACGGTGGCTACAGCCCTGCAACAGTGGTACTCAAGAAAGGGATTCCTGCTCAAATCAACTTTGATTTAAAAGATTCCACTGCTTGTTTATCTCATGTGGTTTTTGAACAACTAGGTGTCAACAAGGACTTAACTAAGCAACCAATTACTACTGTTACCATCCCAACCGACAAAGCTGGTACTTACAACTTCGCTTGTGGAATGGATATGTTTCATGGAAAGGTTATTGTAAAATGAGTATTTTTTCTAAAAATCAAGTTAAAAAAGTTGTTGTTTCAGCTGACAATCATGGCTACAAACCAGATGTCATTGAATTTAAAGAAGGCAAACCTGCTCAGATTAAGTTTATTCCAAAGGGTAATCTTGGCTGTCTAGATGAATTGAATTTTAAAGAATTAGACATTCATGACGATCTTAAAAATAAAAAAGAAGTTACTGTCAACATTCCTACTGATAAACCAGCCACTTATAACTTTGCTTGTGGCATGGATATGTTTCATGGAAAGGTTATTGTAAAATAATGAAACTCTCAAATATTCAACGATTTTGGATTTCTTTTATTCTATCAATTCCAATGTTGATCCAAATGTTTGCGATGCCTTTTGGCTGGATGATGCCTGGTTATAACTGGATTGCTTTAATTACTACTACCGTTATTATGGCAATTTCTGCCCTTCCCTACTGGAAGAGTGCCTGGGCTGCTTTTAAAAAGCACGATGCAAACATGAATACTCTTGTTGCTACGGGAACAGCTGTAGCGTATTTTTACAGTATTTTTGCCATGTTTACTGATCGACCTGTTTACTTTGAAAGTGCTGCCTTTGTAACGGTATTTGTTTTACTAGGGGATGCAATGGAGGAAAAGATGCATAACAATGCCTCCAATGCTTTAGGTAAACTAATGGGTCTCCAAGCAAAAGATGCAGAAGTACTACGTAATGGACAATATACTAAGATTCCATTGGATCAAGTACAAATTGGTGATTTAATTCGCGTTAAGCCTGGAGAAAAAATTCCAGTAGACGGAGTTATTACCGAAGGGAAAACTAACTTAGATGAATCAATGGTAACTGGTGAAAGCATGCCAGTAATGAAGCAGGTTGGTGATACCGTTATTGGTTCAACCATGAATACTAATAGCGTTATAACTTTTAAAGCAACAAAAATTGGTAATGATACCATGTTAGCTCAAATTGTTGACTTAGTTAAAAAAGCTCAAACTAGCCATACTCCTATTCAAAATCTAACTGATAAAATTTCCAATATTTTTGTACCTACTGTGATGATTATTGCAATTGTTACTTTTGTAATTTGGTACGCTATAATTGGTGCCACGGCAGTTGAAGCTATGTTATTCGCAGTTGCTGTAATTGTTATTGCTTGCCCATGTGCTTTAGGTCTTGCTACCCCAACAGCTTTGATGGTAGGAACTGCTCGTAGTGCTAAAATGGGAGTTTTGATCAAAAACGGTGAAGTTTTACAAGAAGTTAGCAAGTTAAATACAGTTGTTTTTGATAAAACTGGTACAATCACTGTTGGTAAACCTGAAGTCACTGATATTATTGGTGACTCAAATCTTGTCTTAGCTGTTGCGGCTAGTTTAGAAGAATCTTCAGAACACCCTTTAGCTACCGCTATTTTAAAGAAGGCCAAAGAAGAAAATATTTCAATTACGCCTAGTCGTGAATTTGAGGCAATTGAAGGAAAAGGAGTTAAAGCCGACTATAATGGCCAAACTGCTTTTGTTGGAAGCAATCGTCTTTTAGCTGATGGGGAAATTTCTGACGATCTAAAACAACAAGCTACTAAGCTTCAAAAAGAAGCTAAGACGGTTGTTTATGTCGGTTTAGATGGCAAAATCATTGGATTAATTGCTATCCAAGATGTTCCTAAAAAAACTTCAAAACAAGCAATCCACGAGCTTAAAGATCGTGGTCTAAAAACTGTGATGCTTACTGGGGACAATGAAGATGTCGCTCAAGCAATTGCAAAAGAAGTAGGAATCGATCAAGTAATAGCTGGCGTTTTACCAAATGAAAAAGCACTTCAGATTAAAAAACTTCAACAACAAGGTAATATAGTGGCATTTGTAGGTGATGGAATTAATGATGCACCTGCCCTTTCCACAGCAGATGTTGGGATTGCAATGGGATCTGGAACAGATATTGCAATTGACTCTGGTGGAATTGTCTTAGTTCAAAACGATCTGCGTGGCGTTGTGCGAGCTTTAGAAATGTCTAAAAAAACCTTTAATCGCATTAAGCTTAATCTCTTTTGGGCTCTTATTTACAATACTATTGGTATTCCTATTGCAGCAGGATTATTTGCTGGATTAGGCTTTAGTTTAAGCCCAGAATTGGCAGGATTAGCAATGGCCTTTTCATCAGTTTCTGTTGTTACAAGCTCATTATTACTAAATAAAGTTAAAATTAGAGCATAGTAAAAGCATCCCTAATTAATGGGATGCTTTTTCTTACCTTAGGTCCATACAATATATTTGTCTTCAACCTACTAGACAAATATATTCTATTATGAGACACTAACTTCGATGAAAGGAACAATTTTATGAAGAAAAAATTATCTTTACTTTTAACTCTTATTCTACTTTGTAGTCTTTTATTTCCTGCAACTACCACCTCAGCAGCTAGTAAACATTCACTTCAACTCTTCTTTAACAGTGGTGCCAAAGTTTATGATAAAAATGGACACTTATTAAAAACTTATAACAATAGGGAACCCCACTTTTCAAAAGGAGCAAAAATTAATTATTATGGAAATGTAGTTTATATTAAAAATAAACCTTATTTTTATATTGGAAATGGTGGCTACATTCTTGCGGTTAATGTTGCTGTTCTAAATAATAAGACCACTCTTAGGTTAAATCACAACAGCTACGTTTATGATAAAAATGGTAAACGAATTATTCACTTTAATAATGACAAACAAAAGACGGTTTTAAGATACGAAATTCCAATTAACGTTCCCGGAAAATTAAAAAAAGCTACTTCTCAAAATCCCTTTTATTATGTAATTAAGAATAATGAAAAATATTATCTTCCTGCGAAAAAAATAAAAGGAAAATATTTCTATGCCATCGGTCATGGTGGCTATGTACGCGCATATAACGTTGCTACCATTGACAATAATTTCAATTATCCTAAGTATCTTTCAGTTCCTTTAGTTAAAAGAGAGGGAATCACAGATTCATTCCCACTTTTTGATAAAAACCAAAAATTAATAAAAAAACGTTACCCTCTTTCTCCTAAAGTAAAAGTTAATTCTATTATTAACGAAGCAGATAGATTCTACTTTAGAATCCAAGGAACAGATACTTTCATTCCTGGTGATTACCTTAAAGGTTCTTATAAGCAAATGGTAACTAACTATGCTTTGAGACTTCCTTTATACGCTGATCTAGTTAGCTTAAAGAACTAATAAAGTGCAGAAAAAATAAAATTATAACAATTAATCTATCCTGCTTTAGCATCCCTAATTAATGGGATGCTTTTTTTACTCTTCCACTTCCAAACACATCTATCTTAATTTTACTTTTTTACCTCTTACTTCTATTACTCCCTCTTTTTCCAACTCTTTCAATTTTCGGCTAAATGTTTCTGGAGACATTCCTAAATAAGCAGCAATATCTTTCTTTTTTAATCTTAAAGAAAACTCTTTTTTACCGCTTTTTATACTTATATCTTTTAAATATTCCCAAATTCGCTTTTTCGCATCTAGAACTGACTTTAATAGCTCATGCCGTTGTGTCTGCACAATTTTTTGACCAAAATTATTCAATAACTTTAAAGCAACCTCAGGATTTTCTTTTAAAAATATCTGAAACTTATTCCTATCAATTCCACATATTTGCGTATCTTCAAGCGCTTCAATGAAAGTATTTGACTTACTATCTCTAAATAGATCCCCTTCTCCTTCTATCTCTCCTTCTTGCAAGATATTCAATACTACTTCATTACCCTCTTCATCTAAATTGAATACTTTGGCACACCCTCTATCAATTACTAATAATCCTCCTGCTTCTCCCATACTCCTTATTAATCTACCCTTTTTATAAAGAATTTGGTGTGTTGAAATAGTACTCAATTTTTCTTTAACTTCTTGAGGCAATGTTTTAAAGATCTCTACCTTAGTTAAACATTTTTCTGGATTATGTTTCATTTTTCTTCTTTCTTGATCTAGATCAATTTTTTTACTTAGTGATTTTATTATACTAAAAACATAAATTAAGAATAAACGGAGGATAATAAAATGACAAAGTATATTGCAGATATTAAACCTTTAAACGAGGATAAAATTGGCTCTGTTTCACATGGAACAGCAGAATTTACCGAAACTGACAACACCCTACACATTCATGTGGAAATGTTTGATACTCCTAAAAATATTGAACACTGGGAACATTTTCATGGCTTTCCAGATGGAAAAGATGCCAGCGTACCTACAAGTGCTGCTGATACAAATCATGATGGTTATATCGATTTACCAGAAACTGAACCATTTTCTGGTACAACAATGGTTCCTTTAGATAATGCACCACATAAAATGAATATTCCCCATGATGGATATCCTGTAGCTGATGAAAATGGTCATTACGAATATGAAGTTGATGTCCCACTTTCAGAACTAAAAGTTTCTTTTAAAAAGGCATTTAATACCGACAATCTTGATTTAGACAAAAGAGTTGTCTATGTTCACGGAGTTCCTGAATCGATGCCACTTCCTGATACTGTTAAAGGGACTGTTATGTCTTATGATCCTCACACTACTCTTCCAATTGCTGCAGGTAAAATTAGAAAGGTAGAAGACTAATCTTTTTGGTGCCAACTTTACTTTTAATGACCAACTGAGGCATGCTTCTAAAAGTAGCAAGTTTTCTTATTGGAATTATTAATAAAAAACTAATTAACACAAAAAAGATAGATTATAACTACAGAAAGTTATAATCTATCTTTTTACTTTAACGTTCAATATCACTATCATTTAAGCGACTGTCTTGCACATGATGAATAGTTTTTTGCAAATCTGTATTTACCTTTTTATCATCATTTTTTTCTAAAAAATCAGCTGCTCTTTCAAAAAGATTCTCTTTCTTTTTATTCATTATCATCACCCTTTCCTTTTTATCTTAGTATAATCTCTTTTTTTAATTACACAAGGAAAAAGCTAGTACTCTGCAGTACTAGCTTTTTGAGATTTTGGTATATATCTATAAGTAGTAGAAATCAATTAGTCTTCGTTAGTGTATTCAGCAGTCCATTGGATTTCTTCAGTAACTTTAGCAGGATCAGTAATACCTTCACCAGCTAAGCCTTGATCAATAGCAGATTGTACAACTGCACGAGCTTCAGTCTTAGTAAATGATTGAAGCATAGAAATTGGAGGAAGTACAGCTGCACCTGGTTTAGAAGTATCAACAATACCACCCAGTGAGTGAGCAGCTGCTGATAAAATTTCATCGTCAACAAGTCTAGTCTTACTTGCTAAAACCCCTAAACCTAAACCTGGGTAAATCAAGGCATTATTAGCTTGACCAATGTGGTAAGTTACACCCTTATATTCAACTGGAGCTGATGGAATACCAGTAGCAACCAAAGCACGGCCTTCAGTCCATTTAATAATGTCTGCAGGGTGAGCTTCAATTAACTTAGTTGGATTTGAAATTGGGAAAATAATTGGACGTTCAGTACCAGCTGCCATAGCTTTTACAACTCCTTCAGTAAAGGCACCTGGATTAGTTGAAGTACCAATCATAACGCTTGGATGAACAGCTTTAACTACTGCTTCTAAGTTAGTTAATTCATCCGCATTTTCAAATTCACTTCTCTTACGTACAAATGGCTTTTGTTCTGGAGTTAAGCCTGGAGTATCTTCAAATAAAAGACCTTGCTTATCTACTAAGTAGAAGTGTTTCTTAGCTTCTTCTTCACTTAAACCTTCCATCCGCATTTCACGGTACATCATGTTGGCAATACCCATCCCTGCGGTACCAGCACCATAAGTTAAAAAGATTTGATCAGTGAACTTTTGTTTAGAAATATTTAAGGCACCTAAAACACCAGCTAAACATACGATACCAGTACCTTGAACATCATCATTAAAGACTGGAATCTTATCTTGGTATTTCTTTAAAATCTTAGTAGCATTATCACGACCAAAGTCTTCAAAGTGTAAGTAAACATCTGGGAAGACTTCACGTGCAGTTTGCACAAACTTATCAACAAAGTCGTAGTACTTATCACCATATACACGCTTGTGACGTACACCCAAATAAAGGGGATCATTTAGTAAAGTTTCATTGTTAGTACCAACATCTAAAGAAACTGGTAATACTTCACTTGGATCGATACCAGCAGCTGCAGTATAAACCATCAATTTACCAATAGCAATATTTACACCATTAGTTCCCCAATCACCAATACCTAAGATACCTTCTGCATCAGTAGCAACGATTAATTTTACATTGCGGCCTGCGGCAGCGTTACGCAAACTTTCTTCAATTGAACCTTCATCATCAATTGATAAGAAAGCAGCTTCTTGAGGTCTTTGGAAAATTTCACTGTATTTTTCAATTGCAGGTGCAATCACAGGATCATAAATAATTGGCATCAATTCTTCGATATGATGTTGCATTACGTAGTAGAATAAAGTACGGTTAGTATCAAATACTTCCATTAAGTATTGACGTTGTTGCAAACCTTCAGGACGAGTCTTGTATTCATCATAAACACGTTTTGCTTGTTCTTCAATAGTTTCAACACGTACTGGTAAAGTACCTACTAAACCTAATTTTTTTCTTTCTTCATCTGTAAATGCTGTACCTTTATTTTTAAAAGGATTATTTAAAATACTCCATGCATTACTCATTGTGTAGGCCTCCTATTCGGCAATTGCCTTTAATCTTATTTCAAGAAAAGTATAACGTCAAAATAATTTTATAGTCAAAAGATAGACTTTACCAAAGGTTTATTTATATGAAGGCAGAAATTACTTAGACCATCCATTAGAAAGGAAATAGATAGTGAATACACAAGATTTACGATATTTTCATACTCTAGTTCAACTCAAAAGTTATACAAAAACAGCTGAGCATTATAATGTGAGTCAGCCAACTATTACTGCTGCGGTTAAACGATTAGAAAAAAAGCTGGGTGGGCAGTTCATTATCCGGGACCAATCTCATAAGAGTATTATCATCACTCACTTAGGGATGCAATTTGATGAGCATGCTCAAGCAATTTTAAATGAAATTTCCGTTGCCAAGGCCGAAATTGCCTCTGAACCAGATAATGATATTCCCTTTGGCTTACCTCCAATTATTGGACGTAATTATCTTCCCAAAATTGCTCCAGCGCTTTTTTCAAGAGGTCTTCTTCCTCGTTTGAATGTCATTGAACATGGCTCTTACGACTTACGTAAAATGCTTTTACAAGGCGACATTAATCTTACTTTACTAGGATTGACTTCCCTAGAAATAGAGCCCGCAATCAAGCTTCATCCGATTTCGCATTATCCAATCGAAATTATTGTTTCCAAAAAACATCCTCTTGCTCAGAAAAAGGGAGTTTACTTTAAAGATATTGCCCAGGAAAACTTTATTGGCATGACCCAAGATTACATCCATACTCAAGCGCTTGATACATTAATGCAACGTAATCACCTTCATTTAAATACTATTTACCGTAGTCCTGACGTTATGGTAATTAAGTCTTTAGTTGCCCAAAACTTAGGTGTTTCATATGTAACAAATTTGTCGATCAATGAAAATGATAATGTTATTCCAATTCCTTTACTTGATAAAGGGCAACCCGAATTTATTTTGGCAGCTGCTACAAGAAAAAATCATATCTTTAGTACTCAAGAAAAAGAATTATGGGAAATTCTAACAAAAGATAATTAAGCATGAAAAAAGAGATTTGTGTTAACCACAAACCTCTTTTAATTAACCAATAATTAACATTAAAACTGGTACAACGATGATGAAGAGCAAAGTACTTAAAACAACAACGTTGGTTGCATAATCAACGTCACCATGAGCTTCACCAGCCAAGATTGGAAGCACAGCAAGTGCTGGCGTTGCAGATTGAACGATGAAAGTCTTACCCATTAAGCTTGCAATATCTAGGTGAAGTACTGAAGGTCCAAACCACTTAACTAATAAAATCATAACTACTGGTGCTAAGATGAAACGTCCAAGTAACGCAAAGATTGTATCTTTGTCAAAGTGAATACTCTTAAGACCAGCATTGGCTAATACAATACCAATATAAATTAATGATAATGGTGTTACCAGATTACCAACATATTCAAAAGTGTTATCAAGGAATTTTGGTAATTGAATACCAGTTAATAGCCAAATAACAGCTACAAAGAAACCAACTAATGGCATTGGTAAAATCTTCTTCCAATTAATCTTGTTATGCTGTTTTTCAGCTTTAACTAGAGTTGGATCATCATTCTTGATCAAGAATACACCAAAGGCCCAAGTGGAAACCGTATTAATGATGTAGTAGATCAAGAAATATGAAGTTGCTGCACTACCAAAAAGTGCCAAGTTCAAAGGCATTCCAATAAAGATAGTGTTGGCGTTAGCGATCGTGTTGATAAATACCCCACGACGGCCAACCTTAACTTTAAGCACCTTAACCAAAATAAAGGCTACAATGTAAGAAATAACTACTCCAATAAATGGTAAGAGCAAGCCCGCAAATAAGTTAAATAGCTTTCCACGAGTTAAGTTATTTTGAACAGACATAAAAATGGAAGCAGGCAAGGCAATTTGTGTAATTAATTTAGAAACATTACCACCAAATGAGTCTGCTAACCATCCTTGTTTGCGAAGAATATATCCTAAAAGCATAATCAAAACAATAACGATTACACTTTGGATAGACGATAGAAATGCTGCCATCTAATCCCCTTTCATATAAATCAAATTTATTATCCCCATAAAAATAATTATATGGTTAATCTATTAACAATCATTTATACCATATTTTTAAAGAAATTCCTATATTTTTTGAAATTCACTAACCATCTAGTTCTACTCCCTGCAGCTTTTTCATAGCTGTATAAACATTTCCCCGCTGACTAGCATCTACTTCCAATACTAAAATATCCCCAGGCAGAATTTTTGTTTTCCCATCAGGAATAATCATTTCATTATCACGTTGAATAGTTTTGACTAAAGTATTCTTGGGCCAAGAAATTTCTCTAATGGTCTTATCTACTAATTGACTATTTTCATAAACTGGCAGGACCAATTGGTCTGCTTCACCACTCAATTGGTGATCTGCTTGTGGTTTTTCCATAGCGGCAGCTAATTGACCATAGATTGGACGTCCACCTAATAATTGATCAACTAACAAGGCCACAAAAGCCACAACTGCTAAGGGCATCAAATGTAAGAGCGAACCCACCATTTCTGTTATTAAGACAATAGCAGTAAATGGTGCTCTGATAATTGCTGCAAAATAACCAGCCATTGAAAAAATAATCAAATTAATTACTAATTTCTCAGGTAATAGTCCAAGTTGCACCATCAACAAACCGTAGCATCCCCCAATTAGGGCTCCCATGGTTAAAATTGGCAAAAAAATACCACTTGGTAGTCCCGAATCATACGAAACAATTGAGAAAGCAATTCTAATTATATAGTATGCTCCCAACATTCCCACCAAGCTCCAGCTACTTGCAGTAATCATCTTGGGAAGTGAGAGAATTAAATGATTACCTGGTCCTGTAATCAAAGGCAAATAATACATGATAGGAATTAAGATAGCTAACGGAATTAACCCATACAACCAAGAAGGTAGAATATGAATTTTCGCATAAATCTTTTTTAAACCAAAAAGTCCTTTTTTATATAAATGACCTAATAACCCTAAAATTATCCCCAAGATAAGCAAATGCCAATACAAGTAAGTAGGAAACATGTGATTATAAGGTAAAGCTAATGATGGTTTTTGCCCAAAAATATTAGACACAACAAAGTCAGAAGCAATTGCTCCAATTAGGGCATTCATCCACACACTTGGAGAAAAATTGTGGAAAACTTCTTCTAAAACAAACAGAGCACCACTCAATGGAGCACCAAATGCAGCTGATAAGCCGCTAGCTGCCCCTGCTGCTAGCAAAATCCTAGTGTTAGATTTATTTTGTTTAAAAGCTCCTGCCACTCCTTGCCCAATGGACGATCCTAACTGTAAAGAAGGCCCTTCTGGTCCAAGAAATAACCCCGTACCAATTACTAGAATACCTCCAATTAATTTTCTCCATAAAATTGACCACCACGGCAAGTGGAGCTTACCTTGCATCTGCAATTTAACTTCTGGGATTCCTGAGCCTCCCACATGAGGATATTGCTTAACAAAAAAGCCTGAAATTAATCCTACTAAGAATAAGCCCAAAATTATTGCTACAAACCACCAAAGATTTTGATGAGCTTTTTGAAATAGACCTAACCAAAATTGTGATGTTAATTCAATTCCAAATCTAAAAAGGCCAACTATTGCCCCGGCAATAACTCCTACTATTAGAGCTTGGAATAAAATCTTTAACTTACTTTTTTCCTCTTTTTCCACCTTGATCTTCTTTCCTAATATCCAAATTACTTTTTTATTATAACCTACTTACCACACAAAAAAAGAAGACACTTTCTGTCTTCTTCTTGTTTTTACTTTTCTTCATACCATTCCGTATGGAAGACTCCCTCACGATCGTTACGCAAGTAAGTATGGGCTCCAAAATAATCACGTTGTCCTTGAAGTAAGTTTTGAGGAAGATTTGGATTAAAGATAGATTCCAAATAGTTCAAGGCCGCACTTAAAGTTGGAGTTGGAATGCCAGCATCAGTTGCCAACTTAAGTACTTCACGCAAAGCATCAATATCTTCTTTTTTTACTTTATCAAAAAATGGAGCTTTAAAAAGATTTTGTAACTCTGGGTTTGCACGATAAGCAGACTTAATGTCTTGAAGCATTGCTGATCTAATGATACATCCTGCTTCCCAGTTTTGGGCAATAGTATCGTAATGAAGCTTCCAATTATAAGCCTTGGCAGCTGCTGTCATTTGCTCAAATCCTTGGCCATATGAAACTGCCATTGCTAGATAAAGGGCTTTAGCAAGTTTATCTACTAAATCACTTGGAACTTTCCCGGGTAATTTTTCAGGTTCAGGATCATCTCTAAAAGTAGCTTTTGACATAAACCGAGCCATGACTGCTTCAGCAATTACTGTAATTGGAACACCTAACTTAATTGCATCTTCAAGCATCCAATTTCCAGTTCCTTTATAAGAAGCCTCATTTAAAATATGATCAATTACATAATCAGAAGTTAAAGTATCTTTTTGCTTTAATACTTTTGAGGTAATTTCTACTAAATAGCTTTGCAATGCGCCTTGATCCCATTTAGCAAAAATATCACTCATTTCTTCATTTGAATAACCGCCAACATTTCGCATTATGTCATAGATTTCACAAATAATTTGCATAATTCCATATTCAATTCCATTGTGAACCATCTTGACATAGTGGCCACTACCTTCCGGCCCAATGTAGCCTACACAAGCTTGTCCAGTAGGTGTTTTAGCGGCAATTGCTTCTAATATTGGTGCTACTTCTTTATAAGCTTCTTCATCACCACCTGGCATCAAAGCAGGACCATTTAGGGCACCTTCTTCCCCACCAGAAACTCCCATTCCGATGAAATGAATTCCCTTTTCTTTGAGAGCTTTTACACGGCGGTTTGTATCATGAAAATTAGAATTACCACCATCAATGATGATATCTCCCTTATCAAGTAATTTCTCTAACTTTGCTAAGGTTTGATCAACAGGTTCACCTGCACGAATCATCACTAAAATTTTACGTGGGCGTTCTAAAGAGTTAACAAATTCTTCCCAAGTATATGTTGGCTTTAATTTATCATCTTCATATTTTGCAAGTGCATCTACTTCAGGCTTATCAATACTAAATCCTGAGACAGAATATCCATGATTTTTAACATTCAAGGCTAAGTTCTTTCCCATAACAGAAAGTCCAACCACACCAAATTGTTGCATTTTTTTGCCTCCCGTTCTAAATTCTTCTTTTATTTTATCATGCTTGTACTAGTTATTACCCGGAAATAAATTATTTTTCCGCAGGTAATTTTGCAATTCTTCCTTGTTGAATATAAGCACTTAAAATCGCTAAATCCGCAGGGTTTACTCCTGAAATTCTTTCTGCTTGTGCCAAAGTTTCTGGACGAATTTTTTCAAATTTTTGACGTGCTTCAGTTGCTAAACTATCAATTGCAGAATAATCGATTCGATCAGGTATCTTCTTGGATTCTAGACGATGAAGACGTTCTACTAACTTCTTTTCTTTCTTGATATAACCTTCATACTTCAAGGCAATCTCAACTTGTTCTTTTACATAACGATCATCAGCTAAAGGATGACCAACGATTTTTTCAATTCCTTCAAAAGTAACTCTTGGACGCTTCAAGAAATCTGCCGCACTTACTCCATTATTTAATGGATCTTGATTGATACTTGCTAAATACTCTTGCACCTCTGGTGTTGGGTGAATCATAACTTCTTGCATAGTCTTCATCGCTTGAGCAATTGCCTGCTTTTTATCAAGGAAATCTTGGTACCGTTCTTCATCAATTAAGCCTAATTCATGTCCCTTTTCAGTTAATCGCAAGTCTGCATTATCATGACGAAGCAATAAGCGATACTCTGCACGACTAGTCAATAAACGATAAGGCTCATTAGTACCCTTTGTTACCAAGTCATCAATTAAAACTCCAATATAAGCTTCATCACGTTGCAAAGTGAAACCAGGTTTACCTTCTGCATTTAAAGCCGCATTAATCCCAGCAATTAAGCCTTGTCCTGCTGCTTCTTCATAGCCAGATGTTCCATTCATTTGACCAGCAGTAAAAAGTCCTTTAATATTTTTCGTTTCAAGTGTGTGTTTTAATTGCCATGGTTCAATGACATCATATTCAATTGCATAACCTGGACGCATTAATTCAGCTTTTTCTAATCCGACTACGGAATGCAACATCTTCAATTGAACTTCCTCAGGCATTGAGGTAGAAAAGTCCCCAACATAAACTTCCTTGGTATCACGACCTTCAGGCTCTAAGAAAATTTGATGACGATCTTTATCAGCAAAGCGAACAACCTTATCCTCAATTGAAGGACAATATCTTGGCCCTACACCCTTAATTACCCCCGAAAACATTGGAGCACGATCAAGGTTTTGACGAATAATATCATGGGTTCCTTCATTGGTATAAGTCATATAACATGATAACTGCTCTTCAACTGGAATATAGTCTTCATCTTTACTTGTATAAGAAAAATGACGTGGTTCCTCATCCCCTGGTTCTTCTTGAGTCCGAGAATAATCAATAGTATTACCATCTACTCGTGGAGGAGTACCTGTTTTAAAGCGACGCATCTTAAAGCCAAGCTTCTCCAAATTTTCTGGTAATTTAATTGATGGAAGTGAATTATTTGGACCTGAGGAATACTTTAATTCCCCAATAATAATTTGTCCACGAGCCGCTGTTCCAGTAGTTAAAACTACACTTTTGGCATGGTAACGAGCTCCTGTATTAGTGATAATTCCTTTGCAGACACCATCTTCCACTACCAATTCATCAGCAACTCCTTGACGCAAAGTAACCAATGGATTGGTTTCCAATACATCTTTCATTGTTGCATGATATTGCCATTTGTCTGCTTGAGCGCGAAGAGCACGCACGGCAGGCCCTTTTCCAGTATTTAGCATTCTCATTTGGATATAAGTGGCATCAATGTTTTTACCCATTTGGCCACCTAGTGCATCAATTTCGCGAACAACTGTTCCTTTTGCTGGTCCTCCTACAGATGGATTACATGGCATAAAAGCTACCATATCTAAATTAATAGTTAAAAGTAAAGTTTTTTGACCCATATTTGCTGCGGCTAATGCTGCCTCACAACCAGCATGTCCTGCTCCAACAACTATTACATCAAATTCTTTTGAATCATATGTCTTCATTTTTTCACCTATTTTCCTAAACAAAATTGACTAAATAATTCTGTAATCAGTTCATCAGGGGTACTTTCACCAGTAATTTCTCCCAAAGTATCCCATGCGTCTTTTAAATCAATTTGTACTAAATCGAGTGGCATTGAACTATCCACACCTGTAATTACTTCTTGAAGAGACTGGCGTGCTTTTTGTAATAATCCAGCCTGACGTTGATTAGTAACCATAACCTGATTGGCAGAATTTTCTAAACCACTAAAGAACATCTTTTCAATTTCAGTTGCTAAAGAATCTAAGTTATTTCTTTCTAAGATAGAGGTCATAATTACCGGTGAATCAGTAATCTTTTGTATCATTTCCCGGGTAATCTTACTTCCAAGATCACTTTTATTTAAAATGATAATTCGCTTCTTAAACTTGGTAAAGTCAAGTAACTCTTTATCTTCATCTGAAAGTTCTCTACTTCCATCTAATAGCAATAAGACTAAATCTGCATCTTGAACAGCCTTTTTTGACCGTTCAACACCAATTTTCTCTACTTTATCTTCTGTCTCGTGAATTCCAGCAGTATCGATTAATTTTAAAGGAATATTTTTAATAGAAACATATTCTTCCAAAGTATCACGGGTGGTCCCGGCAATATCAGTGACAATTGCTTTTTCATCTTGTGTTAAGTAGTTTAACAGAGAAGATTTTCCAACATTTGGACGGCCAACAATCGCTGTCGCTAAACCATTGCGCATAATTTTTCCTTCTTGCGCCGTAAGTAAAAGCTTTTCGATTTTCTTTGAGACCTGCTGGGCTACTTCTTTCATTTGATTGCCAGTCATATCATCCATATCGTATTCTGGATAGTCAATATTTACTTCTTCTTGAGCCATTGTATCAAGTAAATTTTGACGTAATTCTCTAATTTGGCCTAATAAACCACCTTTTAATTGATTCATGGCTATTTCCCGGGATTTATCAGTTTTTGCGCGAATGATATCCATCACAGATTCAGCCTGGGTTAAGTCAATTCGCCCATTCATAAAAGCACGCTTTGTATACTCTCCTGGATCTGCCATTCGAGCTCCATTAGCTAAAAGAAGTTGTAAAATTTCATTGGTAACGACCATTCCACCATGACAATTAATTTCTACAACATCTTCACGTGTAAAGGTCTTTGGACCTTTCATTACGCTCACCATTGCTTCATCTACTACTTTTTTTGTTTCTGGATCAATGATATGACCATAATGAATGGTATGCGTTGCAACTTGCTCTAAATCTTTACCTTTAAATACCTTATTTGCAATTTCAATTGCATCTTCTCCTGATAATCTAACAATCGAAATACCTCCTTCACCAATAGGTGTAGAGATAGCAGCGATTGTATCAAATTGAGTTAAAACTTGTGCCATTTTTACCTCTTCTATAAAAATTAAATAAAAAAAGCGCCACTCCACCCTTGTTCATAACAAATAAGGTGGATAAAGCACTTTGACTACTTTATCTTTACCAGATAATTATTTACTTTTTTTTCGACCTAATCGCTTATAGGTTCTTCGCAATCGTCGTTGACGTTCTTTCTCAGCTTCTTGTTTTTCTTGTTGCTCTTTTCGATACTTAAACGGATTTTGCAAGAAGAAAGTTTGAACTACTTGGAATAAGTTAGAAACTACCCAATACAGAGAAATAGCAGATTGAAGTCCCATTGCTGTAATCCCAATAAAAATTGGCATAATATATGTCATTGATTTTGTCATTCCATTTTGAGATGACTTTGGTTGAGATAGCTGACTTATATATGAGGATAAGAAGGTAAACAAAGCAGCTAACAATGGCATGATAAAGTAAGGATCAGGACGACCTAAGTCCATCCATAAAAAGCGACCATTTTGCAGCTGTGGAGTTCGAGAAATTGCTTGATAAAGAGCCCACATAACTGGTAATTGGATCAAAAGTGGTAAACACCCAATATATGGGTTTACCCCTGCCTCTTTGTAAAGCTTACTTGTCTCTTCTTGTAATTTTTGTCGACTTTCAACATCTTTGCCAGAATACTTTTTACGTAAAGCATCCATTTGTGGTTGCAACTGTTGTTGCTTACCCATGCTCTTAATTTGAAAAGCATTTAGTGGTAATAAAACGATTCGTACAATAACTGTAAAGATGATAATAGCCCATCCATAAGAATTATGTACTAAACTTGCAATCCACAAAATAAACTCAGAGACATAATACAAAACATAGCGGTCCCACCAGCCTCCACTATTATGAGAAATAGCATGAGCTTGTGAATTTGGACTAACTCCACAACCTGTAAGTGTTAGAGTTAATGCAACGAGACCTAATACTAATATTAATCTCTTTACCTTTTTATTTGTTAAAAAGTCTTTCACCTTTAATTTTCCTCTGCTTCCGTCTTTCTGGTAGGTATCACATGTGCCAAGCTCAGCGCATGGATAAGATTTTTCCGTGTTTGAACCATATTAAAATTACGCGCATATGGCCTTGCAATAACTAAAAAATCTAAATCAGGGCTTACTTCGGCCTTTAACTCTGTCAAGGTAGCTCGAATATATCTTTTTAATCGATTTCGTGCAACAGCAGTATGCCCCACTTTTTTCCCCACAGAAATACCAACACGAAAGTGTTTTTGATCTTCTCTGGGTAACCAGTAAATTACAAAAGCTCGATTGGCCTTAGATTGCCCTTGTTTGAAAACTCTTTGAAAATCTTTTTCAGTTTTTACACGATAGGATTTTCTCAATTTGACTCATCCTAACTTAGATTAAAAAATCCACTGGGGCTCAGTGGATTAAGCAGATAAGACTTTTCTACCCTTTTTACGACGTCTTGCTAAAACTTTACGGCCGTTTGAAGTAGCCATACGCTTCATAAAACCGTGAACACGTGAACGGTGACGTTTCTTAGGTTGATAAGTTCTCTTTGTGGTCATATAGATTGCACCTCCATTTTTAATGCCTTCATGCACAATATTCTAAGTTAGAATACCATATTTATTACTAAAAACCAAGGCTTTCTCATAAAAAAAAACCATTATTCTTTCTACACTTTTTAATGATAAACTTGTGTATAAGTTGTGCATAAGTCGTTTCTATAATTATTAAATTTACCTTTTCCACAATCTTTTCCACAATCTTTTCCACAATTAACAGGGTGTTATTAACTTTTTCCACACCCTGTGTAAAAGTGGCATTTAATTAATAAGATTATTGATATTAAAGCAATTATTATACACAGTGACCCTGTTGATAAGTTACTTTTTTATTTTTAAAACTTTCTTTTTTGTGGATAAATAAAAAATATATTAACAAGCTGTTAATTTGTGGAAACTAGTTTTCAACAGGCTGTGGAAAACCAGCCTTTTTAATGCTAAAATTGTTATGACTTATTTTCTTTTTGGAGGAATTATACGTGGACTTAGAAAAATTTTGGCGTTTCTTCATCGAAGAGATGAAAAAAACTTATAACGAAGTCACCTATAATGCCTGGTTTAAAAATACGAAGCCTATTTCATTTGATCCTGAAACAAATGATATCGTTATCGGTGTAGAGTCATCCGTTTCAAAGGGATACTGGGAAAACAATCTAGGATCAGAATTAATTCAAGCAGCCTATGCTTATGCCAATATTGAACTTGTACCCCACTTTCAAGTCATACAAGAACATTCTGAATTTGCTCCTCTTTCTTCCCAAAATCATCTACGCGAAAAACGTCCCCGTAGACGTCCAAATCCTTTTATGGACGGACTACCTTTAAACAATAAATATACTTTTGACACTTTTGTTCAAGGAGAGGGGAATAAGCTAGCAGCCGGTGCAGCTTTAGCTGCAGCTGATAATCCAGGGAGTTTCTATAACCCTTTATTTATTTTTGGGGGTGTAGGATTAGGTAAGACCCATTTGATGCAAGCTATTGGACACCATATGCTTGCCCGAAATCCTGACGCAAAGGTTCTCTACATTCAAAGTGAAACTTTTGTAAATGACTTTGTTAATTCGTTAAAAAATCAGACTCAAGCTGCTTTTAGAGAAAAGTATCGAACTTGCGATCTACTTTTAGTAGACGATGTCCAATTTTTTGCAAATAAAGAAGGGATTCAAGATGAATTTTTCCACACCTTTGAAACCCTTTATAACAATCAAAAGCAAATTGTAATGACAAGCGATCGGTTGCCTAATGAAATACCTGCACTTTCAGAACGTCTCTTGTCGAGATTTGCTTGGGGATTACAGGTTGAAATTACTCGACCAGATCTTGAAACACGAATTGCAATTTTACGAAAAAAAGCTGAAGCCGACGGCTTACTAATAGATGATCGCACTTTAAATTATATTGCGTCACATGTTAATACAAATATTCGTGAACTAGAAGGGGCGCTCGTAAAGGTACAAGCCCATGCAACTATTGAAAAAGCCGATATTAATATTCAATTAGCCCATGAAGCATTGGACGACCTAAAATTAAATCAACATCGAAGTGGACTGCAAATCTCTAAAATTCAAGAAGTGGTTGCCAATTATTTTCAACTTTCAACTGATGACCTTAAAGGTAAAAAACGAGTAAAATATATTGTGGTACCACGTCAAATTGCGATGTATCTTGCAAGAGAACTGACTGAAATCAGTCTACCGAAAATTGGAAGAGAATTTGGTGGAAAAGATCACACCACAGTTATGCATGCTTACGATAAAATTGAGCAAGGAATTCGATCTAATAATGAGCTTAAAAAGCAAGTCTCTGATCTCAAAACTATGCTGGAACACGCAAATCCTTAATTTTTATCCTCAAAGTTATCCACAACTTTTCCACAGGATATCCACAGACAATTTAGCTTAATAACAGCACATAGACCTACTTTTCCACAGAATCCACAAGACCTACTACTACTAAGTAATATATAATATAAATATATAAAAGATTTTCTCATCTAGGAGGACACAATGAAATTTACTATCAATCGAAATATGTTTTTAGAAAACTTAAATAATGCTATGCGAGCAATTTCTTCACGTACACCTCTTCCAATCTTAAATGGTATTAAATTAAATTTAACTTCTGAAGGCTTGGTATTAACTGGTAGCGATACTAATGTATCAATTGAAATTACAATTCCAGCTAATGAAGATTTGCAAATTGATACAGTTGGAGCAATTATTCTACCTGCACGTTTCTTTAGCGAAATTGTTAAAAAATTACCTGGGAAGGAATTTACTCTTGAAGTTCAAGATGGGTTACAAACTAAAATAACATCTGAAAATACAGAATTTGTTATTAACGGTTTAGATGCAAGTGCTTATCCTACACTTCCAGAAATTCCTGAGGATAATTCTTTTGAAATCTCTGGCAAGCTTTTGCGTAATGTAATTAATGAAACTGTTTTTGCAGTTGCTTCGCAAGAAAACCGTCCAACCTTAAATGGAGTTAACTTTACTTTTAAAGATAACAAGATTAAAGCTGTGGCAACTGATAGCCACCGTCTTTCTCAGCGTGAAGTTGCTCTTAAAGATGATTCACAAGTAGATGCAACCCTTTTAATTCCTGGAACAAGTTTAGTAGAACTAGCTAGAATTATTGGGGAAAATAATCCACAAGTTCAAGTAACACCTGGGGATAACCAAGTACTTTTCACCGTGGGTAACCTTTCTTTTTACACTCGTTTACTTGAAGGTTCATATCCTGATACTGATCGTTTAATACCTACTAACTCTACAACTAGTGTGGAGTTCGATCTCTTAGAGTTAGCTAAGTCATTAGAACGTGCTAGTTTACTTACTCATGAAAGTCGCAACAATGTGGTTAAAATGTCACTTGATGTGGATAACCAAAGTGTAAAACTTCAAGGTGATTCACCAGAAATTGGTAATGTTGAAGAAGAGTTATCATTTAAGAATTTACAAGGTGATAACTTAGAAATTTCATTTAATCCTGATTATTTGCGTGATGCACTGCGCGCTTCTATTACTGAGGGTGTAGTAATGAACTTTACTCAACCATTGCGTCCATTTACTATTATCCCTGACAAGGAAGAAGTAAGTTTTGTTCAATTAATTACACCGGTAAGAACATATTAAATTCCAATCTTCATAAAAAGCCTTATTTTGAGTTATAAGGCTTTTTTTATGTTTTTAGTATAAGGATATTAGGAAGAGGTAAAGCATGCTTAAAACAGGCTAAAATTGTGTTTTCTCTCAAAAAAAGTTATACTTATAGAGTATAATAGAGGTAAAATGGGGTGATGATTATCAAGAATTTTAGTGTAAAAGGTGAATATATTACTTTGGCGCAATTTTTAAAAGAAGAAAGTATCATTTCTTCTGGGGGACAGGCCAAATGGTACTTAAAAGATAATCCCGTCAAGTTGAATAATAAGTTAGAAGATCGGCGAGGAAAAAAGTTATACCCTGGTGATCGTCTAGTTGTGGAAAACCAAACATATAATTTTATTGCAGGCTAGAAGATGTACCTAGAAAATTTAGCACTGAAGAATTTTCGTAATTTTTCCCAGGAAATTGTTTCATTTAGCCCTGATGTGAACATTTTTTTAGGAGCAAATGCGCAAGGCAAAACTAACTTGCTAGAAGCAATTTATTTTTTGGGACTAACTCGGTCTCATCGCACAAGTAACGACAAGGAATTAATTAAATTTGATGAAAAATTTGCAGTACTAAATGGGAATCTCAGAAAAAATTCTGGCCAAATTTTGACAAATTTACGGCTTAATCTTTCCTCAAAAGGTAAGACAGCATTTATTAATCGCCTTGAACAAAAGAAGCTTTCGCGATATGTGGGAGAAATGAATGCAATTTTATTTTCTCCCGAAGACCTATCATTGGTAAAGGGCGGACCAGGGTTAAGACGCAAATTTATGGACTTAGAATTTAGTCAGATTAATCGCGAATACTTGTATTTTTCAACTCAGTATCAAAAAGTATTACATCAAAAAAATAATTACTTAAAACAGCTAGCTCTTGGGAAAACTAAAGATAAGGTTTTCCTCAATGTTTTATCAGAGCAATTAGCAACTATTGCCGGGGAAATAATTTGGCGCAGAATAAATTATTTGAAAAGGTTAAACAGTTATGCTCAGGTTGCTCATCAGGCAATTAGTAATGCACAAGAAAAGCTAGAAATTGTCTATCAGCCATCAATTAATGAAATTTTAGATGATGATTCTGTGGAAAACATTGTGGATAAAGTAAAGGCTCAGTTTAAAAAGCTTGAACAAAGTGAACTAAAATCAGGTTTAACTCAAGTTGGTCCCCATCGTGATGATATTTATTTTTTGATAAATGGTAAAAATGCCCGTGAGTATGGGTCACAAGGGCAGCAAAGAACAGTTGCCTTAAGTTTAAAGTTGGCAGAAATCCAATTTATTTATGAACTAACAGGAGAATATCCAATTTTATTATTAGATGATGTAATGAGTGAGTTAGATCATACAAGGCAAAGTAAATTATTAAATTATATTCATGGTAAAACCCAAACTTTTATTACCACAACGGATTTAGAAGGTATTTCCTGGGAAAAGATAAAACAACCTCGAATTTTTAAACTTAACTCTGGAAAAATTAGTAAAGAGGAGAATTAAATGGCTGAAGAAACACATACTAATGAACAGGCTCAAGAATTTGAGAAGCGCGCTGATGCGTATGATGCTAGTCAAATTCAAGTATTAGGTGGTCTTGAAGCAGTTAGAAAAAGACCTGGAATGTACATTGGATCAACTAGTGCGCAAGGTCTTCACCACCTAGTTTGGGAAATTATTGATAACAGTATCGATGAACGTCTAGCAGGATTTGCGACTAAAATTGAAATTACTGTTAATGAAGATGGTAGTGTAACTGTGCAAGATGATGGACGCGGAATCCCAGTTGACATCCAAGAAAAAACTGGTCGTCCAGCTCTTGAGACTGTTTTTACTGTTTTACACGCAGGAGGAAAATTTGGCGGTGGCGGTTACAAAGTTTCTGGGGGTCTACACGGTGTAGGGGCTTCAGTTGTTAATGCACTTTCTACCAAACTTGATGCTACTGTTATGCGTGATGGTAAAAAATATAGAATTGCTTTTGATCATGGACGTGTAGTAGAAGAAATGCATGAAGTAGGAACTGTCGATTTAGGTGAACACGGAACTATCGTGCATTTTTACCCAGATGGAGATATTTTTACTGAAACAACTACCTTTGATGATAAAATTTTAAAAAACCGTATTCGTGAACTTGCCTTTTTAAATAAGGGCTTAAAACTGACTTTTAGTGATAAGCGTAAGGAAACTGCTGAGACAGATGTTTACCACTATGAAGGTGGGATTAAGGAATATGTGTCTTACCTTGATCGCAACAGTGAAGTCTTATTTGATGAGCCAGTATATGTTGAAGGAGACTATGATGGGATTAATGTAGAAGTCTCTCTTCAATATACTAAAGGTTATAAAACTACATTAATGACTTTTGCTAATAATATTCACACTTATGAAGGTGGAAGTCATGAAGCAGGATTTAAGAGCGCTTTAACAAGAGTAGTAAATGACTATGCACGCCGTGCAAAAATTTTGAAAGACAATGACGACAATCTTTCTGGTGAAGATATCCGTGAAGGAATGACGGCAGTAATTTCTATTAAACACCCAGCACCTCAGTTTGAAGGTCAAACTAAAACTAAGCTAGGTAATTCAGATGCAAGAGCAGCTGTGGATAAAGCTTTTTCTGAAACATTTAGTAAGTTTTTAATGGAAAATCCACAGGTTGGACGCAAAATTGTGGAAAAAGGGCAATTAGCTGCTCGAGCTCGCGTAGCTGCTAAGCGTGCACGTGAAGTTACCCGGAAAAAATCTGGATTAGAAATAGCAAACTTACCTGGGAAATTAGCTGATAATACAAGTAATGATCCAAGTATTTCGGAATTGTTTATTGTCGAAGGAAACTCAGCAGGTGGCTCAGCTAAGCAAGGACGTTCTCGTTTAACGCAAGCAATCTTACCAATTCGTGGGAAAATTTTAAATGTGGAAAAAGCATCAATGGATAGAATTTTAGCCAATCAAGAAATTCGTTCATTATTTACTGCTTTAGGGACAGGATTTGGGTCAGACTTTGATGTTTCAAAGGCGAGATACCATAAGTTAATTATTATGACTGATGCGGATGTCGACGGCGCCCATATTAGAACTTTATTATTGACGCTCTTCTACAATTACATGCGCCCAATGATTGAAAAGGGATATGTATATATTGCTCGACCACCTTTGTATCAAGTACGTCAAGGAAAAGTAGAAAAATACTTGGATACTGATGAAGAATTACGTGAATATTTAGGTACTCTTCAGCCTAGTCCTAAGCCAGTTGTTCAACGTTACAAAGGACTTGGAGAAATGGATCCAGAACAGTTATGGGAAACAACTATGAATCCGGAAAATCGACGCTTAGATCGAGTAAGCCCTGAAATGGCAGAGGATGCAGATGAAGTTTTCCAATTGTTAATGGGTAATGAAGTTGGCCCAAGAAGAGATTTTATTGAAAAGAACGCTAAATACGTTGAAAACTTAGATGCATAGGAGGTTTAGATGGATAACGAGAATCAAACTCAAGATCGACGCATAAGGAATGTTGATCTTACACAAACCATGCGTAGCTCTTTCTTAGATTATGCAATGTCAGTTATTGTAGCTCGTGCATTACCAGATGTAAGAGATGGAATGAAGCCCGTACAACGACGTATTCTTTATGGAATGAATGAACTGGGTGTCTCACCAGATAAGCCTTACAAAAAGAGTGCGAGAATTGTTGGGGAAGTAATGGGTAAATTTCACCCCCACGGTGATTCTTCAATTTATTTAGCTATGGCGCATATGGCCCAGGACTTTAGTTATCGTTATCTTTTGGTAGATGGACACGGAAACTTTGGTTCTGTCGATGGTGATGAACCAGCTGCCATGCGTTATACGGAAGCTAGAATGAGTAAAATCGCCGTTGAAATGCTTCGTGATATTAACAAAGAAACCATTGATTGGCAACGTAACTATGATGACACTGAAAATGAACCAGTAGTTTTGCCAGCAAGAATTCCAAATTTATTAGTTAACGGTGCTAACGGAATTGCAGTAGGGATGACTACAAATATCCCTCCACATAATCTTTCCGAAGTTATTGCAGGATTACATATGTTAATGAAAAATCCAGATGTAACTACTAAGGATTTAATGCAGGCTATTCCTGGACCTGATTTTCCAACTGGTGGAATTGTAATGGGACGTAGTGGGATCTATCGTGCCTATGAAACTGGTAAAGGAAATATAATTGTTCGAGCAAAAACTAGTATTGAAGTACAAAAAAATGGTAAAGAACAAATTATCATTACTGAATTACCGTTTATGGTAAATAAAGCAGAACTTGTTAAAAAGATTGCTGATCTTGCACGTAACAAAGTGATTGATGGAATTACAGGTGTAAGGGATGAATCCGATCAAACAGGGATGCGGGTTACCATTGATGTTCGGCGTGATGCTAGTGCAAGTGTTGTCTTAAATAATCTTTTTAAAGAAACACAAATGCAAGCTAACTTTGGGATGAATATGGTAGCGATTGTAAATGGTGCGCCACACTTTTTGACATTAAAGCAAATGTTGCAGTACTACCTTGATCACCAAGAAGATGTAGTACGTAGGAGAGTTCAGTTTGATTTAAAGAAAGCTCAAAATCGTGCTCATATCCTTGAAGGATTAAGAATTGCGCTTGATCACATTGATGAAATCATTAAAATTATTCGTTCTTCAAAAACTAGTGATATTGCTAAAGCACAATTAATTCAAAATTACGGTTTAGATGATCGTCAATCACAAGCAATTTTGGATATGCGTTTAGTGCGTTTGACTGGATTAGAACGTGATAAGATTGAATCAGAATATAATGATTTACAAGCAAAGATTGCTGATTATAAAGATATTTTAGCCAAGCAAGAACGTTTAGATGATTTGATTTATAACGAATTAATCGAAATTCAAAAACGCTTTGGTGATGATAGAAGAACAGAAATTGCAGCTGGGGAAGTTGTTTCTATTGAAGATGAAGATCTTATTGAACAACAAGATGTACTATTAACTATTACTCATAATGGTTATGTAAAAAGAATGCCAGCTAGTGAATTTAAAGTACAAAATCGTGGTGGACGAGGAATTAAAGGAATGGGAGTCCAAGATGACGACTTCATTAACCATTTAATTTTTACTAGCACCCATGATTACCTCTTATTCTTTACCAATAAGGGTAAGGTATATTCAAAGAAAGCTTATGAGATTCCTGAATTTGGACGTAATGCTAAGGGACTTCCAATTATTAACCTTTTGCAACTAGAAAAAGGTGAAAACGTTCAAGCAGTAATTAATGTAGCAGCAGATGCAGATGATAATTATCTATTCTTTGTTACAAAATATGGTACAGTTAAGAGAACTAAAGTTAGTGAATTTGAAAACATTAGACGTAGTGGATTAATTGCTTTAACACTAAAAGATAACGATGAGTTAATCAATGTGTTAACTACTGATGGACAACAAAATATCTTAATTGGAACGCATTTAGGTTATGCAGTAACTTTTAATGAAAATGATGTCCGTGCTATGGGACGAAGTGCTGCTGGAGTTCGCGGAATTAATTTAAGAGAAAATGACTATGTCGTAGGAGCAGAAGTTTTACAACCAGATGATGAAGTTCTAGTAATTTCTGAAAAAGGTTACGGAAAGAGAACAGCTGCTAGCGAATATCCAGTAAAGGGACGTGGCGGAAAAGGTATTAAAACAGCTAATATCACTGAAAAGAACGGCCCACTTGCTGGAGTAACAGTAGTAAAAGGAAATGAAGATATCATGGCAATTACTGATGCAGGAGTCATGATTCGTTTCCAACTTTCTGATGTTTCTCAAACAGGACGTAGTACTTTGGGAGTAAGATTAATCAAGGTAGACGATGATGCAAAAGTTGCTAGTTTAACCAAAGTGATTGATCAAGATGACGAAGAAAATAGTGAAGAATAATTAAAAAAATTACCAAATATTTACGTAAGAAATTATGAAAAATTTCAGGATCACGTGAATTTATTTGGTAATTTTTTATTTATTATGTTAAAATCAAACAATGTGAGTAATCCAATTACTCCTTGTTCTTGATTAAGACAAGAACCATTGAGTCCAAGAGGAGGTGCAATAATAATGGAAAAGACTAAGTACGAAGTTACTTACATCATCAAGCCTGATATTGATGAAGATTCAAAGAAAGCATTAATCGAACGTTTTGATAAGGTTGTTACCGATAACGGTGCAGAAAACCTTGAATCAAAAGATTGGGGTAAGAAACGTTTCGCTTATGAAATGGATAAATACCGTGAAGGTACTTACCACATCATGACTTTTGATGCAGCAAACGCAGATGCTGTGAACGAATTTGGTCGTCTTTCACGTATTGATAACCAAATTTTACGTTCAATGACTGTAAAATTAGACAAGTAATAATTTTTCGTGAATTAGGAAGGAGCAAACTGTATGATTAATAATGTTGTACTAGTTGGCCGATTAACACGTGACCCTGATTTACGTACTACTGGAAGTGGAATATCAGTAGCTACGTTTACTTTGGCTGTAGATAGAAATTATACTAATAGTCAGGGTGAACGCCAAACTGACTTTATCAACTGTGTTATTTGGCGTAAAGCAGCAGAAACTTTTGCTAACTTTACTTCAAAGGGTTCATTAGTTGGTGTTGAAGGTAGTATTCAAACTAGAAGTTATGATGATAAAGATGGAAAAAGAGTTTATGTTACTGAGGTAATTGTAAGTGATTTTTCATTCTTAGAATCACGTCGTGAACGTGAAAATCGTCAAGCAAATGGTGGTGGGTATCCACAACCAACTCCAAGCACAAACCAACCAAATACAAATAATTTTGGTGGTAACACTGCTCCGGGAACTGGAAATAATGGAGCATCGGCTCCACAACCACAAGATCCATTTGCTGATTCTAATGAATCTATTGATATTTCAGATAATGATCTTCCATTTTAATTTAAAAAGAAAGGATCTTTGATATGGCTCAACAAAGAAGAGGTGGCCGTCGTCGTCGTAAGGTTGACTACATTGCTGCTAACCACATCGATTACATCGACTACAAAGACGTAGATTTGTTGAAACGTTTTATCTCTGAAAGAGGTAAGATTTTACCACGTCGTGTCACTGGCACTAGCGCAAAGAATCAACGTAAGTTGACTGTTGCTATTAAGAGAGCTCGTGTAATGGGCTTATTGCCATTTGTCGCAGAAGACTAATAATCAACAAATAAAAAGCATTAATTTCACCTTGGAATTAATGCTTTTTTTGTCTTTAAGGTGTATAAAGAAAATACAAGTCAGTTCAAGGGGGAAAAGCAGTGATTATTAAAGAAACTTTACCTGGTCAATATAATTTTGATTATCGTTGGTATGATATTTACAATTTAGATGAAAGAGATATTAAGGTATTACAATCTCAATTTAAATTAACCAATGAGATTATTCAATATATTACTGACTTGCATGAACGTCCTCACTTTGATCATGATTATATTACCAATAGTGATTTATTTGTTTATGATGTGCCGATTTGGCCAACTTCTGATGCAGACCATTTTACTACTTTGCCAATCAAATTTTTAATGGTGGATCATACGCTCTTTACTATCCATACGCCTGATACCACGTATATGATTGAAGAGTTTCGCCAAAAAGGTGACGAGGATATTCATAGCCAAAAAGAATTAGTTTTTGCCATTATTTTTTCAGTGACAAAGTATTTTCAACGAGCATTAAATCAATTAAATAGCCAACGAATGGTATTGGATAATCATTTAAGTAAAGCAATTCATAATCGAGATTTACAAGAATTATCGCAGGTTGAAAAAAGTTTGGTATATCTTTCAAGTTCTATTAGAACAAACTTATTAATGCTTGAAAGCTTAAAGCACACAAAATCTGGCCTTCATATGAATAAAGCAGAAGAAGAAATGTGTGATGATATTATTATTGAAGTTCAACAATCTTCTCAAATGGTTAAAATTTATAACGAAGTTACGGAAGAGATTTCAAAAACTTCCAATAATATGTTGAATAACAATCTAAACAACACAATGCAATTTTTAACTGTTTGGTCGCTTCTTTTAACAGTGCCCACAATTGTAACAGGTTTTTTTGGAATGAATGTTGATTTACCTGTTTTTCACAATTCTTTTGATTGGGTCTTAATTATTGTCGGCTCGATTATCATCATGGCAATTCTGCTCTGGTATTTGAAAAAGCATAATATGATGTAGACACGAGGAAAACAATTCTGCGGTATAATAAAAGATAGATTGTTAGATGTTAATGTTTTGGAAAGGATCTTTATGAAAAATTGGTTTAGTAAGTTGGAATTGCCTGCTTTTATTAAAGATTCAAGATTGACAGCATCTGTTGTGATAATTAATGTTTTATCATTAATTGGTGCAATTATTGGTTTTATCTTAAGTCCGTTATATGGATTTGGAATGTTAGCACTATTTTTTTTGATAGCAGTTTTTTGTATCTATGGGACTTCTGTTTTAGCAAGAAATGCTAATAATTATGCAGCTAATCTTTCCTATCGAATTAAACGTGGTGAGCAAGAAGCCATGATTAAAATGCCCTTGGGAATTCTACTTTATGATAAAGATCGGCAAATTCAATGGGTTAATCCTTACTTACAACTTTATTTAAAGAATAAAGATGTCATTGGAATGTCCATTAAAGCGATTGATCCAGAATTAGCAGAATTAATCAATCAAGCCATTGAAAGTGATGCTAAGAAGAATCAAGTTGTAACTTGGGGTCATCATAAATTTGAAATGGTTGTTCAAAATAATCTTGGTGTCGTCTATCTTTTGGATATTACAAAATATGCTAATATCGAAGAAAAATATAAAGAACAACGCTTGGCAATTGGATTAATTTTTATTGATAATTATGATGAGCTGAGTCAATCCTTAGGTGATCAACGTGTAACTATGATGAATGGTTATATTCAAAATGCGTTGAGCGAATATACTAAAAAATACAATGTTTATTTAAAGCGGATTGATGAAGATCACTTCATCTGGTTGATGCACATGCAAGATCTAGATGAAATGGAAAAAGATAAATTCTCTATTTTGGATAAGATTCGAAAAGAAAGTAATCGTAACAATACTCCACTAACCCTATCAGTAGGAATTGCCTTTGGATCGGAAAGTTTAAATGAAATTGCCAAACAGGCTCAATCAAACTTGGACCTAGCTTTAGGGCGAGGAGGAGATCAAGTAGTAGTTAAGCAACCTGGTCAAGAAGCTCGTTTTTATGGTGGAAAATCTAATCCAATGGAAAAACGAACCCGTGTACGTGCTCGAATGGTTTCTCAGGCCCTTGAAGAGCTCTTTAAGGGGTAGACCAGGTATTTATCCAGGGACACCGTAATCCTGATTTAGATGCAATTGGTTCTGCGATCGGTATTGCCAAAATTGCCCAAGTGCATGGCGTTAAAGCAAATGTGGTCTTAGAAGATAAAAATTTAAATTATGATGTCAAGAAGTTAATTGCTAAAATGAAAGAGGCACAAATTGATAAAGATTTATTTGTTACTCCAAGTCAAGCAATTGATCAGGCCACAAAGGATTCACTCTTGGTATTAACTGATCACTCAAAGTATTCCATTACTTATTCACCTGAAGTTTATGATGCCTTGAAAAATCGCTTAATTATTGTGGATCACCACCGGCGTGGAGAAGAATTTCCAGAAAATCCAATGTTGGTATACATTGAACCTTATGCCTCTTCAACCTGTGAGTTAGTTACTGAAATGATTGAGTATCAACCACAAGGAGGAGAAGGTGTGTTGAATCCTTTGGAAGCTTCTGCAATGTTAGCAGGGATTACGGTAGATTCAAAGGAATTTTCATTGCGAACAGGAACACGAACTTTTGATGCTGCAAGTTATTTGCGATCAATTGGAGCAGATACGAAAGTAGTTTCTGAGATCTTAAAAGAGAGTGTGGAGAGCTTTTTACAAAGAAGTCAATTGATTTCCACAATCGAAATGATAAAACCAGACATTGCCGTGATGACTGGAGCAAATGATCGAATTTATGATTCTATTGTCACTGCACAGGCAGCTGATACAGCTTTATCACTTGAAAATGTAGAAGCAAGTTTTGCAATTACGCGCAGAAGTAAAGATGTAGTGGGTATTTCGGCTCGTTCCACTGGTAACTTCAATGTACAAGTAATTATGGAAAAACTTGGTGGTGGAGGCCATTTATCTAATGCAGCTACACAATTAAATGATGTAACTGTTGAAGAAGCATTTGACAAAACGGTAGCAGCTATTGAAGAATATATTAAAGAGAATACAGAAGAGGAAGATTAATTATGAAAGTCATTTTTACAAAAGATATGAAGGGCAAAGGCAAGCGTGGACAAGTTAAAGAAGTTCCAACTGGTTATGCTCAAAACTTTTTAATAAAAAATGGATATGCAAAAGAAGCAACTAGCGCAAACTTAAATACCTTAAAACGTGTTGAAAAAGCAGAAAAAGATGCTTATGAAGCAGAAAAAGCTGAAGCTGAAAGAATTAAGGGAATTCTTGAAAAAGATGAAACTGTTGTTTCATTTAAGTCTAAAGCAGGAACTGACTCACGGTTGTTTGGCTCGATTTCAGGTAAAAAGATTGTTGAAGGTTTAGAAAAACAATATGGAATTAAAATCGACAAGCGAAAGCTTGAATTACCTGAACCCATTAAATCACTTGGTTATACTAACGTTAAAGTCAAATTATTTAAAGGTGTAGAATCTACAATTAGTGTACATATTACGGAGCAAAATTAATATTTATGGATAATGTTGTATCACAACAAGTTCCTCACGATAGTGTAGCCGAAAAAGCGGTCCTTGGGGCCGCTTTTTTAGACCCTAGTACTTTAGGAGAAGTTAGTGGGATTATCTCAGCAGACGACTTCTATACAAGGGCAAATCAATTAGTTTTTGCAGCAATGCTTGAATTATTTGAAAATGGTGAGGGAATTGACCCGATTACTTTAAAAAATAAATTAGAACAAGAAGATCATTTAGAAGATATTGGTGGGATAAAGTATATCACGGATGTGTTAGTCACAAAGACTACCACAGTTCATAGTAACTACTATGCTAAAATTATTAAAAATAAATCCCTCCTGAGAAAGTTGATTGATACTAGCCAAACAATCATTCAAACTGCTATGGATGAAAAAGATGAAGTTGGAGATATTTTAGATGAGGCCGAAAGTTCAATCCTTAAAATATCCCAAGAAAAAAGTACTACTGACTTCAAAAAAATTGGTGAAGTAGTTAAAGAGACAATTACGCAAATTAATGAACTCTCAGAAGCAGAGGGAGGAGTAACAGGACTGCCAACTGGGTTTACAGAACTAGACAGAATGACAACAGGTTTTCATAATGATGAATTAATTATTTTGGCGGCTCGTCCAGGGGTAGGTAAAACTGCTTTTGCCTTAAATGTGGCCCAGTATGTTGGGTTGCATGCTAATAAGACAGTAGGGATGTTTTCGCTAGAAATGGGTGCTGATCAATTGGTGCAAAGAATGATTGCTTCAACTGGATTGATTGATTCCCAACATTTAAGAACTGGTAATTTATCTCAGGAAGAATATCAGAACTTTTTTTTGGCAACTGATAAATTAGCTCAAACGAACATCTACATTGATGATACTCCCGGTATAAAAATTAGTGAATTGAGTGCTAAAGCAAGAAATTTAGCTAATAAAAGTAAAGGGAACTTGGGCTTAATCGTCATTGACTATTTACAGTTAATTGAGGGTCCAAGAAGTGAAAGCCGTCAGCAAGAAGTATCAGCAATTTCGCGTCAATTAAAAAAACTTGCTAAAGAGTTACATATTCCAATTATTGCTCTTTCCCAGTTATCCCGTTCAGTGGAGCAGCGGCAAGATAAAAGACCGGTTTTGTCAGATATTCGTGAGTCTGGATCAATTGAACAAGATGCAGATATTGTTGCATTTTTATATCGTGACGATTATTATCGGGATGAACGAGAAGATGGAGAAAGCGACCCAGCACAAGAAAAAGATAGTGGTGAAGTAGAAGTAATTATTGAAAAAAACCGTTCTGGTAGTCGTGGAACGGTTAAGCTGATGTTTTCTAAGCCGTTTAATCGTTTTTCAAATCTAGATACGCATCATCAACTAAATGAATAAAGTGTTGTAAGCGGTTAAATTATAGGATATAATAATTTTTTAGAAAGAAAAATAAAGCGAGGTACAGGAAAATGGCAGAAGAATTTTTATTAGGAAGCATTGAAGCGGGTGGAACAAAGTTTATTTTAGCGGTTGCTGATACTGAAGGAAATATTAAGGCACAAAAGCGAATTCCTACCGAAGATCCAGAAACAACTATCAAAAATACAATTGAATTTTTTAAGCAATATCCAATTAAAGCATTAGGAATTGGAACGTTTGGTCCAATAGATATTGATAAAAATTCTAAAACTTATGGTTACATTTTATCGACGCCAAAACCTGGTTGGTCAAATTTTGACTTAAAGGGTAGTTTAGAACGTGGCTTAGATGTACCTGCTTATATTACAACTGATGTGAATTCTTCTGCTTATGGTGAGTATATCGCTCGTGGAAAAGATAATAACAAAACAATTGTTTATGTAACAATTGGAACAGGTGTAGGTGGTGGAATTATTCAAAATGGCCACTTTATCGGAAAAAATGCTCACCCAGAAATGGGACATATGATTGTAAAACGTCATCCAAAAGATACTTATGAAGGTTACTGCTTATTCCATGGGAGTGCTTGTGTTGAAGGGATGGCTGCTGGTCCAACTTTAAAGGCCCGGACAGGAATTCCTGGCGAAGAGTTGAAGCGGGACAATGAAGTATTCGACTTTGTTGCATATTATGTTGCTCAAATGCTTTATAACGTATATATGAGTACTAGAGCTGATGTAATGGTTGTTGGAGGCTCTGTTTTAAATGAAGAGGATTTAAAACGAGTAAGAAAATACTTTAAAGAATTTAATCATGATTATGTTGAAACTCCCGACTTAGAAAAATTAATTGTGCGTCCAGCAGTTGAAAATAATGGTTCAGCTACTTTGGGGAATTTTGCCTTAGCTAAAAAAGCATTAGAAGACTAATAAAATAAGACTCTTGAGAATTCTCAAGAGTCTTTTTGTTACACGTGAAACTATGAACCATCATAAGAGTCAAGAACAATGGGACCATTGGCAGAGTCATTAGATAAAGTTTGTAAAGCTTCAACTTTATGTACAAAGGGAATATGAACACGTGTCCGAGCAATCGCAACAACATCAGAAATGATTTTGTTGGCAATTAAACGAATTTTAGGATCTAAGGTTAAATAAGCATGGCTAAATTGAATGGCTCCCCGTAATTTATTAGCGGTTAATTGATTAAATTCAGTAATGTGTTGATCTTCTAGTGCTGAAAAAAGAGCAAGCCAGAGTGATTCACGTTGCTGACGTGGAATTTGAGTATTCCAACTAATAAAACTATGACGAATAACCCGACTAGCGGTTGTTAAGCCAGGAGCTAATACAAAACCATTTCTAGCAATTTCCCAGCGTCTAGGATCATGTTGGCTCATCATATGGGCCTTACTTTTAACTACAATCGTTCTTTCAGGGTGATCAAGCATCATACCAAAGATAGATCCTTCTGGAACATAAGTAATCATTTTAGGAATAACACGTTGAAATTCAGGCAGAGAGTATGTCTCTTTCATAAATCCAGGCCCATCAAAGCTATAAGCTTTAATTACTCGATCTTGATCTTTAATTGATAGGTTAGTAATAGAGTAACTAGCAAAATTACCACCTTTTGAGTGACCAGTAGTAATAATTTTACTATTAGGATAAAGGGAAGCGATATGGTTCAGATATTCTCCAGCAGTAGATTGACCACCGACTTCAGGTTTGTAACTCATATCAATATCTTCTGTAATTCCAATCATACTTCCATCGGTACCGCGGAAGCTGACTAAAATAACATGCGGAGCAATACGTAAGGTAGCGGCAGTGAATTGGATAGGTGGATTTTTTTGCATTTTATCTGACCAATCTAGAAAGGTAATATCCTTATAGCGATTACTAATTGGAAGAAGTTGCAGTGCTAGGTTATCATTATTACTAAATTGGTAAGGTTTAGCTCTTTTATAGTAGAGACGTTCAGCTGCTTCGCCAAGAGTGTGACCGGCAACTGATTTATCAAAAGGAAGATAGGCTAGTGTTGCAAAAAAAGCAGCATCAAGGCTATTAAATGGATCTACATCAAAAGAGAGATCCCCACGCCAGCGAACGTAGTCTAGTAGTTTTGCCATCAAACCATCCTTTCTTTAAATTTAGACTATTTATATTTAGGTCATGTCTTAATTGTATAATGCAATCGGTTGAAAAAACATCAAAAGGGCTTGTGATTTTCAATACAAAAGACCCATAACAATTGTCATGGATCTTTTGAGTTTATTTTCCGCCTCGATTATAAGTAATTTGTTCAATTGCAGGATTTTGTTCGAGGGCTAAAATGATGTTGTTTTCATCCTTTCGATTCTTAATTACTCCATCAACATGTACTACAATATTTTCTGAATTTAAATTAAGAATTTTGATAGAAACTTGTTCGACTTCGTTTTCTTCGAGTTGTTTTTTTAGATCCTCTAAAAATGTCTCGCTGTATTTTGCTTCAATTTGAACATTGAATCTAACATGAAGAATGATGAAGTTGATGAAATTATCATCGTGAAAAATAATTTGAATTACAAATAAGAAGAATGTAGTTACAACACCTAGAATATATAATCCAGCACCAATTGCCATTCCGATAGCAGCAGTAGCTAAAATACCAGCTGCTGTGGTCAAACCTGAAACTTGCTGTTTACGAACTAAAATTGTTCCGGCACAAATAAATGAGATACCAGTAACAATTTGTGCTGCAATTCTTGAGGGATTTAAGATAATGTTTTGCGTAGAAAGCAAATCATAAAATCCATATTTAGATAAAATCATGAATAAAGCAGCAGCTACAGCAACTACAATGTGGGTTCTCATCCCAGCACTTTTTCTTAAAGTGGCACGCTCATAACCAATTGCGCCTCCACAAAGGGCAGCCACAAGCAAGCGGAGTAACCAGTCTAGCTGTGTGGCCATAGGAATTAATTTATCCAAAAAATCTCACTCCTTTTCTTAGAATACTCTCTATATTGTATCCTATTTTGGAAAGTAAAAACGATTAAATTTAAAAATGGTTGTTATATAATTAAGATTTTAACAATAAAATTTAAAATTATATCTTGCAAATAATTTGGCCTTTAGATATAATATTAAATGTAAAATGTTGCTGACTTAGCTCAGTTGGCAGAGCACGTCACTAGTAATGATGAGGTCGAAGGTTCGAATCCTTTAGTCAGCACTATATAAATTAAAACTCAGTCAAATGACTGAGTTTTTTTGTATAAAAAAAGAAAAAGTAATCAAAACTACTTTTTCTTTTTCTTTTTAGCCTCTGTTCATGAAACTAAATTCTTTAAATAATTATTTTCTTGAATTAGAGCATTAATTTGTTTTCTTAACTGTTCCAGTTCAGTTCTTTCGCTAGAAGAAAGTGATTGGACAGGAGTTTGTTCAAGAGCAGGACGACCACGCTTTTTAGTGGAATTTAATAGTTCTCCCTTATTTAGAAGTCGTTGCCATTGATAAATAATTGATGGACTTGAGATACCAAATTTGAGAGCAGTTGCTTCATAAGTAGCTTCATTATCTTTCTTCCATTGAAGTACTTTTAATTTGAAGTTTTTATTGTAGCCCTTGTGGTTACGCTTTTCTTTTAGAGCACTTGCGCCATGGGCTTTATATTGTTTAACCCAAAATAGTAATTGAGCGTTAGTTCTAATATTGAGTTCATCAATTATTTTTTTACTACTTTCTCCATTTAAGTATGATTTAACGGCGCTAAGCTTTTGCTCATAACTAACTTTACTCAAGTTAAAAATACTTTCTAAATATTTGTACTTTCTTTTCTCTATCTCTTTTATTAACTTTGAATTGAAATTGATATTATAACTTCGTTTCTTGTATGGAAGTTACTCGATATTTATAATATAAGGGACAAAGGTAAAATAAACGTAAACTTAGAAAAAATAAAAAATAAATTATGAAGATATTAATAGCAGAAGACGATAAAAATATTCAAACACTGTTGAAAGCTTATTTAGAAAATGATTATCAAATTGTACAAGCTATTGATGGTCAAGAAGCTATAAATTACTTGGAAAAGTATCCAGTTAATCTTTTAATTACAGATATCATGATGCCGAAGGTAGATGGTTTTGAATTAGTAAAGAAAGTTCGTCAGGCAGGATATGATTTCCCAATTATGATGTTAACCGCTAAAGATTCAATTCAAGATAAAACAATTGGTTTTGAAAATGGTGTAGATGACTACATGACTAAGCCGATTAATTATCAAGAATTAAAGTTGCGTTTAGTGGCTTTAATTCGAAGAGCTAATATTCAACATCCCCAGCAATTAGAAATTAAAGATATAGTGATAAATAAACAAACGTATAAGTTAGTACGTGGAAAAGAAGAAGTGGAATTTTCTAAAAAGGAATTTAAATTGCTTTATAAGTTGCTTTCCTCGCCAGACCAAATTTTTACTAAGGAACAATTGTTAGACGCAGTTTGGGGAAGGGATTCATTCAGTACAGAAGATACTGTTAAAACTCACATTAGTAAATTAAGAAAATTATGCGCTTCATATGAAGATGCATTTAAAATAGTTACTGTTAGAGGATTAGGTTATAAGGGGGAAATCATTGAAAAATAAAAGTACTTCTTTCTCTTTTTTAATAGTTGTTTACTCTGCATTTCTTGCACTGGTAGTAGCACCATTATTTGGCGGTGCAGTGGGAGTATCGGTGTATACGGGTAAAAGTCCCCATATTATTGGCTGGTTAATGATTACTCTATTGTTTGTGCTAAGCTTTATTGTGAATTATCTTGTATTAACATATTTATTTACTTACGTTAATAAACTGACACAAGCAATTAAACAAGTAGCTAATGGTGATTTTAGAATAAGATTAGAAAGAAATAGATTTAATCCATTAGACTCAACTTTTTCTGACTTTAATCAGATGGTTTCTGAATTAGATAGCACAAAAGTTATGAAGGAAGATTTTATTAGTAAGTTTTCTCATGAATTTAAAACTCCAATTACTTCAATTCATGGTTTTGCAGATTTACTTTTAAATCAAGAATTATCAAAACAAAAGCAAAAAGAATACTTGAAAATAATTGCAGAAGAATCGAATCGTTTAAGTCAACTTTCAACACAAATAATGAAACTAACGAATTTAGAAAATAAAAAAATAGTAACAAATAAGAAAAAAATAGAAGTTGACGAAGAGTTGCGAAAAGTCCTCATTTCTTTATTTGCGACTATTGAAAAAAAGAAACTTAAGTATAAGGTAAATTTAGAAAAAGTAACTTATTTTACAGATCCAGAATTGTTAAAGGGTGTCTGGGTTAATTTGTTAAATAATGCAATTAAATTTGCTCCTGAAAAAGGAACTATCTTTGTAAGTTGCTATAAAAGAGATAAGCAAGTTGAAGTAATTATTGGTAATAACGGGGAAAAGATTAATGATAAAGAAAAAGAAAAGATATTTGAAAAGTTTTATCAAGGTGATCACCCTAAGCAATCTCTTGGTTTAGGATTAGGTTTAACAGTAGTCAAGCAACTCCTAGAGATTCTAGGGGGGGGAGATAGGTGTCATGTCAACATATGATGGTATAGAAGGAACATTTTTTAAGGTTAGGTTAGGATAATGATAAAGTGAAAAATAAGAAAAAATTGTATTCAAGATCAGCAATAGGATACTCAGTAATAATTGCTTTTATAGCAGTAATCATCATTGATCTACTACTATTTTTCTGGGTACTTCATGCGCCCTATGGCTTGATGCCTCCTGGTACAGCACCATTTGTAGTCGGAGCGGTGGCAACCCTTCTTTTGCTTATAGTTATTTTTATTGCAGTTTATTTAGTGCTAAATCCCCTTATTAAGGCTTTAAATAAGTTAATTAAGAGTATGCAAGAAGTAGCTGACGGTAATCTTTCAACTCGTTTAGAAACTAATTCTACTAATTTATTAAACAAGGCTTTTGAAAACTTTAATAAAATGGTAGCTGACTTAAATGGGCTAGAATTATTAAAAGAAGATTTTATTAGTAAATTTTCTCATGAATTTAAAACACCAATTGCATCAATTAATGGCTTTGCTCAATTATTAACAGATCCAAATATTCCAGTTAACAAAAAAGAAGAATATAGTAAAATTATTGCTGAAGAATCAGAGAGGTTAAGTAAATTATCTGGGCAAATAATGTTGCTTACTAACTTGGAAAATAAAACAATTATTAGTGAAAAAGAAAATGTAGAAATTGATGAGGAGCTAAGAAAGGCAGTTATTTCGCTGTTACCAAGTTTAGAAGCTAAAGAACTATCTTATGAATTAGATGTACAAAAAGCTACTTTTTATTCGAACGCAGAATTATTAAGAGAGATATGGATTAATTTGTTAAACAATTCTATTAAATTTACGCCTAAAGGAGGAACGATTTTTATAAGTTGTAAAGAAAAAAGAGGAGGAAAAGTTAGTGTAATAATCGGTAATAATGGACCGATAATAGCTGAAAAAGAAAAAAATAAGATTTTTCAAAAGTTCTATCAAGGTAATTATGATCAGAAAAATCAAGGCTTAGGACTAGGTTTAAGTATTGTTAAGCAAATTTTAGACTTAGTAGGTGGCAAAATTACCGTTAAAACTAGTTATAAAAATACTTCAGGAACTTTCTTTGAAGTAATTTTGTAGTAACCACGCGAGAACTTTAAAAAATATAAGTCTATTTTTTAAAGATAAAATTGCTAAAATATCCTTATAATATTTCACAATTAAGAGAGGATTTTAAAATGGGATATTTGGAATTAGCAATTGCGATTGTAGCAGAAGTAATTGGAACAAACTTCATGAAAGCATCAGTCGGATTTACTAAATTATGGCCTTCAGTTATTACTGTTATATCGTATTTGATATGTTTCTATGCCTTAAGTCTTTCTTTGAAAACTTTAAACCTAAGCGTAGCTTATGCGACATGGGGTGGAGTTGGAATAATTTTAACTACAATTATTGGGATTATGTTTTGGCATCAAAACATTTCTTTAGCTCAGGTAATAGGAATTACCCTGATAGTAATTGGTGTAGTAATTACTAATCTATTTTCCACTGGACATTAAAAGCTTTAGCTTGAAAGTAAGCTAAAGCTTTTTTCATCTATTCATTTTAATTAATTGTATTTTTTGAATAGTATCTTTTTACTAAATATAAAATAGGGAGGCCAATAATAACCATTCCTAGGAATAAACCAACGCCAGCTGGATCGTTGATAATTTCACTTACTATGATATAAAGACCACCAAGAATGGCAATAATTGGAACAAGAGGATAAAGAGGTGTACTAAAAGGTCGATGATTGTGTTTCTTTCTTAAAATGAAAATCCCAAAAAATGCTAATACGTAAAAGCAGTAGATAGTAAAGACACATAAATCTGAAAGATGATCTGGATCGAAAAAAATCATCATTAAAGTAGCTAGTCCGACAATCAAAGCAGTAGCTGTTAAGGGAGATTTACCTTTTGGAGTTAAGAAGGAAAGAAATTTTGAAAAAGGGATGTCTTTTCTTTCAGCCATGGCATAAACAATTCTAGGGAAGGTGATAATTTTTCCATTTAAAGTTCCCATCATTGAAACGATAATTCCTGCAGTTAGAAGTTTACCTCCAATTTCACCAAAAGCTTTGGTAGCAAGATAAGCAGTCGTATTTTCACCAAGTCTGTGGATCATATCAACAGGAATAAATCGCAAAATCCCCGCAGTAATTAATGTATAAACAATTAATACAGCGGTAATTCCCAAAATAATGGCTTTAGGTAAAACCTTTTGAGGATTTTTCATTTCACCACCCAATGTGGCAATTAAAATCCAACCATCATAACCAAAGAGGGTTGCTAGGACTGCTACCCCAAAGCCACCGCCGGTATGGTTGATTTGACTAAGTGTTTGCCCAAAGGCGTCTTGTTTACCCCAAAAGATACCAAAAATAATGATTGCTGCAATTGGAATCATTTTCCCGATTGTCGTAATCACAGAAAAAGCAGATCCAACTTTGTTATCAAAAAAGTTAAGAATTCCGATAAAAATAATAGTAATGAGAGCTAAAGGAATACGCCAAGCACTTGAGAGACCAAAGAAGTTAGCCATTAAAATACTCATAAATCCAGCAACTGAAGCAATGATCGCAGGACCGTAAACAATTACTTGCATCCAACCTGCTAAAAAGCCAGCAATACGACCGTAGAGACGCTCAATATAAACGTAAAGTCCCCCAGTGTAAGGCATTTGAGCTCCGATTTCTGCAATAGTGAGTCCGCCAGTTAAAGTAATAATTCCTCCCAAGACCCAGGCGAAGATTGTCATTGTAGAAGTTTTAGCACTATCTAAAACAGATGCTTGTTTAAAAAAGATTCCTGATCCAATAATTGTTCCAATCACAATTGATAAGGCTGACCAAAAGCCAATTGAACGCTTAAGCTTATCAGCAGGTGGTTGATTATTCATTTCGATTCCCCCTAAAAACAAAAGAAAAAGCCCAATTCACTACTTCACTTAAAGTGATGAGAGTGAGTTGGACTTAAAAAGTTATTATTTTCAGCACACCAAATCACTCAATCCCATTAGAGGAGATTGAGGAGGAAGATGAATTTACATGATTTATTGTGTAATTCATAAGTGTACCTCTTTAATTTAAAAATCTTATAAGAAAAGAATAGCATGGATGAAATTAGATTGCAATTAACAAGTTGATCTTGCTAAAAACCCCCCACTTATTTAAAATAAAAATACTACATAAAGGAGATTAATAGGAAAGAATGAAAATACAAGAATTAATTCTTAGTATAGTTGGAGCAGTAGCAGTTATAGTAGGGGTAAAATCCCATGCAGCTACATATATTGACCGCATTAATCCATTTGTGGTACAAACAGTTAGCTATGCAAAAGTAGAAAAAGGAACGCAACGGTATCATAACGTAGAAATTATTGATCCAAATACTAAAAAGACACGAGCTTATAAGCTCAATAATGTTGGTGGTTATGACCCAGATGAACAATACATTAAGATTAATCATAAAGGCCAATATGTAAAAGAAATTCGTTACATTTCTAAAAAAGAATTTGAAAAATAATAATTATAAAGTCTCACTTTTGTCTAAGTGAGACTTTTAATTTTTAAAATGGTAAGATATAAAGAGATATAAAAAGATATAAAAGAAAAACAAAGATATAAATAGATATAAAGGAGATACTAGTGCATAATCCATTTAATCCTAGTTTTGGGAAAATTCCCCCAGTTTTATTGGGAAGAAAGGAAATTCAAGAAGACTATCTGGAAGAGTTAGATAATCCGAATACACCGTATCAAACAGCAATTGTTTATGGAATGAGGGGTGTAGGAAAAACAACTTTTTTAACGGAAGTAAGTCAAAAATTATCTAAAAAAGAAGATTGGTTAGTAGTAGATTTAGCAATGGGTAATAACTTGTTAGAGAACTTAATTGATGATTTGTATCGAAAATCTACTAATAAAATAAAAAAGATTTTGGATACATTAAAAGGAATTAGTTTTTCAGCTGTAGGATTACAAATTTCTGCTTCTTTAGGTAAGCCGACAGTTTCCACTTATCAAGGTATCTTGCAAAGCATACTTATGACTTTAACTAATCAGGGAATACACGTATTGATTACAATTGATGAAGTGAAAGCTACAAAAGAATTACGGTCTTTTGTCGCATTTTATCAGTTATTAATTAGGAAAAATCTTTTTGTAAATTTGTTAATGACAGGCTTACCAGAAAATGTTTCTGAATTACAAAACGAAGATGTACTAACCTTTTTATTAAGAAGTCCCAGAATAGGACTTTCAGCACTAAGTCTTTTTGAAATTAATTTGGCTTATAAAAAAGTTTTTTCACAATCTAGAATTGAGTTAAGTGATGAAGTGGCAGAGATGATGACTAAAATGACTAAAGGATATTCATATGCATTTCAATTGCTTGGTTATTTGGCATGGAAAAAAGGAAAAAAAATAGGGGAAGTGACGGCTGACGTGCTGAGTGATCTTCTTCCAACTTACATAGCTGAATTAGAAAAAAATTCTTATACAAAGATTTATCAGGAATTCTCGGAAAAAGATCAAGAATTTTTGCAAGCAATGGCAATGATGGATGAAAATGTTATTTCAGTAACAGAAATTAGAAATAAGCTAGGAAAAAGTAGCGGTTATATTTCCATGTATCGTAGACGTTTGTTAGATGCGCAAGTAATTGAAACGAGAGGATACGGGAAAATTACCTTTACCTTGCCGTACTTTAAAGAATTTGTAAATGAGATGGAAAAATTTAAATGGTAATAGGAATAAAACTACTTACAATTCATAAGCAAAAAATTATCTTTTTTTATCATTGATGCGTTAAAGTAGTAATGTAAGATTTTACGCAAAGAAGGTAATAAAATGATTAAAGTCGGAATTATTGGTGCTTCTGGAATGGCAGGAAGTGCAATTTATAAATTAGCAAGCAAACAAGAAAAACTCGAAGTAACTGGAATTGTTCGTAATAAGGACAAAGCAGTAAAGGTATTAGGAGCAGAAGCCAATTTATTAATTGGGGATGTATTATCAATGGATGCTGCGCTTTTACAGGATTTTGACGTATTAGTAGATGCATTTGGAACTGCCCCAGCTGATGCAGGGGAGCAAGTTACGCTTGCTAAGAAGCTGGTAGATTTAGCCAAGGATCACGATGAACGAGTAATTTTCATCTTAGGTGCAGGAAGTTTGCAAACAGGCGACGATCACCACTTGCTAGTAGAAGACATTGAAAAGATGCCGGGAAGTCAAGAATGGGTAAATACACCAAAGCAACAATTAAAGGAATTAGAATACTTACGTGGTGTAAAAGATGTAGATTGGGTAGGAATTTCACCATCAATGGAATTTGAAGCTGGTGCTGAAACCAAGTTTAAGCTTGGACATGATGAATTATTATTTAACGATGCCAAAGAGTCCAAGGTAACTTCTGGAACGATGGCACGAGTAGTAGTAAATGAAATTTTAGATCCTAAGCATCATCAAGAAAGAATTACTGTAGTAAATGAATAATGGAAAAAGAAGATGAGAGGCTTCTTTTTTAGTAGGAAAAGCAAAATAATTGAGAGAGAGCAAAAGAAAGTTAAAATTAAGTCAGAAAATCAATGGAAATATACAGGTTGGAGATACCAACATTAGGTAAGAAGTTATGAAAAAGTTTTGGCAGAGATATACAATAGATGCAGCAAAGCAAGTAGAGAGTAAGTATTATAAGCCGTTAGTAATCTCTTTGATTATTTCTTTTATTTTGTTTATGATTTTCACTTGTATGCCTGGAAAAATAGCGAACATGCTTGCGTGGGGATTTGATGGCTGGGTGATCTTTATGTTTGAATATACGATGACTTCATGGTTATGCAGTAAAAGGGTCGTCTTTTGGTTAAGTGCAATAATCTCATTTATCTTAATGATTATTATTGGATTACTTTCGATTGTGTGGATGGTTATTGCAGGAGGATACATAATGAATTAAGTTTTAGAAGAGAGACAGATAAGTTTCTCTTTTTTCTTTTAATTTATTCTTGGCAAATAAAAAATATTTTGATATACTATTATTTGTTGAAAAAATGCTGACTTAGCTCAGTTGGCAGAGCACGTCACTAGTAATGATGAGGTCGAAGGTTCGAATCCTTTAGTCAGCATTAAATAGAATATAAACTAGGATTAACCTTTATTTGTCGATAGTTTACTAAGATAAATAAAGGTTAATTTTTTGCATATATTAAAACTACAGACAATTATTGCTTAGACTTTTTGTCATAGTTTTGTCTAATTTGATGATAAGTCATCAGTTGAAAAGAAAAGAGAAAGCATGGTATTAACTAATCGTCAAAAAAGAACGCAATTAGATTTAATTAGGACAATGGAAAGTTTATTAAATCGAAAAAAATTTGAGGATATTACAATCAATGATATCTGTTCAAATGCCTTAATAACACGAGGAACGTTTTATCGCTATTTTAAAGATAAATATGAATTAACTCAAGCAGTACTAGAATATATTGGTGAAAGAGATCTAAAAGATAATACAGAAGAAACATTTTTTAAAATCTAGAAGTATTTACACAAAAAAATAGTCGCCTGATTAAAAACATCAATCCCTTGAACCAGAATCGACTAAATTTTTATAATGAATTTTTTAAAATTATTGAACAAGTAATTATAAGTTATGCAAATCAAGAAGAAAAAAGTAAGAAAGCTTTCTTAAAACCTGCCTTGAATAATACTACTAATCAAGAAAAGTTAATTAAATTTATTTCGGGAGGAATAGCGTCTTTATTAATCACTACATCAATAGCTGATGAAAAAGAAAATCTTGAATTTATAATGGATTTGATGAAAAAATTATCCAAATAATACATTTTAAGACAAATGTATTATTTTTATACAAAGACATATTTTGTAGCTGTAATTGACAATTTTTCTATATTAAAATTAAAATCAATATTTTAAGAAAGGAAAGTTGAAAATTATAGATGAATAGAATATTCAGTAAATGGGCAAAAAATATCTTTAAACATTCCAAGTTATATATTGCTATTATTGGAGCCTTAACAGTTATCTTTGGGATTGGATTAAGTAGAATTCAAATGAAAATGGGAAATGATGTTTTTGTTAGCCCTAAGTCAGCTATTTACAAAAATACTCAGACCTATCAGAAAAACTTTGGTGGGGATGCTGCCTATGTAATGTTAAGCGGCAAGCAAAAGAGAATTATTTCTCATAATACTATGCAAAAGGTAGCTACTTTTAGTAAAAATGCTAGTAAAATCAAAAATGTGAAATCCACTACTAGTGTTGTTAGCTTACTAAATGACTTAATTCAGAAATCTGATTTTTCTACTATGATGTCACAAAGTGATTCAGCTAGTAATGAAAAGCTTCAAAAAGACTTATTTGCAAATTTAAGTGATAAGCAGAAAAATGAGTTACAAAAAAATTTACAATCATCTTTGTCGAAAGCGCAACTTGCTAAAGTTCAAGCTTATACTCAGAGTCTTTTAACAACTCCACAGCAAGCTAAAATAGGTGAGCTTGTTCAAGCAGGAACTAATCAAAATCAGGCGTTGCAAGAAACTTTAACTGCTAAGCAAAATCAACAATTGCAAGCATATACGTTATCCTTATTAACTTCAAAACAAAGAAATATTATTGTGGCTAAAGTAGTTAAAATGCTACCTAGCGTGGAAAAAATGTCTACACCATTATTACGAGACATTATGCTAGATAATAATGGGAAAGTGCGTAAGGAGTTTGACCAATTATTACCTAAAAATGGTAAAAACCTTTTAATAATGGTTAACACCACTGATAAAACCAGTGATATGTCGACTAATGTACAACTTAGACAAGATCTTAAAAAGGCTCTCAAAAACACTCACTTTAATTCGGCTTATGAAGTAAATCTTGCTGGTCAACCAATCATTATGGGTGAAATTAAAACCAGTGTAATGTCAACAATGGTTAAAATGGTTATAATTGCTGTTATCTTGATGATTGCGGTTCTTACTATTTTATTTGCAGTCCGCCGTCGATTATTTTCTCTTTTCTTTGTGTTAATTGGAATGATTTGGACGTTTGGAATCATGGGATGGCTTAATATTCCAATTACTTTAGCCACTATGGCTACACTCCCAATTATTATTGGTTTAGGAACTGATTTTGGTGTGCAGTTCCATAATCGTTATGAAGAAGAATTTCGAAAAGAACAAATCTCTGACCAAGCATCACAAACAGCTGCTAAAAATATTGGGCCTGCGGTTGGTACAGCTGTAATTATGATGGCTTTAAGCTTTTTGACGATGTTGTTATCTAAAGCACCAATGATGCAGCAATTTGGGATTACTTTAGCTATTGGGGTAGTGTGTTTACTTAGTAGAATTTATTCTTATCTTTGCTGTCTTACCTCTTTTAGATACTAAGACAAAAGTTAAAAAGGTTAAAACTGAAAGACCTAATAAAATTGGTCAATTACTAGGTCGTTATGCCAATTTTATTATGAATCATGCTGGAGTTACATTAATTATTGGAGTCATCATTGCAATTTTCGGATTTGCAGTTGAGGGAAAGATAACTACAGAAACCAATATGACTAAGTTGATTCCTGAAAATCTTCCCTCTTTAGTTCAAACGAAAAAGCTTCAAAAGAAAGTCGGATCAACTACATACCTAACTTATTTAGCTAAAGCTGATAATATTAAGGATAAAAACACTCTTAAGGAAATTCAAAGTATTGGAAATAAAGTAAAGAAAGACAATAAAGATGTTGAAAGTGTTCAAAGTATTTCAACAGCTTATACACAATTTGGAGGAAAATATACTACTTCTCAGGAAAACATTAATAGAATCATTAATAATTTACCTGCTTCAATGAAGGATACTTTTATTAGTCCAAACAATCATTATGCAGCAATTCAGTTTAAGATTAAAAATAATCTTTCTTCTGATGAGCAGTCGAAATTAATGAATCGAATTAATAAAGAAATTAATGGCCAGCATAAATATGTTAATATCTCAGCAGCTGGAGCTACTATGATGCAATTAGTTGGAATTAAGAATATGACTTCGAATCATTATCTAATTATCGGAGCAGGTTTAGCAATTATCTTTATAGTTTTACTTGTGGTATATAGAAACTGGAAAGTTGCACTATATCCACTTGTTCCAATCATTATCGTTCTTGGGGCTTCACCTTTAACTTTATGGGCAAGAGGAGGACAATATAATCCAGTAACTGTAACGTTAAGTTCATTAATTTTAGGTGTTGGAATTGAATTCACAATTTTGATTTTAGAGCGCTACCAAGAGGAAATTAAAACGCATGATACCAAGGAAGCTATCATAACAGCAATTTCTTCAGTTGGAGCAGCAATTACGGTGTCTGGATTAACAGTAATCGTTGGATTTTCAGCAATAATTTTTGCAGATTTTCCTGCCTTAAGTGCCTTTGGGGCAAGCACAGTAACAGATACAGCCTATTCTTTAATTGCAGCTCTTACTTTCATGCCAGCAATTATCTATCTTTTTGGTAAATCTAAAAGTAAGCAGTGATACAATAAACTAATAAGTTTTATAGAGAAGAGGTACAGTAATTTGAGTTTAACCATCAATCTTTACTATACTGGAAAAAATGGTAGTGCACGTAAGTTTGTAAAGGAAATGGAAGAAAGCGGGTTGGCTGATAAGATTAGACATGAACCAGGTAACGAACGCTATGAATATTTCTACCCAGCAGATGATTTAGATACAGTACTTTTAATTGATAGTTGGATTAACCAAGAAGCTATTGATAAACACCATAAAAGTCCCATGATGGCTGAATTAGCAAAATTACGTGAAAAGTACGATCTTCACATGAAAGTTGAAAGATTTATTCCAGCTCCAAAAATTAAAAGTGATGAAAAATTTATCAGAAAGTAGCTAAAGCGAAAAGAAATAAAATAAGACAAGTCCCGTAAATGACTTGTCTTATTTTTTACCAAATATTACCGTATATGTACTTTGTGTACGCTTTCAGTATATTATGATATAAGAAAATTATAAAGTAAAACGACTTACAAGATTTCAGTTTTTTACATTGACTTATTAAAAGTAAGTAGTATTATATAAATATAATTAAAAGCAGAAGATGTATTAAATACAGTGTAATTTAATAGGAGAAGACAAATGAAAAAATATGATGTAGCAGTTATTGGAGCAGGTCCTGGTGGAATGACTGCAGCATTATATGCTGCTAGGGCCAACTTAAAGGTTGCAATGATTGATCGAGGAGTTTATGGCGGTCAAATGAATAATACAGCTGAGGTTGAAAATTACCCTGGTTTTCCTTCAATTATGGGCCCCGAATTGGGAGAAAAAATGTACCAAAGTACTGTAAAGCAAAATGTAGAATTTGTTTATGGTGATGTAAAGGGACTTAAACTTGATGGGCAGAAGCGCATTGTTCAGATGGATCCAGAAGATATTGAAGCCACTGTGGTAATCATTGCAACAGGTTCTAATAACCGAAAATTAGAAATTCCTGGAGAACAAGAATATAGTGGCCGTGGGGTTTCTTACTGCGCAGTATGTGATGGAGCTTTCTTCAAAGATGAAGATGTAGTTGTAGTTGGCGGTGGAGACTCAGCAGTTTCTGAAGGTCTTTACTTAGCTAATGTAACTGATGATGTAAATCTAATTCATAGACGTGATCAGTTAAGAGCAGAAAAGATTCTCCAAGATCGTGCTTTTAAAAATGATAAAATGCACTTTACTTGGGATAGTGAAGTTAAAGAAATCATTGGTGATGGTGAAAAAATGACTGGTGTCAAAGTCCATAATAACCAAACCAATGAAGATACAGTGGTAAAGGCATCTGGAGCATTTATTTATATTGGAAATGTACCAAATACTGAACCATTTAAAGACTTGGACATCACTGATAAAGATGGCTGGATCATTACTAATGATCGAATGGAAACTTCTATTCCTGGTATTTATGCAATTGGAGATGTACGTCAAAAAGAACTCCGTCAAATCATTACTGCTGTTGGTGATGGTGGAGTTGCAGGACAAAATGCATTTGAATATATTGAAACCCTAAAAGTAGCCGAATAATAATTTCTGATAATATTTCTAATATCTCCCTTATTGGAAATAACATGCTTACTAAAAGAACTTAACGATAAAGTTAAGTTCTTTTTTGTTATAAAAAGGTTATTAATATAACAATGCTATCGTTATATTAATTCGGATAAATGTTGATATATCAATACTTTGAGCAAAATAAAGAAAATTATAAATTTTTATATAACAGGTGTTGTAATATGTAATTTAAAGTGCTATTATAATAAGTGAAGTGAGAGAGATAAGTAAATTTAAAAGATTGGAAAGAAGATTATTATGAAATTACGTAAAACAGTTATTAGCTTAGTAAGTTTATTATCAGTTGGAACTATGTTTGCATCAAACGTAGCAAGTGCTCAAGCTGCAACAGTAGAAGAAAGTTACCCAGCATTAGCAAAGGCAGAAGATGCTCCAACTAACCCAGCAGCAAGCCAAGCTCCAAAGGGTAAACATGTGACAAAGAAGAGTAAAAAGACTACTAAGAAGCACGCTAAAAAGCATGCTAAGAAGACTGTAAAACGTAACGTACGTAAGTAAGAAATAATAATATCTGTTGGTATTCGTAAAGAGTACTATGATTCTTAATTTTCAATTTTAAATATAAAAAAGAGGATTTGTTTTAAAACAAATCCTCTTTTTACACTAAGAGTTATTTTGAAAGAAGTTTAATTAAAGGTTAGCGTGAATATTGAATTTCTTAGTATTCTTGATGTAACGCTTTGCAACACCCATGAAGTGAACGCTAATCTTAGAGTGATCATTTGGTAAATCTGAGAAACTCATGCCAAAGTACTTAGTTGGAGCATCGTAACCCTTAAGAGAACGACAACCTAATAAGTCACCTGCGTGTTCCCATTCAGTGTAGTAAGCAGTGTTATCAGCTTGAGATTCAGTACCATAGTAACCACCGAATAACATTTGTTTAATATTGAAGTAAACTTGACGCTTTAAAGCATACATAGAACGAGTAGAACCAGAGAATTCAGAAGTAATAGGAAGACCAGATTCATCTTCGTAAACTTGACCAGCGTTCTTTAAGCCAGAAGCAACAGCAGCACGAGTAATACCTGCAACGTAGTGATCAGAATCCCAAACGCTACGGCCATTGTCATGGTATTGCTTAGCAACTTTATCAGCAAAATCCATAGCAGATTTGTTTAAAACCCAAGGCTTTTTGTTAAGTTGACTACGAGCTGAGTTAATCAAGCGAAGAGCAAAACGGTTGATTTCAAGCTTTTGGCTGGAAGATAACTTAGTTACATCAACCATAACATTTTTGTCAGCATCGTCACCAACAAATTGGTTTTCTTTAACCCCTTTAACAGAAGCGTTAATTAAAGCTTTTTTGTTTTTAGCAGAAATCTTATTATTATCAACTTGAGCAATACGTTTAGCAGTGTAACCACTAGGTAAAGTAATGGAAGTTGATTCAGCTTTTACAGAAGTTGAATTAATTGAAGTAGCAACAACGAATCCAATAACAAATAAAATAATAGTAAATACATTTTTTAATAACAACTTAGTGTTTTTCATAATATTTTTACTCCTTTTGGGGTCATATAAATATAATTTTTTCTTTAATTCAATCTACAAATGCTATTATATCAACATTAAATGACATTGCAATTTTAATAACATATTTACGGACATAAAATAACCAGTATTTACCATATTATATTAAATAAAATAAGCGCTTACATATTATTATAATGGGATAAATAACGCATTATTATTTAAATAACATATTATAAGGATAATTTTTTAAAAATAATTTTTGAAGATATTTTTGAACAAGTGTTATTAAATAGAAACTTTACAAACAAAGAAATAAATAGTAACCTACTAATATCTCTTTGAACTAAAAATGGAGGAATTTGATGTTTTCTAAAAATGCCGTTAAAGCAAAACTTTTGGCAATTATATTGGCTTTAGTGATAGCTCTAGGAATGAGTTGGCTCGCAAGTCAACGTGTAAATGCAAGTATTAAAGAAACGGCAATGCATGGAAAGATTATTGTAAAGTACTCAGGTAAGGGAAAAGTACATTTACTTAACGAGGATGGAAAGTATATTAAGAAGTATGCTAAAAAAGATTCCAAATGGAAGGTTTATGCTAAAGCAACCATTCGAAAACAATTGATGTATCGTATTGGCAAGAATACTTGGATTCCCGCAAAATATACTAAAAAAGCCTCCACTAAAACTGCAGCTAGTGCTCCAGTTCAATGGAAGGCAAAAAGTAGTGAAAAAGGTTTTTTAGTAAATACAAGTTCTGTAGGAAAAATAATTGGTAATAAAACAACTAAGAAATTTTATTTACCGGGTAAAAAAAATCATAAAATTCTATCTTTAAATATGGTATTTTTTTCTTCTAAAAAAGAAGCTGAGGAGGCAGGTTATAAGTTAGCAAATTAAAAAGGTCTACCTTCAAATAAGGTAAACCTTTTTAATTGTTATTTGCTTTCGTAACCAATCATTAAACCACCATTTTCGACATAGTAGCTACATAAACCACCGCATTTTCCAATGGTGATTTTTGCATCAGGGAATTTACTTAAAAGTAAATTCTCAATTGCTTCAGCACCGGCTAAATTATCAACATGGTCGATAGCAACTTTTCCGCCATTGTAACCATATTCAATCATTTTCTTTACAATTTGACTGTAGGTTTTTTTAGCCCCCCGTGCTTTGCCAATGGATTCAAATTTTCCCTGAACACTAGCGCGCCCGATAACATTTAATTTAAGCATCCCCATTACCTTAGCAGCAGCGCCAGATACACGCCCACTATTTACAAGATTAGTTAAATCTTGTAAGGCAAAAATTAAATTAAGATGTTCTTGGTAATCTTCAATTTTTTTGACTATTTCTTTAAAAGAGAGTCCTTCTTTAATAAGCTCACCAGTTTTTTCGGCAAGTAATTTGACTTGTGGGCCGGCTGAGTGACTATCAAAAACAAGAATTTTAGCTTTAGGGTGAGTAGTATGATATTCTGTTGCGGCTTGCTTAGCAGCATTGTAGCTTCCCGATAGTGCCCCTGAAATGGTAAAGACAAAGATTTCATCACTATCGCCAAAAGCAGTTAGCCAATCATGGATATTAGGACAGGAAGTGGTAGTTTTAACACTATTTTCACTTAGAGCTTCTTTAAGTAAAGTTGGATCAATGTGACCATCATCGCGCCAAGACTTATTTCCCACTTGAATAGTCAAAGGTACGTTTTCATGAGGAGTACCTGAACATTCAGAAGTTAAAAGATTAGCACTGGAGTCTGTAAGAATTTTAGCTGTCATGATTATCCTCACTATATTTAATCAAATTATTATACTTTTATTAATATAAGCTTAGGCAAAAAAGTGAATTGTGTCAATTAAAACGAATGTTATACTTTGTAGTAGAAAACACAAAGTAGAATGGGTAGAAAAATGAATAATCCTTGGAGTAAACTAAAACAAAATGATCTATTAAGACGTTTTTTTGTACTTTTAATAATTGGAATAATTTTATATGAAGCACGAGCGATGATTGATACAATTTTGCTGACATTCATCTTTACATATATTGTGATTCATATAATCAAAAAAGTTCAAAGTATAATTCCTCGCTTCCCGACGAAACTAATTGTGGGGATCATCTATCTTTTATTATTTGGATTGCTGTATTTTGTAGTCACTATTTATATTCCTTTGTTGGCTAAACAAATTACTAAAATTGTACGCTCAATGATTAGTTTTTATCAAAGTCATCAAATGACAGGCATATTAAAAGATATTGAAAAATATATCAACCGAGAAGAAATAGTAAGTTCAGCTCGTCATGGGATGAATTTTATTATTCATACAATTACAAATGTGGGTACTTTAACAGTTGCGTTATTGATGTCAGTATTTTTGAGTTTCTTTTATACTTTTGAATTGAAAAAAATGCATCAATTTTCACATTTATTTGTAACAGAAGGAAGTTTTAAGTGGTTTTTTGAAGATTTAAAATTTTTAGGACAAAAATTTGCTGATACTTTTGGAGTAGTACTAGAAGCACAATTTTTTATTGCTATCTGTAATACGATTCTGACAATGATTGGACTAATTATATTGAAAATGCCGCAGATTGTGGCTTTAGGATTGATGATCTTTGTTTTAAGTTTAATCCCAGTTGCAGGAGTTATAATTTCACTGATTCCCTTAAGTCTAGTCGCATATTCAGTAGGTGGTATAAAAGATGTAGTTTATATCTTAATTTTAATTTTGATCATTCATGCTATTGAAGCCTACTTTCTTAATCCAAAATTTATGGCTAGCAAAACCCAATTACCAATTTTTTATACTTTTTTGATTCTTTTAGTGGCTGAAAAATTCTGGGGAACTTGGGGGTTAATTGTAGGTGTACCACTTTTTACTTTCTTTATTGAATTAATTGGGATTAATCCTAGAAAAGATAAAAAGAAGAAACGAAAAACAAAAATTTTCTAGTAAAAAAGATATCTGGAAACTGAAGTGCCATAAGAAAGTTAGACACTTTATAAAATTTTAAATACTTGATAATACACGATTTCTGTATTTTGATATGAACCCCGAAATTCGGACAAGAATTTCGAGGTTTTTTATTATGACTAAACTGTCTAAACAAGATAAAATTGATATTTATAATAATTGGAAATATTACGGTAAATCTTCTCTTCAATTAGGAAAAGAATATGGAATTACCTCTGATAGTCTTAGATACTTATTTAAATTAATCGATAAATATGGATTAGAAATCCTAGATAAGCCCTATACTTTTTATTCAATAGAATTTAAAGAAAAGGCAATTAGAAGGGTTCTTTCAGGAGACGAAACTATGTCCCAAATATCATTAGATCTTGGTTTACGTAGTAGGGCCATGCTTTACAATTGGGTTCGCAAATACAAAGAAAATGGGTATAATGTCATTAATCATAAGAAAGGTAGAAGATCTAATGCAGAACAAAGACAAACAGATTCAAGAACTTCAAAAGCAAATCAAGGACCTCAAACAAAAGAATTTAGAGCTTACTGTCGAGAACGAATTTATAAAAAAATTAGATGCCTTAGTGGCACAAAGAATCAGAAACCAAAAGCACAAGAAATAGTTTCTGCAGTCACACAGCTAAGGCAAGAACTTCATGTGACTGTGAGTTTTGTGCTTAAAGTGATCAATTCTAAACCTGACCTTCCTCACCTATCTAGGAGTAATTATTACTATGTTCAAGGACATGATGATAAAGATAGGAAAAACCAAAATATCATGGAAAGGATCAAAGAAGTATATGAAGAGCACAAACATCGCTACGGTTATAGAAGAATTACTGCACAACTTCAACGTGAAGGACTTAAAATCAATCATAAGAAAGTAAAACGTCTAATGACTAAAATGCACTTATATGGCATTGCCATTAGACGTAAGCATAAATATTCAAGCTATCGTGGAACTGTAGGTAAGATCAAAAGTAACTTGATTAAACGTAATTTCAAGTCTGTAATTCCAAATAAAAAGTGGTATTCAGATGTGACGGAATTTCATTTGAATGGTGAAAAGCTTTATCTATCCCCAATTATGGACGGTTGCACACAAGAGATTGTCTCTTATACTCTAAGTCGTCATCCTGTTTTAAAACAAGTAATGGATATGTTAAAGCTGGCCTATAAAAAGTATCCGGCCCTTAATGGTTTAGTATTTCATACTGATCAAGGCTGGCAATATCAACATCCTCTCTTTCAATCATGGCTTAAAAATCATGGCATAACCCAAAGTATGTCACGTAAAGGTAATTCTTTAGATGATGGCATGATGGAGGGTTTCTTTGGCATACTTAAAAGAGAAATGTTTTATGGATTCGAAAATAATTTTAGTAATTTAGATGAGTTAGAAGAAGCCATCAAAGAATATATTGAATATTACAATACTAAACGAATTAAAACTGTACTAAAAAATCGCACACCGATTGAATATCGGAATGCGATTATGAATCAAAGCTAATTAATAATATGTCCTAATTTTAGGGTTCATATCATTTTACAGGAGTCGTGTATTTTAATTTATTGGAACGACGAATATTATTAAACCAAGTGACATACTTACTTAACACTTGCTTCATCTCTTCAAGAGAGCCAATCTTAAGTCGATTTAGGCATTCTCTTTTCATTAGGTTGAATATAGTTTCACCTGGCGCATTATCATGACAATTTCCTTTTCTAGACATGCTTTGTGTAATATTCATTTCTTTAAGACGGGCTTGATAACCAGCATTTTGATATTGAAAACCTTGATCAGAATGTAAAATTGGTCGTGCATCTTTTGGTAAATTTACTTCAAGTTCATCAAGCATCCTATAAATAGTCTTCATCTCAGGAGAGTAACTAACTGCACAAGCCAGTATTTCCAGAGATGCTTCATCAACTATTGGTGAAATATAGACTTTTTTGCCATTAGTTAATTTGTATTCTGTTACATCGGTATGCAAGACCTTATAAGGGATAGTCTCATCAAAGATCTGATTAAGAATATTAGGAGCCTTTTTGCCAACGCTACCTTTATAAGAACTGTACTTAGCTGTATTCTTATGATAAATCATGGTTTTAATACCCATATCACGCATAATTTTACGAACAGTTTCCTTAGCAAGATTGATACCAGTATCTTTTAAAGCGCCCCAAATACGCCGATAACCGTATGTTTCATTACTTTCATCATAATAAATATGATTAATTTCTTTCTTAACTTTAGCGTATTTATCGCACTTATTAATTCGATTTTTTAAGTTATCATAATATGTTTTTCGATTAAGCTTAAGCAGACTAAATAAGGTATTCAGCTTTACAGTTGGCACTTTAGCCCGAATATCCTTGATAATTAGCGTTTTTTCTTTGTTGGATAGCGAGGATATCGGGCAGCCACTTTTTTTAAGACAAGATTCTCCAGTTTTAATTTTTCGATTTCCGCTTCTTGTTTAATAATCTTCTCTTCATATTTTTGCTTCTCACTAAGTTTTATCTTTTGAGCTTGTTTCTTTTTAGGTTTCTTAGGCATGTTGGATGGATGTCCTTTCTGCTTAGGAAGTAAACCAGCCATACCTTCTTTTTTAAACTTATTAACCCAAGTGTAAACCTGAGAAGAATTTATATTGAACTTGGCAGCTACTGGAGTTATTCCTAAATTAGGATTATTTAAATAATAGCGTACCACATTTAACTTAAACTCAGGAGAATAGTTCATCTTCTTATGTTTAATTTTAAGAGATTCAAGGCCATTTTCATCAGCCTGATGAATCCATTTATATACCATAGAGTAAGGAATATTGTACTTTCTACTTAATCCCTTTATTGAATCTTGATGATTAAAGAATTCAGAAACAATCTTAATTTTGAACCCATTAGAATATTTAGTCATAAAAAATACCTCACAATCGTTAGATCTATGTCTAACAATTATGAGGCACTTCAAACAACGCCCAGATATCTTTTTAGTTAGCAAAATATTTTAAAATCTTTTCTTCAGTTAAATTATTTCTTTCTTGTCCTGTAACATCTAAAACAACTTGTCCATCCTTTAAAATTATGGTGCGATTGCCATACAATAAAGCATCTTTAAGTTGATGAGTGATCATAATACAAGTTAAATTATCTGTTTTAACTACTTTATCTGTCAATTCTAGTAGTCCGCGACTTGTATTAGGATCTAAAGCAGCAGTATGCTCGTCTAATAGTAATACATCTGGCCGAGTGATAGTAGCCATTAAAAAACTAAGTGTTTGACGTTGCCCACCAGATAAATTACCTGCAAAGGTATTTAACCGCTCCTGTAATCCATTAGGAAGTTGGGCGGTTTTTTCTTTGAAGAAGTCCAGCTGTTGGTCAAGTTTTCTTAATTTTAAGGTGCGGCGTTGACCACGCTTAGTAGCTAGTAATAAGTTTTCAGCTACTGTCATTCTAGGTGCGGTTCCCATTTTAGGATCTTGAAAAACTTGGGCAATATATTTTGTTCTTTTGACATCGTTTAAGCGAGTAATATTTTTTCCTTTAAGAAAAACTTCACCACTAGCTGGCATCAAGGAGCCATTGATAACATTTAATAAAGTAGATTTTCCCGCCCCATTAGTTCCGAGTAAGGTAACAAAGTCTCCTTGATGAAGAGTAAGATTTAAATTCTTTAGGATCTTTTTTTCATCACTGCTGCCCGCATTAACAACGGTGTTAATATTTTTAAGTTTTAAAATCTCTTGGTTCATGGCTTTTCTACTCCTTTCTTAATTGATTTACGTAAATGAAATTTATTTTCAAAAAGTGGCAACATTAAGCAAATTGCTAAAATGATTGCTGAGAGTAATTTAAAGTCATTAGTACTAAATCCGAGTTGTAAAACAATTAATAAAACAAAGCGATAAAGAATGCTACCGACGACAACAGCAATTAAACGTGCTGTTAACGAAAGATTGCGATAAAAAACTTCTCCGATGATAATTGCAGCTAGTCCAATAACAATTGTCCCGATTCCTTGGTTAACATCAGCGTAACCACTATTTTGGGCGATGAGGCCACCACTTAGCCCAATTAAACCATTTGAAATCATGAGGCCTAAAATCTTCATGTTATCAGTATTAATTCCTAGAGAACGAGCCATTTTTTCATTGTCACCAGTTGCAATAAAACTTTGACCTAATTCTGTATTAAGAAACAAAGCAACCAAAATTACAATTACTACTGCAGCGATTAAACCAACTGTTACACTGGCAAAACCATCTGGCAAATTAGCTAAAAACTTTCCACTAAAAAGTGTGGCATGGTTTAAAAGTCCAACATTAGCTTTACCTAAAATGTGGAGGTTAACTGAGTAAATTCCTGTCATAGTTAAAATTCCGGCTAGTAAAACTGGAATTTTCCCTTTGGTATAAAGTAAACCAGTGACTGCTCCAGTGATTAAACCAGCAATAAAAGAAAGCAGGGTAGCAACCCAAGGATTAACGCCGTGGACTAAAGAACTCACACAAACAGCTGCACCAAAAGGAAAAGTTCCTTCAACAGTCATATCAGCAATATCTAAAATTCGAAAACTTAAGTAAAGACCTAAAGCTAAAATTGCCCAAATTAATCCTTGACCAATGGTTGAGGTAATTAAACTCATTTAATAATACTTCCTTTCTTTTGTGCTTGTTTAATAATTGCGGTTGGAATTTGAAGATGCAACTCATTTGCAGCTTTTTCGTTGATGATTGTGGAATAGTTGTGGATAACTTTAACTGGAATTTCACTAGGATTTTTTCCTTTTAAAACTTCAGCAGCAATTTTTCCAGTAGCTTTTCCCATATCAAATTGGCTAACATAAGTTGCAGCAACCCCACCACTTTTTACCATTGCATCAACGGCCGGGAAAACGGGTAGGTGAGCTTGATTAGTGATTTTAATTAAGCTCGAAAATCCTGAAGCTACTGTATTATCAGTTGGGACATAAACTGCTTGAACTTGGCCAGCCATGGTTTGAGCTACTTGCTGGATATCATTGGTTGAAGTAATAGTATAGGGATGCACACGTAACTTGCGTTGCTGGGCAAGTCTTTTGAATTCTTTAAATTCTGAGGTAGAAGAATCATCACTTGAAGTATAAAGAACGCCAATGTCTTTTAATTTAGGAAGAAAAGCTTGAATTAAATCGAGTTGTTGCTTAATTGGTTGCATATCTTTAACTCCAGTAACTTTTCCACCGGGGTGTTCTAGACTATGGACAAGTCCACTACCAATTGGATCACTGATTGCTCCCATAATAACTGGTGTTTTTCCTGGCTCATTAGCTAGTGCTTGAGCAGCTGGAGTAGCAATACCAATAGTAACTTTAGCGTTTTTTTGAATAAAACGGTCACTCATTGATTTTAAGTTGCTTTGATCTCCTTGGGCATTTTCAAAATCAATAGTAATGTTTTTGTGGTTAACGTACCCATCTTCTTTAAGTCCAGCAATAATTCCACGATGGATTTCATCTAAAGAGGGATGGCTAACAGTTTGTAAAATTCCCACTATTGGTTTACTAGCAGAATTATTAGTAGCATTATCGTTGGATTCAACAAAAAATGCTGTTATTAAAAATATAAATAAAAGTATGATAGTTGTGACTAATTTTTTCATATAAATAGCTCCAAGTAAAAAAGCATCCCCTGCTAATAAAACAGGAGATGCAGTAAAAGCAAAACCCGCAGCAGGGTAAAAAGATACTCTGTGCGGGTTTAAATTATAAAAGAAAATTACCAGCACAGATACGAAACCTACTTGGGTCGTATCTGTTTACCAGAAACAACCCTAATGCTGGAATTGCCAACGAAGATTTGTTTGAGCTTGCATAGTAATTTTCCTTTCTAAGAAATTGATTTAATATTTGATTTTATTATATCAATTATTTTTTTTAATTCAAATATATTTTAGACTTTAAAGCCCATCTGTTTTCTCAAACTAGCATACAGTGGACGACCACCTAAGGTTGAAAGAACTACTGAAGCAATAAAGACAGCCATAATCATGGGTAACACTTGCTCTACGGTTCCTACGATTTCTGTCAAAAGCATGATTGCAGTGAAAGGAGCATGGAGACAGGCACCTAAGTAGGCAGCCATTGATACAATAATAATGTTAGTATAATTTGCACTGGGAATTAAGTGGAGGTGGATTAAAATAGTAGAAAAAATTAATCCTAAAAGCGAGCCTAAAACTAAATTAGGCATAAAAATCCCACCTGGTAAGGAACTGGCATAACAAATCATTGAAAAAACAAAACGTAAAATGAAGAAAATAATTGGAATTAATAACCAGGTCAGATCACCTAAACGTTCTTGCTTAACAATAATGGGATTGTGGTAGAGAATATCGATTAAAGAATGAGATCCACCTAAGGTCCGCGGAAAAATTAATCCGATGGGGATAACTAAAAGAAAAGGAATAATACTATGATATAGTTAGAAAATATTATGTAGATTATATCAAATACTAGTTATTGAATTAATAACTAGTATTTTTTAAATTGAAAAATAATATTTTGATATATTATGATATAATAAAATGAGAAAGGAGGATTTATGAAGGCAAGAGAAGTTCTTACTACATTAAATATTAGTCGCTCAACATTAATGCGTTATCGAAGACGTGGATATATCCGTGCTAAGGAACTACCTAACGGTCATTTTGACTTTAATGCAGATGACGTTTTTGCATTAAAGCTTAAGGGCAAGAAGCGTATTTCACTAGCTTATGCACGTGTTTCTACTTATAAACAAAAAAATGACTTAAAACATCAAGCTGAGGAATTAAGAGAATTTGCTGAAGCTAAGGGAATTGAATTAACTCAAGTCTATCAAGATATTGCTTCAGGTATTTCCTTTAAGAACCGTGATGATTTTTTTAAACTTTTAGACTTAGTTTTACAAGGGAAAGTTAAACAAGTAGTTATTACTCATAAAGATCGCTTATCACGTGTTGGCTTTGATCTATTTAAGTATTTATTTGACCGCTATAATACAGAAATTGTAGTAATTTCAGATGAAGAAAATCCTAAAACAGACCAACAAGAACTTTTTGAAGAGATTATCAGTTTGCTTCACTGTTTTTCAATGAGAATGTATTCTCATCGTAGATCTGAAAGAAAAAAACTTGAAAAGCGTTTAAAGGATTTGAAAGATTAAGCTTGTACTTTTAGAAAGGAGGTGAAAATTTTGACAAGAAAAAAGGTTGTTTCAAGAAGTTCTACTCAGTATGAATATCTAGCTAGCACTTATTATGTTAAAGGCAATCATTTACTTGATCAGGCAAGCCAGAGCGCTCATAAACTCTATAATGCAGCGCTTTATCAGTTAAGACAAAGTTTGTTTAAGCGTAAAGGCTGGTTATCTTATCAAGACTTAAATAGAATTTTTAAGCAAAAGTATGAGCAACGTGAAAGCATGCTCTACCACGCTTTTCCTTATGTTCAATCTGCTCAACAGACTTTAAAAGAAACTACTCATATTTGGAAAGCTTGGGCTGCTGCTTTAAAAGCTTATCAGGTAAACCCGAGTAAATTTAGTGGTAGACCTAGAATACCTAGATATCTTAAAGGTAGCGTACGTCATGCATTTTATGTAACTAATCAAAACGCTAAGATTAAGGACGGATATTTAGTGATTCCAAAACTTGATTTTAAATTAAAATTGCAAGCAAATATCGAAAAAATTCAAAGAGTAATTTTTAAACCAGTCTTTGGTGGATATAAAGTAATAGTTCCTTATAAGACTAATAAGAAAATCGCCTACTTACCTGACAATCATAATTATATTGGTATTGATCCAGGTATTGACAATGCTTTTGCTTGTGTATCAAATAATGGTCAAAAACCATTATTAATCAATGGTAAAGCTTTAAAATCAATCAATCAGTATTACAATAAAGAACGTTCAAGACTAAAAAGTTTGCAAGCTAAATATCATCAATTAGAAACTATTATAAATACTAAACAAGGACAAAAGCCAGTTTATCAAGAAACTAAGGCTATGAAACATTTAACCAATTGGCGTAATCGCAAGATAGAACAATTTGCACACAAAGCATCTAAGCGTATCGTTGAATATGCGCTAAGCTGTGATGCAAATACAATTGTGATTGGTAAGAATAAAAATTGGAAAAGAAGTGCTGATATGGGGAAAAGAAATAACCAAAATTTCATTGGTATTCCTCATGATAAAATGATCCAGTTGATCAAATATAAGGCTAATTTAGTAGGAATAACTGTGATAGCTACTAATGAAGCTTATACCAGTCAAACAAGCTTTTTAGATCAAGAAAAACCTTGTTGGAATAATGGTAATAATAGCCGTAAAAAGCAAGGAATCCATCCAGCTAATAGACGCATTCATCGAGGACTTTTCAAAAGTAATGATGGAAAGTTAATAAATGCGGACGTTAATGGAGCTTTTCAAATAATCAAAAAAGTATTCCCTAAAGCAGAATTTGCCAAAGGGATAGCGGGCTTAGTGTTAAGTCCAGTTAAATGGAATCCTGTTATTTAAACAGGCACTTAACAAAGAAAATAATTGACTTAATGAGTAGTCGAATCGTTGATTTTCAAGTAAAGTTGTCTATTAGTTTTGCTTAAAGGAAAAATTAAGTAGAGCGTTATAAAGTAGTTTTGAAATGATATGAGAGATAAAAATTAAGTATTCTTATATACAAAGGCCTTAAAATGTATTCAAATAATACAATTTGATATAATGTACATAATATTTTCTAACATTGACGTGGAATGATTTTTAATTTGCTAAAAATCCATTTAGCATTGAGCAAACTCCACTGGTATGAATAAGCCAGAAGACCAGCTCCAATCCCTACTAATACTAATGACCAATAAGAAGAAACAGGTAATTTATGGGCGATGGGTAAATATAGTACTGGGCGATTTCCAAAGAAAATTAAAGTAACTAAATCAGCAGAGGCAGCTGCAGCTAGTGCAGTCAGTACTTCTTTGGGTTTAAATGAAGAAGAAATTTCTTCAACTAAGAAGAAAACACCTGCAAAAGGGGCACTAACAGCTGCACTTAAACCAGCCGCAATTCCAGCATATTGCAGAATTTTAGTATCTTGCGGATTAGTGTAAAAGAAATCATTTGCATAACCAGTCGCAATCATTGCTCCCATTTCAATACAAGGACCTTCACGACCCAAGAATAATCCAGGCGCAAGTGCTAAAAGAGTCCCAATAAATTTGCGCCAAAGAATTGTAAACCAAGGCATGGAATTTTCATCTAAGAGCATGGCTTGAAGTTGAGAAATTCCTGAACCAGCCAAATTATTAATTTGTGGCTTAATAATTTGTCCCACTACAAAACAGAGCAAGATGGTAAAGATAATAAATGGAAGTATCCAAACTGGGTGGGAAGATAAATAGGGATACAAAACATACAATAATTTGATACTGTGATCTAATAGAATTCTAAAAATGCTGACAACAAGTCCAATACTCAAACCTATGAAAATACCTTGGCCTAATATTCTTAATATAGTAGAGGTAAAAGGCTTAGCGAGAATTTTTTTCGCAGGTAACACAAAATTCCTCTTTTCTAATGAAAATACTTAGAATATTATATAGCGACACCTGTTTCATATGAAACTATTTTTTAAAATAATACTTATTATTTTATTTTTTCAAGTAAGGGTGGTATTGTAAAGATGAAGGCAGAAAGATAAACCTTTTTCCTTCCTATTACAAGCTAGTAATAGTTCATATTTAGATAGAATCCAACTATCTTATTCATATTATTTTCCCCCAAAAAATTACTTTCCTAGTTATACTTAATTAACTATGAAAAAAGGTACTATCAAATCAGATTGATAGTGCCTTTTCATTTGGAATTATAAAATTAATTTTCCCAGTAAGAAGATTACGAGAATAATAAGTAGGGGAACTAAAATATAAGCTGCTATAGAAAAAATTATAATCGCAGCAATTATAAAAAAGACAATTTTAATGATACCAATCCCTAGCTTAAGCAAGAGCCAGATGATCAAAATTGCTAGTAAAAATGATAAAAGAGAAATCATGAATAACTCCTTCTAAATAATAAGCTTAAGTTTATTATACAAAAATAGATAGGAAAAAGTTTTAGAAAAAGAAAATTTAGGGCTTTTTAAATATATATCCATAAAAGTATCTCATATATTTTTAATAGATTAAGGAATTCGTAAGAAGCTATAATTAAATGCATATAAATTACTTAATTGACCAGAATTAGGTAATATTAAGATACAGACAAACAGAAAAAGAAATATGAGAGGAAAATAATTTATGAATAAAGATTCGGGCTTAAAAGACAAATTAAAAGGAAAAGCAAAAGAAGTTGAAGGAAAGGCACAACAACTTAAAGGAAAAGCAAAAGAAAAAGCAGAGAAGCTTAAAGAAGATTTAGAAAAGAAAAAAGCAGAATTGGAAGAGAAATAATAGATAATTTAAAATTAAAAATTTAAAGGAGGTTCACTATGTTACATTGGATTTGGGTACTAATTGTTGGAGGCCTGATTGGAGTAATTGCAGGAGCAATTACTCACAAAGGTGGCTCAATGAATTGGATTTTGAATATTATTGCTGGTTTAATTGGGTCTTCGGTAGGTGAATGGTTACTTGGTGCATGGGGACCTCAATTAGCAGGAATGGCAATTATTCCTTCGATATTAGGAGCAGTAATTTTGGTAATAGTTGTATCATGGATTTTGAATATGGCAAGAAAGTAGCTGAAAGGCTGCTTTTTAATTTGGAGAAAAAGAATTTCTATTTTTCTATTCTGCGCTAAGAAAAAATAACGAGTATAATATTTTTGAAAGAATTGAAATAAAGTAGGTAAAAATAATGATTTTAATTTCATGGAATATTGATTCTCTAAATGCTGCATTAACCAGTGATTCAGATAGAGCTAAAGAAACACGTAAAGTTTTACAAACTATTACTGCTAATAATCCCGATGTAATTGCAATTCAAGAAACAAAATTACGTTCTACTGGTCCTACAAAAAAACATCAAGAAATTTTAGGACAAATGTTTCCAGAATATAATTATGTCTGGCGCTCATCGGAAGAACCAGCTAGAAAAGGTTATGCTGGAACAATGTTTTTATATAAAAATACTTATGCACCGCAAGCCTCTTATCCAGTAATTGATGCCCCAGATACAATGGATTATGAAGGAAGAATTTTAACTTTAGAATTTGAAAAGTTTTTTGTGACCCAAGTATATACTCCTAATTCTGGTAATGAATTAAAACGCTTAGAAGATCGACAAATTTGGGATCAGCAATATACTGAGTATTTAAAAAAACTTGATGCTCAAAAGCCGGTTATTGCAAGTGGTGACTACAATGTGGCCCATGAAGAGATTGATTTGAAGCATCCCGCAAACAATCATCATAATGCTGGCTTTACTGATAAAGAACGCTCAGGCTTTCATAAATTATTAGAAGCTGGCTTTACTGATACCTTTAGAAAAGTTAATGGAAAAGTGGAAGGACAGTATACTTGGTGGGCACAAAGAGTTCGTACTAGTAAACAAAATAATTCAGGGTGGCGGATTGATTATTACCTCGTTTCCAACCGAATTGCTGCTAATATTAAACGCTCAGAAATGATTGACAGTGGTGAAAGAAAAGATCACTGTCCAATTTTATTAGAAATTGAAATATAAGGGAGTAATAAAATGAAAAAAATTGATAGTTTTGCCCATATTTTACCTAAAAATTATTATCAAGAGATGCTAAAAATTGATAAAACAATTCCTCAGAAGTTCCCTTTTATTAATATTCCAGCACTAGTCGATTTAGATGAAAGAATCAAAACATGGCCAGCTAAAGATATAAAACAGGTACTTTCTTTTGCAAATATTAATGCTGAAGATTTTGCAGAATCTAATGAAGCAGCACAGTTAGCTCAAGCAGGTAATCGAGAACTGGCAAAGATTATTGAAAAATTTCCGGATTATTTTGAAAGTGGAGTAGGAATGTTGGCCTTAAATAATGTAAAGGCTAGTTGTGACATTTTAGAAGAGATTGCACATTCCTCTTCTTTGGTGGGAGCTCAAATTTTCACTCGTCATTTAGGTAAAAGTATTGCTGCACCTGAATATGAGCCAATTTTTGCAACTGCTGCTAAATTAAATGTGCCACTTTGGCTACATCCAGTATTTGACGTGCGTAAACCAGATAATAATTTAGTATTTTCTTGGGAATATGAATTATCGCAAGCAATGCTGCAATTAGTACAGGCAAATATTTTTGAAAAATATCCCACAATAAAAATTATTATCCATCATGCTGGAGCAATGGTACCATTTTTTGCTGGAAGAATTAATCATATTTTGCCTCAAGAGCAGGCAGCAGATTTTAAAAAGTTCTATGTTGATACTGCTATTTTGGGTAATGCGCCAGCTCTTAAATTAGCATTAGATTACTATGGAAGTGATCATGTACTGTTTGGGACTGATGCCCCATTTGGGGTAAAACCAGCAGGTGCAACTAAGATTATTGTAGATGCACTTGAAGAGTTAAACTTACCAGTTACCAAGATGGAGGATATTTTTTATAAAAATTATCAAAAGCTGGTTAGTGGTGAATAGTAATGAAGAAAAAAATATTTTTGCTTAGTTTACTAACTACTATATTAGCTATTTTAACAACTGGTTGTGGAAATCAAAATTTATCAGCTAAAACTACCAAAGTTACTGCAACACCAACATTATTTTTTCATGGTGGAGGTAGCTCTTATCATGCTGAAGAGCAGATGGTTCAAGCTGCAGAAAAAGCGGGAGTTACTCATTCAGTAATTCGAGCAAATGTTGATAAAAAGGGCAAAGTCTCTTTAATTGGTACTTGGTCAAAAAATGCAAAAAATCCGATTGTCGAAGTAAATTATGAAAATAACCGCAATATGAATTTTAAAGTGTACGGACAATATGCTACAAATGTGGTAAAGACATTACAAAAGACATATGGTATTAAAAAGATGAATATGGTTGGACATTCTGCAGGAAATATTTCAATTATCTACTATATGTTACAAAATGGTCAAAATAAAAAAATGCCGCAGCTACAAAAACAAGTAGATATTGCAGGACATTTTGCAGGACTTGATTTTGCTCGGGCTCCTAAGAGTATTCGTCAACCAGCTAACTTGAAGCTAAATAGTGCAGGTAAACCAAATAAGATGAATGCATCGTATAAAGAAATGACAAAAGTTAGAAAAATTTATCCTAAAAACCAGGTTGCCGTTTTGAATATTATTGGTGATATTGGTGGAAAAACAGATGGAACTGTACCTAATGTATCTTCTTTATCATTAAAGTATTTAGTAGCAACTAGAGCAAAATCATATAAAGTTGTTAAGTTTACAGGAAAAAACGCCCAACATTCAAAATTACATGAAAATAAACAAGTCGATAAAGTATTGATAAAATTTTTATGGAATAAATAAAGTGAAATCTCAACTACAGAAAAAGTAGTTGAGGTTTTTTAGAAAGAGACAAGGCTATGGGACAAAAAGATGAATTACTATTAAATACTAACAAGCAAAACATTTGGACTCGTATCAAAGAAGAGCTAAAAGCGGCTAGTTCATTTACTTGGGTAGTAGCATTTATTAGTGAAAATATGCTGACACCACTTAAGGTAATCTTGGAAGATTTAGCCGAAAATAACGTAACAGGCACACTGATTACTGGTAGTTATTTAAATTTCAATAGTCCTAAAGTATTTGAAGAATTACAAAAAATTCCCAATTTAACTGTAAAAATTGCTCAAGAAGATGGTTTTCACGCAAAAGGCTACTTATTTGATCATCCGAATCGACAAACCATAATTATTGGCAGTGCCAACTTTACGCGCAGCGCCTTACTAAAAAATTATGAATGGTCACTAAAAGTAGATTCGTTAGAAAACGAAGTGCTAACCCAGCAACTAAAACAGGAAATACTAAATCTATCGCAAACTTCTATTCCCCTAACAACTAAATGGCTTAAAGAGTATGCACGTAATTGGCAACCGATAAAACAAGTAGCTTTGTCTAAACATACTGAAAAAATTACTCCTAATGCTATGCAACAAGCAGCCTTAGAAAAATTAACTGAGTTAATGAAACAAAAGAAAAATAAAGCTTTGATTGTTTCAGCTACAGGAACAGGGAAAACATATCTAGGAGCTTTTGCAGTCAAAAAATTTCAACCACAAAAATTTTTATACCTTGTTCATCGCCAACAAATTGCAGAAAAATCTCTAACTAGTTTTGAAAAAGTGCTGGATGAAACTAAAGAAAAATTTGGGATTTTTAGCGGAACTAGTCATGATTTAAGTAAAAAATATACTTTTGCGACTGTGCAAAGTATGAGCCAAGATGAAATCTTAGCAAAAATTCCTCCTGAAACGTATGACTATATTTTAATTGATGAAGCGCATCGGACGGCGGCGCCGAGCTACCAAAAAATTATGCGGCATTTTAAACCGAAATTTTGGTTAGGGATGACAGCAACTCCTGAACGAATGGATGAACAAAATATTTTTGAAATATTTGATTATAATTTAGCTTTTGAAATTAGATTAGCAGATGCTTTAAAGCAAGGAATGTTAACTCCATTTCATTATGTGGGAGTACAGGATTATGAGGCTAATGATGAAGTAATTACTGAAACTAGTAATTTGCGTAAGTTAACTTCAGAGGCGCGAGTAAATTATCTATTAAAGGAAATTCAATACTATGGCTATTCAGGAGAAAAAGCAAGAGGTCTAGTTTTTTGTAGTAAGCTTGACGAAGCAGCAGAGTTAGCAAAACTTTTTACACAAAATGGTCACCCAGCATTCGCTTTAACAAATGCTGATAGCAACAAAAGACGTCAAGAGGTTGTTAACCAACTAAAATCAGGAGCGATAGAATATATTTTTACGGTGGATTTGTTTAATGAAGGAATCGATATTCCAGAATTAAATCAAATTATTATGCTCCGCAACACGCAGTCGAGCATCGTTTTTTTGCAACAGCTTGGAAGAGGATTACGTAAATACCCCAAAAAAGATTTTGTAACGGTAATTGACTTTATTGGAAATTATAAAAATAATTATCTAATTCCGATGACATTTAATGAAAAAGCGCAGTTGGATAAAGATCGATTGCGTAATAAGGTGCGTTTTCCAGAAACAATTGATGTCTCGACGATTAACTTTACGCAAATAGCAAGTCAAAAAATTTTAAACTCTTTAGCAAAAATTAAACTAGATTCAATTGCAAATTTACGCCAGCAATATTTAGAAGTTAAAAATCGCCTTGGGCGGGTGCCATATTTGCAGGATCTCTATCAAGTGCAACCATCCCTGCCAATGTTATATGCAAATAATAAATTGTTAAACCACTACGGAGACTTTTTACAAAAAATGGGTGAAGAAGTACTACTAACTGATTGGCAGAATCAGGTATTAACTTTTCTAACTAAAGAATTACTAAATGGAAAAAGAATTCATGAGTTATTGTTGTTAAAAATGCTATTGAAAAATAAGATGGTCGAGTTGGCGGAATTCAAAGCTGAACTTAAAAAAGCCCCAGCTTACTACAATGAAGAAATTTTATCGTCGATAATACACATCTTGTCGCTTAATTTTTTTGATGTCAAACAAGGCAAAACTACTAAAAAACAACAGTATGGCAATCAAAGCTTGATAGAGTTTAGTAAAAATAACTTCTCTTTAAACAAGGAATTAAATGCCAGTTTAAAAAATCCAGAATTTAAAAAATTATTTCAGGATGTAGTAGAAACAGGACTACTATTGAGTAAGGATTATCACCAAACTCAACAATTTACTTTATATCAAAAATATTCACGCAAAGATGTTTGTCGCTTGCTAAATTGGCCAAAAGATGTTTCTGCACCAATGTATGGCTATCGTGTAGATGAAAAAGAGACCCCAATTTTTGTTACTTATCAAAAACAAGATGAGACTAAGAGAAATGCTGTTTATAAAAATAATTTAAGTGATGGCAAAAGATTGCGTTGGTATACTCGCAGTCCGCGGCATTTAAATTCACCAGAGGTTGATAAATTGCTGAATACGCCTAATATGAAAATTCATGTTTTTATTAAAGAAAGTGATGCTTGGGGAAAGCAATTTAGTTATTTGGGACAAGCCACAATAGATAGAGAAACGATCAAAGAAGAAGTAATTGGGCCAAAGAAAAAATCAGTGGTAGGAATGGACTTACTATTAGCGACTCCTTTAACCGAAAGCAAAAAAGAAGAAGTATTGGGAGAAAATTAATAATTTAAAAACACTAACTAAAAATTAGTGTTTTTTATTGCAAAAAAGGTAAAATTATTGAATAATGTATCTATAATTGATACATTTAAATTGGAAAGAAATAATATGAATGATATTAAATTCTCAGTAGCTATTCACATTTTAGTGATGGTAGCTACAAGCTCTAAACCATTAAATTCAGAAGATTTAGCTAAAAGTATTGGGACTAATGCAAGTTATGTTAGAAAAGTTTTAGCCTTATTAAAAAAGGGAGAACTTGTTGAAAGTCACCGGGGGAAGTCTGGAATTAATTTAATAAAGAATCCAGCTGAAATATCACTTTTGGAAATTTATGAAACAGTGGAGCAAAAGAAACCAACATTCTTTGAAATTCACCAAAATTCTAATCCTGAGTGTATAGTTGGAAAAAATATTAAAGAAGTAGTTTTCCCAATTGAAAGTAATTTGGAAAAACAAATTGCCCAAAGTTTAGCTGCAGAAAACTTAGTTGATGTAATAAATCGTTTAAAAGTAATAGTAAAGGATGAAAAAAATGGAAACTAAAGCCGCAAAATTATTTAAAGTTAGTAAAACCAACCCAATTATCAAAATAGTTGAAACACAAGTAAAACCAGTTCAAGCAGATGAAGTCTTAGTGAAAGTACTTAATGCTGGTGTAAATCCAGTTGATAATTTGATTGCTCATGATATTAGTATGAAGATCGCCATGCCTTACAAGTTACCCCAAACTTTGGGTAATGAGTTCGTGGGTGAAATAGAGCAAGTTGGTAGTCAAGTAACAGATTTTAAAGTTGGTGATCGAATTTTTGCTCGTAATCCTTTGGATGATATTGGGGCCTTTACGCAAAAATTAGTTATTAAGCAAAACGCTATTGCAAAAGTTCCAGAATATTTAACCAATTCTGAAGCTGCTGCCGTTCCATTAACCGCGTTGACTGCAATGCAAGCATTAGAATTAATGGATGTTAAACCGGGTCAAAGTTTATTTATTGCTGGTGGAACAGGAAGTTTTGGCGCAATGGCAATTCCACTTGCAGTAGCAAAAGGCTTAAAAGTAATTGTTAATGGTAGTAGCGCTAAAAAAGCAGAAGTTGAAAAGCTTGGTGTAAGTCAATTTATTGATTATAAAAAAGAAAATTATTGGGATGTATTATCCAATGTTGATTTTGTAATTGATGCCTTAGGTGGAGATAATATTGAAAAAGAAATGAGTATTATGAAACCAGGTGGAGTATTAGTTTCGCTCATTGGAACACCGAATAAGGCTTTTGCTAAGTCAATGGGGATTGGGAAAATTAAGACTTTCTTGTTAGGAGCTGCTGGAGCAAAAATGGATCGCTTGGCTAAAAAATATGGTGTTAGTTATCGCTTTATTTTAGTGCGTGCCAATGGTAAGCAACTACAAGAAGCAGCAGAAATTCTTGCGCAAAAGCAGATTCGTCCGGCTTTGGGTGATCATTATCCTTTAGATCAAGCTCAACAAGCTATGCAAAGAGTAGCGCAGGGCCACAATAAGGGAAAAGTAATTTTAGATATTAATGAGTAAATTTAGTAAATAGAAAAAAGTCTGGAAAATTCCAGACTTTTTTAGTTTAATTTTTTCTTTTTCAATTCGGGATGCTCTTCTAAGTAGACTTTAGCGAAGGTTTGCATAGTATTTTTGAAATCATCGGGAATTATTCCACCATATGGCATACCAAAATCTGCCCAAGTTAGGTCTTTGTTAGAGTTCATTCCACTAGGACGTGGATCATCAGTAGCACCTGTTAAGTAATCAAGGGAAGTATTTAATATTTTGGCAACTGCCGCTAAGGCATGAGAACCAGGCTTTTTGGTTTTCCAGTTGTAGATAGAGTTGGTTCCAAATCCTGCGCGAGTGTTTAATTCTCTAAGAGTAATATTTCTTAATTTTGCTAATTCTTTTGTGCGTTCAAATTCAATCATATCAATCTTTCTAAAAAATAACTAAAAAAACTAAAATAATTGTTGACAATTTAGTCTAAAGATATAATAATAGATGATGTCAACGGGATAAATAAAAGTTCTCTTTAATAAAGTACGCAATAAATGTCTAAAAATTACAGTGAGCTTAGATAATTTATGCTTATTTATTATACTTTTATTGTAGTTTTTTTACTTAATAAAGTCAATGCTTTAGTTTATTGCGTTGAAGAAATGATGCATCAAAATTTAGAAAAAGAAGGTAATAAAACTGTAATGAAAATTAAGGATTACATTGAGTTGGTTTCAGCAATTCTATGAATTTAAGTTTAGTAGAGTGGGAACTTTAAGTGGGTGACACTTTAAACATAAGAAGTTGTAGATAAGATTTCTCTTCAATTGCAAAGGATAGGAATGAGATTACAAGTGAAGAGATTAAAGAAATTTTCTTAAAGTAGAAAAAGTAGTTAATTTAAAGAAAGAATGAGGTAATTAAATGAGAACAATTACTAATGCAACAGCAACAAAATTATATGATTTGAATGGGGTTAATCAAGTTGTAGTGCAAAAAGGTAATGTCGGCAGTAAGTACATTTATGCTTTGCAACTTTTGCATAATCAAATTGATACTGTAGTATATCGAGCAAGACCTGGTCAGAATTTCGTAAAATTGTCAGGTAGTAATCCAAGTGCAACAGATGTAGCAAGAGTTGGTTGTCTATACTTAAAAGGAATAACAAATTCTAATGGAAAACAAGCCGCAGGAGGTCATACCCAAACTTGGGAATATGCGGGAACTTCAAACGAAAATAATAACGGTGGCTGGTTTATTGGAACAAAGCCTAAAGTAACTGATGGTATTAAATGGGATACGCAGATTGCACGTGTGCCTTTTCATGCAGCGTATTATACACGTAATACTGAGTTGCCAAGAATTTCAAATTTGAACGCTGCAGGTAGAAATTGGGATATTAATTATTCTGGTGATAACTTAGTACGTGCAGAAGCAGCAGTAGCTCCAGGAATGTCAGGCAAGGAATACCAATGGCTATTAATAGCAACAGTAGATAAAGCTGGTACAGGATACTTTTCATTATATGATTTAGCTGAAATGAATGCGGCTATAAATACAGCGGGAACGTCAGATGTAAATCTTGCTAAAGATGCAATTGGTGGAAGAGCAAAAAAAGCCTTTAAAATTCCAGGATTTGTAGACAAGGTAGGATCAATTCAGGGGTATGATATTGATAAGAATCTAAATATTTATGTGTCAAGTCAGTATGCTCCTAAGGGTAGTGCGACTGCTAGAAGTATTGTTAAAATTCCATGGGGGTCAATCGATAGTGATTCTTGGACTAAGATAGATCTTCGGGATAATAATAGCCTTGATATTAACGGCTTTTACACTGAGTTTGAAGGAATTCAAGTAATTAGTGAAAATAGCCTATATTTAACTGTTGCGTATCATGATGCCAATAGTGGTACTACTAAAAAGAATAGAATCTATCGAGTAAATTGGTAGAACTAAAAGGGATTAAGTGATTAAAAATATCACCTAACCCTTTTTTTGCTATAATGCTAGTAGTAGAAAAAGGAGATAGAAAAATGAAAAGTAAAAAAATAACTTTGGTATTTTTAATAGGCTTATTTTTCTTATTAGTAAGTCCTAAAAAAGTTAATGCTGCCAGCAATACTCTAAAGCTAAATCATAATTCTTATATATACAATAGTAAGGGGAAGCGAGTAGGAAAAACGGTAATAAAGAAAAATAAAAAGATTAATCCAGTAAAAAAAGTTGAAAAAGTAAATAAAGAAAAAAGATACTTTATTTTTATAAATAAAATAGGTGTTGGAGTCTTTGATAAACAATCTTTATATTGGTTACCATATAAAAAAATCAAAAATAATTATTACTACCAAATTGGTGAAAATAAGTATATTAAGTGTGCTAATGTTGAAACGATTGGTAAGTCCTATGTTTATACTAGCGAAGCAAGGATAAAAATAAAATTGTCTAATTATGCCTATAATGATAAAGATAAAAAGACTAATTATAAGGTAAAAGAAAATAAAACGTATATAGTTGATAGAAAAAGGATATTCTCTCATGATATTCTAAGTTCATATCGTATTAAAGGAACAAATTATTGGATTAATCAAGGATTTGTTGAAGATAATCCACGTCAGTTATTACTAAGCGCTGATATATCAAAGACTCCTTACGCAAAATTTTCTGTTTCTAAAACAACTCCAATATATGATATACAAGGAAAACCTGAACAAGGATTAATGGTATCCCCCGGTCCTAGTCCGGTGTATACAACAAAAAAACAACTATATATTTGGAATCCAATTGATAATCAGGGAGAACTATATTATCAAGTTTTGAATGAAGAAATTTATGTTAAGAAGAGTAATGGAGACACTGATTACCTCTTAATTAAAGAAGGATATATTAAAGCATCAAGTGGAAAAATAGTAGCTGGTAGTGAATTATCACCGTCCAACACACCGGAACAAGCTAAAGCAGCTTATGAAGCATCCCTAGCAAAATAGAAAGAGTCTGGGAAAAACTCTTAAATAAAAGAAAGTGCTGATAATCTTCGTTTTTTAAACGTTGATATATCAGCACTTTTGTTTTATCTATTTATATAATTTAGGCTAAAAGATTAGTTTTTTACCAGACACTTTTTGTTCAAAATTAACATAAGGTAGAATCGAGATTATACCTTGAAAAAAGTTTTCAAGTCAATGATTTAGCTCTGTTTTCTTTGTCTAATATAATTTTCGATTTTTGCAATATCTTCTGCTGTTGCATCTTTTAGAATGAAATTTTTGGTAACTGATCTTCTATTTAGATATTGCTTTCTACTTTTATTATTATTATCCCACTTTTTATTTGCTTTAATTCTAGCTTCACTTAAACTATTCAATTTATTTTATCCACCTCACTACAAACAATATTAGTGCAATTAACGCTATAACTAATGCTACTGTATTAATATTATTAGTAACTCTATTATATTTTTTTTCTTCATCCATTTTTATAGACCTTCTTAGATAATTTATAGTATAATAAAACACACAAGGAAGTTAAGCCTTGTGTGTTGGATTTAGTGGATTAATCCAACTAGTGAAGCAATAAACATAATTACCGCTGTTATCAAATTGATAATGGCGGTTTTTCTGTTATAACGAGCTTCTCTTGAAACTCGTTTGTACTGCTTTTTCACTTGGCATCACCACCTTGTAAGAATTATGAGTAAAATCTCATTACTTCTTACAATGCATATAATACACTAATATGAGTACAAATACAACAAAAATTATTTGAAATCTATTTTTACTTAGTAGATTTTGTGATTTTAAACATTTATGTGTCAAGTCAGTATGCTCCTAAAGGTAGTGCGACTGCTAGAAGTATTGTTAAAATTCCATGGGGTCAATCGATAGTAATTCTTGGACTAAGATAAATCTTCATGATACTAATAGCCTTGATATTAATGGCTTTTATACTGAACTTGAAGGAATTCAAGTAATTAGTGAAAATAGCCTATATTTAACTATTGCATATCATGATGTAAAGAGTGGCACCACTAAAAAGAATAGAATCTATCGAGTAAATTGGTAGAACTAAAAAGGATTAAGTGATTAAAAATATCACCTAACCCTTTTTTTGCTACAATACTAGTGGTATAAAAAGGAGATACAAAATGAAAAGTAAAAAAATAACTTTGATATTTTTAATAGGCTTATTTTTCTTATTAGTAAGTCCTAAAAAAGTTAATGCTGCCAGCAATACTCTAAAGTTAAATCATAATAGTTATGTATATAATAACAAGGGCAAGCGAGTTGGAAAGACAGTAATAAAAAGAAATAAAAAGGTTAATCCAGTAAAAAAAGTTGAAAAAGTAAATAAAGAAAAAAGATACTTTATTTTTAGAAGTGAAGTAGGAAAAGAGCCTGTGAGAAATATTCCCTCATTGTATTGGCTACCATATAAAAAAATAAAAAATAATTATTATTATGAGATTGGAAAAAATAAATATATCAAATGTGCTAATGTGGAGCGTATTGGGTCGTCATACTTATTTGTAAGCGAAGTAAAGATAAAAATAGATTTAAGTTATGCTGCTGGATCTCCCTATGCTATTACTTCTAATGGAGCAACAACAAATTATAAGTTAATAAATGGAAAAGACTATATTGTTGATTATTTTAGACATTTACCTTACGGAAATTTAGTCTCATACCATATTAAGGGAACAAAATATTGGATTTATAGTACATCTACTGCAGCTAATCCAGGACAATTTCGCCAATCTTTATTAAATGAAAAGTTAGTAAGATATCCTTTTTGCTTTATTAAAACTATAATAGATGAAGTTCCTGTATATAATCGAAGCGGTCAAATAACAAATAATAAACCGCTTGATAAAAACTGGTCCTATAAATCTAAAAAAATATTATATATTTGGAATAACAAAGAAAATAAAGCAGAATTATACTATCAATTGTTAAATCAGAATGTTTATTCTAATTTTACTGATACTGGGAGCTATATTTTAAAGGAGGGGTATGTGAAAGCAAGTGATGTACTAGTTAATGGTAATAAATTAATCCCTTCCAACACACCGGAACAAGCTAAAGCAGCTTATGAAGCATCCCTAGCAAAGTAGAAAAGATGTAGTCGTTCGACTACATCTTTTTAAGTATACTAATAGTAAGGAATTCAGAAATCATAGTATGGGAGAAAAAGGAGATACAAAATGAAAAGTAAAAAAATAACTTTGGTATTTTTAATAGGCTTATTTTTCTTATTAGTAAGTCCTAAAAAAGTTAATGCTGCCAGCAATACTCTAAAGTTAAATCATAATAGTTATGTATATAATAACAAGGGCAAGCGAATTGGAAAGACAGTAATAAAAAGAAATAAAAAGGTTAAATCGGTTAAAAAATTAGAAAAGATAAGTAAGGAAAAAAGATATTTTATTTTTTTAAATAAAATAGGTAGTGGAGTCTTTGATAAACAATCTTTATATTGGTTACCATATAAAAAAATCAAAAATAATTATTACTACCAAATTGGTGAAAATAAGTATATTAAGTGTGCTAATGTTAAAACTATTGGTGAGTCTTATGTTTACACTAGTGAAACAAGAATAAAAATAAAAAAAGGGTGGTCTATTTATACCGATGATAGCAAAGGCAAAGAAATTAACTATAAAGTAAAAGAGAACGAAGAATATACAGTCGATAGAGAAAAGGTTTTGCCTCATCAAATTTTAAGTTCATATCGTATTAAAGGAACAAATTACTGGATAAATGTAGCTTATATTGAAAGTAAGCCACGACAATGGTTATTACCTTTTAGCATAAGCAAATCTCCCTATGCCTTCATTACAATTTCAAAAGATAATACTTTGATATATGATGCATCTAGAAATCCACAACTAAATATTATTTTACCAAGTGATCCGCTGGTAGATTATAGGACACAAAAGAAGGTATATATTTGGAATTCAGTAAGTAATAAGGCAGAATTATATTATCAATTATTGAATACAAAAGTTGAAGGAAGAGATAATATAAATAAGGATAACAGTAAAAATGTTTTTGTTAAAGAAGGATATATTAAGGTCTCGAATGTAAAAATAGAAGCTGGTAGTGAATTATCACCGTCCAACACACCAGAACAAGCCAAAGCAGCTTATGAAGCATCCCTAGCAAAATAGAAAAGATGTAGTCGTTCGACTACATCTTTTTAGTATATTGAGTTAAAATGCTTAACTTCTGTTAATAAATAATAGTATTTATTTGGAATATTAAAGCATTGAGCAAATTGATAGATAGAAGAATAATGGTAATTTCTTTCAGAAGCATAAGAATCAATAAGATTGATTGCAAAAAGATTTGCTTGGCGTTCTTCTTGTGAAATTCCATTGTGTAAATAGATGAAATTATCAGGATTGCCCTCTAAAATATGCCCAATTTCATGTGCAACCATAAACGGAATCTCTAATGGTTTGTAATATTCCAAATTGATAAAAATACAAGGAAACCCATATATTGTATTTGGAAAAGAAAATGAAGGTACCTGAGAAGTATCGGATACGGAATTAGAAATATGTCCAAGTGTATTTTTAATTTCTTGATTAGTGAAGTTAACTACCCTAATGTGATGTTTTGTACAAAAATTATATAAATACTCTAACATTTCATCATAATTTTGTTTATTTGTCCAACTTAAATTCAACTTAATCACTCTTTTCATAGAAATAATCTTGCGTTAAGATCGTATGTTCTATTGTATTGAGTATAGTATATCAGTCTTTAGAATTACTTTCAAATTATTATTTAGTTTTAAGAGAAATAATTATTTGAAAATTTAGGTACTCAAATTCAATTAAGTTGAGTGTTCTAAAAAAATAACTAAAAAAACTAAAATAATTATTGACAATTTAGTCTAAAGGTATAATAATAGATAATGTCAATGGGATAAATGAAATCTCTCTTTAATAAACTACGCAATAAATATCTAAGAATTAGAGTGAACTTAGACAATTTATGCTTATTTTCTATACTTTTGCTGTAGTTTTTTTACTTAATAAAGTAAATGATTTAGTTTATTACATTGAATAAATGATGCATCAAAATTTAAAAAAAGAAGGTGATAAAAACTGTAATGAGAATTAATGATTACATTGACTTAGTTTCAGTAATTCTATGGATTTTAAGTTTATTTGGAGTTGCAATCTTAAGTCGGTTGCACTTTAAACATAAAAAGTTAGAGAAAATTCGTTTGGTAACTACTAACCTCTTAACTAGCTATTTATATCTATATGATACAAACGTGCTAAATAATCAGCAACAGTTAAATGAAGCTGCTAAAGAAGTAGCTGATTACCTGCAAAATAAAGGGATTAAGATCACAGACGAAGAGGTAAAGAAGATTTTTCTGGAAATAGAAGAATCAGTAACAGATTTAAAGAAAGATTGAGGTAAATGACAAAAATGAGAGAAGCTACTAACGTTTCAATTAGTCATACTGCTGATTTAAATACAAATTATATGGCGGTAGCACAAAAAGGAAATGTAGGTTCAAAGTATATTTATGCAGAACAATTAAGAAATAACCAAACAGAAAACCATATCTTGCGTGGTTACGCTGGTAATGTTACTACTCCGGTATTAACTTTATATGGAAGTGCTGGTGGACATAGCCAAACTTGGGAATATTCTGGCAGAAGTGGTAAGTGGTTTGTGGGTACTAAACCTAGAACAGATACTAAAACTCTTTGGGATAAGCAAATTGCTCGTGTAGATATTAGATATAATGGGGGTTCGCATTATTCAAACACTGACTTTCCACGTTTAGCATATTTAGATCGTGCAGGAGCAGATAGAGATCATTGTGGAAGTCCAGAGGATATGGAACGTTCAGAAGCCGCTGTTTCACCATCATATACTAAATTCTTAATTGCTACTGTTGAAACAGATGGAACAGGTCACTTTATTATTTATGATATGGATACCATTAACAATTTGTTAGATGATGCGGAATCAAGTAATGATTATGTGGATTTACGTAATGTTTCATATTTAGAAAGTTTTACTGTCAGGAATTTCACAGGTGATGGGGCAATTATTAACTCTGTTCAAGGATATGATTTAGATGATGCAGGAAATATTTATGTTTCAAGTCAGTTGGCACCAGATTTTGATAAAAATACGGGTAAATATACAGCACACCATAAGCAAATTGTTAAAATTCCTGTAAATAATCGACAAGATGTTTCTCAATGGGAAACAGTTAACTTAAGCTCAGATGGACGTTTAGATATTACGGGACAACATACTGAATTGGAAGGTATTCAAATCCTCAATGAAAACCACTGCTACTTAACAGTTGCTTATCATGCAAATGTTAGTGGCAAAAACAAAACTGTTTCTAATAAGATTTTTGAAATCTCTTGGAATTAAGTGAAAAGTGTCTGGAAAACATTAATTTTGTATAATTTTTGAATAGACGAGTAAATAAAAATGCTGGCATATCAACGTTTGATAATATGAACGAAGATTGTCAGCATTTTTTAGTTTTAAAATTTTCTTTAGACGTTTTCTATGTTAAGCCTCTAGTTTTATTCCAGCCACTTTTGTATTGACAAAAGTTTTTTAAGGCTGATAATTAAGTTAAAACTTAGTGGATTTAGGAATGGAGAAATCAATTATGAAAATAAATAAATTAGTGCTTTTTTCGGGAGTAGCCCTTTTAAGTGCAGGAATATTAAGTGCAAAAAGTGTACAAGCAGATACTACTAATAACCTAGTTACAAAGACAGTAATGCATACCTCTCTTATTTATGATAAAAATGGAAAGAGTACAGGTAAACTTTACAAGGCATATCAACATGTTAAAGTAACCAGTCCAGTTGAGATTAATGGTGCAAAGTACTATAAAATTGGTGACAATCAATATATCAAAGTTTCTAATGTTGATGGAGTTAGTCGAAAAATAACTCATAATGCTTATATTTATGCTACAAGTACTAAACGTGCTAATAAAGTATTACTAAAAAAAGGACAAATAATTAGCACTTATGGTGGATCTTTTAAATTTAAGAATGGTAAGAGCTACTACAGAATTGGTGGACCAACTAAGTTATATGTAAAGGCTTATAACTTGAGTGGAATTGTTGCTCAAAAAGACTCTACTTCTTCAAATGAAGAAAAAAGTAATGCTAATAAAAATACCATTACTACAAATTCTCAAACTTCAACAGGAACTATAATTACTAAAAGCGCCTTAATTTATAACGAGAATGGCAAACCTTTTATGGGAGAAATTAGTGATAGTTCTTCAATAAGTGGAGCCGAAGGGAATAAATTCTTTCGATCTGGAACAAAACTGAGTTTCGAGGGTACAAAAAATATTTCTGGCCAAATTTACTATAATGTTGGTAATGGAATGTACATTAAAAAATCTGAAATTCGAGAAATTGTTGGTCAGGTTTTATTGAAACTAAAAAAAGGTAGTAAAATCTATGATAAAGCTGGAAGTGTAGTTTCAACAAAATTACCAGAAGGAAATGTAATCAATTACACAGGTAAAGTAAATAATATTGATAAAGCTACAAAATATTACTTTATTAATAACGAAGGACAACCACAAGAAATTCCATATGTTTCTATTAAAGGAATTGATTATTATAATCTTGGAAAGTCTCAATATGTCAAAGTATCAGATGTTAATACAGTTAATGGTAATCAGATTTTGACGGATTATCTTACTGTAACTACTACTAAACAAGCTCCTTTGTATAATATGAAGGGTGAAAAAACTAAAGACACTATAGCAAAGAATAAGAAGATTCAAGTAGAAGACGAAGTAACCAATCCACAAAATTTGGAAGACATTGATGATACAGGTTGGACTTATTACTTCTATAAATTAAAAGGAGAAGATAAATTAATTAATGTTGGGGATGTGGATAGGGATAAGCAAAATCCACCATTTCCAGTAATGTATTTTGATGAAAATTCACCAATAGATTTATCAGTAAGTTTTCCAAAAGATACAATTGTTTATAATGAACAAGGAGAAGTGAAGTATAAAGGTTGGGTTCTTCCTCATACTAATGGTGGATCATATCATGTTGTTAAATTAATGTACATTTATATTCCAAGTGAACAAAAAGCAGAACTTTTCTATGAAATGGCATCACATCACTTACGATTAGAAAATCCTGCTGACCATACCGTTATGGCAGGTGAAGATACAGGTACTGTCTATGTAAAAGCAAGTGATACAAACTACTCTGCTGGAATTGCTATCAAGCCATCCAACACACCAGAACAAGCCAAAGCAGCTTATGGAGTAAGTTTAAATAAATAGAATGTAATATGTATGATTTGAATGTTAGCAGAAGTGCGCCCTTATAAGGCTGGTAGAGTTTATAAAATTCGTAGTTGGCGTTATGCTGGCTGGCGTTATCAATAAAAGGAAGGTTTTGACATGCGTCATGCAATACTCGATGATAATGCATATAAAGTAGTAAAGTATGGTTTGATTATTGCTACACTGATTATTTTAGTTTTGCCGTGGATTAATAAAAAGCAGCTAAACTACTGGTTAATTGGGACTTATTTACTTATATTTGGAGATTGGCTAGCTACTTTCTTTCAACATCACTCTGTTAATGTAGTACTAGCATTAGTTCTAGGCTATCTTATTGATATAATTGTATGTGTTGGGCTGCTTTTTTATACTATGATTATTAATGTTTAAGTTGGTTCTAATCACACCAGAACAAGCCAAAGCAGCTTGTGAAGCATCCCTAGCAAAGTAGAAAAGTATCTGGGAAAAATATAAAATAAAAATGCTGAATTATCTTCGTTTATAAAACGTCGATACGTCAGCATTTTTATTTCCACCTTTATTCGGAAATTAGACAAAAGTTGTTTTCCCTAGTACTTTTAAGTATCCAGGTTAAACTGAAATTTTTTCCCGTGGACTAAGAGAAACATGGATTAATTGCAAAGCATTGATTAAAACTACAACAAAACCTGTAATGGCAATCACAGTAAAATGAGGTACGATAAGGCAGAGAGCAAACCCAAGTAAGGTAGAAACAGAAAAAACTCCAATAGTAAATTTTGAAAGTTTAAATTCTTTCTTATTATATGTAGTTGAAAGAGCCAAACCAAAGTAAAAGAGTAAAATTCCACCAAATAAGCAACTTACTGCAAACCAAGATAAAGCTTCTTCTTCGTGAATAAACTTCAAGCTGACTGTAATCAGACTAATTCCAAAAATAATAAAGTAATGTAAATAAATTAGCAAGGTACTGGTGGCATCTGGTTGGTCTTCTTGAATAATCCAATCAAATTGCAGTACATAAGTTAAAAAGAGCAATGCTACCATAATAAAAAGCAAAACAGAGAAGACAGATAAAGTTTGTGGACGGAAATAATCTGCAATGCCAATTATTGTTTCACCAAAAATTACAATTACTAAAAGATTTAACCGCTCTAAAAAATGAGGGAAAATAATTGGATGTTTAATGGTAGTTTTATTCATTAAAAGAGGCATCAGCCAGCTTAGACCTAGACCAACAATTGCGATAATAAATCCCCAAATATTGTCTAAAATACCCCCAATAATTAAACAGATTGCTCTAAAAATAAGAAATCCAAAGTAGGTTTTAGTGATTTTTTTATCAATTTCACTTTTGACTTGAAAAAATGTGATGAGATAATGCAAAGCTAAGGTACTAGATAAACAACCAGCTGAAATAAATAAAACTCGCATTTCAGTTAAATTGTTAGTGTCAAAAGAATTAGACATAAATAAAACAATCATCATATCGACAAAATAAAAGGCAATGTCTAGCCACGAAGAATGCCCGTAGCGATTGGTAAAGGTTGTTTGTACCATCCAAGAACTAATGAAAATAAGCATAATAATTACAAATAATCCAAATGAAATTGGATTCACTAAGCCATGATCTAAATGGTGCATAATTTCTGTTGTTTTGGAAATCATGTAAACAAAAACTAAATCATAAAAAAGAGCTATTTTTGATACTTTTTTCTCTGGTAAATGATTTAACATAGTAAATAAACCAACTTTCTATAAGGTTACTTCTCAATTCTAACATTATTCATACTTTAAAAGTTTTCAAATACAAGCACTAATTATTTGTAAGTGGTATAATTGAATAAATTGGAAAGGAGGGCAAGTAAATGAAACCAATTAAAATAGGAATCTTGAATTTAATGCATGATAAAGAAGATACGCAGAAACGTTTTGAAAAAATATTCAAAAATTCAAAAAATGATATAAAAGTAGAATTCTTTTATCCCAAGACAAAATATCAAGATAAAGAAGTTCCAGAAAATGTTAAAGCCATTTCACAACCACTAGACTTAACAAAAGTTGCTGATTTTGATGGATTTATTATTACAGGGGCTCCAATTGAGCATTTTGATTTTAAAGATGTGACCTACATTGAAGAAATTCGATGTTTACTTTCTGAATTGGATCGAAACCACGTGCAACAATTATATTTATGTTGGGGTGCGATGGCAGCTTTAAATTATTTTTATGGAATTAAAAAAGTACCCCTATCTCAGAAAATTTTTGGTATTTATCCTAATGAAATTTTGAAAGCCCATCCTTTACTAGCTGGGTTAAGTAAAGACTTTTTAGCGCCTCATGCACGATATGCAGATATGGATATTGAACAAATCGCCCAAGATCCACGATTGGAAATTAACAGTCTATCTAAGAATAGAAACTTACTTTTAGTGACTTCGCCTCCATATCCAGAAAGAACATTTTTGTTTGCTCACTTAGAGTATGGAAGAAATGCTCTTAGAAAAGAGTATCAACGAGAAATAAATGCTCATCCAGAAAGAAATTATCAAAAGCCTGAAAATTATTTTTCACGTGAAACACCAAATTTACCAGAATTTAAATGGAAAAATACCCAGGAGCATTTTTTTAAAAATTGGATTAATGAATTAATTAAGGAGAAAAATTATGGCAGAAATTTACAACTCAGTTACTGAATTAGTAGGAAACACTCCCTTATTGAAATTGAATAATATTACTGATGACAACATGGCTGACATTTATGTGAAGCTAGAGTCAAAAAATCCTGCAGGATCAGTGAAAGATAGAATTGCCTTGGCAATGATTGAAAAGGCTGAACGTGAAGGCAAAATCAAGCCAGGTGACACTATTGTAGAACCAACCTCTGGTAATACTGGAATTGGATTAGCCAGCATGGGAGCTGCTAAGGGCTACAAGGTAATTATTGTAATGCCTGAAAGTATGAGTGTTGAAAGAAGAAAATTGATGAAGGGTTATGGAGCAGAATTAATTTTAACTCCTGCTGCTGAAGGGATGAAAGGTTCAATTGCTAAGGCAGAAGAATTAGTTAAAAATCATGGTTACTTTATGCCAATGCAATTTGATAATCCAGAAAATCCTAATATTCATGAATTGACCACTGGTCCGGAAATTATTGGCGCATTTCAAGGATTGGGAAAAAAGATTGATGCCTTTGTAGCAGGTGTTGGTACTGGAGGAACTTTATCAGGAATTGGACGTGCCTTAAAGCAAGCTGATCCTGAAACTAAAGTCTATGCTTTAGAGCCAGCTGAATCACCACTTTTAAAGGATGGTAAGACTGGAAAACATGGTATTCAAGGAATTTCTGCTGGTTTTATTCCAAAGAATTTAGATCAGGAAGTTTATGATGATGTGGTAGAAATTTCCACTGATCAAGCAATGAAAACAGCTCGTCAAGTTGGTCGCAAAGAGGGATTTTTGCCAGGAATTTCAGCCGGTGCTAATATTGCGGGTGCAATTGAGCTAGCTAAAAAATTAGGCGCAGGTCATACTGTAGTCACTGTTGCTCCAGATGGTGGAGATCGTTATTTATCAACAGCCTTATTTAACGAAGAATAAATGAAGATAGAAAAAATCATAATTTCTCATTGAAAGAGGAATTATGATTTTTTTGTTGCTTTAACGCCTAAGTTTACTTGGAGACCAAATTCTTTCATGGCCTGCTCTTTAGAAAGGGGGGAAGTTTTTCTTGCTTCACTTTCTAATTCTTCTAAACCAAGAGGTATATTATTTTTCATTAAGCGAAATTGTTTAATGAGTTCATTCCCCTCGTAGCCTTGACTAATTAAGTCTTTTAATATTTCTTCATCAAAATCAAAAAAGTCATCAGCTTCTACAAATTCATAAAAAATACCCTTTTTAGTTAGTTTAGGTCTAAGTTTTGTCCCAGATGATATATTGAATGCTTTGGGAATAGCAACCATTAATGAATTCCCTTGTTTGCGTACTTGTAAAATTTCCCTTAGTATTCACCTCATAATTATTATAATTTTTGCTTTTTATAATTATAAGTAATTACTTTTTAATAAAATAATTTTATTGCTTTTTTAACCTCTACTTAAAAAAATAGTGGTATTATCTGAAAAAAGGCTAACATTGAGGAAGAGAATAGTGAAAAAAATATCTTTAATCTTAGTATTGTTTCTGGTTTTAGGATTAGCAGCTTGCAGTAAAGCTAAACCACAAGCTGCTAAAAATCCTGAAACTCAAGTAGCAAAAGTACATTTTTCTAAAAAATATCAAGTAAAATCAACGCCCACACTTATTTTTCATGGTGCAATGAGCAATTATCATGCAGAAGAAAGTTTAGTAAAAAAAGCTCAACGCTTAGGTTTTACGAATAATGTAATTCGGGCCAATGTTGATCCAGATGGTAAGGTGACTTTTGTTGGCACCTTGAAGCAAAATGCAATTAATCCAATTGTGGAGGTTAATTATGAAAATAATATTCAATTCAATCTCCCTAAGGCAGGGATGTATGCGGTAAATGTTGTAAAGGCACTTAAACAACAATATAGTATTAAAAAAGTAAATATGGTCGCTCACTCTTTAGGAAATATGTCAGTCATGTATTATTTACTTGCCAGTCAACGAGAAAAATTACCTACTTTGAACAAACAAGTAGCAATTGCAGGACTATTTGATGGTGTTAACCTTCCGGGAGCAACAGAAGATATGGCTGAACCCAAGAATTTAAGGTTGAATGAAGCCGGTAAGCCAAACAAAATGAATTCAACTTACAAACAACTTTTGCAGTTACGTAAATTATATAGCCAAACCCAACTTCCTGTATTAAATATTGTTGGCAATAAAGCAGATAATTCAGATGGGTTAGTTTCAAATGTATCTTCTGAATCATTAAAATATTTAGTTGGTAGTGATCCAAATTATCAATTACAAAAATATTATGGCCCTAACGCAGATCATGGACGTCTAACTTATAATTCGCAAGTAACAACAAGGATTACCAATTTTTTGTGGGATTAAATTAAATAAGTAAAAAGAAATAGCCAATATATCAAGGTTTTAGAAAACCAAGAATATTGGCTATTTGTGATTTAAGAATTTTAGATTCTGTTATTACTTGTTAACGAAAGTATTAGCTTTAATGTGATTCAAAATTTCATAACCAGCAGCTTTACTATTATCTTTACCATTGTAAGTTTGGTTTAAGAACATAATAATTCCGTTTTGGTTATCATAAGTTAATTGAACCCAACTATTAAAGTGAACCCCGTAGATACTACCAAAGGCAGTCTTTAAATTACCATTGTTGTAGAGATAGAGACCACCAGAATAATCGCGATCTTTACTCATTGATGCAAGGTGAGTTAAGTAATGGAAATCACTACTACTTAAAATTTGTCCATTCATCATCCCTTGTAAGATGCGGTAGTATTCGAGAGGTGTCGTAAATAAATTCCCAGCTCCTACAATTTGAGAGGCAACGGTACTCTTAATGTAGTCGGCATCTTGATAGTTTTTATTTTGCCAGATGTAAGAAATAGCATCTGTCTTCCAACTAGGAATATCTTCATAAAGGTAGGTATTAGTTAAGCCTAAACGATTTATAATTCTGGAATTGAAATTACTTTGATATGATTGGTTAGTTTCTTTACGAATAATTCCTGCCAAAAGCATGTAGTTGGCATTGTTATAGTAGTAACCACCTGGTTCATTTTCAGGAGTAGTATTAATCTTGTCGATTATCCAATCAATAGCACCTTGTTCTGAATAATTAATGCCACGATTATATTCAGTTCCTGTGGCCACAATTCCAGAAGTGTGGGTTAAAAGCTGTCCTACACTAATCTTGTCAGCATTCTTTAAGTTAGGGTACCAACGAGAAATCTTAGTGTATTGAGAAAAACTTTGACTAGTATTATTTTTTTCGTTGATTAACTGAACGATCATTGCCCCAGTGATGACCTTTTGTAAGGAAGCGGTAGGGTAAACAATATTTGAGCGTCCATTACCATAACGCTTGCCGTACCAAGCATAACCATAATTAATAGGTTGGGCAATTCCATCTTTAACTACTAAGACACTACCACGAACCTTATACTTAGCCATAGTGGATCTTACAAAAGTTCTCATTTCTGATTGATCATAGCTTGCTGCTTGAACTGGTTGGCTTGTTTTGCTGTTAAATAAAGTAGCTGCAGGACTAAGACCGAGGGCAAGGGCTGCAGATAAAGCCATAAACTTCTTTTTCACTGTTAATATCCCTTCAATATTTACTTATTTACTTCTAAATTAAACTCAATTAACATTGTATGCTTAATTTTAGCGAAATAGTTAATCGTAACAGAAATTTAAAGATTATTTTTTACTAAAGTAATTTTTCTTAATATGATTCAAGACCTGATAACCAACAGCTTTTTCGGTATTTTTATTATTATTAGTCTGATTTAAAAACATGACAATTCCATTTTTATTGTCATTGCTTAGTTGGACCCAAGTTCCAAAGTGAGTATTTTTAATATCACCATAGGCTAATTTAAGCTTGTCGTTTTGCTTAATGTAGAGTCCGCCGGAGTAGGAACCTTTGCGACTACTTAAGTGAGTCATATTATAGAATTGGGTCTGGGTAAGAATCTGCCCATTGGTTAAACCAACTTGAATCTTGTAATATTCGCTTGGAGTTGTATAGAGGTTACCAGCTCCTACAATTTGGGAAGCAACAGTGTTTTTCATTGTAATACCATTTTGGTAATTATGTTTATTCCAATTATAAGAGACTGCTTTAATTTTGCTGGTAGGTACTTGTGAAGCAACAAAAGTTCTACTTAAGCCAAGCTTATTACTGATTCGTTCATTGAGGTTAGTTGCATAAGACTTGCCTGTTATTTTAGAAATAAGGCCAGCTAGAAGAATGTAGTTAGCATTATTATAGAGAAATTCTTTGTTAGGTTCTTTTAAAGAAGCTGCATTAGCTTGGTTAATTACCCAGTTAACTGCATCTTCTTCAGAATAATTGACTCCACGGTTAGTTTCAGTGTTAGCTACATCAATTCCGGAAGTATGAGTTAGGAGGTTGCCAACAGTGATTTTAGTGGAATTTTTAAGTTGAGGATACCAACGTGAAACAGGTGTGTTTTGGTCAAATTGTTGGCTGGTATTCTTTTTTTCTTCCATTAATTGCATAACCATGGCAGCAGTAATGACTTTTTGAAGGGAGGCAGAAGGATAAACAAGTTGAGCGTTATTATTGTTTATCCGATGGCCCCAGTAACCATAACCATAGGTAATATTTTGTGTTTTACCATTTTTAACAACCAAAATATCTCCACGAACGTGATATTTTTGCATCACATTTCTAACATAGGTACGCATTGAGGTTTTGCTAGCAGCGTGAACAGTTTGAGCATTAGTAAAACTGGCAGCTAGTGGAGTAGTAGCTAATCCAATTGAAGCAGCCAGAGTAATTATCTTTTTATATAAAATTTTGAACATATCCTTCCACTTATAAGATATAAGTTTTCACTATACAAAACCTATTATACTAGTCCCTGTGCTGAAAAGGATATGTTTTCCTTTACAAAAAAATAGTTTTTCTGTTACAAAGTTTTTTCAATCGCAGTAGCTAAAAGGTCGCTGAGTAATAAATAGCCAGCTTCTCCAAAGTGCAAACCATCATTTTTTAAGCCGTGGCATAACTCTGGTAAGTTGCCATGTTCAAGCATTGCTTTAAATAAATCAATATGAGTTAACTGATATTGGTCACACACTTCTATTATTACTTGACTATATTTTTCAACTAATGTATTTGAACGAACTTCTTGCTTGGTTTCATCAACAGCAGGTGGTGAGACAAAAATGACTCGCTTAGGAGAGTAACGCCAGATAATACTGGAGACTAAAAACTGGAGATTAGCCTTAAATTGCTCAAGGGGAACTTGTTTATGAGTTGCTAAATCATTGGTGCCAATTAAAATGACTAAATAATCGCATTTTTCTGGTTGTAGAATTCGTTTATTAGCACTCACGCAAAGTCCCCCACTATTTAGACCAGGGTAAGCGGTATTAATTAGCTTAGCCTGGGGAAACTTTTGAGATAAAAAATGGTTGATTGCAGGTTCGTCAAATTCTTCATGGCGCGCCAAGATACTGTCGCCAGTTAAAAGTATTTTCAAGATGTTATTCCTTTCAGATTTTGCTAGGTCTTAATTTTTGGTCACTATCATCATAGAAGCTAACAAGTAATAAAGCAAATTGGAAAAGACCAATTTTAACTAATAATCAAAAATATCTTCTTAATTATTGCTATAAAGGCAATTATTTTTTTAAAAAAATTAGACCAATTTGTAAAATAGCTCTTAAAGTAGTGTATAATTAGACAACGTTAAGATAATTTTAGGAGGAAATCATCGTGAACGACAGTAGCGAGACACAGATTAAGTTAGAAGAAGATCAGAAATATAATCGGCTGACAGGACTGAAACTCTTTGCCATGACATCTTCCATGGTTATTTCAGTTAATGAACTAGCACCCTTTGGTAAAACAGGTCCAACAGCTTTGTTCTATATTCTGTTAGCAGGAATTTTATGGTTTATCCCCATTACTCAGATGGCAGGAGAAATGGCCTCTGTTAAAGGTTGGGAAAAGGGAGGAATTTTTACCTGGGTAAAGGGAACCTTAGGAGAAAAAACCGGTTGGGTTACCCTCTTTTACCAATGGATTCACATTACAATTGGAATGAATATGATGATGTATGTCATTATTGGGGCAATGTCAATTACTTTAAATGTTCCAGCCTTTAATACTACCCCATGGATTCGTTTTGTATTAATGATGATTATCTTATGGAGTATTACTTTAGTAGAATATGTAGGTGTTAAAAAAATTGGCCGGATTGCAGAATGGTTATTTGGAGTAGGAATTGCCCTGCCAGTTGTTTTATTAATCATTGCTTTCATTATTTACTTAATTCAAGGAAGACCAATTTATTTCCACCTTTCTTTAAGTAATATGATCCCTCATGATCTTTCAGGAGCAACTTTAGTAGCATTTGTTCCATTTATATTAGCTTTTTGTGGGGGCGAAGCGAGTGCACCACACGTGCAACATTTACGTCATCCAAAAGTTTACTCAAAGGTAATGTGGGGCTTAGCTTTAACAGCAATGTGTTTTGACTTACTAGGTAGTTTAGCAATTGGAATGGCTGTACCTAAAGATCAAATTACAAATAGTACAGGCTTTGTTTATGCATTTGGTAAGATTATTGATTCAATTGGCTTACCAGGGGACTTAATTCAAAAGATTATTGGTGTGCTTCTAGCATTAGGAATTGTTGGAGAACTTGGTAATTGGTTGTCTGGACCTAGTCAAGGGATGTTTGTGGCAGCTAATGAAGGTTATATGCCTAAGTATTTTGCGCAATCTACTAAGAGGGATGTCCCAATGCGCTTAATTATCCTACAATCATTAATTGTCACAGTTTCAGCAGTAATTTTAACTTTTTCAAGTGGAAGTAATAGTGATTTTGCCTTTAATGTTTCAATGGCCTCAACTACTGCACAATATTTGATTGTTTATATTTTAATGTTGATTGCTTACATGAACTTAAAGATTAAACATGATGATTTACCTCGTAGCTATTATATGAGTAAGAATCGTATTTGGAGCATTGTTGTTTCAATTGTAGCTTTGATTATTACCATTATTGCTTTCTTTGTTAGTTTTATTCCAGCAGATGGGACACCAGCTAACTTAAGAATGCTCTATATTGGAATAATGGTTGGAATTTGTATTGTGGTAACAATTTTACCGTTAGTAATTTATCATTATCGTGATAAATATTAGTTAGAAAAGATAACAGAAGAAAGAAAAGAGTGATTAGAAAGTAATTCTAATCACTATTTTTATGTATAAGTATCGGTAATACATAGAAAATAAGTAAAAAACAGCAAAAAAATAATGCCTAAACAAAAAAATCTCAAATTCGTATAGAAAATAAGTGTTTTTTAATATAGAGTGTTATTTTAAAAATAAAATGAGAATAAAGGATCTATATTGAAAAGAAAATAGCAGTTAAAATAAGTAATTAGCGGTCTTATTATACTAAGACATATATATTTATATAGTGGAAATTAAATTACTTAAAAATTAAAATTAAAATGTCATTTAATAAAATAGTGTTTTTTATTATATATTTTTATTTTATATAGGTATAAAATAACAACAAATCGGTAAAATCAGAATAAAAATACAAAAAATCAAAAAATAAAATAATTTATATAAAACGCTGTAAATCGTTGATACCAAAGAATAATAAGGGTAAAAATAACTTAAAAAATAAAAAACATTTTGAACAAAATATTTTAAATAACAATCGAAATACTTGAAAAAAATAAAAAAAGGTTTAAAGTAAGAACCGTAATGAAATTGATATAACTTTTAAGTCTCTTGGATGTAAGAGAAAGATGAAGAAAGGAAGTTTATTTTAGATGTTATCTAAAAAGAATTATAAAGAACGCTTACGCAAGATGGAAGCAAAGAAAGAACGTTTCTCTATTCGTAAGTTTTCTGTAGGTGCTGCTTCAGTATTAATCGGTTTCTTCTTAACAGGAATCGGTAGTCAACAAGCTCACGCAGCAACTACTGATAATGCTCCAGCAACTGAAAAAGTTGCAGCTAATGCTAATAAGGATGAAAATGTTGCTAGTTCAGCAGCAGTTAAGTCAGAAGCTCCAGCTTCAAGCGCAGCAAGTTCAGCAACAACTGAAAAAGCAAGTTCAGCTGCTTCAAGCGCAAGCTCATCAGTAGCAAGTGCAGCTGTTAAGAGTGAAGCAACTTCATCATCAGCAGTTAAGTCAGAAGCTCCAGCCTCAAGTGCTGCAGTAAAATCTGATGCTAAAGTAGCAACTTCAAACGCAAGTTCATCAGCAGCTGAAAGTGAAGAACTTAAGTCATTAGCTGCTAAGGGTGCTGTAATTGGTAAGAACGCCCAAGGTACTTACGCAATGTTAGATACTACTCAACCTGCTGATCCAGATGCTCCAGTTTACAAGAACTCACAAGATGTTCAAGACTGGGCTGGCTTCATCAGCGCATTGAGCGACGCAAATGTTGATCACATCAACATTACTAAAGATATTACTGTTACTGGTCAGGTAAACGGTACTGCTATTCACAGAAGTGCGTTAGGTTTAGAACAAAAAGTATTATATGCTGGTTCTCAAGATCTCGATGGTAAAGATATTGCTCGTAAAGTTACTATTAGTGGTAATAACAACACCATTGACTTTACTAATCAAAACTTAAACCTTGTTGATAAAAACCAAGGTGATAACCACGCAGCTTGGGATATGACTTTTGAAGATGTAACTATTAAGGCTGATGAATTAAAGGCAGCTAAGTCTCAAACTGATTACTCTTCATATTCACCAATTTCACTTACCCGTGTTAGTGCAGACAAACAAGCTCTTGATACCATTACTTTCAAGAACGTAACTGCAGAAGTTAACGGTCGTCCAGTAATTACTGGTATGACTACTAACTCAGCAGCTGCTGCAAACACTGGTTACGAAAAATACACTTTAGTATTAAAGGGTAACAACAACTTAACTAGTAAAGCCTACACTGGTGGTGCAACCCCAGGTGATGATGGTGATGCTATTTCAGCAGGTTACATTGGAGTTGAAGATGGTACTACTACTGTTAATATGCCACAAACTAGCAGCTACAACTTACAATACGGTGGTGCTGCAGTTCGTGCTAACGGTGACTATGTAAAAGACAAAGCTACTGGTCAATTTACTAAGTCTCCATTAGACGTTAAAGAAGGCGCAACTTTAAACATCAAAGGTGGTAAGGATGTTAAGGGTATCGTTGCTTTAGGTACTGGTGCTCAATTAGTTGGTGGTAGTGTTAACATCGACGGTAACGTTAACATGGACTTAGCTGACGGTCACTCAATCGCTGTTTACTCAGGTAACTTAATTACTGGTAAGACTGGTAACTTAGACATCACTACTAAGATGAGTGCTTACGAAGGCGGTCTTGGACATTTAGCAATGGCTAACTTTAATGGTACCCAATTTGGTGTTCTTTCAATCGGTACTGGTATTCCAGGTGCTGCAGCCATAATTACTAGTGATAACCGTATTGAAGACAACGGTTCAATTAAGATTGTACGTAACACCACTGATAAGGGTGCTAACCCAATGATTACTATGGGTACTGGTGCTTCATCTGGTAACACTACTTTAAGAATTGATGTTAACGAAGGTGCTACCTTAGACTTACAAGATCACGAACAACAAACTGCTCTTGGTATGATCTTTATGCCAGGTTGGGTCGGTGGACCAGCTGGTGAAAACTTAGCAGGTTACGTAAACTTCAACAACCCTGAATACGTAAACTTACAACGTTTGAACCCAACTCTTCCAGAAATTGGTGGTTCATTCATCTTCAACCAACGTCAAAAACAACAAGATACTATTACTAACACTCCAGTTGCTCAATGGAACAGAGCTAACTTAAGTGACAACCCTGACTACACTTGGATGATTACCAACTCACAATCACGTGGTCGTGTATCAATGAGTGCTGACGGATTTGCTCCAATCGGCTTTAACCCACAAGCACTTGCTCCAATTCAAAAGGCTGCTTCATCATACTTAACTTCAAACGGTTCAGTTGTGATGGGTGCAACTCAAGGTGCTGGTCAATACAACGGTTCACAAAAGGCTAACGAAAACACTAACCAAGGTACTATTACTGCTGGTGCTAACAGCCAATACTTAAACAGCTTCTTAAACAACTTTAGCTGGTGGACTCCACAACGTATCGCAATGGGTAGCAAGCTTCTTGAAAAGGATTCTCCAGTTAAGTCATCAGACAAAGACTTATACGATCCAGAAGTTCAAACTATCGATGGTACTACCCAACAAAGCTTGAAGAACTTAGATCCTAATAAGGGTATCAAAGATCTTTTAGAAGCTAAGGTAACTACTGACGAAAACGGTAAGCAAGTAATGGGTTCAACTCCAGTGGCTAACTGGCAAGACCTTGTTTCAAGCGTAACTTGGTACGACTCAGCTAAAGATGCTGCAGAATGGGACAAGGAAATGGTTGATGCTGAAGGTAAGCCAGAAGCACAACCTCAAAACCCAACTGGTCAATTAAAGACAACTGATAAATCAGCTTGGGCAAAAGTTACCTACAAAGATGGTTCTGTTGACTTTGTTAATATTCCATTAAATATTACTGCTCCTTACGGAAATGTTTACCAACCAAGTTACAAGGATACTACTGTAACTATTGGTAAGAGTGTTCAAGTTCCTGTAACTATTACTAAGGATGGCAAGACTGTAGATGCTGCTCCAGAAGGAACTAAGTATGCTATTGATCAAACTTACTTAAACGATATTCCAGCTGGAATTAAGGTTGAAGTAAACAATACTACTGGTAAACTTTCTGTTGAAACTACTCCTGATGCAAAACCTATTAACTTAGAAATTCCAGTTGTTGTAAGTTATCCAGATGGTTCTGCAGATACTACTACTGCTAAGGTAAACGTTGTTCCATCTGATGCTAACGAATACCAACCATCATACAAGCCTGTAAATGTAAAACAAGGTGAAAGCGTTGAAACTGGTGTCCCAACTTACACTGACGCAGATGGTAAGACTGCTAAGGCTCCAAAAGGAACTACTTACAAGATTCCAGAAGGAACTAAATTACCAGAAGGCGTAACTGCTAAGGTAGATCCAAACACTGGTAACGTAACTGTAACTACTAGTTCAAACACTCCAGCAGGTCCTGTATTTGTACCAGTAACAGTAACTTACCCAGATGGTTCAAGCGAAACTGTTGATGCACCAATCGCTGTAGGTCCTAACACCTTCATCGGTACTGATTACACTGTAACTGTTACCCAATCATTAAAGAACCTTCACGAAACTACTGCTAACAGCATGTATCCAGATCCAATGTCAACTGTTGATAGCATTATTTGGTGGAACAACAACGATGTACGTAATGGTAAAGATGTAGCTGGTCACAAGATTACTAACTACAGCGATGTTAAAGCTGAATGGATTATTCCAATCAATACTAACGTAGACAAGGCTTCTATGGAAGCTCCACTTCCAGGTGTTACTGAATTAAGTGCTGATGCATCTAAGAATCCATCAATTAAACTTACATTTGGTCAAAACAGTGAATTAATCAAAGAAACTGGTACTAACTTATTTGCAACTCCTGAACACTCATTAACTTTATCAGGTGGTTGGTATGGTCCAGCTATCGAAATGCAAGGTGCTGCTCCAGTTGCTGATGCCGCTTCTAAGAAGGCTGAAGTAGCTCCAGCTAAAGCAGGTGACAAGTTAACTGATGCTGAATTAGCATTAATTAATACTACTAACTTAGACAAGTTAACTGCTAACAAGCCTGTATCATACACTTGGGCAAACGACCTTAAGGCTGGCGATACTAAGGGTACTGTACGTATCACTTTCCAAGACAAGGATAAGAATGGTCAACCAACTTACTTAGACGTTGAATTACCAGCAGGTTCACTTAACGTTGTAAATCCTAAGACTGATGCTGACAAGTACACTCCACAAGGCCAAGATGTTCATACTAAGGTTGGTGGACACCCAGAAGCATCACAAGGTATTGCAAACATTCCATCACTTCCAACAGGTACTAAGTACACTTGGAAAGATGGCGAACCAGATACCAAGACTCCAGGAACTAAGCCAGCAACTGTTGTTGTAACTTACCCAGATGGTTCTAAGGATGAAGTTCCAGTTAAGGTTATCGTTGATCAACCAGGTAAGACTTACTCAGAAAACGCAACTGGTACTCCAATTGTTACTCCTAAGGGTGTAATGCCAAACCCATCACAAGGTATTGGTAACAAGGGTGATTTAGATCCTGATACTAAGTACACGTGGACTAACGGTGAACCAGATGTTAACAAGATTGGTAAGACTACTGTTTCAATCACTGTAACTTACCCAGATGGCAAGACTCAAGTTGTTGATACTCCATTAATCGTTACTGGTACTGAAAAACCAGGTGACCCAGGTATCACTAACCCAGATGATCCTGCTTACTCAGACTTGTTCAAGACTGTAACTAGAACTATCGTAACTGAAACCACAAATTCAGATGGTTCTAAGACTGAAGCTACAAGTGTACAAAAGGTAGTATTCGGTAGATCTAAGACTGTTGATAACCAAGGTAACACTACTTACAGTGGTTACACTATTTACGACACTACTACTAACAAGTTAACTAATGATAAGACTGGTACCTTTACTAAGGTTGTTGTACCTCAACACGATGGTTACGTATCACAAGTTAACGGTGTTGAATCTAAAGAAGTTCCAGAAGTAACTGGTGTTACTGCTGAAACTCCAAACTCAACTGTAACTATTACTTACGTTAAGGCTGGTTCAGATGCTGCTAAGTACACTCCAGAAGGACAACCTGTAAACACTAAACAAGGTGTAGTTCCTCCTGCAGAAGATGGTATTAAGAACAAGACTGATTTACCAACAGGTACTAAGTACAGCTGGAAGAAGACTCCAGATGTAACTACTTCAGGTAGCCACCCAGCAGTAGTTGTTGTAACTTACCCAGATGGTTCACAAGATGAAGTTCCTGTAACTGTTAACGTTCCAGCTCCAGAAGGTCAAAACATCAACACTCCACAAGGTGTAGTTCCAAACCCAGAACAAGGTATTAAGAACCCACAAGATATGCCAGAAGGTACTAAGTACACTTGGAAGGATACTCCAGATGTAAATACTATTGGTGAACATCCAGCAGTAGTTGTAGTAACTTACCCAGATGGTAAGACTGAAGAAGTACCAGTAACTGTAACTGTAACTACTCCATCAACTCCAGTTGTAACTCCAACTGATGCTGATCAATACACTCCACAAGGACAAGATGTACCTACTGTAATTGGTACTGTTCCAAATGCAGCAGATGGTATCAAGAACAAGACTGAATTACCAGGTGGTACTACTTACACTTGGAAGGACACTCCAGATGTAAACACTCCAGGTTCACACGATGCAACTATCATCGTAACTTACCCAGATGGTTCACAAGATGAAGTTCCAGTTAAGGTTGTTGTAACTGCTCCAGAAGGACAAGATATTCACACTCCACAAGGTGTGGTACCAAATCCAGAAGACGGTATTAAGAATAGAACTGATTTACCATCAGGTACTAAGTACACTTGGAAAGATACTCCAGATGTATCAACTCCAGGTAACCACCCAGCAGTAGTTATCGTAACTCTTCCAAATGGTAAGACTGTTGAAGTACCAGTAACTGTAACTGTAGATAACCCAACTCCAGAAGGACAAGACATCCACACTCCACAAGGTGTACTTCCAAACCCTTCAGAAGGTATCAAGAACAAGGATGATATGCCATCAGGTACTAAGTACGAATGGGAAAAGAAACCAGATGTTAAGACACCTGGTAAGCACGAAGGTACTATCCGTGTAATCTTCCCTAACGGTGAAACTGTTGATGTTCCTGTAACTGTTGTAGTTGCTCCTAAGTCTGACCGCGATGACATTGCTGGTGTTCACGGCCAAGGTAACGAAAACGGCGATAACAACGGCAACAGCAATGGTAGTGAAGTTGTAGCAGGTGTTAAGGGTACTCACGAAGGTATCTCAACTGGTAACAACGGTAACGGTAACACTAATGGTAACAACTCAGGTAAGTCATACATGGACTCACGTTCTAAGACTTTACCACAAACCGGTGCTAATGACGGTGCAGCAGCAATGCTTGGACTTATGATTGCTAGTGTAGGTGCAATTCTTGGCTTAGCTGTTGAAAAGAAACGTAGAAATTAATATTCCTTTCTTAAAAATTTCATCTAACAAACTTACTCTTTCTAATTAATTTCTATGGAAGATATTAGCGTAGATAACATAAAAAAACGGTTCGCTTAGGCGAACCGTTTTTTTGTATTATTTTTAACTGAAGGCTACCCGATAAGGGATTTTTTTGTTAAAATTAAAAAAATAATAAAATTAGGAGGAAATTATGAAAGATAAAGAAAAATTGTCTACTAAACAATATTTAGTAGTAGCATCAATGATTTTTGCACTATTTTTTGGTGCAGGAAATTTAATTTTCCCCCTTCATTTAGGACAACTTGCGGGTGCTGCTTGGTTACAAGCTGCAGTAGGTTTTCTTCTAACTGGGGTTGCGTTGCCACTACTTTCGTTGTTAGCAATTGCAATTACTCGTAGTAATGGGGTTTATGATTTAAGTAAACCAGTGGGAGGATTTTTTGCTTTAGCATTTATGACCCTTATTCAATTGACAATTGGACCTCTGTATGCCACACCACGTTTAGCAACTGTGTCTTACACTGTCGGTGTTAAAGCACTCTTACCTAAGCAATTTCAAGGAATTGGATTAATTATCTTTGTAGTATTATTTTTTGCGGTTGTTTATGGTATTGCTTTTAAGCAAAGTGACATCTTGTCTAGTTTAGGTAAGGTATTAAATCCTATCTTTTTAGTGGCTCTCTTTTTAGTATTTGTAGTAGCATTTGCTAAGCCACTTGGTAACCCAGCTGCAGCACCTGTAACACCTGAATACGCTCATGGTGCGTTTATTAATGGATTTTTGCAGGGGTATAATACTTTAGATGCATTAGCTGGTTTAGTGTTTGGGGTTGCAATTGTAACAGCTATTAAAACGATGGGTGTGAAAAAGGAAGCCAAGATTGCAGCAATTACGGTGAAGTCAGGGACAATTGGAATGCTAGCAATTGGAGTTATCTATGTTGCTTTAGTCTTAATGGGCGCAATGTCTTTAGGACATTTTAAAGTATCTGCTGACGGTGGTCAGGCGTTCTCACAAATTGTTACCTATTATGCTGGGGTCTTTGGTCAAGCCTTCTTAGCCTTTTTGATAGTTTTAACTTGTTTAACAACCGCAGTTGGGTTAGTAGCTTCATTTGCAGAAGATTTCCAATCTCACTTTGGTGGATTATCTTACCGTGGTTGGTTAACTGTTACTTGCGGATTTTCAGCCTTATTTGCTTGTTTTGGATTAGATGAATTAATCAAGTGGTCAGTACCTGTTTTAATGTTTCTTTATCCCTTAGCAATCGTAGTTATTGTTTTATCAATGATTTCACCATTAATTAAGAAAGATCATGTGGTTTACAAGATTACCATTATTTTAACTTTAATTCCAAGTGTACTAGATTTCATTTATTCTCTTCCAGAACCGCTTAAGAGTAGTAACTTCGTTAAAAGTGTAGATGCCTTCCGCTTGCACTATTTCCCATTAGCTAATTTGGGAATTACTTGGATGGTACCAGCAATAATTGGAATTATTTTAGGAATTTTGGTTCACATTTATCGACGCAAAACTTCCCAAATTTAGTGATTGTCTTTCTTTGAATTTTTTTAGTTTCAGGGCTTATAATGAAACTGAGAAGATAAAAGAAAGAAGGGATAATCGATGTCATTTAAAGAATTGATGGAGAAGCGTCATGCAGTACGTGAATTTTCTGATAAGAAGGTTCGCAAAGAAGACATTGAAGATATCTTAACAGAAGCTAGTTTTGCTCCTTCCTGGGAGAATGCTCAACCTTGGCATGTACATGTTGCGATAGGTGAAGCTTTAGAAGCAATTAAGAAGGAACACTTGGAATTAGCAGATAAAGGAACGATTAGTTGGACAGATATTAAGCCAATTACGCCAGATGATATGGATCGCTATTCAAGTGATAATGTTGGTAAATTTACTGAGGAATTGAGTGATTTTACCAAGGCAGACTATAGCTTTTTTGAAGACCGTCAAAGACATTTATATAATGCGCAAGCTTTAATTTACATCACAGTAGATGAAAAGGCTGTTCCTTATATGTTTTATGACTTAGGAGCATTTGGTCAAAGCATTTTGCTAGCAGCTGCTGAAAAGGGAATTGATTCAATTCCAGCTTATGAAATTGTCCGTTTCCCTGATTCAATTAGAAAGCATATTGATATTCCAGAGCATGAGAAGATTTTCATGGGAATTGCATTAGGATATGCTGATGACGAACGTATAAATGAATTTAAGCCAAGTCGACGTAAGTTAGAAGACTTTGCTAAATTTAGTGAATAAGAGAAAGCATTACCTCAATCATATGTCCTAATTTTAGGGTTCATATCAGGAAGGGTAATGCTTTTTTATTGGCTGTTAGTGTTTATCGTGGCGATCCATCTAGCGCTCAACTAGTCCCACAATAAATGGTGCGATAACCCATGATAATAATTGAATAAAAGAGTATAATAAAATTACAATGATATTATGTTCGTCTATCATCAGACGTGAAGGCATTACCTCAATTTAGTGGAAGGGTAATGCTTTTTGCTTTTAGAAAATGAAGTGCTAATACGTTACAATAGTAATAAGAAGAATCGTAAAGGAGATTTTTATGCAAACAGGTTCAAAAATTATTACCTTAGACAATGGTTATCATTTATGGACAAATACTCAAGGTCAAGGGGATATTCATCTTTTGGCACTTCATGGTGGTCCTGGTGGTAATCATGAATATTGGGAAGATGCAGCTGCTCAATTAAAGAAACAAGGTCTTGATGTGCAAGTAACGATGTATGACCAATTAGGTTCCTTGTATTCTGATCAACCAGATTATTCTGATCCCGAAATTGCCAAAAAGTATTTAACTTACGAATACTTTTTAGATGAAGTAGATGAAGTTCGAGAAAAGCTTGGCCTTGATAACTTTTATTTAATTGGTCAAAGCTGGGGTGGACTTTTAGTTCAAGAATATGCTGTTAAGTATGGTCAACACTTAAAAGGAGCAATTGTTTCCTCAATGGTTGATGAAATTGATGAATATGTTGAAGCAGTTAACCGCCGACGTCAGGAAGTCCTTCCTCAAACTGAAATTGATTTCATGCATGAATGTGAAGAAAAAGGTGACTATGATAATCAACGTTACCAAGATGATGTCCAAATCTTGAATATTAACTTTGTTGATCGTAAGCAACCTTCTAAGCTCTATCACTTAAAAGATCTTGGTGGAACTGCTGTTTATAATGCCTTTCAAGGTGATAATGAATTTGTTATTACTGGTAAGTTGAAGGACTGGCACTTTAGAGACCAGTTGAAGAATATTAAGGTGCCAACTTTGCTTACTTTTGGTGAAAATGAAACAATGCCAATTTCAACTGCTAAGACTATGCAAAAAGAAATTCCAAATTCACGTTTAGTCACTACACCAGATGGAGGTCACCACCACATGGTTGATAACCCAGATGTTTATTACAAGCACCTAGCTGACTTTATCCGCAGTGTGGAAGATGGAAGTTTTAAAGGCGAATAAGTCAAAAGCAACTTGAAGCTAACCCCTAAAATTGGACGTTAGTTTTAAATATATTTCTAAGGCAAGATTCCAATATTCCATTGGGGTCTTGTCTTTTAATGTATGGCGAATTCCCTCAAAGTTGTAATATCTTAAATATTTTTCATAGTTTCTTATAAATTCAGGAGTAAAGTTAATTTCGGCCATTTTTAATTATCTAATTTTTTAAACAATTCATCAGTAGAGTGGACTGTTTGATAATCTCCTCTTGCATACTCTGCTAATGATTTTTCAATACTATTTTCTAACTCAGGACTCATTTTTACCATCTCCTTATATATAAAAGCATAAAATGTTTTAATTTGTGACCTTTTTGTGATAAAAAATACCTCATAATTGTTAGATTTATGTCTAACAATTATGAGGCACTTCATTTTTGTTTATTCTTCGTTTTCATGTTTTCTAATTTCAAAGATAACTGCAATAATTGTTAAAATGATACCGATGATTGCAAAACAAATTGAGATGGGATGATCAGTACCAGCGCCAAAAGGTGATTTAAAGTAACTATCGAACCAGATAGCTGAAATTACACCTTCAAAGATTGCCCAGGCATATTGTCCAGTCCGCATGAAGTAGTAGTAAACTGCATAAATGGCAATTAGTAAAATAAGGTTAACTGGGAAGTACCAAACAGATAGTGGAGAAATAAAAATACTAATAATTAATAAGATGGTAAATACTATCCAAAAAGTGTTCATTGTTTGTCTATTCATATGTGAAGTCCTCCATTAAAATTCTCTACCTTTATCATTGTAACTTTATTTATTAATTTTTGAAAAAATAAGGGCTTAGATTGGTTAAAATGAATTGTTTATTATATAATAATTATATATATAAATGTAAGCGGTATATTTAATGGATGATGTTATATAATTAAGGAGAAACCTATGGCAAAAAAATGGACAAAATTAGTTGGTAGCATTACTTTAGCTGGTGCGCTTTTGTTAACAGCAACAGCTTGTTCCGATAATTCAAGCTCAGATACTAAGAGTTCTCAATCGTCTCCTAGCTCAAGTGCAAGTAATAAGAGCAGCGCTAAAAAGACAGCTAGCACTGCTGTAAAAACTGCCCAAATTAAGCTTAGTCAAACTGATGCAATCAATAAGTTCCATGAAAAATATAAGGGAAAAGAAGTTAAAGAAATTTCTCTAGAAAAAGAAAATGGAAGCTATGTTTATAATATTGATGGTTTTGATAAAACCCATGAATATGAAGTAAAAGTTAATGCAACTAGTGGAAAAATCCTTTCAAACAAGACAGAAAAAGCTGATTTGGATGAAATGAATGAAAAAGCTTTAGATGTTGACAACTTAATTAGTCGCAATGAAGCAACTAAGATTGCAGAAAAGAAAGTAAGTGGCACAGCAGATAAGTGGGACTTGAAGCAAAGTGGTAAAAATACCATTTGGGAAATTGAAGTAGTAGATGGTACTACTAAACATGAAGTGCAAATTAATGCTAAAACTAAAGAAGTACTAAAAGTAGAGAAGGAAAATTAATTATTCCTAGCTAAAATTATTGGTTAACCAAAAAGAGCGTTTTGAGGAACGCTCTTTTTTTGTAGGCAAAAATTTGATTGAAATTTATTTTTTGCGATAACCTGCAATATCAGTATAAGAAAAGTTATAGTCTAATTTTTTTCCATAAGCTTTTTCATAGGCAGCTATTTTTTGCTCATAATCTTTTTGACACATTAATTTGGCGTTTTGCTCAACACTGAGTTTAGGATTAGGATAAATCGTTGGTAAAACATGTAGAATAGTTTGAGTTTTGAAAAAGTTGGGATCACTTTTTTCAATGCTTTTGGTATCTCTAATTTCAGTAAAACAAGAAATAATTGGTACGTTAAGTTTAGCGGCGTAATAGTAGGTACCTTTTTGCATTGGACGAGGTTTGCGATAATTGAACCACATTTCTTGCTCAGGATAAATTAAAATCCAATTATTTTTACTTAATACGTCATTTAAATGCTTAGGAAAGTCTCGCCCTAAATAACGAATGCTGCGACTTAGTGGGATTGTAGGTAAATGTTTCATGAGAAAACCAATCCAGCTAGGTAAAAGCAAATTGGTGTCTTCAATAACAAAGTACAAATTTTTATGATTTTTGCTGGCAAGGCGGGCAATTGGCAAGCTATCTAGTTGGTTAAAGTGATTTGAAGTGACAAAAGCCCGAGGAATTTTGCGTAAATCTTGAGGATTATCAATTTTATCATTTTTGCCTAGCAATTGAGCTGCTTGTTTAAAAAATTGCTTGGTAAAAAAGCTGGTCACTTTATCAGTATTTTTTTTCTTTGTTTTCCAAAAATCGTTCACTAACTTTAAGCTGTCAGCGTTACTAATTTTTGGATCACCAATTTCTGCTTTTGCGTGAAAATCGTTGTTTAAGACATTTTTTTTGATATTTTCAATAACTTTTTCGCGGTTACCGCCAATAATCATAGTTTAATTTTTTCTCCTTGTTGTTTCACTTTTGCCCAAGTATTGGTCTGTTCAATTTCTTTGACACGTTGGGCCATTTTTTCTAAGTCATCACGTTGCTTTTGACGGTCAGCATCAGTAAAATTGGCTAATTCTTGTTTTAATGTTTCATAAAAAGGAGTTTCTTTTGCGACATCCCAGAAGTAGTTACCATATTGTACATCTTCAAAATGCCATGGCTTAAAGAAAAGATTATAGTGGACAATTTTGGGATCCTTGATAGGAGGGATACTTTCGTTAGGCATAGTATCCCATTTGCCATCTAAGTGATAAATATAATCTTCACAAATTTCATTCATATAAGCTTGATCAGGATCAAGATTATCAAATTGATATTTGCCTAAGAGATACAAGAATCTGTCGATAAATTTTTTCTCTCTAAAAGCTTTTAAGTTGAACAAAATCACACCGTTATTGATATATTTTTCAGGTGGGAAGATTCCTTGACATTGTTTAATATATTCTTGGAGTAGTGGCATGTAACGGATTGAGAGATCAGGAGCAGAGCCAAACATGTTATTGCCAAGGTCAGTATCATATAATTCAGCAATATCTGTATTGACAATTGTGTCTGCATCTAAATAGATACTTTTATCATATTGTGGGAATAATTCAGGAATAAATAAACGATAAAAAATCGCCATTGTGAAAAATTGTCCCCTTAAGTAGTTTTCTTTGGTATTAGTGATTGGCTTTAACAATTCATCGTCAATATGAAAGATATTGATATGAACATTATCTGTGGCAAGATTCTTGAGTGCTTGCTTGTGCTGCTCACTAATTTCTTGGACTAAAACATAGATAGTGTAATCACGGTTAGGGTTTGCGTGGTTAATAAGTGACTGAATTGAGACTCCAGCGTAAGGAGTATAGTTATCAGTAATAGTATAAAAAACTGGAATAGTAGTCATTAACATTCATCCTTTAATATTAATTATAGTTGGGTCAAGAGTACCAGACTAAGGAAGATTAAGCAAGTAGGCTTAGGATTCTTACTTAGTCTGTCCTTTAAGTTTGGGTTTTAAAGCTAGATACTTATTCAAAATATCATCATATTCATAAATATTTAAATCTTTGTGGACTTTTTCAACTTGCCAAGGCTTGATAGTAACGGTGTGAAAGTAGGGGAAAAAACGAAAACTAGTAGTAAAGTGTTGAATTACAGTATCATTTTGCAGTCGATGTTGTTCATTATATTTTCGAGGTGCAATTCTTTTTTCAGTAGCAAGTTTATTAATAGCTGCTTGATCAGGTAGTAACATTTCCCGTTTTTTAATTAAGTGACGTACTTTTTCAAAGAGATGAGTTTTCTTAATTTCAGCCATATTTAAAAGTAAAACACCAGAGTTAACGTAGTCAAAGGCTTTGAATTCATCATGGTAAAACCAGCGACCGTAGTAATCAAGTACGCCAACGAATTCTACATTAGTTAAGTCTTGATTATAGAATTCTGTAATGTCTTTTCGGACAATAATGTCATCATCTAAGTAAAGGATGCGATCAGGTAAATTAGGAATTTCATCTGCATAGAGACGGATTAAGGCATAAGGAGTAAAGCGAGTATTTTGGTTAGCAAGTGGAGGATTTTTTTGGTAAAGATCTGTAATATCAATTAATTCAATGCTACTTTTATCATTTACTTCTTTAAGTTGTTGGTTAATTACCTTAATTGCTTGCATACTAAAAGGACTAAAAGTTTTAGTATCATTTTTAGCTGTCATTGTTAAAACATATAAATGGAGTGGTTTTTGGTAATTTTTTAAAAGAGACAAAGTGGCAATTAAAACTCCGTCTTCGGCATGAGAATCACCGCAAAATAAAATATTCACTTGAAATCACTTTCTAATTTACTTTTTGATAATGATAGTATTGATAGTTACTTGATTTGGCACGCTTTTGCATGACTTGATAAATTTCATCATGTAATTTAGCTTGTTGAACCTTTTTAGGTAATGAGGTATCTGGGAGAAAAGGCCCATCGATATAGACAATAATTTGAGGCTTTTTGCCATGTTTAGGCGCTTGATAAGTTGTTGTCATGACAAAACTTGGTGCCTTGAGAGAAACAGGAAAATTCATACTTGTTTCAGGAAAAGGACGAATCTGGGTATAGTACGGCCAAACATGGGCTTCTGGATAAATGACAATATGATTGCCAGTTTTGATGAGCTTTTTGATAGCATTGATTAATTTAATTGATTGCTTTAGATCATTGCCAACAGGCAAAGCCCCATAAGGAAGGATATGTTTGCCTAAGATGGGAATTCCCCAGTTTGCTTGGTCAGCAATGGCATAGTATTGTTTTTTGCCAAAAAGCAAAATTGGCATAAAGGCATCATTCATTGGTTGAGTATGATTTGCAAAAACAAAATACCCTTGATTTTGATAAGGAACTAGTTTTTGACGGCCAACAATTTTAACTCTTAAATATCCATAGGTTAAAAGAGCTGCAAAATCTTTGGCGAGAGTCCTGACTAATCCATTAGGAAATTTTTGATTAATGATTTGATAATTATCGCTTAGTTTAAAATTTTGTTTTTTACTTTTAACTAGATCATCAGCTAGAGTATGATAATAAAATTTTTTCATATCCTTAATTATAAAGGATTTCTAAAGATAAACATAGTATTGTTGCCGAAATGCTCAAAGATAACAAAAAAGAAGCAAAGACATTCTTTGCTTCTAAAAATAAACTGAGTTTGATTATTTTTTAGCTTTGGCAACTGCTTGTTGACCTAAAAGATTAATAAAGTTAAATGGCCGGTCAAAGTTAGGTTGGAATAACATGTCAACCATTGCCATAAAGTTAATTGTATTATGGTTTTGAATCATTACAGAAACGGCATTGGCATACATCGAAATATCATAAGTACTCATGAATTGAGCCCCTAAAATTTGGTTGTTACTCTTATCCCATACTACGGTACCTAACACCTTTTTGTTATTAGGCATAAATTCTGGACGATAGTTATCTTCAAAGGTAACGCTATCAGCATCAAAGCCAGCCTTAAGAGCGGCTTGGAGAGTCATTCCTGTTGAAGACATTGAATTATCAAAAAGTTGTAAGCCAGAGGTTGATTGAGTTCCCATGTAAACTTCTTGATTGCCGAAAATATTAGTTCCTACTAAAATACCTTGACGGACGGCATTGGTTGCCAAAGGAACGTAAGCTTCGTGGTTAGTAGGGTTAAAGTGAACCGCTACCGCATCACCGGCGCCATAAACATCAGGATTAGAAGTTTGCATATAGCCATTAGTTTTAATTGAACCATCTGGATTAAATTCAAGTTGGTCTTTGAATAAGACAGTGTTAGGACGGAAACCAATACAAAGAATGGCCATGTCAGCGTGATAAGAATTATTATTAGTTTTTACCGTAATACCTGTTGCGTCATCTTCAAAGCCAGCAACCATTTCGTTAAATGCTAGTTTAACATTATGCTCTTCAAAATCACGACTTACGATATCGGTGTAACGCTTATCATAGTATTTGCTTAACATGCGATCTTGGCCATCAATCAAGGTAACATTCTTACCTTGAGTGCTGTAAGCTTCTACTAATTCGACACCAATGTAACCACCACCAATTACAATAATGTTTTTAGCATTTTGAGCTTGTTTAAAGAGCTTTTTAGCATGATTATAATTTTTGCATAGGTAAACATTTTTGCTATTGATTCCAGGTAAATTAGGAATAATTGGCCAAGAACCAGTAGTAACTACTAATTTATCATATGAATCAGTATGTGTTTGGTTAGTGGTTAAATCAGTGACAGTTAAAGTTTTATTCTTTAAATCAACACTGGTTACTTCGTGTTTTAATTTAACACTTGCACCAAGCTTAGTTAATACTTCAGGACTGGAATAAAACATGTCATCAATGTTTTTGGTAATACCACCTAAATAAGTAGCAATTCCACAAGATAGGAAAGAAACATTATCATTTTTTTCGTAAATAGTTACTTCAGTGTCAGGATGATTGGTTAGAATTTGTGTTGCACTGATGGTTCCAGCATGAGTACAACCAATAATAGCAACTTTCATAAAAAGCCTCCTTAAGGAAAATCTGATTTACTTTTATTCTAACAACAAAGACTGAAGAAAAAAATTAAAAAAGTGTAAAATAAAAGCACTACATTCTGTAGTGCTAAAATATGAAGTAGTGGGTGGTCAGGGGATCGAACCCTGGACCCACGGATTAAGAGTCCGTTGCTCTGCCAGCTGAGCTAACCACCCATTGGATAACCAACAAATATTATTATGCCATAAGAAAATAAAAAAGCAAGAAGTTTTTGAGTAAAAATAAAATAAAAGCGTTACCTCAGGTAACGCTTTATCAAAGATGGGTGGTCAGGGGATCGAACCCTGGACCCACGGATTAAGAGTCCGTTGCTCTGCCAGCTGAGCTAACCACCCATTGGATAACCAACAAATATTATTATGCCATAAGAAAATAAAAAAGCAAGAAGTTTTTAAAATTTTTTTGCAAATTTCAAAAAAGTCGATAAACCAGTATAATAAAAGTAGAAGAAATAGGAGGAAAATCTAATGCCGAAAAAAATTTTAGTGGTAGATGATGAAAAACCAATTTCGGATATCATCAAATTTAACCTTACTAAAGAAGGCTTTGAAGTAGAAACCGCTTATGATGGTGAAGAAGCATTAGAGCGTGTTGAAGAGTATAATCCTGATTTAATGATTTTAGACTTGATGCTTCCTAAAAAAGATGGACTAGAAGTAGCAAGAGAAGTTAGAAAAACACATGATATGCCAATTATCATGGTAACTGCAAAAGATACAGAAATTGATAAAGTCCTTGGATTGGAAATGGGTGCAGATGATTATGTAACTAAGCCTTTTTCTAATCGTGAATTAGTAGCACGTGTAAAGGCCAATTTACGGCGACGTGATCTTAGTCAAAAAGCAACTGAAGATGACGAAAATAAAAATATCACAATTGGTAATTTAGTAATTATGCCTGAGGCCTATATTGCTGAAAAAAATGGAGAAAAGATTGAATTGACTCATCGAGAATTTGAATTACTTCATTATTTAGCTCAATATATGGATCAAGTAATGACACGTGAACACTTACTACAAACAGTTTGGGGCTATGATTATTTTGGAGATGTAAGAACAGTTGATGTAACTGTACGACGTCTAAGAGAAAAGATAGAAGACAATCCTTCTTCACCAACCATTTTGGTAACTAGGCGTGGAGTAGGGTATTATGTAAAAAATCCAGCTGATGATTAAGGAAGGTAAGGTCACTAAATTTAGTGGCCTTCTTTTGTGGGGAAAATGAAAAAATTAAAACAAATTGCTAATTCAATAAATTTTAAAATTGCAATGATTTTTATGTTACTGCTGTTAGCCACAATTGAAATAATTGGTGCTTATTTTACTAGGCAGCTAGAGCAAAGTTCTATTCAAAACTTTGAAACTTCTATTCAAGTACCAAGTATCATTAGTAATCAAATTGCAAACCAGTTGAGTCGAGCAAACACTCAAAGTGCTAACAAGCAACTGAGTAAAATTGTTACAAATTACAATAATGATGCAATTAATCAAATGATAATTGTGGATAATAAACAAGTAATTAGAGCAGTTTCTAATGTTAATGATCAAGCACGTGTTGGTCAAAGAGATACTAGTAACGAGATTAAAGATGCGATTACCAATGGAAAACAAATTTCACAAGTTGAAAATGAAAATGGTAATAATATGATTCAAATTACGCCTCTAACTGCAACTAATGGTACTAATACTAATGTGGGGGCAATTTATGTTCGGGCTAGTATGCAAAGCGTGTTCAATAATATCCGCAATGTATCTTTGACTTTTTTAACTGCTTCTTTGGTGGCGGCGTTATTAGGAGCAATCGTTTCATTAGTAATTTCACGAGCCATTACACGGCCAATTGAAGAAATTCGTCAGCGGGCGATGCGAATTGCAGATGGTGATTATTCAGGGAAAGTAAAAGTTTATGCAAATGATGAGCTAGGACAACTTGCTAAAGCATTTAATACATTGTCAGTTAGAATTGAGAAAACGCAAGAAGCAACTGATAGCGAACGTCGGCGCTTAGACAGCGTCTTGTCTCATATGACTGATGGCGTAATTGCAACTGATCGTCATGGAAATATTACTATTATTAACGAAACGGCTTTGAATTTTTTGGAAAAACCTGAATCTGAGGTTATTGGAAAATCAATTATTAAGGTCTTAGGTTTAAAAGATATCACAATGCAGGATTTAATGAGTAACCAGCAAGAGCTACTGGTAACAATTAATCCTAACAGTCCTGATGAATTAATCTTGCATGCCAACTTTTCTTTAATTAAAAGAGTAACTGGCTTTGTTTCAGGGATGGTGTGTGTTTTACATGATGTAACAGAACAACAAAAAAATGAACGTGAGCAGCAACAATTTGTTTCAAATGTCTCACACGAATTAAGAACGCCCCTAACTAGTCTCCAAGCCTATGTAGAAGCTTTGAATGATGGAGCTTGGAAAGATCCAAAGATTGCCCCACATTTCTTAAAGGTTATTCAAGATGAAACCCAGCGAATGATTAGAATGATTAATGATTTGCTGGTTTTATCACGTATGGATCGTGGAGTAGCTAAGATGGATCTTGAATGGGTCAATATTAATGACTTTGTAAGCCATATTTTGAATCGGTTTGATATGATGATCAAAACTGATGAAAAAAATGATCATCATAAAAAATACACAATTAAGCGCGAGTTGAATAATCAAGATCTGTGGGTTGAAATTGATACAGATAAATTAATGCAAGTAATTGATAATATTATGAATAATGCAATTAAATATTCACCTGATGGTGGAGTAATTACAGTGCGCTTACTAAAAGCTAAAGATCATATTATTTTAAGTATCTCTGATCAAGGATTAGGAATTCCACGCAAAGCCTTAAATAAAATTTTTGATCGTTTCTACCGGGTTGATAAGGCTCGTTCAAGAAAGCAAGGAGGAACGGGCTTAGGATTGGCAATTTCTAAAGAAATTGTTGAAGCTCACAATGGTAGAATCTGGGCTGATAGTGCTGAAGGTCACGGCTCAACTTTCTACATTTCACTACCATTTGAATCAATGGCAGAGGAAGGAGACAATTGGGATGAAATCTAAAAATAAAATTAGTGATCATGCGTTAACAATTGCATTAGTTGTTATGATTCTAACTTCACTTGGCTTATCTGGCTATATTTGGAGTTCAGATTCTAGATTTACAAAAATTGAGCAAACTTCTAATCAATCTCCTAATAAACAGGTGGGACAAAAATCTCTGCGAGAAATTTATATGCCAACAAAGATTATGTACTATAAAGGTAGTCAACTTTATCAAGTATATGCAGGGCGGGGAAATTTACCTTTGCAATTTTCTAATATGACTCAAAGTCTAAAAAGTGTAATCCCAGAAAAAATTGGAAAATCAAAATCTGAATATGATGACTTACTAAAAAATCAAAATTATGTTCAATTAACTTACCCAGATCAAATTACAATTTCTTTATTTTTAACAGGATTAAAGAAGATAAACAATGGCCAATTTAATCGGTTTTTTGTTCCAGTTAATGGTCAAAAATATATTTATTTAGGTAATGACGCAGATTATTGCTTATATAAAATTCCAGTTAATAAAGTAAAATTTGATAATTTTTATCAAAAGATTCGTGAAACGAAAACTCAGTTGCCAGTTAGTCTCTACCGTCTGGATAACATGTATTTAACCTTTTTTGAAAAGTCAACTTCTTTACCAATTTATAGTTATTTGACTGATCACCAGGCTGACTCTTATTTTGTATATCGCTTATTAGGAACAGGCTCAATTAATCAAAGAAATTCTACTAATTCAATTACTTATTCAAATGGAGTTTATGAACGTTTAATTGCTTCTAAGAAAAATAATGACTACGAATATGTAAACTATGGTGAAACAAAGAGCCCGAAATCGGTGACAGATAAATTGACTTCTAGTTTATATTACGTAAGAAAAATTGGCTTGAGTGAACCAGATTTACACTTTTTTGATGCTGATAATAATGTTTTGATTTATCAAAATTATGTTGAAGAATACCCAGTCTTTTTAACTGGTAAATATAATTCTCGCGCTAAAATTAATTTTGCGACGAATGGTTTAAAAATAAACTTTAATAGTTTAGACTTACAAATTCCAATTCCAAATGATGGCAGTAAGAAAAAATTACAGCCAACAGCAGAAGCATTAAATCAATTAGAAGCAGCTGGCTATGATAAAAGTAAAATTTCTCGTATTATAGTCGGTTATACCAGTAAAGTAGATAATGATAAATCTGCCCGGTTGGTAACTTTGACACCAGCATACTACGTTAAGATCAACGGTAAATGGCAGTCAATGAATGAATGGATCACTCAAGCTCAAGGAAAGGAGTAAGAAAGAATGGATTTTAAGCGAATAAAATGGATTTTCTTGATTGTTTTTATTGGAATAAATATCTTTCTTGGAGTCGAAATTATTCAAGCACCGAAATTACTTTCTAATACTCCTAAGTATAATTTAAAAAATTCAACTACTTTGGCTAAAGAACTGCAAAATAATAATATTAAAGTTCCAGCTACTAATAATCAACAGTCAGGTGGCTATTATTTGGCAGCTTCTAGTGATAGTAAATGGATAACTCAAGCTAAAAAGCAACTAGATGGTGAAGCTTTGATACTTGCCCCAAATACTAACGAAAAAAGTTTGACAGCAAAGTTGGCTGAACCAATTGAGGTCAGTAAAAATAAAAAAGAAGCTTTAAAAGAAATAGAAAAATTTAAAGACAATTCTCAGTATGTTTATAATGGGAAAGATTATGTGTATGTAGCTGATTTATCCAGTAAACAAGATTATGTTTTTTTACAAAAAACGCCTTATGGAGTTCTTTATGCAAACCGAGCAAGACTTCATATTAACTTAAAAGATAATCAAATTGTTTCCTATTATCAACGCTACACTAATAAAGTATTTCCAGTTAGAGAAAGACAAACAACGATTAGTTCTCAAGCAGCGATTCGTTCTTTGTATACATACAGTGAGTTGCCAAATAATTCCAAAGTATTGTGGATTAAATTTGCTTATACGAAGTTAGTCCAAGTACGTGGAAGTGTGATTTTTTTACCAAGTTGGGTAGCGGCGATTGAAAATAACGACAATAAATCAGTTACTTACAAAAAAGTAAACGCCTTTACAGGGGCAATGATTAATGATCAAAAGGGAATGTAGAATTGAAAGTTTCTGTTTTAGCTAGTGGATCAACTGGCAATGTAAGTTTAATTCAAACTAAGCAGCATAATATTTTGATGGATGCAGGTCTTTCTGGAAAAAAGACAAAACTACTTTTAGAAAAAGTAGGAGTGGACATTAAAACAATTGACATGGTATTTCTGAGCCACGATCATCATGATCATTCGGGAGGACTAGGAGTGTTAATGCGCCGTTATCCTCAAATCAATGCTTATGCTAATTCTGGGACATGGCAGTACTTAAATGAAACTGGTAAGATTGGGAAATTGCCCGTAAATCAAATTAATGCTTTTGAACCAGGAAAGACCAAAACTTTTGGGGATCTAGAAGTCACTAGCTTTGCTACAAGTCATGATGCAGCTCAACCTCAATATTATGTTTTTAAAAGTGATGGTAAAAGATTTGCCTGCTTGACTGATACTGGTTATGTTTCTAGTAAAGTAAAGAGTGAGATTGCTGCAGCAGATGGTTACCTGATTGAATTTAATTATGATGATGAATTATTACGTAATGGTCCATATTCATGGGATTTAAAGCATCGAATTTTGTCAGATGTAGGTCATTTATCTAACCAGCAAGCTGGTGAGGCACTTTTAGATGTGGTGAAGCCTAATACAGAACACATTTTTTTAGCACACCGCAGTCAGGAGAATAATACAAAGTTTAAGGCTCATGATGCAGCTGAAAAGATCTTAGTTCAAGGGGATGCAAATTTACCTGCTGATGTCGAGATTATTGATACAGCTGTAGAAACTCCAACTAACTTAATTGAAATTTAAAAAAATCGGAGAAGAAATTCACTATTTTTTCAAATTTAGTTCTTAAGCTATATAATTAAGAAAAACGAGGAAGAAGATATTTATGACTGAAAAGAAGACAAATAATTTAGTAAAAACAGGAATTATCGGTGTAGTAGCAGGACTTTTAGGTGGTGGAGTTGCTTATGCTGGGTTATCACAAGTTAATAATGATAGTGCTAGTCAATCTGGTACTCCAATTGTAAAAACTGTTAAAAATACTAGTAAAAATTCAGGTGAAATGACAGCGGCTTACAATACAGTTAAAAATACTGTTGTTTCAGTGGTGAATTTAAAGCGTCAAAGTTCTACTAGTAGTTCAGATCCTTTTGGAATTTTTGGTGATTCTTCAAGTTCTTCTAAATCAAGTTCTAAATCAGATCTTGAAACTTACAGTGAAGGCTCAGGAGTTATCTACATGAAATCTAATGGTAAAGGTTATATTGTAACTAATAATCATGTGGTTTCAGGTAGTGATGCTTTACAAGTAATTTTAAGCAATGGTAAAAAAGTAACTGCCAAAAAAGTTGGAGCTGATGCTGAAACTGACTTAGCTGTTTTAACAATTGATGGCAAATATGTAACTCAAACTGCTCAGTTTGGTAATTCAAAAAATCTTGAACCTGGTCAACCTGTAATAGCAGTTGGTTCTCCTTTAGGTAGTCAATATGCAAGTAGTGTAACTCAAGGAATTATTTCTGCAAAAAGTAGAACAATTGATGTAACTAATTCAAATGGTCAAGTTACTAACCAGGCGACAGTAATTCAAACAGATGCTGCGATTAATCCTGGTAACTCAGGTGGTCCTCTTGTTAATGAATCAGGCCAAGTAATTGGGATTAACTCAATGAAGCTTTCTTCATCAGGCGATGGTACTTCGGTTGAAGGAATGGGTTTTGCAATTCCTAGTGATGAAGTAGTAACGATTATTAATGAATTAGTTAAAAATGGTAAGATTACCCGTCCGCAATTAGGAATTAGAGTTGCCTCAATCAGTGAGTTAACTGATTATGCTAAGAAACAACTGGGTGTATCTTCCAATGTAAAAAGTGGTGTTTTAGTAGCTTCAGTGACCAAGAATGGCACTGCTGCTAAAGCAGGGATTAAAGCTGGAGATGTAATTACTAAGGTTGATAATAAAAATATTAGTGATGTAGCAAGTCTTCACACTGTGCTTTATGCCCATAAAGTTGGCGATCATGTTACAGTACAAGTTATTCGTGATGGTAAAAGTAAAGACATTAATGTAACCTTAAATTAGACAGTTAAAAAGCTACAAAGTTTTGCTTTGTAGCTTTTTGTATAAATTTTTAAAGAAGGAAAGAAGTAAAATTGAATATTAAAATTGTTTGCGTTGGTAAGCTCAAGGAAAAGTACTTTAAAGATGGAATTGCTGAATACTTGAAGCGGATGGATCGTTATGCCAAGATGCAAATTGTACAAGTGCCGGATGAAAGAGCTCCCGAAAAGTTAAGCCCCGCTGAAATGGAAAAAGTAAAAGAAATTGAAGGAAAGCGAATTTTAAGTAAGATTAAGGATAAAGAATATGTTTTTGTAACAGCGATTAAAGGTAAAGAAAGAACTAGTGAAGAATTTGCTAAAGAAATTTCTGATTTAGCTACCTATGGTCATTCTGATATTACTTTTGTCATTGGAGGAAGTTTAGGCACTAGTAAGGCTGTTAATAAACGAGCAGATCAATTAATTAGCTTTGGTAAGTTCACGATGCCTCATCAATTGATGCGGTTGGTACTTAGTGAGCAAATTTATCGTGCTTTCATGATAAATAACGGTAGTCCGTATCATAAGTAAAATTTTGTACAAAAAATAAAAAATATTTGGATAAAAAGCAAAAAGAAAATAAAAATAAGCCAGTCTTTCCAAGTGAGAGGGATGGTTTTTATTTTGCTACGTTTTGAATAACGACCAAAGCCGTGAGCTAACATTCCTTCACTTAATTCTTCACTATGAGCTAAGGCAGGTAGAATAGCTTTAAAATATAAACTTGGTGACCACCAAGAAAGATTTTGCCCCCGCATTAATGTGGCAACTTTAATTTTTTTGAGTTCTACTTGCATTTGTGGAATAAAGTTGAAAGCAGCTAGCCAGCCATAAACAAGTTTAGTAGGGAGATGAAAGTTTTGCTCTAATGAACGAGCGAGCGTAAGAGGAGGAGTGGTGTTAATTAGGATAACTCCTAAAAAGATTAAGACATACATTCTTGTAAAGAGTGTCCAAGCTGCTATTAAGTTTGGCTCATCACTAAACCAATAAAGGGAGCTAAAGATTGCAAAGGCAGCTGGAAAGGCAAAGACAATAATGAGAGCAAGTTTTTTGAGAGAATATTTGCTTATAAAAAGATAAAGTAAAGAACCTGCCAAAAAAGTTAGGTTAATAACCAAATTGGGGATAAAAGATATTTCAAGAGAAATTATTAAAAATAAGAAGAATTTTAAACTAGGATTCAAGGTTAAGACTACTTTCAAAAACTAAATTTTGATCTTTTAAGTGTAAGTGATAGTTGATAATTTCACTTAAAGGACCAACTTGATGACTAATAATTACAATATTTTTAGAGCGAGCACTTTTTTTGAGCCACTTACAAACAAGTTGTTGACTATCGTAATCAAGTCCAGTCAAAGGCTCATCTAGCAAAAGAACACGATGATTTTCTAACAACATTAAAAGAATTTGGAGCTTCTTTTTTTGACCGCCTGATAAAGTATAAATGGATTGATCTAAATCAGGAAGGTTGAGTTCTTTAATCATTTGGTCAATTTCTTTTTGCGAAAAAAACTTTGTTTTTCGTCTAGCTGTAGCAATTTCTGCGGCAGCAGTAAGCTTTAAAAATTGAGGAGTGCTATCAGTAAATACTTCACCAACTGTGGTGAGGTATTTTTTTTGCCGTAATTTACGGACTTCTTTTTCTTGGTAAAGTAAGTGGCCTTGGTAAGGCATCATTTTAATGAGTGAATTAAAAAATGCTGATTTACCACTACCATTTTCACCTGTGAGAAGGGTGATCCCCTGAGGGATGTAGTTAGTAACGTTGTTTAAGAGAGTTTTTTGAGGTAGGGATAAAGAATAATTATTTAAGGTAAAAATTTTATTTTTAGGGACGGGGAGGGAGAGCGTTTTTTTAGAAGGGTTAGCCACAGGTGGAGTGAAAGGAGTAAAGTGAACACTCTTGTTTGTGATAGTTAATTGGTGAGTAACGAGACTTTCGTAACCTTGAGTTTGATGATCAATGGCAACAATTGTCATTCCTCTTTTTTTGAATTCGAGTAATTGCTTTAAAAGCAGCTTGCGGCTTGAAGGATCACAATTACTAAATGCTTCATCAAGTAAGAGTAGTTCAGGTTCCATAATGGTTGCAATTGCAAAACTGACACGTTGCTTTTCCCCAGAAGATAGGGTCTGTAAAGGTTGGTTAAGTAGGGAAGTAAGATGTAAGGCTGTAGCTACTTGGGTAATCTTTTTTTAGCAAGGGTAGAACTGATAGTGAGATTTTCTAAGCTAAAAATTAATTCTTCTAAAGCAGTTGGCATGACGAAATGACTAGTTGGATCTTGAAAAATCATAGTCCAATTTTTAGGCCGTACAATTGCCTTTCCAGCCGGTAATAAATGAGCAATTAACTTTAAGAGAGTGGATTTACCACTGCCATTACTACCAGTAAGTAAGGTAAAAGAACCAGTAGGTAAGGAAAAATTAACGTCTTTGAAGATGTCTTTTTGATGATAAGCAAAATTGAGATTTTTAACTTTAATAGTCATGAATAATATCAGCTTTCTGAACTAATTTGAGGATTTGGCTAACTAAGACAGCACTAAATAAAAATAGTGAAAACCAGCGCACAATAAAGTAAATGATTAGCCTGGAAAAAGGGAAGAGGTTATAGCCATTTTTGAAATAGTCATAGGCAAAACTAAAAATTGTAGTTGTGGTAGCTGTTAAAGTAAGCGTAAAAAAATTGTAGTATCTATAGCCAGTTAAGAAAAATCCAGCTTCACTGCCAGTTGCTTGAACAAAACCAGAAATAATATTCGCCATTCCCCATTGTGCCATAAAAAAAGTTTCCATTAAGCTACTTAAAAATTCTCCTAAAAAGCTACTACCAGGTTTTCTAATTAAAAATCCGGTTAAAGGCCCTGCCATACACCAAAGACCGAGCACAATATCGTTAGCTAAAGGCCCAAAACCGACAGGAGTTAGGGCTAAAGTAAGGAGATTATAAAGGAGATCACTTGAGGTGTAAATAAAACCCCAGATAATTCCTAAAAGACAAATGAAAATGATGTTATTAATAGTATAAGATTTAAATTTCATAGTTATAACTCACAAAATAAGGGTAAATTCTAAAAAATTATGTTATTAATTATTTATATAATAAAAATAAAATAAAAAATATTAAATAACATTAAATTACTGGTATATCAACAAAAATCTAGGTTTTTTAAATTGATAAAAAAGGGATCAAAAATAGTTGATAGTTTAATAAAAAGTGTTATTATATTTACGAAGATGAAATTTTGTAATTTAATATATTGACTTTTAATCAACAAAAATTATTTTTTTCCTTAATTTACATTTTTATTAATCACAACTTTAAAATAACAAAATATTTCGAATTATAAGTTAATTATTAAAGCCAATTATTTAATTACAATTTGATCTAAATTTGTTGGATTTGTTATAAGAAAGGACGAGAGTGAATGTTGTCGAAGAATAATTTTCAAGAACGACTTCGCAAAATGGAGAGAAAAGAAGAAAGGTTCTCCATTAGAAAGTTAACTATTGGTGCTGTATCTGTACTTATTGGAGTAAGCTTTTTTGCAATGCATCCCCAAGATGTCGCAAAAGCTGATACAGTAACTCCAAATTCTTCTTTAGTTGAAGATGCAAAGATTTCAGTAACGCAACCAACGCAAAAGACTGAAGAAACAGTTAAAGTAGCTGAAAGTCAAAGTGAAGCACCCGAAACTACAAAGACTACTGACCAAAAAGCTACTAGCCTTTCTGATGCAACTGCTACTCAAAGTAGCGCAGCAGAGGTCAAAAATGATAGCAAAGCAAGTTCAGCTAGTGAAAATAGTGTAGCTTCTTCTGCTGCAGTTGAAAAGCAAACTGAAAGTAAAAATAGTACTGCCACTACAGTAACTAGTGCAGCTACTAAAGAAAATATTACCACTAATAAAGTGCAACAGTCTTCTGAAAATGTAGCTCCAGCTTCAGCATCAGTTGCGAATACACAAAGTGTTGCAGCTACTAGTGCCCCAACACAAAGTGATACAAATGGAGTAAATTCTAAGAATTCTAATACTGAAGTAGCAACAACTTCTGCTCTTGAAAATGGTATCAAAAATAGTGATAATTTTACTACTTTAAATCTTGAAAAGGGAGAAAATCTTTTAACTTCTGTTAATACTTTAAAGGACACTCCTGTCGTAACTAATGATGAATCTAAAAAGAAGGCTCTTTTAGCATCTGCCTTAAACACTTCTTTGGTACAAGATACTGCTCACACTGCTAATGTAGGAAATTTTGCGGATCTTTCAAAGGCTATCGTAAATAAAGATATTACTACTATTAATCTTACTAATGATATTGACTTAACCAATATGACTGAAGCAGAAAGTCAAGTTGATGGTGGATTAGTATCTGGTGGTACTGGTCGGAATGGTGATAACTGGTTACAACCTTATGAATTAGCTGCTAATAAGACATCAGACAGTCCATTCCAAGGAATTGCTCGTGATGTAACTATTAATGGTAATGATCATACCGTTAATATGGGCAAGTGGTTTATTTCACTATGGAATCAAAATCAAGATAATAATAATGGTTGGCACTTAACTTTCAATGATATGAAAGTTGAAAATAATTCAACTAGTACCCGTTATACACCAATTTATTTCGGTAACATGAACGGAACCAATCTTAATAAAGTTAGCCTTACCTTCAATAATTTCCAAGCGGATTTAAATACACCATTGACTAATGATGAAGAACCTGTAGATGTTATTTTTAAAGGTAAAGATGTAATTAACGTTTCACCTTTAAAAGATAATCTAACTGGGTCAATTCAATCAGGTGCAGATCGAAATATCATTTTTGCCAAAAATGTTTTAATCGATGATAACGCAGATGTAAGTATTACCGCTTCAATGCTTTCTAGTGGTAGTATTATAAGCTTTGATGGTGTTCAAGATGAAGAACACAATGTAATTAAGCTGGATAATACCAATGATGCTAATGCCGGAAGTGTAGCAGTTGGTAAAAATGCAAAATTAACTATTGATACTAACGGTATTGATGGTAAAGGGAGCACTACTAGCTTACGTGGTATCGCATCACGTAATACAAACGGTACAATGACCTTAAATGAAGGTGCTACTGTTAATATGACCTTAGGTACAGGTCACTCATCAGCAGTTCTATTAAGTAATTTAATTTTAGATAAAAATTCAACACTTAATATTGATACTATGCAAGACAACAGTGGCTATAGCCAACGTAGTTCGGGTGACTTAGGTGCTAATGGCTGGTTATATGCTCCAATTGGATTAGGGGTTATCAGTTTTGCTCAAACTGATAAGGCTTCATTAAAGGTTGCTAAAGGTGCTACCTTAAAGATGACTCGTGGCAACGTTAAAACTTCTACACCAATGATTGCCTTAGGTGGATCAAAAGTAGGAAATGGTAACTACGACGTTGACTTTGAAGACGGGTCAACAGTTGACATTCAAGATGCTTCTCAAAATAGAGCTTTAACTGGTCTTATTCCAACTTCTGCGAGTCAAGCTTATAACCCATTAATTTTAGTTTATAAGTCAAATGATGTAATGAAGATTGGACAAATGAAATACCTTAATCTTCAAAGAACTAATCCTAATGGCAATTCAGCTGGAAACATGATTAATGCCAGTGCTGGTGTAACATTAAATGCTGGTAATTACGGTGGTGTTGATGTCAAACAATGGGATAAGGGTAATACTGGTGATAATCCAAACTCAACTTGGCAAGTAGAAAACTTTGGTTCTGGTTCGAACGGTAAAATGAATACTGTTGGTATGGCACCAGTTGAAGATGACAAACAAAGTGACTTTAAGAGTAATTTTAATCTACAAGGCACTGAACAACGCGTTGTAATGACTTCAATGGATCTTGAAGCTTACAACTACGATGCACGTTACCAAGATTCAACTGCTAAAGTTGGTGAAACTATCAATATTGATACACCTACTTTCTACCAAGTTGGTGAAGATGGCACTCTTAGTCCAGCTAATCCAAATCCTGCTCTAATTGATAACACTACTTCAAGTCATCCATATCAATTAGGTTGGGCAAAAACTGGTAACGTAACTATTCCTCAAGGTGCAACTATTGATAGTGCAACTGGTAAGATTACTTTTGCTGCTAACCAAGGACAAGTTGGTACTGTAGTGAACATTCCTGTAACTGTAACTTATAAGGATGATTCTATTGATGAAGTTATTGCTCCAGTTTATGTAGAAGGTGATAACTACACTCCACTTTGGCAAAAAGATGCTAATGGTAATACAACTGGTGTAGTAAGTCTTCACTATAATGGAGATAATTTACCAGAAACTACTGATCAATCAGCTCAAGTAGCAAACATCGCTAATAATTACTCTTTAACTTATTACAATATTCCAACTGAAGATGATATAGAAGTTGCTCCAGTAGATCTTACCAACTACGGTACAGTGACTTGGGCAAAGACTCCTTCTACAGTAGTAGATACTCCAAGTGATGAAACAACTGTTTCAGTTCCTGTAGCTATTAACTTTGATTCAAACTCAACAGCAGTTAAGAATGGATATGTAGCAGCTGGTACTCAAAACACTGATTTAAACTTAGATTTAACTGGTGCAGAATCTAAGAAGAATGATCCTGGCTTTTCAAAGAAGAGTATTGAAGATGGTTTAACTCAAACTCAATTTAAGCGTTTAGTTGATACCAGTGCTTTAGACAATGCAGGTATTAATTACACTTTAAGCTGGGCAGATACACCAACTACTAATGCTCAAAATAGTGGTACAGTTCGTGTAACTTATCCATCTGTGATGCAAGCTGATGGTACTACTTCAGCTTACTTAGATGTTCCAGTTCAATACAAGGTAAATGATCCATCTCAAACTGCAGATGATATTGATGTAACTTATCCAACTACTACAGTTGAAAGCGATAAGCCAGCAACTATTGCTCCGGCTATTACTGATAATGATGGTAAAACAACTGAAGTACCAGCAGGTACAAAGTTTGAAATTGACGGAACTAATCCAGCTGGTGCAACTATTGATCCAACTACTGGTGTTGTAACTATTCCAGCTACTAATACTACTGAAGTAACTACTGTTCCTATTAAAGTAACTTACCCAGATGGTTCCACAACTGATACCACTGTTAAGAGTGTATCTGTTGCAACTAATGATGATGTGAAGAATCCAACTTCTCCATATGACATTATTAAAGACCCAAGCAATTTACCAGCAGGTACAAAGGTAACTTGGGCAGATGATAATACTCCTACTGCAGGTGACAATGTTCCAGCTAAAGTTATTGTAAGCGTCCCAGGGTCTACTCCAATTGAAGTAACTGGTACTGTACATTACGATGATAGTGTGATTTACACTCCTCAAGTTAAGAACCCAGTTCAAGCTACTCCAGAATCATTGCCAGATGCAAGTGATCAAATTTTGAATATGAAAGATTTACCATCCGGTACTACTGCAGCATGGCAAGATGGACAACAAGTTCCAGTTACTCCTAACCAAACTATCCCAGGTACAATTGTAGTAACTTACCCAGATGGTTCTACTGATACTGTTAAAACAACTATTACCACTTCTGGTATAACTGATGCAGATGAATATACTCCCGAACCTGTTGCTGATTTAACTACTGAAATTGGTAAGCTTCCAGAGCCAGCAAAGGCAATTAGCAATGCTAGCGAGATGCCAACAGGAACTACTTACACTTGGAGTAAAGAACCAGATGTAAATAAGGTAGGCGATACTACTGGTGAAGTAACAGTAACTTATCCAGATGGAACTACTGATACTGTAACAGTACCTATAGCTGTAAAGGGTGCTGACAAGACAGATTTACAAAAAGCTGTTGATGAAGCTCCAACTGTAGAAAAGACTCCAGCCTATGAAAATGGTAGTGATGAGGCTAAGAAAGCTTACGATGATGCAGTTTCTGCAGGGAAAGAAGTCTTAAATAACCCAGATGCAACACAAGCACAAGTAGATGATGCAACGAAGGCAATTAATGATGCTAAAGCTGGTTTAGATGGTAAAGTTACTGTAAAACCTTACTACCCAGCAACTTCAAGTTCCGCTTCAGTAGCATCAAGCGCAGCAGATGTAGCTAAGGATAATGCAGACAAAGCTAGTTCAGCAGCAAGCAGTGCCGCAAGTGCAGCTAGTGATGCATCAAGTGCTGCAGAAAAGAACTCAGCAGCTAAGAGTGATGCAGAAAAGGCAAGCTCAGCAGCAAGCGTAGCAAGTTCTGCAGCTTCAAAAGCATCAAGTGCGGCTTCAGTAGCAAGCAGTGCTGCAAGTGATGCAGAAGTACAAAAGAGTATTGCAAGTGAACAAGATTCAATTGCAAGTTCAGCAGCCTCAGCAGGAGAGAGCTCAGTAGCAAGTGATGCAGAATCAAAGGCATCAAGCGCAGCTAAGAAAGCTAGTGAAGATGCAGATATTGCTAAGAATGCCGCAAGTGATTCTTCAACTGCAGCATCAACAGCAAGCTCAGCAGCTAGCGATGCATCAAGCGCAGCTAGCGATGCTAAATCAAAGGCAAGCGAAACACCAAGCTCAGCAACTACCACTCCTTACTACCCAGCTGCATCAAGTTCAGCTTCAGTAGCAAGTAGTGCAGCAAGTGAAGCAAAGAGCAATTCAGATAAAGCCCGTGAAGCAAACAGCAAGGCACAAAGTGCAGCCAGCGATGCATCAAGTGCTGCAGAAAAGAACTCAGCAGCTAAGAGTGATGCAGAAAAGGCAAGTTCAGCAGCAAGCGTAGCAAGTTCTGCAGCTTCAAAAGCATCAAGTGCCGCTTCAGTAGCAAGTAGTGCTGCAAGTGATGCAGAAGTACAAAAGAGTATTGCAAGTGAACAAGATTCAATTGCAAGTTCAGCAGCCTCAGCAGGAGATAGCTCAGCAGCAAGTGATGCAGAATCAAAGGCATCAAGCGCAGCTAAGAAAGCTAGTGAAGATGCAGATATTGCTAAGAGTGCCGCAAGTGATTCTTCAACTGCAGCATCAACAGCAAGCTCAGCAGCTAGTGAAGCTTCAAGCGCAGCCAGCGATGCTAAATCAAAGGCTAATGAAACACCAAGCTCAGCAACTACCACTCCTTACTACCCAGCTGCATCAAGTTCAGCTTCAGTAGCATCAAGCGCAGCAGATGTAGCTAAGGATAATGCAGACAAAGCCAGTTCAGCAGCAAGCAGTGCCGCAAGTGCTGCCAGCGAAGCATCAAGTGCAGCAGAAAAGAACTCAGCAGCTAAGAGTGATGCAGAAAAGGCAAGTTCAGCAGCAAGCGTAGCAAGTTCTGCAGCTTCAAAAGCATCAAGTGCCGCTTCAGTAGCAAGCAGTGCTGCAAGTGATGCAGAAGTACAAAAGAGTATTGCAAGTGAACAAGATTCAATTGCAAGTTCAGCAGCCTCAGCAGGAGATAGCTCAGTAGCAAGTGATGCAGAATCAAAGGCATCAAGTGCAGCTAAGAAAGCTAGTGAAGATGCAGATATTGCTAAGAGTGCCGCAAGTGATTCTTCAACTGCAGCATCAACAGCAAGCTCAGCAGCTAGTGAAGCTTCAAGCGCAGCCAGCGATGCTAAATCAAAGGCAAGCGAAACACCAAGCTCAGCTTCAAGTGATTACGCAAGCCAAGCTTCAAGTGCTGCAAGTGAAGCAGGAAGTCATGCAAGTGATGCTTCAAACTCATCAAGTGCTGCCTCAAGTTCCGCTAGCGAAGCAAAGAGCAATGCAGATAAGGATCCAAACAATTCAACTGCTAGCTCAGCTGCTTCAACTGCATCAAGTGCATCAAGTGTTGCAAGTTCAGCTGTATCAACAGCAAGTTCAGCAGCTAGCGATGCATCAAGTGCAGCTTCAGTAGCCTCAAGTGCACAAAGTGCAGCCTCAAGTTATGCAAGTGAAGGTAACTCAAGTGCAGCAAGTGATGCAGAATCAATGGCATCAAGCGCAGCAAGCACAGCTAAGAGTGACGATTCAGTGGCAAGCTCAGCTGCATCAACAGCAAGTTCAGCAGCAAGTGTGGCATCAAGCGCAGCCTCAGTAGCCTCAAGTTCAGCTAGTGAAGGTTCATCTTCAGCTACTCCAAGCTCAGCTTCAAGTGACTACGCAAGCCAAGCATCAAGTGCTGCAAGTGAAGCAGGAAGTCACGCAAGTGATGCTTCAAACGCATCAAGTGCTGCCTCAAGTTCAGCTAGTGAAGCAAAGAGCAATGCAGATAAGGATCCAAACAATTCAACTGCCAGCTCAGCTGCTTCAACTGCATCAAGCGCATCAAGTGTTGCAAGTTCAGCCGCATCAACAGCAAGTTCAGCAGCTAGCGATGCATCAAGTGCAGCTTCAGTAGCCTCAAGTGCACAAAGTGCAGCATCAAGTTATGCCAGTGAAGGTAATTCAAGTGCCGCAAGTGATGCCGAATCAGTAGCTTCAAGTGCTGCAAGCACAGCTAAGAGTGACGATTCAGTAGCCAGCTCAGCTGCATCAACAGCAAGTTCAGCAGCTAGTGAAGCTTCAAGCGCAGCTTCAGTAGCCTCAAGTTCAGCTAGTGAAGGTTCATCTTCAGCTACTCCAAGCTCAGCTTCAAGTGATTACGCAAGCCAAGCATCAAGTGCTGCAAGTGAAGCAGGAAGTCACGCAAGTGATGCTTCAAACTCATCAAGTGCTGCCTCAAGTTCCGCTAGCGAAGCAAAGAGCAATGCAGATAAGGATCCAAACAATTCAACTGCCAGCTCAGCTGCTTCAATTGCATCAAGCGCAGCAAGTGTTGCAAGTTCAGCCGCATCAACAGCAAGTTCAGCAGCTAGCGATGCATCAAGTGCAGCTTCAGTAGCATCAAGTGCACAAAGTGCAGCCTCAAGTTATGCAAGTGAAGGTAATTCAAGTGCCGCAAGTGATGCCGAATCAATGGCTTCAAGTGCAGCAAGCACAGCTAAGAGTGACGATTCAGTAGCCAGCTCAGCCGCATCAACAGCAAGTTCTGCAGCAAGTGTAGCTTCAAGCGCAGCTTCAGTAGCATCAAGTTCAGCTAGTGAAGGTTCATCTTCAGCTACTCCAAGCTCAGCTTCAAGTGATTACGCAAGCCAAGCATCAAGTGCTGCAAGTGAAGCAGGAAGCCACGCAAGTGATGCTTCAAACGCATCAAGTGCTGCCTCAAGTTCCGCTAGCGAAGCAAAGAGCAATGCAGATAAGGATCCAAACAATTCAACTGCTAGCTCAGCTGCTTCAACTGCATCAAGTGCAGCAAGTGTTGCAAGTTCAGCTGCATCAACAGCAAGTTCAGCAGCTAGCGATGCATCAAGTGCAGCTTCAGTAGCCTCAAGTGCACAAAGTGCAGCCTCAAGTTATGCAAGTGAAGGTAACTCAAGTGCTGCAAGTGATGCCGAATCAATAGCTTCAAGTGCTGCAAGCACAGCTAAGAGTGACGATTCAGTAGCCAGCTCAGCTGCATCAATAGCAAGTTCAGCAGCAAGTGTGGCATCAAGCGCAGCCTCAGTAGCCTCAAGTTCAGCTAGTGAAGGTTCATCTTCAGCTACTCCAAGCTCAGCTTCAAGTGACTACGCAAGCCAAGCATCAAGTGCCGCAAGTGAAGCAGGAAGCCACGCAAGTGATGCTTCAAACTCATCAAGTGCTGCCTCAAGTTCCGCTAGCGAAGCAAAGAGCAATGCAGATAAGGATCCAAACAATTCAACTGCTAGCTCAGCTGCTTCAACTGCATCAAGCGCAGCAAGTGTTGCAAGTTCAGCTGCATCAACAGCAAGTTCAGCAGCTAGCGATGCATCAAGTGCAGCTTCAGTAGCCTCAAGTGCACAAAGTGCAGCCTCAAGTTATGCAAGTGAAGGTAACTCAAGTGCTGCAAGTGATGCCGAATCAATAGCTTCAAGTGCTGCAAGCACAGCTAAGAGTGACGATTCAGTAGCCAGCTCAGCCGCATCAACAGCAAGTTCTGCAGCAAGTGTGGCATCAAGCGCAGCTTCAGTAGCCTCAAGTTCAGCTAGTGAAGGTTCATCTTCAGCTACTCCAAGCTCAGCTTCAAGTGATTACGCAAGCCAAGCATCAAGTGCTGCAAGTGAAGCAGGAAGCCACGCAAGTGATGCTTCAAACGCATCAAGTGCTGCCTCAAGTTCAGCTAGTGAAGCAAAGAGCAATGCAGATAAGGATCCAAACAATTCAACTGCCAGCTCAGCTGCTTCAACTGCATCAAGCGCATCAAGTGTTGCAAGTTCAGCCGCATCAACAGCAAGTTCAGCAGCTAGCGATGCATCAAGTGCAGCTTCAGTAGCCTCAAGTGCACAAAGTGCTGCCTCAAGTTATGCAAGTGAAGGTAATTCAAGTGCTGCAAGTGATGCCGAATCAGTAGCTTCAAGTGCAGCAAGCACAGCTAAGAGTGACGATTCAGTAGCAAGCTCAGCTGCATCAACAGCAAGTTCAGCAGCTAGTGTAGCTTCAAGCGCAGCTTCAGTAGCCTCAAGTTCAGCTAGTGAAGGTTCATCTTCAGCTACTCCAAGCTCAGCTTCAAGTGACTACGCAAGCCAAGCATCAAGTGCTGCAAGTCAAGCAAGTTCAGCAGGCTCAGCCGCAAAATCACAAGCTTCAACTGCTGACACGACTCCATCTACTAAGACAGTTCATACAGAAACTGGATCTCTTCCAAAGGCAAGTGATACTGTAAGTAATTTACCAGAAGGAAGCACAGTTAAATGGGTTAAGAAGCCAGATGTATCAACTTCTGGCACCCATACTGGTGTGGTTGAAATTACTTACCCAGATGGTCATACTGAAAAGAAGACTGTTGAAGTAATTGTACGTCCACATGCCACTAATTCAACTAATAGTAAGAGAAACAGTCGTGCAGCATCTCGGAATAGATATGGTAACAGCAACGCACAACGTATCCAATGGCTTAGAAACCATGGCTATGAAGTAGTTGTAGGACCACATGGAGAAATTATTTCCTATGCTAAGGTAACTAATAATGAAGAAAATGCTACTAAGGATACTAATGGTAAGGATTCTGTAGCTCCTGTTAAGGGTCAACGTTTACCACAAACCGGAACAAGTCAATTAGATAACTTAGCTGCAATCTTAGGATTAAGTTTAGCAAGTCTAGGATTTATTTTCGGACTAGCAGCCGATAAAAAGCGCAAAAAGAACTAAGCAACTTAGTTAAAAAGTGATACCGAAAGGTATCACTTTTTTGTTAATCATAAAATTAGATATTTTGAGTTAACAATTTGTAAAATAATAATAAATAAAACAAATTAAAGGAATTAGACATGAAATCAAAATCGACAATAAATATGTTGAAAAAAATCTGGGATACGAGTCCTAAGGATATTAATGGAGAGGTTCCAATTCCATCAGCTTCTCAAGATACCTCATTTTATAATATATTTTTAGAAAAAAATTCTTCTTTCCCAGCCAATTATTCTACTCAGCAAGCTACTCTATTAATGGTTGTGGGAGGAGAAGCGAAAATAGAGGTAGATGGGAAAATACTAAAGATGAAGGCCGGCACGTTGCTGACTTTAAAGCGAAAAATTAAATATCGGATTTTAAAGTTAGAAACTACCTGCTATTTAGTAAAAATTAAATTTCATATTAGTTTTAAGTGGATAAAATTCATTCATGATTTACATTTAAGGAGTACAAGAGAACAAAAGTTGGCTGAGATATATTCAAAGCGGATGTTAGATAAGGGCTATTTTTATTTTTTAAATTCGGCTAAGTCTCTTCCAAGTAAACTCTGTGTACAGTTGCTGCATGAATACTGGGAGTCTAATTTATTTACTTGGAATGTAGGTGTATATTTTACTCAACTAATTTTAGTAAGTTCTTTAGAGCGAGTAAGAGCAGATAATACTGAATTGCCAGTTTTGAACAAAGAAAATCTAATCGATTACATCGATGAAAATTACGCCAATATCAATCTTACAGTTGCTGCTAGACATTTTGGCTTTAGTAGTAGTTATTTCTCTAGACAAGTAAAGAAGATAATGGGAACAACCTTTATTCGCTTAGTAGAGAAGCGACGGATTGAAGAAGCAAAAAGACTAAGAATAACAAAAAAGTATACAATTAATGAAATAATGCAAGAAGTAGGCTATGCTAGTAAGTCATTTTTTTACAAAAAGCTAAAGGAAGAAATAGATAACATAAATTAAAGTTTAATTTTTAAGAGTACTCTTTTTATCCTTCTTACGGTAAAAATAGTACTCTTTTTTGCTTTCATAAAAATAAGTAAGCTTGTTATATCAACTGATAACAACAATATTTTAAGTAGGAGTACTTATTTTTAAGAAGGTCAAATAATTGGTTAAATTCTTTAAATTACCGTACAATTACCAATGATAAGGCTTTCAAAGTATTTAAATATAGTAATTGTAGAAATTAGGAAAAATATGCTATCAAATAAAATTGTAAATTTTAATCAATATAAAAATCAACATAGCACTAATCACATACTTAAAGTAGCTGACTTTGATCAATTTACTCAAGCTTTGGTAAATCCTAATATAAGCAAAATCATTTTTGTAGATAATGTAAGTTCAGCAACAGGTCAAACTGCTTTAAATGAAAATTTATTTACTGGTGAATTAAGTGCTAATACATTAAATATTTTTAGTAACCAATATCATAATATTGCCAGAACTCTTGTCATTGATTTAAACAATTATGAGTTAAATTTAGACCATAACTATATTAGTTTTGCAGATCGTAATTATGGTGATAAGGCTTGGAATATTACTTTGAAAAATGGTGAATTAACTGCAAACAGTGAAATGAATAGCTCACCATTTTATTTCAATAATGTGAGTGAAAGTAATCAAGCTAAGACAAAATTTATTTTTGAAGATACAGTAATAAACCTGGATGGTCCTGAAATTTTTCACGGCGAGTTTGTAGATGTATATTTTGCAGGTGAATCATCATTTGATGTTTCCTTAGCAAAAAGTGGCACTAAAGGTTTTCAATCTAAGTATTCAAATGGGTTAGCTGTAGGAAATTTTTTTGTTAAACCAAATGCAGAGATTATGATGAGGGTAAATACTCCAAATTATATTGGTGAAAACTTTTCCGATACTCATCTTGAAAAGAATAATAATATGATCTGGCTTCAGGGAAGTAATAAAAAATATGGAAAAACAATTATTGGAGCTGGAGCAAAAGTTAGCTTAGAATCTACCACAGCTGATATGCGAGGAATAGTAAGTTCTAATTCACATGCTCTTGTTACGTTGCAAAAGGGAGCAAAACTTTCTTTAAAGCTTGCTACAGGACATTCTATGGCAATTGCAACTGGAGATTTATTACTTGAAGAAGAAGCTAGTTTAAAAGTTATCACTAGCCAAGATAATAATGAACAGAATTTGGTTAATAACATTTTAAATATTGATGATTATCACTATGCACCAATTTCACTGGGATTGCATGCAGAAATGACTAATCGCATTCACTCGCTAAAATTAGCAGAAAAAGCTAGCTTAAAAGTTATTCGTCGTCAAGTTAACTCAATTACGCCACTAATTTCATTTGGTTTAGGAAAAAGCAATGAGCAGCAAGATTATGTACTTGAGCTAGGTAAAGATAGTAGCTTAGAACTAAGAGATGAAGCAGCTGTTAAGAATTATTTAGTAATGGACCAACAAAAGAGTTGCAGTGGCTTAATTACTATGTATGGTACAGAATCTAGAAACAGAGTCATTTTTAATGAACCTCGATACGTAAGTTTACAAAGAGAAGGTACTTTTGGTGGAAATTTATTAAAGCTAGAAGGAAGTAAAAATAGTATCAAATTAAATGGAAATAGGATTGATGGGATGCCAGCTTCTCATTATCAAATTACCCAGACAATGAGTAATGGGGTTCAAGATAACTGGGAAGTTGCAGATTTAATTACTGTAGACAAGTTAAGTAGTAAAGTTTTAGTAAGTCCTACTAAGGCAGGAAAGGGTAGTTTTAGTTATAATGACAAGAAGATCAATACCCAGGCGCCTTATAAAACTGGTGGAAACTATTTAGCTGAAACGAAAACTTTAAGTGACATCTTAGAACACTTTAATTGGCAAACACCAAATCGTTTAACTTTTGCTAATTACGCTTTAGAAAATAGTAAGTATGTACCCCAGTTTGAAACAATGGTAGCTGTTTATAACGCTGCTGTACCTAATATTTCACAAACAATGGCAGCAATTACTTTTGTAGATAAGAAAAAACAAAATGTTACTGCACCAATCTTGAATGAAAAACTTGGAGATGGATTTGTATTAGGACAAGGCGCTCCTAAAAATGCTATTATCAATGCCCAAACAGGGGCTATCACTATTACTCCGACAGCAGCTGAGGTAGGGAAGACAGTTTTAGTACCAGTGATTGTAAGATTTAGAGATTACTCTCAATTAAGAATAATGGTGCCAATTACTGTAATAGGTGTAGGAGAAGATAGGAAAAAGCAATTAGGAAAAGTAAGTGAACAAAGTGAAAAAATTATAACTTTTCCAACTTATATTATTAGGATAGAAGAAAAAGACGACGAAAAAGTTGCTTAAATAAGAGAAGATATTTAATTAAAACAAAGTACAAAAAGAACTTAACGATAAAGTTAAGTTCTTTTTTGTTATAAAAAGGTTATTAATATAACAATGCTATCGTTATATTAATTCGGATAAATGTTGATATATCAATACTTTGAGCAAAATAAAGAAAATTATAAATTTTTATATAACAGGTGTTGTAATATGTAATTTAAAGTGCTATTATAATAAGTGAAGTGAGAGAGATAAGTAAATTTAAAAGATTGGAAAGAAGATTATTATGAAATTACGTAAAACAGTTATTAGCTTAGTAAGTTTATTATCAGTTGGAACTATGTTTGCATCAAACGTAGCAAGTGCTCAAGCTGCAACAGTAGATGAAAGCTACCCAGCATTAGCAAAGGCAGAAGATGCTCCAACTAACCCAGCAGCAAGCCAAGCTCCAAAGGGTAAACATGTAACAAAGAAGAGTAAAAAGACTACTAAGAAGCACGCTAAAAAGCATGCTAAGAAGACTGTAAAACGTAACGTACGTAAGTAAGAAATTAACTAAAAAGTAGTAAACCAAGATGGAGAGCTGCAGAACTTAATTTCCAATTTTAGAGAATATAAAAAAGCCACTACGAAAGTAGCGGCTTTTTTGTTGAATTTACATATTTTCTAAACGTTTAATGCGGTCTTCAGTAGGAGGGTGAGTATCAAATAAATGTCCATGTTTATGAAAAGGATTTTCGATATACATCCCTGCACTTGAAGAGTCAGCTTTAGTCATCGGCTGGGAATTAGATATTTTTTTTAAAGCTGAAATTAAGCCATGAGGATTTCTAGTCAATTTGACTGAACTAGCATCAGCAAGGTATTCACGATTGCGAGATAAGGCCATTTGAGCTAGTGTAGCAGCTAGTGGCCCTAAAATTAGAGTAAAGACAATTGCAATAATCTTAAAAGCAATTTCAAAAGGACTAGTATCTTTATCATCACTTTTTGAAGAGCCACCCCACCAGATAAAACGACTGGCAAAACTTGAGATAAAAGAAATGACAGCAGCTAAAGCGACACCGATTGTTGATACTAAAATATCGTAATTTTTTACATGTGATAATTCATGACCAAGTGCACCCTCTAATTCTTCCCGGTTAAGTTGCTGGCGGATCCCTGTTGTCACCGCAACAGCGCTATGTTTAGGATCACGTCCAGTCGCAAAAGCATTGGGAGAAGGATCATCAATAATGTAAACTCTAGGCATTGGTACCTGGGCAGCTAAGGCCATATCTTCAACAATATGCCATAATTCTGGATCATCCTGCTCGTGAATTTCGGTTGCATGATTCAATGACATAACTAGATTAGCAGGGTTACTTAAAGTAATCAAAAGATAGATTGCACTTCCGATTAAGGCCCAAATAATGCCAACATAGGGCTTTCCACTAATTAAGTATCCCAATCCTGCACCAACTAAAACTAGGATTAGGACAAAGATAATTAATAAAAAAGCTGTTTTGCGTCGATTACGCGCAATTTGTTGGTAGAGCATTAAAATTTAACCTTTGGCACAGCCTTTTCTTCAGTTGGTGTTTGAAGATATTCAATCTTTTTGAAGCCGTGCATTTTAGCAACAATATTTGAAGGAAAAGTAAGTAGCTTTTCATCATATAGTGCAGCTGTAGAGTTAAAGAGTTGACGTGAATAAGCGATTTTGTTTTCTGTATTAGTCAATTCTTCTTGTAAAGCAAGGAAGTTTTGGTTAGCTTTTAAATCTGGATAGTTTTCAGCTAAGGCAAATATACTTTTAAGTCCAGTAGTTAATTCATTAGAAACTTCCATTTTTTCAGTATGATTACTATTTGGAATTTGGGTTAATTGATTACGTAATTGGACAACTTTTTCAAAAGTTTCACTTTCGTGTTTTGCATATCCTTTAACAGTTTCAATTAAATTAGGAATCAAGTCGTTACGGCGTTTTAATTGCACATCAATTTGACTCCAAGCTTCTTGTGCATGAACGCGAGCTTTTTGTAAACCATTGTAAATTCCAATGTAAATGGCAACAAGTAAAATAAGAATTATGATAATAATCCAAAGTAATGACATGAATAAATTCCTTTCTCGATATAAAATTGTATAATAATTTTATCAGATTTTTTTGTTTTCGTATAGAAAAAAGCTAACTTTTAATACATTCTTGATAAAGAAAAAGAATTAGCTTGTTAAGCTAATTCTTATAGGACATAGTCTAAAATCAACCATCCCAAAATTGTTAAAATTATTAACCCAATAAATTCTAAAAAGGTAAATACCCAAAAGAATTTACGTTTGGAGACAGATGCATTTTCAATAAATGTTTTGAAAACTAACATATTTGCCATTGATCCAACAATAGACCCAAAACCACCAATATTTGAACCTAAAAATAGGGCTTCGGCATAATTGGTAAATTTACCAACTAAGATAGTTGATGGAACATTTGAGATAAATTGACTTGAAATTATTGAAGTCAAAAATACTGAATGTTCTGAGAACATGGTTTTAGAAATTAAAGCTACAACTAATGGAATTTGTTGGATATCACTAATAAAAAGAAAGAAACATGTGAATGTTAAAAGCAAAGCGTAGTCAATATGGAGCATAATTTTAGGATTAATAATCAAGGCCAGCATGATTGCGACTAAGGCAGGTGCGTATGGTGGCACTAAATTAAAGACCCCAAAGAAAAAGAAGAATGTAACTACAATTGTTAAAACTGTTGGTCGAATACTAATTTTAATATCTTTTAATTCAACTTCAGGAATAGGATCAGGTTTAATAAAAAACAAAAAAACCACTAATAATAACAAGCTAGCAATTAATAAAGGAATCGACCAAGAGAAAAACTTAACTGGTGAAACGTTATAACGGCTGACCACAAAAATATTATGAGGATTTCCCCAGGGAGTAAATGCTGCTCCAATATTAGCTCCCATTCCAATCAAGGTGACTGGTAATATTTCAGCGAGGTGATATTTTTTAGCAATTGTTAAGTATAAAGGAATTAATGTCAAAACAGTAATATCATTTGTTAAAAACATCCCTGAAACAACAGATAAAAACGTAAAAATCGAAGCAAGCCAACGGGTATTTTTAGCGTAACTAGTAAGTTTGTATGCCAAAACATCTAACACATGCAAATAAGCAAAAATTTGAATGATAGTTAGCATTGCTAGGATGGAAAAAAGTGTGTGGAAATTAATATCTTCCACGCGAGGTCTCCCAAAAAAGAGACTGATGATCGTTATGACGACTGTAATTTGTAAAATCCGGTCTTTAGCGATATTTTTGAAGACGGTCATTGAAAGTCCCCTCTTAAATTTAATCAACAATTACTATTTTGAACTGTTTTTGAGCAATTGGCAACGCTTTTTTTAAGATTAGGACAAATTGAAATAATTTTGGGCAATAAAATAGCTTTAAACTGTGCAATAGGATATACTAAAAATAGTAAAGGGCACTTATTTTTTGTTAGGAGGTTATTCCAATGTTAGATCCAAAAAATGTAACTTTAAAAATTAAACCAGAAGCTGAAAAAATTATCGCTAACAAAGTTAAACCTGGACAAGTTGTGATTTTAGCGTTAAATGATGGTTCAAATGGTTATTCAAAATTAGGTGGAACTTGTACAATTGGAGCAAACTTCCAATTGGTTATCTTAGATAAAAAAGATCCAGAATTTTCAATTCCAGTAAAGAATAATCTTGATTTAGAGATGTATACTTCTCCTGCAGAACTTAGCTTTTTAGATGCTGGTTTGATTTTAAATGCACGCAATAGTGTATTAGCCTTATCTGATAATGAGGGAATTGTAGATGGTGCTGTAACGATTGAAGAATTTACTGGGAAAAAGCTATCTAAAGAAGAAATGGAAAAATTAGGTGGCAAAATTTGCTAATTTACGATTAGCCTTGAAATTACTTGCTTTTTCGTGATATGATAATAAAAGATTTTCGAAAATTAATTTGAGAGGAAGATAAAGACATGTCACACAACATTCATACTGGTATTAATCCACACCGTAGACCAAAGAACAAGTCTAATTCAAAGGCTCGTGTTGATCACGCTGCAGAAGTTGTAGCTTTCTTAAACAAAGCTAAAGAAGACAAAAACAAGTAATTAAATATTACACTGGAAGAAATGCATTTGCATTTCTTCTTTTTTTCAAAAGGCTTGCGAAAACTTTGAAGATTTGCTAATCTAATAAAAATTTAGATTTTGAGAGGAGATATATTATGGGATTACATGCTTATATTCAAGGTTTTGATAGTTTAGAATCAATTGATCGTGCGCCAGGATACTTTAAGTACCAACATCATTCAGTGGCTGATCACAGCTTTAGGACAGCCCAACTTGCTCAGATGATGGGTGATATTGAAGAAGTCGTTGGGAAAAAGAAAGTTAACTGGAAGGCTCTTTATGAAAAGAGTTTAAATCACGACTATACTGAACGCTTCATTGGTGATATTAAAACACCAGTTAAATATGCAACCCCTCAATTACGTAAAATGATTGGGGATGTTGAAGAAAAAATGACGGCTGAGTTTATCAAAGATGAAATTCCCGTAGAATTTCAGGAAATTTACAAAAAACGTCTTAGTGAAGCAAAAGATGATACTTTAGAAGGTAAAATTTTATCAATTTGTGATAAATTAGACCTACTTTATGAAGCTTACGGTGAGATTGAATTGGGGAATCCTAACCCAGTTTATATGCAGATGTTCAAAGAAAGCTTGGAAACAATTAAGAAATTTGATGATTTAGCTTGTGTACAATACTTTATTAAAAAGATCTTGCCAGATTTATTTAAGGGGGACTTTGCTGGTAAAGACAAGATGCAAAGAATTGCCTTTGATATTTTGCTGACGGAAGAAGGATCAAATTGAAATTCGAATGTAGTGCTTGCGGCTTGCGCCTCAATAGTTTTCACTTCAAAAAAGAGAGACTACTTAATCCACAATTAACAAGTATTTGTGATATTTGTCTAATGCGCAATTTAGACCCAGAAGATTATGAAAATCCTGTGATACAAGAAATTGCCCAAAATATGCTCTATGGTTTTTTAGGAAAAAAGAGCGAAAAAGTTAATTTAGAAAAAATGCACTATTTGGTAAAAAGTAAATTACGAAAAAACTTTGAAAGTTTAATTCAAGATTTTGATGCTAATGAAGTTGCTCAAAAGCAGATTAGTCGCCAAGATTTCAATTTAAAAATAATTGCTAGCGAAGATGGAGAAGTTGAGAGACCAATTTTAAATGGAGATTTGGGGGCAAATTTACAAAAGATTGGTCTAGAAGCAGATTTTTCTCTAAATGAAATAGATTATATAGATCGCGAACGAATTCGTCATAAGTATAAGTATCGCTGTCAATATTGTGGACGTCGTGGTACAAGTGTAGATCATAAAGATCCAGTTTCACTCTCAGGGAATAATAATTTAGATAACTTAATTTTGGCATGTGAAGAATGTAATAAAATTAAATCTAATATGTCTTATAAACTATTCGAAGAATTAAACCAGGAAGTAACTGTCTTAAATAAAAAATTAGTTGCTTATGAAAATCTTTTAGCAAATCTAAAAGAAAAGTTTGAAAGCAATAAGCGCTATATTGCTGGGCAAGTCCATCTAAAAGGTATCATTAACGATCCAGAATTAAATGCCTTACGTAAACAAAATAAAAAGCTCCAGGATGCAATTGATGGGCTAAGTAGTGATTATGCTAGCTTGCGAAAAGTACGCAAATTACACTTTGAAAATGGCTGGAAGTTGCAACAATTACAAGAAGAGCAAGAAATTATCTAATGATAATGAAAAAAAGAGGACCAACTCGGTCCTCTTTTTTAGTAGAAGAGTTAATTAACTCAATAATAAATATGAATTAGTCGTTCTTGCGGTATCCAAAGTAAAATTGAATAATTGCAACTACAATGTTAATCCAGTTCATCCAAATGAATACTGTAGCAAGTGCGCCTGGTTGGTGACTTACACCATAGAATACCCAAAATCCAATAATGATGGCAGCGACGTTGATCCATGCAAAAGTCTTTTGAATGGTTTGGTTATTAAGTACAAACCACATCCAAATTACATTAACAACAAACCAAATTGCTAAAATCCAAAATACGAATGAAAACATAATAACACATTCTTTCCAAATTTAAAATCTTTAAAAAAACTTAAATCTTCTACACACTCTTATTGTGAAACTTTGGCATAAAAAATGCAATTATTTGAACTTAAGAAAAATAAAAAATGATGCCGAAGCATCATTTTAAAATTCATTTTTTCTAAAGTTACGTAAGAATTTTTGTGTTTTTTCTTCTTGAGGATTTTGAAAGATTTCTTCTGGAGTTCCTTGTTCAGTGATATAACCATCGCTCATAAAAATTACGTGGTCAGAAACATCTCTTGCAAATCCCATTTCATGAGTAACGATAACCATTGTTAACCCAGATTCAGCCAACTTAGTCATCGTATTTAAAACCTCTCCTACCATTTCAGGATCAAGGGCACTGGTAGGTTCATCAAATAGTAACACTTCTGGATCCATAGAAATTGCTCTAGCAATAGCTACACGTTGTTGTTGACCACCTGATAATTGTTGCGGTTTGGCAGTTAAGAAAGGATCCATTCCAACTTTTTTCAAATTTTTGATGGCAACTTCTTTAGCTTCTTCTTTTGAACGACCTAAAATTAATTGTTGACCAATCATGCAGTTTTGTAAGACATTTTTATTATTGAAGAGATTAAACTGTTGAAAAACCATCCCCACTTTAGAGCGGTATTTATTACGGTCATAAGAGTGTTCTAAAATGTTATCACCATGGAAAAGGATTTCTCCACCAGTTGGTTCTTCAAGCAAATTGATACATCTAAGTAAAGTTGATTTACCACCACCAGATGGACCAATGATTGTAATTGCTTCTCCTTGATTGATATCAAAAGAAATATCACGTAAAACTGTGTGATCACCGTAGCTTTTTTGTAAATTTTTTACACGTAAAATATGTTCTTCTTTATTGCTCATGTTCTAAACCAGCCTCCTTTGGATCTTTAAGTTGTAATTGGTTAGCCATCAAATTGTAATTCTTTGGACCTTCTAATTTTCTTTCAATAAAGTTAAAGATACGAGTAATTGAGAAAGTTAAGATTAAGTAAATTACTGAAATAATGAAGTAAGTTTGGAAGAACTCGAAGGTTTGACTTGCGACTGTAGTTCCGACAAAGAATAATTCAGAAACAGAAATAATACTTAAAACAGAAGTATCTTTAATATTTACAATAAATTCGTTAGTAATTGATGGTAAACAATTTTTAATAGCTTGAGGTAAAATAATATGCCACATTTGTTGATTATGGCTCATTCCCAAAGCACTAGCTGCTTCAAATTGACCTTTAGGAGTAGCATTAATCCCACCACGGATAACTTCAGCTAAGTAAGCTCCGGTATTAATAGAAACAATAATTAAGGCAGCTAAGGTACGGTTAATATTTAAATGCCAGAGTTGGGCAATTCCATAGTAAATTACAGCTGCTTGAACCATCATTGGAGTTCCTCTGAAGATTTCAATATAAGCAGCTAAAATCCAATCGATAATCTGTAAACCAAACTTCTTGCCTTTTGAACGAGGAGTAGGAATAGTACGAACAACACCAACTAATAAACCAATGAAGAAACCGACAATGGTACCAACTAAGGCTAAAAGTAAGGTCATACCAACCCCACTCAAAATCATGGAACCATAGCGACGCATAATTGAAACAAACCAGTTTTCCTTCTTGGAGTTTGCTTGAGGTTGTTCTTTGACAGCAGTAGCCATTAATTGGTCACGCTTTTTTTGAGAAATGCCTGCTAATACTTGATTTACTTCATTTAAAAGCTTGGTGTTACCTTTTTTAACACCAATACTTGTAATTGAGTCATTCTTATCAATGTTAAAGCCAGACATTTTATTTAAATTAACCGCAACAATATTTGGATTAACTGTTTTGTAAGATTGATATTCAATATCTTCAGCTACATATCCATCAATAGTACCAGATTGGAGACTTTGACGCATAGCAGAGAAACTACGCATAGCAGGTTCACGTTTTGCACCTTTTAATTGCTTAATTAAGTCATAGTGCAAGGTACCCTGTTGGGCAGTAATCTTTGCATTTTTAAAATCTTTTAAACTAGTGGCTTTGGCATATTTACTGTCTTTGTTAGTAATAACCACAAAAGTACTTTTACGGTAAGGCTCAGAGAAGTTAATCGCTTTTCTTCTAGCAGCTGTAGGGGTCATTCCAGCAATAATTAAGTCAATCTTGCCAGATGTTAAAGCAGGTAACAATCCATCCCATTCAGTTTTTTCAACAACTACTTTACGATGGAGTTTTTTACCAATAATTTTAGCAATTTGAACATCGTAACCATTAGCGTATTGCTTAGAGCCGTCAATTGGAACAGCTCCATTTTCATCGGTAGTTTGTGTCCAGTTGTATGGTGGGTAATTTGCTTCCATTCCGATTTTTAGAACCGGATTAGCAGCTTGTACTTTTTGATGACTAGTATTTAAACCAATCACCAAAGTTAAAACTAAAGCTAGAAAGGCTGATAGCCATTTTAATTTTGACTTCACTTTGAAAATCCTCCAAAAATTAAGCCAACACAATAAAAGCATAATAAAACCTCGCTGTTACAAAACAACGAGGTGAAAAATCATCAGTATTTAAACCAAATCAGATAGCGCTCCCTGAAGCTAAGCCAGGACAGTCTACAAGATATTCTCTTGTAGCCCAACTAATTATTAACACGACTCAATAACTAATTTCGGCAAATATCCTAAAAGAAATCTTCTTTGCTAGTCGTGAGCTCTTAAATCTTTCGTGATATTTGCAACCTCTATTGTATTGGAGATTATTTAACTGTGCCAAATAATAACGGATTTTTTAACTTTTGTCAAATCCATGGGAAGTTTTGATTTCTTTTTTCTTAATATCTGAGATAAAAGGATTACCTGCAACGATATAACGTAACTTTTTATTAGCCCATTCAGGATCAGATTGATTAATACCAACTCGGGGTAAAGCGAGGATTTTTTCAATGGGACTCTTAGAGGTTAGATCAATAGTAAAAGGAGATTCTTCTAAGGAAGCAAGATCCCACTTACGGCTATGGATGCCAAAAGCCTGCATTAATTTTCCTGGGCCATTAGTGACTAAGGCACCATTTTTGCCATTACGATTTTTAATCATTGTTGTAAGTCCAGCAGTTGGTTCAATTGCTCGTACTAAAACTCCTTGGGGATTATCCTTTTCTTGGGTAGCTACATCAAAGAAAAAATATTGGCGTTGGGAATAAATATATAGATGTCCTCCTGGACAATATAAGCCTTCATTTGCTTGACTGCGTCTGCCATTATATGAATGGGCAGCGCGATCTTTGGGCCCTAGGTAGGCTTCAGTTTCAACTATTGTGCCAGCTAAAGTTTCTTGGCCATTATCAAAAGAAAGAGTACGACCTAGTAGGTCTTGAGCAATTTCTTCGGTTGGACGATTGGTAAAAAACTCACTATAATTCAAAGTAAACAGTCCTTTCAATACTGAGATGATTAGATTAATTAATGGAAAGAAAAATGAGTGAAATTAAAGTAGTTAGAATTTATGATAAAAATCAGCCAAGCGGTTATCGAATTTTGGTAGATCGACTTTGGCCTCGAGGAATGAGCAAAGTGCGGGCAAAATTAGATTTATGGGATAAGGAAATTGCCCCTAGCAGTGAATTGCGTAAGTGGTTCAATCATCAAGATGAACGTTGGGAAGAGTTTTATAAAAAGTATAAATTAGAGTTAAAGAAAAATCCCCACTTTCAGGAATTTACTGAACTTGTAACTGAAAAATTAGCAGCTGGGGATGTTCTTTTCTTATATGGTGCAAAAAATCTTAAGCATAATCAAGCAATTGCTTTGAAAAAAATAATACTAGAAAATAAGGTTAATGATGACGATTAGCTGGACGCAAGTAGTGAAAAATAATTGTTCCACCCACTGTTGAAAAAACGATTAGCGCAAAGATGCTATCTGGGACTTTAAAATTAAGTGGGGGAAGGGAAACCAAAAGCTTAAGGGCAATAATTGTAATTAAAAGATAGGCCATGGTTTGGAGTTCAGGAATAATTTTCATTAATTTAATAATGATTTCTGCGACACCACGCATGCATAAGATTCCAATCATTCCTCCAATTAAAACAACCACAGGATTATTAGACATTGCTAAAGCCGCTAAAACAGAATCAATTGAAAAAACAATATCCATTGATTCAATTGAAATCACAGTTCGCCAGAAAAGTGATAAGTGATGTTTATGTTTGCCACTTGCAAGTAATTTCTCTTTTTCCTTTTTTTCAAGAGCTGCTTCTTTTTGGGCGGTTTCTTTAGGATGTTTAAGTTCATAAAAATATTTATAAACTAAATATAGAAGGTAAAGGCCTCCAAGTAATTTAATTTCCCAAAAGTGGATTAAATATGTTCCCACACCAATAACGATAAAGCGGAAAAGATAAGCACCCCAAAGGCCATAAATAAGGGACTTTCTTTGCTGCTCTTCATTAGGAAGTGCTTGAGTTTGAGCAGCAAGGACAACCGCATTATCTACTGAAAGAAGACATTCCATTAAAATTAAAGTTAAAATCATTAGCCAGTCGCGTCCACTGGTTAGGACATGAGCCCAGTTATTTCCATCAAAAAAAGGCTGATAGAGATGTAAAATTTGCATTTTGGTGTCCTTTCTTTAATTAGTACAGAAATAATTTTAGAGCAAGTTGTCCCTTGACTCAATCTGAAATTAAAGAATTTTCTTAAAAGTAGAAGATCTTTCTAAAGAAAAAAGCTGTAAATTGTTGTAAGATTATTGATAAAGAAAATGTCTAAGGAGTTTCTATGAACGAATTTTATATACTTTGTGATCTTGCTGTAATTGTTTATACGATCTATAGCTGGTACTGGCAAGCGATGATTGAAACCAGGGCAAAATATCGTTATTCAGGTATTGTCTGGGTAATAATTATTTTAATTATTGGTTATAGCTTTAATTATTTTGCTCAACCAACTTTGATTACTAATGTATTTATAGCAGCGATTATTACAATGAGTGTAATTGATGGCTTTTCGGGTTTTGCCAAAAAAAGATTAGTAACAGCTGGCTATTTTAAACGTACTTTAAAGTATAGTGAGATTGCTCAAATTACTTTAATTAGTGTACCAACAATTGGGAAACCAAGTGTAATGGCAATTTTTCAAACTAAAACGCGCCAAGCATATTCCCTTCGCTTTAATAAGGGAGTTGAAGAAATTATTGGTATTTTGCGTCATTATGTAGAACCAGGAACTAGAATTGAAGTAAGGCAAATAATGTAAAAACATCCCTCTTGAAAAAGGGATGTTTTTTCATAGGATTGGACTTAATAAACGAGAAAATGCTTGTTTAAAGCGTAACCAACGAGACCAGCTTGCAGTAATGGCAGGAGTAAGCTGAGTGCAAATTTGACTGTCTTTAATAAAGATTTCTTTTAATTTACGAGTAACGCTGCGATTGTAAAAAAATGCATCACATTCAAAGTTGAGAGTGTATGAACGAAAATCTTGGTTCATTGAACCGACTGCACAAAATTTATTATCAACCATAACGGTCTTAGCATGGATAAAACCATTATTGTAAATGTAAATTTTAACTCCCTCATTCATTAAAAATCTTGCATACCACTGAGTAGCGCGGTAAATAAAGGGATGGTCTGGCATGCTGGGAATCATAATCCGAACGTCTACTCCAGAGTGAGCGGCAGTAACCCAGGTCGCAATCATGGGATCGTCTGGAATTAGGTAAGGTGTCTGAATCCAAAGTGTTTTTTTTAGCCATTAACATCATTTTCATCATGCCGTTACGCAAGTAAGGAAGCGAGCGATCGGGCCCATCGCTAATGATTTGAGTAGCTACATCTTTTTCAGAAAATTTATTCTCTTTAATTGGAGGAAAAAGCTTAGGAGAAAATTTGATAAGATTTTTATCATCTTTGACTGATGCATTCCAATCCATTACAAAACGTTCTTGAAGCATCCAAGCAGCAGAACCAACTAAACGCACGTGAGTATCACGCCAAAAGCCAAATTTTTTTGAACGATTAAGATACTGATCTCCTACGTTAAATCCACCTGTCCAGGAAATTTTACCGTCGATAACTACTATTTTGCGGTGGAGGTGGTAGTTCATACGATATTTGGTAACCATATTTTGAGCAGTAATAAAAGCAACTACTTCACCACCTAAATCAGTTAACGGCTTAAACCAAGTTTTACTAGCGCCTGGTGACCCCCAAGGATCATAAATTACCCGGACTTTAATTCCTTGCCGAGCTTTGTTGATTAAATGATCTAAAAATTCGTTTCCAATGTCATCATTCATAAATGAGTAGTATTCTACATTAATAGTTTCTTGAGCATTTTCTATGTCTTTAAAAAGATTTTCAAATTTTTCATGTCCTTCTGTATAAAATTTAACACGATTATTTTTTGAAAGAGGAGCTTCTTTTTGAAAATTGAAATATTGAATTAAATTTTTTGCTTCGTTAGAAGTATCACTTTTACCTGCTTGAGGAGGATTTTGTGGAAGTAAACGATTGAGCTTTTTAAGTCCAATATGGTTTTGTTTATTAATGGCAAAAAGATTTTCATCGGATAGTTCTCGTCCCATAAAGCCATATAAAATAAACCCAATGATTGGCATACTTAACAAGACGATTAGCCAAGCCCAAGAGGTGGCTACAGAACGCTTGCGGTGAAAAACAACATAAAAAGCTAATACAGTGTTAACAGCCCAAATTAGGCGAATTAGGTCATGGGGTGAAAGCATAGCTTATTCCTTCCTAATGTGAGATTTATCTTTGATTTTAAAAAAATGAGCAATTGTTTCCATCACTAAAGGATCATCATGCATCATGCTATGTTCTCCCATTGGACCACGAATTTCTAATTCTTGATAACTTTTAACACGTGGAGCAAGAATATAGCGAATAGACTTGGCTGAGGTTACGGAAATGAAGCGATCGGTGTTAGTTTTGTCTAACACATTACCGTAAATATTTAAAATAGAAGCGTGAGGATTAAATTGCTTTTTTTGACGCAATAAAGCAAAGTAAGCAGAAGTTTTGAAAGTAGGGCTACTTTTTTCCGTTAGTTGATTAACGTTGGGGATATCTCCAAGATACATTACACCATCAAAGGGACCTGCTATTAAAGCAGCCTTGTCTAAGCGTGGAAAATGTTTACGGTGTGCAGTTTGCATTTCAACTTTAATGATGGAAGGTGCTCCTAAAGAATGGGCAACGGTATCGTATTTATCAAAATTAAATTCTTTTGCTAAAAAAGCCAAGCTAAAGCGTAAGTAGTAGCAAATAGCATATAGCCCAACTACTTTTTGTTTAAATACGAGTTGAATAATTGGGTGTTCATCATTTGTCCACGTTCCTTCTAAAGTAAGGTTACCAAATAAATCAGCTGTAACTTTAAGATAGCCAGGATTATTTTTACGTTCAGTCATATCATCAACTAATTTTTGGGTCGTATACTCTCCACCACGAAAGCCATGAATATAAATAATTGGAATTTGTTTTTTAGGAGATTTAGGCTTTTCATAGTTGAAGTTACGAATAATTTTCCGCTTATGCAGGCGCATTAACCAACGAGTTGGAGTAAAAGTGGCCAAAAGTCCTAACGATACTAAAGTAGCAAAACTTGGATCTTTTTGCTTTTCGGATTTTTTACGACCACGTTCAGCCGTTTGAGTATATTTTCTATGATTAAAAAACAAAATAACCTCCTTTCTACACTTAAGGATAAGGAACCGCTATAATTAATGATACACAATTAATATGTTAACATGATGAAACTAAGAAAGAAAAAGTGTGAAAAATGAAATTTTATGCAGTAAGAAAAGGAAAAAGACCAGGAATTTATACAAGTTGGAATGAAGCAAAGGAGCAAGTTTCCGGATTTTCAGGAGCAGTTTATAAATCATTTACGACTTTGAATGAAGCAGAGGAGTTTATAGATAAGAAAGAAAATCAAAAAGAAACTAATCCTGGTGAGTATTTTGCTACGATTTTTACTGATGGTGGCACACGTAATACAGGTAATGTTCGCGGAGGACATGTTAAAAAGACAGATAAAGCGGCTTGGGCCTATTTAATTGAAGAAAAAGGTGGCAATAGATATGATGGTGCAGGTGGAGTTTATGGGGCCACAAACAATCAAATGGAGCTAACCGCCTTTATAAATTCCTTAGCTGCTCTAGTTGAACTTGGATTTAATAAAGAAAATTTATTATTTTGTCTTGATTCAAAGTATGTTTTGGATAATATTAGTCGAATTCCTGGCTGGAAAAAAGAGGCTGGAGAACAACAACTGGTCCAGTAAAGAACCAAGAATATTGGCAGCGAGTAGAAAATTTACTGACTCTATTTCCCAAGCCTCACTATAAGTGGGTAAAGGGTCACGACAAGTCAGCAGGTAATATTTATGTAGATCATAAGTTAAATAAGGTAATGGATGAAATGCCTAAAAAAGAGTGAGGAATATTCCTCACTCTTTTAGAGTTTAAAAATTGCTGTACTACCAAATACACCTTTGAACCAAGAAGTAATTGAATCAATCAATTGTTGGAACCAGTTGCGAGTATCAGGAGTGTTTAATTTAGAAAAAATATTTTTAGCTCCTGCTTGAATTTGGTTGCTAACTTTATTGGCCTGTTGGCCAAAACTTTTATCTTTTAAAGCGCCACTGTCTTTAATTTGAATTAAAATATTAATAATCTGTTGTTTTTGGTTGTTAGTAATTGTGTCGCCAAGATGATTAATTTTTATTTGATTATTTACAATATCTCGAATTTGACTGTTAGAAATATTTTGACCTTGTTTAGCCATTTCAGATTTTGCACCAGCAACTGCATTATTTAATTGAGCATCACTGTAACCAGATTTTTCATCATTGGCTTGAGTAATTTTACTTAAAGTTTCCATTTCATTTTGAGCAGCATTGATTTGGTCTTGATCAAGTTTATCGCCATTTTTAGCATAGGCAGCATAAACTCCTGCTAATGCACCTGAGCCGTCAATTGGAACTGGTGAAGTAACATAAATATCAGCATCGGTAATTCCAGCTGTTAAAGCTGCATTTTTGTATTGGTTAGCAGTGATAGTTGTGATATTATTGTGCCCATTATAAGAAAGAATGTGGACGTTAATTCCACTTCCACTAGCAGTTTTTTGAATTAGAGCACTAGACCAAACGCCGGAGTGGGAAGTAAAACTAGCGCCAGAAGGATTGAGATATTTGACTAAATCATTTCCAGTGACTGTGATTGTTTTATAAGATGCGCCATTTAATGGTGCAATCAAAGTATCAAGAGTACTCTGACGCTGGGAAGATGTTAAAGAACCTCCTAAAGTAACTACAGGAGTGTCACTGTCGTCGGCTTTAACTAAATGGGGCTTAAGCGTAAAAGTTAAACCAAGTAAGGTAACAAAGAAGATGATTGGAAAAATGCTTAATAATTTTTTCATAGTTTATAAGTTCCTTTTATTACTTTAAAAATATTATTAGACTATATTATAGCGCAAAAAGATAAGGAAATTAGTTAAATATTTGTGAAGATGATATAATTATGTCGAAAAGGAGAGGATATTTTGTTGCGACAGCCGCTTTTAACCGTAATTATGCCGGTTTATAATATGGAAAAATATCTTGGCCGAGCTTTAGATGCATTGGCAAATCAAGACGATTTAAATTTTAAATTATTAATTGTTAATGATGGTTCAAAAGATAACACTGCTGCAGTAGCAGAATCTTATCGAGACAAATTTCCATTTTTTGAAATTATTAATAAAAAAAATGGTGGACTATCTGATGCAAGAAATGTAGGGATGGATCATGTTGATACTCCTTATTTTACCTTCCATGATGGGGATGATTGGGTTGATTCAGGTTATACAAGCTTTTTTATAGATGCTTTTCAAAAAAATCCCCAAGTAGGGATGGTGTCTTGTGGTTTTTGGATCGATTCACCGCGAAAAACTATTAGCAAGGCAATCGGAATCAAAAAAGGTGCAGGATTATTAACCAAAAAACAAGCCTATATGTTAATTACAAATGTTTTTAACTCTCCAGTCAAAGGTTACACTTGGAATAAGGGCTATCGTACAGATATTGTACGAAAGTACAAGATGCGTTTTGTAGAAGATCTAGCTTTTATGGAGGACCAAATTTTTAATGTGAAATATGTTTCTCTTACAAATGGATTTTATTTTAGTTCACATCCTTATTATCATTATTGGCAAAGATCTGATAGCATGGTTCACGACTTAAATCCTAAAAAAATTCCTGATAATTTTAGAGCAAACTATCGTGTCTGGCACGTAATAATTAAGAGTTTAATGCATGAAAAGAAGGTTCAAGCACAAGAATTAAAGAAAAAAGAAGCTAAAAAAGCTTCTTCCTTTCAAAAAGTAAATATTAAGGATTAGATTTTTTCTTTGATGTGATAAGCAGTGCCAGTTGATTTAGCTGCATCTGCGTAATAAACAGCGTAAGATCCACTTTGGTCATTTTGAGCAATTACAAGTTGTCGACTAGTTGGTTTTTCTGCTTTAAAGATTTGTGCACTACGTCTTAATTGAGTAAAGTCATGAGAAGCAGAAATTGCATCTCCAGGGTTAAAAAATACGGATTCGTTTGTCATTATTCACATCTCCTTTGTTATTTTGATAACTATATTTTACCAAAAATAGTTAGTTAAAGGCTAGTAATTTGCACTTATAGGGGAGAAATTTATAGTAATGAGAGTCAGCATCAATAATGTTGAATTATATTATCAAACTTTAGGTGATGGTCATCCTTTAATTTTACTTCATGGGCATCATCAAGATGGAAGTGTATTTGATAAGTTGCTTTCGCCATTATCACTTTATTACACACTTTATGTGCCGGATATGAGAGGCCATGGTTTATCCACTGGTAAGCCTAGTGAACATTATCAAAACGAGGTAAAGGATATCGTTGCCTTCATTAAAAAATTAAATCTTAGCAAGCCTTACATTTTGGGATATGGGGCAGGTGGAGTTGATGCCCTTTGGATTGCCAGAAAATATCCTGATCTGGTTGAAAAGGTAATTGTTGTCGGCAGTTACGTTAATGGTAATGGGGTAAGTGCAGGACATATTTTATCTAATGGGTTTAAACGCTTCTTTCAAGGTGATCAGGATAGTAAAGTAGCTTTGAAAGAAACAAAAATTCCAGTAGACCAGTTGAAAAAAATAAATACTCCTGTGTTAAGTATTGTAGGAGAAAAAGATTGGGTAAAAGTTGAGCACGTTCGTTGGTATAGTGGCCTTATTCCAAATTGTCGCTTGATTGTTATGCCAAGACAAACTCATGAAAGTTACGTGGTCCATAGTTTAAAATTATTAGATGTAATCAAAGACTTTTTTAGCTAAATTAATTAAAGTTACCTTTTTAGGGAACATTTTGGTTATAATTATTAGAGAATAGGTATTTTCTTAAAGAAGGGCTTAAAAAATGAATAAAGAAGAACTGCATCAAATGTTACACCCAATGAAATTAATTGGACTTGGTGGAAATCAAGTTTTAGCTGAAAGAATTGCTGGGGCTTTGGATACTCCTTTACTTGAAACCGCTGTGCATCACTTTAGTGATGGTGAAATTCAAGTAAATATTACAGAAAGTGTCCGTGGTTGTGATGTTTACGTCATTCAATCAATTCAAGATCCTGTAAACGAAAACTTTATGGAATTAATGATCGTCTTAGATGCTTTGCAACGCGCTTCAGCACACTCAATCAATGTAGTTATTCCTTATATGGCTTATTCACGTTCTGATACTAAGAATCGTTCACGTGAGCCAATTACTGCAAAGTTACTTGCTAACTTATTACAATTACATAAGATTGATGATTTAATTGTAGTAGATTTACATGCTTCACAAATTCAAGGATTCTACAATATTCCGGTTGACCATTTACACGCAATGCCAATTTTAGCACAATACTTTTTAGATAATGGAATTGCAAGTAAAGATGAAGAAGATGTTGTAGTTGTCTCACCTGATCACTCAGGCGCAAAACTAGCAAGAACTTTCGGATCATACTTTAATGCACCAATTGCTATTGTAGATCAACGTGGTGCACGTTATGATACTGAAGTTCATGATATGATTGGTGATGTTAAGGATAAAACGGTAATTATCGTTGATGATTTAATTGATACAGGTGCGAGAGTATCTTCATCAACTAAGTCAGTTTTAGCTGCAGGTGCAAAGAAAGTTTATGTAGCTGCAACTCATGCTTTATTGTCTAAGGATGCTATTGAGCGATTAAATAAATTACCAATTGAGCAAATCGTGGTAACTGATACTATTAAGCATAGTAAATATCCAGATCGAATGGTACGATTATCTGTTGATCGTTTACTTGCAAAGGGAATTGATTATATTTATAACGATAAATCAATTCACCAAATTTTTGATGAACAAAATAGAATTAATGATTAAGCAAAAAGCTTGGGATGAAAATCTCAAGCTTTTTCTTTTAGAAAAATTTGTTTCTTGCCTTATTAATCTCTATAATTAAACTATTACACTAACAAAAATATAGTAGGAAGGTGAGAAATACATATGGCTAAAAAGGAAACTCAAAAATTAAATCGTTCCCTGAAAAGCCGTCATGTAATGATGATTGCAATTGGAGGGGCTATTGGAACTGGGCTGTTTTTAGGCTCGGGTTCAGCCATTAAAAGTAGTGGACCTTCAATTATTTTATCTTATTTGGTAGTAGGAATTATAACTTTCTTTATGATGCGTGCCTTGGGAGAATTAATTCTTTCTTCTCCTAATCAATCGTCATTTATTAGTTCAATTAAGACCTATTTGGGGGACAGAGTAGAATTTGTAGCTGGTTGGACCTACTGGGCATGTTGGCTCAGTTTAGCGATGGCAGATTTAACAGCAACAGGAATATATTTAAAATATTGGTTTCCTGATTTACCTCAATGGGTGGGACCGTTAGTAATTATTTTAATTTTATTATTAATAAATCGTCTAAATGTTGGACTCTTTGGTGAGCTAGAAAGCTGGTTCTCCATGATTAAGGTATTAGCAATTGTAGCCTTAATTGGTGCCGGACTAATTATGATTTTTCTTCATATGCATGTTGGTGGAAATACAGTATCTTTAACTAATATTGTTTCTCATGGGGGATTTTTCCCCAAGGGGTTCAGTGGCTTTTTAACTTCATTTCAAATGGTGATTTTTGCCTTTGTAGGAATTGAAATTGTAGGTTTAACAGCAGGTGAAACTGCTGAGCCGGAAAAGGATATTCCTAAGGCTATTAACAGTTTGCCACTTAGAATTGGGCTCTTTTATATTGGTTCAATGATTGCAATTATGGCTGTGCAACCTTGGAATACAATTAAGACAACTTCAAGTCCGTTTGTTCAAGTATTTAGTGCGATTGGAATCCCAGCTGCTGCAGGAATTTTAAACTTTGTGGTTTTAACTGCAGCTATGAGTGCTACTAACAGTGCTATTTTTAGTACAAGTCGTTCTCTGTATGCACTTGCTTATAGCGGTCATGCACCTAAAAGATTAGGAAAAATAAGTCGTCATGGCGTTCCTGACCGTGCGCTTACTTTTTCTTCATTAATTTTATTTGTAATTGTCATTTTGAACTACGTTATGCCAGGAAAAATATTTGATGTTGTTTCTACAGTGTCAACAATTAATTTCATCATGGTCTGGTTAATTATAATGTGGTGTCACTTAAAGTATCGAAAAGCAAAAAGAAATGAATTAGGCCAATTTCAGATGCCAGGAGCACCGTTTACTGATTGGCTAACAATTATTTTTTATGTGGCAATTTTAGTGATTTTATTTGTGATTCCAACTACAAGAATTCCTTTAATCTTATCTTTAGCTTTCATTATCTGTTTAGCAATAATTTTCAATTTTGTTAAAAAATCAGGAAATGTAAAAAAATAAGGCGTATATATAGCTATTAAAAAAACATTGCTGATATAATGTTACTGATTAGAAATTAAGAGAAATGAAGGGGATAAAGTATGGCTAGACAAAAAAATATGCAAAGACGGAGAACTATTCTAAGAAATACCTTCTCACTTTTACGTCAAGATGGTTTAAAAAATGTTTCTTTGCAAATGATCGCAGATGAATCTGAGATTTCTAAATCATTACTTCAATCTTACTATCCACATAAAAGTAAATTAATGAATGAAATTGTGACTAGTTTTATGTCAACAATTTTAAAAGTGGTTAATAGTGAAAAATTTGCAAATGTAAGTGTTTATGCAAAAATGAAATTGTTTATCTATATTTTGCTTGAATTAGGTGAACGAGATGAAGGAATTTCACGCCTACTAAATAATGTCCTTAAAAGTGATGATTCCCTTGAAAAATGGGGTCAACTACTTGATAGCTGGCTAATTGAAGAAGGTGTGAAAGACGAGTTAGGTACTGATCACCAAATTAAAATTGGACTCAATTTTATTGTTAGTGGTGGTGGAAGTATTTTTCTCAAGCAAAAGGAATTACAGGTAACTCCAGAAGAAATTTCAGACATCATGGTAAAAACTTTCATGTCAACTTTCTTGGATTACCCAGATGTTAAGACAAAAGAAGCTTTGGAACAAGGTAATAAAATTATTGAAAACTTTGATATGGATAAAGTTTTTGAAGCTATCAATACAATGTTTACCGAAAAGTAATTAATAAAGGGGTCAGCAGATGCAAGTAGGTTCGCGTAGTGAATTACGACGGATCAATCACGCTCAAAATCTTCATAATAAAAAATCGCTTATTTTATCATTTTTTATTTTATTGACATTAATTTTTAGCTTGGTAACTTTTATGAATCCAAGCTTTATGAAAAAACAACTCGCTAAAGAAAATAATAGTGTAGTGGTTGAACGTTATATCAATGATAAGTTTGATAATTTTGCCAATTCAATTAATGCCAATCGTAATGGAGATACAAGCAACATTCTAACTACTAAACAAACCAAGCCAATTGCAGATGCAATGATCGATTATACCTTGGGCTTTCATTTGTTTAGGACAGAAACGGCAAGTGTTGCAGAAGAAATTAAGACAGTAATTTTTACTAAAATTAATGATAATTCTTCAACAGAAGCGCAATCCGTTAAAAAGATTTTAAAGAAGAATAATACGCAGGGGATATATGCAATTATTACAGGATTTAATCTATCCAACCTTACTTTAGCTGCAAATATTGAAACTTTATTTGTTTTAGTAAATGTTTTAATAAGTGTATTATGTATTATTTCTTTAATTGCTATTCTAAAAGATATGATGCTTCACCTTTCAGGCAAAGGATTTTTCCATACTTTAAGTAGTGCAGGAATGTGGACAGGAGCACTGAGCATTATTATTTACGGTATTTTGGCTTTAACTCCAATGCTGTTTAGTGTGGAAAGTTTACCTTTAGCAATTGGATATTGGTTAGAGATTGCTAGTGGTATTTTCTTAGAATTGGTAATTATAGGTGTGGGATTATTTATTATTAGTACAATTTGCTGGCAACTAACAAGCTCAAATTAAAAGCATAGATTCAGTTAAAACTGAAGCTATGCTTTTTTCTATATTAAATTATTCGTTAAAGAGACAGGTTGTTTTATCCACTGGTTAGGTCCTAAGTAATACCAAGCGGTCTTTCCAATGATAATACTTTGGCCATAAGGATAACTCCTTCCAGGAGTTAAATGAGTAAAAGTAGGATGTTGCAACATTAAATAGGGACTTGAGTAAACTGTTGTATCAATATTGTTTGTTCCAATTGAAATTACTCCAGCTTTAATCTGAGGATTCGATGTAATATAAAAGTTTCTATACCATTGATTAGTACCTAAATTATAATACTTTGTTCCATTTTGATAAGAACGACCAAAGACTACTGGATTAAGTTGTCGCTTATTATTTAAAGTATCTCTTAATTTATCTGCTTCTAAAATTAAGTTTGGATCAGTTGTAATAACTTCTTCATTTAAAGAGGTAGAAGATTGATCATCATTAGATGAGTTGATATTAAAAGTTGGTAAAGCAAAGTTCATGTCAGTTGATGAATTTGTATCATTACGTGGCAAAATACCGTTATTACCAGTAGAAGAAGAATCAGAAGTATCAGTATCACTTTGATTTTGGTTTAAATCTACTTTAGGAATAGGAGAGATATTGTAATTAGGTGCTACATTATTAGTAGCAGAACTTGGTGTTGAAGTAGGAGATTCAGAAGAGACAGCTCCTAATTTAAAAAGCTTAAAGGTATAATTTTCAATTCCGTTTATCTTTACGCTGTAAGCATGTCCATTGACCAATTTAATATTACCAGGGAAATAAGTTAAGATAGTAGCAAAATTACCATATCCCTGACTAGAATAATTATGGACTTTAGTAGCAGCTGAGCTAGAACCAGTGTCTAGATCAGTAATAGTGATTTTAGGAGTTTTACTAATTGTTTGATCAGATAAATATAAAGACCAAGCAACATTTTCTCCTTTAAGAAGTTCGATTGGGAAGACACCAGCACTTGGATAGGTTACAGAAGGTGCACTAGGTGAGTTAAAACTGTCAGTTGCATAAGCTACTTGTTGAACAGAATAGCGATAACCATTGGTTCCATAAGCGGCTCCTAATCCAGTTGTAGTTAAACGTGTAGAAAGTAGCCAAGCGCGGTGACCAGTGTCGCTGCCATCTAAGTTATAACTATCGGTGATTAAATCACGAATAACTTCTCCAGGAGATTGATTAGCGACATTAAAATTTAAATTTGAACTAGCTGAAATATTTTTGGCGATTGACCAATACATCTTACTAATAAAATTGGGGCGTTTATCACTTGGTAAACCATGTTGGTTTACGAAAGGATCTGCATTAATTGCGGCCATTACACTAGCCGTAATTTGGGCATTTTCATTGTCAGTAGGATTACTAGTAATAGAAGTTAAGCCAAATAAGCTACGATAAAAATTAATATAATCTAATTGGGTTGAAAGATAAGAAGAATTTAAACTACCGGGTGAAAAGGGCTTAGTTAAATTAGGAGCACTTGCATAAAGATTACTCTTTGAATAAGCTTGCTTAGGAAGATTGGCATAGCTTTGTTGAAAAGATTTAATTTTATTATTTTCTGCTTGGGTAAAAGTAGCCGCATTTACTTGAATAGTAGGGGGTTTTACTGCTGGAATAAGGAATGCAGCACTAATTAAAGTAATAGAAATTGCTCGCTTAAATTGCATCTTAAATCAACATCCTTTCATGTCTTAATTATAGTTAATTTTTAAATTTTTTAGCAAGAAATTGAAATATTTTTTGACTTTTTTAGAAAAAATTATCACTCTGGTAACTTGGTTATGTATAATAAGGATTTAGGGGCTAATAAGGAGAAAAATTATGTCTAATAAAATTAAAGTAGGGTTGATTTTTGGAGGGAATTCTTCAGAATATGAAGTTTCCATTATGTCAGCTCATAATATTTATAACGCAATTGATACTAATAAATTTGATGTTTATCCAATGTGGATTACTAATGATGGCTATTTAGCGGGAGACGAAGATTCACGCAAGGTACTTGATGATCCAAAGATGACCGTTACAAATCCACATCAAGTAAAAAATATTTCTAATTTAATTCAGTTAGAAGATCGTCCTGAAATTGATGTCTTTTTCCCAATTGTGCATGGAAACTTGGGTGAAGATGGTTCATTGCAAGGTCTGTTTAGAGTAATTGATAAGCCATTTGTTGGAGATGATGTCTTAGGTGCTGCAATAACCATGGACAAAGAAATGACCAAGATCTTAGCACAACGTGTTGGCGTAAAAGTAGCAGACTGGATTAGTATTAGCCGTTATGAATATGACGACAAAGAAAATAAAAAGCTTGATTATAACTATGTCTCACAAAAATTAGGAAAAGATTTGTTTGTTAAACCTTCTAACCAAGGCTCATCAGTAGGTGTGCACCATGTTTTAAATGCGCAAGAATATCAAGCAGCATTAAAAGATGCTTTTAAATACGATGATAAAGTCTTAGTAGAAGAAACTGTTCATGGAAGCGAAGTAGAAACTGCAGTTTTAGGAAATGATAAACCGATTGTTGCTGGAGTGGGACAAATTACTAATGCTAAAGATTCATTCTACACTTATGAAAATAAGTATGATGATAATTCTACTTCACAATTACAGATTCCAGCCGATTTGCCTGAAGGAATTGTCGAAAAAGTTCGTTCGAATGCCTTAAAAGTGTTCCAAGTTACAGAGTGTAGCGGTATGGCGCGGATTGATTCAATGCTACGTGATGGTGATAATGAAATTATTTTGACCGAAGTAAATGCTTTGCCTGGTTTTACAAATATTTCAATGTATCCTAAGTTATTTGAAGAAGTAGGAATTCCTTACACTGAACTAATTACAAAATTGATTAATCTAGGAATTGAACGTTATAATCATAAGAAGACATTACTGCATAAACATGAGTAAGAAAAACGGGGGAGAAGATGGCAGAAAAAGATAATAATTTGGAAGGCTTTGAATCACCTGCTCAAGCTGCTAAAAGCTTGGGTATTAGTGTAGCGACGCTGCGTAAATATTCATTACTTATTGAAAAAGTTACAGACAATAGAGATTACTATCAACGTACAAAACAAAAAGCACGTTTATATAGTAAAAAGAATCTAGAAGAATTACATAAGTTACAAGAATTATCTAAGAATGATGATTTAACGCTACAAGAAGCTGCTGAGCAAATTTTTGAAGTTAATGGGAAAACTACCAAGTCTGAAAAGAGCAAGAATTTACCCGATAACAAAGTAAATACTAAAACAATGGTAGATGCTCAAGAAGTTATTAAACTTTTAATGATGGTAAAAGAGACTATTACTGGTCAAAATGAAGCAATTCAAACTTTGCAAAAGCAAGTAACTCGTATTGAAGATCAAAATCAAAAGTTGATTGCGGCTACAAAGCAGTTGCCACAACCTGAAGAAAAGAAATCTAATAAGGTTGCTTCATCTCAGACAGTTTCTAGTTCACAGACAGCTAATACCACTTCAGCAGAAAAGGTTAGTCCTAAAGCTGCTGAAGAAGATGCCTTAAAGAGCTTGGCCCATGTGAATCGAAGTTTAGCGCAAATGCAAATGAAGGTTAAAAAGAAACATTGGTGGGAAAAATTATTTAAGTAAAAAGCATCACGCATTATATTGCGTGATGCTTTTATTCTTCTATGTAATCTTCTAGAGTAAGGGATTCAGCAATTAAAATTTCATTGTAAAGTGTTAAAAGACATTTTTGATATTTACTTTCCTTTTGAGCAATTTCTTCCAAATAATTACGTTCAATAGCAAAGACGCGGTAATAAGCTAGACGCTCTAAATAGCGCTCTTCTGAAGATAAACTGGGTTGATCAATTGTACGAAAGATTTGACGAAGAGAATCAGGGGTATTGATAGCTTGTTTTTGTAAAAGTAGGCTAAAAAGGATATGACGCTTTACTTTTTTAGGTAGGTACATATGGTGAACAGCAATGATTGCCTGTTTAACCATTTCATTTCTAAACTTGATAGTCATTCTTTGAGATTCATAGTCACTAAGTTGGTGAGGCAGAATGAAAGGAAAAATAATAGTTGGAATAATCATACTAAGCAAAATCAAAGTAGCTTCAGACATCATTAATAAATTGTAGTTTGATTGCCCGAGAAATTTTTGAGAAATGGTGAGTGCCAAGGCTAAAGTTACCGCTCCATGAACACCACCTAAGGCAAAAATTGCAGCATTTTTACTATCAAATTTCATGATAAGAAGGCTGTATAAAAATCTAACAATTAAATTAGCCAAGTAAATTATTGTTCCTACAGCTAACCAAAGCCAAATCTGAGAATTTAAAATCCGGTTGTATCCAATGCGAATAATCATTAAACCTAAGATTACAAAAACAATACTGTTAAAAATTTCTGAAATTAGATTCTGAAGATTGCTACCAATTTGAACTTGTCGTGGATTAAGTAAGACAGAATACTGTCTTTCAGCATTATGAAATAAACCAGCAACTACAACAGCAATAATTCCTGAGACGCTAAGTTCTTCTGCAATTGCATAAATTAAAAAAGGACTTAGTAAGTAAATAATATTTTGAGCATTGAGAGCATTAAATCGAGATCTAGTTAAAAATTGCCGAAACATAATAAATATCCAGCCGATTACAAAACCAATTGCGGCTCCCCCAAGAGAGGAAAAAAGGAAATTTTGGAGAGTTTGGCCGTAGTTGATAGTGCCATTTTCAAACCATAGTAAGGCCATGTCCAATAAAATAATTCCAGAGGCATCATTAAAAAGTGACTCAGTTTTAAGTGAACCTTCTACCTTGTGGGGTAAAATCAAATTATTAGTAACCGATTCAGTCGCAGTTGCATCAGTTGGAGCACTGATACTGGCAATAATAAAGGAAAGAGCAATGCCAAGATTGCCTAAATAATGGATACTAAATCCCGCAGCAATTACCGCAAATAACACCATAACAACGGTAATTCCTAAAATACTCTTAAATCGATTGCGAATATTGTAAAGTTGCGTTTTTTGCCCCTCAAAAAATAGTAAAGGTGCAATAATTAGTTCCATAAATGTTTCAGAATTAAATGGCGCAACATGATGATTTAAAAATGGGACTAATGCAAAAATAACTCCAATTAGCATACTAATGTAATTGACGGAAATTTTTTCTAGTGCCTGTGCAATGATAATACTAATCGCAGCTGCAAAAGTCAGGTAAAAAGTAGAGATCATTAATTCCATTTTTATTTAAACCTTTCTTTAATTGTTCATCAAAAATAATAGTAGCATAATGGAATTGAGAAAAAAATAAAGGTGTAATTTAAGATGCAAAAAAAATATCGCTGGAGTTTAGTCATTTTTCTAGTGGGAATTATAATTACAGGAATTGTTTATTTTACCACTGCTTTTTCTAGTCAACCAATTGGAGAAATAATTACTAAGCCTAAAGATAGCTTAATTAATAAAACGGAAGATAGTTATCAAAATAAGGATGAGCTACGCCAACAAACATTTAAAATTCGCATCCTGAACGGAAAAAATAAGGGAAAAGTATTTTTAGTAGAAAATGAGTATGCAAAATCACAAGTTATTACCCAAAAATACTATTCTCATCAGCGAGTAATTGTTGCTTTTTTAAAGGGAAAAGCAAAGGTGTTATCTCCTAAACGAGACTGGGTTTTCTGTTTAGCATTTACGGTTGTAGTAAGTTTAATGTTTGCAATCATGGGCAAATCTGCAAAAATGTTGCTCCTATCACTTTTGCTAAATGCAATCATTTTTTACTATGTAGTAAAGTTAGATATTGCTACAAATGGGGTAAAAGTTTTGTGGATTTATAGTCTAGCTAGTATAATTTTTACCTTTTTATCACTAGTGTTAGCTCAAGGCTTTAGTAAAAAAATGCTGGTAACCTTTGTAGCAACACTTTTAGGGGTCTTTGTGGCTTTTGGCTTAAGTTATGTGATTATGAAATTAACTAATGAAAGTGGGATGAAATATGAAGCAGTAGAATATGCTACGCAGGATCCCAGAACAATATTTTTAGCTCAAAGTTTATTAGGAGTCCTGGGAGCAGTGATGGATGAAGCAACCGATATTGTATCAAGTCTGTATAATTTAAGCCGCCACAAGCCAAATTTGACCTTAAAAGAGCTTGTCTTAAGTGGCCGAACACTTGGACAAGAAATTATGGGCCCCTTAATTAATGTCTTAGTGTTAATCTTTATGGCTGAAGCTCTCCCAATGGCAATTTTATATTTGCGAGATAATAACACCCTCAAGTACACTTTTGAATTTGCCCTCTCTTTAGGGATTATTCAGAGTCTAATCTCTGCGATTGGAATTGTACTAACTGTAGTTTTTGCGACATTATGTAGTACAGTCTTTTTAAGAGAAAAGAGGGCATAAAGGTGAGTACTTTAGTAGCGTTGTTAATTTTTTTACTAGTATTAATTGTGTTGGTAGGAGGAAAGACAGGACTAAAAAGTTATTTAAGTATTGTAATTAACACTTGTTTAATAATTCTAGTGGGACTCTTGATTTCCTGGGGCATAAATATTTTTTGGATTGGGGTAATTTTTATTCCTTTAAAATTATTGACAATTATCTATTTGGGTACTCATGATTATTCTTTAGCGAAGAATTCGTTTTTAACGGCGTTATTTGTAAGCTTAATTGTAATTGCAATAATTTTAATATTCCAGTCCTTGGCCCAAAGCGCTGGTTTTGGAGACCAAGCAAGTGAAGAATTAGTGGGATTATCTGTTAATGTAGGAATAAGTTTCCCACAAATTGCGATTATTGTAGCTATTTTTTCAACTTTGGGAGCAATTGCAGAAGCAAGTGTAGCAATCAGTGCAGGGTTGCTTGAATTAAAGCACCATGATCCAAGCATAAATCGGGATGAAATTTTAAAAAATGGTAACTTACTTGGAAAAGATGTTTTAGCTACTGCCCTCAATACAATTTTATTTGGGATGTTTGGAAGTTTTTTACCACTATTTATTTGGTATATGCGGCTTAATTATTCCCTTTTTGAAATTTTAAATGATAAACTTTTTATAAGTGAAAGTTTAATTATTATGTATTCATTTATTGGCGTTTTGTTAACAGTTCCGCTGACAACCCATTTGCTGGCTCACACTTTAACACAAACTAACAAAAAGTGAGGTAAATATGGAAGTTCAAGAATTAAAGCTAACTAATTTTAATAACCGTGAATTTAGCGTTACCTACTATCAATTACAAAAAAATCCTAGTTTGGTAATGAAAAAAAGACCATTAATGCTTATTTTCCCTGGTGGATATTTTACCCATCTTTCTTTAAGAGAAGGAGAACCTGTGGCAATGGCCTACGCTAGTTATGGGTTTGATTGTGCGATAGTTTCGTATAATTTATTAACAGATCCAGGAAAAATTTATCCTGATGCTGCTTTAAGTGGCTTGACTGCTTTGAAATATTTCCGAGATCATAGTGAAGAATTAGGTATTAATCCTAATCAAATTATAACGATTGGTTTTTCAGCTGGTGGTAGTGTAGTAAGTGCAATGAATGTAATGGCGGAAAATCCTAAATGGGGCAAAAAGTATGGCTTCACACATGAACAAGTAGCACCTAACGCTACCATTTTGGGTTACCCTCTGATTAATATCAAAGAAGTGAGTGTGCCAATTACCCCGGAAGCAGAAACTAAGCTGCCTACAGATCCAGAATTACTTAATACAGCTTTAGGTGTTACTAAGCAAACCCCACCAACTTTTATTTTTCAAGCAGATAATGATCCTGTAGTTTATATCAATAATTCAATTGAATACATTACAGCTTTGCGTAATCATAATGTGCCTTTTGAAGCCCATTTATTTGATCATGGCCGTCATGGCTTTTCTTTGGCTCGACCAGACTTAGAAACACAAGGGAAAAGTTGGCAGGTAAATTCTCATGTAGCCCATTGGTTCAATTTAAGTATTGAGTGGCTAGAAGATCTAAAAATCAAGTAAACAAAAAACATGAATCTTTGGAAAAGGATTCATGTTTTTTGCTTTAATCTTTAGCAGTGAAGAAGAAGATTTCTTTAGCAGATGCATAACCATCTGTAGTAAGTAAAACACGCAGTTTAATTGCTTTAGCACTTAGATCGCGCATTCCAATTACTTTGTTTTTAGCGTCATTAGGCCAATTAAATTCTTTACTAAAGTCTTCAAAGTGTTCGCCGTCTTTAGAAATGGCATATTGAACACGTAATAAATGTCCTTTATGATCTCGTGAACGCGGAATGTAAACCATTCGGCTAAGTTTGTAGAGATTATCAAAGGTAAAAGTTAATTCTAAGGGATGGTCAGGAGAAACTTTTTCACTAGTTAACCATTCACTACCTAGGCGAAGATCAGTTAAGTTAGCTAATGGAAATTCATCTTCAGAAGCTAAATTACTCTTTACCTGTAGGTTTTTGATAGCATAATCAAGTTGATCGGGCTTAGTCATCGTTCCAAAATACTCAGTCCAGTCAGATACTTTGTTGCCAATCTTGTTTCTAATGCGGAAACGATAACGTGTATTTGGCGTTAATTCATGGAAAGTGAAAGTATTACCAGTAATATTAGTGTGAATAATACCATTAACTTCAATATCAGCCATTAACTTATGATTACTATTAAATTGCTGATTAATCCAAGAGACAGTAATACTCCGCGAAGATAGACGATCGGTTAAAATTGATGCACTGCGTGGCGCAACCATCGCAGAGTCAATAATGGCATGGTTTTCTAATTGATTACCATAGTTAAAATTATCTACTTTAATGGTGATTTCATCTTCGGAAATATCATGACTTTTGACTTTGATTAAAAGTGCAGGTTGAAGTTGACCAGTGAAGTTGCCAAATTGTTTAAATGGCATGTAATCTTGCTTAAAGAAATAGCCTGTTGAAGCTTCATGGAAGTCGGCTTCATTTTTGTATTCAGGAAGGTCGATCAAAGTATCGTTAATGTAAGCTTCTACATGTCCTGGGTAATGATCGGCCATAATAGTTAAGGCAGTTGTTTGACTAAGAGCAAGTTTAGAATAAGAACCAGTAGTTGGTTTAACTACAACTTTTAATTTAACGCCATCAAGTTCACTAGTAACTTGAGTTTGAGCAGCTTCGCCTTGTTGGTATTTAGTACTAATGCCGTCATCATCGTAAAGGATATTAGAACTCTTGCCTTGAGGAAAGATCATCATTTGGCGCAAACTTTGTTGAATAATTGCCCCTCCACGAACAAAAACAGGTAAGTGCCATAAAGGATAGGTAAGTTGTGAGTAGTAACGTCCACCAAGAAATTTTTGACCAGTTAAGGCATCTACCCACATTGTACGGTGATTAGGAAGGTAAAGATCATCTTTAATTGAATTACCATTTCCATCTTCACGACCATTGGTAATAGGCGCAATTAAGAAATTATCCCCGAGCATAAATTCATGTTTTATTTGACTGGTATAATTAATTTTTTCATGTGGAAATGATAAAAAGAGAGCTCTAACTACTGGCATCCCATTTTGGGCCTGCCGGGTTAATGAGTATAAATAAGGAGCAAGTTGTGTGCGTAGCTTAAGATAAGCTTGATTGATCTTAGAAATTTTAGAATTGTAGGCAAATGGTGTTTTTTCGGTTGTTCCATCCCCATCGATACTAAATAAAAGAGGAGTAAATACTTTCCATTGTAAATCACGTACACTAACTTGAGCGTTCCCACCGCTGAAGCGTCCATCAATTGCACTTCCGATATTAGGTTGTCCAGAAAGGGATAAGCCAATAAAACTACTTATCTGGGTAGCGATTTGTTCCCATTCACCACCTACTCCTCCCAGGTAAGTGGTGGCTAAAGTTTGAATTGCACTCCAGCCATTAGTGGCCATTACCCAAGGACGACCATCATCATTTTTTTGGACTAAGTTGTTGCTAATTTTAGCGATATTTTGGAGTAATTTGCTGTTGCCAATTTTGGGAGAATCAGTTTTTGCAATTACTAAATCAGGATTAGCCCCCTTTGGTAAGTGATTATAATATCCTACAGTAATCCCCTTTTCTTGGGCAAAGTCGCTAAAATTTTTAACTTGTTCTTCATCAAGGGGACTGTCACTTTGATAGTCAGGAACAATCCATTTTAACGGAAGATTTTTGGCAAGATAGCGTTCAATCATTGCTCGGGCAGAAAATTGATAGTATTGGTTACCATTAAGGTCGGCAGGATAAACTTTTTCACTATCATCTTTACTTGCTCTTTGGTAATTAATCCCATCTTCAAATTTAATCGCACTCCGTTCTTTAGGATCAGCGCTTTTCCAAAAAGTATCAGAGAAATTACCAATATAGCCCAAGCCAAGGGCGTATTTAGGTAAAAAGAGTGGGGTACCCGTTAAGACGTAATATTGTTTGATTAGATCAGCAGGTGTATCGCCAATTAAGTAAAAGGTGTCATAAATTGACGTGTTATGGGTGATAACGGCTTCTGTGTCATCATCAGCTCCAAAGTTGTAAACGCCATTTTTCCAAGTATTGCGCAATTCCGCAAAACCAGCATTGGACCAAAAGAAACTTTCAGGTAAGGCTACTCCATCTGGACCTGTTAAGTTGGTATTAGCTATTTCAATTTTGTGGCCTTTATGACTAAAGTGACCGTTTTGCATCCCACCTCCGTAATAGAATTCATTTTTATTTTGAATTAAAATTTCGGTACTTGAATGAGGTCCGATTTGCAAAGGCATTTTTTGTCTTAAACGGTAACGGTGAAGATTATCATCAAAAATGCTGAAAAGAGCAGGATTTTTTTGAAGACGAAGTGAATAGTGGGCGCTTTTTATGGTAAAAGTTTCATCAGTGGTTAATAACTGTGATTCTTCAAAGGGTATCAGGCTAAAATCCTTGATTGGGATAGTTAATTCAGGATCTAAGGGAGCAAATTTTTCACTTGGATCTAAAATTAGACGAAATATTCCATTGCTTACAATATAGAGACGCGCCTTTTCTCCAGAGGCAAATTGTAATTCATAAAAACGTGTCCCTTTGGCGACACCAACTAACCGACTAACAGAATGTTCTTGTAGATTATTTAATTCAGACATAATTTTATTCCTATAAAACTAATTTTTTCTATAATTTCAAGTATTTATAGTTCCATTATAGCGGAAATCAAAAAGTATTTCTTTTTCGTTTGACATTCTTAGAAAAAATAGCCTATTATTTAATTAAAAGGTCTATACCAAAATATAAGTGAGGGAAAATAAATGTCATATTATATTCATGCAGATAAATTCTTTTTGGAAAATCGAACTGAAAGTGGAGGTTACCTAGAAGTTCAAGATAATGGCAAGTTTGGTTTTTACTTGCGTGAGGATCAAAAGCCACTGACAGCAGAAATCAAAGAATTTCCAGGGAAATGGGTCGCACCAGGGTTAGTTGATACTCATATTCATGGCTCACTTCATGAAGATGTTATGAAAAGCAATTGGGAAGGGATTAACAAAATTTCAGAAGGATTGCTGAGCGCAGGGGTAACAAGCTGGCTACCAACTACGGTAACGGCACCGGATAGTGAATTAACTCGCGTATGCAAGATGTTTGCAGACCACCAAGGTCAAGAAACAGGGGCTAAAATTCAAGGGATTCACTTTGAGGGTCCATTTTTTACAACGGAACATGCTGGAGCAGAAAATCCTAAATATATGTTAGACCCCGATATTGATTTACTAAGAAAATGGCGTCAGGCCTCTAATAATATGTTAATTAAGATTTCACTAGCTCCTGAACGCAAGGGTGCGCCTGAATTTGTTAGAGCTGCTGTTAAAGAGGGCATGGTAGTTGCTCTAGGGCACTCAAGTGCTAGTTTTGAAAAAGCAATTGCTTGCGTAGAAGCAGGAGCTAGCGTTTTTACCCATGCTTATAATGGAATGGATACAATGAGCCAACATGCTCCTAGTTTAGTGGGAGCAGCTTTTAGTTCACGTTTGACTACTGCGGAATTGATTTGTGATGGTCATCATGTTCAAGAACCAGCTGTTAGAGCTTTGATTAATGCTAAGGGATGCGAACATATTGCATTGATTACTGATTGTATGGAGGCTGGGATGATGCCAGATGGTGATTACATGTTGGGAGAATTACCAGTTTATGTAAAAGATGGCATGGCTCGTTTAAAAAATGGTGATAATTTAGCTGGTAGTATTCTTCAATTAAAAGATGGTGTAAAAAATGTAGTTGATTGGAATATTGCAACTGCTGAAGATGCAATTATGATGGCGACTTATGTCCCTGCCAAAAGTAGTAAGATTTTAGAAAAATGTGGCTCAATCATGCCTGATAAACCTGCTGACTTTTTAATTCTTAATCCTGATTTAACTCTAAAGCAAACTTATCTAAATGGAGAATTAAGATACCAAGCATAAAGAAAAGGAATAGCTTTCTCAAAGCTATTCCTTTTAATCTTACCTTTTAATAAACTGCACCATCGTAAAAGCCGAAGCGAGGTTGATTAAAATTGAAATCTTTTAGATCACTCATTTTAATAATGTTGTCTGCTACTCCCCAACTCATTAGGTTAATTGATTCGCCAAATAAGTCGTCTGGAATTACTAAAAGAATATATTTACCTTGTCCATGTGCATAGCCAAGTTCCATTCCTAAACCAACATCTTCTTCTTTAGGTACATAAACTCCAAGCATCACATCACTAGTTTTAATTCCGATTAAATCACCATTGTAGGTTGCTTGAGCCCATTCTTTATCATGAAGGTATTCTGGGTGTTCATCAACGCGAATACCTTTGTATTGGTTTTGAAGAGGTACATAACTATTTTCTAAATCAATAGTAGGATTTTCCTTCAAAGCTTTCATTGCATCGTTGTATGCCTTGTTTTGAGTGTCAGTAAACCAACCAGCACCAAAATAAACAGTTTTTTGGTTAGACATGAGTTTAAACAACCTTTCTTTTAATAAAACTAACTTTAGTATCAGCATAACAAAAAAATTTTAGAGATAATAGACTTGACATTTTTTAGGTGATTTTTCGATTTTTTAATTAACTTAGATTATAATGGATAAGAAAAGAGAAGTTTTTAATAATTTGAATAAAAATCTAATATAAGGAACCAATTTTATGACAAAAGAACTTTTTAGTAAAGACGCTGTATTTGTGAGTGAAAAAGAAAACCAGAGTGAAGTTTTTAAAGAAGTCGTACCAAAATTACAAAAACTTGGTCTGGTAAAAGAAGATTTTTTAGAAAATCTATTAACTAGAGAAGATAAATACCCAACTGGAATTTCTTTGCGACCACTTTCACGCCAATTACCGAATATTGCAATTCCTCATACTGAGGGGAAATATGTTAATACTTCAATGATTATTCCAATTGCCTTGAAGAAAAATATTGAATTTAAAAATATGGTTAATCCCCCTGAAGACTTGCCTGTTAAATTTATGTTTATGATTTTAAGTGAAGATTCAGATATTCATGCAAAAATTTTGGGTGATATTATGGATTTTTTATCAGAACAATCAGCTGAAGATTTAATAGAGTTGTTTAATAGCAAAACTCCAGCAGAGGTTTATGACTATCTGAAGAGCAACTTCAACTTTAGAAAGAGTGTGGAAGCGATTGGATAAGTTAAAAATCTTAGTAGCAACTGGAGCAGGTCAAAAGGCTAATGAATGGATTAAAGAAGTTGTAGAAGGAACTTTTAAGCAAGAAGTTTTAGTGGATACAGCAGATTTTTCAACAGTAACTGAAACTGTACTCAACCATTATGATGCGTTTTTAACTGCTCCTAAACATGTCTTTAAACTTAAAACTCAGACTCCAATTGTTGAAGCTAGCGGAATTTTATATCGAGTGCCATCACTAGGTCGAGCTTGTTTGGAGGACATAGCTGAATTGCTCAAAAAGACAGAAAAAAAGCGTTCGTCAAACTAAAGACGAATGCTTTTTAGTTATTTTGGGGATAATTAGGACTAGAAAAAACTAGAGAAAAGGCATCCCAGCGAATGTAAGCAACATGATAATAGAGCGGGGTAGAAGTTGTTTGAGAAACAATTGTTTTTTCTTGATTAACTACTAAAGAAGAAGGTTCAATTTTTAAATTTGCACTTACTTCTTCAGTAGGATGAACGATAGTTAATTTATCTGAAAATGGTTCATCTTCTAAATGGATGCTTAACTTATTCTTAAGTAAGTAAAAGATGCTCTCAAAATTATTTTTGTCTTTTAAAAGATCGTCTTCTACTTCGTCAGCAGGAAGATAAGTAAAGTAAACAGCAAATGGTTGTCCCTCTTTGTAACGAATACGCTTAACAAGATAGTAGTGATCGTTAGGAGTTAATTTTAACTTGTTAAGGATAGTGGGATTGTTGCCTTCAACTACATCTAAAACTGTCATTTTGTCATAAGGTTCTTTTTCTGAGTTGATGCTATTTCCACGAACACTTAAATGCACCAAACTATCACCTAAAGAATAAGAGACAAAGGTCCCTTTACCTTGGTAGCGAACTAAGAATCCTTCTACAACTAATTCTCGTAATGCGCGAATTACTGTGATTGAAGAGACATTAAATTTGTCTTTTAGATCGGCTTCACTATAAAAACGATCACCATATTTAAACTTACCACTTTTAATTTCTTGTTTTAATTTATTTTGAATTTCAACATACTTCGGCATAGCCATCGTATTAAATTACACTTCCTTAAGATAAATTCTTCTAAGATCCATTAAATCTGCTGTACTTAATTTCATAACGTTACGTAGATAATCATGGATACTACCATAGTTAGTGTTAATTACACTAACCGCATGGTCTAAGTATTCAGGATGTACTGATTGAATATCATGAATTGACTGTAAGACTCCTGCTGCTTGACCTTCTTTTTTAGCTTCTTGGACCATATTATTAATGAAGTCTTTTGTAGTAATATTAGTTAAAAGGTAGTCTTGTTTAATAGTTGATAAAGGAACCCCTAAAGCTGATAAAACTAGGAAGGCACCAAAGCCAGTTCTATCTTTTCCAGCAGTACAGTGGAATAGTAAAACTTCATTTTCTTTATCATTAGCTAGTAAATAATCAAAGAATTTTCGATAAGCATTTTGAGCAGTGTCACTATTGATCATATCTTCATATGCTTTAAACATGTGCTTAAAGCCAAATTCAGGATCTTTTTGGGCACTTTCTTTTAAAGTGAATATTCCCTTTGAAGCATTAGTTAAATCTTCACTAAAAACTGGATTGAATTCGTAGTGAACATTATTAGGTAAGCGATCAGGAGAGTCATTTTTCTCTTTTGAGCTTCTAAAGTCAATATCATATTTAAGACCGTAATCGGCTAAAAGATTGATATCTTCTTCACTTAAAGTAGCCAAGTTACCTGTTCTGAGGAGTTTGTTGTATTTGATTTGTTGGCCAGTATTTGTTCTGTAACCACCTAATTCACGGAAATTGCGGCCAGAAGAAATTCCAATCAACTTTGTATCGTAATTTTCGCTCATATTTTTGACCTCTTTTGTATAATATATGATGTTACTAAGGTTAATTGTAGCATGGATTTATTAAAATATATAGACATATTATTGTTGAGGTTGTGTAACCGTTTTTTTGGAAATTATGTTAAAATAAACCTAAATATATCGAAGTAATATAGGGGATGACAGGTATGGAAGATTACAATAATATTTTAGTACCAGTTGATGGTTCAGAAACTTCAGAACGTGCTTTTGATAAGGCAGTTAAGATTGCAATTGATAACAATGCTCATCTTGATCTTTTGAATGTAATTGACACGCGTCAATTTATGGGAGAAATGCAAGATACTTTAGTTTCGGGTGATACTATTTATCAAATGACTCAAGATTCAGAAAAGTATCTAGAAAGTTTAAAGCAATGGGCTAAGGAAACCTTTGATTTTACTGATATTGCTATTCACATTCGTTATGGTTCACCTAAGAGAATTATTGCTATTGATTTTATTCAAGATCATGGTAATGATTTAACTATTATGGGAGCTACTGGTATGAATGCTTTAGAAAGAATGTTAATGGGAAGCGTAACAGCTTATGTTAACCAACATTCTTTATCTGATGTGTTAATTGCTAAGACTGACATGGACAATCAAAAAGTTGCCAAGAAAAAAAGAAAATTATTTAAATAAGCAAAAACTACCAAGATTTAATCTTTGGTAGTTTTTTAGATTTAGCCTATCATTTTAGTGAGGTGGTAAAATTGATTGAAAAAAATGTAGAATTACAATTAGCTTATGAACTTGAAAATTTACACCATGTAGTTGTTCAGGCTGCTGATGTAGGAGCAAAATATGTTTATGCGCTCCAGTTATTACATGGTCAAACAGATATTATTGTTTATCGTACTGAGCCTAATGGCAAACATGTTATCTATAATGAAGATGCACCAATTTTATATTTGACTGGTAAGGCAGGTGGACATACTCAAACTTGGAAATATAGTGGAGAAAGTGGCTGCTGGCTAGTAGGAACTAAGCCCAAGCCTCATGGCAGTATCGCATGGACAACTCAAATTGCGCGTGTACGTTTAGATGGAAGTGGACAACAATATACTTCTAATACCCAATTGCCTCGTTTATCATACTTAAACCGAGCAGGATCTGGCTTTGGCGATAACAGCACTGTTTATCCAGGCGCGGAACTTGAAAGAGTAGAAGCAGCTGTGTCACCAGATTACAGTAAATTATTAATTGCAAGTATTGATATTCATCATACGGGATATTTTGCTTTGTATAACATGAATGAGGTTAATCAGGCTTTAGATGAAGCAGAGCAGACAAGTAGTGATGTCAATATCCAGAATTTTAATTGTTTAAGTGCATTTAAAATTCCTAATTTTAATAGTGAATATATTCCTTCAATTCAAGGATATGATCTTGATGAAAATGATAATATTTATATTTCTTGTCAACCAGGACCAACTAAAAGTTTTTTAGGGTTTGCCAAGCAAGGTAAGCCACGCGAAATTGTTAAGATTCCTTGGGGTGAAACTGATCCAAATAATTGGGAAGTTGCCAATCTAGACCATAATTTAACGGTAGATGCTTTAGGATACTGTACAGAGTTTGAAAGCATTCATGTGCATGATAGTCAAAATATCTTTTTAACAGTGGCTTATCATGAACGTGATGGCTTAACGACATTGATGAATCGAATTTATAAAGTTACGGGATTCGGCGATTAAGCTAAGAAGTGTTTGGGAAAAAATAATCTTTTAGTCTAAATTGAATAAATAGATAAAACAAAAGTGCTGATATATCAACGTTTAAAAAACGAAGATTATCAGCACTTTCTTTAATTTAAGAGTTTTTTCCCAGACTCTTCCGGGCAATTTTCATTAAAAATTATTTTTCGAGCGTTTGCACATTCTATCAGATTTATCTCCTCATTTAACTTCTTCTTTTAAAACCTCTTTTCTTTGCTTTATAAAATCTTCTAAGTCTTCTAAATCTTTTGATTGAGCATAATTAATAATAAAATTTTTGGCCATTGATTTATAACTATACTTTTTAGCCTTTTCTTTATTTTTGGCGTTCCATTTGTTGCGTGCCCGTTTCTGTGCCTCAGTTGCCATAATGTCCCCGCTTTTTCTTATATAAGAAAGGGCAAGCCGTTTTGACCCGCCCCGATCCTCATCGCTTACGCTTGATAATTGTAGCAATTAAAGCTATAATCATAAGTAAAGTTTGAGGGTCAAGAACAATTTTAATCGTCATAGTCTTGCCCTTTCTTAATTAGCCGAGGGTTCCACAAAGCCCTCGGCTTTGTTGTTCCTCGGTAGGGTTTCAGTTTTACCATTGCTTCCACCCTACATATATTATTATATACCTTTTAACGTATAAATCTCAACACTCAATTAATATTTTTTGGAAACGGATAGGGCGCAAACCCTATCTGTTTTATTTCTTTCTTACACTTGATATCAATAGTTTCTAACATCAATCTGTCAATTAGGGAGTTGTCTCCGTCCCTTAAGAATTTTATCTATTGCTTTCAAGGTGGATCTGGAATCTTTGGTTTTTAAAATACTCTACCATTTGATATGAACCCCGAAATTCGGACAAGAATTTCGAGGTTTTTTATTATGACTAAACTGTCTAAACAAGATAAAATTGATATTTATAATAATTGGAAATATTACGGTAAATCTTCTCTTCAATTAGGAAAAGAATATGGAATTACCTCTGATAGTCTTAGATACTTATTTAAATTAATCGATAAATATGGATTAGAAATCCTAGATAAGCCCTATACTTTTTATTCAATAGAATTTAAAGAAAAGGCAATTAGAAGGGTTCTTTCAGGAGACGAAACTATGTCCCAAATATCATTAGATCTTGGTTTACGTAGTAGGGCCATGCTTTACAATTGGGTTCGCAAATACAAAGAAAATGGGTATAATGTCATTAATCATAAGAAAGGTAGAAGATCTAATGCAGAACAAAGACAAACAGATTCAAGAACTTCAAAAGCAAATCAAGGACCTCAAACAAAAGAATTTAGAGCTTACTGTCGAGAACGAATTTATAAAAAAATTAGATGCCTTAGTGGCACAAAGAATCAGAAACCAAAAGCACAAGAAATAGTTTCTGCAGTCACACAGCTAAGGCAAGAACTTCATGTGACTGTGAGTTTTGTGCTTAAAGTGATCAATTCTAAACCTGACCTTCCTCACCTATCTAGGAGTAATTATTACTATGTTCAAGGACATGATGATAAAGATAGGAAAAACCAAAATATCATGGAAAGGATCAAAGAAGTATATGAAGAGCACAAACATCGCTACGGTTATAGAAGAATTACTGCACAACTTCAACGTGAAGGACTTAAAATCAATCATAAGAAAGTAAAACGTCTAATGACTAAAATGCACTTATATGGCATTGCCATTAGACGTAAGCATAAATATTCAAGCTATCGTGGAACTGTAGGTAAGATCAAAAGTAACTTGATTAAACGTAATTTCAAGTCTGTAATTCCAAATAAAAAGTGGTATTCAGATGTGACGGAATTTCATTTGAATGGTGAAAAGCTTTATCTATCCCCAATTATGGACGGTTGCACACAAGAGATTGTCTCTTATACTCTAAGTCGTCATCCTGTTTTAAAGCAAGTAATGGATATGTTAAAGCTGGCCTATAAAAAGTATCCGGCCCTTAATGGTTTAGTATTTCATACTGATCAAGGCTGGCAATATCAACATCCTCTCTTTCAATCATGGCTTAAAAATCATGGCATAACCCAAAGTATGTCACGTAAAGGTAATTCTTTAGATGATGGCATGATGGAGGGTTTCTTTGGCATACTTAAAAGAGAAATGTTTTATGGATTCGAAAATAATTTTAGTAATTTAGATGAGTTAGAAGAAGCCATCAAAGAATATATTGAATATTACAATACTAAACGAATTAAAACTGTACTAAAAAATCGCACACCGATTGAATATCGGAATGCGATTATGAATCAAAGCTAATTAATAATATGTCCTAATTTTAGGGTTCATATCACATTTCGGTAAGTATCTTTCTAATAAGCCATCTTGTTTATTTTTACTTGATTTTTTGTAAATAACGACATATAATATTTTGTGTCGAAAATGACAAAAATGAAAGGTGGAAATAAAATGGCAAACTTAAATCATATGGATAAGAAATTTAAAACTTTAGATGACTTTATTGGAACTCACTTTATTTATACTTATGATAACGGTTGGGAATATGAATGGTATGCAAAAAATGACCATACTGTAGATTACCGTATTCATGGTGGGATGGTTGCTGGTCGCTGGGTAAAAGACCAACCAGCTCATATTAATATGTTGACAGAAGGAATTTATAAAGTTGCTTGGACTGAACCAACTGGTACTGATGTAGCACTTGACTTTGTGCCAAATGAACACAAGTTAAATGGGACTATTTTCTTCCCTAAGTGGGTACAAGATCATCCTGAAATCACTGTCACTTTCCAAAATGAACATATTGATTTAATGCATGAATCACGTGAAAAATATGATACTTATCCTAAAATGGTTGTCCCAGAATTTGCGACAATCACTTACATTGGGGATGCAGGGGTAGATAATGACGATGCAATTAGTCAAGAACCTTATGAAGGGATGACTGATGATATTCGTGATGGTAAGTTTTACGATGAAAACTATAAGCCATTGAAAAAGAATTAAAAAAGAATTAATGGTAGAATAAACCTATCTTATAAACTTAAAGAAGGATAGTTAATGCCAAAGAAAAGAATACTTCCATTTATTATTTTGGGAATTTTAAAACAAAATCCTGGTTTTACTGGGAAAGAAATCACCTATCAATTTAAAAATGAAATTGGTGAATTTTGGAAAGCATCCCACAGCCAGGTATATCCAGAATTAAAAAAGATGGAGCAAGATAACTGGATTACTAGTAACCAAAGTGATAAAAATGAGAAGGAAATCTATTACTCAATTACTGAGAATGGTGAAAAAATTTTAAATAGTTGGATCAGTGAGCCAATTACTCAAATTCCAGTTAGTCGAGATTTGTTTTCTTTAAAAATGTTTTTTATTAGTGACCCTACAGACCCAAGAATTAAAGAATTGGTTGAGGAAGAATTAGAGCTTTTAAAAAAACAACTTGATCATTTAAAGAAAAGAGAGAAAGCTGTCTTCAAGAATAAAGAAGATAAAAATTTGCATTATGGGCACTACGTAATTTTAAAGAGGGCAATGGCTCGATTACAGGGACAAATTGAATGGCTAAAAACGATTAAATAAAAAATGCGTTAAGATAATTTTCTTAAGGCATTTTTTTCTTGCACTAATTCAAAAGATATGCTTAAAGTAGGTAGAAAAAAGAAAAAAACTTGCTTTTTTTGTTATAATAGGCATTGTATTTCAAGGAGGACATTATGGATAATTTGACAACCATGACTTTAACTGATGAATTAGCTGCTAAGCAAGATGAAATTATCAGTGGTCAAGAAAGTCTTAATCTTTCAAAAATTTATGATGAAATTAATAGTTTAGGAATTTTAGCCAAGCCAATTCAAGATTATTTTGAAATGACACAAGATGAGTACTATAATAGTGAGTCTGATGGTAAATTAAATTTACTTCAGTTAAATGAAAAGTTGGGCTCATTAAGTGACCGTATTTTGACCAATCACGTGGATGGTTATGTAGATAAGGATGAAATTAACTTCACCTATAACCATGAAAATCCAACTACAGATGGAATATATGACCGAAAAACTGACTTTAATGTTTTACTTTACAGTTTGAAAGTAATCGGCGCAGTTAGAGCAATTGCACCTAATGAATTAAAAAAGGCTCTTTCAAAAGATGCTGTTTTATCATTAGGTCTTGCAGCACATGCTCTAGCAAATAATTAGTTGCTTGAGACTGAGAAGACCTTTTAGATAAGAAGTGTGCTTATGAGTATAATTAAAAAAACTAATGGAATAATTGACAAAATTTCTGGTGCTACAAAGAAGTTTATGCGTCCAAAGTCAGAAATCTTGTTTGATCCATTGCAACGCTACATGACAGTGGGTCAATACAACGTTGGAAAGCAAGAACAAACTCCTAATGGCCGTGATTATATTTTAATAGTATATAAAGATGATGAAGGGACACTTCATCAGGCTTTACGCGATCCTAATGCGTCTGATTTGGTTCCGGAATATATTCGAAGCTATGATAAGCGACTTGATCGTTTTCGGGCTTTTGTTAATAAGAAAACAGGCCGAAGATATATTGTAGAGCAATATTTAGATGAATTTTCTGAGCGCGTAAAAAAGCATACTCGACAGGGAGAAAATTCAATTAATATTGGAGTAATTACTGATACTCATTATAAAGATACAGATTCAGTTACTTTTTATGGCGCTAACGGTTTGCAGCATGTGAAAGAATTCAACTATCTTGAAGATTTAGGGTTACTTGATCTAAAGGCTCATTTAGGAGATTGGATTGATGGTTCAGATGCTGGATTAGTTAGTGAACAAGAATTGTACTCTTTAAGTCACGCTTTTAAGTCTAAAAAGACTAATTTTGCCATTATTAAAGGTAATCATGATGAAAATGATAAATTTGACGAACATCATAATCTAAAAGCAAGTTTCCCTGAAAATGAGTTTGAAGATATCATGTGGCCGGCAATGTATGCACAAAAGGGAATTAACTATATTTCGCGTAATCATGGAGTAGTGTATTTTGATAAAGGAGATTTACGGGTTATCACTGTAAATACTTCAGATACACCTTATCTTTTGAACGAAAAAGGTCAAAAAAAATATGATAGCAAAATTTCTTTAGCACTTCGCGAAGATCAGATGCAAGAAATTATTGAAATTCTAGAAAGTTCTAGCAATAAAAAAATTATATTTATGAGTCATGGTAGTCCTATTACTCATAAGGGAAGTAATGCCTTAAAGTATAACGGACGTTCTCTTCATGAGTTACTGGTTGCCTTTAATCAAAAAGAGAAGGGTTATCTTAACTCTCATGATGTACCGGCACAGTTTACTTTAGATAATGATTTTGATTTTACCCAAGTTAAAAATTCAAAGATTATTGCTTATTTCTGTGGACATCGTCACATTGAAGACCAATTTAGAATAAATGGGATACAATATATTTTATTTAATTGTTCAGCATTGATGGGTTCTAAACATGCTTTAACAACCCATTATAATAAACGCTGGAATCGAAAAATTGACTTACCCAGTGAGTATGCTGGATATGTTGTAAATGTTGATTTGAAGCGTAATTTGATGCAGATTTTTGGCTATGGAGCCGCTTCAAAGAGAAGAATTTATCGGATATAACACTAGATTTTGCATATTTGAGAGGGAAAATTATATGTGTGGAATTTGTGCAATTTTTGATCCTAGTTTAAAGGATAAAAAACATGCAGTTAACGAAATGATGGATACTATCAAACACCGTGGACCGAGTTCAGATGGAATGTATACTAATGATGAAGTTGCACTTGGTTTTAGAAGATTATCAATCATCGATCTTCGCGGTGGTAGTCAACCAATTTTTAATGAAGATAAAAGTCGGGCAATTATCTTTAATGGTGAGATTTACAACTACAAACCATTAAGAGAAGAATTGATTGCAGCAGGACATACTTTTACTACAAAAGCTGACACTGAAGTTTTACTTCATGGTTATGAAGAGTGGGGTATGGATGGCTTATTAAAGCGTGTTCGTGGTATGTTTGCCTTCATTATTTGGGATGATAATACTAAAACTATGTATGGAGCACGTGACTTCTTTGGAATTAAACCAATGTACTACTGGGACCATGACGGCAAGTTATTAGTAGGTTCTGAATTGAAGAGTTTTTTAGCTTACCCAGGCTTTGAAAAGAAGTTAAACAAAGAAGCTGTTAAGCCATACTTAATGAACCAATACAACGATTTAAAAGAAACTTTCTTTAAGGGCGTTTATCGTTTCCCAGCAGGTCATTGGTTTGAATATAAAGATGGGAAGATGAAGACCCATAAATACTGGGATGCAGAATATGTAGAAAACTCATTGAGTTTTGAAGAAACCTTAGAAAAAATCAACGAAGATTTAAAAGAAACAGTTGATCTTTATCATAATGCCGATGTACCAGTAGGTGCCTTCTTATCTGAAGGGGTAGATTCAAGCTTTGTAACAAGTTTACTTGACCCAGAAGATGTTTTCTCAATTTCATTTGATGATGCAACTTATGATGAAGCATCAAAAGCTAAAGCTTTAGCTGACATTAAGGGATGGAACTTCCATGCTGATAAGGTAAAAGCTGATGAAGCAATGAAAGATTTCCCAGAAATGCAATATCATATGGATGAACCAGATGCTAACCCATCAATTATTCCTCTATGGTATTTATGTAAGCTAGCTAGAAAGCATGTTACAGTAGCTTTATCTGGAGAAGGTGCTGATGAGTTATTTGCGGGTTATGTTAACTACGGGATGCATACTCATAACAATGTCATCAAAGTCTTTACTTCTGGTTTAAAGAAGTTGCCAAAAGGTGCTCGTGTGAAATTAGCTCATGGCATTAAAAAGATGCCTAATTTCCCAGGAAAAGTTCATATGTACACTAATTTGGCAGAACCAAGTGAATTTTATGTTGGCCAATCAGTAATTTATGATATGAATTATCCAACTATCTTTTCTTCAAAAGATGCTAATGGCATTTTACAAAAAGATTATCAAAATGATTTGACAGTAAATGGAATTTATCAAGAAGACTTTAAGAAGGTCAAAGATATTGATGCAGTAAAGCAAATGCAATATATTGATTTGCACCATTTTATGTTAAATGACATTGAACAAAAAGCTGATAAGATTTCAATGGCTCACTCACTTGAATTACGTGTTCCATATCTTGATAAAAAGATTGCAGAACTTGCAAATTCAATCCCAACTAAATATTTAATGAATCGTCATGATACTAAGTATGCTTTAAGAAAGGCATCTGAAAAAGTTTTACCTGAAGAATGGGCAAAACGACCAAAATTGGGATTCCCTACTCCAATTAAACAATGGTTAAAAGAACCAAAATTTTATAAGCAAGTCAGAGAACTATTTACAGCAGATTTTGTAAATGACATCTTTGATCAAGAAAAGATCGTGAAGTTATTGGATGATAACTACAAAGGTAACGGTTCAGCACGTAGACAAATCTGGGCTATCTACACTTTCTTAGTATGGTACAAGTTATTCTTCGTAGATTACGAAAACACAGTTAAGAAATACCAACATGTTCAACCAGAAGTAGCAAACTTAATTGCTAATGGTAAGTTAGTGTAAGAAATAAAAAAAGGAAGTACTAATTTTGCAATCTAAATTTACACCAATTCTTTTAGGTAGTGACATCAATGTTTATGGGATGGCACGCTCATTTAATGAAGCATATGGAATTAAAGTTCAAGCTTGGGCAGCAACTCAACTAGCAGCAACTCGCTATTCAAAAATAGTAGATGTTGAAGTTCATGAAGGCTTTTCAAGTGATCCAGGTTTTATGAAGGTCATGAAGCAAAAAATTGCTGAGTACAAGGATCATCAAGAACCTGTAATTTTAATTGCTTGTGGTGATGGTTATGCGGAGCTTTTAGCAAAGCATAAAGAAGAATTGGAAGAAGCTTTTATTGTTCCTTATATTGATTATGACCTCTTAGAAAAATTGATTTCTAAAGAAGGATTTTATGAAATTGCTGAACAATATGGCTTACCATATCCTAAGACAAAAATAATTACAATGGATGCTTATAAGAATAACACTTATCTAGATGTACCTTTTGATTTCCCAGTAGAATTGAAGCCTGAAGATCCAGTTTCTTGGCTTAAGTGTCAATTTGAAGGACGAAAAAAGGCATTTACTATTCATGATGAAGCTGAATTGAAAGACATTGTAAATAAAATTTATACTCATGGATACACTGAAGATTTAATTTTGCAAGATTTCATCCCTGGTGACGACTCAAACATGCGTGTATTGAATGTTTATGTCGACAAGAATCATAAAGTTAAGATGATGTGCTTGGGCCATCCTTTATTAGAAGACCCAACACCACAATCAATCGGAAATTACATGGCGATTTTACCTGCTTATAATCAAAAACTTTATGATACAGTGCAAGCTTTCTTAGAAAAGCTTGGTTACACTGGGATGGCAAACTTTGATATGAAATATGATGAACGTGATGGTGAATTTAAATTCTTTGAAATTAATTTACGTCAAGGACGTTCAAGTTTCTACGTTACCTTGAACGGCTATAACTTAGCTAAGTGGTATGTAGAAGATTATGTTAACGATAGCTTAGCAGCTGCTCCAACTGTTTATGGTAATAAAGATGAAAGTAAGTATGTTCTTTGGTTAGGAGTGCCAGTTAAGATATTTGAAGAATATGCTTATGATAATCCGGCTAAAAAGTTAGCAGAAAAATTAATCAAAGAAGGCCGTTATGGCACTACCGTCTTTTATAAGAAAGATAGTAGTTTAAAACGTTGGCTTTTAATGAAATATATGTTCCATAACTATAAGAAGCGTTACAAGACCTACTATCAGGTAAACAAGGGACAATATTTTGAAACTAAAAAGTCATAAACTTCTGAAAAAAATTAGTCTAATGAAAAGTGTCTAGAATTTCTAGACGCTTTTTGTATATTTGAAAAAATGTTAAACTAAAGACTAGTCTAAATTGTAATAACTGGAGGAATTATGCACTTTAAAAAGCAGCCGCAACCGGCTGATGAAATTAAACTTTATTGGTTGTTATTAGGAGAATTATTAACTTGGATTGGTGCCAGCTTCATTTGGCCCTTAACGTCTGTTTATTTAAATAAGAGACTTCATGTTTCCTTAGCAATGATTGGAGTGGTTTTACTTTGTAATTGTTTAGGAAATGTAGCCGGCTCTTATATTGCAGGTAAAGCCTATGACAAATTAAATCCTTACTATTTAATTATTGTAGGAGCTGGATTAGATGCCCTAGTCTTATTTGGGATGGGACTTAATCATACTTGGCCTCTATATTGGTTTTGGATGATTTGTACTGGTATTTTAGGAGGCTGGAATGGTGCCTTAATTAATTCAATTGCCACTAGCTTAAAATCAAAACCAGGACGTTATGTCTTTAATATGATTTATTTCGCCCAAAACTTAGGAGTGGTGCTAGGGACTTTAATTGTTGGTTACTTATATGATTATTCAGTTACCCTCTTATTTATGATTGCAGGAGGACTATTTGCGTTTGTATGTGTAAATGCAATTATTAATTATCGACCAATTATTAAATACCACCATGAGCGAATGGCAAATAAAGAAGAAGGACAGAAACAGACCATTCAGCCAATGCCTAAGGCTAATTTAAAGTTAAGTATAGGATTTTTTATTACCTTGGCAATAATTTGGCTGATGTATATGAACTGGGAATCAAACCTTTCAGTTTATATGGTATCGTTGGGGATTCCTTTTCATCTCTATAGTTTGCTATGGACCATTAATGCGGGAATTATTGTTTTAGTGCAACTATTTTTGAGTCGGTTCCCTAATACCTTTAAAAATCTATTTCATCAAGTTATTTTTGGAGTTAGCATGTTTGCAATTTCTTTTGTGACACTGGTGTTTGCAAAAGATTACGCCCATTTTGTTTTTTCAATGGTCACTTTAACTTTAGGAGAAGCAACTTCAATGCCAGCGATTCCCGCTTATGTGAATGACTTGTCTCCAGTTTCAAGTAAAGGAAAATACCAGGGCCTTACCTTATCAACCGCTTCAATTGGAAGAGCTTTTGGTCCTTTATTTGGGGGATTAGTAATTGATAAATTTGGCTATATTGATTTCTTTATTGTAGCAGCGATTGGAATTTTCTTAATGATCGTAATGTTAGTACCACTTCATGCTCACTTAAAAGCACGCCTAAAAGTTTTCCATTAAGCGCAAAATTTGGCAAAAAGATATTTTTAGGTAAAATAATATAGTGAAATTAGAAAATTATTAGAGAGGAAGATAACCATGACCAACTTAGATATTCGTGGCGGTGCTGGTGATATTACTAAGCCAGATGTAAAGGTACGCCCACAGGATAACTTATACTTAGCAGTAAATTCGGAATGGCTTGAAAATAATGACATTCCTTCTGATCGTTCACGGATTGCTCGCTTTGATAAAATTGATATTGAAATTGAAAAGAAACTTATGCAAGACTTTGCCGACTTTGCTAGCGGTAAAAAAGAAATTCCAGCTGTACCTAATTTAGAAAAAGCGGTTGAATTTTATAAATTAGCAGCAGATTTTGATAAAAGAAATGATGATGGGGCAGAACCAATTCAAGAAGATTTAAAGAGATTAACTTCTTTAAATAGTTTAGCTGAAATTGGCACAAAAGAATTTTATACTAGTATGTTTGCACTACCATTTAGTTTTAGTGTTAATCCAAATATGAAAAATACTAAAGAAAATATGGTAGATTTCAATGCACCAGGGTTAATTTTGCCCGATACAACTAGTTACCAAGATCCAAGTTCTGAAAAATTATTGGCTGTGTACAAGCAACAAGCACTTAATTTGCTTAAGATGGCGGGAGTAGCTAGCGAGCAAGCACAAGAATATGTTGAAAATGCGCTAAAGTTTGATGCTCGCTTGGCTAAGGTGGTTAAATCTAGTGAAGAAGCTGCTGACTATACTGCTAGTTATAATCCAACTAAGTTAGCAGATTTTACCGCCAAAATTAATAATCTAGATATCAAACAACTACTGACCGATCTTTTTGGAAAGATGCCAGAAGTGGTTAATGTTACCGAGCCGCGTTACTTAGAGCACTTTGATGAACTAGTTAATGAGGAAAATTTTGCGGAAATTAAGGGCTGGATTATTACTCACTTCATTAATAGTGTCGCTAGTTATTTATCACAAGACTTTCGTGAAGCAGCTTTTCCATTTAGACAAGCCTTAAGTGGACAACCAGAGCTTGCTAGTCAAATTAAACATGCTTATAGAATGGCTGATAGTAGTTTCAGTGATGTAGTTGGCGTTTACTATGGCCAAACTTACTTTGGTGAAGCAGCTAAGAAAGATGTAGAAGACATGATTCATAAGATGATTGATGCTTATGAATCACGCATTAAAAATAACGACTGGCTTTCTGAAGAAACCAAGCAAAAGGCAATTGTAAAATTGCGGGCACTAATTTTAAAGATTGGTTATCCAGATAAAATTGAAAAAATTTATGATAAGTTACAAGTAAATCCAGCAAGTTTATATGAAACTGTTAAAGCAAATAATACTAAGGCAGTAGAAGAGAATTTAGCTAAACTTTACAAGCCAGTAGATCGTACGACTTGGCTAATGCCAGGGAATTTGGTTAATGCTTGCTATGATCCGCAAAGAAATGATATTACTTTTCCAGCTGCTATTTTGCAGGCGCCATTTTATGATGTAAATGCAGATCGTGCAACTAATTATGGTGGGATTGGAACAGTTATTGCCCATGAAATATCACATGCTTTTGATAATAATGGGGCAAAATTTGATGAATTTGGAAATCTAAATAATTGGTGGGCCAAAGAGGATTACGCTGAATTTAAAAAGCGTACCCAAGCAGAAATTGATCTTTTTGATGGGATTAAATTTGGCAATACAGTCTTAAATGGGAAGCAAATTGTTTCTGAAAATATTGCTGACCAAGGTGGTCTTACTGCTGCAATTAGTGCAAATAAGAGTGAAGGTGGAGACGCTAAGAAGCTCTTTGAAAACTTTGCACGAATTTGGGGCGGTAAAGAATACCCAGAATATCGTAAAATGATTGTTTCAATCGATGTCCATGCTCCAGGTCCAGAACGTGCTAATGTTCAATCACAACAACAAGAAGAATTTTATAAGGCATTTGATGTTAAAGAATCAGATGGCATGTGGATGGATCCAGAAAAGAGAGTAATAATCTGGTAAAAAGAATTCCCGTTTTGGGAATTCTTTTTTGAAAGGAAGTAAAAGATGGAATACTTTGAAGTTAAAGGTGAAAAAATACCAAAGCTAGGTTTTGGTACTTATAAGATTGCGCCGGCAGATACTAAGCAAGCAGTTAAACAGGCCTTAAAGCTTGGTTACCGACTAATCGATACAGCGCAATACTACCGCAATGAAGCTCAGGTAGGAGAAGCAGTACGTGAAAGTGATGTAAAACGTGAAGATATTTTCATTACCACTAAGGCAATGACAGATGGTTATGAAGCAACGAAGTTAGGAATTGAAGATTCCCTACAAAAAGCAGGATTAAGCTATTTTGACTTAATGATTATTCACTGGCCAATGGAAGATTCACTTGGCACTTATCGTGCAATGGCCGAAGCCTATCATGAAGGGAAATTGCATCATATTGGTTTGTCTAATTTTAATATCAACCAGACAAAAGAAATAATGGCCAATAGTGACGTAAAACCATTACTTGATCAGATAGAGACTCACCTGAACTTGCAGCAGGGAAAGATGCATGAATTCTTAACTAGAGAGGGAATTATCCACGAATCTTATAGTCCTTTAATGGAAGATGCGCCTGCTATCTTAAAGCACCCAGTTTTGCAAAAAATTGGTAAAAAATATGGTAAAACTGGCGTCCAAGTTATGTTGCGCTTTTTGACTCAGGAAGATATTATGGTTATTCCCCGTTCTGTTAACCCTAAACATATGCAAGAAAACTTTGAAATTTTTGATTTTACTTTGACACCAGCGGAAGTAGCTGAAATTAAAGAATTAGATAAGCGTCAGCCAATTGATGGCTGGCCAGCAACCATGAGAGTGGACGAATAAAAAAAGAATTCTCAATTTTGAGAATTCTTTTTGTTTGTTTTAAAGCTTGTCTTCTGTGCGTAATTTACGTTTTAATTTTTCAAAAGTTTTAGGTGGAATTCGTTTAATTCCCACGGGATGCTGATTTCCTAAAATTAATGGTACGCGTTCAATTACGGTGTCTGCGAAGTCTAAACCAAACCAAGAAGCTGGATTAGAAGACATATTTTGTAAACCAACACGAGCTTCTACAAGCCATCTTTCATAGCCACGGAGTTGCGTTTGTGGGCTGATCACATCATTAACGATAACAAATGAAAAGTCCCCAACGTCTCGTCCTGGAGTAGTAGTGTATTCTTGTGGTTGTGGTTCAATTGTTCCATCGGCAATTAAGTCATGGACAATTTGACGTAGGTAAACATTAACCCGTTGTTGTTGCTTGAACCCTAAGAATAGTTGTACATTAATTACGTTTTTAGTCCCATAAGTATTAACTGCGTATTCAGCAGTAAATGGTTCGTTAGTGACATTTACTGTTACAAACCAATAAGCACTAGCACGTTTAGGACGTTTATCCAAAATTGAATACAAGATTTCACGTTTAATGAATTTATTATATTTAACTTTAGCCATGTAAACCAAGTTTGTAGCATAAGTTGGGTAGTCTTCATCGTGGCTTAATGCAGTTAACATATCGATATATTCATCTAGACGAACATAGGCGTTACGTCCTTCGCGTTTATCACGAATTTTATTACCGTAGAACCAGATGTACATTACGATTCCGATTACTCCGGCAATAATTAATGATACATAACCACCATGAGTAAACTTGCTTAAACTTGAAAGCATAAACATGATGTCTAAAAAGCCAAAGAAGATTAAGAAGATCCAATTCCAAATTGGATGTACTTTTTTAACAACGAGCCATTCGTAGAGAAGGATTGTAGTAGCGAGCATTGAAATCGTGATTGAAAGTCCATAAGCTGCTTCCATGTGAGCAGAAGTTCGGAAGAGTAACACAATTGCAATTGTAGCTACGCAGATCATTTTGTTAACAGCTGGAATATAAATTTGTCCTTTTTCTGTTGAAGGATAAATAATATTCATTCTTGGTAAAAATTTTAATCCAGTTGCTTCAGCAACTAAAGTAAATGATCCTGTAATTAAAGCTTGTGAAGCAATAACTGCTGCAATAGTAGCTAAAATGATCGCAGCTAAACGGAGGTTAGAAGGAATCATTTCATAAAATGGGTTAAAGTCACCAGTGGTGTGGTAGTTTGGATTGTTTAAAATCCAAACCCCTTGACCAAAGTAGTTAAGGGCAAGACAAATAAATACAAAAGGCCAAGAGCCGATAATATTTGCTTTTCCTACGTGACCAACGTCAGAATAAAGAGCTTCTGCACCAGTAGTTGCTAGGAAAATTGATCCTAAAATAGCTAAACCTGCCTTATTATAAGGACTAAAGAGCACTTTAATTGCATAATAAGGGTTAATAGCTTGCAAAATTGACCAGTCAGCCGACATGTTGATAAAACCCATAATTCCAAGGAAAGCAAACCAAATGAACATAATAGGTCCAAAGGCTTTACCAATGATGCTAGTTCCCATCCGCTGAATCCCAAAAAGAATTAGTAAGATGATGACAGTAATTGTAATAACCATTCCTTGCGTGGAGACAGGGACATTGCCAGCTCCAAACTCAATTCCTTTAAGTCCTTCAACAGCTGTTGTTACAGTAACAGCAGGAGTTAAAGTCCCATCTGCTAAAATAGCGGCCCCACCAATTAATGCCGGCAGGACAAGCCACTTAGCACACTTTCTAACCAAAGTATATAACGCAAAAAGTCCACCTTCACCATGGTTAGTAGCTTTAAGCGCAATTACTACAGTTTGAAGAGTAGTAAGCAAAGTAACAGTCCAAAGTACTAATGAAATTGACCCAATGATGAAATCACGGCTTACATGGCCAATTCCACCATTTCCTTCAACGATTGATTTCATAACGTATAAAGGACTTGTACCAATATCTCCATACACAATACCAATAGCAATTAACAGCCCGGCCGCTGTTGCTCTATTGCGCGTTTTTTCTTTCATTATTTTTAGTACTCCTTGAATAAAAATAGGAAATTAAAATTAAAAGAAGAATGATAGCCACTCTTCTTTAAACATAATTAATTTTCGACTATTTAAGCACCACTTGCAAGCATTTCAAAGAAATAAATGTAAAATATTTTGTGTATAGAGAAGAAAGTAATTGGTTTTAAAGAAAAAATGAAAAAATTAATTAAGTTTGTTGACATAGTTTATTAATCTTGTTAATATAATTACAACAAAATATTAAAAAGCAATGAGAAGATGAGTAATCATTTAACCTTTTTACAGAAAACTGGAAGTTGATGAGAGCCAGGAGAAGAAGTGAGTGATGAAGATGGTCTTTGAGCTTGTATACAAGGTGAGCATTTTTGTTAGCTGAGTACGTTTAATGCACGATAAGGCATTTGAGTATTCCATTTTGGAGCACTTATTGAGGATCTTACTATGAAGTAAGATTAAATTTGGGTGGTAACACGTTGCAGACGTCCCTGAAAGTCAGATGACTTTTAGGGGCGTTTTTTGTTTAAGTATTATATTAAAGGAGAAATCTATTATGGCAGAAGTTGAAAGTTTTACATTAGATCACACAAAAGTTAAGGCACCTTACGTTAGATTAATTACTGTTGAAAAGGGCAGCAAAGGGGATGAAATTAGTAATTTTGATTTGCGTTTAGTACAACCGAATGAAAATGCCATTCCAACAGCTGGTCTTCATACAATTGAACACTTACTTGCAGGTTTATTAAGAGATCGTTTAGATGGAGTAATTGACTGCTCACCATTTGGTTGCCGCACAGGATTCCACTTGATTACTTGGGGAACCCCATCAACAACAGAAGTAGCTAAAGCACTTAAGTCTTCTCTAGAAGAAATTGCTAATAAGATCCAATGGGAAGATGTTCAAGGAACAACAATTGAAAGTTGTGGTAATTATCGTGATCATTCACTCTTTTCTGCAAAAGAATGGTCAAAAAAGATCCTTAGTGAGGGAATTTCAGATAAGCCATTTGAACGCCATGTGGTTGAATAAATAGGAGAATCAAAATGAAAAAATTATTTAAGAATTTAAAAGAAAAGTTGTTAACGCCAATTGTAAATCAGAGAAAAGCAGGAAATAGTTTTCACAAATTGTATGTTAGCCATAATTAGGTGATAAAGATGCAGTTTAGACAAAAAAGAATCCGAAGACGCATTGCCTGGATTAGTTGTGCGATATTAATTTTGATAGCTGGCTGGTTTAGTTTTGGCCCTAGTCCTCAAGCAAAACAAAATAAAGAAGTTGTAATTGCAACCGTTGGGGAATCAGATGCAGATGCTAAATTGTGGAAGAGCATTGCAGAAACAGCGAAAGAAGATTATGGAATTACAATTAAAGTAAAAGATGTGACTGATGCGACCGCATTAAATAAGATGGTGGCTAGTGGAGAAGTGGATATGAATGCTTTTCAGCACTATGCTTATTTGAAGAGTTGGAATAAGGCTAATCACCAAGACTTAGTAGCAATTGGTAAAACTTATATTGCTCCCCTTAATTTATATTCGAAGAAATACCAGAGTTTGAGTGAAATACCAGATGGTGCTACAATTGCAATTCCCAATGATGCTTCAAATGAATCAAGAGCCTTGTATGTTTTGAAAAATGCAGGCTTGATTAAAATTAAACCTCATCAAAGCTTAGCTACTGTAGCGGATGTGACAGATAATCCTAAGCACTTAAAACTAAAAGAAGTTTCTGGCGATCAAAGTGCTCGTATTCTTTCTAGTGTAGCTGCGAGTGTGGTTACCAATACTTATGCTGTACCAGCTAAATTAGAGCACAATATTATTTATCATGAAAAGTTGGATAAGGATTCTGCTCCTTGGATTAATATTTTAGTCACGCGTAAGAAGGATAAGAATAAGAAAATATACCAAGAAGTTGTGAAGGCTTATCAGACTCAAAAGACCAAACAACTTACTAAAAAATATTACAATGGTACTCAGCTTCCCGCTTGGGATACTAAGCTAAAATAAAAAGACTCCCGAACGGGAGTCTTTTTATTAAGACATTGTTTGAGTAATTTGGTTACGTTGGTCATCGTACCAATTATCCCAGTCAGCATAAGTTTTCATGCTTTCAGGATCAGTATTAGTCTTTTCTTTAATATTAGCTAAAATGTCTTTAAAGCGGTCTGCATGAACATTTAAGATGTGCTTGATCAAAGTCTTACGACTAAAGATAGCATTATTAGTAATGTAGATGTTAATTTCAACTACATCATGATTACCATCAAAGGTATCCATGATTTCAAGATCGCTTTCTTCGAATTTGGAAATGTAAAAGTTAGCAAACACCTTTAGGTAATCTGGTTGTTCAGGATATTGAACAGCAGGCATTTCTACACGTTCAGCTTCTGGAACAACTACCTTAAATTTGTCGTCTTCTTCTACAGCTTCTTGCTCGTTTTTAGTGTTGTTTTGAGTATCTTCAGTCAAAGTTAAGAACTCCTTTACTGTGGAAATAGTGTACAAAAATTCAATACTATGTTACAGGGAAAATAGTAAAAAATCAAGTTATCTATTTATTATAGTTGTCAACGTCACTTTGAGTGTAAGAATCAATAGTTGTGTGACCAGAGTTAGCAGCACTCTTCATGAAATTAATTACATCTTGATCAGACCATGAAGAAGTATCAGCACCAATATCATCTAATTTAGCACGGACTTGATTGATAGTACGTGAAGTTACAGCTTGACCATCAATTGTATCATCACTACTGTTAGTTGCAGAAGAACTAGATGATGAGCTATCTTCACTACTTGAACTTGAAGAACTTGTTGATTCTTCACTAGAAGACTTAGATGATGATTTGTCTTTAGCTGAGCTAGAAGAAGTTTCGTTATTATTACTTTCCTTCTTAGCTTTATCTAAAATATTTTGAGCTTTAGCACGAATATCAGTGTAGTATTCCTTGTATTGCCCATCAAGATATGGTTGAGAAAGAATTTCAGTCGCATACTCTTGAGCTTGGTCGTAGTTTTGGCTATCTAAAGCAGTTTGAGCCTTCTTATAAAGTGGAGTAAGTTCATTATCTAGGTTATTTTGAACTTCTTCAGCAATTCCATAAAGCTTCTTAGCTTGGTCAGTCATAACAGAGTAACCGCCCTTTTGCCCAATAGCTGAGTTTAAGCTGCTAAGAGAACTTTCGTAGTTATAATTGTTAATACTTGTCTTAGCCTGATCTAATTGGGCAGCTTGTTCAGCGTAAGCTTGAGCTTCTGTAGTATTTTTAATTTTACTTGCTTGATCAAATTTTTCTTTTGCTTCATCGTAGTTTTGAGCTTTGGCAGCCTTTTTACCAGCGGCCATTAATGCAGTATAGCTGCTAGAGTTAGTATTTGGAGCAGCTTGGTTGCTGCAAGCAGTAGTGGTAAGCATTGCACCTAAAGCTACAGTTGCAGCTAATAATTTAGCTTTTTTCATAGTTAAAAGATTTCTCCCTTCATTGCTAAATATTTTGCTCTTCTATTATATCAGAGTGTCTAGGAAAAATTCTCATAAGTCAGAATTACATTTGAAATTTTCCATTAGTAACAGTGTATAAAAATATTAATGTTTGTCGCAGAAGTAAGCAAAAACTTTAGGAAATATTAAGGGAGAGGGTGAAGTATAAACTATAATATAATAGGAAAAATAATCTAAGAAGGAAATTTTGAGAATAAAAAGGCGAAATCTTTAAACTTTTGCAACGTTATTGAAATATAAATATAGAATATGAAGAGAAAAATAAGAAGCTGTAGTTGCTGAAAGTATGCGCTAGAAAAGGATTTAAAGAGAAAGTAAATAACAAAAAACAATATTACACATAGATTAAATAGTAAAAAAAGGCTTGTTAGTCTTTGAATTTGGGCGAAAACAAGATATAATGTATAACGTGGTAAGTAATAGGAGGGATGCTTCAGGCGTGTGCCTGTACAGCATGCTAATTGTTTATCTTAAAATGACTACCTCGAAAAACACTATTTTCGATTTAAGATTAAATGATTTTGTACATTATAGGCAAATCCACAAATGAGCCTTTATCCTATTACATTTTATTGATTTATCAAGGAGGAAAAGACCACATGAAGAAAAATATTAAAATCGCTAGCGTTACTGCTGCTGCTTTATTAGCAGTTGCTCCAGTAGTTGCTACTGGTACTGCTAACGCTGCTGTTACTGTTAATAACACTACTGCTACTCAACCAGCACCTACTCAAACTGCAGGTACTGTTACTGTAAACATTTCATTAGATGCTACTGCAGGTAAGACTACTGTTGGAGAAGCTACCAAGAGTGCTAAAGTTACTGTTGATGGTGCAACTGTTGCTAATAGTGCAACTGGTACCGGTGCTTACAAGGTTGAAATTGCTAAAGCTGGTACTACTACTGCTTTAAATGATGCAACTAAGTTAGAAGCTAACCAAGCTTACGTTGTTTTAGTTAACGGTATCAAGCTTAAAGGTTTAACTACTGGTAACACTTACTCAATCGCAGGTGGTACTGTTGCAGGTAAGACTACTCAAACTGCAGAAGAATTAAACGCTAACAACGGTGTAAACTTTACTAGTGACTCTTTCTACGTATTTGACAAGAGTTTAACTGGTACTCCAGTTGTTACTAACAACGACAACAAGATTGTTTCAAGTGGTTCTATTGCTTTAGGTAATAACACTACTGTTGCAAGCTTAGCAAAGGCTATTACTTCTGCGTACAAAGTTCAAATGCCAAGTAGTGGTGAAAAAGTTGCAAAAGCTTTAGATTGGTCAGCATCAGCAGTTGAAAACTCTGTAAGATCAAGTTTAAAGAATGCTAACGTAAATGTTGAAAAGGATGGTAGCTTCACAGCACCAGCAACTAACTTTACTGTTAACTTAACTGGTTACGCTTCAAACGGTAAAACTGTTTCATTCCCTGTAACTGTAACTGTTGCTAACTCAACTACTACTGCAAGTGATGCACCAGTATTTAGTACTACTAACAATGATTACAAAGCAGTTGCAAACAGCACTAACGCTTGGAACTTAAGTCTTCAACTTAACTCTGCAACTAACGCACAAGCTATTGCAAATGCATTTACTGCAAAGATTGACGCAACTTCAAACCTTACTACTAGTGTAAAGGTTGATTCAAGCAACTTAAACACTGCTGTTGCAGGTAAGTACACTGTTGTTCTTTCAGCTACTAACCCATCAAACAACAAGACTACTAAGGCTACTGTAAACGTAACTGTTGGTGACCCAGGTGAAACTAAGACTGTTCAAGCTGGTTCAGAAACTGCTAAGGTAGTTACTATTGATGGTAACAAGGTTACTGAAACTTCTACAACTTTAGCAAACGATTCTAAAGTTGCAACTTTCGGTACTGTAACTGTTGATGGTGTATCATACACTCGTCTTAACAGCTCAAGCTCAAACCAATTCGTAGCAACTAAGTATGTTGATGGTTCAATCAAGGAAGAAAAGAAGACTGAAAAGACTATCATGCACAAGGCTCTTATCTACGATAAGGATGGTAAGGCTACTAAGGAAAGCATCGGTGCTTACAACAAGGTTACTGTTTACGGTGATATCGTAACTATTAACGGTGCTAAATTCTACAAGCTTGGCGAAAACCGTTTCGTTAAGGTTGGTAACATCGATGGTACTATGCGTACTTTGAAGCACAACGCTTACATCTACAACAACAAGCTTAAGCGTGTTCAAAAGAACACTGTTCTTAAGAAGGGTTCAGAAAAGAGAACTTACGGTAGTGCATTCACTATCAAGGGTAAGAAGGTTTACCGTATCGGTGAAAACCAATACGTTAAGGTTGCTAACTTCAAGTAATTTTAATTAACTAATTACTCTCAAAAAGACGATACATTGTATCGTCTTTTTTTGTGCTCATTTTTATGTGAAAGCAGAGATAAATTACACTTGGAGTAAATAAGAAAGAAAAAGTTGTAAAAGAATATCCAGGAACTAAAATAAAAAGAATAATGTTATTTTATTTTTATTCTATTTCTGGAATTTAAAAATATTTTAATTAAGAATTATTTTCTTCTCACCTAATAAATAACCAAAAACTTTGAAACAATAGGTTTTTTAGTGGTTGGCAAATCCCTGGAAGAAAGCTGTTTAGCAGAAATTTAAAGTAAAAATTTGAAAATAATTAATAACAAAATCGCTTACAATCGAAAAAAGTGTTATTAAAAATTTAAATTTTCCTTTTTTTGCGTTACACTGTATATAACAAGTCTGAAAAGATGTGGGAATAAAAGTAATAAATTACAACTAAAAGTTTATTTAATGTTTCTAAAATATTACTTTTCTGTTTCAAAACATGTGTTTGGTTGTATATTGACTCAGACGACTATATGATATAAATGTGTGTAAAAAAGAGGAATAAAAATTGAGTAAGAAGACATTAACAAGCATTGCAACTGCAGCTTTAATTACAACTGCAGGTATAACTGCTACACACCATGTAAAAGCTTTAAACTCCGATAATGATAATGTGGTTAAGGCAGCTACAAATCAACAAAATCAACAGTTCATTAATAAAGCAGCATCAGCTGCGGTAGAATCATCATCTAAATATGGAACTTATACTTCTGTAATGATGGCTCAAGCTGCTGTTGAATCTGGGTGGGGACAATCCAGTTTATCTCAGAGTCCAAATAATAATTTATTTGGTATCAAGGGAAGTTACAATGGTCAATCTGTAACGGTTAAGACTGGAGAATACATTAATGGTAGTTATAAGACGGTTAATGCCTCCTTTAAGAAGTATCCTTCTTACACCGAATCTTTTAATGACAATGGTTCATTAATTCGTAAAGATATGGGTTCAACGTATTCTGGAGCATGGGTAGAAAATGCATCAACCCCTGAGCAAGCTACACAACAAGGCTTGCAAGGCAAGTATGCAACTGCACCTAACTATGCAAGTACTTTGAATTCAATCATTGAAGCTAATAACTTCAAACAATATGACCCGGTTACTACTAATGTCAACGAAGTTAAGAAAGTTGTCAAAACAACCCCAATTACTGATGCACCCGTTGATAGTGACGTTGGAAAGCAAATTGGTACAGCTCGTGTTGGACAACAAATGACAATTAGCAAGTACATTACTTATAAGAATGGTGTAACCCATGCTTTAACTCAACTAGGATGGGTTAATAATTCTGCTTTTGGTGCAAGTGCCACGGTAAAGACCACCACTCAAGCTACCAAAACAGTTGTACAAAAGCCAAAGAAAAAGAAAAGTTATACTTATATCAAGACTAGTGAAGTAGTTAAGATTACAAATGCCCCGACAGAAGGAGCACCTGTTTTGAAGAGTCCAAATGGTAAGAAAAACGGGAAAACTTTACCACTAAATAGTACTTGGAAAGTAAATGGCTATGCAATTGTTAAAGGTGTTCGTTACAATCATATTGGTTCTAAGCAATGGCTAAGTTCTATCTATACTAATCCTGCTAAAGAAGTAAGCCAGGCACCTAAAGAAAAGGAAGAAAGTACTGTAAAGAAAACGACTTCTAAGAAGACCAAAGTTGAAAAAGACTACGAAAAGGTTGAAGGAAGTTTCATTGTAACTGCAAAAAATATTGAAGTTTGGTCAGCTCCAACTGGTAAGAAAACAGGTCAATTACTACCAAAGGAAAGTGATTGGAAGATTACTGGTAAAAAAGAAATTAAGGGTAAGACTTGGTATCGTTTAGGTAAAACGAAATGGATTCAGTCTACTGGAATTAAAGTGGATAACTTGAAGAAAGTAGCTGTAAGTCAAGCACCTGCTAAACCTAAGACAAAAGTTGAATATCCTGTTTATAAGTCAACAGGGGTAGTAACAATTAATTCAAAACCAAATTACGGTGTTCCTGTTTACACTAAGCCTGGTGAAGATGCTACAAAACGCATTCTTTCTAACGGTACTAATTGGAAGTTTTTCAAGATAGCCGTCATTAAGGGCGAAAAGTGGTATAACTTAGGTGGAAACCAATGGGTACCTGAGAAGTATGTATTGGTTCGCTAATTAAGATAGTAAATTTAATTATGGATAATTTTTGCGGAGGATTTCATGCGTTCAGCAAATAAGAAATTTTTAAGTGCCTTAGCTTGTGCGGGTATGATGGCAACTACAGCAGTTGTTGGAGTAGGTAATATTGTTACTTCAAAAACTACAACTGTTCAAGCTGCAAAGTCTAGTGTAAGCAGTCGCTCTTACGGAGTGGATGTTTCTAGTTTTCAAAGTACCGACCTTTCAAAGCATGCAAATGCAGGTTCACAATTTGCAATTGTAAAAGTTAGTGAAGGTACATCATATCGTAATCCTAACGCTGCTGGTCAAATCGCTAGTGCGAAGTCAACTAATATGATGCCAATGGCATATCACTTTGCAACTTTTGGTGCTAACAGTAGTGCAGCAGTTTCGGAAGCAAATTGGGCTGTTAAATCTGCTCAAGCTACTGGATTACCTAAGGGTTCATACATTGCATGTGACTGGGAAACTGGTGATGGAAATGTAGTTACTGCAGGTAAAGATGCTAGTGCAAATGCAATTGTAGCTTTTATGAACAAAGTTAAAGCAGCAGGTTACAAGCCACTTTTATATTCAGGAGCTTACTTATTAAAGAGTAATATTAATACTGCAACGGTGTTAAATTCATATCCTAATTCTCTTTGGGTAGCTTCATATGCTACTATGGGTCGAATTGACAATCCTGATTTTAATTATTTCCCAAGCATGGATGGAGTAGCAATTTGGCAGTTTACTGATAACTGGCGTGGATTATACGTTGATGGTAACATTTCCTTATTACCACTTTCATATAATGATGCAAGCACCCAAGCACCTACTCAATCTAAACCAGCTACTAGTTCAAGTGCATCATCTAAGCCAGCTACTAGTTCAAGCTCTACTAAACCAGCATCTACTACTACCACTACTAATACAGTTGTAACTACTCCTAAGACTATCATGTATAAGAGTGTGATTTACACTGAAAAGGGTGAGTCAACAGGTAAGTTCTACTCTGCATATACTCCAATTAAGGTTATCGGTGGTGTGGTTAACATCAATAATAAAGCTTACTACAAGATTGGTGATAACCAATATGTACGTGTTTCAAATGTAGATGGTGTATCTAAGAACTTAAGTCATAATGCTTATGTTTATAATAGTAAAGGTCACAAGACAAGCGCACCAACAATTAAGAAGGGTAGTGCTTTGAAGGTCTACGGTAGATCTCGTGTTATTAATGGAAAATCTTACTACCGCGTAGGTAAGGGCCAATACGTTAAAGTTGCTAACTTTAAGTAATAATAAGTTTAAATAAAGTCACTAGGAAACTAGTGACTTTTTCGTTTGGTATAATTGGGGTGGAAAAAGAAATCAGGAGGGAATAGCTTAGATGATTTATACTTTAACTTTGGATACTACTGAAAATGTAATGGGAAAGGGAATTGATATTTCTTTAATTTTAAAAAAATTAGGAATTGATTCTCTTGCAACTGGTATTATTCAAGAAAAGAAAGCCAAAATTGAGAAAGAATTAGCAAATGCAGAAATAAGTAGTCATTTTATTGATGCAAGTACAGAAAGTCCTGTTACTGCTAAAAGTCAGCAAGCTTTGTTAGATTACTTAAAGGAAGAATTAAAAGCAGGAGATATAGTAGTAATCGCTGGTAAATTTGCACCAGGAATTGCGCCAACTTATCTCATTGATTTGGCAACTTTAGCTACCAAAAAATCAGCATATTTAGTAATTGATAGTCCTTATCAAGAAGTTCGAGATGTTTTACCACTGCATCCCCTTTTACTTAAGCCAAATGAAACTGAAATCAAGGCTTGGTTTGATCAAACAGATAAATTATTGACTACTAAACAATTGTTAGATTTAGCTCATGATTTAGTAGCTGACGGTGCCGATCATGTTTTGCTTTCCTTAGGAAAAGAGGGAGCAGCTATTGTAAATATGACACATGCATTTATGGCTCATGCACCTGAGGTTGAAGAAGTAGATCCTGTGGGTGCTGGTGAAACACTTTTAGCTACTTTTTTAGCAGGGATGATGAAGAACTATAGTCCTGTCCGTAATTTAGCTGATAGTATTGCAGCGGCAACAGATACAGTGCAGGTAAAGAGATTAACCAATTTTGAAACTACGCCAGCTTTACAACGTCAAATTATTTCTCGAAAAATAAGTTTTGAAGATGAACAAGGTAGATAAAGAAGAGCAAATTTTGAAGATGAGAATTTTTTTGGTATGATTTTCACATAATAAAACTGTGGAAGGAGTCATGGGAAAATCATGGGACAATTTTCAATTTTTGTAGTTTCTTTAGCCGCCTTAACGATTCCAATAGTAATGGCTCGTTTAAAAGTTACTACAATTCCCACAGCTGTTGCTGAAATTATAGTAGGGATTGTCTTAGGACATTCCGCCTTAAATATTGTTGAAGAAACAACAGCCGTCAATTTGTTATCAAACTTAGGGGTTACTCTTTTGATGTTTCTATCAGGGATGGAAATAAATTTTAACCTATTTAAGCGAGATGATACCCAAACCAAAGCACAAGCCAATCCTGCAAAAATTGCTATTTTATCTTATATTTTAGTAACTATTACTGCAGTAATTTTGGCAGTAATTTTGCATTTTACTGGTTTATTTAGCGATATAATGCTGGCAACCATCATTTTTATGACTGTTGCTTTAGGAGTAGTTATTGCTACCTTGAAAGAAAAAGAAATTTTATCACGACCTATTGGACAAACTATTTTGTTAACAGCTGTCTTAGGGGAAGTAATTCCTTTATTGCTTTTAACAATTTATGCCTCAATTAATGGTGGCAATGCTGGTCAATTATGGTTGATCATTTTACTTTTTGTAGTAGCGATAATTTTATTAAATCGTTTTAAAAAGCCATATGAGTGGTTTACCGAAATTTCTAAATCTACTACTCAGCTTGATGTACGCTTAGCCTTCTTTTTGATTTTTACCTTGGTTACAGTTGCTGAACGCGTAGGTGCTGAAAATATCTTAGGGGCGTTTTTAGCGGGGATGGTAATGAAATTATTACAACCTAGCGAAGCGACCATGGACAAATTAACCTCAATTGGGTATGGGTTCTTTATTCCAGTTTTCTTTATTATGACTGGAGTAAAACTTAATCTTAAATCATTATTTGCACATCCCAATGCCTTAATGTTGATTCCAATTTTGGTACTATTTCTAATTTTAGCCAAGCTACCAATTTTGTTAGTATACGGAAGAAATTTTGTTAAAAGAAACGCAGTTGCTGGTACATTTTTAATTGTTACCACTATTACAATTGTGTTGCCTACTTTAGAAGTAGCACGTAAGTTAAAGGCGATTACCTCAGTACAATCTGATGCTTTCATTTTAGCAGCGGTAATTGTTTGTATCTTTGGTCCGATTTCGTTTAATTCAATTTTTAAATTAACCAAAGAAGATAAGATTAAAGAGCGAGTAACTATTTTTGGGGCCAATGTAGTGACAGTACCTGTAACGCAGGAACTATATGATAACTGGTACAATATCACCATGATGACCAATATTAAGGACAATTACAATACCTACAAGAGTAGATTGCCGAAATTAAAGTTAGTTGCTGGTTTAGATGAGGAGCAGTTAAAGGCAGCTGGAGCTTTTAATTGTGAAATTTTTGTAGCAGGGCTAGAAAATGATACCTTGAATCGCCGTCTGGGCTTACTAGCTAAAAGTAATGGTGTTAAAAGGGTAATTGTAATTCAAAAGAAGGTAATTGAGTCACCAGAAATAGAAGAATTGCGTAATGAAGGAGTGGAAATTTTCAATGCCTTTAATGCCGAAACTTCTGTTTTACGGTCAATGATTGAATCTCCATCAATTGTGGCAATTTTACGCAATACTAAGAATGGACTTTATGAAATTACAGTCCGCAATCGTAAATATACAGGCCGCAAATTAATGGATTTACCGTTTATTAATAAGATTACGGTAAGTTACATTTTACGTAAAAAGCAGTGGCTCACGCCTCATGGTAATACAATTATTGAACCGGGAGATCGGTTGATTTTTACAGCACCAATCGAAGAGGTAACAAAGATTAGGAAAGAACTAGGTAAAAAGAATTAACGAGCAACTGGACTAATAAAGATGTTCAGGATATAATTGTAATGTAAAAGATTATCTGGTCTTTTCTTGCCGAAAGGCAGTTATAGTATAGAAACACATAACTCGTAGAAGGTAAGGAGTTCCTTACCTTTTCCATAAGAAAGCACTCTTTTTCAATAAGTGAGAAAGAGTGCTTTCATTTTTAGGCAATAAAAAAGATTCCGCTTCGGAATCTTGTTCTATTTATTTTTGCTTACTTCAACAGCATTTTTAGAAATCTTTTGTGGGACAACTAAATTCTTATATTGACCAAAGTCATCGTAGTTTAAGTTCCAAGTGAAGTTAGCGTTATTCAAGGCAGTAAACTTAGCAGAGAAATTCATTGAAACAAGTTTTTTATCTGATTTGTTGTAAACGTATTGAATTTTTAAATTGTTAAGTTGAGCTACATTGATTGCACGAACAATGTTCATGTTTTGACCACCAGGACTATTCATACTATCAACTACTAAGATATTCATTGCCTTCCAGATTTCACTACTAGTGCCAGAGTAAGTTACAGTGTAAGAAGAATTGTTCTCTTTAACTTTAGCTTGTTCTTTCATTAAATCATTAAGATCACTAAAAGTATCAGGGTCAAAGCGACGAGTTACTTGACTACTATCAAAGTTATTAGCATCAGAACTAGTTACAATCCATTTTCCATGGTTACCTTGTAGTAGCATGTAAAGCTTTTTGTCAGTTAACCAAAGTTGCTCAGTCTGCGTTTTTGACTTGTTAGTAATTTTGTAGCTTGCGTAAGTAATTTGATCAAAATTATAATTACCAGTAAGACTAATTGCTTGCTGTAACTTTTTAGACTCAAGGTTTTGTTCAAAATGTCCATTTTGAATGCTTTTACTAAAGCTACTTTTATCACCAATTAGACTTTTAGCGGAAGGTAAGGTAGAAGTAGAAGAACTGTTTTCCTTTTTTCCACAAGCGCTTAGTACTAATAAGCATGAAAGAACAGCAAATAATAAGAAAAATTTGTTTTTGTGTTTCATAAATACAACTCCATTAAAAAATATTACATCTATAATTTTACACTTTTTTGAGAAAAAAAGTTTTTTCTAGGAATATCTATGATTTTTTTTAAGAAAGCGTGTAAAATAGTTAGTGAAAAAAGTTTTTAAAGGAGAATTCATTTATGTCCAAATTAGTATTAATTCGTCACGGACAAAGTCAATGGAACCTTTCAAACCAATTTACTGGTTGGGTTGATGTTGATCTTTCCGAAAAGGGTGTAGAAGAAGCTAAGAACGCTGGTAGATTACTTAAGGAACACGGCCTTGAATTTGACCAAGCTTACACTTCAACTTTAACTCGTGCAATTAAGACTTTGCACTACGCACTTGAAGAAAGTGACCAACTTTGGATTCCAGAAGTTAAGAGTTGGAGATTAAACGAACGTCACTACGGTGCACTTCAAGGTTTAAACAAAGAAAAGACTGCTGAAAAATACGGTGATGACCAAGTTCACATTTGGCGTCGTTCTTACGATGTTTTACCACCAGCTATTGATGATGATTCAGAATACAGTCAAGCACATGATCGTCGTTACGCTCACCTTGACCCACACGTAGTACCAAAGGCAGAAAACCTTAAGGTTACTTTGGAAAGAGTTATTCCATTCTGGGAAGATGAAATTGCTCCTAAGTTACTTGATAACAAGAACGTTATCATTGCAGCTCACGGTAACTCATTACGTGCTTTAACTAAGTACATCGAAAACATTTCTGATGAAGATATCATGGATGTTGAAATGAAGACTGGTGAACCAGTTGTTTACACATTTGACGAAAACTTAGATGTTGTTAACAAGGAAAAGCTTGACAAGTAATCTAAGATAAAAGGTTAAACCGCTTGAGGTTTAGCCTTTTTTTAGTGCTTAAAAGTCGAATTTTAGCTTGTATCGGCATATAATTAAAACTAAAAGGGGGTTTTAAAATGCATATCAATTTAATTTTAAAGAAGTATGATGATTCAGAGAAAGAAATAGTTTTCAGTATTCCAACTGACTTTTCATTTCATACTTATCCCCATTATTTAATTCATCAAATGAAAAATGGTCGCATTCTTTTAATCCCATATATTGAAAATCCCTATACTTCGGAAATGAAGTTTGAAGGGATGGAAGATAGAGAGCAAGATGATTGGGAAAATCTTGGTTTAGAAGAGTTTGGTAAGGAAGAGTACGATGATTAGATTTAAGCAAGGAGATATTGTTTGGGTGGATTTTTCTCCATCAGTTGGACAGGAGATGCGAGGAAAGCATCCCGCAGTAGTTATCTCTTCAAATTCCTATAATGAAAAGACACATTATTTAATGGTTTGTCCCATTACATCACATGGGAATGATTTTCCGACTTATGTAGATTTAGAAGGATATGCCGTTCATGGACGAGTAAATGCAGCACAGATTCAAACTTTTTCTCGTGAACGTTTGCTTGATGAAAAACCAGCTGGCCATTTGCGGCCAGAAGATTTATTCCGCGTCCAACACATGCTTGAGTTTGCTTTGCAACTTGATTAATAATTTTGAATATGAAAAAAGCCGATAGAAATCAATTGATCTCTATCGGCTTTGTTTTTATTACCAACTTGCTTTTTTAACGCCAGGAAGTTGTCCTTTGTGAGCTAATTCTTTGAAACGTAAACGAGACATTCCAAATTTACGCATGTAGCCGTGTGGACGTCCATCTTGTAAGTCACGATTGTGGTAACGAACTGGACGAGCATTGCGAGGTAATTTAGCTAATGCTTCAACATTTCCAGCAGCTTTTAATTCATAGTATTTTTTAATTAATTCACGTTGCTTTGCAGCTTTAACAATTTTTGATTTTTTTGCCATATATCTGTCCTTTCATATTAAATTTGATATAGCTCTTATTTTTAGTAAGTCTATTATAGTGCCTTTTGATTTTTTTGTCAAAAATGAGCAGTGTTTCCACTGCTCATTTCCCAGGAAATTATTTTTCTTTTTTGATAAACAAGCTTAATAATAAGCCAAGAATTACTAAAACAATAGTAAAGTAAAAGCCGTAGTGAGCCCCATTAGTAAAGGCAACTGCCTTGTTAGTTGTATTAGCTGCTTGTTGTCCAGTAGCTAATAAGATAGTAGCAATAGCGGTAGCAATTGCTCCAACAATTTGTTGTAAAGTGTTCATAATAGTACTACCATCAGCAGATTCAGGTCCTTGAACAGCATTAAGCGCATAAGTTTGAGCAGGGGACATTGCAAGCGGAGCGCCGATCATTAAAATAACTTGGGCTACGATGATGTACCAAATTGAAGAAGTTGTAGTTGTGAAAGCCAACATTAAAGCTCCCACTAAGGCAAGAATAAAGCCAATAAGAGCTGGAAATTTAGCACCAATTTGGTCGTAAATGCGACCGGCAATGGCAGAAGTTAAAGCATTGATTAAGCCACCTGGTAACATAATAATTCCTGTTAAGGCTACTGGAAGTAGGCGACCACTTTGAATGTATTGGGGTAAAAGATACATAGCAGAAAGAATGATTGCAAAATCTACCATAACAATTAAGGCTCCAACCCTAAATTGCGAAATTGAAAAAATCTTCAAATTGAGAATTGGATTTTCAAGGTGAAGTTGGCGATGAGTGTAAAATGCTAGCACAATAATTGCTCCAATAATTAATACCCACACAAGAGGTGAAGTAAGCCCCATATCGCCTGCTAAGCTTACCCCACTAACTAAGGCAGCAAATCCAACAACTGATTCTAAAATAGAAACGAAATCAATTCTAGGTTTAGTAACTTCATTGAGGTTAACTAAGCTAGTAAAGGCAAAGATTAATGCTACTACTAAGAAGGGCACAAACATCCAGAAAATCCAATTCCAGCTTAATTTACCTAAAATTAACCCAGTAACCGTTGGACCAATAGCTGGTGCAAGCATGATAACCATGGCACAGGCTCCCATTGCCGCTCCCAGTTTTTCAGGTGGGAAAATTAACATTGCAGCGGTAAACATTAATGGTAAAACGATTCCAGTTCCGATACCTTGAATCATTCTTCCAGTTAATACGATTCCAAAGTTTGGTGCAATTGCAGAAATAATCGACCCAATTAAGAAAGCAAAAAGCCCAAAAATAACTAATTTTCTTGTTGAAAACCACTTGGTAAGTAAGCTAGATAGTGGAAGGACGATTCCGATTACTAGCATATAACCAGTAACTAACCATTGAATAGTTCCTGTTGGGACTTTAAAAGTTTGCATTAATTGGGGAAGGGCAATGTTAAGAGACGTTTCAGATAACATTCCTACAAATGCTCCTAACATAAGGGGTAACATCGCAAGCCAAGGATTTTTAGTTTTTACAATGGCCTGATGAGATTTTTCATTATTCAAAAAAATTCCTCCTAATAAATACCTAAATTTTTGCGTCGCTGATTATCATATCGTATTTTAAAAATTTTCGTAAGTATTTTTTTAGCAGTCTGATATTATAGAAAAGGAATTAATATTTTGAAGGTGAAAAAATGAAATTTTTAAACACAGTCAGCAAGCAAAAGATTGTTGCCAGTTTGCTAGGGATAGTCACTGCAGCTTTAATTTATTTCCCTCATTATGCTTTAACTGATAATCATACAAAATTAAACTGTAGTGTCTTTTTAATTTTGGGGATAGTTTTACTTTGGGTGCCTACAGAAAGTTTGGCAGCTTTGTTTGCAGTAGATCTCTTTTTTGAAATTGGGCTAGTACTCTTACTAGTATTTATCTCAACAATTACTTCTTTACATACCTGGCCAATCTATTTATTAATAATTTTAATTTTAGCTGTTTGGATTGGAATGGTTTTGTTAAAAAATCAGTCCTTGACGTCAAAAAATAGACAGGTAGTAGCAATTAGGCTCATTAGTATGTTAATATTTGCTATTTTGGCATATTTAAGCGGATTTTACGCTCTCCTAATGGCGAGCCCAGTTGGTCTAATGGTGTCGGGGATTACAATTTATATTGGTATAGGATTATTTATATATTATTTAATTTTAGCAGCAAGTATTTGGCAAAACTGGTTTAAAGGAAGTATTTCCTGGGTAATGATAATTATTGCAATTGTCTTCCATATGTTTTTTGCTTATAATCTTTCTCCAGAAACGATGCTAATTCCGGGGATTTGCGAGGTAATTATTGTCTTACTTTTACTAAGAATGAACATGCTTTTGGAAAAATAATAAAAAAGTACTTGCAATCGCTTACTTGAAGTTAGTATAATTAATTATTATTTGACTATGTAATTTTAGGAAGGTAACGATTAATGAAATATATTCTACTCTTTATTCCAGCAATTGGTTGGGGGCTAATGCCACTAGTAATTGCTAGTATTAAGAAAAGTACTGTATATAACCAAATCGTAGGTACAGTTGCAGGTGCTTTTATATTTGGTGTAATTTTAATGGCAATTGTTCGCCCAACAATTACTTGGCCACTATTTTGGATTTCAGCGCTAGCCGGAGCACTCTGGGTAGTGGGGCAAGTTGGACAGTATATTTCCTATGAAAAAATTGGGGTTTCAGAGACAATGCCAATTTCCACTGGATTACAGCTGATTGGGGTTCCTTTGGTAGGAATGATCTTTTTTGGCGAATGGGCCAAGACTCAACAAAAAATCTGGGGCTTTTTAGGAATTATTATTTTGATTGTTGGGGTTGTGTTTACTTCTTTAACAGATCAAAAGACTGAAGAAGGTAATAAGAAGAACCAAGTAGCAACCATTATCTTACTTATTGTTACTAGTTTGGGTTATATCTCATCCAGTTCTTTACCACAAACTCCAATTGCAGTTCAAGGAGATAGTATTTCCTTCTTCTTTGGCCAAACTGCTGGAATGCTTGTAGCAGTATTCATTTATACCTTAGTGACTGGCAATGTTCATGCCTGGGTTGAAAAGACCTCTCTTCAAGGAGGAGCAGCTGGATTGCTTTACGGAATTGCGCAACTTGCTTATGTCTTTTCTGTTAAAGATAATGGTGTGAACCTATCCTTTGTTATGTCTCAACTTTGTGTAGTAATTTCTACCTTAGGTGGTATTCTTTTCTTAAAGGAAGCAAAATCAAGAAGAGACCTTATTTTTACAATTATTGGTTTAGTATTAATTATTGCTGGTGCAGTAATTACAAGAATCTTTTAAATTAGAGCATCCGTAAAGGGATGCTTTTTTTGTGGTTAAAAGTTTGTGTTTGACAGTAATAAAAATACGTGATATTTTCAAATTGAGAGAAAGTTAAAGAATTTATTAAGATAGTTGTTACTTTTTAGATATTAAAAGGGTTAACAAGCTAGGGGTTAAAAAATTAATGTTAATAATAGAAAATAGTCAATTTGAAGTTGGAATTAATGAAATGGGAGCACAGATTACCCATTTTGTCCAAAAAAGTGATAACTTCGATTGGATTTGGAATGGAAGTGAATGGGCAGAACATTCGCCAATTCTCTTTCCAGCAGTTGGTAAATCTTATAACAATCAATATGTAGTTGATGGAAAAAAATATAATATGCCTGTTAATGGCTTTGCCAATAATTATCAATGGACTGTGGTAGACAAAGGTGATGATCGAGTAAGTTTAATGTTGATGGATAATGAAGAGACTTATAAAATATATCCATTTAAATTTTCTTTGATGGTTACCTATGCCTTAGTTGCCACTGGTTTGGAAGTCAGTTTTCATTTAAAAAATTTATCTGCTTCTCCAATGCCGTATGCTTTAGGAATTATGCCTGCTTTTAATCTATCAGTTAGCAATGAAAAGTTAAATTTTGATGATTATGAATTAAAATTTATACCAGAGACACCAAGTTTAACGCAATTTTCAGTAAATAAAGAAGGATTAAGAGCTGCAAATGCGACTGAGGTATTGGGACTTAAGGAGAGTACCTTAGCTTTAAGTAAGGCGGTTTTTGATTATGGACATCTTTATATTAATTCTCCTGGATTAACCTTAGTCATTTTGTCGACAAATAAGAATAATATAGAGAGAAAAGTTTCTATAAGATTAGAAGACTTCAGTGGGATTGAGTTGTGGAAATCCCCGGAAACCGACCAATTTTTAGCCATTGCACCAATTAATGGATTTCCAGATATGGAAGAAAATAACCCAAGTTGGAGTGAAAAATTAGGTAATAAAATTTTAGAACCAGAGCAAGAGATTGATTTAAAGACTACCATTAGCTTGAATTAATTAGTACAATGTGAGAAACCACATTGGCTTTTTTTCTTAAGAATTTTAAAGACTTTGCCACAAAAGAAGATCGGCCGCCTATCTTTGGTATAATGGTTTTGTTTTTGAGAAAGCAAAGGAAAATTATATGGATAATGACAATAAAAATCAAAAATTACCAACTCGGCGAGAATTGAGAGAGCAACGTGAAAAGAATCAACCTAAAAAGCATCATCTTGTTGCCTGGGTTGTAGGAGTGTTAGCTACAATTCTTGTGATAGCTGCTTGTTATGGTGGCTATGTTTACCATAAAACCAAAAGTGCAATTGATGAAACTTATGATCCTACCAATAAAGTTACGCAGGATAGTTTTAATGGAAAAGAAAGTTTTTCTATTTTGTTATTAGGAACTGATACAGGAGCATTAGGAAGAACAGATGTCCGCGGTAATACTGATACAATGATTATTGCGACAGTTAATCCAAAAACAAAAACTTTCAGTATGATGTCAATTCCACGTGATACAATGGCGCAAATGATTGGTACGCAAAACTTTAGTGTCCATAAGATAAATGCTGCCTATAATATCGGTGGAGCAGGTATGGCTTTAAAAACAACCTCAACCCTTTTAAATGTTCCTTTAAAATACTATGTTGAAGTTAACATGGGAGGATTAGAGAAGTTAGTGGATGGTGTTGGCGGTGTTGATGTGGATGTACCGTTTACCTTTTCATATGGAGGTTACACCTTTAAAAAAGGAAAGATGCATTTAAATGGTAAGCAGGCCTTAGCCTATTCAAGAATGCGTTATGACGATCCAAGAGGAGATTACGGCCGTCAATTACGCCAACGCCAAGTAATTATGTCTATATTACAAAATAGTATGTCATTAAATACATTGAAAAATATTAATGAAGTGACTGACTCTGCTTCAAAAAGTATCCGTACTAATTTGACTTTTAATTCAATTATGAAGATTGCGAAAAACTATCGTGATTGTATTAAAAATATGAAGAGCGACTATCTTCATGGTCGTGGCGCTATGATTGGGGATGCTTCTTATCAAGTAATGAGTGATACTGAGTTACAAAGAACTTCAGACATTGTACGTAAAAGTTTGGGCTTATCACCAGTTAAATTAAATAATAACGAAACTTATCAAAATTCAAAAAATACTGATTTTGATTGGAATAGTGGCGATAGTAATCAAAAATACTATGTTTACGAACCAAATAGTGATGATTGGTGGAATGGCGATAAATTAGAGTCATAGGGGTAGTTTAAGTGAATAATTTTTGGATGTATTTTTGGTCAATTATAATTGGCTATGGATTTGGTAATATTTTATTTGCCATGATTATTGGAAAAGGTCTTTTGCACAAAGATCCTACTAAGTTTGGTTCGGATAATCCTGGAACAGCGAATATGGGAGCCGTTTTAGGCAAAAAGTGGGGAATTTTAACTTGTATTGGAGATTTAGCTAAGACATTAATTGCTTTTCTAATTGTAAGTTTTCTTTACCAGTGGAACTGGTTAGCAATTTGTTTTTGTGGTTTGGGGCTTATTTTAGGCCATTCATTTCCCATTTGGAATCATTTTAATGGGGGAAAAGGTGTTGCCGTTAGTGCCTTATGGATTGTGTACTTCAATTGGAAACTAGGTTTTTTATGGCTAATTGTAGGGTTAATTTTAGTAATTTTGATGAAGAATTTGACAATTCCACCACTTGTTTATATGTATGGGTTTAGTATAAATATTTGGATCCTTAATGGTTGGCAATATGGGGTGCTTTTCTTACTTGGAAGTTTGATTATGACTTTTAAATTTAGAAAAGACATCGTCGATTTCTTTGCTGGCAGAGGGAAAAGGGTCGATATTTTGACCACAATCAAGAAAAAATTAGGAAAAAAGGGATAAATTTGAAATAATCCCTTTTTCTTTATAAATATGTAATAATTTTAAGCTATAATAACTTAGTAATTGTCCTGAGATGATTAAATTTTAATTATGGAAGAGAAAACATGGATACAAAAAAGAAGAACACATTAACAGTGGGGCAATTTTTTGCTCTTTTGTTAGCCACATTTATAATGTTGGCACAAATTTATTCTTTTGGCGGTAGTTTAGCACGCTTTCCTTTAGGAAGTATTTTGAAATTTATTCCTACTACTGCAGAGAATGCCACAATGATTTTTGTACCAATGATTTTTGGTGCTGTTTATAGTAAAAAGAAAGTTCACCCAGCTGAAGCTTTTAGATACTGGATAATGGCTGTGGTAACTTTGGTGATTTTTTATTTAGTTTATTTCTTTAAGTCACCAAGCTCATTTACCATGTGGAAGTTATGGGGAGTATTTTTCCCAGTCTTAACTAGTACCTCTGTTTTATTAGCAGGGTTAATTTTTAGTATACTTGCGCAGCCATATATTTATGAGTTGCAAAGAAAATTAACAACAAAACAAAATGTTCTATTATTGGGATTGTTAACTTTAGTTGGCTTTGCGACTAGTGCAGGTACACTTAACTTTAAATACTCCATTTTTGGCTTATATTTCATTTTATATTTTGCCTGGGGAATGTTTTTAGTAAATACCCCCTTAAGTCAAAAAGCTAAGATATGGTCAATAATTAGTGGAATAATTTCATTTTTTGTTGTAATTATTGGGGTAGCTGGCTTTAATGGTGTTTACTGGTATCAACTTCTTTCTGGAAGAAGTGGTGGCGGATGGAATCGAAACTTTCTTAATAATCCAACCTCACCATTCTTATTTTTAGTAGTATTAGCTGTATTTTTGATTTTTATTAAATTAATTAAATCATTTACAGTTAGAGAAATGCGCTACTTAATTCCAGTAGTAGTCTTCATGCAAGCACCAATTTCTAAGAACTTTATGCTTAGCTTTAGATTTACTGGAAGTGCTGGTATTAATGAATTATTAATGATCTTATTCATGATGCTAGCTAGCTTAGCATTAGCTGTTTTATATGAAAAATACTTGTACCAAGTACGTCCAATTAGAAGAGTCTTAATTGATTTAAGTAAGCAAGATAATTTAGCTGAAGTTATTCAATTGGCTTGGAAGAACTTTACTAATTGGATTAAGCAACACCATGTAAAAGTTCTTACGTGGAGCTGGTTCTACATCTTGAGTTTCCTTTCATTTTTAATTGAATCTGATAACTTAAGAATTCAAATTACTACTGCAACTGATATTAATGCAGTTATTTTCTTACTAGGAACAAGATTCTTTGCAATTATTTTAACAACCATCTTTTTAGATGCCTTGTTTTCAATTTTCTACTTTATTACTACAAGATATTGGACTTCCACTATTTTAGTAAGTGTAATTACAATTGGTTGGGCTATTGCAAATAAGGTTAAATTAAACTTACGTGGAGAACCAATTTATCCAAGTGAATTAAGTGAGGCAACTAACTTTAAGACTTTAGCACCAATGGTGGGAAATCAATTACTAATTGTAATTGGAATTGCCTTGGTAATCGTCATTGCACTGGATATTTACTTAGAAGTTAAACATCCAATTAAGAAAAAGGGATCCTGGAAGAGACGTGGAATTTGGGCCTTACTAAGCTTATTACTCTTTTTGACTCCATTACGATTTAACCATGATGGTGGAATTATTTACTACATTAATCGTGGTTTTGACAACAAACAATCTTTCAGAAACCCAGAAAGAGATATCCAGATTAATGGACCTGTTTTAAACTTTTTAAACTATATTGACCTGCAAGTAATGAATAAGCCAGAAAATTATTCTGCCGCTACAATTCAACACCTAAATGAGAAGTATAGTAAAGTTGCAGCTGAAATTAATAAGACTCGTAAGAATGATTTAAGTAAGCAAACTATCGTCTTTAATTTGAGTGAAAGTTTTGTTGATCCATATACAATTCCAACTATTAAGATTGATAAGTCAGCACCAAATCCAGTGAAATTTATTCAATCAATGGAAAGTAGAGCTACTTACGGTAATATGCTTAGCGCAGGTTATGGTGGTGGTACCGCCAATATGGAATGGGAGACTTTGACTGGACTTAATATGGGGATGTTCAAGACAACATTGACACCATATGTTCAAGTTGTGCCTAAGTATAAGTACTATCCAACAATTGGAATGGACTTTGGTATGAAGTCAGCAATCCACCCATTTATTGGTAGTTATTATTCACGTGTCGAAGACTACAAACGCTTTAAGTTTGATAAGTTTGCTTATGTTGGTTCTAAGTACAAGATTATTGATCAAAAGAAACTTGGTAAAAGTACTTATAACTCTGATTTCACCACTTATGCTAACGGAATTAAACAGATTAATTCTGAAAAGGGTGGCCAATTCATTAACTTGATCTCTATTCAAAACCACATGCCATATAATAACTGGTATCCAAATAATGAATATATGGGTAAGATTTCAGGTGAGTTATTTAACAGTAGTGCTGTTAAGGAACAAATTGCTACCTATGTAAAAGGTGTTCAATATACTGACCAGGCAGTTAAGAAGTTTATTGGTCAAATTGATAAGATTAATAAACCAATTACTATTGTATTTTACGGCGATCACTACCCAAGTATTCTTTCACAAAGTTATACTTCGAAGTACCCAGTTCAAATGCACTCAACGCGTTACTTTATTTACTCTAATAAGTACGCTAGAGAACATGGAGCAAAAGCTAAGTTGACTAATAAGACTAATTATGTAAATACTAGTGATTTCATTGCATTGATGCTAGAACAAACCAATTCAAAGGTTACTCCATATCAAGCTCTCTTAACCGAAGTACATGAAAAATTACCTGCAATTACAATCAATTATGAAGGTGATAAAGGCTTTGAATTAATTGATCAAAAAGGAAATAAAGTTGATCCAAAGACTTTGACTTCAGATCAACAAGCACTTTTGAGAGATTATGAAGAAGTTCAATATGATATGACAGCTGGTCAAGCTTATGGCTTAAAAGCAAAAGGTTTTTATAAATAGAAAAAGATGATTTGTCATTCGACAAATCATTTTTTGTTATCTAGTTGACTAATCTTCAAAAAGTAAGTAATATCATAGTTATAGAAGTAGTTGCTTGATTCAGAGTTCAGAGAACTAGCGGTAGGTGAAAGCTAGGCAGGTCAAGGTTTAAACGAAATACGATGGAGTTGTTTCCTTAAAGACAGATGAGAGGCATAGGTAATATGCAAATGTGGGTGGTACCACGGCTAAATTAGTAATTAAGTCGTCCCTAGTCTATTCGACTAGGGACGTTTTTTATGGAGGAAATTATGGCAAAATTTGATATCTTAGAAGACTTACAATGGCGTGGAGCTATTAATCAAGAAACTGATGCAGAAGGATTACGTGATTATTTAAAAGAACATGATGATTTGGCCTTATACTGTGGAACTGATCCAACTGGTGATTCACTTCACATCGGTCACTTAATTCCCTTTATGATTTTGAAGAGATTCCAATTGGCAGGTTATCACCCAGTAATTATTATTGGAGGGGGAACTGGCGCAATTGGTGATCCTTCTGGTCGTAAAACTGAAAGAACCCTTCAAAGTGCAGAACAAGTTCATAAAAATGAAGAAGCTCTAACTGCTCAAATGAAGAAGCTTTTTGGTACAGAAAACTTTGAAATTGTGAACAACAATGAGTGGCTCGGTAAGATGAATTTGGTTGACTTTTTACGTGATTACGGAAAGTATTTCCAAATTAATAACATGTTAAACAAAGATGTTGTGGCTTCTCGTTTAGAAAACGGAATTTCGTTTACTGAATTCACTTACCAAATTTTACAAGCGATTGATTTTTACCACTTAAATAAAGACCACAATGTTCAACTTCAAATTGGTGGTAGTGACCAATGGGGAAATATTACTGCTGGGATCGATTTAATTCATAAATTAGAAGGAAATGATAAGAAGGCTTTCGGCTTAACAATTCCATTAATGCTTAAAAGCGATGGTACTAAATTTGGTAAATCTGCTGGTGGTGCGGTATGGCTCGATCCTGAAAAGACAAGTCCATTTGAATTTTATCAATTCTGGCTCAATCAAGATGACCGTGATGTAATCAAATACTTGAAGTACTTTACTTTCTTATCACGTCAAGAAATTGAAGAGCTTGAAGAAAGTGTAGAAAAGGAACCTTGGAAGCGTAAAGCTCAAAAACGTTTAGCTGAAGAAGTTACGAAGTTTGTTCATGGTGAAAAAGCTTTGCAAGAAGCACAATACATTACTAAGGCACTCTTTAGTGGTGAAATTAAAGATTTGACTACTGAACAAATTGAACAAGGCTTTAAGAATGCACCAAGTGCTGAAGCTCCAAATGAAAGTAAAAACTTAATCGATTTCTTAGTTGAAACTAAGATTGAACCTTCTAAGCGCCAAGCACGTGAGGATGTTAAAAATGGTGCAATCTATGTAAATGGCGAAAGAATCCAAGACATGGACTATGTGGTAGATCCAACTGATAATTTTGATGGTAAGTTTGTAATTATTAGAAAAGGTAAAAAGAAGTACACTTTAGTGAGAATTAAATAATGAAAAAGATTGGAAATTTCCAATCTTTTTTAATTTTTCTTCGTTAAAATCTTGTTTATTAAAAGTTTTTATCATATACTTACAATAAGATTAAAAAATAGATAAAAAATTAATAATTTACAAGAAAGGGGTTAATAAGGATGAGACCCAAAAAGCTTATTGCCAGCATTGGTGTATTGTGTCTGGCAGCCGTTGGCTTGAGTGCGTGTAGTTCTTCCAATTCATCAAGTAAAGATAAACAAGAAATAACATGGATGGATGCAGCTGAAATTCCAACAATGGATATTTCAAAAGCAACTGATAATACCAGTTTTAACCAATTGAATAATGTGATGGAAGGATTATATCGCTTAGGAAAAGATGAAAAAATTGAGAATGCTTTAGCCACTAAAACACAAGTATCACAAAATGGTAAAAAGTGGGTCTTTACCTTACGTAAATCTAAATGGTCTGATGGCACTCCGTTAACTGCTAAAGACTTTGTTTATTCTTGGCGCAGAACGGTAAATCCAGCTACTGGTTCGCAATATGCTTATTTATTTGAAGGTATCAAAAATGCTACAGATATTACAGCAGGTAAAAAGCCAGTTTCCAGTCTTGGAGTCAAAGCAGATGGGAAATATAAACTTGTGGTAACACTTGATAAACAAGTACCATACTTCAAACTTTTGATGGGATTCCCATTATTTTTCCCACAACAGGAAAAAATGGTAAAATCTGCTGGTTCAAAGTACGGAACGGCTTCAAAATATGTTGCTTATAATGGTCCATTTGTACAAACCGGTTGGTCAGGTGCTAACTTATCTTGGAAATTAAAAAAGAATAAGAATTATTGGGATAAAAAAGCAGTTAAATTGAATACAATCAATTATTCAGTTCAAAAGACTACTTCAACGGCTTACAATATGTATCAATCTAATATGCTAGATGCAACTAAGTTGGATGCAGAACAAAGTAAACACTTAAAAGAAGATCCCGGTTACACTGTTCGTAATAGTGCGTCAACATTTTATTTGCAGTATAATCAAGCTAAACTTAAAGCTCTAAGAAATACCAACTTACGTCGTGCAATTTCAATGGCTGTAAATCGTCAAAGCTTAGTAAAAATTCTAGGTGGAGGTAATACAGCAGCTAACAGTTTGACAGCTAAGAACTTAGCTAAAGTTGATGGAGTAGATTTTTCATCAACTGTTTCAGATAATGGATATGATGCTTACAACCCAACTGCAGCTAAGAAGTTATTTAAACAAGCATTAAAAGAATTAGGTACTAAGAGTATTAGCTTAACAATTCTTTCTGATGATACCGATGTAGCTAAAAAGACCACTGAAACACTTCAAAGTCAACTTGAATCAACACTACCAGGAATGAATATTAAAACTCAAAATGTACCATTTAAGACACGTTTGAGCAGATCAACAGCTGGTGACTTTGATATTGTTGTTTCAGCCTGGGGAGCAGATTTTGCCGATCCAATTTCATTTGATGATTTGTTCACTTCAAACAATGCTAATAACAATGGTAAATGGAAAAACAAAGAATATGATCAATTAATTGAAGCTTCCAAGAATACTACAGATCAAAAGCAACGTTGGAAGGACTTAAGACAAGCCGAAAGCTTATTACTTGATCAACAAGGAGTATCACCTCTTTACTACCAAGGAGAAGCTTGGTTAGTACGTCCAGATATTAAAGGTATTATTTATAACTCTGCTGGAGCAAACTATAATTTTAAGAATGCATACGTTGCAAAAAATTAAACTGACACTGTAAGAAATTAGGAAATAAACTTCTGGTTTTTCTTAGGGTGAGGATTAATTAAAGGAGAACTTATGACAAAGTTTATATTAAAACGTGTATTTTATATGTTTCTAACACTCTTCATTGTGGCTACGGCAACTTTCTTCTTGATGAAAGCAATGCCAGGTTCACCATATGCCAATGAAGCAAAAATGACTCTCACCCAGCGTCATATTATGGATGAACAATATGGATTAAATAAACCAGTTATTGTTCAATACCTAATTTATTTAGGTTCAATGTTTAAGGGCGATTTCGGAACTTCATTCCAATATGCAAATCAATCTGTTTCAAGTTTAATCTTGCCAAGACTTGCTGTTTCAATGCAATTAGGATTACAGGCAATGGTTTTAGGAGTAGTTGTTGGAGCCTTTTTAGGGGCAGTAGCTGCAATTAAACAAGGTACTTGGGCAGATTCTGGTGCGACAGTTTTGGCCATTATTGGACGTTCTGTACCTAACTTTGTGTTAGCAGTTATTTTACAATACTACATTGGTTTAAAGTTAGGTTGGTTCCCAATTGCAGGTTGGGGTTCATTTGCCCAAACAGTATTGCCTACTATTGCATTGGCAGTAGCCCCAATGGCCGAAACAGAACGTTTTGTGAGAACAAGTATGGTTGACAATATGAACCAAGACTATGTTGAATTAGGGCGTGCAAAAGGTTTTAGTAGAATGGAAGTTGTACGTAAGCACGTAATGCGTAACAGTATGATTCCAATCGTAACTTTACTTGGACCTTATACTGTAGCATTGATGACTGGTTCAATGGTTATTGAAAATATTTTTAATATTCCAGGTATCGGTGAACAATTTGTTAAATCAATTTTAACTAATGACTACCCAACAATTATGGGAGTAACAATGGTTTATTCCATCGGACTAGTAGTAGTTTTATTAATTACTGATATTATTTATGGCTTAATTGATCCAAGAATTAGATTACAAGGAAATGAGGGATAAGGACAATGCAAGAAAAAGAACATTTAAATGCAGATTCTTTTGCACCATTAGCGCCTGAAGAGACACAAAGTAATGAAAATATTGTTGGTCCATCTCTCACTTTTGGACAAAGTGTTTGGCTTCAATTAAAAAAACGCAAAGCTGCCATTGTTTCAGCAATTGTAATTATTTTAATGGTGTTAGTTTCATTTGGGTCAACACCATTTATCAATAACAATACGTTAGTTAAATCTCAACCACAATATGCTAACTTACCAGCAAAAGTTCCAGGATTTAGCGCAATTAATGGACTGAATGGTAAATTAAAAGAAAATGGTAAGTGGGTTGATGTTTATGCCGAAAATAATGTTCCAAAAAATAAATATTTTATTGCCGGAACTGATTATTTAGGTCGACCACTTGCACCAAGAATTATTTATGGAACAAAAATTTCTCTAATTGTTGCCTTTGTAGCTGCTTTATTCGATTTAACGATCGGGGTAATTTATGGAATTATCTCAGGTTGGAAAGGTGGAGCAGTCGATAATGCGATGCAGCGAATTATTGAAATTATTTCCTCCATTCCTAACTTGGTTATTGTTGTATTAATGCTAGTAGTTTTAAAACCAGGGATGATGTCAATTATTTTGGCAATTGCCATTTCATCATGGACCACCATGGCACGACAAATTCGGGCTGAAACATTAACTTTGAAGAATCAAGAATATGTTTTGGCAGCAAAGAACTTAGGACAATCAGGTTGGAAGATTGCTTGGAAGCACTTAGTGCCAAACTTATCAAGTTTAATTATTATTCAAATGATGTACACAATCCCAACAGCAATTTTCTTTGAAGCATTCTTAAGTTTCATTGGGATCGGTATCTCAGCTCCACAAACATCACTTGGTGTTTTACTTAATGAAGGACAAAAGAACTTCCAATTCTTACCATATCAAATGTGGTTCCCAGCAATTGTTTTATGTATTTTGATGATTGCTTTTAACTTATTAGGTGATGGTTTACGTGATGCACTTGATCCAAGAACTAGAAGAAACTAGAAGGTAGGTAAAAATGGCTGAAAATGTTTTAGATGTAAAAAATTTAAAAATTAACTTTAATACGTACGCTGGTAAAGTAAAAGCCATTCGTAATGTTTCTTTTAGCTTAAAACCAGGTGAAACGTTAGCAATCGTAGGAGAATCTGGCTCAGGTAAATCTGTAACTACTAGAAGTATTATGGGATTACTTGCTCAAAATGCAGAAATTGCTGGTGGAGAAATTAATTTTCATGGCAAAAATCTTTTAGAAAACAAAGAAAAAGATTGGCGGCAAATACGTGGAAATGAAATTGCAATGATTTTCCAAGATCCAATGACTTCTCTTGATCCGACAATGAAAATTGGCCAACAAATTGCCGAGCCACTAATTAAACATAAAGGCGCAAGTAAAAAAGAAGCTTGGGCTAAGGCTTTGGAAATGATGAAAGCAGTTGGTATTCCTGATGCTGAAAAAAGAATTAATCAATATCCTCACCAATTTTCAGGTGGGATGCGACAGAGAATTGTGATTGCAATTGCTTTGATTTGTGAACCAGAAATATTATTAGCTGATGAGCCAACTACTGCTCTTGATGTGACAGTACAAGCAGAAATTTTGGACTTAATGAAGGATTTACAAAAGAGAGTTAAGACTTCAATTATTTTTATTACCCACGATTTGGGAGTGGTTGCTGGAATTGCAGATCGAGTAGCAGTAATGTATGCCGGCGAAATTTTAGAATATGGAACAGTAGAAGAAATCTTTTATCATCCACAACACCCATATACTTGGGGATTAATGAACTCTATGCCAACTCTTGAAAGTGAAGAGCTAGAATCAATTCCAGGGACCCCTCCTGACTTACTTGATCCTCCTAAAGGAGATCCTTTTGCACCAAGAAATAAATATGCAATGAAAATTGATGTTGAGAAAAAACCACCATATTATAAAGTGACTGATTCTCATTATGCAGCTACTTGGTTATTGCATCCAGATGCTCCTAAAGTTACCCCGCCAAAAGAAATTTTGCGTCGTTGGAAAAAATACGACGAGAAACACTCTAAAAAGGAGGAAAGCTAATGGACGAGAAAAAAAAGATTTTAGAAGTAAAAAATTTAAAGCAATACTTTAAGTCTGGTTCAAACACTGTTAAAGCAGTTGATGATGTTAGCTTTCATATTTATGAAGGAGAAACTTTTGGTTTAGTAGGAGAATCTGGTTCTGGTAAAACTACTACAGGAAGAAGTATCTTGAAGTTATATGAACCAACTGCTGGAGAAATCATTTTTGAAGGTAAGAATATTCATGACTTAAAAAAACGGAAAGATCTTCTTTCATTTAGAAGGGATGCACAGATGATTTTCCAAGACCCTTACGCATCTTTAAATCCAAGAATGACTGTTGAAGATATTATTGGAGAAGGTCTGGATATTCATGGTTTAGTTAAAAATAAGGCAGAACGTCGTGCACGTGTTGAAGCTTTACTAGATGAAGTAGGATTAGATAAAAAACATGCCACTAGATTTCCTCATGAGTTCTCCGGTGGTCAACGCCAAAGAATTGGGATCGCACGTGCGTTAGCTGTAGAACCTAAATTTATCGTAGCTGATGAACCTATTTCTGCTTTGGATGTTTCTATTCAAGCCCAAGTTGTTAACTTAATGAAAGAATTGCAGCAAAAGCAAGGACTAACCTACCTCTTTATTGCCCATGATTTATCAATGGTTAAATTTATTTCTGATCGAATTGGAGTCATGCGTTACGGAAAGCTACTTGAAGTAGGACCTGCTGATGATGTTTACAATAATCCTCTTCATCCATATACACAAAGTCTCATCTCAGCGGTTCCGATTCCAGATCCTGAAATTGAAAAAAATCGCAAACGAATTGATTATGATGGTAATTTGGAAAGTGATGGCCAAGAAAGAACGCTTCATGAAGTAGTTCCTGGTCGATTTGTTCGTTGTACTGATGAAGAAGTAGAGCATTATCGTCAATTAGCTTTGAATAACTAAGAATCCATCCATGAAGATGGATTTTTTTATTATGTGGTAAAATATAGGTGCTGCTTTAGCTCAGCAGGTAGAGCACCGCCGTGGTAAGGAGGAGGTCCCCAGTTCAAATCTGGGAAGCAGCTTTGAAAGAAGGAAAGAAAATGAGACATGAATTATCTTTTGAAGAAATAGCACAATTTCAGCAAGATTTTGAGGCAAGTAAGCAAAATAAACTTGCTACTTTGGCTGTAGTAAATAATGGTGTGAAAAAGGCTAGTTTGAATGAAGCGGCTGTAAGGAGTTTAAATCGAACTTTTTCAATTGAAATTCCTACAGATAATGTTACTGATCAAAAGCAATCCGGAAGATGTTGGCTTTTCGCTACTTTGAATGTTTTGAGACATCAATTTGCCAAAAAATATCAAGCAAAGAATTTTACCTTTTCACAAGCTTATTTATTTTTCTGGGATCGTATTGAGCGCGCAAATATCTTTTTTAATAATATTATCGCAACTGCTGATAAAGATTTAGATGATCGTACTGTTCATTCTTATTTTCAGGCACCAGATACAGATGGTGGTCAATGGCATATGGCGATTTCTTTGATTAGAAAATATGGATTGGTTCCTACTTATGCTTATGGTGAAAGTTTTACTGCCAATAATACTGCTAGTTTTAACCAAGCTTTGAATATGAAATTACGTGAAGATGGTTTGGTGTTAAGGAAATTAGTTCAAGCTGGAAAAGATAAAGAAGTAGAGCAAAAACGCCAAGAATTCTTGAGTGAAGTCTATCGGATGGCAGTTATTGCTTTTGGCGAACCAGTAAAAAAGTTTGACTTAGAATTCAAAAATGATAAAGGTGAGTACCTTTTTGAGGAAAATTTAACTCCTCAAGATTTCTTTAGAAATTATTTGATAGATGATTTGGATGACTATGTCGTCTTATTTAATGCTCCTGATCATGAATATGATAAATTATATGCTTTACCATTTGAAGATAACGTTGAAGGTGGCACTCCAGTGCAGTTCTTAAATACTAAAATTGAAAATCTTAAGGAGGCAGCAATTGCTCAATTGAAGGCTGGTGAAACACTGTGGTTTGGATGTGATGTAGGTAAACAAAGTGACCGCCAACAAGGAATCTTAGCAGCTGATCTGTATGATACAGATTTAATATTTGATATTGAGACTAAACTTTCCAAAAAAGAGCGTCTCCAAACGGGAGCAAGTGGTTCAACTCATGCTATGACTTTTGTTGGAGTAGATGTAGTTAATGGCAAGCCGCGTCAGTGGAAAGTAGAAAACTCCTGGGGAAGTAAGGTTGGTGATAAAGGCTACTTTGTTATGAGCGATAATTGGTTTGATGAATATCTTTTTAAAGTTGTAGTTAAAAAGAAATTTCTTCCAAAGAAACTAGTAGAAATCGCTCAAGGACCAGCCACAGCAGTTAAACCTTGGGATTCAATGGCATAAAGTGAAGTAAGAAGTAAAAGTAGGAAGTAAAAATGAAAAAGAATTTATATGGTTGGGGTGTCTTAATTTTAATGCCACTTTTTTTAACAGGATGTGGTAATAAACAGGCAGCAACTTCACCTCAAGTTTCTCATTCCAGTAAGGTTAATAAAAAAGCCACTACTAGTTCGAAGCCGGTAAAAAGTGTTGCCAAAACTTCATTTGATAGAGTAGTGGATGATACTCTAAAACGACATAAATACTCTGGAAAAATGACCAAAGAGGATTTTACGGTTAGCCAAATTGGTAATCAATTTGATGTACAAGAAAAAGAAACAGGAACAATCGTTAGCCACTATATTAAGAAAAATGGCAAATTATATTATCAAGATGTAACCACTAATAAACTGGAAGAGGTCAAATAATGGTCTATTTTCAAAAGATGACGCCACAAGGTTATCAAGAAATTGAGGAAGAAATTTCAAGATTAAAAAGGATCGGCCGCGGCGGATTAAAATCCTCCAGGAAGCTCGTAGTCTAGGAGATTTGTCAGAAAATTCTGAATATACAGAAGCCAAAAGAGATTTAGGTCACTTAGAAAGTAGGCTCCGTTATTTAAATAAACAATTGAAATATGCCCAAGTGATTGAAAAAAATGACAGTGGAGAAGTAGATCTTGGTTCAACAGTAGAACTTTTATTTGAAGGCGAAGAAGAAAGTGATACTTATCAGGTTGTAGGGCGCATGGAAGCTGATCTTGAGAAGGGAAAGGTATCATTTGATTCACCTTTAGGACAAGCGATTATGAAACAAAAGGCTGATACACTTGTGACAGTTGAGGCCCCAGCAGGAAGTTATCAGGTTAAAATTTTAAAAGTTGAGTAAACTTAAAAGTATATATTAATTTATACTTGTAAGCGCTTGAAAAAAGTACTATGATTAGCTTGTTGTTAAAGTCTGTTATTTAACTTAAAAGACAGAAATAATTACATGGTCAAAATTTTTGTTTCGATTTTGCTTATGATTTATGAGTAGAAAGTTAGTTTGATAACGCATGGTTTTGCAACATAGAATTTCTACATTAGGAAGCATATGATATGAATAAGATAGGCTAATAAGTTATGTAAAAAGTAGGGGGAATTATGTAACTTAATGCCTAATGTGGGAAGTTATATAGTTAAAATTAAAAAGGTGACTGAAAGTAGTCACCTTTTTTGTTTAATTGAAATTATCGTTATAAAGAATAGTATAAGTAACATCATCAAATTTATTTCTAATAGTTGAATAGTTAATAGGTTGGCCAGTACTTAGCCAAATAATCTGCTCCAGCTCTAAAATTGGATCATTTCTTTTGGCATTAAGGTAAGTAATGTCATTTTCTTCAGTTTTGCAGGCACGAATACGGCGATAGGAAGTAGCCAAAGTTAAGTGTAAGGCATCAGTAAAATAGCCATATAATGATCCAGATAGAGCTTCTTTGTTAATTTTAGGGACGATGCTTAAAGGGATAAAGAGATGTTCTAAAAGCAAAGGGTTATTTTTAAACATTCGTAAACGCAGAATATTATAAACGGGGTCATGATCTTGAATGAAAAGGTTCTCTTGAACTTCTTGATTGGGAAACTCAATTGAAAAATTAATAAGTTTAGTGGAAATATTTTCTTGCCCAAATGTTTTATCAATATCGTGAAAACTATTTATTGGGTGGTCATTCTTTCTTTCAATGGGCACCTCACTCAAAACTACTGTGCCATAACCAGAACGCTTATAAACATAACCTAATCGCTCCAAGTAATCAATAGCTTTCTTTACAGTTAAACGACTAACATTCAGTTCTTGGGCCAGCGCCTCTTGATCAGGAAGGAATGCCTGAGGAGGATAAACTTTATTTTTAATCCGATCTTCGACGATACTAGCAACTTGTAGATATTTGTGAATAGCCATTTTAAACTAAACTCCTTTGAATTAGTAGATTATAAATTTGCATTAACATCAAAGTAATAAGCAATGAATTATACTATTAAAGTATATAATTATTGATAACGTTTTCATTATACAACAATTAACTCAATCTACTAAGTTTAGAAGGTAAATTTCCGCTAAAAGATATATATTTTTTAGCGGAAATTTTTACTAATTGACTAGTTATTTTTTGCTTCAAAATAAGCAATAGAACCACGTAAAATAGCTTCATCGTTTAAAGTGGATAAATCTAAAATTGGAGAATGAGTAAAATGATAAGTGTGTTTTAAAGTAGTAAGTTCGTCTTCCAGTAATGGCAATAATTCTGGATGTTTAGTAATTGCACCAGTAAAGTAAATTCGTGCTGGATCTAAAGTGTGTTGTAAGTTAAAGATACCTTCAGCAAGGATGTGGAAGAATTTTTTAACAACTTCATTAGCTTGAGGATCACTAGTATTACCCAAATCAAACACTGTATTAGCATCAAAGTCTTTACCAGTGAGCTTGTTGTATTGTTCTGCCATGACATCAGGAGCCCCAATTTTTGACCAAGGAGTGTCATTAATTAAAAGTTCACCAACTTCTCCTGCAACTTTATGTGCTCCTTGCCAGAGCTGGTTATTAATGATAAAGCTACCGGAAATAATATGTTCAATTGATAAAATAATACTACTTGTAATAGGTTCTTTTTCTGACTTAATCAATCCTAGGGCAGCACTATCACTATCACTGCTTAAGGTTACTGGTACGTCGAATTCTTTTTTGAAATTATTAACTAGTGTTGTATTCTCAAGATATGAAATTCCACTTCCACCAGTGATAGTACCAGTTTGATAGTCAATAATTCCTGGAATAGAAAGAGCAATTCCTGAAATTGTCGAAGACTTTTTAATATCATTAACTGCTAAAGTAATCAATGTGTTGAATTCTTCAAGGGTTGTAGGGGTAGGGAAACTACTACTTAAGGTCAATTTATTATTTTCCCAAGTTCCAACTTTAATTTCTTGATCATTAATTTGAATTGCGACTAACATGTTAGCTCCGCTCCTTTTATTTCTTAATATAATTTCATGCTAGTTTTAAAAGTAACGAGTGTCAAAAATTTAGTCTTAAAAAATTAAGTGAAAAATGAATTTTTTGTTATAATTGAAAGATACGGGAACAATAAGGGAAGTGACAAGATTGGATCCAAATACACCTCAGTCTAAACAAGGTAATTTGGTTAGATATTGTGTATATTTAATTATTTATTTATTAGCAATTTTATGTAAAACCTGGGCAATTTGTAAAAATAAGTTTCATATTGTAGGGGCAATATTTTTTATAATTTTTGGGTTGTTTGGACTATGGTTTTATATTCGTCGCTATAATCGAGAACAAGAATTTTTTGAAGATCGAGTTTCTATTTCTTTATTAGCAGATTTTGGATTTAGTGCTGGAGTAAGTGTTATTGTAATTGGATTACGCTTTTTAACTTCCTATTGGCAAGCTCGTCACCGCTTTCCGATGACATATGTCCAAACAATGTTTTCTAATCAAGAATCAACGATTTTATTTTGGTTTTTAATTCTTGCTTTTGGAGTAATTTTACCAATTTTGCAGGTCTATCTAAGTGTTGGTTTCTTCTTTAATTATTACTTTAGAACTCAAGATATAGTTAGTTCTGTTTTTGGAATAATGGCGTCAGGAATATTTTTTGCAATTTTAAATGGACAATATTCACTTTCTTTATTTGTAATTAACAGTTTATGTGGGATGTTAATTGCCTGGTCTTATCTTTATACCCAAAATATTTTTACTCCAATATATTTAGCCATCTTGAATGGAATTTTTATGATTTTACTTATCTAAACAAAAAAGGATTACACTTTATAAAGTGTAATCCTTTTGCTTTAAGCGGATAGCGTGAATCGAACCCGCATCTTCAGCTTGGGAAGCTGACGTTCTACCATTTAACTATACCCGCGTAACGCATTTAGTATATCATAGCTAACTTCTGCGTTGCAACTCAATTTTATCTAAAGCAGGTGGAGTCTGATCCAAAGTAGCTGTAATATCTTGAGTTAACCAGGTGTTTAGCTGGTCGGGATTAAGTACAAGGGGCATACGGTCGTGAACTTGGGCATAACTTGGAGTTGGTTTGGTAGTTACCATGGCAAAGTCTTCTTTATTTCTAATTCCTGCAATAAAGGTTAAAGGAAAATCATTGTCTTTAAAGCTATATTGATCTTTGTAAGTTTTACCATTGCTTGCTTCATAGCTAGTTTTGCCAGCTTCAAAAAATTGATTGGCAACGATAATGCAGCGTCCCTTTTTAAAAGATTCATACCACATTGAATTTGGCCCAGCAAATACTTTTTCAATGCGGGCGTTAATTAAAGGACGCTTTGGATCAAATGGATTAGAATAACCCCAGTTTTTTGGAACGAAGCCCCATTTGCCAGTTGAACTTTTGGCTAAAAGTAAAGCTTGTTTTTTAGGAAAAATTTGTTGAGGAATTTGAAAATCTTCTTGGAAGTCTTGTGAAGCAACGGACAAATTGAGATCATCTTTTAAGATTCTTTGAATTTGTTTAATTGCAGGTTGTTCATAATGATTGCACATATTTTTTCCTCCATTTCTAACTTAATTCTATCAGGTTTTGTGATAGTTTAAAGAATTTGTGATTTTTGCTAAAATTAAGATTAACAGATAATTGTTGTGAGGAGAAAATTATGGCTAAAGAAATCTTATTAACTGGGGATCGCCCTACAGGGAAATTACATATCGGTCACTATATTGGTTCATTAAAAAATCGAGTAAAGCTTCAAAATGAAGATAAATATGATCCATATATCATGATTGCAGATACGCAAGCTTTGACTGATAATGCACGTGATCCTGAAAAAATCAGAAATAGTTTAATTGAAGTAGCACTTGACTATTTAGCAGTAGGACTTGATCCAGCAAAATCAACTATTTTTGTTCAATCACAAATTCCAGCACTTTTTGAATTAACAGCCTACTACATGGATTTAGTAACTGTAGCTAGATTAGAGAGAAACCCAACTGTTAAAACTGAAATTAAGCAAAAAGGATTTAAAGATTCTATTCCAGTTGGATTTTTAAATTATCCAGTTTCTCAAGCAGCAGATATTACAGCTTTTAAAGCTACTTTAATTCCAGTAGGGGATGATCAAGAACCAATGCTTGAACAAACTCGTGAAATTGTTCGTACTTTTAATCGAGTTTATAACACTGATATTTTAGTTGAACCTAAAGGTTATTTCCCACCTAAGGGGCAAGGAAGATTACCAGGGCTTGATGGAAATGCTAAGATGTCTAAGTCACTTGGTAATGCAATTTATCTTTCTGATGATGCAAAGACAGTCCAAAAAAAGGTAATGTCAATGTACACTGATCCAAACCATATCCATGTTGAAGATCCAGGCCAAGTTGAAGGAAATACTGTCTTTACTTACCTAGATGTTTTTGCTCCTGATAAAGAAAAAGTTGCTGAACTTAAAGCTCAATATCAAAAGGGTGGCTTAGGTGATGTAAAGATAAAGAAGTATCTTAATCAAGTACTCGAAGATGAACTAGGACCAATTAGACAACGACGTGAAGAATTTGCTAAGGATCCTGAAGCAGTTTATGAAATGCTATTAGAAGGATCAAAGAAGGCCAATGAAGTAGCCAATGAAACATTGCAACAAGTTCGAGATGCAATTGGGTTGAATTATTTCAAGAATATTTAGAATAACTGTGAAAAGAGTACAACGACTAATTTTAACTTTAGTATTTTTGGGATTTGGAGTTTTAAGCTTAGCAGCTAAGAACTCTGTGGTAAGTGATGAATTAGCAGTTTTTGATCAAAAAACTACTCAACTTTTAGCCCAGAGAAATACAAGTTTCCAGCGTCACCATGAAAAAGTTCATTTTGTTTTGCAAAGTAATAAAAAGGCTAAGGCGATTAAGCCCCAAGAAAATGAAATGATAATTTTTGTTACTAAAAATGCAAACAAAAGGAATGTAGAAATAAGTATGGGCAAAAACTTAGCAAGAATAATTCCACTTACTAAAAGAATGCAGATACTTCAAGCTACTAAGCAGCAACTGCGTTCAGCAGATAAAGGAACTTTTAATAGGGGTGTGCAAAGATTAATTAATATCAGTGCAACCTTAATTAATCAGCATTATCATGTAAAAGATAAAAATGATATAAGTGTGCGGCAATTGAGTAGCCTAAATACTTCAAAAAATATGAAAATACTTTGGTCACTAGCTGTGGGAATCTTTGCAATTGTTGCACTTGCATGGTACCAAAATTTTAAGATTAACCACTAAAGGGGTTGACGAATACAGCTAGAGCCTATAAAGTATTTGTATAGAAATTAATGAGCAAATAAACTGTTAGGTGAGACTCCTACGTGAACATATGCTGTCGCCCAGCAACATCCAGAGATGCCAACGGGTCAAACAGGGATCGTCGATTTAAGGCCCTCCCCAGCCAGCTAGACTTTTCTTACGTCACGTAGTGTTAAAGCTGAACGACGAGTAAAAATCGCTTGGATTTAAGACTAATACAGTTTGTGTATTAGTCTTTTTTGTTTGTTTGCTTGGTCTAGAAAGGATTTTGAGTGGTGTTCAAATTCAATACGACTAATAAGAAACAGCAGGCAAATACAAAATTAGTAAAAAGAATTGCAGAAGAAGACAAGTTTGCAACTTTACAAAGATTGAAGACATCTACTAGTGGCCTTACGCAGAGGGATGCAGAAATTCGCTTAGCCCAGCAAGGGCCAAATGAGGTGGTAACAAATCAAAGAAATAGCAAAATTCAATCTTTGATAAAATCTTTTTTTACCCCTTTTTCCGTTGTGTTAATAATTTTGGCAATAATTTCTTTTTTAGCAAATTATTTTTTAGAGCCAGTTGGTGAAAAAGATTTTAGTACTTCGATTATTTTGGCAATCATGGTCTGTATTGCAGCAGTAGTGAGATTTGTACAAGATCTAAAAACTAGTGATGCAGTCGAAGATTTAATGGAACTAGTTTCTGTTACAACAAATGTTAAAAGAAATCGAAAAAATGTAGAACTACCAACTCAAGATATTGTAGTAGGAGATATTATTAATCTAGCCGCTGGTGATATCATTCCAGCAGATATGCGGCTACTAAGAAGCAAGGACTTGTTTTGTTCTTCTGCTTCTTTAAATGGAGAATCACAACCGATTGAAAAGATAGCTAATAAAAAGCCTTCTGCTACTCAAATTAACAATTATTTAGAGTATCCTAATATTCTTTACGAAGGAACCACAATTGTTTCTGGCTCAGGGATGGGTGTTGTATTTGCGACAGGAGATAACACTGTTTTTGGCAAACTAGCTCGTACATTAGCTAAGACAAAAGTTAAACAAACAAGCTTTGATATTGGAATTAGGAAAATTTCCACATTACTTTTACTAATGACTTTAATTATCGCACCCTTAGTATTCTTGATTAATGGAAGCATTAAAGGTGATTGGAGCAATGCCCTAGTTTTTGCAATTGCAATTGCTGTTGGGTTAACACCTGAAATGCTACCAGTAATTATTAGCAGTAACTTAGTGCGAGGATCACTTGAATTATCCAAGCATGGCACAATTGTCAAAAAGATGAATTCCATTCAAAACTTTGGCTCAGCAGATATTTTGTGTACTGATAAGACAGGGACATTGACACAAGATAAGGTGGTTTTAGAACGACATTTTAATTTGGCCTTAGAGGAAAAAAAGAAGGTACTAGAATTAGCTTATTTAAATAGTTATTATCAAACAGGAATGAAGGATTTAATTGATAAAGCAATTATTGAAGCAGCCGCTGGAGAGATAGATACTAATGACATTCAATATCGCTATACTAAGATTGATGAAATTCCATTTGATTTTACTAGACGTCGAATGAGTGTAGTAGTTGCAGATGCAGAAAATGAACACTTACTTTTAACAAAGGGAGCAGCTGAAGAAATGCTGGCCTGCAGCGATCGAGTAGAGATCGATGGCAAAATTATGCCTCTTACTCAGCAATGGCAAGAAAAAATTCGCCACGAGATTAAACAGATGAATGAGGATGGTTTCAGAGTAGTTCTCTTAGGATATAAAAAGAATCCAGCACCTGTAGGTGAATTTGGGCCAGAAGATGAAAAAGAATTAATTTTAATTGGCTTCTTAGCATTTTTAGATCCACCTAAAGAAAGTGCCAAAGAAGTATTAAATAATTTACGTAAAGATGGAATTAAAGTAAAAATTCTAACTGGAGATAATGAAGCAGTTACCCGAGCAGTTTGTTTACAAGTGGGACTAAACATTGAGACAGTATATGAAGGTAGTGATTTTGAAAATAAGAGTTTTGATGAGATGAAAAAGATGGTGGAGGAATGTGACATTTTTGTAAAAGTTTCTCCAGAAATTAAGGCAAAAATTATCAATGTTTTAAAATCAAATGATCACACTGTTGCCTATCTTGGAGATGGAATTAATGATGCAGCAGCTATGCGAGTAGCAGATGTTTCAGTGTCAGTAGATGATGCAGTAGATGTTGCTAAGAAAACAGCAGATATTATTTTATTACGGAAGGATTTAAGGATTTTAGAAAAAGGGGTGCGAATTGGACGCCAAGTATTTGGAAATTCGATGAAGTATATAAAAATTACCTTGTCTTCGAATTTTGGTAATATGCTTTCAATTTTATTAGCATCATTATTTTTACCCTTTTTACCAATGTTGCCGTTACAAATTGTAGTATTGGACTTACTTTATGGGGTTAGTTGTCTCTCTATCCCATTTGATACAATGAATCCTAATTACTTGGAAGTACCACGAAAATGGCATGTAAAGAAACTGCCAAAGTTTATGCTTACTTTCGGTCCTGTTTCTTCGCTATTTGATATACTTACTTTTGGCTTTTTGTTTTATTATCTTTGTCCAAAATTAGTGGGACACTCTTATGCAGCAGCTAGTGTAAGTGAAAAAATTAGTTTTATGGCAATCTTTTGTACAGGTTGGTTTGTTGAATCATTATGGACGCAAGAAACTGTAATTTCAGTTTTGCGTGATCCACGTTTTCCTTTTTTAAAACAACATGCTACTTTACCGGTAATAATTGCTACTTTTGGAGTGGCAATTATTGGAACAATTATTCCATTCACACCACTAGCAAAAATTATGAATTTTGGCTTTGTACCACTTGAATATTTATTCTTTGTAGCTTTAATGTTAATTTTGTATATTGGATTAGCTAGTCTAGTTAAAAAATGGTACATGAAGAGGGAAAAATACTTAATTTGATGGGATTTTCTTTTACTGAGAAAATCCTTTTTGCTTCCTTGCATGCTATACTTATAGGTAAGAATTAAAGGAGGCACTATTAACATGACTAAAGAAAACAAAACATTTTATATCACAACTCCTATCTATTATCCTTCAGGTAAATTAACGATCGGAAATGCTTATACTACTGTGGCAGCTGATAGTATGGCTCGTTATAAGCGTGCGCGAGGTTATGATACTTTCTTTTTAACAGGTACTGATGAACACGGTTTAAAGATTGAACAAAAGGCAGAAGCCAAAGGAATTAAGCCACAAGAATTTGTGGATGAAATGGCAGATTCATACAAAAAACTTTGGAAGATGTTAGATATTTCTTATGATAAGTTTATTCGTACAACTGATAAAGAACACGTTGCTGCTGTCCAAAAGATATTTGAACAATTATTAAAGCAAGGTGACATTTATTTAGGAGAATATCAAGGCTGGTATTCTGTTGAAGATGAAGAGTATTTTACTGAATCACAATTAGCAGAAGTTTATAAAGATGACAATGGTAAGGTAATTGGGGGTAAAGCTCCATCAGGGCATGAAGTTAAGTTAATTAAGGAACCTTCGTATTTCTTTAAAATGAGTAAATACGCAGATCGTTTGTTAAAGTATTACCAAGAGCATCCTGAATTTATTTTGCCTCATTCTCGTGAAAAAGAAATGATTAATAATTTTATCAAACCAGGCCTTGAAGATCTTTCTGTCACTAGAACTACTGTGGATTGGGGAATTCCTGTTCCAAGTGACCCTAAGCATGTTGTTTATGTCTGGATTGATGCACTTTCCAATTATATTAGTGCCTTGGGTTATGGAAATGAAAACGATGAATTATTTAAGAAGTTTTGGCCAGCTGATGTTCATTTAGTAGGTAAAGAAATTGTTCGTTTCCACACAATTTACTGGCCAATTATGTTAATGGCACTTGGAGTACCACTTCCTAAGCAAATTTTTGGCCATGGTTGGGTATTGATGAAAGATGGAAAGATGTCTAAGTCTAAGGGAAATGCAGTTTACCCAGAGATGATTGTTGAACGTTACGGCTTAGATGCTTTACGTTACTACTTGATGCGTGCTATTCCCTTTGGCAGTGATGGAATTTTTACACCTGAAGATTTTGTAGAAAGAGTCAACTTTGATTTAGCAAATGATTTAGGTAATTTGCTTAATAGAACTGTTTCAATGATTAATCAATATCAAGAGGGATTAGTTGCACCAGTAAGTGAAGAACAAGATGAATTTGGTGAAAGTTTAAAGAAAGCTGCACAAGAAACTATTGCGACCTACTATGAAAAAATGGATGCTTTGCATTTTTCACAAGCTTTAGATGCAGTTTGGAAATTAATTTCTCGTGCTAATAAGTATATTGATGAAACTACACCTTGGATTTTAAATAAAGAGGGTAAAAAGATCAGTTATCTGTTGTAATGACCAATTTAGCAGAAACTTTACGCCTAGTTGCACTTTTGATTAAGCCAATTATGACCCAAAGCCCAATAGAAATGTTTAATCAACTTGGACTTGACTTAGATGATCCAGCTGCTAATGAACTGGTTTGGGGAAGCTATGGTTGGAATAATACTGTAACCACTGATCCTAAGCCAATTTTCCCTCGTCTTAAAAATGATGAAGAAATCAAATATATCAAAAAGCAAATGGCTAAGGCTAAACCTAAGAAAGAAACTAGAAGCCAGCAAAAAGATAAGACCAACAATAAAGCTATTACAATTGATGACTTTGATAAAGTAGAAATTAAAGTAGCAAAGGTTTTAGAAGTAGAACCAGTTAAGGGTTCAAATAAATTATTATCTTTTAAGCTTGATATAGGCGAAGAGCAACCTCGACAAATTTTGAGTGGGATTGCTAAGTTTTATCCAGATTATGAAAAATTAGTCGGTAAAAAATTACTTGCTGTTACTAATTTGAAACCTCGCAAGATGTTAGGCCAACTAAGTCAAGGAATGCTTTTATCTAGTGAAAAGGATGGTAAAGTTAAATTGGCAATTGTTGATCAAGAACATGAAGTAGGAGCACGTTTAGGATAATGGAAATTTTTGATTCTCATACTCATTTAAACGATGAGCCTTTTAGAGGTAAAGAGGAAATTTATTTAGAGCGTGCAAAGAATTTAGGTGTTACTAGAGCAGCAGTTGCAGGACAAGATCCTGAATTTAATCAACGAGCAGTAGATCTTAGTGAAAAGTTTGATAATCTTTATGCAATTGTTGGATATTGTCCAGATGTAGCTAAAGATTGGAATCAAGAAGCTGCAGATCAGTTAATTGAGCAGTTAAAGAAAGAAAAGACTGTAGCATTAGGCGAAATTGGACTTGATTATTATTGGGACGAGTCTCCCCGAGAGATACAAAGAAAAGTTTTTGCCGAGCAATTAGAAATCGCTCATGATTTAAAAATGCCTGTAAATATTCATACTCGTGATGCTTTTGAAGATACCTATCAAATTTTAAAGGAAAGTAAGGTAGGAGAGTATGGAGGTATTCTCCATAATTTTAATGGTAATCCAGAATGGATGAAGAAGTTTTTAGATCTAGGATTAATGCTTTCTTACTCTGGAGTTGTTTCCTTTACTAAAGCAACTGATGTACATGCAAGTGCCAAAGTTGTTCCTTGGGATGCAATGTTAATTGAAACTGATGCTCCATATTTAACACCCAAACCTTACCGTGGTAAACAAAATGAAACAGGATATGTTTATTATGTGGCCAAAGCAATTGCGGAGTTGCGTGGTGTAGAAATCGAGGAAGTAGCAGCTCATACGAACCAAAATGCGAAAAAAATTTATGGAATCAAATAAAGAAAAAAATTTTAATGCGGTGGTTATTGTTGAAGGACGCGATGATACTAAACGTCTAAAACAATATTTCCCAGGAATTGAAACTATTGAAACTAATGGGTCTGAGGTATCAAAAGAAACTTTAGCAGAAATTAAAAAATTGGCTCAAACAAGAGAAATTATTGTTTTTACAGATCCAGATTTTAATGGGGAAAGAATAAGGCGCTTAGTATCCCAAGTAGTTCCAAATGCTAAGCAGGCTTTTATTACTCGCAAAGAAGGTGAGCCAACTAAGCGGGGGAATAGTTTAGGAGTTGAACATGCATCTAAAGAAGCCTTGATGCGAGCTTTAAGCGATTTGCATGAAGTAGAAGAAACAAAAAGCGATTTAACAAAAAGTCAGTATAACGCTTTGGGGCTAGGGATGGGTCCAAATGCAAGAAAACTACGTGAAAAAGTAGGAGTTAAATTGAGTATTGGCTATGGGAATGCCAAACAGTTTTTTAAGCGTTTAGAAATGTTTGGAATTAGTTATGAAGAATTGAAAGAGGCGGTTGAAAGTGTCAAATAATATGCCAATTGCCAATCCAGTAAGGACTAAGGCGATTGTTAATCGGTACTTTGTGCATGCAAAAAAGAATCTTGGACAAAATTTTTTGGTAGATTTAGCTGCAATAAAAGGAATTGTGACAGCAGCAGATATCCAGCCAGGTGATCAAGTAATTGAAATTGGACCAGGAATTGGTTCTTTAACAGAACAAATTTTGTTAGCAGGGGCTAAAGTAGCAGCGTATGAAGTTGATACGGATTTGCCTGAAATCTTAAAAAATGAATTACCCGCTAAGATTGATGGGCAAACACTTGCTGAACGTTTTAAGTTAATTATGAAAGATGTTTTAAAAGCTGATTTTAAAGAAGATATAGGAGATTTTTTTGATTTTAATCACCCAATTAAAATCGTAGCTAACTTACCCTACTATATCACGACGCCAATTTTATTTGACTTAATCAAAAGCGATTTGAATTTTGTAAGTTTAACTTTAATGATGCAAAAAGAAGTTGCAGAACGTTTAGTAGCCCATCCGAAGACTAAAGAATACGGCCCTCTTTCAATTGCAGTACAAACTAGAATGAATGTAACTTTTGATGAAGAGGTAAAAAGTTCTTCTTTTATGCCTCGGCCAAAAGTTGATTCAGCAGTAGTTACTTTGAAACCACTAAGTAAAAAATATGATATTAAAGATTATAAATATTTCGATCACTTAGTAAAAATGAGTTTTTCTCAAAGGAGAAAGACTCTTAATAATAATTTAAAGCCTTTAGTTAAAGATAAAGATGAACGGGAAGAAATCATTGAGTCTTTGGGAGTAGATTTAAGAGTACGCCCAGAAGAATTAACAATTCCGCAATTTATTGAATTAGCTCATCTTGTTAGGGAGCACAGTATAAATTAAATGTCAATAATTAAACTTGATGTTTTTTACTTTTTTTGGTATAATCGAACCTATGCAAAGGAGTGACGTCGAGTGCCAATGACATTGATGGCTATTAAAGAAAAGTTAGACGCTCATATTGGAGAAAGTCTTATTGTAGTTGCACAAGCAGGACGCAAGAAAGTAACGCGCAGAAAAGGGACACTTAAAGAAACATATCGCGCTATATTTGTAGTAGATCTAGATCAAAATCAAAACAAATTCGAACGTGTTTCATACAGTTATACTGATGTATTAACTAAGAATATAGAACTTGAATTTAGTGAGTTCTAATTATAAAATTAATATTAATACGAACAATCACTAATGTTTTAGATTTAAACATTAGTGATTTTCTTATATTAAGAAAGGAGTAATTATGAAACGTTCAGAGCGATTAGTAGATATGGTGAAATATCTGATTGCGAGACCTCATACTTTGATCCCACTTCCTTTTTTTGCTAAACGATACGGAGCCGCAAAATCATCTATTTCAGAAGACTTATCAATTTTTAAGAAAACTTTGGCGCAGCAAAAAAATGGAATTTTGGAAACTATTCCAGGAGCAGCTGGAGGAGTTAAATATATTCCTTTTATGGGTGAAGAAGAAGCAAGGGAATATTTAAATAAATTGGCAGCCAAAATTCAAGATCCTGATAGAATATTACCGGGAAATTTTGTTTATCTTTCAGATATTTTAGGTTCTCCCGAGCAATTAGCCAAAATTGGACAATTAATAGCTACTACTTATGCCTATAGCAAAATTGACTATGTGATGACGGTTGAAACAAAGGGAATTGCTTTAGCACAAGCGGTTAGTCGTTACTTAAATGTGCCTTTTGTTATTGTGCGTCACCGTCCTAAAATTACAGAAGGAGCAACTATTTCTGTTAATTATGTTGCCTCATCAAGTGAACGTGTTGAAAAAATGGAGCTTGCTAAAAGGAGTCTTCCAGCCGGTTCTAATGTCTTAATTGTCGATGACTTTATGAAAGGTGGAGGCACATTAACTGGAATGGAAGAATTAGTTAATGAGTTTGGCTGTCATGTTGGGGGAATGGCAGTTTTGTGTGAGACACAATATGCATCCCAGAAAGTTGTTGATGATTACCAATCATTAATTAAAATTACTAGTGTCAATCGAGTACATAAAGTGATTGAGGCAGAACCAGGAAATATTTTAAAACAAACGAATTTTAATCGCTTTTAATAAAAAATGGTATACTTGTAGCAGTTAAGTTAATGAAGGGATTTAACAATGAATAAGTATGTAGTTATTTTAGCTGCGGGTAAGGGTACTCGTATGAAGTCGAAGCTTTATAAGGTTTTACATAAAGTAGCTGGTAAAAGTATGGTAGAACATGTTGTAACAGCTGCTGAAGGAACAAATCCTAATAAGATTATTACAGTTGTAGGAACTGGAGCTGCTAAAGTTAAAGACGTTTTAAAAGATCGTTCTGAATTTGCTTTTCAAAAAGAACAATTGGGAACTGGCGATGCTGTAATGGCAGCTAGTGAATTATTAAAAGATTTAGAGGGAGTAACATTGGTTGCTACTGGGGATACCCCACTTTTTACTAGTGAAACTTTTAATAATTTATTTAAAGAGCATGAAACTAGTGGTAATAGTGCGACAGTTTTAACTGCTAAGGCCCCTAATCCATACGGTTATGGAAGAATTATTCGTGATGAAGCAGGAAACGTATTGCGAATTGTTGAACAAAAAGATGGTAACGAAGCAGAATTAGCTGTTGATGAAATTAATACAGGTGTTTTTGCTTTTAATAATAAAGAATTGCTCGAAGCTTTAAAGCAAGTAGGCAATAATAATGCCCAAGGTGAGTATTATTTAACGGATGTGTTAGAAATTATGCGTAAGGCTGGTAAAAAGGTGGGGGCCTACCAAATGCCAGACTTTTCTGAAAGTTTAGGTGTTAATGATCGAGTTGCATTGGCACAAGCAACTAAATTAATGCGTAAGCGAATTAATGAAAAACATATGCGTAACGGCGTTACTTTTGTTGATCCAGAAACAGCTTATATTGATAGTGATGTCAAAATTGGAAATGATACGTTAATTGAAGGTAATGTTGTTATTAAGGGTAATACTGAAATTGGATCTGAGAGTCATATTACATCAGGTTCAAGAATTGTAGATTCTAAAATTGGTAATGGCGTAACGGTTACTTCTTCAACAATTGAAGAGGCAGAAATGGATGATAATACTGATATTGGTCCAAATTCACACTTACGTCCAAAAGCAGTAATTCGCCAAGGTGCACATATTGGTAATTTTGTAGAAGTTAAGAACGCTGAAATTGGTGAAAACACTAAAGTAGGACATTTGACTTATGTAGGGGATGCCACTTTAGGAAAAGATATTAACATTGGATGTGGAACTATTTTTTCAAATTATGATGGGGTGAAGAAATTCCATACTAATGTTGGTGATCATTCATTTATTGGTGCAGGTTCAACAATAATTGCACCAGTAAATATTGCTGACCATGCATTTATTGCGGCTGATTCAACGATTACTAAAGATGTTGAGAAATATGATATGGCAATTGCACGCGGTAGACAAACCAATAAAAAAGATTATTGGCATAAGCTTCCTCTTTCTCAAGATAAGGAATGGAAATAATTTTTTAGAAAGTAAATATTAAATATTAAAAAAGCGAGCGCAAACTCGCTTTTTTTGCTATGATTAAGTAGAGAAACATCATAGCTATTGTTGTGGAGGAAATTATGTCTAAATTAGACAAAGAAATTAAAATTTTTGCTCTTAACTCTAATAAACCGTTAGCAGAAAAGATTGCTAAAAGTGTTGGAGTAGAGTTAGGCAAGTCTGACGTTAAACGGTTTAGTGATGGAGAAATTGAGATTAACATCGATGAATCTGTGCGTGGTAAAGACGTTTACTTAGTCCAGTCAACTAGTGATCCAGTAAACGATAATTTAATGGAATTATTAATTATGATTGATGCCCTTCGTCGTGCATCAGCACGTACTGTTAACATTGTAATTCCTTACTATGGATATGCACGTCAGGACCGTAAAACACGTGCAAGAGAACCAATTACTGCCAAGTTAGTAGCTGATATGATTCAAACTGCAGGTGCAGATCGTGTTCTATCACTTGATTTGCACGCTCCACAAATTCAAGGATTCTTTGATATTCCAGTTGATAACTTAATGGGTGCACCATTACTTGCGGACTACTTCTTAAGTCATGGTCTTGAAAAAGATGCTGTTGTAGTTTCGCCTGATCATGGTGGGGTTACTCGCGCAAGAAAGTTGGCAGAATTTTTAAAGGCTCCGATTGCTATTGTAGATAAGCGCCGTCCAAAGGCAAATGTAGCAGAAGTTATGAATATTATTGGTGATGTTAAAGGAAAACGTGCCATAATCATCGATGATATGATTGATACTGCTGGAACTATTACTTTGGCATCACAAGCTTTAATTGATGCTGGTGCAACTGAAGTTTATGCTTCAGCTACTCATGCTGTTTTATCAGGACCAGCTATCGATCGCTTAAATGCATCCCCAATTAAAAAGTTAATTTTAACTGATTCAATTAATCAACCTGAAGAAAAAGAATTATCAAAGGCTGAGTTAGTTTCAGTAGGCCCATTAATGGGAGCAGCTATTAAATTAATTCAAGAACATAAACCAGTGAGTCCATTATTTGATACTCGCTTTGTAGCTAATAATTATAAATAAAACGTTGAGTTTTAGGCTCAACGTTTTATTTTTTGCGTGGTTTACGCAAATAATGAATTGTCTGATTTTTAATGTATTTTTGAAATTCTTGATAAATAGGCTCAAAGATTTGTACTTCTGAGTGTTCTTCCACCATAGCCTTGGGAAAGAAAAATCTTTCATCCCCTTGCAAGGTTCCATCTAATGATTTAACGAGTGGACTTAATTTAGATAATTCAACTAGAGTGCCATCTTCTTGCATGATTTCAATAGGACTATGAGCATTTTTACCGGTCGGTTTATAGGCATCATACGGTTCATCGAATGCAGAATTTAGAGCTGTATAGTACTTTGGATTAAATCCGGCTTGTTCAATTAACTTGTTGAGTTTTGGAATTAAGTTTTTAGTGTCTTCAGAAATTTTGGCACTTTCTAGTGGGTGGCGATATAAATAACTTTTGGCTAAATCTGATAAAATTTGATCAGGTGCATTAACCCACATTAAAAAGTTGGTTTCCATCACTCCATCATCTAACTGCAAGTAGGCTTCTAAGTTAGTAGTATCTCCCTTTAAAAAAGTAGCTAATTGAGGAGTTACTTGTAGTTGACCTTTTTTGTAAAGGTGTTGAGCTCTTTGAAGTAGACGGTGTAAGATAACTTCCATAGAGCGACCAAAGCGGTGAAAGTAGACTTGTTGATACATTTGGTAGCGACTGACAACATAGTCTTCAACTGCATGAATTCCTTTAGTAGTAAAAGAAATTCCATTCTTATAGGGACGGATTGCTTCTAAAAGGCGAGTTAAATCAAAATCTCCATATGAGGCACCAGTAAAGTAGGCATCCCGAAGCAGGTAGTCCATTCGATCGGCATCTGCTTGACTGGAAATAAGTTTGACTACTTGGGGATTAGGATAAGTTTTGGCAATAACACTAGCAACTTTTTTGGGAAAGTCATCTCCTACCTGCAAAAGTGCTTGATGAATTTCAGTGTTTTTGTCTAAAATTATTCGCTGACCCATTTTTTCATGGTCAGTATTAAACAGATGCTCAAAAGTATGAGAGTATGGTCCGTGACCAATATCATGAAGAAGTCCTGCTACTTGAGCAAGTAAACTTTCTTCAGAGTTCCAAAGTCCGTCATCTGGAGTTTTAGAAGGATATTTATCTTCAAAAATTTTGGTAATTCTTCTTGTAAGCTCATAAACTCCTAAATTATGTTCAAAACGTGTATGAGTTGCTCCTGGAAAAACATAGGAAATGGGGCCTAGTTGTTTAATACGGCGCAAACGTTGAAATTCTTTGGCGCTAATAATATCTAAAATAACTTGATTTTGAATGTGAATGTACCCATGAACAGGATCACGAATAACTTTTTCTTGTTTTAGTTGATTAATATGTGTTGTTTTCATTGATAATAATTTATAAGTTAAAATTCTTTGTATATTTGCTAAAATTGATTATAACAGGATTGTGGTAGAAGTGCTAATTTAGAAGGGATGAAAAGGATGGAAGACGTAAAAGTTAAAATTACTAGTACTATTACTCAAGAAGATCAAACGGAAACTTTTTCAAAATATGGCATTGGAACTCTTGAACAAGCGGGTGATAATACCTGGCGCGTGAAATATGATGAAGAAAACCCTGAAGGTAATGTTGAGGTTAAATTGTTAATTAAACCAGATGAATTAATCATGCAAAGAGGGAAAATCCAGGAAAATAACTATAACATGATGAAATTTGTTCCAGGTGAAAAGAAGAATTGTCGTATTATCGCAGCTAGTAAAATAATGGATTTAACTAGTGAAACTCAAAAACTAGAATTTTCTGGGAAAATGGGTGAGAATATGCAACTAAAAGTTGAATATAAGCTCTTTTCTGGTCTATACTTAATAGGTAGTTATGCAATTACAATGGAATTTTATCCGCAAAATTAAATTTAAAGTAAACTTATAACTGAAAGGACGTGCCATTAGTGGGTTTAAGCGAGTTTGAAGATCAAAATAAAGATGAATTATCAATGATTGAAGTTGCCCGTGCAATTTTACAAGACAATGGTAAACGGATGGCTTTTGCAGATATTGTGAATGCCATTCAAAAATTTTTAGGTAAAAGTGACGAAGAAATCCGTGAACGGTTACCACAATTTTATACTGATTTGAACACTGACGGTGAATTTATCTCTCTTGGAGATAATATTTGGGCATTAAGATCATGGTATCCATATGAATCAGTTGATGAAGAAGTAAATCACCCAGAAGATGAAGAAGATGTGCCACGTAAAAAACGCCATAAGAAAGTTAATGCCTTCATCGGGGATAGTGATGATGACGATATCATTGATTATGATTCTGATGATCCAGAAGATGAAGATTTAGAAATCGAAGATGATGACGAAGATGAGTACTCAGATGATGATCTTGATGATGCAACTGATAATGAATTAGATGATGGAATCGAAGGTCAGCTTTCAGAATTACATCCAGATGATGACGATGAAGATGAATAAAGTGCTTGACGAAAAGGTATTTTCCCTTTAATATTTTGTATGGGCACTTTAAGTGCAATTATAGCTCCCAGCTTGAGGGAGCTTTTTTTGTTTTTTCTAGAATAATGATTTTAATTTGATAATTTTTAAAGATGAAAGGAAGCAGCATGACTAAATATATTTTTGTAACTGGTGGGGTAGTTTCATCCTTAGGAAAAGGAATTACAGCATCTAGTTTAGGTCGTTTATTAAAGAATCGTGGATTAAAAGTAACGATGCAAAAATTTGATCCATATATTAATATTGATCCAGGTACTATGAATCCTTACCAACACGGAGAAGTATTTGTAACTGATGATGGTACTGAAGCTGACCTTGATTTGGGACACTATGAAAGAATTGTCGATGTTCGTACAGGAAAATACTCTAATGTAACTACTGGTAAAATTTACAAAGAAGTATTAGAAAAAGAACGTCGTGGAGACTACCAAGGTGCAACTGTCCAAGTTATTCCACACATTACTGACATGATCAAGAAGAAGATTATGCGTGCTGCGATGACAACTGATTCTGATGTCATTATTTCTGAAATTGGTGGTACTGTTGGGGATATTGAATCTACACCATTTATGGAATCAATTCGTCAAATGCGTCGTGAAGTTGGAGAAGATAATGTAATGTATATTCACTGTACTTTAGTTCCATATCTTCATGCAGCTCAAGAAATGAAGACAAAACCTACCCAACACTCAGTTGCAGAACTTAGAAGTATTGGTATTCAACCAAATATGTTAGTATTGCGCGCAGAAGAAAGTGTACCACAAGAATTAAAGAATAAGATTTCTACTTTTACTGATGTACCAGTAGAAAGAATTATTGAATCAATTGATGCACCTTCACTTTTCGATTTACCCCTTGCCTTTCAAGAACAAGGAATGGATCAAAAAGTGGTTGATTTCTTGAAGATCGATAGTCCAAAACCTGAAGCTGATATGGAAGCTTGGAAGAAACTTGATGAACGTGCTAAGAATTTAAGTCACACTACTAAGATTACTTTAGTGGGTAAATATGTAGAATTAGAAGATGCATATATTTCAGTTACTGATGCGCTTCAACATGCGGGTTACTTGTATGACACAAAGATTGAAGTAAATAAGGTTCAAGCTGAGGATATTACTGAAGATAATATTGCTGAGATTATGAAAGACTCTGATGGTTTAATTGTACCAGGAGGTTTTGGAACTCGCGGACTTGAAGGAATGATTACTTCAATTAAATATGCACGTGAAAATGATATTCCATTCTTAGGAATTTGTTTAGGGATGCAAATGGCTAGCGTAGAATTTGCAAGAAATGTTTTAAATTTAGAAGATGCACATTCTGCAGAAGCTAAGCCAGATGCTAAGAATAATATTATCGATATTATGGCTGATAAGCGTGATATTGAAGAAATTGGTGGAACTTTACGTCTAGGTCTTTACCCTGCTGCCTTAAAAGAAGGAACTAAGACTAAAGCTGCTTATGATGATCAAGATGTAATTCAAGAACGTCACCGTCACCGTTTCGAATTCAATAATAAATACCGTAAGCAATTTGAAGATGCAGGAATGGTATTTTCTGGGGTGTCACCAGATAATCGCTTAGTTGAAATTATTGAAAATCCTAAAAATAAATTCTTTGTGGCTGCTCAATATCACCCAGAATTTTTGAGTCGTCCACAACGTCCAGAAGGACTCTTTAAAGCCTTTATTGGTGCTGCAAGTGATTTACCTGCTAAAAATTTTTAATATAAGTTAAATTTAGATAACAGAAAAGTAAGCATTCTGTTATTCGCTTGTTTTTTCCCATATTTTTTTATATGATATAAATTGATACATTAGGTATTTAATTATTATTAGATGAAGAGGATTGTTTCCCCAATGAAACAAATGATTATTCATGGTGGAAAGCCCTTAAAGGGCGACGTATGGATTGGTGGAGCTAAGAACTCTACTGTAGCACTAATTCCTGCGTCCATATTATCACGTACTCCGGTGACACTTGAAGGTGTGCCAAGAATTGCGGATGTAGACAACTTGATGGATCTTTTAAGTGAAATGGATGTAGTTTCTGAACTTGACGGTACTACTTTGACGATTAATCCTGAAAAGATTGAACGGCGTCCACTTCCAGCAGGTAAAATCAAGTCATTAAGAGCCTCATATTATTTTATGGGAGCTTTATTAGGTCGTTTTGGGAAAGCAGTTGTAGGTTTTCCTGGAGGAGACGATATCGGTCCACGTCCTATTGATCAACATATTAAAGGTTTCGAAGCACTTGGTGCAACTGTCAAGAATGAAAATGACCAAGTGATTATTACTGCTCCAGAACAAGGCTTGCACGGTGCTGATATTCATCTTGCGATGCCATCAGTTGGTGCAACTATGAATATTATCATGGCTGCAGTAACTGCGAAGGGACAAACAATAATTGATAATGTAGCTAAAGAACCTGAAATTATTGATCTCGCAACTTTCTTGAATAACATGGGAGCTGTGATTCGTGGTGCAGGAACTGAAACTATAAGAATCGAAGGCGTTGATCATTTAGAGGCACAAGTTCCACATACAATTATTCCTGATCGAATTGAAGCAGGCACTTATATTTCTTTAGCTGCTTGTATTGGTGATGGAATTAAGATTCACAATATTATTGAAGAACATTTAGATAGCTTTTTAGCTAAAGTTGAAGAGATGGGTGTTGTAACTGAAGTACAAGAAGATTCACTTTATGTCTATCCAGCTGGTGATTTAAAGATGATTCAAGTAAGAACAGATCCTTATCCAGGATTTGCGACAGATTTACAACAACCAATTACTCCATTATTACTAACAGCTAAAAAGGGCGAAGGTGTAATTATAGATAATATTTATCCGAAACGAGTTGGTCATATTCCCGAATTACAAAAAATGGGTGGAGCAATTCAGGTACAAGATAACATTATTTTAATTCACCCAACTAAGAAAATGCATGGGGCCCATGTAAACGCTGGGGAAATTCGTGCAGGTGCGTCTTTAATGATCGCTGGTTTAATGGCAAATGGTGAAACCATAATTTCAAATGCGGGTAATATTTTACGTGGTTATGACCGTGTTGAAGAAAAAATTAGAAGTTTAGGCGGAGATGTTGAAATCCGCGATGTAGATTAAAAAGAGATTTGAAATTTCAAATCTCTTTTTTTCTATATTTCAGAAGTTTCATTTGCTTTACCCCAATCGCAAATTTGTTTAAGAATCGGTAATAGACTTTTTCCTTTTTTAGTAATGGTATATTCAACTTTAGGAGGAATTTCTGGATAGACAGTTCTCGAAATTAAGCCTTTTTCTTCAAGTTCTTTTAATTTATTGGCTAAGACACGATGGGTAACATTTCCTAACAGTCTTTGTATTTCTCCATAGCGCAGAGTTCCTAAAGTAGAAAGAGCGTATAAAATATTCATTTTCCACTTTCCAGAAATTAAATCTAATGCTTTGTTAAAAGGTTCCATTTCTTGAATTTGAAAATTATTAATTTCCTTTTTTGAGTGTTCGTTCATTTATCAATCACTATCCTTTTAGATACTAGGTGTTTAAAAAGTGCGTACTTGTTAAAGTTAGTTTAACAACTATAATAATAAATATCAAAAACAACTAACTATTTGTAAGTAAAGGAGAAAAAAGATGGAAATTACTGTATGGTCAGATTATGCTTGTCCTTTTTGCTATATTGCAGAAGCAAGAATTGAGAATTTACTTAATGACATGGGAGTAAGTGATCAAGTACATTTTGATCGTCATGCATTTCAATTATATCCAGATGCACCAAAAGATGTAACTGAAACTACTTTGGACCGTTTTGCAGCTAAATACGGATTAAGTAAGCAAGAAGCTGCTCAAAGAATTGAACAAATTTCTCAAATGGGACGTGCAGAAGGGTTAGACTTTAAATATTCTTCAACTTTGAATACAAATACAATGGATGCTCATCGACTTACTCAATGGGTAAAAGATAATTATGAAGGTGAAGTTGTAGATAAGTTATCTGAGCTCTTATTTAAAGCTTACTTTAGTGAAAATGTAAAATTAGCAGATCATGCTGTCTTACTTAAAGCAGCTCAAGAAGCTGGAGTTGATGTAGCTGCTGCAAAGAAATTACTTGATTCAACTGACTATCATGATAAGGTCGTAGCAGATGAAATGTTTGTCCAACAAAATGGAGTACATGCAGTACCATTTTTTGTCATTGATGGCAAAGGCTACATGGGAGCTCAACCACGTGAGGTCTTTGAAAAGGCAATCAAGGAAGGCTTAGAAAAGGAAAAGACAAAATAATGCAGTTATTTATTCAACCGGTTGTAAATATTTTTCAGACAGCTGCCTACTTTTTCATTGATGAAAAAACAAAACATGGCTTTTTAATTGATCCAGGTGCAGAAGGAGAAAAATTACTACAAAAAATTGCTGAAAAAGGTTGGAAGATTGATAAAGTACTCCTTACCCATGGACATTTTGATCATTCTTATCAGGCTGCTAAAGTGGCTGATACTTTGGGCGTAGAATGCATTGTAAATGAAAATGCTCCCTATTTCATGAAAAATGATCAATTAAATTTGGCAGCTCGTTATGGACAACATGTAGTTTGGCCAAAAAAGGTAAAATTAGTTAAGGATCATACTTTGATAAAAAGTAATGATGGTTCTTTTGAATTAGAAGCAATTGCTACTCCAGGTCATACTCCAGATTCTCAAATTTTTTATTCAAAAAAATATGACTTTGCTCTAGTAGGGGATATGCTTTATAACGGTGACATCGGATTAACTGAATTCCCAGGAGGAGATCAGAGTCAAATTTTAGATTCAATATCGCAAAAGATTGCGACTCTCCCTGAGAAGACAGAACTTTTGAATGGCCATACAGCTCCGATGAATGTTGAAGGTGTAAAGGCCCTTTTAGCCCAGGATTATGGAATTAGAAGATAGAGGTGGAAAAATGAGTACAGAAAATAAGAATCTTAATAAAAATACTTTTGAAGATTTGAAAATTCAAGAAGGTATGGTTTGTGGCCCAGATGGTTGTAGTTTAGCCGACCATTTTGATTGGGCAAAGAAGGCAAAAGAAGCTAAGTAAAGGAAGTTCGATGGAAGAACTTCCTTTTTTATTTTTAATTTATTAAAAATATTTTTTAGATTATCATTTTAAATTAATATTTCTTTTGATAAAATATAAAATTGTAAACCTGTCATCCACACTAATATTACATAGGTGGGAGAGATTTTATGAATAAAAATAAGCTACATAAAATGAGTTTATTTTCAGCAGTAATGCTAGCTTTGAATTCTTTAATTGGTTCAGGCTGGCTTTTTGGAGCAGGCTCAGCCGCTAAGATTGCGGGACCTGCAGCCATTATTTCGTGGATATTGGGTGGAGCAGTAATTATTATTATTGCTTTGACCTATATTGAGTTGGGAGCAATGTTTCCTGAAAGTGGTGGAATGAGTAAATATGCTCAATACAGTCATGGTCCACTTTTAGGATTTATTGCAGCCTGGGCAAATTGGATTTCCTTGATAACTTTAGTCCCCATGGAAGCCGTTGCGGCAGTTCAATACATGAGTTCATGGCCCTGGAGTTGGGCAAATTGGACAAAGAATTTTATGAACAACGGTACAATTACGGTGACAGGTTTATGGGTTGTATTTCTGTTTATGTTTATTTTTACGTTAATTAATTTTTGGTCAGTAAAATTAATGACGAGATTTACAAATTTGATTTCTATCTTTAAGGTATTATTACCAACTTTAACAATTTTAGTGTTGATCTTTAGTGGTTTTCATGCAGAAAACTTTGGCCATAGTGTTCATACGTTTATGCCTTATGGAAGTCGCGCAATTTTTGAGGCCACTTCTGTTTCAGGGATTATTATGTCTTATGATGCCTTTCAAACTGTGATTAACGTTGGTGGAGAGTTAAAAAATCCAAGAAAAAATATTGTTCGTGGTGTATTGATTTCAATGCTGGTAACAGCAGCAATTTATATTTTGCTGCAAGTAACTTTTATTGGTGCAATTGACCCAAGTTTAGTTGCTAAAACTGGTTGGAAGGGAATTAATTTTACCTCTCCATTTGCAGATATTGCAATGCTTTTAGGAATTAATTGGTTAGTAATCTTACTTTATTTGGATGCTTTTGTATCACCATTTGGAACTGGGGTAGCATTTGTAGCTACAGCTTCACGTGCTATTGCTGCGATGACTCATACAAAGCATTTACCTAAATGGTTAGGAAGATTAGATCGTCGGTACATGGTTCCTCGCTTTGCAATGGTAGTTGATTTTATTTTAGCGATGATTTTAGTAAGTGTTTTTAGAAATTGGAACTTACTTGCGACAGTTATTACTGCAGCAACTTTAATTGCCTATTTAACAGGACCAGTAACTGTGATCTCTTTGAGAAAATTAGCTCCAGATTTAGATCGGCCTTTTAAACCAAATTGGATGAAGTGGGTTGCCCCATTGGCATTTATTTTAGCCAGTTTAGCAATTTATTGGACAATGTGGCCAACAACTATTCAGGTTATTTTAGTAATTGCTTTAGGCTTACCAATCTATTTATATTATGAAGTTCGTTACCAACATTCTTCTTTGAAAAAGCAACTAAAAGGATTCTGGTGGCTATTAGGATATTTAGTATTTATTTCATTAATGTCTTACATGGGAAGTGTAGGTTTTGGTGGTCAAAACTGGATTAAGTATCCATGGGACTTTGTAGTAATTATAATTGCTTCATATCTATTTTATCTTTGGGGAATTAAATCCCACTTAGAAAAGATTGAGCCAATTGCTATTGAAATAAATAAGAGGGTTAAAGATAAATAGTAATCTTCACGGACTTGAAGTATAGTGGTAAACATGCTACACTTATCTAGTCAAATTATAATCTATGATCTGAAAAGATGATCATGGCAAAGGAGTATTAAATTATGAAACAAGGTATTCATCCAGACTACCAAGAAGTAGTATTTATGGATTCAGCAACTGGTGCTAAGTTTTTAGCAGGTTCAACTTTAAAGCCAACTGAAACTATTGAATTTGAAGGTAAGACTTACCCATTAGTACGTGTTGAAGTTTCTTCAGCTTCACACCCATTCTACACTGGTAAGCAAAAGTTTGCTCAAGCAGATGGACGTATCGAAAAATTCAACAAGAAATACGGTATGGCAAAGAAAGACTAATATTTTCAATATTAGTAAAAGAGCGGTTCCTTTTGGAATCGCTCTTTCGTTTTTAATCACAACGTAACGTGGTATAATTCTAAAAGGTGCACATAGAGATTTTGCCAATTAAGTAAATGGTAAAGTATAATTAAGCTATATGCAATTTTTAGTAGGAGTAATCGAATTATGAAAATGCAACTAGCAGAAATAGCTAAGGCTTTAGATAGTGAATTAAATAATGGAGAAGAAACAGTTATTACATCCGTTGAATTCGATTCGCGAAAAGCAGCTGCTGATTCTTTATTTGTCCCTTTACAAGGAAGTAGAGATGGCCATGAGTTTATTGAAAGTGCAATTGAAAATGGTGCAGCAGCGACCTTGTGGAAAAAAGGTCACCCTGGAAAGCCAGAAAATTTTCCTGTAATTGAGGTTGAAGATCCATTAAAAGCATTACAAAAACTTGCAAAGTACTATCTTACTAAGGTAAATCCGACTGTTGTTGGGATTACAGGCTCAAATGGTAAAACTACTACGAAAGATATGGTTTCAGCAGTTTTATCAAAACGTTTCAATGTTCATAAGACGCAAGGAAACTTTAATAATGAAATTGGAGTACCAATTACAATTTTAGAAATGAAACCTTCTACTGAAATTGTAGTATTGGAAATGGGGATGGATCGTCCAGGCCAACTCCATCATCTAAGTGAATTGGTCCGCCCTGATGTATGTGTAATTACAATGATTGGTGAAGCCCATATTGAATTCTTTGGTAGTCGTGATAAGATTGCCGATGCAAAAATGGAAATTACTGACTTTTTAAAAGAAGATGGAAAGTTCATCTACAATGGGGATGAACCATTATTACGTCAGCGTGCAGAAAAGATTAAACAAGAGACAGGAACTTTTGGCTTTAATGATACAGATGATGTGTATGCCACAGAATTTGACTCACAAATGCGAAAAGCAACTTTTTCAGTTAATAATACTAAGCAAAAATTTACTATTCCAATGATTGGGAAACACAATGTTTCTAATGCTTTAGCTGCCTTAAGTGTAGGAAGACATTTTGGAGAAACCGATGAAGAAATAGCAGCAGCCTTGGCTCATTTTACTCCTACTGCAAATCGAATGGAGTGGAAAACAGGTGACGTGGGTGAGGCAATTATGGATGATATCTATAATTCTAATCCGACCGCTGTTAATGCTGTAGTGAAGTCTTTTGGCCAGGTTAAAGTTGAAAATAATGGCCGAAGAATCGCAGTTCTGGGGGATATGTTAGAATTAGGAGCTAAATCTTCACAGTTGCATGCTGAACTTGCCCCAATTTTTGATCCCAAGGTAATTAATGAGCTTTACTTATATGGACCAGAAATGAAAAATCTCTACGATGCGTTATTAGAAAAATACGATCAAGATCATTTACATTATTATGCGCAAGATAAAATGAATAAATTAAATGCGGACTTAGAAGAAGATATTAAGGCTGATGATATTGTTTTATTAAAGGCTTCTCATGGAATGCATCTTGAAAAAGTTTTAGACAATCTCCTTTAGGAAAGGAAAAAAATTATTTGAAATTCGCAGATTTAAATTTAAAACCAGAAATCTTAAAAGCTATTAAAAGAGCTGGATTTGAGGAAGCTACCCCAATTCAAGAAAAAACAATTCCACTAGTTTTAGAAGGAAAAGATGTAATTGGGCAAGCTCAAACAGGAACTGGAAAAACAGCTGCTTTTGGATTACCAGTTCTTCAAAAAATTAACCCTAAAGAAAAAAGTGTTCAGGCTTTAATTATTGAACCTACACGTGAACTTGCAATTCAGACTCAAGAAGAATTATTCAGACTAGGTAAAGATGAAAAGGCAAAGGTTCAAGTAGTCTATGGCGGAGCTGACATTCGTCGTCAGATTCGTTCTTTAAAGCAAGCACCAGATATCTTAGTAGGGACACCTGGTAGATTGTTGGATCATTTAAAACGTGGTACAGTCAATTTATCAGACGTAAAGACAATTGTTTTAGATGAAGCCGATGAAATGCTTGATATGGGTTTTATTCAAGATATTGAAAGTATTTTGAAGTATGCATCTAATGATCACCAAACGCTTTTATTTAGTGCAACAATGCCTAAGCCAATTATGCGAATTAGTGAAAAATTCATGAAAACTCCAGAAATTGTTCAAATTAAGGGAAAAGAATTAACAGCTAATTTAATTGATCAATATTTTGTTCGAGCAAAAGAGAATGAAAAATTTGATATTTTATGTCGTTTAATTGATGTGCAAAATCCTGAATTAGCAGTAGTTTTTGGAAGAACTAAAAGACGAGTAGATGAATTAACTAGAGGTTTGCAGGCACGTGGCTACAATGCAGCCGGAATTCACGGCGATCTTTCTCAAGGACGTCGAATGAATGTGCTTAAGCGATTTAAAAATGGCAAGCTTGATATTTTAGTGGCAACTGATGTGGCAGCTCGTGGATTAGATATTTCAGGTGTAAGTCACGTTTATAATTATGATATTCCGCAAGATCCTGATTCATATGTTCACCGAATTGGAAGAACGGGACGAGCAGGTAAAAATGGTATTTCAGTAACCTTTGTTACGCCAAATGAAATAGGTTATATGAGAACTATTGAACAATTGACCCGAAAGAAGATGATGCCTTTACGTCCACCATCAGATGAAGAGGCATTTAAGGGCCAATTAAGTGCTGCTACTAAAAAGGTAGATGACCTTTTAAAAGGTAATTTAGACAAATATACTAGTGGAGCAAATGAACTCTTAGAACAATATTCTGAAGTTGATCTAGCTGCTGCTTTACTTAAGACACTTTCTAAGGATGCTGAAAGTATCAAAGTTAAAATTACCCCTGAAAAGCCACTTCCATTTAAGGGTAAGCATGAGCGTAAGCGGGGTAATTTTAGACGTTCTAACAAGCATAATAATCGTCACCGCACTAATAATCGAAATCATACAACTAAAAAGCCTAGCGGACACGATTTTGTGATTAAAAAGAAAAAAGACTAAAAAAATCTCCTTCTATGATGTAGTAGAAGGAGATTTTTTGGAAAGGGTAAGTAATTGATTAAGGGAATTGGAATCGATATTTTAGATTTAGATCGAATCAAGAAAATTATTGCTAAGGGTGATCTATTTGCTAAAAAGGTTTTAACTGAAGCAGAGTTTTTACAATATAAAAAATTTTCTGGTCAGCGACAAGCCGAATATTTAGGAGGCAGATTTTCTTGTAAGGAATCTTTTACAAAGGCCTATGGAACAGGAATTGGAAAAGAAATAGGGTTTCAGGACTTAGAAATTTTACAAAAAGAGACTGGTCAACCAGTGATGACGTGCAAAAAATTTAGTGGTAAGATATTTGTCAGTATTTCTCATGAAAAGAAATACGTAATCACAGAAGTTTTGTTGGAGGAAAACAATTAAGATGATTCCTACTATTCATCGTCCAGCACAAGTAAATGTAAATCTGGATGCTATTAAACAAAATGTAAAAAATGAAGTAAAACATTTGGCTCCTAAGCAACAACTTTGGGCAGTTGTCAAAGCAAATGCATATGGTCATGGTAGTGTTCCTGTTGCTTATGCAGCAGAACAAGCAGGAGCAACAGGATTTTGTGTAGCTACTTTAGATGAGGGGCTACAATTAAGAGAAAAAGGCATAACTAAGCCAATTTTAGTTTTGGGAGTTGTTGATCCAAAATATGTTTCAGTAGCTAGCGAAAATAATATTTCTTTAGCGGCAGCTAGTTTAGAGTGGCTGAAGGAAGTTGGAGAAATTTTACAAATTAATCAGCAGATATTGAAAATTCATTTAGCTATTGATTCAGGGATGGGAAGAATTGGATTTTCAGAAAAAGAAGAGTTTATTGCAGCTAATCAATATTTAGAAGGTAATAAAAATTTTGATATTGAAGGGATGTTCACTCACTTCTCTAAAGCGGATTCGGCAGATACAGAATATTTTGATTATCAAGTCAAGCGCTTTAAGGAAATGCAATCCTTACTTACCGTTACTCCAAAATATATTCATGTGGCAAATACAGCAACAAGTATTTTTAATCGAAAAGTTAAAAGTGATATTGTAAGATTTGGAATTGGAATTTATGGCTTGAATCCTTCTTCTGCACCTAATACAAATGATTTGAAATCTGAAGTTACCTTAAAACCTGCACTTTCCTTTACTTCAGAACTTAGTTTTGTTAAACAAATTCACAAAGGTTATGGAGTGGGATACGGGGTCACTTTTAAGGCTAAAAAAGATGAGTGGATTGGAACAGTCCCTGTAGGTTATGCAGATGGTTGGTTACGACAGATGCAGGGCTTCAAAATTAAAGTAGGCGAAGAATATTGTGAAATTGTTGGTCGAATTTGTATGGATCAATTTATGGTATTACTTCCTCATGAGATGCCTGTAGGAACTAAGGTAGAATTGATTTCATCTGATCCTCAAGCACCAAATAATATTAAGGCTGTGGCCGATTATGCAGGAACAATTCATTATGAAATTGCCTGTTTATTGAGTGATCGATTACCTAGAAAATATAACTAATAAAATAAACTAGTTAGCAATATTGCTAACTAGTTTATTTTGTCTGCTAAAGAATTTTCGTCGTTTTTAATCGTTAACCCGGATTCTAAATCTTCGATTTCTGGTACTGGGTAACCCTTCTTTTCGAGTTTTTGCACAATATTTTTCATTGTAGTTTCTGAAACACCAGAAGGTAAGGTAAAAAGTGTGCGTCGAATTAATTCGCCATTTCTAACATCTAATGTTAAGCAGCCAGCAATTGTAGAATATTTGGAAATAATTTTAGACATTTTTGCTAAATTTCCTCGGTTATTATCTGACAAAACTGTTAAAACATAAGAACCAGTTTTCATGTTCCAAGCATCTGACAACATATCAAGTAAACGAGAGTGAGTTAGGATGCCGTAGAAACGATTTTCTTGGTCTAAAACGGCAATATAAGGTAAATCACGAATATTAAAGAAGACACGATAAAAAGGTGAATCAACTTTGATAGTTTTGGTGGCATTCTTTAAAAGGTAAGTTACAGGTAGTGACATATCACCACCTTGTGATTTGTGACGATAAATGTGCATTTTATAGATGTTCCCTCTAAAAATTTTTCCACTATCATCTAAAATAGGAACACAGCGAAATCCAGAATCTTCTAAAATTTCCAAAGCTTCTTGTAGGGTAGCTTTTTCATTTACTGTAGTTAAGTATGCTCGTTTACGCACAAGTGATTTAATAAGCATCAGCTTACCTCCAAATAATTGATTTAATAACTTATAAATTATAACATATTTAGATTTTTTGATTATGGTGAAAGAAAAGATAGATTAATTTTAGGTAAATAAAAAAACATTTGCCTAAGCAAATGTTTTTTTAGTAATTTGATAATCGATTATTGACGAACCTTAACGCCAGTTTCCTTGAAGGCTTTGTCCATAACTTCCTTCAATTGCTTAGCTGAAGCTTGCATCTTTTGCATTTCATCTTCATCTAAAGGCATTTCAATAATTTGTTCCAAACCATGACGACCGATAACAGCTGGAGTACCGATGTGAACATCGTGTAAGCCGTATTGACCATCCATAGGAACTGAAAGTGGAAGAACTGCGTGTTCATCGTTTAAGATAGCTTTAGTAATACGTGCTAAAGCAGTACCAATTCCGTAGAAAGTTGCACCCTTCAAGTTAATGATAGTGTAAGCTGCGTCTGCAACAGTCTTGTGAATTTCTTCAAGCTTGTTTTCGCCAACTTCTGGGTGAGCAGCAACCCAATCACGAACCTTAACACCACCAACGTTGTTGTAGCTCCATACTGGGAATTCAGTATCACCGTGTTCACCAAGCATGTAAGCATTAACTGAACGTGGGTCAACGTGTTCCATTTCACCGATAACCTTTTGAAGACGACCTGAGTCAAGAGAAGTACCTGAACCGATAACGCGGTCTTTAGCAAATCCTGACATTCTCCAAGTTGCGTGAGTCAAGATATCAACTGGGTTAGCAGCAACTAAGAAGATACCGTGGAAACCAGATTCAACGATTGGTTCAACGATTGAACTTAAAATCTTTAAGTTCTTGTTAACTAAGTCAAGACGAGTTTCACCAGGCTTTTGTGGTGCACCAGCAGAAATAACTACTAAGTCAGCATCTTTAGCGTCTGAGTATTCTGCTGAGTAGATGTTCTTAGGTGCAAGCCATGGAGTAGCGTCAGCTAAGTCAATTGCGTCACCCTTAGTTCTATCCTTAACGATATCAACGATACCTAATTCTTGAGCAATTCCTTGTTGAACTAATGAGAATGCGTAGCTAGAACCTACAGCACCGTCACCTACAAGAATAATCTTATGAATCTTTTCTTCTGTCATAATGTTAATACTTCCTTCCACTTAATTAGTGATAGATTTAACAATATAAATTATATCATTCTAGAGCGAATATGCTAAATAATTTCTCAAAAAAGTTGAAAACCTTCTTAAAAAGTGGTGAATAAGAAGAAAAGAGAGAGAATATGTTATAATTTTCACACTAAGAAAAAAGGATGGCGTAATTATGAAATTAATTGTAGGATTAGGAAATCCTGGAGCAAAATACGATAAAACAAAGCACAATACTGGATTTATGGCTATTGACCACTATCTTGAAAAAAATAATCTAAAACTCGATAAGGAAAAATTTTTGGGCCACTGGACTAAACAAAAAATTAAAGGTGAAGATGTTGTTATCTTAGAACCTCAAACTTATATGAATGATTCTGGGAAATCAATTGCACAAGTTACTAACTTTTTTAAAATTAAACCTGAAGATATTTTAGTTATTCAAGATGATATGGACATGCCGGTAGGTAAAATTCGAGTAAGAGCGAGTGGAAAATCTGGTGGCCATAATGGAATAAAAAGTATTATCGCATTATTAGGAACAAGTAATTTTAATCGTTTAAAAATTGGAATTCAGCACCCTGCAAAAGAGAGTGTGGTTTCGTGGGTATTGACACCGTTTAAAGGAGAAGATCAAAAAGCTATTGATAAAGCTTTAGATATAAGTGATCAAATTATTGAAGATTTTATTGATGGTAAGAGCACTCAATACTTAATGAATCGTTATAATTAAGAACTGGAGTTAATTATGCAAGTTTCAGACATTGTTGCAGAAGATAAGACACTAAATAACTTTATTGAAAAAATTCCTGGGTCTAATCGTTCACTTTTGACAGGAGTAAACGAAGTATCGCAAGCTCCTATAATTAAGCAAATGATGAATAAACTTCAGCAGCCATTAATGGTTATTGAGGAAAATGAAGACAAAGCGCAGCGACTTGCAAATGAACTTAGCAGTATTTTAGGAGAAGAGATTGTTCATACATTTCCAATCGATGCAACAATTGCTACACAAGCGGCAGTTGCCTCGCCTGATGAACTTAGTCAGCGTTTAAAAACGCTAAATTTTTTAAATAGTGGACGTCCTGGCGTTATTGTCGTCACTCCTCAAGCAGTGCAATACCAACTTTCAGATCCGGCTGAATTTAAAGCGGGGGCAAAAGTCTTTAAGCCAGAAAAAGAGTATGATTTACAGGAACTTTCTAAGTGGTTGACTAATGTAGGTTATCAGCGTGAAAGTATTGTAGCTAAGCCAGGAGAGTTTGCAATTCGTGGTGATATTGTTGACATTTATCCATTAGATAGAGAAAATCCTGTTAGAATTGAATTTTTTGGTGATGAAATTGACACCCTTAAAGAATTTGATGTTGCTACTCAACGTAGCTTAGATGAAGTAGAGACGATTACAATTGCTCCAGCACTAGATCGAATTTATCACAAAGAAGATTTTGAGCGAGCAGTAAAGCAGATTGAAGAAGATATTAAAAAGTCTCCTGCTGATCCACAAGCAGTAAACAATCATTTTGAGTTAAGTTTAGAAGCATTAGAAAAAGGCCAACTTCCTGAAAACTCTTCATTTTTAGTAGATTATTTATTGGCCAAGTCCTTTAGTTTGGTAGATTATTTAGCAGATTCTGGAATTGTTTTGTACGATGATTGGAATTTATTAAGAAAAAATATTACTGACATTGACCAACGTAACCAGGAATTTTTAAAAGAAGAAGTGGTTGCAGGAGCAATGCTGGCTAGACAAAAATTACGGCTTGATTTTAAGAAAGTCTTGAATCATGCTAAACAAGTTCGAGTTTACTTCTCGATTTTTCAAAAAGGACTGGGACGTTTAAAACTAGATCAGCTTGCTAATATTACTACCCGACAGCCACAGCAATTTTTTAGTCAAATGCCTCTAATTAAATCTGAATTGACTAGTTTTCATAAAGAAAAGCAAACAGTAATTTTACAAGCAGATAGCAAGCAAAGAGCACGTGAAATTAATCAAACTATGATTGATTATGGGCTCGATATTCCAATTGTAGCTAAAGATAAAATTTTACCAGGAAAAACTCAAATTATGGTTGGCAATTTGGTTAATGGTTTTGGCTTACCAAGTGTCAATTTAGTTTACTTGACTGAGCGAGAATTATTTAATCAACAAAAAAAGGTACAGCGTAAAGTTAGAACTCTTGAAAATGCACAACGTTTACGTAGCTATAATGAGTTAAAACCTGGTGATTATGTTGTGCATGTAAATCATGGTATTGGTCGCTTTGAGGGAATAAAAACTCTAGATAATAATGGTAAAAAGAGAGACTATATTACCATTACCTATCAAAATCATGATCAATTATTCGTACCAGCTGATCAGTTAGGCTTAGTTCAAAAATATGTTGCTTCTGAAGGAAAAGTACCTCGAGTTAATAAATTAGGAAGTAGCGAATGGGCTAAAACAAAGCGTAAGGTTCAAGCAAAAGTTGAAGATATTGCGGATGATTTAGTGGAGCTTTATGCAAAAAGAGAGGCAGAAAAAGGTTTTGCGTTTAGCCCAGATGATGAATTACAGAAAGAATTTGAAGCCTCATTTCCTTATCAAGAAACTCCGGATCAATTGCGTTCAATTAAAGAAATTAAGCAAGATATGGAAAGTGCTAAACCAATGGATCGTTTGCTGGTGGGGGATGTTGGGTTTGGTAAGACAGAAGTGGCAATTCGTGCTGCGTTTAAAGCAGTAAGAGATAATAAACAGGTAGCCTTTTTAGCTCCAACAACAATTTTGGCTCAGCAACACTTTGAAACAATGCAAGATAGGTATAAGGATTTTCCAGTCCGGGTTGCTCTTTTGTCACGTTTTCAATCTGCAAGTGAAGTTAAACAAATAATCGCTGATTTAAAAGCTGGGAAAATTGATATTCTTGTGGGAACGCACAGAGTATTATCAAAAGATGTCGAATTTAAAGATTTAGGCTTATTGATTGTTGATGAAGAACAACGATTTGGTGTTAAGCATAAAGAACGATTAAAGGAATTAAAATCTAATATTGATGTATTAACTTTAACCGCAACCCCAATTCCAAGAACGCTTCATATGTCGATGGTTGGTGTGCGTGATTTATCAGTAATGGAGACGGCCCCAACTAATCGGTATCCAGTACAAACTTATGTAATGGAAGAAAATAAGAGTGTGGTTCGAGAAGCAATTTTACGAGAAATGAAGCGAAACGGCCAAGTGTTCTATTTACATAATCGAGTGGGGGATATTGACAAAACAGTAAGTCAATTGCAAGAATTAGTTCCAGAAGCAAAAATTGAATTCATTCATGGGAGAATGAGTGAAAATCAACTTGAAGATATTATGTATCGCTTTGTTAAAAATGAATTTGATGTTTTAGTAACCACAACAATTATTGAAACAGGTGTAGATATGCCGAATGCAAATACTTTAATTGTTGAAGATGCTGATCATTATGGCTTAAGTCAACTTTATCAATTACGTGGTCGAATTGGGCGAAGCGCTCGCCTGGCTTATGCCTACTTTTTATATCGTCAAAATAAGGTGTTAACTGAGGTAGGAGAGAAAAGATTAGGTGCAATCAAAGACTTTACTGAGTTAGGCTCAGGCTTTAAGATTGCGATGAGAGATCTTTCAATTCGTGGTGCAGGAAATATGTTAGGAAAACAGCAACATGGATTTATTGATAGTGTGGGATATGATTTGTATGCCCAAATGCTTGATGAATCTATTAAAAAGCGCCAAGGGAAAAAGCAATTGCCTAAGACTAATGCTGAGGTTCAATTTAATCTTGAAGCTTATATTCCAGATGGTTATATTGAAGATCAAGAACAAAAAATTGAATTTTATAAAAAATTAAAGCAATTCAAACTAAAAGTGATGCTGATGAAATCTCAGATGATTTAATAGATCGTTTTGGTGATTATCCACTTCCTGTTGAAAACTTACTAAATGTTTCTGCAATTAAAGCAATTGCAGATTATGCCCAAGTTTTAACTATTGAGCAAAAAGATGATAAAGTTCGTATTATTTATGATAAAGAAGCTAGTAGACATTTAGAGGGGCCAAATGTCTTTAAGGCCTTAGAAAATGTTAATCTACGTGCTCGAGTAAATAATGATCCGCAAGAAAGATTAAATGTAATGCTTGAAGTAGAAAAGAAAACTTCTACAAGACAATTGTTTAAAGAACTTACAACATTTTTATCTGCAAGTTCGGAAATTTTAGAACAAGAAGAAGGAAATAAATAGATGCGTTTAGATAAATTTTTAAAGGTTTCTCGCTTAGTTAAGAGAAGAACAGTGGCTAAAGAGATGGCTGATAAAGGAAGAGTAAAGGTCAATGATAAAGTTGTAAAGTCTAGTTATGATGTCAAGCTAGGAGATACAATTGAAATTGGCTTTGGAACGAAGGTCTTGAAAGCAAAGGTAGTTGATATCAGAGATACTACCAAAAAGGCAGAAGCAAGTGATTTATATGAATTAATCGATTAATGACATTTTAGGTGTTAAATGTTATAGTTACACTTGTGAAAGATGGAGAGAGTAAGATTTTGAATAAGGACGGTGAAGAACGTGGTAAAAAAAGGCCCAAGAATTTATAATGGTCCTACTGAGGATGTTAAGTGGGAAAAAATGCAAAAACAAGCTAGGCGAAAGATAAAAGAAAAGCATCGAATTCGAAGAAGCTGGATTATAGCTATTTTTTCATTTTTAATTATTATTGGGTGTCTAAATTTATTACATCTAAAATCTAAGACAAATCAGCTTAATCAACAAATTTCTGCTAGTAAGATGAAATTAGATCAGGTTGATAAAACAAATACTAAACTTAAGACTCAGGAAAAGAATCTTAAGGAGACTGATTATCTTGAAAAGTGGATTCGTTACAAATTATATTATTCAAAAAAGGGAGAACAAATTTATAATATTCCTGAACCTCAGGATAATGATTAAATTATGAAATATAAAATTGGTTTACGTGTTAACGGTAAAGTTAATAACATTACAAAAACAGGAATTTTTGTTACTTTAGACAAGAAACATCATGGTTTAATTTATTACAAAGAGTTTGGTAATGATTGGAAAAACATTCAAGCTAAATACGAAAAGGGCCAAGAACTCAGAGTAGTAGTAATAAATAATAAAGATGGAAAATTGGCTTTATCCTTAAAACAAGTAAATAATCCAGATTTAGTTGACCCAACTAATCAATTTAACCATCAAGAAAATTTCTCCAAAACATTAGAAGAAGTAATAAATGAAGCAGATAAGAAAATATCAAGTCTTCAGAAAAGTTGAAAGTGATCCTTCAGGGATCGCTTTTTCCATAAGGAAATTAAATGATAAATTTAGAAAAGTTTTTTAATGACAATAATTTAGATTACAAAGATAAAAATATTTTGGTTGCAGCAAGTGGTGGACCAGATTCGATGGCTTTGGTTGATTTAATAAGAAAATTGAATCCTCGTAAGCTTGTGATAGCACACTTAGATCATCAGTTACGGGCAGATAGTTATTTAGAAAGTGAAGTTTTAACTGCTTATTGTCAAAAATATAAACTTCCATTTTTTGAAACTAAATGGGATAAAAAAGATCATCCTAGCACAGGAATTGAGGAAAAGGCGAGAAAAGTAAGATATAGCTTTTTAAAGAAAGTAGCTAGTCAAGAACAGATTGATTATGTTTTAACTGCTCACCATGGAGATGATTTATTTGAAACAATTTTATTGAAATTAACTCGCTCAGGTGATCCAAGAGAAATGAGTAGTTTAAAACCAGTTCGTCCTTGGGAAAACTTTCTTTTAGTTAGGCCATTATTGATGTATTCCAAAGAGCAGCTACTGGAATATGATAAAAAAGAAAAATTAGAGTTTATAAATGATCAAACAAATGATGAAGATAATATTATTCGTAATCGTTTGCGTCATCATGTAGTTCCAAAATTAAAAAATGAGAATAAATTGCTTTTAAAGAATGGGAATCGTTTTTTTAAAGAAATGGCTACTCTGATGAAAGAAAGAGAGTTACTTTTTAGAAAAATTAAATACGAAATTTTTTTAGGAACATTAAGAATAAAGGAAGAAGAAATAGCAGGATTTGATGAGTCCTTAAGACTAGATTATTTTTCTTATTTAATTAAGAAACGCTTTGGTAAGCAAGTTTCATTTAGTGAAAGAAATAGTGCGCAAACTAAAAATGGGTATAGTTATACCGCTTATCAAGGTTACTATTACTTATATAGAAAAGATAAATTCTTAAAACAGAAAATGTCCTGGGCAAAAGTGTTGATAAATACACCATTTAAGTGGCAAAATAATATGTACATGATTGCAAATCAAGAACTTAAAGATAAAAATTTAGAAAAAATAGGTGTATTTTTTACTACAGCTAATTCTAATTTTAGTATTGGGGAATTAATGCCAGGAATGCGGCTAAATTTGGCAAACGGTCAAAAGGTTAAGCCCAAAAAAAAGTTTGCAGAAAATGCTATTCCTAGTTTTTTACGTCCTTTTTGTTTGGTGATTTTTGCAAATAATCAGGTAAAATATATTCAAAATGTTTACCAGAATCAAAATTATGATAAGAGCTATAAAAAATATTATGTATATTCTTTAAAGAATAAATTAATTAATTAGGGATTATGGTAAATTTATGGTAAAATTTTGAAAGTAATTCTAGAGTATCCTGCGGAGGTTTTATATGAAAAATAAAAGAAATAGGCTATTTTCAAATGGTCTTTTCTACATCTTAGTATTCGTAGTACTCTTGGCTGGAATTAATTGGGCGATGGGTGGCTCAGGAAGTGGCTCATCTAGTGAAAATATCCGCTATTCTGAATTCTTAAAGGATTTGAAAGCTGGAAAGGTCAAGAGTTTCAATATACAACCAGCGAATGGTGTATACACTGTAACGGGTACATTTAAAAAAGCTCAAACTGCCAAAAATCAAAATAATAATACTTTTTCTTTATTAGGTGGATCTAGTTCTAAAGGAAAAGTAACTAACTTTAGTACTACGATGCTTCAAGATAACTCAATGGTTAGTGAAGTATCAAAGGCAGCTCAGCAAAATGGTACAGCAATTTCAGGGCAAGGAGAATCTCAGTCTGGGACTTGGATTTCTACCTTAGTAATGCTTGTTCCTACCATTATCTTCATCGTAATGCTATGGATGATGATGAACCAAACTGGTGGTGCTGGTAGAGGCCGCGGTATGATGAGTTTTGGAAAGACGCAAATTAAACCACAAGACCCATCAAAAAATAAAGTTCGTTTCTCAGATGTTGCTGGTGAAGAAGAAGAAAAGCAAGAATTAGTAGAAATTGTTGAATTTTTAAAAAATCCATCAAAATTTACTAAATTAGGAGCACGTATTCCAGCTGGTGTTTTACTTGAAGGACCTCCTGGTACTGGTAAAACTTTATTAGCACGTGCAGTTGCCGGTGAAGCAGGGGTACCATTTTACTCAATTTCAGGTTCTGACTTTGTGGAAATGTTTGTTGGGGTTGGTGCTTCTCGTGTGCGTGATTTGTTTGAAACTGCCAAAAAGAATGCTCCAAGTATAATTTTCATTGATGAAATTGATGCCGTTGGTCGTAAACGTGGTAATGGGATGAATGGTGGTCACGATGAACGTGAACAGACTCTTAACCAATTACTTGTTGAAATGGATGGATTTGACGGTGATGAAGGTGTAATTGTTATTGCAGCTACAAACCGCTCAGATGTTTTAGACCCAGCATTATTGCGTCCAGGTCGTTTTGATAGAAAAGTTTTAGTTGGTCGTCCAGATGTTAGAGGACGTGAAGCAATTTTAAAGGTACATGCACGTAATAAGCCTTTAGCAAGTAATGTTGACTTAAAGGAAATTGCGCGTCAGACTCCTGGATTTGTAGGAGCTGACCTAGAAAACCTTCTTAATGAAGCTGCTTTAGTTGCTGCAAGACGTGATAATAAACAAATTACCGCAGCTGATATTGATGAAGCAGAAGATCGTGTAATTGCGGGACCAGCTAAGAAGGATACTGTTATTTCTGCAGCTGATCGTAAGCGTGTGGCTTACCATGAAGCTGGACATGCAATTGTAGGATTGGTATTAAGTGATTCTAGAACTGTTCGTAAGGTAACTATTGTACCTCGTGGACGTGCAGGCGGATATAACATTATGCTTCCAAAAGAAGATCAAAATCTTTTAACTAAGAAGCAATTAATGGAACAAATCGCTGGTTTCATGGGTGGACGTGCTGGTGAAGAAATTGCAGTTGGTGAAAAATCTACTGGTGCTTCAAATGACTTTGAACAAGCAACTAATATTGCTCGTGGAATGGTTACCCAATATGGAATGACAGATGTTGGTATGGCAGAGCTTGAATCTCCAAGTATGCAAACCCCATATGGTACTAAGCCTTATAGTGAAGCTACTGCAGCAAAAATTGATGACACTATTGAAGCACTTCTTAACCAAGGTTACGAAACTGCTAAAGAAATCATTAACAATAATCGAGAAATTCACCATGCTATTGCTGCTGCTTTGCTTAAGTATGAAACCTTGAATGAAAAGCAAATTCTTTCATTATACAAAACTGGTAAGATGCCTGAAGATAGTGAAAATGAATTTCCAAGTGAAAATACGCCAACAACTTTTGAACAAGCAAAAGCTGCTGCGGAAAAACAAGCTCTTCATGAAGAAAAAGTTCAAGAAGAAGATGACAAAAAGAATATTCATCCTCTTCCAGATGATGATCGTAATATCAACGATATTCCACTTAATCCACCATCTGAAAAATCTTCTAACAGTGAGTCAGACTCACATGAAGATAACAATGAAAAAGATAAATCAGACAAAACTGATGATCAAAATTAAGTGTAAAATAGAGCCGATAAAGGCTCTATTTTTTTGAGAAAGGATATATTTAATGAGTGATTATTTAGTAAAGGCAATTGATAAAACTAAAAATTTACGTTTACTTACTATCAGTGCAAAAGATGTTGTAAGTGAAGCTCAAAAACGTCATGATACTTGGAGTGCTTCTTCTGCTGTGTTAGGTAGAACCATGTTGGGAAGTTTACTTTTAAGTGGAGCTTTACTAAAAAATGATAGTGAACTAACTGTACGCCTTTTAGGAAATGGACCAGTTGGTGCTACAATTGTTACCACTACTTCCGATTTAAAAGTTAAAGGTTATATTCAAAATCCTCATATAGCTTTACCACCAAAAGCAGATGGCCACATTAATGTTGGCAAGGCAGTAGGACAAGGTTGGTTACAAGTGACTAAAGATATGGGCTTAAAAGAACCATATACAGGCCAAGTGCCAATTGTATCGGGAGAAATTGCTGAAGATTTTACTTACTATTTGGCAAAGTCTGAACAAATTCCTTCCGCAGTTGGTCTTTCTGTATTTGTAAATCCTAATAACACAATCGGAGCTGCAGGCGGTTTTATGTTACAAGCATTACCAGGTGCAAGTGATGAGTTATTAAGTAAGGTTGAAAAGAAGATCAAGGAATTACCACATCTTTCTACATTAATGCTTGATGGTGTAACACCTGAAGAGTTAGCAAAAAAGATTTTAGGCGAAGATTGTAAAATTTTAGATAAAGAACCTGTAGCCTTTGAATGTGATTGTTCCAAAGAAAAATATGCAGAAATATTGGCTACTTTAAAGCCTAAGCAACTTAAAGAAATGATCGAAGAAGATCACGGAGCAGAGTTAACCTGTCAATTTTGTGAAGACAAATATCACTATAGTGAAGATGAATTAAAGGAAATCTTGAAAAAGCAAAAAGAAGACTAGTTTTGACTCACTAGCAATGAATTAAGGATTATGTTAGGATATTGGTTATTATTAGTAAGTGAATTTTATAAGGAAGGTGAATTATGGATCAAAGTTGGAAAATTCGCGATATAGAAATTCCTAATCGAGTTGTAGTGGCACCAATGGCGGGAATTTCAAATGCAGCGTTTAGGGTTGTAAGTAAAGAATTTGGTGCAGGGCTAGTTGTTTGTGAAATGATTTCAGATCGTGGAATTCTTCATGGTAACAAAAAAACTTTAAGTATGCTTCAAGTTGATCCGCGAGAACATCCGATGAGTATTCAGATTTTTGGTGGTAGTGAAGAAACTTTGGTTCAAGCAGCTCACTATGTTGATACTCATACTGCAGCAGATATTATTAATATTAATATGGGTTGCCCAGTGCCAAAAGTAACAAAAACTGATGCTGGTGCGCGTTGGTTGCTTGATCCTAATAAAATTTATCAAATGGTGCGAGCAGTTGTGCGTAATGTAGATAAACCAGTAACAGTTAAAATGCGTACTGGTTGGGATAGTAAGCATGTTTTTGCAGTAGAAAATGCACTAGCTGCACAAGAAGCAGGAGCTAGTGCGGTTGCCATGCATGGTAGAACGCGCAAGCAAATGTATATGGGTGAAGCTGACTGGGGAATTTTAAAGGAAGTCGCAGACCATTTAACAATTCCATTTGTTGGTAATGGGGATATAACGAGCCCAGAAAAAGCTAAACAAATGATTGATGAAGTAGGAGCTACTGCTGTAATGGTAGGTCGAGCTGCTTTAGGTAATCCTTGGATTTTGAAAGATATTGAGCATTATCTTGAAACAGGAGAAAAATTACCCCCGCAAACTGTGGCAGAAAAAGTTGAAACTGCTAAAAATCAACTCAATGGTTTGGTAGAATTAAAAGGTGAAAAAATTGCCGTACCAGAATTTCGCCGCCAAGCAGCTTATTATTTAAAAGGAGTTCCCCGTTCGGCTCGTACACGTGCTAAAATAAATGATGTATGGACTAAAAAAGAGGTTTTTGATTTACTAGATAACTTTGTAGAAAAGTATGAAGCAAGTCAGAAGCAAAAATAAAGTTAAAGGAGTTTTAACAGTGGCAAAAAATGAGATGAATGACCAACTTATCGTTCGTCGCGAGAAGATGGAAGAAATGCGCGAAAATGGAATTGAACCTTTTGGCGTAAGAAAATTTGATCGTCAAGATTTAGCAAAGACTTTAAATGAAAAGTACTCTGCTGAAGATAAAGATGAATTAAATGCAGATATGCCTAAGACCAAAGTTGCAGGTCGTATGCTTGCAAAACGTGGTAAAGGTAAAGTGGGATTTGCGGATATTTACGATCGAACTGGTAAGATTCAAATTTACGTGCGTAAAGATATTGTAGGAGAAGAAAACTACAAGATCTTTAAGAAATCTGATATTGGTGATTTTCTTGGTATCGATGGTGAAGTAATGAAAACCGATACTGGAGAATTAACTATTCGTGCTACTCACGTTACTTTCTTATCTAAGGCTCTTCGTCCATTACCTAATAAATGGGATGGATTAAAAGATGTTGAACAAATTTATCGTCAACGTTACTTAGATCTTATTACTAATCATGAAAGTTACGAACGTTTTGTTAACCGTACTAAGATTATCAAGGCTATCCGTAATTACTTAGATAGTCGCGATTTCTTAGAAGTTGAAACTCCAGTTCTTCATAACATCCCTGGTGGTGCAGAAGCTCGTCCGTTTATCACTCACCACAATGCTTTAGATATTAGTCTCTATATGAGAATTGCCCTAGAACTTCCTTTGAAGCGTTTAATTGTTGGGGGGATGGAAAGAGTTTATGAAATTGGTCGAGTATTCAGAAATGAAGGTGTTGATACTCGTCACAATCCAGAATTTACTGAGCTTGAAACTTATGCAGCATACTGGGACTTCCATGATGTAATGGATGAAGCAGAAGGAATTATTAAAGCAGCTGCTAGTGTGGTTACTGATGATGGCAAGATTACCTACCAAGGAACTGAACTTGATTTAGGCAAGCCATTCCGTCGTGTTCACATGGTTGACTTAATTAAGGAACAAACTGGTGTTGATTTCTGGCAACCAATGACTTTAGATGAAGCTAAAAAAGTTGCAGAAGAACATGGTATTCATGTTGAACCTTTCTGGAAAGTTGGTCATATTATCAATGCCTTCTTTGAAGAGTTTGGTGAAAAGACTATTGTTAACCCAACTTTTGTTTATGGTCACCCAGTAGAAGTGTCACCACTTGCTAAGAAGAATGCTGATGATCCAAGATTTACTGATCGTTTTGAAATCTTTATTATGGGTACCGAATATGGTAATGCTTTCTCAGAATTAAATGATCCAGTGGATCAACGTCACCGTTTTGAAGATCAAATGGCAGAACGTGAAGCTGGTAATGATGAAGCTGATATGATTGATGAAGATTACATCCGTGCCATGGAATTTGGTATGCCTCCTACTGGTGGTTTGGGAATCGGTATTGATCGTTTAACTATGCTTTTAACTGATGCACCTGCTATTCGTGATGTTTTGTTATTCCCAACAATGCGTCCTGAAAAAGTTGAAGACGTTGACGCAGAAGTGCAAGCAGATTTGAAAGAAAGAGCTAAAAAAGGCGATAAATAAGCTTTTAGACTATTTTGATTTAAAAGTAAAAAACTCTCTTCCTGTGTTATTAGGTACAGGGGGTGTTATATAAAAATTTTGATAGTAAAAGATAGATCATCCAGTTTTGGGAGGAATGAACTATGAGTAAGAATAAATTGCGGGCCATAGCTGCTTCTGATTTAATTGCTATTTTAATAGTCATTTTTTGGAGACCAAATACTTATTTTTTAAAGGCAGTAGATGCTGCAATAGTATTAATATTCATCTGCCTCTCTGTTTGGTTAATAGTTCAAATTATCAAAAATAGAAAAATACAAAAGTAAGCTCTAATATTCTAGAGTTTGATTAGGTAAATTGGATGGTTTTAACAAATAAAATAAAAGAGTCTGGGGAAAAACTAAATCCCTAGACTAAAAATTAAGAGTAAGAATTCTATTTTTAGAAATCTTGCTCTTTTTGTGCCTTCTTTTTGTTAAAACAGTTTCCTTTAGAACCTTTCTGTTCCAAAGTCATAACAGTAGAAATAGCTACTTTCTTCTCTTTTAGATATTCCTTAATTTGTAGTCGTAGCTGAATTAAGCGAATAATGTTGCTGGCTTCTGACATTGCCGAACGTGGTGCGTTAAATATTGGAGGGGGTAAGTTATAGTAATTTTATTTCTCCCATACGTCATAGGAAGCCCTATTATCTGAACGAAGCACTGTTTTATATAATTCTTTTGGCATAAGTTCATGCCAAGCAAGATAGAGTTTCTTTTTAAAGGCTTGTAAGTTGCTAGTAATCAACTTATTAATTTGCGGTATTAGATTTTCAGTAAGAAAACTGTTGCTATTTTTTACTTGGCTGATAATGTCGGCATGGTTTTCTCTCTTTTAAATTATTTCTATCTGTGCTTATAATTTACAGCCAAGCTTATTTTTATGAGAGAAAACTTGAAATCCACATTTTTGGTGGACTATAATTATTTTTCTCATAGTTGAGAAAAATAAAAATCACCAATTATCCTTACTTTACACTTGGATAATTAGTGATTTTTAGTTGTTTAGTGCATTTTAATATTGGAACGTATCGATTAACTCTTTCGCCTCATTATTTGTCTACTTACCTTATATAGTTAATTTTTATATTACTCATCTGGTTCGCTGTAATCCTCATAAATTGGAGTTGTAATCCTCATAAACTGGAGTATAGGAAGCAATACAACTAACTGGAATAAAGGTCCAAAAACCACTTTTATCACCACAGACTATAGAGTAACCAGTCTGTTCATCTATAATAGTAATTTCAGGATCATCAATTGTAATTGTATCACCAGCCTTATAATCTTCTGCCAAACTAGTAGGGATTGAAGCTATCTTAGTATTAAAAGTTACCTTAGCGGCATTATATTTGCTTTTGTCATAAACGTATTTCTTTACTAAATCCTTATACTCTGAAGACTTTCTATAGGGGACGAACTTAAAGTCAGCTGCTGGAATTGTAAAAATTCCAGCTTCACCATTTTGACCATAATAAAATCCAATATAATATTTACCGTCTTTTCCCTTAAATACTTTTATATCATATTGATTTTCATCAAGCTCATCCAAAGAATGCCAATTTTGAAGAACGGCATCCCCTTTTTTAATTTCCATAGTATCCACATTAATACCATCGGTACTACTTTCTTCGGTATCTCGAATAGCTATTAAATCGCCGTCTTTAATATTATCAATCCAACTTTGATATTTATTTAACAAGTTATCAGATGCTTTATCATTATTCTCACTGGTGTTGGTATTAGAGCCAGAATTAGTATCAGTTTTATCGCTGGTGTTAGTGTTAGAACCAGAGTTGGTATTAGTCTTATCACTGGTGTTGGTATTAGAGCCAGTTATGGTACTGGTCTTATCATTAGTGTTAGAAGCAGTATTAGTATTAACCTTAACACTGGTGTTGGTATTAGAGCCAGAATTAGTATCAACTTTATCACTGATATTAACTTTATCGCTGATATTAGTAGTAGGATCAGTTTGCTTCTTAAAGTTAGTAATAATTACATACTCACCTGGTGCAATTCTGTACATTGCCTTTGCAACACCGTTTTTCTTAATAATGAAGGAACCACCATAAATAGTTATAGTCTTACCCTTCTTAAGGACCTTAGAACCAGCTTTTCTCATACCCTTTGAAGTATAAATGTAAGCATTGCGAGCTAAAGTACGCTTCGTACCATCAATATTTTCGGCCTTAATGTATTCATTTTTACCTGAAATTTTGTAAAATTTAGAGCCATTAATAGTAACTTTCTTACTTACTTTGACAAATTGGTATGATTTTATCATTTTCTTTTTGCCATTAGTTTTCTTAACAATAGTTTTACCATCTTTTTTGTAGTAATAAGCATTGTGCATTACCTTCTTTTTAGCAGTTGCAGCTTCAACTACTGGTGTTGAATTCTCGGCTTCAACTAATGCAGCACCTGCTGAAAATAAAGTTAAAGCAGTAGCACTGGTAAAAACAAACTTTTTAAGATTCATATTATACCCCTTCAAATAAACATATCCGTAATTAATTTTTACATACAGAAGCTATTATAAAGATACTTTTATCAAAAAGCTTAAAATCTTCTATATCGAAATTTTTAATGGCCTATCTATTTTTGCTGTTTCAGAACGTCTCAGTATTAATTATTTTACTTTGATATTGATATATGGAATGCAAATGCAAACAAGAAAGCAAGAATAATGAAAGTACAAAAGTTTTTAGGAGATTATGATTGTATTGCTAAAACCAAGATCAAGGTCAAGGTCTTAAAGGGTAAAGGAATATTAGCCGACAATAATATTTTGGTATCAACCTATGATAGAGTTTTTAAATTACTCTGGCTGGGAGATAATGTATAGAAAATCCGTTAGAACAAACGCGTTCTAACGGATTTTCTATTTTAAGCACCTAGTTTCTTGATCCTATCTAATGCATTTCTTTAAAATATTTCTTGCAACTGAATTTATTTCTGCTATAATATTAATGTAATGCGGAAGTAGTTCAGTGGTAGAACATCACCTTGCCATGGTGGGGGTCGCGGGTTCGAATCCCGTCTTCCGCTCTATAGTAAAGACTTACCTTCGAAGGTGAGTCTTTTTTTGTACCGGGATATGGCTTAGCTTGGTAGAGCGCTGCGTTCGGGACGCAGAGGTCGCAGGTTCAAATCCTGTTATCCCGATAAGACTATCTCACAGTTAGGGATAGTTTTTTTTATTACTTGAGAATTGGTATAATTATTTTGAATAAAAAATTTTACTTTTACTATAGATAAAGAGTAAAATATTTACCTAAGATAAATGTACTTATAAAAAATTAGTAAGGCGGTGCAAAATGGAAAATTCTTACAGTAAAAATGCAAAAGAAGTTTTAGATATTGCACGAGAACAGGCACAAAGTTTTCACCATCGAGTAATTGGAACTGAACATGTATTATTAGCCCTTGTAATGCAAGCAGATGGTAATGCAGGGAAATTACTGCGAGCAAGTGGGATAACTCCGATGGCAGTTAGGGAAGAAATTGAACGTTACACTGGCTACGGTTCAAGCCCCAAAGTAACTTATATGGAAATGTCTCCACGATTAAATTTAGTTTTAAAATACGCCCAAGAAAAAGCCAGCAAAGTAGGTTCAAGAGAAATTGGGACTGAACATATTTTATTGGGACTATTAGCAAGTAATCAAATTTTAGCGAGCTTAATTTTAAAAAATCTAGGAATGGATACGGCCTTTTTAGCAGACCAAATTAAAGATGATATTGGTGAAGAGCCAGATTTTCAACCACAAATGTTTGGCCCAGGAGTTCCTAATGAAACTCAAAAAAATGGAAAATCAAAAACACCAAATTTGGATAATGTAAGTATTAATTTAAATAAACGTGCTCGAGAGGGAGGAATTGACCCTGTAATTGGACGTGATAAAGAAATTGATCGTGTTATTCAGATTTTATCGCGGCGGACAAAAAACAACCCAGTGTTAGTAGGTGAACCTGGTGTTGGTAAAACAGCTGTAGCTCAAGGAATTGCTAGTGCAATTGTTAATCACCAGGTGCCTCGAGATTTAGCTAATAAGCGTGTAATGGCTTTAGAAATTGGAAGTCTGATTGCTGGAACTAAATATCGTGGTGAATTTGAGAATCGCATGAAGAAGATTCTAGAAGAAATTCAACAGGATGGAAATGTCATTTTATTTGTTGATGAAATGCATACTTTAATTGGTGCTGGTGGAGCTGAAGGTGCAATTGATGCATCTAATATCTTAAAGCCCTCTTTAGCGCGTGGTGATATTCAAATGATTGGAGCCACTACGTTTGATGAATATCAAAAATATGTTGAAAAAGATTCTGCCTTAGCAAGAAGATTTCAGCAAGTTAAAGTAGGTGAGCCTTCTGAAGAAGATACAATCAATATTTTAGAAGGTTTGAAGCAAAAGTATGAACGTTATCACCATGTAAAAATTAGTGATCAGGCAATTGAGGATGCGGTGAGTTTATCGACACGTTATATTCCTAATAGATTTTTACCTGATAAAGCGATTGACTTAATAGATGAAGCAAGTGCAGCAATTAAGATCAAGGAAAAAGGAAAGCTTAATCCAAAAGTTTCAGAAATTGAAAAGGCACTAAAAGAAACAATTGCTAAAAAAGAAGAAGCAGTTGAAAGCCAAGATTTTTCTACAGCAGCTGAATTGAGAAATCATGAAAGTAAATTAAGGGCTATGCAAGAGTCACTTTTAGCATCTGAAAAAGATGATAAATTACCAGTAGTTGAGCCAGAAGAAATTGCAAAAGTTGTTTCTGAATGGACTGGTGTTCCAGTTACTAGAATGAGATCTAATGAAACTAAACGTTTGGCTGAATTAGAGAATATTTTACATAAAAGAGTTATTGGCCAAAATCGTGCAATTGAAGCAGTTAGCCGTGCAATTCGCCGTAGTAGAAGTGGAATTAAAGATGAGAAGCGTCCAATTGGTTCTTTCTTATTCTTAGGGCCAACTGGTGTTGGTAAAACTGAATTGGCTAAGGCCTTAGCAGATTCTGTATTTGGCTCAGAAGATAATATTATTCGAGTAGATATGTCTGAATATATGGATCAAGTTGCAAGTAGCAAGTTGATTGGATCAGCTCCTGGTTATGTGGGATATGAAGAAGGTGGCCAACTATCTGAAAAAGTGAGACGAAATCCATATTCTGTTGTTTTACTTGATGAGGTTGAAAAAGCAAATCCAGAAGTATTTAACCTACTTTTACAAGTATTGGATGAAGGATTTTTGACAGATTCAAAAGGTAGAAAAGTTGATTTTAGAAATACAATTATTATCATGACTTCTAATTTGGGATCTCGCTCACTTCAAGAAGATAAAGTAGTAGGTTTCTCAACTTCAAATGAAGATTTGGCTAAGATTCAAGCTGAAAAGGTAAAAGGTGCTACTAAGCAATTCTTTAGGCCAGAGTTTTTAAACCGAATTGATGAAACAGTGGTCTTTGAAAGTTTAACTAAGCCACAATTGAGAGAAATTGTCTCTTTGATGACTAAACGATTGGAAAAACGTTTAGCTGCACAAGAAATCACTTTAAAGATTTCACCAGCTGCTCTTGATCTTTTGGCAAAAAATGGTTTTGATCCTGAAATGGGTGCTCGTCCATTACGTCGTACTATTCAAAGAGAATTGGAAGATGTAATTGCAGAGCAAATTATTAAAGGCGAACTGAAAGCTGATCAGACAATTAAAGTTGGTAGTAATCGAGGTAAGTTAAAGTTTTCAATTGAAGATAAAGCCTTAAGTAAAAGTCTTTGACAAAAATTAAAAATTAATATACAATTTAGTCTGATAAAAAGGCTGAAATTCAGAATTTTACCGATCTATTGTCCGGTAAAATAATAAAACAAAAACGACTTCTGCGTTGTTTTTGTTTTTTTATACTTAAATTTCTCTTTTTTGCAAAATGTAACATAAATGTAATATTTATTTCTAGATGGATTTGGAAAGGATGTTTGCTTTGTTAGGACACGCTGTGAACTATGGTCAACATCGTACACGTCGCAGTTTCTCACGTATCAAAGAAGTTTTGAAATTGCCTAACTTGACCGATGTACAAACTCAATCTTACAAGTGGTTTCTTGATGAAGGAATTAGCGAAATGTTTGCGGACATTATGCCAATTTCAGATTTTTCAGGAAAGCTTTCTCTTGAATTTGTAGACTACAAACTTTTAAAACCTAAATATACTCTTGAAGAAGCACGTGATCATGATGCTAATTACTCTGCACCACTTCATGTAACTTTAAAATTGACTAACCATGAAACTGGTGAAATTAAAACCCAAGATGTTTTCTTTGGAGAATTTCCATTAATGACTGATTCAGGTACTTTTGTTATTAATGGTGCTGAAAGAGTTATCGTTTCACAGTTAGTTAGATCACCAGGTGTTTACTACAATTCTGATTTCGACAAAAATGGTCGAGAAATTTTTGGAGCAACTGTTATTCCTAACCGTGGTGCATGGTTAGAGTACGAAACAGACTCAAAAGATTTAGCTTATGTACGTATTGACCGTACCAGAAAGCTTCCTCTTACAGTTTTAATTCGTGCATTAGGTTTTGGCTCTAACGATGAAATTTTAGATATTTTTGGTGATAATGATTCTCTTCGTTTCACTCTAGAAAAAGATATTCACAAGAATCCAGCTGATTCTCGTGTTGCTGAAGCATTAAAGGATATCTATGAAAGATTACGTCCTGGTGAACCAAAGACAACTGACTCTTCACGTTCACTTCTCTTTGCACGTTTCTTTGATCCTAAGAGATATGATTTAGCTGCTGTTGGTCGTTACAAGATTAACAAAAAACTTTCATTAAAGAATCGTCTTTTAAGACAAACTTTAGCTGAAACTTTAGCTGATCCAGATACTGGTGAAATCATTGCTAAAAAGGGTGATGTAATTACTCATGAAGTAATGGAAAAACTTACTCCTTACCTTGATCGAGACGATTTCAAGATGGTGACTTATCAACCATCTGAAGAAGGGGTACTTACTGATCCAGTAACTGTTCAAGAAATTAAGGTTTATTCAAAAGTTGACCCTGATAGAGTAGTTAAATTGATCTCAAATGGTCATATTCCAGATGATGTCAAGAGTTTAACTACAGCTGACATTTTAAGTTCAATCAACTATTTCTTTGCTCTTCAAGATGAAATTGGAGTAACAGATGATATTGACCACTTAGGTAATCGTCGTATTCGTCGTGTAGGTGAATTACTTCAAAATCAATTTAGAATTGGTTTAGCTAGAATGGAACGTGTAGTACGTGAAAGAATGTCTATTCAAGATATTTCCACTGTTACTCCACAACAATTAATTAACATTCGTCCAGTAGTTGCGTCAGTAAAAGAATTCTTTGGTTCTTCACAACTTTCTCAATTTATGGATCAAACTAATCCATTAGGTGAGTTAACTCACAAGCGTCGTATGTCAGCTTTAGGACCTGGTGGTTTGTCACGTGATCGTGCGGGTTATGAAGTTCGTGATGTGCACTACACGCACTATGGTCGTCTTTGTCCTATTGAAACACCTGAAGGTCCTAACATTGGTTTGATTAACTCATTGGCAACTTATGCTATTGTTAATAAATATGGTTTTGTGGAAACTCCTTACCGTCGTGTTTCATGGGATACTCATAAAGTAACTGATAAGATCGATTATTTAACTGCTGATGTTGAAGATAACTACATTATTGCCAGTGCAAACTCTCCTTTAAATCCAGATGGTTCATTTAAAGAAAAAGTTGTTTTGGCTCGTCACAAAGAAGATAACATCGAAGTTTCACCAGACAAGATTGATTACATGGATGTTATTCCTAAGCAAGTAGTTTCTGTAACTTCTGCATGTATTCCTTTCCTTGAAAACGATGACTCAAACCGTGCTTTGATGGGTGCTAACCACCAACGTCAAGCTGTACCTTTGATTAATCCACATGCACCACTTGTAGGTACTGGTATGGAATACCGTGCAGCCCACGATTCAGGGGATGCTGTTTTAGCTACTGCACCTGGTGTAGTTGAATATGTAGATGCAAATGAAATTAGAATTAGACGTGATGATCAAACTTTAGATAAGTATGTTCTTGAAAAATATCGTCGTTCTAATGCAAGTAAGAACTACAACCAAACACCAAATGTTTACAAGGGTAAAGAAGTAGTTGCTGGCGAAGTTATCGCTGATGGTCCTTCAATGGAAAAAGGAGAACTAGCTTTAGGTCAAAACCCAGTTATTGCCTTCACTACTTGGAACATGTACAACTATGAAGATGCGGTTATGATTTCTGAAAAATTAGTCAAAGATGATGTCTACACTTCAATTCACATTGAAGACTATGAATCAGAAGCTCGTGATACTAAGCTCGGACCAGAAGAAATCACTCGTGAAATTCCAAATGCTGGTGAAAGTGCACTTAAGGACTTAGATGAAAATGGTATTGTCCGTATTGGTGCAGAAGTAAAAGATGGAGATATTTTAGTAGGTAAAGTAACACCTAAAGGTGTAACTGAATTATCTGCTGAAGAAAGATTACTTCACGCAATCTTTGGTGAAAAGGCTCGTGAAGTTCGTGATACTTCTCTTCGTGTACCACATGGTGGCGGCGGAATTGTGCAAAATGTTCAAGTATTTACACGTGCCGCAGGCGATGAACTACCACCTGGTGTAAATGAAATGGTTCGTGTATACATTGTTCAAAAACGTAAGCTTCAGGTTGGGGATAAAGTTGCTGGACGTCATGGTAACAAAGGTACTATTGCTTTAGTTTGTCCTGAAGAAGATATGCCATATTTACCAGATGGTAGACCAGTTGATATTTGTTTGAACCCAATGGGTGTGCCATCACGTATGAACATCGGACAGGTTCTTGAGCTTCACCTTGGAATGGCTGCTAAACAATTGGGTATTCACATTGCTACACCAGTATTTGATGGGGCTTCTGAAAGTGACATGTGGGAAATGGTACGTCAAGCAGGACTTGGTAAAGATGGAAAGACTGTTTTATATGATGGTCGAACTGGTGAACCATTCCACAACAGAGTCTCTGTTGGTATCATGTACTACTTGAAGTTAGCTCACATGGTTGATGATAAGATTCACGCACGTTCAATTGGGCCATACTCCTTAGTTACTCAACAACCACTTGGTGGTAAGGCACAATTTGGTGGACAGCGTTTTGGTGAAATGGAAGTTTGGGCACTTGAAGCATATGGTGCTGCTTACACTTTACAAGAAATCTTAACTTACAAGTCTGATGACGTTGTAGGACGTGTTAAAGCTTATGAAGCAATTGTTAAAGGTGAAAGAATTCCTAAACCTGGTGTACCAGAATCATTCAGAGTTTTAGTTAAAGAATTACAATCTCTTGGATTAGATATTGAAGTTTTGGATATGAACCACAAGGAAATTGAATTACGTGATATGGACACAGAGTCTGATGAACATATCAGTATTGATAAACTTTCTGAAATGGCCCAAAAACAAGAGAAGAAAAATTTAGCTGAACAAGCAGCTAAAAAAGAAGAAAAAGAAGCAGATACTTCTAAAATAGCTAATGATGATGCTTCTAGTGCATCCGATGATAAGGTTTCTAAGTAATATAGGAGGTTAAACTTTTGATCGACGTAAATAAGTTTGAAAGTATGCAAATTGGTTTGGCTTCACCAAATAAGATCAGAAGTTGGTCTTACGGAGAAGTTAAAAAACCTGAAACTATCAACTACCGTACTTTGAAACCAGAAAAAGATGGTCTATTCGATGAAAGAATCTTTGGACCAACTAAAGACTGGTCTTGTGCTTGTGGAAAGTACAAGGGTGTACGTTACCGTGGAATTGTATGTGATCGTTGTGGAGTTGAAGTAACTTCTTCTAAAGTTAGAAGAGAAAGAATGGGTCATATTGAATTGGCCGCTCCTGTATCTCATATTTGGTACTTCAAGGGTATTCCATCAAGAATGGGATTAGTTTTAGATATGTCTCCAAGATCATTGGAAGAAGTAATTTATTTTGCAGCTTATATTGTAATTGATCCTGGTGATACTGATTTAGAATACAAGCAACTTTTAACTGATGCTGAATACCGTGAAAAGAAAGCAAAATATGGTAAACGATTTACAGCTAAAATGGGTGCTGAAGCCATTCAAGAATTACTTGAACAAGTTGATATTGAAAAAGAAGTTAAAGATCTAAAAGAAGAATTAAAAACTGCACAAGGTCAAAAGAGAACTCGTGCAATTAGACGTTTGGATATTTTAGATGCCTTTAGACTATCAGGAAATAAACCATCTTGGATGATTTTAGATTGTCTTCCAGTTATTCCACCAGATCTTCGTCCAATGGTTCAATTAGATGGTGGACGCTTTGCGGTTTCTGATTTAAATGATCTTTACAGACGTGTCATTAACAGAAATAATCGTTTAAAGAGATTGTTAGACTTGAATGCCCCTCACATTATCGTTCAAAATGAAAAGAGAATGCTTCAAGAAGCAGTTGATGCTTTAATTGACAACGGTCGTCGTGGTCGTCCTGTTGTTGGACCAGGTAACCGTCCATTGAAGTCTCTTTCTCACATGTTGAAGGGTAAACAAGGACGTTTCCGTCAGAACTTACTTGGTAAACGTGTTGATTACTCAGGTCGTTCTGTTATCGATGTTTCACCAACATTGAAACTTTACCAATGTGGTGTTCCTCGTCCAATGGCTCTTGAATTATTCAAGCCATTTGTAATGCATGAATTAGTAAAGCGTGGATTAGCATCAAACATTAAGAATGCTAAACGTAAAATTGATCGTGAAGATGATGACATTTGGGATATTTTAGAAGATGTTATCAAGGAAAGACCAGTTCTTTTAAACCGTGCACCTACTCTTCACCGTTTAGGTATCCAAGCATTTGAACCAGTTTTAGTACCAGGTAAAGCAATTAGATTGCACCCATTGGTTTGTGAAGCATATAATGCCGACTTTGATGGAGATCAGATGGCGATTCACGTTCCATTGTCAGATGAAGCAGTAGCTGAATCAAGATTATTAATGCTTGCTGCTCACCATATCTTAGCTCCTAAAGATGGGAAGCCAATTGTAACTCCATCACAGGATATCGTTCTTGGTAACTACTGGTTAACCCAAGTAGAACGTGGTCGTGAAGGTGAAGGAATGATTTTTAATTCCCCAGCTGAAGCAACCATGGCTTATGTAAATGGTGATATTCACTATCATACTCGTATTGGTTTAGCGGCTGATTCAATGCCTGAAAAGCCATGGCCAAAGGGTTATGAACACGGAATCTTCGTAACTACTTATGGGAAGCTTTTATTTAACCAAATTTTCCCTAAGGACTTCTTCTATGTAAATGATCCAACTCAAGAAAACTTGACTAATCCACTTGATGAAAGATACTTCTTGCAACCAGGTGAAGATATTCATGAAAAATTGAACAACATGAAATTAGGTCAAGCCTTTAAGAAAGGATTTTTATCAGATTCAATCGCTCAAATTTATAAGGATTACAAGGTTCAAAGAACTTCTGATTACTTAGATGATTTGGAACAATTAGGATATACTATCTGTACTATTTCTGGTTTAACGATTGGGGTAGAAGATATTCCTACAATTACTGATAAAGACGACATTGTAGCAGAAGCTAGAAAGAAAGTTGCTGTTGTATCTAAGCAATATCGTCGAGGCTTGATTACTGATGAAGAAAGACATGATCGAGTAATTAATATTTGGAATAATTGTAAAGATATTGTTCAACAAGAAATTGCTCAAATTCATGCTCCACGTAATCCAATCACTGTCATGGCTGATTCTGGAGCTCGTGGTAACATTTCTAACTTTACTCAGTTAGCAGGTATGCGTGGTTTGATGGCCGCACCTAACGGAGGAATGATGGAGATTCCTGTTACTTCAAACTTCCGTGAAGGTTTATCTGTGTTGGAAATGTTCATGTCCACTCACGGTGCTCGTAAAGGTATGACTGATACTGCGTTGAAGACTGCTAACTCAGGTTACTTAACTCGTCGTTTGGTTGATGTTGCACAAGATGTAATTGTTCGTGAAGAAGATTGTGGTACTGATCGTGGAATTACTGTTCGCGCAATCAGAGAAGGCGATGAAATGATTGAACCATTATTTGATCGTTTGGTTGGTCGTTACACGGCTAAAAGTGTCACTAATCCAGAAACTAAAGAAGTAATTTGCAAGGCAAATGAAATGATGGACGAAGATATGGCACAAAAGATTGTCGATGCTGGAGTAACAGAAGTAACTATCCGTTCAGTCTTTACTTGCAACACTCAACATGGGGTATGTAAAAAGTGCTACGGTATGAACTTGGCTACTGGTGAAGCAGTTGAAGTAGGTGAAGCAGTCGGAACAGTTGCTGCTCAATCTATTGGTGAACCAGGTACTCAATTAACTATGCGTAACTTCCACAATGGTGGGGTTGCAGGTGGTGCCGACATTACCCAAGGTCTTCCTCGTGTGCAAGAATTGTTTGAAGCACGTAATCCTAAGGGTCGTGCAACAATTTCCGAAGTAACTGGTGAAGTGGTTTCAATTGAAGAAGATCCTGCAGAACATACTCGTCAAGTTACTGTTAAAGGTGAAACTGATACTAGAACTTACGATGTACCTTATACTGCTTCAATCGCAGTTAGCGAAGGAGATCATGTTGAACGTGGAGAAAAATTAACTTTAGGATCAATTGATCCAAAGGAATTAATCCGTGTATGTGATTCTTTAACTACTGAAAAATACATTCTTAGCGAAATTCAAAAAGCCTACAGAATGCAAGGGGTAGAAGTTGCTGATAAACACGTTGAAGTAATGGCACGTCAAATGCTTCAAAAAGTTCGCATTCTTGATCCAGGTGAGACAGATATTTTACCAGGTGAATTAATGGATATTGGTGAATTTAAGGAAAGAAATAGGGAAGTAATTATTTCTGGTGGTATTCCTGCTACAGCACAAAGTGTAATTCTCGGTATTACTAAAGCTGCTTTGGAAACTAATAGTTTCTTATCAGCTGCTTCATTCCAAGAAACTACTCGTGTGCTTACTGATGCATCAATTCGTGGTAAAAATGATCCACTTCTTGGTCTTAAAGAAAACGTTATTATTGGTAAAATTATTCCAGCTGGTACTGGAATGCCAGTATATCGTGAAATGGAACCAAAAGTTGATGTTCCAAAAGAGGTGGAAAGTAAAGTTTACTCAATTTCAGATCTAGAAAAGAAAATGGCTGCAGAAGATAAAGTGAAATCTCCAGAAGCTACAACTGAAAATAAATAATAAGATAGAGCCTAAAAACTCTTAGATTAGAAAACCGTCAATATTCTTGGTTTTATAAAACCTTGATATATTGGCGGTTTTTCGTTTCGGGATTGCTTAACAGCTTAAACTAAAAGACAAGTTAGATAGGACAAATAGATAAAGGGTAAAAAAGGAAGTGGTGAAGCAACTTTTTTAAAGAGGTACCAGATAATAAAAAGTAAACATGCGATTAAAATTAACCAGAGAGTACTTTCAATTCCGAGAACTAAGAAAAGAATAATAAAAATTATAATATCTCCAAGCCCAAGTTTATTTCGTAAAGTCAGAGTAGAAAAAATTAAAATAATAAATAAAATGATTAAATAATCTGTTTCTAAAAAGTTTTTAAAAGCACTTGAAGGAGAAAAAAAGGTAGAAAAAAGAAGAGGAAGTAAATAAATAGTAGAAAAGGAACTAGACCAAAAATCTTCAAAGCTAATTAAGAGAAAGAAAAATAAGAAAATCATTGAGTAAAAGTCAAGTGAAAAAATATTTAGTGTAAGGTAGACTAATAAACTATAGAGCAAACAAATTGATTGAAAGGAAAAATGTGTCATATTAAAAGACTTAAGGGTTAAGTGGCAACACCAATAACCAAAAAAACTAAATATAAATATTAAGAGATTAATTTTAATCACCCTTAAAGTATTACGCAAAAAAATGTTTTTTAATGTTGACCAGATTCTAAATTCGAGTTAAACTATCACTTGTGCATATAAATTATGATGTCCGTGAGGTGAAAAAGAAACTCCCGGATGTGTGAACAAATATTTTAGGAGGAAAATTTAATGCCAACAATTAACCAATTGGTTAGAAAAGGCCGTCACTCAAAGACGACTAAATCAAATTCACCAGCTTTGAATTACGCTTACAACAGCATGAAGAAGAAATTAAACTACAATCCAGCTCCTCAAATGCGTGGAGTTGCAACTCGTGTAGGTACTATGACACCTAAGAAGCCTAACTCAGCTTTACGTAAGTATGCTCGTGTTCGTCTTTCTAACATGTTTGAAGTTACTGCTTACATTCCAGGTGTAGGCCACAACTTACAAGAACACTCTGTTGTATTAATTCGTGGTGGACGTGTAAAGGACCTTCCAGGGGTACGTTACCACATCGTTCGTGGTGCTTTAGATACTGCAGGTGTTGATGGTAGAAAGCAAAGCCGCTCTAAGTACGGTGCAAAGAAGGACTAATAGGAGGAATTTCGAATGCCTAGAAAAGGTAAAGTTGCTAAGAGAGATGTTTTAGCAGATCCAGTTTACAACTCTAAATTGGTTACTAAATTAGTAAACCACTTAATGATTGATGGTAAGAAGGCCAAAGCTTCATCAATTCTTTACGATGCTTTTGATATTATCCAAGATAAGACTGGAAAAGAACCAGTTGAAGTATTTGAAGAAGCAATGAACAACGTTATGCCAGTTTTAGAAGTTAAGGCTCGTCGTATTGGTGGTTCTAACTACCAAATCCCAGTTGAAGTTCGTCCTGAAAGAAGAACTACTCTTGGATTAAGATGGATTGTTTCTTACGCACGTTTACGTAATGAACATACTATGGATGAACGTCTTGCAAATGAAATTATGGATGCTGCAAACAATACAGGTTCTGCAGTTAAGAAGCGTGAAGATGTTCATAGAATGGCAGAAGCTAACCGTGCATTTGCACACTACCGCTTCTAATTGGATGAGTTAGTTTTTTAAGGAGATAATTTTTATGGCTAACAAACGTGAATTCCCTTTGGAAAAAACACGTAATATCGGTATCATGGCTCACATCGATGCTGGTAAGACAACAACAACTGAACGTATCTTATACTACACTGGTAAAATCCACAAAATTGGTGAAACTCACGAAGGTGATTCACAAATGGACTGGATGGAAGAAGAAAAAGAACGTGGTATTACTATTACTTCTGCAGCTACTACTGCTCAATGGAAAGATTACCGTGTTAACATTATCGATACCCCAGGACACGTTGACTTTACTATCGAAGTAGAACGTTCACTTCGTGTTTTGGACGGTGCTGTAACTGTTCTTGATGCTCAAGCTGGTGTAGAACCACAAACTGAAAATGTTTGGCGTCAAGCAGATACTTATGGTGTTCCTCGTATTGTTTTCATCAATAAGATGGATAAAATTGGTGCTGATTTTGATAAATCTGTTAAATCTTTACACGAACGTTTAAGAGCCAATGCACATGCAGTACAAATGCCAATTGGATCAGCAGACACTTTTGAAGGTGTTATTGACTTAATCGACATGGTTGCAGATGTATACGATGAAGATAAGACAGGATCAGAATGGGAAACTATTCCAGTTCCAGATGAATACAAAGAAGAAGCAGAAAAGCGTCGTGCTGAATTAATTGAAGCAGTAGCAGATGTAGATGACGACATCATGGAAAAATACCTTGGTGGTGAAGAAATCTCAAATGAAGAATTAAAGAAGGCTATTCGTAAAGCTACTTTAGACTTGAAGTTCTTCCCAGTTTATGCAGGTTCTGCATTTAAAAACAAGGGTGTTCAAATGATGCTTGATGGTGTTGTTGATTACTTACCATCACCTATTGATGTTAAACCTTATGTTGCTCATGATCCTAAGACTGGTGAAGAAGTAGAATTAATGGCTGACGATAAAAAGCCATTTGCTGCATTAGCATTTAAGATTGCTACTGACCCATTTGTAGGACGTTTAACATTCATTCGTGTTTATACTGGTACTTTACAATCAGGTTCTTATGTTTTAAACGCTTCTAAGAACTCACGTGAACGTGTAGGTCGTTTACTTCAAATGCACGCTAACTCAAGAACTGAAATTCCAGAGATTTTCTCTGGTGATATTGCTGGTGCTATTGGTTTGAAGAATACTACTACTGGTGATTCTTTAACTGATCCTGATCACCCATTAGTATTGGAAAGTTTACAAGTTCCAGATCCAGTTATCCAAGTATCTGTTGAACCAAAATCAAAGGCTGACCGTGATAAGATGGATGTAGCTTTACAAAAGCTTACTGAAGAAGACCCAACTTTCCGTGCAGAAACTAACCCAGAAACTGGTCAAACTTTAATTTCAGGAATGGGTGAATTACACTTAGACATCATGGTTGAACGTATGAAACGTGAATTTAACGTTGAAGCAACTATTGGTGAACCACAAGTTGCTTACCGTGAAACTTTCACTAAGCCAGCTAAAGCTCAAGGTAAATTCGTTCGTCAATCTGGTGGTAAAGGTCAATATGGTGACGTTTGGGTAGAATTTACTCCAAATGAAGAAGGTAAAGGTTACGAATTCGAAGACGCTATCGTTGGTGGTGTTGTTCCGCGTGAATTTATTCCTTCTGTTGACCAAGGTTTACAAGAAGCAATGAAGAATGGTGTTCTTGCAGGTTACCCATTGATCGATGTTAAGGCAAAACTTTATGATGGTAGTTACCACGAAGTTGACTCATCTGAAGCTGCCTTCAAGGTTGCTGCATCTCTTGCATTGAAGAATGCTGCTGGTAAGGCTGGTGCAGTAGTCTTAGAACCAATTATGAAGGTTCAAGTAACTACTCCTGAAGAATACTTAGGAGATGTAATGGGATCTGTTACTGCACGTCGTGGTACTATGGAAGGTATGGAAGACAGAGCTGGTGCTAAGGTAATTAACTCATTTGTTCCACTTTCAGAAATGTTTGGTTATGCAACTACTTTACGTTCATCAACTCAAGGACGTGGTACATTTACAATGGTATTTGACCACTATGCTCCAACTCCAAAATCAATCCAAGAAAAGATTATTAAGGAACGTGGCGGCAATAGTGCTGAATAATTTAAAAAGTTATTGAGAATTTTCTCAATAACTTTTTTTATTAAAATAAAAATTATTTTTTAAAAGCCTTGATATTTATAGATTTACCAAGTACAATAGAAATCGTGCATTTAGAAAATTCTAAATGGAGACACAAGTAAGCTTTGACGCAAAAGGTTGCGGCACACCCGGCTGCATTGCCACAGTGGTGAGTCGGTAATTTTTGCCGAGCTAGTCATCTTTCATAAAGAAGACGAGGAGGTAATTAGATGGCAAGTCAACAAATTCGTATTAGATTAAAGTCTTACGAACATGGTATTCTCGATGAATCAGCTGCAAAGATTGTAGCTACTGCGCAAAGAACTGGTGCAGAAATTTCAGGTCCAGTTCCATTGCCTACTGAAAGAACTTTGTTCACAGTTTTACGTTCACCACACAAGAACAAGGATTCACGTGAACAATTTGAAATTCGTACGCACAAGCGTTTAATCGACATTTTGAATCCAACACCTAAGACTGTGGATTCATTAATGAAGCTTGATCTTCCAAGTGGTGTCGATATCGAGATTAAATTATAGTATTAAAATTAAATGGAGGTGTAATCATGACCAAAGGAATCTTAGGAAGAAAGGTCGGTATGACTCAAGTCTTCACTAAAGACGGTGTATTGGTTCCTGTAACTGTTATTGAAGCAACCCCTAACGTTGTTTTACAAGTTAAAACAAATGAATCAGATGGTTACGAAGCAGTTCAAGTAGGTTACCAAGACAAGCGTGAAGTATTGAGTAACAAGCCAGCCAAAGGTCATGCTGCAAAGGCAAAGACTTCACCTAAGCGCTTCATTCGAGAAATCCGCGATGTAGAGCTTAAGGACTATGAAGTCGGCTCAGAAATCAAGGTGGACTCATTTAGTGAAGGTGACGTAGTTGACGTTACTGGAACTTCAAAGGGTCATGGTACTCAAGGTAACATTAAACGTTGGGGTCAATCAAGAGGTCCTGAAACCCACGGTTCACGTTATCACAGAGTTCCAGGTTCAATGGGATCTATTATTAACCGTGTACCAAAGGGTAAGAAGTTACCTGGACGTATGGGTGGCAAGACAGTCACTGTACAAAATTTAGTAATCGAAAAAGTTGTTCCAGAAAAGAATGTATTACTTATTAAAGGTAACGTTCCTGGTGCAAAGAACTCATTAATTGTTGTTAAGTCTGCTGTTAAAGCTGCTAAATAGGAAGGAGGACTATAATGGCTAATATGCAAGTTATCGATCAAAAAGGAAAAGCTACTGGTAACGTTGATTTAAATGAAGAAATCTTCGGAATTGAACCTAATGAAGCTGTTGTTTTTGACGCAATCATTAGACAAAGAGCTGGTAAGCGCCAAGGTACTTCCGCTGTAAAGAATAGATCTGCTGTTCGCGGTGGTGGTAGAAAACCTTGGAGACAAAAGGGTACTGGTCGTGCTCGTCAAGGTTCTATTAGAGCCCCACAATGGCGTGGTGGTGGTGTTGTATTCGGCCCTACTCCACGTTCATACAAGATGAACATGCCTCGTAAGGCACGTCGCTTAGCTATGAAGTCAGTTCTTTCTCAAAAAGTTGCTGACAATGAATTAGTTGTTCTTGATCAATTAACTTTAGCTGCACCTAAGACTAAAGATTTGAAAGCTGTTTTAGATAGCGCAAATATTAATGGTAAGGTGTTAGTTGTATCTGATGACAAGAACGTTCAATTATCAGGAAAGAACCTTCCTAAGGTTAAAGTAGTTCCTGTTAATGGCTTAAACGTTGTAGATGCGGTTAACTACGATACTTTAGTATTGACTCAAGACGCTATTAAGAGAATTGAGGAGGTATTGGCATAATGGATGCACACGATATCATCTTACGCCCTGTAGTAACCGAAAAATCCATGAACTTAATGGATGATAACAAGTACACTTTTGATGTGCTTGTATCTGCTACTAAAACCCAAGTACGTAATGCTATTGAAGAAATTTTTGATGTGAAAGTTAAAAAAGTTAACATCATGAACGTACGTGGAAAAGAAAAGAGAGTTGGTCGTTATACTGGTAAGACTGCTCGTCGTAGAAAAGCTATCGTAACTTTAACTGAAGATTCTAACCCAATTAAGATCTTTAATGATAGCGAAAACTCAGAAAATTAAGTATTAGGAGGTCAGTCAATTGGCAATTATCAAATATAAGCCAACTACAAACGGCAGACGTAATATGACTTCTTCAGACTTTGCAGAAATCACTAAGAGTAAGCCTGAAAAGACTTTACTTGAATCAAAAAGTAAGACTGCAGGTCGTAACTCTTATGGACATATTACTGTAAGACACCGTGGTGGTGGTCACAAGCAAAAGTACCGTATTATTGACTTCAAGCGCAATAAAGACGATGTAAAAGCAATTGTAAAGGCTATCGAATACGATCCAAATAGAACTGCTAACATTGCTCTTCTTCACTACACAGATGGAATCAAAGCTTACATTTTAGCTCCAAAAGGATTAAAAGTTGGAGATGTTGTAGAATCTGGTTCAAATGCTGATATCAAACCTGGTAATGCATTACCATTAGGTGAAATCCCAGCTGGTACTGAAGTACATAATATTGAGCTTAAGCCTGGTAAAGGTGGACAATTAGTAAGAAGTGCTGGTGCAGTTGCACAAGTACTTGGTAATGATGGAAAATACACTTTAGTAAGATTACAAAGTGGTGAAGTACGTCGTATCTTATCAGTTTGCCGTGCTACGATTGGTGCTGTTGGTAATGAACAACACTCATTAATTAAGTTAGGTAAAGCTGGACGTAGTCGTTGGTTGGGCAAGCGTCCACAATCTCGTGGTTCTGTAATGAACCCTAACGATCACCCACACGGTGGTGGTGAAGGTAAGGCTCCAGTTGGTCGTCCACAACCAATGACTCCTTGGGGTAAGAAGTCTCGCGGAATTAAGACTAGAAGTTCTAAGGCTAGAAGTGAAAAACTTATTATCCGTCACCGCAAGGGTAACAAATAGTTAAACAAAAGGAGGTTAATTAATGAGCCGTAGTATTAAAAAAGGACCTTTCGCTGACGAAAGCCTTTTAAAGAAGATCGAAGCCCAAGAAGGCTCCGAAAAGAAGCAAGTAATTAAAACCTGGTCCCGTCGTTCAACTATTTTCCCTTCCTTTGTTGGTTACACAATAGCTGTTTACGATGGTAGAAAACATGTTCCAGTTTATGTGACTGAAGATATGGTTGGTCACAAGTTAGGTGAATTTGTGCCTACTAGAACTTTCCGTGGTCATAAGGCTGCTGATAAGGCAACAACTGGTAAGTAAGAGAAAGGAGAAACACATAAATGGCAGAACAAATTAGCTCAGCTAAAGCTGAAGCAAGAACAGTTCGCATCGCTCCTAGAAAAGCCCGCTTGGTTGTAGACCTTATTCGCGGAAAGAGTGTTGCTGAAGCATTGGCTATTTTAGAATTTACGCCAAGAGCTGCTTCCCCAATCGTTAAGAAAGTTTTGAAGTCAGCAATTGCTAACGCAGAACATAACTACGATCTTGAAAGTGCAAATCTTTACGTTTCTGAAGCATACGTAAATGAAGGAGCAACTTTAAAGAGATTTCGTCCACGTGCTAAAGGTATGGCTTCTCCAATTAACAAGAGAACTAGCCATGTAGTCGTTGTAGTATCTGAGAAGAACGATTAAGGGAGGTAAATTTAATGGGTCAAAAAATTAACCCAAATGGTTTCCGTCTCGGTGTTAACCGTGATTGGGAAGCAAAGTGGTATGCAGATAAAGATTACGCTGACACTTTAAATGAAGATTTACGTATTAGAAAGTTCATCTCTAAGAAGTTAGCGGATGCAGCTGTATCTACTGTAGAAATTGAACGTGCTGCTAATAGAATTAACATTTCTATTCACACCGCAAAGCCAGGAATGGTTATTGGTAAAGGTGGAAAAGAAGTTGAAGCTTTAAGAAAACAATTAAATGCTTTAACTCATAAGAATGTTCACATTAATATTGTAGAAATTAAGAAACCTGATTTAGATGCTGAATTGGTTGGAGAAAGCATTGCACGTCAACTAGAAGCTCGTATTGCTTTCAGACGTGCTACTCGTCAAGCAACTCAAAGATCTATGCGTTCAGGCGCTAAAGGTGTTAAGGTACAAACTGCTGGTCGTTTGAATGGTGCCGATATGGCAAGAAGAGAATGGCATACTGAAGGTAGTGTACCACTTCATACTTTAAGAGCTGATATTGATTATGCATGGGTAGAAGCAAACACCACTTACGGACAAATTGGTGTTAAGGTTTGGATTAACCGTGGAGAAATTTTACCACAACGTAAGAACAAGCCTAATGCTTCTAAGAAAGCGAAGGGAGGAAACTAAGAGTGTTAGTACCTAAGCGTGTAAAACACCGTCGTGAATTCCGCGGTAAAATGCGTGGTGAAGCCAAAGGTGGAAAAACTATCGCATTCGGTGAATATGGTTTAGAAGCTGTAGAATCTCACTGGATTACTAATAGACAAATCGAAGCTGCACGTATTGCCATGACTCGTTACATGAAGCGTGGTGGTCGTGTATGGATTAGAATCTTCCCACAAAAATCCTACACTGCTAAAGGTGTTGGGGTACGTATGGGATCTGGTAAAGGTGCTCCAGCTGGTTGGGTAGCTGTTGTTAAGCGTGGCAAGATTATGTTTGAAATTGGTGGCGTTCCTGAAGAAGTCGCTCGTGAAGCATTAAGACTTGCATCTAATAAGCTCCCAATTAAGACTAAGTTTGTTAAGAAGAGTTCGGAAGTAGGTGGCGAATCTAATGAAGGCTAAAGATATCAGAGCATTAACCACTGAGCAAATGTTAGAAAAGGAAAAGCAATATAAAGAAGAACTTTTTAATTTGCGTTTCCAACAAGCAACCGGTCAATTAGAAAACACCGCTCGCTTGAAACAAGTCCGCAAGAATATTGCTAGAATTAAAACAATTCTTAGCGAAAAAGAATTGAGTAAGAATTAAGTAGTGGAAGGGAGTTATTAACTTGAGCGAAACTAACGAAAGAAACCGTCGTCACGTATACCAAGGCCGCGTTGTTTCTGACAAGATGGATAAGACTATCACTGTTGTTGTTGATACTTACAAGAACCACCCTGTTTACAAGAAACGTATTAAGTACTCAAAGAAGTACTATGCACACGATGAAAACAACGAAGCTAATATTGGCGATACTGTTCGTATCATGGAAACCCGTCCATTATCACATGCGAAGCGTTACCGTCTTACAAAAATTGTGAAGAAATCTATTTAATCACGCGGATTTTTATTGAGGGGAGGATATACTAGTGATCCAACACGAAAGCCGTTTAAAGGTTGCTGACAACTCCGGTGCAAAGGAACTTCTAGTTATTAAAATTTTAGGTGGTTCTAAACGTAAAACCGGTAATATTGGTGATATTATTGTTGCTACTGTTAAACAAGCAACACCAGGTGGCGTTGTCAAAAAAGGTGACGTTGTAAAGGCTGTTATTGTTAGAACAAAATCAGGTGCACGTCGCGAAGATGGTTCATACATCAAGTTTGACGAAAATGCAGCAGTTATCATTAATGCTGATAAGAGTCCTCGTGGTACTCGTATCTTTGGACCAGTTGCTCGTGAACTGCGTGGGAACGATTTTATGAAAATCGTATCTCTTGCTCCTGAAGTATTGTAAAAGTTTTAGGGAGGTGCACTGATGTTTGTTAAAACAGGTGACAAAGTAAAAGTTATTACCGGTAAAGATAAAGGTAAAGAAGGTACTGTTCTTTCAGTCAACGCCAAAACTAACCGTGTCGTTGTCAAAGGTATCAACAAAATCAAGAAGCACGTAAAACCTTCACAAACCAACGCAAATGGTGGGGTTGAAGAACGAGAAGGTTCTATCCATGCTTCAAATGTAAAAGTTATTGCAAAAGCAGAAAAGTAGGAAGGAGGACATAAATGGCTAACAGTTTATTAGAAAAGTACAAAAACGAAATTGCACCTGCAATGAATGAAAAGTTTGATTACAAATCAGTTATGGAAATTCCTAAGATTGATAAAATTGTATTAAACATGGGTGTAGGTGACGCTGTTTCTAATGCAAAAAATTTAGATGAAGCAGTTGAAGAATTAACTTTAATTGCAGGTCAAAAGCCTTTAATTACTAAGGCTAAGAAATCTATCGCTAATTTCCGTTTACGTGAAGGCATGGCTATTGGTGCTAAGGTTACTCTTAGAGGAGATAGAATGTATGACTTCTTAGACAAATTAGTAAACGTTTCTCTTCCTCGAGTTCGTGATTTCCGTGGTGTAAGTGCTAAGTCATTTGATGGCCGTGGTAATTATACTTTAGGAATTAAGGAACAATTGATTTTCCCAGAAATCGATTACGATAAGGTAAACCGCGTAAGAGGTTTAGACGTTGTTATTGTAACTACTGCCAATACTGATGAAGAAGCTCGTGAACTTCTTACAGAATTTGGTATGCCTTTTGCTAAATAATTGGAGGACATTAATGGCTAAAACATCACAAATCGTCAGAAATCATCGTCCTGCTAAGTTTTCAGCACGTGAATACACTCGTTGCGAAAGATGTGGACGTCCACACTCTGTTTACCGCAAATTTAAATTATGCCGTATTTGCTTAAAAGACTTAGCACACAAGGGTCAAATCCCTGGTCTTAAGAAGGCAAGTTGGTAATTAAACGGTAAGGAGGCAAAATAAATGGTCATGACAGATCCGATTGCAGATTACTTAACTAGAATTAGAAATGCCAACATGGCAAGACATGATTCAGTTGAAATTCCTGCATCATCATTGAAAAAATCACTTAGTGAAATCTTAAAACAAGAAGGTTTCATTCGTGATTACCAAATTGAAGAAGACAATAAACAAGGTATGATTAAGATCTTCTTGAAGTATGGACCAAATAGTGAACGCGTAATTTCTGGATTAAAGCGTATTTCTAAACCAGGTTTAAGAAACTATGTAAGTGCAGAAAACTTACCAAAAGTTCTTAATGGTCTTGGTATTGCCATCATTTCTACTTCTGCTGGTGTAATTACCGATAAAGAAGCTAGAGAAAAGAACGTCGGCGGCGAAGTTATTGCCTACGTTTGGTAATTTTGACAGAAAGGAGAACTATTAATGAGCCGAATTGGTTTAAAGGTCATCAACGTTCCTGAAGGTGTCACTGTTACTAAAAATGGTGATGATATTACTGTAAAGGGACCAAAGGGTGAACTTACTAGATACTTTGACCCACGTATTACTTTTGAACAAAATGATGGTGAAATTCACTTCAGTCGTTCAAGTGAGTCAGATAAAGCTCTTCACGGAACTGAAAGAGCAAACCTTGCTTCAATGATCGAAGGAGTAACTAACGGATATGTTAAGAAATTAACTTTAGTTGGTGTTGGTTACCGTGCAGTTGCTCAAGGTAAGAAATTGACTTTAAATGTTGGTTATTCTCACCCAGTAGAATTTGAAGCTCCAGAAGGTGTTACTATTAAAACACCATCAGCTACTTCAATTGAAATTGAAGGTATTTCAAAGCAAGTAGTTGGTCAATTTGCGGCAGAAATTCGTGATGTTCGTCCACCAGAACCTTACAAGGGTAAAGGTATCCGTTACGAAGATGAACATGTTCGTCGTAAGGAAGGTAAGACTGGTAAATAATTAAAATAGAAAATTTTTGAGGTGAAATTGTGATTTCTAAACCAGATAAAAACAAATTACGCTTAAAGCGTCATAAACGTATTCGTGGTAAAATTTCTGGTACTGCTGCGCGCCCACGCTTAAGTATTTATCGTTCAAATAAAAACATCTACGCTCAATTAGTTGATGATGTAGAGGGTGTAACGCTTGCAAGTGCCTCAACAAATGACAAGAATATTACCGCTGAAGGATCTAAGATGGATCAAGCAGCCCAAGTAGGTAAAGCATTAGCTGAAGCAGCTGCTGCAAAGAATATTAAAGCTGTAGTGTTTGACAGAAGTGGTTACTTATACCACGGACGTATTCAAGCATTAGCTGATGCAGCCCGTGAAAACGGATTAGAATTCTAGGAAAGGAGAACAACTAATGGCAAACCGCAACGATTCTCGTAGAGATTCTCGAAAAGATCGTAAAAAAGACGATATTGAAGACCAATTAGTAGCTATCAACCGTATTACTAAGGTTGTTAAAGGTGGACGCCGCATGAGATTTGCTGCCGTAGTAGTAGTCGGTGACAAAAAGGTCGTGTAGGCTTTGGTACTGGTAAAGCTCAAGAAGTTCCAGAAGCTATCCGTAAGGCTGTCGAAGCTGGTAAAAAGAACATGATTAAGGTACCAGTTGTAGGAAGTACAATTCCTCACGAAGTTATAGGTCACTATGGTTCTGGAAATATTATGTTAAAACCAGCTGAAGCAGGTTCTGGAGTTGCTGCTGGTGGTGCAGTTCGTATCATCATGGACTTAGCCGGTATCGCAGATGTAACTTCTAAGTCTCTCGGTTCTAACACTCCAATTAACGTAATCCGTGCTACTATGGATGGTTTAAAGAAGTTAAAAACTCGTGAAGATGTATTAAAGCTTCGTGAATCTGCAAAGAGCTTAGAAGATTAAGGAGATTAAAAAATGACTGATTTAAAAGTTACCTTAATTAAAAGTGCCGCTCACCGTCTACCAAAACAAAGAAAGATTGTTAAGGCCTTAGGTCTTGGTAGAGTGAATAGTACTGTTGTTCTTCCTGACAACGCTGCAACTCGTGGTGCTTTACTAAAGATTGCACACTTAATCTCTGTTGAAGAGGTTAATAAATAATATAAGAATCCAAGGAGGTGCCTGAACTATGAAGCTCAATGAATTAAAGCCAGCTGCTGGCTCACGTCGTAACAGAAAACGTGTTGGTCGTGGTACATCTAGTGGTTATGGAAAAACTGCTGGACGTGGTCAAAAAGGTCAATTAGCTCGTACTGGTGGTAAAACTCGTTTAGGTTTTGAAGGTGGACAAATGCCATTATTCAGAAGAATGCCTAAGCGTGGTTTTAAGAATATCAATCGTAAAGAATACGCTATTATTAACGTAGAAGACTTAAACAAATTTAAAGACGGCAGTGAAGTAACAATTGATACTTTAAAGACTGCTGGTCTTGTGAAAAAAGAACTTTCAGGAGTTAAATTATTAGCTAACGGTGAATTGAAAGTGAAGTTAACTGTTAAAGTTAATAAAGCTTCTCAAGCTGCTAAAGAAGCAGTTGAAGCCGCTGGCGGAACTGTTGAGGTGATTTAATGCTCTCGACCTTGAAGAACGCCTTCAAGGATAAGGAAATAAGAAGTAAAATCTTTTTACTCTCTTTATCCTATTGCTTTATCGCATTGGAGCTAATATTACAGTTCCAGGTGTAAATGCGAAGGCAATTACAAAGGTAGCTCAAACTGGACTTGTTCCCATGTTAGATACTGTAAGTGGGGGAGGTTTGGATAATTATTCCATTTTCTCTTTAGGGGTCTCTCCTTATATTACAGCTCAAATTGTTATTCAATTATTACAGATGGATATTGTTCCTAAATTAGTTGAATGGGGAAAACAAGGTGAAGTTGGTCGTCGTAAAACCAATCAAGTAACTCGGTATTTAGCCTTAGGAATTGCCTTTGTTCAAAGTATCGGGATTACCTTAGGTTTCAATGTATTGACTCAAATGGGGTTGGTTAAATCTCAAACCCCACAAACATATGTTGAAATTGCCATTATTATGACGGCTGGTACAATGTTATTAACTTGGTTAGGAGATCAAATTACAGATAAAGGTTTGGGTAATGGTGTTTCAGTAATTATTTTTGCTGGTATTATTGCTCGCCTTCCTAACGGGTTGTACCAACTTGTTAAAGATTTGATCATCAATAATAGTCCGAGTGATCGTTGGCAAGGAGCATTGTTCTTCATTGCGATCATTATCGCTATTTTACTTGTAACACAGTTTGTTACATGGTTTCAACAAGCTGACTTACGTGTCCCTATCCAATATACACGTCGAGCAGTAACAAGTGGCTCCGAAAGTTTTCTACCTTTAAAGGTTAATGTATCCGGAGTTATTCCAGTTATTTTTGCGAGTTCTTTTATTGTAACTCCAGCAACTATTTTGATGGCCTTTCAAAGAACTCACGGAGATGAAGAATGGTTTAAAGTTGCTAATCAAATCTTTAGTCTTCAAACTACTCCTGGTGCTTTAATTTATACTTTATTAATTATTTTATTTACTTTCTTTTACGCTTTTGTTCAAGTTAATCCAGAAAAACTTTCAGAGAACTTACAAAAACAAGGAGCTTATATTCCAAGTGTATGGCCAGGAAAAGACACACAACAATATATCTCTAAAATTTTAATGAGATTATCAACTGTTGGAGCAATTTTCTTAGGATTAGTTGCATTACTTCCACAACTAGCTACTAACATTTTTGGCTTACCAAGTTCAATTGGATTAGGTGGTACAAGTCTTTTAATCGTAATTGGGGTTGTGCTAGAATTAGGACGCCAAGTTGATGGATTACTAATGAAACGTGAATATGTTGGATTTATTAGAGAGGATTAGAAATGATTAATTTAATTCTTTTGGGTTTACCCGGTGCTGGTAAAGGCACGGCTTCTGAACGTATTGTAGATAAATATCATTTAGCTCATATTTCTACAGGAGATATGTTTAGAGAAGCAATGGCTAAAAAAACTCCTGTAGGACTAGAAGCAAAAAGTTTTATTGATAAAGGTGACTTAGTTCCTGATGAAGTTACTGCAAAATTAGTTGAAGAAAGACTTCAAGAAGATGATACAAAAAATGGATTTATTCTTGATGGTTTTCCAAGAACTATTGCTCAAGCAGAACTTTTAGAAAAAATCACTAAAAAGCTTGATAAACCTCTTACTAATGTAATTGCAATTGATGTAGATGAAGACGTCTTGATCAAACGCTTATCTGCACGATTCATTTGTAAGAATTGTGGCGCTACTTATAACAAAAACTCAAATCCTCCTAAAGAAGAGGGAGTTTGTGACCGTTGTGGTGGCCATGAATTTTATCAACGCGAAGATGATAAACCTGAAGTAGTTAAGAATCGTTTAGAAGTTAACGAAAAAATGAACACACCACTTCGTGATTTTTATGAAGAAAAAGGTTTGTTGGCTACTGTGAATGGGGAACAAAGTCCAGAAAAAGTTTTTGCTGAAATTGAAAAAATTTTAGATAAAAATTAGTTGGGAATTGTATTTTTTACTATCCGTGCTATAATTTCATAAGTGTAGCTAATTTCTCAATTATGGAGGAAAAGTTTTGGCAAAAGAAGATGTCATTGAAGTAGAAGGTAAAGTAGTAGATACTTTACCTAATGCTATGTTTAAAGTTGAATTAGAAAATGGAGCTACCATTTTGGCACATGTTTCTGGTAAAATCAGAATGCACTATATTCGCATTTTACCAGGAGATCGTGTAACTGTAGAACTTTCTCCATATGATTTAACTAAAGGTAGAATAACATATCGTTTTATTAAGTGATTACGGAGGCAAACATGAAAGTTAGACCATCTGTTAAACCAATGTGTGAACATTGTAAAATTATCAAGAGACAAGGTCGTGTAATGGTGATTTGCTCTGCAAACCCTAAGCACAAACAACGTCAAGGTTAGTATTTTTTAAATAGGAGGTGCGAAAATGGCACGTATTGCTGGTGTTGACTTACCAAGAGATAAAAGAATTGTAGTTGCATTAACTTACATTTATGGTATTGGTGAACCAACTGCTAAGAAGATCTGTAAAGAAGCTGGAATTTCAGAAGATCTTCGTACAAACGATTTAACTCCAGAAGACCAAGAAAAACTTCGTAGCGAAGTTGATAAGTACCGTGTAGAAGGTGATCTTCGTCGTGAAGTAAGCTTGAATATCAAGCGTTTGGTTGAAATTGGCTCTTATCGTGGTATGCGCCACCGTCGTGGTTTACCGGTTCGTGGTCAAAATACCAAGAACAACGCTCGTACTCGTAAGGGTTCAAAGAAGAGATAATTTGTTAATAGGAGGTTAAGTTAATGGCTGCAAAGAAAACAGCACGCAAGCGCCGTGTAAAGAAGCATGTCGAAAGCGGAGTAGCTCATATTCACTCTACGTTCAATAATACATTAGTTATGATTACTGATGTACAAGGTAACGCAGTAGCATGGTCTTCTGCTGGTGCTTTAGGATTTAAAGGTAGTAGAAAGTCTACACCTTTCGCAGCACAAATGGCTGCAGAAGCAGCAGCTAAGACCGCAATGGATCAAGGTATGAAACATGTAGAAGTTTCAGTTAAGGGTCCAGGTGCAGGTCGTGAAGCTGCAATTAGAGCATTGCAAGCAACTGGTCTTGAAATCACTGCTATTCGCGATGTTACACCAGTTCCGCACAATGGTTCCAGACCACCAAAACGTCGTCGTGTCTAGTTTAACCTGCGTGCAGGACATTACGTTTTGAAAGGGGCCCAGTAATGATTGAATTTGAAAAACCAAATATTACCGTAGTAGACCAAGAAGAAGAATACGGTAAGTTTGTTGTCGAACCACTGGAACGCGGTTTCGGGACTACTTTAGGTAACTCACTCCGTCGGGTGTTATTAACCTCTATTCCAGGAACGGCACTTTCTTACATTCAGATTGATGGTGTATTACATGAATTTTCAACTATTCCAGGTGTTAGAGAAGATGTCACTAAAATTATTCTTAATCTGAAGAAACTAGAATTAAAGTCACTCTCAGATGAAGAAAAAGTTGTTGAAATTGATGTAAAAGGCCCTGCAGTAGTTACTGCAGCAGATTTGAAAGTTGATTCTGACATCGAAGTCTTAAATCCGGATCAATACATTTGTAGTATTGCTGAAGGTGGCCATTTGCATATGAACGTTGCGATCAAGCAAGGTCGTGGCTATGTTCCTGCAAGTGAAAACAAGACAGAGGACATGCCTATTGGTGTCATCCCCGTTGATTCACTCTTTTCACCAATTAAGAAAGTAAACTATCAAGTTGAAAATGCTCGAGTTGGAAAAAGAGATGATTTTGACAAATTAACTTTAGAAATTTGGACTAATGGTTCAATTACACCTAATGATGCTTTAAGTTTTGCATCAAAGATTTTAATTGAACATTTCAAGGTTTTCATGTCTACTGAATTAGATACAAAATTTGATGAAGTAATGGTTGAAAAAGAAGACGACCAAAATGAAAAGAAACTTGAAATGACGATTGAAGAATTAGATTTATCTGTTCGTTCTTATAATTGTCTTAAGCGAGCAGGCATTAATACAGTTCAAGAATTAACTGATAAATCTGAAGCTGATATGATGCGGGTAAGAAACTTAGGAAGAAAGTCATTAGAAGAAGTAAAGAATAAACTTGATGATCTTGGTCTATCTCTTCGAGAAGAAGACTAAGTAATAATAAGGAGGGAAAATTCATGGCATACCGTAAATTAGGTCGCGATAGCGCTCACAGAAAAGCAATGCTTAGAGAAATGACTACTCAACTTATCATGAACGAACGCATTGTTACTACTGAAGCCCGTGGTAAAGAAATTCGCAAGACTACTGAAAAAATGATTACCTTGGGTAAACGCGGTGACTTAAATGCTAGAAGAAAAGCTGCTACTTTTGTACGTAATGAAATTGCTGATATTCATGAAGACGGTGATTCAGTAGTAGTTAAGTCTGCATTACAAAAATTATTTAGTGATATTGCACCACGTTACAAGGATCGTAATGGTGGATACACTAGAATGTACAAACTTGCTAACCCACGTAAAGGTGATGCAGCACCTATGGTTATTATTGAATTAGTTTAATCATAGTTAATTAAATAGTTTATAATTAAATCTTTCACGAAAGCGAGAACAAGTGTGATGATGGTGGCTTATAGCCGGCTAATAGCCTAGTCTAGCTTAGATGATTAAGTTCATCCCTCTTCGTGGATGATTTTTTTATATGCAAAAGTTTCTAGGAGGAAGATCTTAGAAATTTTTGCATATAAGAATTATTTGTTACAATTAGAAGGAAACTAATTTTGAAAGAAGGGTAAATGATGAAAGATATTATTGATGTAAAGCATTTATCTTACACTTATGCTGATATGCAAACACCGGCCCTTTCTGATATTTCTTTTTCTATTCAAGAAAAAAGTTGGGTCTCCATAGTCGGTCATAATGGTAGTGGTAAATCAACACTTTCAAAATTATTAGATGGAATTCTAGAGGTTGATTTTAAAAAAAATCGCATACTTATTGATAATATTTTATTAGATGAAACTACACTTCCTCAAATTAGAGATAAAATTGGAATCGTTTTTCAGAACCCTGATAATCAGTTTGTTGGTGCAACTGTGCAAGATGATATTGCCTTTGGTTTAGAGAATAGAGATATTTCTTATGAAAAAATGCATCAAATTGTGCCCAGAGTTCTTGAAGAAGTAAATATGTTGAAATATAAGGAAAAAGAGCCTCAAAATTTATCAGGAGGTCAAAAGCAAAGAGTAGCAATAGCAGGAATTTTAGCTATTCAACCGAAGATCATCATTTTAGATGAGGCAACTAGTATGTTAGATCCAGAGGGCCGTAAGGAAATTTTAAAGGTAATAAAAAGGCTTCAAAAAAAGTTTGGATTAACAGTGTTGTCGATTACGCATGATATTGATGAAGTAATGTCATCAGATGAAGTTCTGGTATTAAATGAGGGAAATTTAATGGGAAAGTTTTTACCAGATGAACTTTTTGAAAATGAAGAATTAGTAGTAAAAGCTGGTTTAGTTCCCCCTTTTTTATATCAATTAAGAAAAGAATTTGAAAAAAAAGGAATAGATATTCCAAGAAATTTAAAAACTGAAAAAGAGGTAGTAGAGTTTTTGTGGCAATTAAATTTGAAAAAGTAAGTTTTACTTATAATGTGGGGACACCCTTTGAATATCCTGCTTTAAAAAAAATTAATTTTGAAATTAAAGATAATAGTTTTGTAGCACTAGTGGGTCACACTGGTAGTGGGAAATCAACTTTAATGCAACTGTTTAATGGACTTTTAAAGCCGACTATAGGAAAAGTAGAGATAGACAATTTTTCATTAGACACTCACACACCTAATAAAGATCTAAAACCTTTGCGAAAAAAGGTAGGGCTTGTTTTTCAGCTTCCAGAAAACCAGCTATTTGAAGAAAATATTTTGAAAGAAGTAATGTTTGGTCCTTTAAATTTTGGCTTTTCACGCCAAGAAGCTGAAGAAAGTGCAAAGCTTTGGTTAAAAAAAGTAGGAATAGCTTCCGAGTTTTATCATCGTTCTCCTTTTGATTTGTCAGGAGGGCAAAAAAGGCGAGTAGCTATTGCTAGTGTAATGGCTTCTAAGCCAGATATTTTGTGTCTTGATGAGCCAGCTGCAGGACTAGATCCAGAAGGAAAAAAGGAACTCTATAAGCTCTTAGAGCAGTATCATCAACAAGGACATACAATTGTTGTGGTTACCCACGATATGGAAGATATTGTAGATTACGCTGAAGAAATGTTAGTCCTTGAAGAAGGAAAACTTATTGCTCAAGATAAAACTGATAAATTATTTAATCAAAGTAAGTGGTTAAAAAAGCATCACCTTTTAGAACCTAAAATCTATGGATTTAAGCAGCTTTTATCACAAAAAGGCTTTTCCATTAAAGAAGATAAAATCACCCTTACAAGCCTTGTAGAAGATGTTATAGATGAAATCAATAGGAGGGAACCAAAGCAATGAGCAAAATAATTATTGGTCGTTATATACCTGGTGACTCAATTGTTTATCGAATGGATCCCCGTAGTAAAATTATTGGAACTTTTTTATTTGTTTTTTTAATGTTTTTAGCCAATAATTGGTTAACTTATGGAATATTGATTTTATTTACTTTAGTAGCTATTTGGGCGACTAATTTAAAACCAAAAATATTTTGGGATGGAATAAAGCCAGTAATTTGGTTAATATTCTTTACCTCCCTTTTACAAATGTTTTTTACAAGTGGAGGACGCATTTACTGGAGCTGGTACTTTTTAAAAATTACACAAGTTGGGATTGAAAATGCGGTATATTTATTTTTACGTTTTGTAATGATTATCTGCATTTCAACTGTGTTAACCTTAACCACCTCATCTCTTCAAATTGCAGATGCACTTCAGTGGATAATGAAACCACTAAAAATTTTCAAGGTGCCAGTAGAGCAGTTGTCTTTAGTCATGGCAATTGCCCTCCGCTTTGTGCCAACTTTAATGGATCAAACAGTTAAAATTATGAATGCTCAACGGGCACGTGGAATTGATTTTAGTAGTGGCAGTTTATTAAAAAGAATAAAAAACATTATCCCTATTTTAATTCCACTTTTTATTACTTCGATGACTGTAGCTTTAGATTTAGCCACCGCAATGGAGGCGCGGGGTTATCAAGAAGGAAAGCCCCGCTCTCACTATAGAGTATTGAGCTGGACAAAAGCTGATGGAATAATTTTAGGATATTTCCTTTTATTAAGTATTGGATTGATAATATTTAGGACAAAATAATGACGCGTTATAAAATGACAATGGCCTATGATGGTCATTTATTTCATGGATTTCAAATACAACCCAACCAAAGAACTGTCCAAGGAGCAATTGAAGAAGCCTTGAAAAAAATTAACAAGGGCCAGAGAATTATTGTGCATGGCTCTGGACGAACAGATGCAGGAGTACATGCAAAAGGGCAAGTAATTCATTTTGATTATCTAGGTAATCCCATTCCTGCTAATAAAATGCTGTTGGCTTTGAATTCTTTGATGCCAACAGATACAGTTTTTTATGAAAGTGAAATTGTAGATAAAAATTTCCATGTACAATATTCAACTAAAGGAAAATGGTATCGCTATGTAGTCAATCAGCATCATTTTGTGGATCCCTTTAATCGCTTTTACACTGGTCACTATCCCTACAGCGTAGATATAAAATTAATGCAACAAGCAGCTTTGGACTTGCTAGGAGAACATGATTTTACAAGTTTTGCTGCAAGTGGTGGCCAAATTAAGGACAAAGTTAGAAAAATTTATTATATAAATATCATTGAAAAGCCAAAAGAGAAAAAAATAATTTTTGATTTCATTGGTAATGGTTTCTTGTATAATATGGTAAGGATCTTAGTTGCAACTTTATTAGAAATTGGAAGTAAAAAACGTCCAGTTGATGATATTCCACGAGTAATTGCAGCTAAAGATCGTCAAGAAGTTCGAGCAACGGCGCCAGCGAGTGGATTGTATTTAAAACATGTATTTTATGAAGAAATCCCTAAAAAATATCGATTAGATTTGAAAAATAATTGACATTTTGCAAAAAAAGACGTAAATTAATATACGTATGTTTGTCCACGATAGGCCCCGGAAACTTATTGTATGTCAAACACAAGAAAACGGAGGAATTTAAATTGCGTACTACCCCATTAGCTAAAACTAGTGATATTAAACGTAAGTGGTATGTTATTGATGCCAATGGTGTTGCACTTGGACGTGTATCAACTGCAGTAGCATCAATTTTAAGAGGTAAGAATAAGCCTCAATATACACCTAATGTAGATACTGGTGATTATGTTATCGTTATCAATGCCGATAAGATCAAATTAACTGGTAAAAAGGCAACTGATAAGATCTACTACCACCACTCAGATTACCGTGGTGGTTTAAAGGCTACTCCTGCCGGTGAATTATTAGCAAAGAACCCAGTAAGATTAGTTGAACAATCTGTAAAGGGTATGTTGCCTAAGAATACGCTTGGTCATCAACAATTCATGAAATTACATGTTTACGCAGGTGAAGATCACAAGCATGCAGCACAACAACCTGTACAATTAGATATCAACGAATTAATCTAGGAGGTTTTAATAAATGGCACAACAAGCAGCTTACGCTGGAACTGGTCGCCGCAAAGATTCTGTTGCGCGCGTTCGTTTAGTACCAGGTAATGGTAAGATTACCATTAATAAAGAAGACGTAACTAAATACATTCCATACCCTAACTTGGTTAAGGATATGAAACAACCATTAGACATTACTGAAACTGAAGGTCAATATGACATTTTAGTTAATGTTAACGGTGGTGGTTTCTCAGGCCAAGCTGGTGCAATTCGTCTTGGTATTGCACGTGCACTTTTAGAAGTTGACCCAGATTTCCGTGGTCCGCTTAAGAAGGCTGGTATGTTAACTCGTGACCCAAGAATGAAGGAAAGAAAGAAGCCAGGTTTGAAGAAAGCCCGCAAAGCTTCACAATTCTCAAAACGTTAATATTATTTTATTATCGTTTAAATATCTCAAAGACTCAGCTTTTGCTGAGTTTTTTTGTGGAGATTTTTAGTATATTATTGCAACGAAACGCTGTGTAAATTTAGATACCATGTAATAAAATCAAGAAAAGTAATAAATAATCTTTGTATAATGTACTCCCATCTTTTAAAATTAAAGAAAAAGGGGCATTTAAAGTGAAGTATATAATAAATTCAACTCATTCTTTAGGTCAAAAAATAACTGCCTGGATTTCATCCCTAGTTGATAAGTCAATAGGAGTTACGAGTAGTTTAAATTTAATTGAAAATGGAGACTGCATCATTTATTTACCTTCTGAGCAGGAAAATATTCAAACACAAATTAATAATTTTGAAAATTTGTTAGTTAGAGTTAAAGGCAAAAAAGTTAATTTTATGCTTATCAATCTGTTTGCTGACCAAAGTAATAATCCTTATGTATTTTCAGCTTTATATGGGTATCTTCAAAGACGATTAGCAGCCAGCTCTATTAATTATACGTTGATTCGCCATGGAGTCTTGGCAGATAAAATAGTAAAAGATATCTTAGAAATTCGAAAGAATGGAAAAATTAAGTCTCCATGTGAAATTAACAAAATAAACTTTATTACCGCTAATGATGTTGCCCATGCAGTAGCAAAAATTGCTACACAGAGATTTTTACATCAGAAAAAGGGGCAAACGTATTTGTTAACGGCTCCTCAAGGCTACAATATGGTTGAATTAGCTTATCTGTTATCACAAATTATAGAGGAAGAAATTGAGTATGCTCCTCAAGATAATTTTGAAGCATCAGGAATAGATTTAAGTTTAGCAAAAGCAGCTTCATTAGGGTTATTGAATCAAGTAAGTGATGATTTTCAGAAAGTGACAGGAAGAGAGTGTGAAGATTTAAATCATTTTATTAGAAATTCTTATCAACTTACTAAGTTGATGAATAAATAAAAGTTTGTACATCCGTTGCATGAGATGTACAAACTTTTTATTTATCAATATTTTCTTTTAAATAATCATAGAGCATACCCTCTTGTAGCCCGGCTGTATCGATTCCTAAAGTTTCTGCAATTTGATAAGCAAAAGCTAAAGCAGTGGCTGGGCCACGACTGGTGATAATTTTTTGCTCTTGATCTGTGACTGTAATATCAGTGGAAAAGTGACTACTTGGACTTTCTTGTGAAATTTCAGTTTCAAATCCTGGATAACAGGTATAGTTAGTATCAGTTAATAAACCATATCTTGAAAAGGCAATTGGAGCCGCACACATCGCTGCATTCCATTTACCTAATTGATGACGTTTAAGCATCAAATCTTTCAAAGTAGCACTATCGCGTAAATTCTCGGCTCCTTTAAGTCCCCCAGGGAAAACTACCATGTCGTAGTCTAATAAACTGTCATCGACAACTTTGCTGCATTCTAAAGGAATATTATGCCCACCAGTAATAGCTTTTTTATCAAGCCCGACCATATCACATTCTACATTAAGGCGGCGTAAAACATCGACACTAGTTAATCCTTCGATTTCTTCTGCTCCATCTGCAAAAACTACAGCTACTTTTACCATAAAATCATCCTTTCTCAAATTTAATTATAAAAGAATTAGAGAGAATTTCTAGAATAATGTCTACTTTGTAGTAATTAATATTGTGAAACACATAAAAATATTTTAGCAAAACTTGCATAAAAAGTGCTATTTGGTAAGATTAGGTAAATGGTATTATTTTTGTGAAACATAGGGAAGAGGAGCTGAGAAGATGGCTACTGAGGTATATTTAGTTCGTCATGGTGAAACAATGTTCAATCAGCTAAATAAGGTACAAGGTTGGGCAGATTCACCGTTAACGGTTAAAGGAATTAATGATTTAAAAGTAACTGCGCGGCATCTATCACAAGTTCACTTTGATAAAATGTATAGTTCGGATTTAAAAAGAGCAATTGATACAGTTCATTTAATTGCTGGAGAAAATAAAGTATCAAAGATTGGAAAAATCAAAAAGTTACCAGCATTTAGAGAAGTATTTTTTGGCTCCTTTGAAGGTGACGATATTAATGAAACCTGGGAGAAAATTGCCATTGCTGGAGGAATGGGACCTGAAACAGATATCGATAAAATTATCGCTACTTTAGGGATGAAAAAATTTAGACAGGCCACTAAAGAAGCTGACCCACGTCATTTAGCAGAAAATGAGCAAGAATTAGAAGAAAGAATGCAGCAAGCAATAAAGCAGTTGGGTGAAGAAACTAAAGATCTAGGGCGAGTTTTAATTGTATCGCATGGAGATTTTATTAAAACTTTGGGAACCAAATACTGGATTAATTATAATGACAAAAATAAAATTGAATTTCCAGCAAATGGCAGTGTTTCGCGTGGGATTTTACATGATAATGACCGTTTTGAAATTGTGGATTATAATGTAAAGAGTAGTGATTTAGTTAATCTATAATTTTGAGGAAAAACATGGATAAAAAATCTAGCTTAGCATATTTTTGGGTAACAGTTTTAAATATTCTGATTACGGTGGCAGAATTTATTGGAGGTGCTCTTTCAGGTTCATTAGCATTGTTATCAGATGCAGTGCATAACTTGAGTGATGTTGGTTCAATAATTTTAGCCTTTGTAGCTAATTTGATTGCTAGAAGAAAAAGAAATGAAAGCAAAACTTTTGGTTATGAACGTGCAGAAATTTTGGCGGCTTTTACCAATGGAATTATTTTGATTATCATTAGTATTTTTTTGCTAGTAGAAGGAATCAGACGTTTTTCTCATCCTGAAGTTATTAAGAGTGGCATCATGCTATGGGTAGCGCTAATTGGGTTAGCAGCTAATGTGGTTTCGATGTTGATAGTGGCAAGGGATGCAAAGAAAAGTTTAAATGCACGGGCAACTTTTTTAAATATGATGTCAGATGCATTGACAAGTATTGCTGTAGTGGTAGGAGCAATTATAATCGCAATTTGGAAAGTAGAATGGATTGATCCGGTATTAACAATTGCAGCTTCATTATTTTTACTGAATGAAGCATATAAAGTTACAATCAAGGCAGCTAATATTTTAATGGAGACCAACCCTAGCATTGATTTAAATGAAGTAAGTAAGATAATTTTAAAGTTTCCAGAAGTTAAAAATGTTCATCACATGCACGTTTGGCAATATTCTGAAGATATGACCATGCTGGATGCCCACATTAATGTCGATGGTAAAATGGATGCTGCAAGTTTAGATAATCTTTATGGTGAAATTGAAGAAAAACTCAAAACTTTGGGAATAAACCACGTAACTTTACAAGCAGAATGTATTCGCGGAAAAAACGATGCAATGTTAGCTGAGAGAATAAGTGAAGGAGACGATTGTAATGAAAATTGATACTGATGAATTAAAGTCTCAAATTAAAAAAGAGGCAACCCAGTTAGCTAGTTTAGCAAAAAAACAAGCCGAAAGTTTCCACAAAAATCAATGGCCAACAATTAAAGCAGCTATTGCGCAAGGAGCTAATAAAGTTAATAAGGCAACTGATGGAAAAGGCCAAGAAATTTTAAAGAAATCTAAGCAAGTATTTAAAGATGGGGTGCGAGCTTTAGATCAAAAAGTTAATGGAAGCAGTGTCCATCGAGATAAAAATGAGGATGAATAATGAGTAATATATGGGTTAGTATTATTGTATTAGTAGTGGGCTTATGGGATCTTTATACAGCCTGGAAAAGACGACTAAATAAGAAATTAATTGCAGAAAAGAAAATTACTTTTACTGGTCAGGATAAAGTTAGCAAGATGAAATATCCAACAGGTGGAGAAAAGAGCTTTTTAATTTTAGGCATTATTTTCACAATTACAGGAATAGTTATGTTAGTGATACGCTAGATAGGATAAAAAGTGGCAAAATTAGTTTTGGTAAGACATGGCGAGAGTGTGGCAAATGCAGAAAACGTCTATACAGGATGGAATGATGTTGCATTAAGTAAAAAAGGAATTTTACAAGCAAAAGAAGCAGGAAGAATTATCAGCAACTTAAAGGACTTCTCACCTACCCATATTCACACTTCTTTGTTATCGCGAGCAATTATTACTGCCAATATTATTGCGGAAATTGGGGGCTTTTTGTGGCTCCCAATTACTAAAACATGGCGCTTAAATGAAAGACACTATGGGGCACTCAAAGGAATTAATAAAGAAGAATCAAAACGAATTTTTGGGATTGAACAAGTAAAAGAATGGCGACGTGGGTTTGATAGTGTACCACCCAAATTAGAAAATAATTCCCCAGACCGTCGTTATCAATTTTTAGATCCAAAATTAATTCCTAGAGCTGAAAGTTTGCACCAAACTCAAAAAAGATTAATGCCCTATTTTGAAGATCAAATTGCTCCTTACTTGGTAGCTGGTCAGGATCAATTAATTGTTGCTCATGGCTCAAGTTTAAGAGCCTTGATTAAAAAGTTAGAGAACATAGATAATCATGAAATTTTAAACCTAGAAGTTCCTAATGCCCAACCAATAGTTTATGAATTTGATAAGCAGTTAAATATTAAAGATAAAAAGATTTTTTCTTAATTCAGCTAGTATCCTTTGATTGATAGTGTAGAAAGTCAATTATTATGATAAAATTCAATAGTGATTAAGACTATTAATAAATGGAGAAAATAGATGCGTAAAATATTTTTATTGAGGGGAGCACCGGGTTCTGGCAAATCTTCTTTTATTGCTCGCCACCATCTACAACCATACGCAATTTCTCGTGATGAAGTACGTTTGCTTTTAGCAGATTTAACAGTATTTTATGAAAAAAAGTATGATTATCTTCATCAAGTAGTACCACGCTACGCTAATAAAAAGGCAACTGCTTTAGTTGATGAATTTGTAGAAGAAAAAATGAAGCGTGGGGAAACTGTGATAGTAGATGGAACTCATATTACGCCGGAATCAATTGAACACTTTAAGCCTTGGGTGGATAAATATCATTATGAATTGTTTGTGGTAGATTTGATGTATCACAATACTTTAGATGGATTACTACGTCGCAATCGGACACGAATGCATTATGATTGGGTTAAGCCAGAAGTGGTTAAAATGATGTATAACGAATACATTGCACATCCAGAAATTCCAGATTGGGCCTTTTCAATTTTACCAACGGGGATGGAACACGCTTTAAGTCAAAAAGAAAAAAATCTTGACCATTATGCCCATGTAATTTGTGTCCCAGATAAGGTAAAACCTGAACATTTTCCTAGTGTTCATATTTCGAATTTTTATTTTTCATTTAATGATAAATTTAACGCAGAGTATGGAACTTATCGAAATGTAATTCCTTTAGCTAAGACAGCTCAAGAAGCTATTAAAGATTTTAAATTACCATTTTTTGTGTTTAAATTTCATCGAAAGCACTTTTTGATTTCTGCTTATCCAATTCGTAATGAGATGTTAGATCCAATCAGAAAGGTTAAAGGTGTTTGGAGCTATTCCACAGGTTTATATAATATTGGAGATTTTGTTAAGGAATTTCCAGAGAATAAGCATCAACATGTTCATCAATTCAATTTATCAAAAATTGATCCAACCCGCTTATTGCACATTTGGTAACAAAAAACTACACAAAGATTTGTGTAGTTTTTTATTCATTAAAATTTAGTTGCCAAAGCACCCATTGGATCCCATGGAGAAAGTTGAATAGGATTTTTACTGCCTTCTTCAAAGGCTTTCTTTAAATCTTCAGAGAGGTATTTTTTGTTAATAACAGCTTGATAAACAAAATTATCAAACCAATCATCACTCATTACAAAGTAGCCTTTAAAACCAGGTTTTTCACCCCATGAGTTTTCAATCTTCCATTTAGTAGGTTTACCATCAACTAAGTCTACGCCGGTGATTACCATTGCATGATCCATTAAGGATTCGCCAGAGTTCAAACGATCAGCTTTTGACATATCAAAGTCAACGTTGAATAGCTCGTCACGTCGATATAATTTGGTATCTAGTAAACCTGCTTGACGTTCTGAATCTTTAACAACGTTAGAACCAAACCAAACAACTTCACCATTTTTTAATTGTTCAATAATTAGGTTTTTCATTTCATCAATTGGTAAGTTCAAGTGACGAACTTGACGTCCACCTTTAACATTTCCTAAATATTCAACTGAGAAAACCTTATGGAATGGTTTATCTTCTGTAGGTGCGTTAATAGTTGAGATGTATTGACTTAAATCCCAGCCAACATACTTTTTAAAGAAATCTTGTGGGGTTAAGTTAGGATCACGGTGGAAGTTTTTATCATCATCGCGATATTCAAAATCGAAGGTAGTAGGTGGCACTCCCAAAGAAATTGCCAAAATTCGATAAACTTCTTCTAGCATTTCATCTTTGCGATTTTGGATTTCTTCATCTGATTTACCCTCTTGAACCATTTTACGTAATTCAAGTCCGTCTTTACGAAGTAAAGTATTTAAAGTGTCATTTAAAGCACGAGAATTAGTGGCATTGGCAGTTTCAGGATAAGCAGATTTTGGTACAATACCATATTTTTCAATAATTCCACAGAGCATATCCCATTGCCCACCATCTTGTTGTGGAGTAGTAAATAAAAATGCTACCTTACGGTCATCTAAATCTTTATCTGCAGTTTCAATGACATTTTCAAAGAACCAGTTAGATTTTTCAAATTTATCCCAAAAGTTAGTGTAGTTTTGAGATAATTCAAAATCCTTGATCTTAAATTCTTTTTGAATTGAGTGACGCATTGTGTTCAAAGCACTAAACATCCAGCAGCGTCCAGATTGTTTTTGATTAGCAACTTTTCCAGTGTCGATTTCAATTGAAAATGTAGGTTCTAAGTTGATCTTAGTTTCTAAACTTTGGCTGGCCTTATAAATACCGTTTTCTTGAGCGGCACGGCTGGCAATTCGATTAGAACGACTAGACTTAAAATCTTTTTTAAAGTTTTTAATCTTGTCAGATGTGATTTCTTTTGTCATAATAAAAACCTCCTAATAGTTAATTATAAGTATTTTATACCATTGAAATTAATAGGTCTAATTTAATTTTGTGAAAATTTGTATTTTTTGCATAAAGAAATACGTTAGAATTAAATCAGAATTAAGCAAAGGTAGGAAGTAAAATGCATAAAAGAGGATTTGAAATTGTCTCAAAGTATAAGGATGCTAATCTAACATTGCCTAGACGCCAAACTATTGCTAGTGCAGGATATGATTTTGAAGCGGCGCAAGATGTGGTGATCCCTTCAATTTGGCGCTTTAATTTTGTGCGGATTTTTAGATTAATTAGAAATCACCATGAAGTAAATGAGCATGACTGCAAATTAGCAGCAGAGATCTTAAGACCTTTTTTGGTACCGACAGGAATAAAATGTTATATGCCAGACGATGAAGTGTTAATCTTAGCTAATCGTTCATCGAATACTTTTAAAAGAAATGTGACTTTACCAAATGGAATTGGTGTAATTGATAGTGACTATTATAATAATGAAAATAATGAAGGAGAAATTTATTTTCAGCTATTAAATTATGGGGTTAAACCTCTAAAAATAAAAAAGGGTGAACGTATTGGACAGGGAATTTTTCTCCCTTATTTAAAAGCAGATAATGATGAGCCAATTATTAGAAAAAGAGATGGTGGATTTGGTTCTTCTGGATTAGGAAGGAATAGTTAATGGCAAAAGTTAAAACTCAATATAAATGTAGAAGTTGTGGATATATTTCTGCCTCATATTTGGGGCGTTGTCCTAATTGTGGGGCCTGGAATCAGTTTGAAAAAGAAAGTATTCAAAGCTCTAAGACTTCTACTAAAGCAACTCCCAGTCGTTTAATGACCAAAGTAGGATTAAATGAGCCAGTAAAACTTAATGAAGTAAAGGCAGAAAAAGAAACACGAATTAAGACAGAATTTGAAGAGTTAAATCGGGTTTTAGGTGGAGGAATTGTGCCGGGATCACTTGTACTAATTGGTGGAGATCCAGGAATTGGTAAGTCGACTTTAATGTTACAAATCATGGGTGCAATTGCAAAGAAACACAAAGTTTTGTATGTTTCAGGAGAAGAGTCAGCAAGTCAAATTAAGATGAGAGCTGATCGTTTAAATGTGGCTGAGTCGGGGATGCTTTTGTACCCAGAGACAAATATGGAAAATATTCGGCATCAGATTGATGAAATAAAGCCGAAATTTTTAGTAATTGATTCTATTCAAACGATGAACGAACCGAGTCTTGATTCGGTGGTAGGATCAGCTGCCCAGGTCAAAGAAGTTACCAATGAATTAATGAAGATTGCAAAAAATGATGAAATTACAGTTTTTGTAGTTGGACATGTGACCAAGGAAGGGGCAATTGCTGGGCCAAAGATTTTAGAACATATGGTAGATACTGTTTTGTATTTTGAAGGAGATGGGCATCATGCTTATCGAATGTTACGGTCTGTAAAAAATCGTTTTGGAGCCACTAATGAAATGGGGATGTTTGAAATGGAAAATGAAGGATTAAAAGAAGTAACTAATCCGTCAGAAATTTTCCTAGATGAACGTTTACCTGATTCAACTGGTTCAGCAATTGTAGTGTCGTTAGAAGGAACAAGGCCCATTATGGCTGATATTCAGGCATTAGTAGCGCCCACTGCTTTTGGTTATGCCAAAAGGACTACTTCTGGACTTGATTATAATCGTGTTGCCCTTTTGTTAGCTGTGCTTGAAAAAAGAGGTAACTTAATGTTACAGAATCAAGATGCTTTTTTAACGGCAACAGGTGGAATTAAATTAAATGAACCAGCAATTGATTTAGCTATTGCAATGGCAGTGGCTTCTAGTTATAAAAATGAAGGAATTCCTGCAACAGATTGCTTTGTGGGAGAAATCGGCTTGACGGGTGAAGTTAGAAGAGTCAATCAAATTCAAGCAAGAGTTAATGAAGCCGCAAAGATAGGCTTTAAACGAATTTTTATTCCCCGTCATAATTTATCAACTGACCTTAAAAATCGAACCGATATTGAAGTAATAGGAATTTCAAGTTTAGCCCAAGCTTTAAAGCTAGTTTTTGGATAACAAGATAAACAATTGAACTTTTTTATGAGAAAAGTTAAACTTAAAGAGACACATTTATAAAGAATGAAAGAGGCGCTTTAATTGGCTAAGAAAAAGATTCGTGTACGTTATGCACCAAGTCCTACTGGACACTTACATATTGGTAATGCACGTACTGCATTATTTAATTATTTGTTTGCACGTCATAACAAAGGAAAAATGATCCTTCGAATTGAAGATACTGACCAAAAACGTAATGTTGAAGGTGGATCTAAATCTCAAATGGAGAATCTTCATTGGCTTGGGATTGATTGGGATGAAGGTCCAGATATTGGTGGAGATTACGGCCCATATAGACAGTCTGAAAGAAAAGATATCTATAACAAATACATTCAGCAATTACTTGATGAAGGTAAAGCATACTATTCTTATAAGACTGAAGAAGAACTTGAAGAGCAACGTGAAGAACAACGTGCAATGGGAATTGCCCCTCATTATGTTTATGAATATGAAGGCATGACTGCAGATGAAATTAAGCAAGCTCAAGAAAAGGCAGCCGCAAAAGGTATTACTCCTGTCGTAAGAATTCATATTCCAGAACATCGAACTTATGCATGGGATGATATGGTTAAAGGAAAAGTTTCTTTTGAATCAGATACTATTGGTGGCGATTTTGTTATTCAAAAGCGTGACGGAATGCCAACTTATAACTTTGCTGTAGTAATAGATGATCACTTAATGGAAATTACTCATGTTTTACGTGGGGATGACCATGTGGCTAATACTCCTAAGCAATTGGTAGTATATGAAGCGCTTGGATGGGATGCACCTAAATTTGGTCATATGACATTGATCATTAATTCTGAAACTGGTAAGAAACTTTCAAAACGTGATGAATCAGTTCTCCAATTTATTGAACAATATCGTGAACTTGGTTATTTACCAGATGCAATGTTCAATTTTATAACTTTGCTTGGTTGGTCACCTGTTGGAGAAAGCGAAATTTTTTCAAAGAGAGAATTAATTAAATCTTTTGACCCAGATCGTCTTTCTAAGTCACCAGCTGCTTTTGACCAAAAGAAATTAGAGTGGATTAACAATCAATATGTAAAGAATGCTGATCGTGATGTATTGTTAGATTTAGCTTTAAATAATTTGCAACAAGCAGGTCGTGTAGGTGAAGAAATCAGTCCAGAAAAAATGGAATGGATTCGTCAGTTAGTGAATATTTATGCTGTTCAAATGTCTTATACTCAACAAATTGTTGATTTTTCTAAAATTTTCTTTGAAGAAGAACCAAAGCTTACTGCAGAAGAAATTGAAGAAATTAAAAATGATGATGCTCGTCCAGTAATTGAAGAATTCAAGAAACAACTTGATTTAATTCCTCGTTTCACTGCTGTTCAAGTTATGAATGCAATTCAAGCTACTCGTAAACAAACTGGGGTAAAGGGAAGAAAACTCTTTATGCCAATTAGAATTGCTGCTACTCGTTCAATGGTGGGACCTGGAATTGGAGAAGCCCTTGAATTAATGGGTAAAGATAAAGCAATGAAGCACATTGATTTGACTTTAAAGCAATTGGATGAAGAAAATATTTAGTAAGCTTTCAAAGTTAAAAGCCACGTGAAAACGTGGCTTTTTTGGTAAAATAGAAAATAGAAATTTATTCAAGGAAAGAAGGCTTGAGTGTGAAAATTTATAATACCTTAACCCGGCAGAAGGAAGAATTTAAACCTTTAGTGGCTGGAAAAGTAAGCATGTATGTTTGTGGGCCAACGGTTTACAACTATATTCACATTGGTAACGCAAGAAGTGTAATTGCTTTTGATACAATTAGACGCTACCTTGAATATAAAGGCTACAATGTAAATTACGTCTCTAATTTTACAGATGTTGATGACAAAATGATTAATGAAGCTAGAGCAGAAAATATTACTGTTCCAGAACTAGCAGATAGATTTATTGAAGCTTATTTAGAGGATACAAAAGCATTAAATATTAAAGATGCTACTCTTCATCCCCGTGCTACTCATGAAATCAAAGACATTATTTCCTTTGTGCAAGATTTAATTGATAAGGGATATGCTTATGAAGTTGATGGGGATGTATACTATCGTGCAAAGAAATTTAAAAATTATGGAAAATTAAGCGATAAAAATATTGCACAACTTGAAGAAGGAGCCTCTGAGCATATTTCAGATGCTGAGCAAGATAAGAAAGAAGATCCGATTGACTTTGCTCTTTGGAAAGCACAAAAACAAACAGATGAAATTGCTTGGGACTCACCATGGGGTAAGGGACGACCAGGCTGGCATATTGAATGTTCAGTAATGAGCACCAAATACTTAGGTGATAGCATTGATATTCATGGTGGAGGTCAAGATCTTGAGTTTCCTCATCATGAAAATGAAATCGCACAAAGTGAAATAAAAACAGGTAAAAAGTTTGTAAATTATTGGATGCATAATGGATTTGTAACTGTAGGTAAAAAGCAAGAAAAGATGTCAAAATCTTTGCATAATTTTGTGACAGTACATGATCTGTTGAAAAAAGTTGATCCTCAAGTATTACGTTTTTACATGTCTAGTGTGCAGTATCGTCGTCCTATTAATTATTCTGAAGATGGTTTGACGCAGGCAAAAACGATTTTGGAGCGGTATCAAACAGTTTTAAGAAATATGGCTGATCGTTTAGCTGACAAGACAGCAGGAGAAGAAGCAACTGACTTTTTGAAAACTGTAAATTTAGCAAAAGAAAAATTTGAAAAAGAAATGGATGACGACTTTAACGTTCAAAATGCTTTGAGTGTTATGTATGATTTTGTGACAGAAATTAACAGTCATTTACAAAAAAACAAAGTTGATAAAGAAGCTTTGCAACAAGCTTACAATCTCTTAAAGCAATGGCTTTTAATTTTTGGAGTAGAGTTTGCAGAAAATAGTAATTCGGTTGATAACGATGAAATCCTTGCCTTAATAGCTGAGAGAAATCAAGCCAGAGAGAATAAAGATTGGGCTAAAAGTGACGAATTGCGTGATAAATTAAAGGAAAAAGGAATTATTTTAGAGGACACTCCTCAGGGAACGAGGTGGCACCATGCCTAAGCCTAAAAAGTTAGTTGAAAAAAAGGTTGATCCTTATACCACTAGTTCCTTAACCCTAGCTTATTTGGGGGATGGTGTTTATGAAGCCTATATCCGTCGTCATTTAGTTAAAAGTGGTATCGTTCGGCCTCAAAAATTACAAAGAACTGCAACACATTATGTGTCAGCTAAAGCCCAAGCAGATTTGATCACTAAAATGGAAGAGGATGGAATGTTGGCTAATGATGAGTTAGATATCTATCATCGTGGTCGAAATGCCAAAAGCCATACCCACGCTAAAAATACATCATTAGCTACTTATCGATTATCAACTGGCTTTGAGGCTTTAATTGGTTATTTAGATTTAGCTGGCAAAGATGAGAGAGTAAAAGAATTATGTGAATGGTGTATTTATCAGGTTGAACATGGAGAAAAAAATGAGTGAAAATAAAGAAGATTTTGTTTTTGGACGTCATGCAGGAATTGATTTTTTAAAAACGCAAGATGCTGAAAAAATAAATAAAGTTTTTTTACAAAAGGGTATTCACGAAGATTTTGCTAATCAAGTTTATCAGTTAGCTAAGAAAAAGAATTTAGTTGTTCAAGAAACACCTAAAAATAAACTTGATCAATTAACTAATCAAGGTAATCACCAGGGGTTAGTTTTAGCGATTGCTTCTTTTGAATATGCAAATTTAGATGAATTACTTGATAAATTTGATGAAGAAGGGAAAGAACCTTTTTTATTAATGCTAGATTCTATAGAAGATCCTCATAATTTGGGCTCAATTTTAAGAACAAGTGATGCTACAGGTGTTGATGCGGTAATTATTCCTAAGCGTCGTGCTAGTGGCTTAACATCAGTGGTAGCTAAAACTTCAACAGGAGCAATTGATCATGTACCAGTTGCTCGTGTAAATAATTTAGTACAAACAACTAAAGTATTGAAAAAAAGAGGCTTTTGGTTCTTTGGCACAGCGATGGAAGGAATAGATTATCGACGTTGGGATGCCCAAGGTAAAAGTGTCTTGGTAATTGGAAATGAAGGTAAAGGAATTTCACCTTTATTACTAAAACAAATGGATCAAACTTTAACGATTCCAATGGTTGGCCATGTTCAATCATTAAATGCGAGTGTTGCTACAGGGGTATTACTTTACCAAATGTTTAACAGTCGTCACCCATTAAATTAAGAATATCAATAAAATGAGACATCTAAAAATAGATGTCTTATTTAGCTGCAACAATATTAAGGATCTGTCTTGTTTAAACTGGTGTTTGGTTAGCGAAAAATTCATTTTATCGTATTCTTTAAAAGTAAAAATTAGAAAGGAAAAGTCAATTTTGAAATTAGAAGAAAGACACGATGAAGAATTAATTCTCTTAGTAAGGGAAAGAAATAGCGAAGCTTTAAAAGAATTAATGAAGAGATATCAGGGAGTAGCAATTAATGTGCAGAAAAGATTCTATCTACGTTCATATGATTATCAAGATTGGAATCAAGATTCACTTTTGATATGCTATCAAAGTTGTAAAAAATACGATTTTGAAAGAGGCGGTAAATTTGGTTCCTTTTTTAAGACAAATTTGGTAAATCATGCATGCTCACTATTACGTCATGAAATGGCAAAGATAAGAGAACCATATCGGAAGGCATTATCTTATGAATTAATGGTTGATGATGGAATAATCCAAGAAGAAGGTTCACTCCTACAGTTAATACCAAATAGTAAGATTCTTAATGAATATGTGTCAAGTCTATCAGGCTTGGAAGTATTAGCTTTACTCCATCATTTAGGAAAACTAGATGAGGACAAATTAACTGAGGTAACAAAAAGTCAATTGCAACAGGCTAAGCATCGTTGTAAAAAGAAGCTTGAACGGTTATTATTTAATATGGAAGATTAAAAGAATGGATGAAAAAATGACAAACTTTCTAGATAAACCGTTAAAAGAAGTTTTAGAAAATACTAAAGAAGAAATCAGTGTCCGTGAATGGATGTGGAATTTCTTTTTAGAAAAAAGTGGTCATGATACTCTTAAAGCAGAAGAGGAAATGTTACCATGGCTTGAAGAAAAAGATATTGAAATTTTGAATTTTATTCAAAAAAATTCAAAATAAAGGCGTTAGATTACCTAACGCCTTTTTTGTTGTCGCTTAATTAAGCGAGCAATATTTTCACTTGTTTGTCTAAGATCATGCTTGCTATCTTTAATAGCTTGAGAAAGGGATTTAGCACCAGTTTCTGTAGCAAAAATTGCGTCAATTTTATCATCCCCATATAAGACTTCAACACTAGCCCCAATATTTCCAGCTAGAGCAATTACAGTGCAATTTGGACTAGCAAGTTTAGCTGCTTGGGCAACTCCAAAAGGGGTTTTACCAAATTGAGTTTGAAAGTCGATTCCACCTTCGCCAGTAAAAACTAGATCTGCATCTTTAGCTTTTTGATGAAAATTTGTTAATTTTAATACTAACTCAATTCCGGATTCAATTTTGGCATTTAAAAAAGTTAATCCTGCAAAGCCAAGACCTCCGGCAGCCCCAGCACCAGGGGTAAATTCGTGGTCTAGTCCTGTAATTTGTTTAGAAAGTTGGGCAAAAGAGTGGAGTTTTTTATCTAGCATAATTGCCTGAGAATTGCTGGCACCCTTTTGTTTAGAGAAAACAAGAGAAGCGCCCTGTTTTCCAGTTAAAGGATTTTGAACATCGGTTGCTAAAATAATATTAGTCTTTTTAAGGCGAGCATCTAATTCCGTAAGATCGATTTTAGAAATTAAATCTAAGTTTTCACCACCTAGGTTAACGGGCATGTTATTGTTGTCTAATAATTTTGCCCCGAGAGCAGTGATCATTCCTGCTCCAGCATCATTAGTACTACTTCCACCCATAGTAATAATAATATTCTTGGGATTATATTCTAGGGCTTTAGCTATTAATTCACCGGTTCCATAGGTTGATGTAAAGCCTGGGTTAGCCGTATTTTTGTCCACGAACTGTAATCCACTGGCTTGTGCCATTTCAATGATTGCAGTTTGTTTATCACCAGTTAATCCAAAATAACTTTCGGTAATTTTATGAAGTGGATTATGAACTTTTACTTTAATAAAACTTCCTTTGGTGGCTGTTACTAAAGCCTCAAGGGTACCTTCCCCACCATCTGCCATTGGAATTAATTGATACTTTGCATGAGGAAACACACGTAAGAGACCGGTATGAATTTCTTGGCTCACCTCGTCTGCAGTAAGCGAGCCTTTAAAAGAATCAGGTGCGATAATAATTTTCATTAAATTTCTCCTAAATAAAAAGCTGCTAAGAATTATCTTAGCAGCTAAAAAATAAATGTTAAAGTCCGAAAATTACTTTGTAAAGTAATACTCCGCAGATACCTCCTAAAATAGGAGCAATTACTGGAATCCAACCATATTCCCAGTGAGATGAACCCTTGTTGGGAAGTGGTAAGATAGTATAAATCAATCTAGGACCTAAGTCACGAGCAGGGTTAAGAGCGGGACCTGCTGGTCCACCACCAGACATAACAAGGGCAGTAATTAAGAATCCTACGCCGATGTTAGCAATATCTACTGATTGGTGGTAGAACATTCCTCTATAAAGACCTACAGCAGCAAAAAGTAAAATGGCTGTATCGATAAACTCAGTAATAAAACCGTTAAATCTACTGTTTGCATAATCTGATGTAGAAAAGCTTCCGAATACGGCGTCAACTTCTTTAGTTTGTTTAATATATGGATAGTAAAGTGCAACAACAAGTAATTGCCCTACCATTGCCCCAAGTAATTGGGCGATGATATAAGGAACTACGTGAGCCCAAGGAAAGACTCCTGCAGTTGCTTGAGCTAAAGTTACGGCAGGATTTAAGTGATTTCCTGAAATTGCTCCGAATAGGAAAGCAGGAATCATGACACCGAATCCAAATCCCCAAGCAATTAAAATCCAACCACCGTTAGCTTTATCATTTTCATTATTACCAGCAGTACCTTTTAACATAGCGTTAGCTACGGCACCGTTACCAAAAAGTACTAAAATAGCTGTTCCGAGAAATTCAGCCCAGTACTTTATCATCCATGTATGTTCCATAAAATAATATTTTCCCCTCTGAAATTTAATAAAAAAATAACATGCAAGCAAGATTATAATAGAAAAACGCTCCCATTAATAGATGTACACGTATAATGAAAGCGCATTAAAAGCAATTTTTTTGATTTTAAAGAATTTATATGTTAATAATAAGATTTATATGTCTTGCAACTCATAAAAAAGTGAATTAGAATTTAAAGTACAAGGCTATAACTGTACAATTTAAGGTTCACTTTAAGTTAATACTTATTAAATTATTTAATTTAGGAGTGAAAAAAATGGTAGTTAAAAAAGCTTCACTTGCATGCACAGTTTGTGGATCACGCAATTATTCTATTGCTGCAAGTAAAAACAGAAGTCAACGATTGGAATTAAAAAAGTTTTGTAAACATTGCGGTAAGCAAACGGTTCACAAAGAAACAAGGTAGGGGAAAGTAAATGTTTAAATTTTTAAAGAGTGTAGGCCAAACAATGAAAAAAGTTTCTTGGCCAACTTGGAAACAAAATAGACGTGATACAGCAGTAGTTGTGGGAAGTACTATTTTGTTTGGTGTTTATCTTGGAATTTTAGATTGGCTATTTACTTATATGACACAATTATTCTTATAAAGTTGGTAGTGTGATATAATTAATACAAAGTTAAACCTCCCTGATGGAGGTTTTTTATTTCGCAGATTTTATTTGATTAATAAGAGGTTTAAAATGGTTGAAACTCAGAAAAAACAATGGTACGTGGTACACACTTATTCAGGTTATGAAGACAAAGTAAAGAAGGATTTACTCTCTCGTGCACAATCATTGGGGATGCAAGATTATATTTTCAGAGTAGTAGTTCCTGAAGAAGAAAAAACTGAAATGGTTCGGGGAAAGAAACAAGAAGTTGAAGAGAAGATTTTCCCTGGTTATGTTTTAGTTGAAATGATCATGACTGATGAAAGCTGGTTTGTTGTTAGAAACACTCCTAATGTAACAGGGTTTATCGGAAGCCATGGTGGTGGTTCTAAGCCATCTCCACTTTATGATGATGAAGTTGAGCGAATTTTATCTGCTAACAAGACAAATAATAAATCAATTCCAGACGTAGAATATGAAATTGGAGAAACAGTTACAATTACAGGTGGTGCTTTCAATGGCCTTTCAGGAAAAATTACTGAAATTGAACCTGAAAAAGGTAAGTTAACTGCTGTGATTGATATGTTTGGTCGTCAAACTAATGCTGAACTTGATTATGACCAAGTAAAAAAATTAGATGACTGATATTGTAATTAAAAATAAATGATGCTACAATAACACAGTATCTGTAATATTGTGGGAGGAGAAAAAGGAAAATTCTCCACTATAACCGCATCACGGAATCAAGGAGGTATTGACCGTGGCAAAAAAAGTTATTAATGTAGTTAAATTACAAATTCCTGCTGGTGCAGCAACTCCTGCACCTCCAGTAGGTCCTGCATTGGGTCAAGCTGGAATCAACATTGTTGGTTTTACTAAGGACTTTAATGCACGTACTGCTGATCAAAAGGGAATGCTTATTCCTGTAGTTATTACTGTATATGAAGATCGTTCATTCGAATTCATTACTAAGACTCCACCTGCTGCAGTTCTTTTAAAGAAAGCTGCTAAGGTTGATAAGGGATCTGGTGAACCTAATACTAAGAAGGTAGCTAAGGTTACTAAGGCACAAGTTAAGGAAATCGCCGAAACCAAGATGCAAGATCTAAACGCTGCAGATGTTGAAGCTGCTATGCGCATGATTGAAGGTACTGCTAGAAGCATGGGATTTGAAGTCGAAGACTAATCCATACTTTTTAGAAATGTCGGATTGTTAACCAAAGTTAACGAATCAAGGTGGGAGAGTTGAGAACTCGTTTGACCACATTTGCAAGGAGGAAATCACATGCCAAAGCATGGTAAAAAATATTTAGAAGCAGCTAAAAAAGTTGATTCAAACAAATTTTATTCAGTAGATGAAGCAATGAAGTTAGCTAAAGAAACTTCATACGCTGATTTCGATGCAACTATTGAAGTTGCTTATAATCTTTCTGTTGATCCAAAACAAGCTGATCAACAAATTCGTGGTTCTATCGTTTTACCTAATGGTACTGGTAAGAGCCAAAAAGTTATCGTTTTTGCTGAAGGTCCACAAGCAGAAGCTGCAAAAGAAGCTGGTGCTGATGAAGTTGGCGGTGACGAATTAGTAGAAAAGATTCAAAATGGTTATTTAGACTTTGATGTTGTTGTTGCAACACCAATGATGATGGCTAAAGTAGGACGTTTAGGTCGTATCTTAGGACCTAAAGGTTTAATGCCTAACCCTAAGACTGGTACTGTAACTATGGATGTTGCTAAAGCAGTTGAAAATGTTAAGGCTGGTCAAGTAGAATACCGTGTTGATAAGCAAGGTTTAATTCACGCACCTATTGGTAAAGCTTCATTTGAAGCAGATAAGTTAGCTGAAAACTTTAATGCTTTACGTGATGTTATTTTACGTGCACGTCCTGCTGCAGCAAAAGGACAATATATTAAGAGTGTTGCTGTTTCAGCAACCTTTGGACCAGGTATCCACTTGGATCCATTAAACTTAGACTAATTAGAATGAAGAGCTTTGAAGAAAATTCAAAGCTTTTTATTTTAAAAAATGGTTGACATCTTTATGGATACCTAGTAAAGTATTTGGTGAAGTAAATTCTACCTAAGACTCGGGTGGCAACATGCCTCAATATCCCGCCGAGGCCAGAAAACAAAGAGTATTACAACTCCACGTGTTTTTGGCGTGGAGTTTTTAATTTCGGCAGATAGGATTTATATTATACTACACTGTAGTATTAAAAGATGTATTAAAAATCTGGAGGTGAATTCATTGAGTAAAGCTGCTATTGCTGCTAAAGAAAAACTTGTTGACGCATTTGCAGAAGAACTTAAGGAAGCAAAGGCAATTCTTGTTGTTGATTACTTAGGTTTAACTGTTGAAGAAGTTACTAATTTACGTAAAGAATTACGTGATTCTAACGTAAAGATGAAGGTCATCAAGAATACTTACTTAGAACGTGCTGCTAAAAAAGCTGGGATCGAAGGATTGGAAGATACTTTTGTAGGTCCAACTGCTGTTGTTTATACTGCTGATGCAGAGGATATTACAGAACCAGCTCGTATCGTTTCAAAATATGAAGACGATATTGATGCCTTATCAATTAAGGGTGGTATGCTCGAAGGTAAGGTTGCCAGCCAAGACGAAATCAAGAAGCTTGCTTCTATCCCAGGTCGCGAAGGTTTGCTTTCTATGTTACTTTCTGTATTACAAGCACCTGTTCGCAACGTGGCATATGCTGTTAAGGCTGTTGCTGATTCTAAGGACGAATAAGATAAATAGTCAAAAAATTAATTTATATTACGGAGGAAACTTATAATGGCTTTAGATACTGATAAGATTATTGAAGCTTTAAAAGATGCATCAATCCTTGAATTGAACGATTTAGTAAAAGCTATCGAAGATGAATTTGGCGTTTCAGCTGCTGCTCCAGTTGCAGCTGCAGGTGCTGCTGGTGGTGACGCTGGTAAGACTGAATTTGACGTTGAATTAACTGACGTTGGTCAAGAAAAAGTTAAGGTTATCAAGGTTGTACGTGACATCACTGGTCTTGGCCTTAAGGATTCTAAAGATCTTGTTGATGGTGCACCTAAGAACGTTAAGGAAGCTGTTTCTGAAGACGAAGCTAACGACATCAAGGCTAAGCTTGAAGAAGTTGGTGCTACTGTTACTGTTAAGTAATAGTCTCATTTATAAGATAAGCTCTTTGCCATTTGCAGAGAGCTTATTTTTTTATAAATTTAGAAAGTTGTAAAATGAAAAATACGAAAATAAAATTTAGTTTGTCCCGAAAAAATATTTATAACTGGGTAATAGCTTTTATTGCGATATTTTCCATTTTACTAATCGTATTAGATTATGCAGCGGTCATTAACTTAAATACGACGCATAGTAAATGGTTCTGGATAAATAATGCTTTATTAGCTATATTGGCAGTTGATTATTTTTGGCAGCTGTTTAGGTCAAAGAATAAAAAAGAGTATGTAAAAAATAATATTTTTGAATTACTCTCTATTTTACCAATTAGTTTAGTGTTTATCTGGATAAGAATGACAGAAGTTGGTTTTTTAATTCCAATTAGATTTTTGCGTCTAATTCGGTTAACTGGATTGATGGGAAGATTAAGAAAAATTTTTCATAATTCTGGTTTTTTATATGTGATTTACTTTTCACTGACTTTTTTACTGCTTGGTTCAATTGGAATTGCTCTTACAGAACATGTTTCTTTAGATGAGGCTTTTTGGTGGGCAATTTCAACAGCTTCTACAGTTGGCTACAGTGATGTTTCTTCTAAGAGTTTAGTTGCTCATACCTTAATTGGAAAATTTGTGACTTTAGTAATGATATTTTTAGGGATTGGAGTGATGGGAATCTTAACTTCAACTCTAACTACATACTTAGTAAAAAGGGATTCAAATAAAGAACTCTTATCAGATGATGATAGTATACGCTTGATTTTAAAAAAATTGGAAAACTTAGAACAGCAAAACGAAAATCTAGTTCGACAAAATCAAGAGATCCAGCAGGAACTTAATAATTTGAAGTCTGCACAGAATAAAGGTCCAGAAGGAATTGAAAAATTAGAAAAATGGTTTAAACATAGAAATCCAAAAAAATAAGATGGTTCGTGAGAACCATCTTTTTAATATAGTTTAAAGTATAAGTGTAAAATAATCCCAAAAATAAAGTAAAGCACGGATAAGCCAATAACTACCCAACCAGCAGTAATCCAAAATCTTGCCCAGGTTTGCTTACTAGTCTCTAATTCTTGACCAAATACTTTTGATTTTCCTTTAATGTTAAAGCCGATAATTAAAGCAATTATTCCAATAACTACAAGAACGATAAAAATTGGAAATGAAATATCCATAAAATTTCCCTTCTTACTAATTGTGATTGTTCAGTATAAACTGTTTCTTAGTTATTATACCATTTATTTCTATTAATTTATTTAATCCACATTTTGAAAAAAGAATAGTAAAATGTTAAATGAAAAGTAGAAAAGAGGACAAGTAATGGCTGAAAAAAATCAAATGTATTTTGCGACTAATCCGGATGCAAAACATGATGAAAGACAGGTACATTATAAAGTAGACAAAGTAGATTTAAAGTTCACAACTGATGCAGGAGTTTTTTCAAAACTTAGGATTGACTATGGGTCAGGAGTTTTAATTAAGGCAATGAAGGGAGTTCATTTTCCACCAGTTGGTATTTTGGATGTTGGGACAGGTTATGGGCCGATTGGATTATTTGCAGCGAAGTTTTGGCCGAATCAGACAGTAGATATGGTAGATGTAAACGAACGTGCTTTAGAATTAGCTAAGAGAAATGCAAAGATCAATCAATTGAATAATGTGAATATCTATTCTTCCAATGCTTATCATGAGATTGCAAGCGATAAGAAGTATGGATTAATTTGTACAAATCCACCAATTCGTGCAGGTAAAAAAGTAGTTGATGAAATTTTGGAAAATGCCAAAGATCATTTAGTAAAAGATGGGGTATTGCTTGTGATTATTCAAAAAAAGCAAGGAGCACCTAGTGCTAAAAAATTACTTGAAGCAACTTTTGGTAATTGTGAAATTTTAGCGCGTGATAAAGGATATTATTTGCTAAAGAGTATAAAAAATTAAACCTAATAGTAGCTTTTTTGAATAATAGTTGATATTATTAAAGCAAGAATTAAAATATACTATTTGTATAGGAGTATAGATATGAAAGCAATCAATATTATCTTAACCATTATTGTAGTTCTTGCAGCGATTGGTCTAACTGCCGTAGCTTTAAATAATAATGCACTATTCGGTATCACAGGCATAGCCTTTATCTATTTTATTGGAGCAGGAGCTTATTTTTTGAATTGTTACACTTTTCATCGCAAAGATTAGTAACTATTTTGCGACGGATTTCTCCCTGATTTGCTATAATTAACTAGAAGTGAGGGAAAAAAGTGCGTTCTAAAGAAGAAAAAGAAAAATTTATGCAACTGGCTTTTAAACAAGCGCAGCAAGCTCAAAGTCAAGGTGAGGTTCCGATTGGCGCAATTGTGGTTGATAAGGCTGGAAATGTAATAGGTGAAGGGTATAATCGGCGTGAGCTCGATGAAGATGCTACACAACATGCAGAATTGATTGCAATTAGGCAAGCCTGTGAAACTTTGGGTTCTTGGCGGCTAATTGATTGTAGCCTTTTTGTAACCCTTGAGCCATGTGCAATGTGTGCTGGAGCAATTATTAATGCTCGTTTAAAAGATGTTTATTATGGAGCATTTGATCCTAAGGCGGGAGCGGCTGGAAGTGTAATTGATCTCTTTAAAGTAGATAAGTTTAATCATCATCCACAAGTTTATGGTGGAATTTACCAGCCTTTAGCTGCTCAAATGTTAAAAGATTTTTTTAGGGCAATTCGAAAGAAGCAAAAAGTAAAAGATAGTGGAAATTTTTCTTAAAATAGAGTATTATTAAATACAGGCAATATCTGACCTCTGAATCGTGTCAGGACCGGAAGGTAGCAGCACTAAGGTTGCTTGGATATGTGCCTTTTTTTGAGACATTTGATCGCTCTTAACTCTTTTAAAGAGTTGAGAGCTTTTTAATTCGGTAAAGGAGTATATATGGCTTATCAAGCGCTTTATCGTAAGTGGCGACCACGTTTATTTGATGATGTAGTAGGCCAAGAAGCGATAACTGATACATTAAAAAATGCAATCAAGCGTGGCAAAGTGTCGCATGCCTTTTTATTTGGCGGTCCGCGAGGAACAGGAAAAACATCTTGTGCGAAAATTTTTGCAAAAGCTCTTAATTGTACGAATTTACAAGACGGAGAACCTTGTAATGAATGCGCTAATTGTATAGCAGCTGATCAAGGAGCAATGAATGATATTATTGAAATCGATGCTGCTTCGAATAATGGAGTAGATGAAATTCGTGATATTAGAGATAAAGTAAAGTATGCTCCAACGCAAGGAAAGTATAAAGTTTACATCATTGATGAGGTTCACATGTTGTCCATGGGTGCATTTAATGCCCTTTTAAAAACTTTGGAAGAACCTCCTGAGCATGTAGTCTTTATTTTAGCAACAACAGAATTGCAAAAAGTTCCCGCAACAATTATTTCAAGAACGCAGCGTTACAACTTTAAACGTATTTCGCAAATGGACTTAATTGCCCGAATGAAAGTAATTTTAAAAGCAGAAAATGTTTCTTATGATGAAAAGGCACTAAAAGTAATTGCACAAGTTGCAGATGGTGGAATGCGGGATAGTTTGAGTATTTTAGATCAAATTTTGTCCTATGACCAAGATCAAATTAAATATGAAGATACTTTAAAAATTACTGGCTTTGCAGCTCAAGAAAAGATTGAAACATTATTCTTACAGTTGATGCAGACGCACACAGAGGATTCCTTAAGCTTGATTAAAGAATTGCTTGCCAGCGGAGCAAGTAGTAAAAATATTTTAAATGAATTGATCGAATTGAGTGTGCAAGCTCTATTAACCAAAAAGGGTGATAAAAGTCATACTTATTTTTTAAATGATTTTGCTAGCTCACTAACTGAGATTCCAGAAGAAAAGTTTTTTAAATTAACAAAGTTAGCAAATGAAGCTTTGAATGATTTAAAGTATACTAATCAGCAAGCAATTCCACTTGATGTTTTTTCAGTTAAAATGACACATCAAGTAAAAGATTCTCCTCAACCTGGTGGAGAGGTTCCTAGTGAAGAATTAAGTGAGTTGCAAAATCAAATAAATAGTTTAACTAGACAAGTACAAAGCTTACTTCATAAATCTGCATTGAATCAAACAAAAAATAAAGATGAAGCTCCTAGGAGTGAAAAAACTGTTATGCCTCAGACAAATGGTGTAGCATATGATAATAAAGAAAAAATTTACCACGTTTTGATGAATGCAACAAAAAATGATTTGGTTAATATAAAGGAAAGCTGGAGTGATGTTCTTTCGACTTTCCCTAATAATAAACAAGCAATGGTAAAAATTCTTGAACCAGTAGCAGCAAGTAATCAAGAAGTAGTTTTGTCATGCAAATATGAATTATGGTTTAAATACACTAATAATGATGTAGAATTATTAGGAGAGCTGGAAGCCCAATTAGCTAAAATGACACAGCACAATTACAAGATTGTGTTAGTGGCTGCTAGGGATTGGCAAAAGGTAAGAGCTGACTTTTTGAGTAAGCACAAAGCTGAATTATTAAATAAGAATAACTCAGAACGACAAACGCCAAAAAGTAATCCAGTTGTAGATAAGGCACAAGAATTATTTGGTGACTTGGTTAATATTAAAGATTAAAGGAGATTTAAAATGGGAAAAAGACCTAATTTTGGTGGAATGGGAAACATGGGAAACATGCAAAACCTAATTAAACAAGCCAAAAAAATGCAAAAGCAAATGGCTGAAGAACAAGCAAATTTATCTACTCAAGAATTTGTGGGTAAATCAGCTGATGATATGGTAGTGGCCACTTTTAGTGGGGATCGTAAGTTAAAAGATATCAAGATTGAAGCTGAAGCAATTGATCCTGAAGATCCAGATATGTTACAAGATTTAATTATTGATGCTGTGAATAAAGGTATTCAAGCAGTAGAAGATGCTACTCAAGCTTCAATGGGAAAATATACTAAAGGACTGATGTAGGAATGCAATATCCTTTGCCAATTACACGTTTAATTGAAAACTATATGAAATTACCAGGAATTGGTGAAAAGACAGCAACTAGACTTGCTTTTTATACATTAGATATGAATAAAAAAGATGTAGAAGATTTTTCTAAATCTTTGGAAGCTGTAAAAAAAGAAATTCATTCATGTTCAATTTGTGGCAATATTACGCAACAAGATCCTTGTGAAATTTGTACAAATGCTAATCGAGATCAATCAACAATTATGGTTGTAGAACAACCTAAAGATGTGATGGCTTTTGAAGAAATGGGCGAATATAGTGGGTTGTACCATGTTCTTCATGGGGTGCTTTCACCAATGGATGGAGTAGGACCAGAAGAAATTAATATCAAGTCTTTAATAAAGAGATTACAAAAAAATGATCAAGTTAAAGAAGTAATTTTGGCGCTCAATTCTACTCCTGAAGGTGAAGCAACTAGTATGTATATTGGAAAATTATTAAAGCCAGCAGGCATTAAAATTACTCGCTTAGCAGCAGGGTTAGCGGTAGGAAGCGATATTGAATATGCAAACTCAATAACACTAAAAAGAGCGGTTCAGGGGAGAACTATCCTATGAGAGAAAAAATTGATATCAAAAAAGTTGGGGATGGTCGATTAATTGCAACAGTTACTAGATTGCAACGACAAATTGCAATGCAAAAAACATTTGAACCGACAACCTTAGATTTGTCTACCGACAACCGGATTGCAGACAAGATTTTACATGCAAAGTATAATTTTTTATATAATGAAGCTAGAAGAAGACATACAGCTTCAAGTAATTCAGATAGTGTAATTACTCAGTAATTAGTTTTATTTAGAGAAAAATTTATACCTAGAGATGAATTGATGAGATAAACCTTAAAAGTTAGCTACTTTTGAGGTTTTTTTCATAACAAAAATTACAATATTGGAATATTATTTGTTGTCTTTTTTAATAAAAAGACAAAAATGTAAAAATTAGTGTAACTAAAAAGTCCATATTTACGGGATATAATCGAACTTTATATATTAAGTTTGTGCTAGAAGGGGTAAAAATAACAAAAAGTGATATAATAAAATAAAAAATAATGGAAAGTAGAAAAAAGAAGGAAAGTTTGGATTATGAAGCACAAGCAAGATGCTAATTTTAAAAATAAACTAAATGGGAAGCAAGAAAGTTTCAGTTTGCGTAAGTATACAGTTGGATTATGCAGCGTATTACTTGGAACCACTTTTTTTGTAATGGGGAATGGAAATATAGTTCATGCGGAAACAGTAGCACCAGATTCGTCTACTGCAGTTGTAGAAAGTAATGCAAAGCCGGTTTCTAAAGAAAGTACTAAAGAAGATCAAGATACTTCTTTAAATAGTGAAGAAACTACTTCTCAAGAAACAAATTTGAAAAGTACCGGCGAAACTAATGAAAAAGTAAATCAAGTTGCTACGCAAGAAAAAGGTGAAGAGGTTACTGAACAAAATAATCAATCTAAGACTGAAACTGGCTTGACTAGTTCACCTTTATACACTGAACAAAATCAAGTACCTGAGTTAAACCTGAATGAGTTATTTACGCAAGAACAATTAGCTCAGTATGGTGATGATGCAAGTATAGCTTGGACAGAAAAGCCGGATGTTTCTAAGATTGGGAATACAAATGGTACAGCTAAGTTAACCTATGAAGATATGGATGCTGATACTCCCATGGCTAAGGATGTCATGGTAGACGTTCCAGTTTTAGTAAGAAAAGCAGAACAAGAAGTTAAAGAAAATCAAGTAAAAAATAGTCTAAATATTATCAACACCGATAATAATTCATTAGTTGCGCATTATGAATGGGTTGGTGATAAGGCTAAGAACGAAGATGAAGAGGAATCTCTTGCAAATAGGGATGCTGTTGAAAGCAATTTTAACACTACGATTGAAGGATTAGGATTTGAGTTGGATGATGAGTCAGAGTTTCCAGAAGACTTAATGAGCTTTGGTACTGCAAACAAAGTTGCAACAGTATTCGTTCATCCAATTAGTGAAACTCCAATTATTAGTGACGCTCCCTACTTTGAAAATGGAGAGGGCGATAGCACTATTGATAATATAGATACCATCCCCAGTGCATCCAGTTATATTGGTAATTTAGGCGCTTTGCCTGTAGGTACGACCATTGAATGGAAAGTTGCTCCAACATATGATTACACCAAAGATGAAGATGGCGATTATGTCAATCCTGAACCGACAAATGATCCAAGTATTAAGGTTACTATTCCAGGCAAAGATCCAATTATTTTAGATAGTAACTTATATGGTGATTCTTTAAAAGAAATTGCAACTTTACCAGCTGATGGCAATGATACCTTACTATTAAAGTCAGATAATGAATTAAAGCTTGGTGCAAGTGTAGACAATGATCCAAGTACTTATGTGACTAATTTAGATTCATTTATTAAAAATTACCTTGAAAATTCGGGTGAAGAAGTAAACGCTGATAATATTCAAAACTTTAAAGATTCATTTAAGTGGACTATTTTACCTAACACTGAGCAAGCTGGTTATACTTTTGGTGTCTTCGATTATAATGATGGTAATGTTGGAAATTTGATTTTATTCAAAGTAAATCCAAATAAAGTGGAGAATTCTAAGAATATCACTAGAACGATTACTTTTGAAGGATTACCAAAAGATATTACTCCAAAGAGTGAATCCCAAATTGTAACTTTTACTCAAGATGGTAATCAAACTTATGTTGATGAACCTATTGCGTATAAGAGTAATAATCCTGTTTGGGAAGAATATTCTGTGCCAGAAGTAAAAGGCTATACACCAGATAAAGTTAAAGTTCCATTGAAAGCAGTAAAATTTAACGATAAAAATGATAATGTCGTTATTACCTACACTGCGAATGAACATACTAGAAAGATTAACTTTGTAGATCCAACTGATAAGACAGTTGGAACTCAAACTGTAAGTGGTAAAACAGGTACAAGTGTAACTCTTGGAAACAATAGTGGTGATACTCCATTGAATATTCCAAGTGGTTACGAAATTGTACCAAATACTGAAGTACCAACTAACGTTCCATTTAACGCAGATAATAAAGATAATGGTGATATTACTGTTCACGTACAAGCAAAGGTTGATACAGTAGATGGACGTCATGATAAGAGTAATAGTGATTACCGTCAAGTAACAAGAACTATTACTGTAAATATAGAAGGTCAAAAGCCACAAGTAGTAACGCAAACGCTTGACTTCTACAGAACTAAGTCAACTAATGAAGTAACCGGTGAAGTGACATACACTGACTGGACTTCAAATATGACTGATAATTCAATCAGTTTCCCAGAAGTAGAAATTCCAAGTGCTGGTGGATACACTAGAACCATCACTGGTGGTGAAATCACTACTAAGGATGGTAAAGACTACGTAGCTTCAGCTAATGGTTTATCTGATGGAAGTCCAGTGAATAACGTTGTAGTTACTGTCAACTACACTAAGGCAGAACAAACAGCTACAATCAAGTTTGTCAACAACGCTGATCATAATGATGTTGTAAGTACCCAAAAAGTACCAGGAGAAATTGGTGAAACTATCCCAGTAACACTTCAAGTACCAGCTAACTGGCAAGTAGTTGGTGGACAACAAGTACCAAGTTCATTCACATTTGGATCAACCCCACTTAAGGACACGATTGTTTACGTAGAACATGCAACTAAGGATCCAAGTCAAGCAGATAAAGTGAACAAGACTGTAACTAGAACTATTAATTATGTGAATCCAGTAACTAATAAGATAGAAACTTACAAGATTGAATCAGTAACACTTCATAGAACTGCTACTGAAGACTTAGTAACAGGAGAAGTAACTTACAGTGCTTGGAACACAAAAGATGCTAAGTTTGATGCAGTAACAGCCCCAGAAATTGCAGGTTACACAGTAACTAATCCAGATGCGGCTTCAGAAGTAGCAGTAACAGGAAATACTAGTGATTCAACAGTAACCTTTACTTACACTGCCAATGACCATACTCAAGTAATTAATTACGTCGATCCAGCTGGTAAGATAATTAAGACTTACAAGGTGAATGGTAAGACGAATGAGACTGTTCTTACTAATATCCAAAGTAATGTACCAGAAGGATGGGTGATTACGAATAAGACAGTTCCAGATAAAATTACATTTGGTTCAAATAATCCAGCACCAATTATTATTTACGTGGAAAAAGAGGTAAAACCGACTATAGATTCTGGTAAGAATATTCCAGCGCCTGAAGTTAACCCAGATACCTCAACTCCAGCGACTAAAGATAGTGGAAATCCAGTAACCCCACAAATTCCTCAAACTAGTCAACCAACTATTTCCACTAAACCAGTTCCTAATCCAATTGTTGTTCCTACTGGGAAACTTCCAGAAGCTTCTACTGGAATTAAGAATAAAACTGATTTTCCCAAGGGTACTAAGTACACTTGGAAGAAGACCCCAGAGACTGCCGAAGCTGGAAAAATAACAGGAACAGTGGTAGTAACTTATCCAAATGGTGAAACTCTTGAAGTGCCAGTTATTATTACTGTTGCGCCCCATGCTAAAGACACCAAAGGAGAATCAAAAGTTCATAGAACACCTGCTAAATTACGTAAAACTTATACCACCCGTCGGGAAACTTCTCGCTATCTTGGTAATTCTCTTTCTGTAAAAGAAAAGAAACGATTTGATCAGAGAAATCTTTCTAAAGGAAAAAATAACCAGGCTAAAGTTTTACCACAAACTGGTAATCAAGCAAATAAAGCAAGTGTTTTAGGGTTAATGATTGCTAGTGTAGGTGCAATTTTAGGACTAGCTGTAAGTAAGAAACAAAGAAAATAAAACTTACTGGATATAATTAAGTTCATAATATTAATGAAATTTGCTCGAAAATTTAAATTTTTTGGGCTTTTTCTTTTCTTCTTAAACTTAGTTAAAACAAACACTGTCATTAATTTAGATTTTCCAGTACAATGCAAAGTGGAGGAAATTATTCATGCAAGGATACTTAATTACAGTTGAAGGCCCTGATGGTGCCGGTAAGACTACTGTCTTAAACGAAATTATTAAAAGAATTTCGCCCAAATTAAAATACCCATATTTAGTTACAAGAGAACCAGGTGGATCTCAAATCTCAGAAAACATACGTAAAATCATTTTGGATCCTCATAATAATGAAATGGATGCAACTACCGAAGCACTTTTATATGCGGCTTCGCGTAGTCAACATGTTCACGAGGTGCTATTACCAGCTTTAAAGAAAGGAAAAATTATTTTTTCTGATCGTTTTGTAGATAGTTCTTTAGCTTATCAAGGAATGGGAAGAAAACTAGGAATTGATGAAGTGAAATTAATTAATGATTTTGCTACAGAACATTTAGAACCACAGCTAACATTATTTTTAGATATTAAGCCAGAAGATGGCTTGGCTAGGATAAAGAAAGAACGACCTGATCAAGAAGACCGATTGGAACAAGAAAAATTAAGTTTTCATGAGCAAGTGTACCAAGGTTATCAAGAGGTACTTAAAAAGTATCCGGCAAGAATGCATCGCATTGATGCCAACCAAAAGCTTGATGATGTAGTACAAAATAGCATTGAAGTAATTCAAAATAACTTACCAGAAATTTTTAAATAAAATGATTAATTTAAAAAATATTGGAAAACAAGAAGCAGAGTTTTTAAAAAAAGCTTTTGAACATAATAAGGTTGCCCATGCTTATCTTTTTGAAGATACAATTCAAACGCAAGCTCTTGAAACAGCTTATTGGTTCGCATGCTTGTTTAATTGTGAAGCCGTCCAAAAACCAGATGGAACTTGTGATGAATGTCGAAGAATTTTAACAGAAAACAATCCTGATATTTTTCGTGTTAAACTAGAAGGTGGAAAACAATCAATTTCTATTGATCAAATAAGACCTTTAAAAGAAGAACTGGCAAAAAGTTCTCGTAAAGGAAAGATGAGATTTTTCATAATTGAAAATGCAGAAAAAATGACTTTGGCTGCTAATAATGCTTTACTTAACTTGTTAGAAGAACCAGGTGCACCAGTAGTTACAATTTTAATAACTAATAATGCCAATGCAATTTTACCAACAGTACGTTCAAGAACCCAGATCATTAAATTTAATGATGAACAAGGTGATAGTATTCAAGCAAAGTTGCTGGAGTATGGTTTAACTAAAGAGGAAATCGAAGAAGCTGGAGATTGGAGTAAAGTAGCACAAGAAGTAAAATATTTGTATCAAGAGTTAATGGAAAAAAATGATTTGGCTTTTGTAAGGGCACAGAGACTTAGTTCTGGTGCATCTAAGATAAGCATTCAAAAAATTATTCTCTATCAATTAAAGCAATTAGCAATTGATAATTTAGAAAAATCTGTTAATCTAGTTAAAAATGCTGAATTATTAGATGCATTAGTAGAAATTGATAAAATGAGAGCAAGTAATGTTAGTTTTACAAATGCTCTTAGTTATTTGGCAATAAAGTTTGAAGCATAGGGGTACGAAAAAATTGGATCCTTTTTCACAATTATCACAATTACATGACAAGTTAGATGAAATGTCTGAGACTGTTACTGGTTTAAAGGGTGATATCCTAGATATTTTAAAAGAAAATACAGAGTTAAGAGTTGAGAACCAACTTTTAAGAGAAAAATTAGATAAGTTAAATAAAAATAAACCTGAACCAGCTGAAGTCCATTCTCAAGAAGGACTAGCAGCAGTGCGCAATATTTATAAATCTGGTTATCATATTTGTAATACATACTATGGATTACATCATGATGAAAATGAAGATTGTATGCTTTGTCTAAGTATCTTAGATGGCGGTAGCGGGACTAGTAACTCAAAGACGCAGAAAGGATAGTTAGATGCAAAAGCAAAGTAGCTTTAAAAACAATAAAGTGGGTACCTTATTCTTAGTACCGACTCCAATTGGTAACCTAGAAGATATTACTTTACGTGCTAAAAGAATTCTTGCAGAAAGTGATTACATAGCTGCTGAAGACACAAGAACAAGCGGAATTTTGCTTGAAAAGATTGGTGTTCATAATCATATGATTTCTTTTCATAAGTTTAATTCCAAAAGTCGAGCACCTGAATTAATTGCGTTGCTTAAAGAAGGAAAAAATATTGCAGAAATTTCAGATGCAGGAATGCCGGTAATTTCTGATCCTGGATATTATTTGGTGCAAGAATGTATCAAGAATGATATCCCAGTTGTTTCATTACCTGGCCCATCTGCATTTGCGACTGCTTTAATTGCTTCTGGTTTTGATGCTCAACCATTTACCTATTGGGGGTTTATGCCACGCAAGGCTAGTGAACAAGTACCATTTTTTGAAAAAATGAAGGAGTTCAGAGGGACTTCAATTTTTTATGAAGCTCCACACAGACTTAAGAAGACCTTAAAAACTTTAGCAACTGTCTTAGAACCAAGTAGAGAAATTGCTTTAGCGCGTGAATTAACTAAAATTCATGAAGAATATCTTCGCGGAACTATTCAAGAGATTAATGAATACTTTGAAGAAAATGATCCTCGGGGTGAGTATGTAGTACTTGTTTCTCCGAATTCTGAAAAAGAAGAGACATTGTCATGGGATGAGTTAATTCAGAAGGTTAAAGATTTAGTAGCTGATAGTATTTCTAAAAAAGATGCTATTAAGCAAGTGGCTAAACAGTACCATGTTTCAAAAAATGAATTGTATGACAAATATCATCAAGGATAACTTATGGATACATTTGATTTAGAAAAGACGATTAGTTTTAGTAATTGTGATGAGCAAGGTCGCTTAAAATTAACGGCCTTGGTAGATTATATGATGGAAACTTCTAACACCCAATTAAATTTAAAAAGAGCTGGTGTAGAAGACTTAGGAGAAAAAGGCCTAGGTTGGGTAGTATTAGATTATGATTTTAATATTAAATCTTTGCCCAAAGCTGATGAAAAAGTGATCTTTTCAACACAAGCAAGTGGATATAACCGCTTCTTTGTTTACCGTGACTTTAGTGTCAAAAACATGAAGGGTGAAACTTTGCTTAATGTTAAAAGTCAGTGGATAATGTTTGATTTAAAGAAAAGAAAAATGGTTCCACCTGACAAAGATATTATTGATCGTTTTGATGGCTTAGAAGAAAAGACTGTCCGTTTCAAAAGAGCTCGTTCTCTAAAAGAAGTTAGCACTAAGGACACTTATCAAGTAAAATACTATGATCTTGATACCAATCATCATGTAACAAATAGTAAGTATTTTGAGTGGTTGATTGATAGTTTAGAAAGAGATTTTTTAAATACTCACTTACCAAGTCACTTAAATATTACTTTTAAAAGAGAAATTTATGATGATGAAGTAGTAGAGATAGAGAAATTTATTGATCGCGAAAAATTAGAGACACATCATGAAATTAAAGTTGGCGATGAAGTGGCAGCCTTAGCCAAAATAAGCTGGAAGAATTTAAAATAATTTAAAAGGAATGTGATGCCTGTGAAAATAAAAAATAAAAAGATTAATTTACAATCTTTAGTATTTTTAGCATTATTAGTAGCAATCAATATCGTCTTACAAAAAATTTCTTTTGGACCAGCTACCTTAAAGGTAGGATTAGGGTTTATTGGAAATATAATGCTAGGATACTATTTTGGGCCAATTTGGGGCGGCTTTGGTGCTTTGATAAGTGATTTACTTTCATCTGCTATTTTTGGAGTTGAAGGTGGCTTTTTTCCAGGGTTCACTTTATCGGCAGTTTTAGCAGTGGTGATTTATGGGTTATTTTTATACCATCAGCCTGTTAAATTATGGCGAATTGCAATTGCCACCATTTTAGTAACCATCATTGTAAATATTTTGTTAAACACATATTGGCTCCATCTTTTATATGGAATTAATTTGAAACTAGCATTTTTGCAACGAATTGCGAAGGAATTAATCGTCCCTTGGCTTCAGATTGCAATTGGATATATTATTTTACAAGCATTACAACGAGTAAAAATTAATAGATACTTTAAATAAGGAAAACTTAATGAAAATTTTGAGTATAACTACTGCTACTAATCATTTAAGTGTTGCATTAGTGGTAGATGGAAAATTAATAGCTGAAAAAAATGAAGAAGATAATCGAAATCATAGTGAACATTTGGATCCGTTAATTTCTGAATTATTAAAAGAAAATAACCTTTCATTAAAAGATATTGATCGGTTTGCAGTTGCTCAAGGCCCAGGCTCATATACTGGTCTTAGGATTGGAATTACAACTGCGAAGATGTTTGCGACAATTTTAAATAAAGAACTTGTAGGGGTTTCAACTTTAGCAGCTTTGGCTAACGGAATTGATGAAGAAAATGTGATTATTGTTCCTGAAATAGATGCGCGAAATAATAATTTCTTTGCAGGTGCTTATCTAAAAAGTGGAGGGACATTAAAGAATGTTGTTCCAGATGGACATTATTCTTTAGAGGATTTAATAAAACAGCTTAAGAAGCTGAAGTTGACTAAGAAAGTTATTTTTGTGGGCAGTAATATTGAGACCTATTTAGATAAAATAATGCAAGTCTGGAAAGAAATTGAACCAGTTCAATTAGCTGGAGATTTAAATCAAGTTCATGCAGCTCAAGTGGGTTTTCTTGGACAAACAGCTAGTCTTGTTGATCCAGATAAGATGATTCCCAAGTATTTAAGAAGAACTCAAGCTGAAATGCAATGGCATGAGAAAACTGGACAAGATTATGGGTTAGATAGTGATTATGTGGAAGAAGTTTAATAAGTTTTTTCATGCTCCAACTTTGGATTTATCATTTGCCCCCTTTGCTTTTACTTGTAATCAAAAGGTAATGCAAGTAATGCCAGCAAAATTAACTGATATTTCAGAATTAATTAAATTAGAAAAAGAAATTTACACCGGAAAAACTCCGTGGAATAAAGAGTCGTTTGAGTCAGAGTTAAAAAAAGAGACAAATACTTTATATATTGTTGTTTATTATCAGGCAATGTTAGTTGCTTTTATCGGGATGCGTCTGCAAGGGCAAGAAGGGCACATTACAAATATTGGAGTTAAGCCGGCTTTTCAAAGGTTAGGAATTGGTAGTTTATTATTACGAGTAATGACACAAATTGCTTGTAAAAATCATGCTGTTCAAATGACTTTGGAAGTGCGGACAGATAATTTAAAAGCTCAGCAAATGTATCGTAGATTTGGATTTGTACCAAATTTTATTAGAAAAAATTATTATCTCCAAGAGAAAAAAGATGCGTTGAGCATGATAAAGCAATTGAGAATACAAGAACAGGAAAAAGTAAATTGACAAAAAAAGATGTACGAATTTTAGCTTTTGAAAGTTCATGTGATGAAACTTCAACAGCAGTAATAAAAAATGGACGTGAAATTGAAAGTTTAGTAACTGCTACTCAGATTAAGAGTCATCAGCGTTTTGGGGGAGTAGTTCCTGAAGTGGCAAGTCGCCATCATATTGAAGTAATTACCCAGATTACTAAAGAAGCCATGCAAAAGGCTAATGCTGACTGGAAAGATATTGATGCAATTGCTGTAACATATGGCCCAGGATTAGTAGGAGCTTTATTAATTGGGGTTAGCGCTGCAAAGGCAACCTCAATGGCTACAGGAATTCCTCTAATTGGAGTTGACCACATTATGGGCCACATTATGGCTGCACAGCTAAAGGATGAAATAGAATATCCTGCTTTAGCACTCCAAGTATCAGGTGGTCATACAGAATTGGTTTTAATGAAAAGTCCAACTGACTTCGAAATAATTGGTGATACACGTGATGATGCAGCTGGAGAAGCTTATGATAAAATTGGTCGTGTTTTAGGAGTAAATTATCCAGCAGGTAAAACAATTGATAAATGGGCACATCAAGGAAAAGATACATTTAATTTTCCGCGTGCCATGATGGAAGAAGATAATTATGATTTTTCTTTTTCTGGGTTAAAGAGTGCCTTTATTAATACGACTCACCATGCAGAACAAATTGGCCAAGAATTAGATAAATATGATTTGGCTGCAAGTTTTCAAGCAGCAGTGGTTGATGTATTAACAGCTAAGACAATTAGAGCGATTAAGGAATACCAACCAAAGACATTTATTTTAGGTGGTGGAGTAGCTGCCAATCAGGGGTTACGTGAACGCTTAGAGAAAGAAATTGCAAAATTTTCAGAAAAGCAAAGACCTAAAGTAATTATGCCAGATTTAAAATTATGCGGTGATAATGCGGCTATGATTGGAGCAGCTGCTTATAATTTATATCAAAATAATAAATTTAGCGATGAAACTTTAAATGCTAATCCATCACTTGAGCTACCTTATGCAAGTGAAATGTTAAATTAAAAGAGGGTTCGAAGATTAATTCTTCAAACCCTCTTTTTATACTTAAATAATTATTAATGGATTAAATGAGCAATAATTGGTAAAATCCAAATCCAAAAAATCGAACTCACTGCAAAAACTACAGTTGAAACTGCGACGGAGCTAGCACCTTCTTTAACGTAAATATTATAACGACTAGAAATAATAATTCCAGAAAATGCAGGTGGAAGTCCAGTAGCTAAGGCTAACATAGAAATTTTATTAGGTTCAAATCCCATTCCAATGATATAAGCAAAAGCTACGATGATTGCAGGTGTTAAAAACAGACGAAAGAAAGTATTCCAAATAACTTCTTTGTTAACTGAAAATTTAACCGTAGATAAGGCTAATCCAGCTGCTAAAACAGCAACTCCCGCATTAGCCTTAGCAATCAAATCGAAAGTCGGAGCCCAAGAGTCCGGAATCCGGATACCAATTAAGACTAAGATAACAGCAAGTAGTGGTGCAGCAGCAACTGGCTTTTTTACTGCATTGATGACAGCTCTAAGAGTTGGATTTAAAGAGTGCTTTTCAGGCTTTTTACTATTGCTATCAGCTTTTGCAATATCAATTTCGTGTTCATTTGCTTTGGGGCCAAGAGCTTTTGCTTCAGCTGGAGTAATTGGAGCATCTTTAGCAATTGTTCTTATTTCTTCTTTGTAAGTAGTATTTTTTCCTTTTCCAATTGGAACCTTAATTTTAACAGTTGTTGCGGGCGTATTTTCGGTCTTGATTTTCTTTTTGGTTAAAGCTTGCCCTTTGTTAATTAAAGCAAGTCCTAAAGGAATGGTAACGGCATTAACTACAATTGAAACAATTCCAATTACTAAGTTAGTAGTTACATCATTTCCATAAATAGGATCAAGTACGGCAAATCCTAAAAAACCAATTGTTGGTGAGCCTGCAATTAGAGCACAAACAGCAGCTTGTTGAATGGTGCGGTGAAAAAGTAAGCGATCTAGATAATAACTGAGCATGAATAACCCAACTACGCCAACAATTGAGACAATTGTTAAACGAATATCTTGAACGAACATTGAGCGGGTAGCTTTTACAATTGAAATAAATAAGGCAGCAGGTAAAGCAATATCTAAGACTAATTTGTTTAACCCTTGTCGTTGGTCATTATCAAAAAAGTAAAATTTTCCGCAAATATACCCTAAAATCATAATAATTAGAATAGGTACAATATCATCAATTAAGATTTTTGTCATAATATAACCTCTACAATTAAACTACTTCTAAAACTAAGAATAAAATTTTAAAAAATCAAGTTCAAATAAAAAGAATTATTTTAGAAAAATTAAAATTTGAAGTTTTATTATTTGAAAAAATTTTTGAAAAAAATTATAACATAATTAAACTAGATAGATTGCAGTATGGAGGTAAAGAGATGACTGAGAGTTCTCTTAATAGGACTGGTGCCAATATTTTAGTAAAAGCACTTCAAGCTAATGGCATAAACAATGTTTATGGAATTGTTGGGATTCCAGTAACAGATTTGGCTCGTTTAATGGAATTACGAGGAATGAAGTACTTTGGCTTTAGACGTGAAGATTCTGCAGTTGATGCCGCAGCGGCAGCTGGTTTTTTAACTAAAAAACCTGGCGTAGCTTTAACAGTATCTGCTCCTGGATTCTTAAATGGTTTGACGGCTTTAGCTCAAGCAACTAAGAACTGTTTTCCATTAATTATGATTTCAGGATCTTCTGAAAGACATATTATTGATTTATCTCAAGGAGATTATGAAGGATTAGATCAATATAATGCCGCTAAACCATTTTGTAAAAAGGCATACCGAGTAGATCGTGCGCAAGATGTTGGTTTAGCCGTTGCTCGTGCAGTTCGAACAGCCGTATCCGGTCGCCCTGGTGGTGTTTATTTAGATTTACCTGCTGACACTATTACTCAATTAAATAATGCTCCAGATCAAGTAGACATGGGGATTTTTACTCCAGTTGATCCCGCTCCCTTGCAAGAACCAAGTGATGCTGCCGTGCAAAGAGCAGTAGATTTAATTAAATCTGCTAAAAGGCCATTAATGATTATTGGTAAGGGTGCTGCTTATGATCGGGCTGAAAAGCAATTGCAAGAATTAGTAGCTGCAACTGATATTCCATTTTTGCCAATGTCAATGGCAAAAGGTGTAATTCCAGATGATAGTAAGCATTCAGCTGCCGCAGCTCGTTCACTTTCATTAAAGAACGCTGATGTAGTTATCTTAGTAGGTGCACGTTTGAATTGGATGCTTTCATATGGTGATGCACCAGAATTTAATCCAGATGCTAAGTTTATTCAGTTGGATATTGATGCAACTCAATTTGATTCATCGCAAAAAATTGATGCCCCATTGCAAGGGGATATTCAGTCAATTTTAAATAAGTTAGTACCAGCAGTTAAAGCAACCAACTATAAGGTGGATTCAGCTTGGCTTGATGCTATTGCAGCCGATACTGCTAAAAATGATAAAAAGTTTGCTACTCGAATTGCTAATGGTAAGGTAAAACCAGAATTTGGTTATTATGCTGCCATTGATCCAATTAAAGAATATTTTGAGGCGCATCCCGATACTTATCTTGTAAGTGAAGGTGCCAATACTTTAGATATAGGTCGTGACATGATTGGCATGCAACTTCCTCGTCACCGTTTAGATACTGGTACTTGGGGTGTAATGGGCGTTGGTATGGGTTATGCTATTGCCGCTGCAATTGAAACTGGAAAGCCAGTCGTCGCTCTTGAAGGTGATAGTGCTTTTGGTTTTGATGGTATGGAAATAGAAACGATTTGTCGTTATAAGCTCCCAATTACTGTCGTCATTCTTAATAATGGGGGGATATATAATGGGATTGGTCAAGTTGTACCAAATCAATTAGGTCCAACTACTCTTGATCCCAAAGGTAGATATGACTTATTAGCAAAGGCTTTTGGCGGAGATAACTACTTTGTAGAAAACTATCAACAAATGAAAGATACTTTTGCTAAAGCAGTCGAATCAGGGAAACCAAATATTATTAATGCCCAACTTGATCCAGCGATGGGTAAAGAATCTGGCCATATTGGTAATTTAAATCCTAAGTTAGATTTAGCTCCACTTGAAGCAGCAGAAAAGGAGAAGGAAAATGACTAACGAACCAAATAACAAAAATATTGAAAATGAAACTAATGAATATGCACCCTTAAAAGGAATTAAAGTTGTTGATTGGACACAAGTTCAATCAGGTCCTTCATGTACACAATTATTGGCCTGGCTTGGTGCAGAAGTTATTAAGATTGAACGTACTAATACTGGTGATCCAACTAGAAATGAATTGCTAGACATTGCGGATTCTTGGAGTGTTTACTTCTTACAATTAAATGCTAATAAGAAGTCATTAACTTTGGATATTAAAGCACCAGAAGGAAAGAAGATTATGTATGATCTTTTAAAGGATGCTGATATCTTTGTTGAAAATATTAAACCAGGTGCTGCTGAAAAAGCGGGTTATGGTTGGGAAAAGCTTCATAAATTGAATCCAAGATTAATTTATGCTTCCTTGAAAGGTTTTAATCAAGGTTCACGTTTTGCTAATGTAAAAGCTTTTGAACCTGTTGCTCAATCTGCTGGTGGTTCAGCTACTTCAACTGGTTGGAATACTGGTAAATATAATGTTCCTACTCAATCAGCCGCTGCTCTCGGGGACTCAAACTCAGGGATGCATTTAACAATTGGTATTTTGGCAGCCTTACTTCAAAGAGAACATACTGGTGAAGGTACCTTTGTTTACCAATCAATGCAAGATGCAGTTTTGAATTTGACTCGGATTAAGTTACGTGATCAAATTATGCTTGATAATTTAGGTGCGCTTCCTCACTACGCTGTTTATCCAAATTGGAAGTGGGGAAAGGCTATTCCTCGTTCTGAAAATACTGAAGGTGGACAGGTTATCGGTTGGACTTATAAAGCTAAAGGTTGGGAAACTGATCCAAATGCTTATGTTTACATCGTGGTTCAAAATAGCAATAAGAGTTGGGAAACTATCGCAAAGACCATGGGACACCCAGAATGGATTACTGACCCAAGATTCAGTGATTGGGAGCATCGACAATTACACAAGCAAGAATTGTATCCATTAATTGAATCTTACACTAAGAATTATGATAAATTTGAATTAACCAAGAAATTGGGTGAAGTTGGTATTCCTGTTGGTCCTGTCCTTGATTGGTATGAACTTGAAAATGATCCTGACTTAAATTCAGATGGTACTATTGTAACGATTGATCAAGGTGGTAACCGTGGTAAGTTTAAGACGATTGGGATGCCATTTACCTTATCAAATTACAAGCCAGTTTATAGTGCCGCACCAAATTTAGGTGAAAATAATAAAGAAATTTTATCTTCACTTGGTTATGATCCTGACCAAATTGAAGAATTAGTAGAAAAGGGAGTAATTTCTAAAGAAAAAGCTCCATCCAACCCAAGAACTCAAGTTATTAAAGGTGAAGAATAAAATAAGTACTATGCTTGGAAAACTTATACTTATAGGAATTCCTCTAGACGACATTTAGAAGTCTATAAAATGGAGTATAAAAAATTTTATGAAAAAAAGTAGTATAAAAGTATTCTTAAGTAGTATTTTTGTTTTTTCATGTTTCTTTTTTACTAGTTGGGCAAGCTGTATGGTTATGATAGAAATTAAATCACATCTTTCAGTAACTAATCATATAATTCTAGGAATTTTTAGTTTAATTTGGGGGATAATAGGTCTCTATAAGCTTATAAAAGAAAATTAAGGATGGAAGTAATTTGTTCTATCTAAAGACTCAAGTTATTAAAAGTGAAGAATAAAAAGGATAGTTATATGCTAATAAATAGACTTAAACTTTTGTTTGAGTCTATTTATTTTGTTACGCTAAGAGAATTAAGCAAGATAAAAGGAGGACTTAGAAAATGAAAAAGAATTATGAAGTAAGAAGGGTAAATACTAAAGATCTTAAAGATTTACAAAAAATCTCTCGTTTAACTTTTGCGCAAACTTTTGGCGCAGATAATAGTGAAGCAGACTTAAATAAGTACTTGGATGAAGCATATGCATCAGAAAAATTAACCCATGAACTTGAAAATCCTAATAACAAATTTTATTTCATCGTAGTTAGTAATGAAGTGGCAGGATATTTAAAGGTTAATGAGTTTGATGCTCAAACAGAAGACGTAGATGCAAATGCTTTGGAAGTTGAAAGAATATATTTAGATAATAAGTTTCAACACCAGGGCTTAGGTTTAGCATTAATTCAACTAGCTGAAAAAATTGCCTATGATAAAAAGAAAAATAAGATGTGGCTTGGTGTTTGGGAAAAGAACTACAATGCTCAAAAATTTTATGAAAAGGATGGATTTGAGAGATTTAGCCAACATACTTTTGTGGTAGGGGATGATAAACAAACCGATTACATTTTAGTAAAAAACTTAAATAGCTGATTTTTGCTAATTTGGAGATTATTAATAATTTATATTTTTTAGAGGCTAAATATAAGTTAAATTAATAAAATATTGTTATAAACCATAACATTTTAAACTTAAGCTTTTTATATTGTTCGGAATTCGCTTGACGACTATTCTATAAATTGTTAAACTTAAAACAGTTTGTAAATTAGTGAGGAGAAATTCAATGACATCAGTTGCAGTTGTAGGAAGTCAATGGGGAGACGAAGGTAAAGGTAAGATTACTGACTTTTTGAGTAAAGAAGCTACGATGGCAGTTCGTTCAAATGGTGGTAACAATGCCGGTCATACAATCGAAATCGATGGTAAAGACTTTAAAATGCGTTTAATTCCTTCAGGAATTTTTGCGGCAAGTAAGGGTGCTGTGATTGGTAATGGTACTGTTATCAATCCTGAAGTTATGTTTGAAGAATTGGACAATCTTGAAAAAAACGGTATTGATACCAGTAAGTTAAGAATTTCAAATCGTGCTCACATTATTATGCCTTACCATATCAAGCAAGATGAATATCAAGAAGAAGCTAAAGGTGCAAATAAGATTGGTACTACTAAGAATGGAATTGGACCAGCTTATATGGATAAAGCTTCTCGGATTGGTATTCGAGTTTGTGATCTTTTAGAAAAAGATACTTTTGAAGAAAAATTACGTACTAATTTAAAAGAAAAGAACCAATTATTTACTAAGGTGTATGGTAAACCTGCACTTAAATTCGAAGATATTTTTGAAAAATATTTAGAATACGGGCAAAGAATGAAGAAGTATGTAACTGATACTTCTGTGTTAGTAAATGATGCTTTAGACAATAATGAAAAAGTCCTTTTTGAAGGTGCACAAGGAATTATGCTTGATATTGATGAAGGAACATATCCATTTGTTACTTCTTCAAATACAATTTCTGGAGGAATTGCTGCTGGAATTGGGGTAGGAGCTAATCGGATTGATCATGTAATTGGTGTATGTAAGGCTTATACTACACGAGTTGGTGCTGGTCCATTTCCAACTGAATTAACTAATGCAACTGGTGATAAAATTCGTGATATTGCACATGAATATGGTACAGTTACTGGCCGTCCACGTCGTGTGGGTTGGTTTGACTCAGTTGCTTTACGTCATGCTAAACGGGTGTCTGGTTTAAATGCTTTAAGTTTAAACTTACTTGATGTCTTTTCTGGTTTTGACACTGTTAAAATTTGTACTGCTTATGAACTAGATGGAGAAGAAATTGATTACTATCCTGCTAGTTTGAAAGAATTAGATCGTTGTAAGCCGGTTTATGAGGAATTACCTGCTTGGCAAGAAGATATTACGCAAGTAAAGAATTATGAAGATCTTCCTGAAAATGCTAAGAAGTTCTTGAAGCGTATTGAAGAAGTTACTGGTTTACCATTAGTGACTGTGTCAGTAGGACCAGATCGTGAACAAACTATTGTTATTAAGAATCCATGGGAAATGTAATAAATGCTTGAACGTTATACTCGCCCGGAAATGGGCAAAGTTTGGACAGATGAAAATCGCTACAATGCCTGGTTAAAGGTTGAAATTGCTGCAACGAATGCTTGGGCAGAATTAGGGGAAGTACCTGTTGAAGATGCCAAAAAAATTGCCGAAAAGGCTAGCTTCACTGCTGAAAGAGTAGCTGAATTAGAAGCAGTTACCCACCATGATGTAGTTGCTTTTACGCGTACTGTTTCTGAAAGTCTAGGTGCAGAAAAGAAATGGGTTCATTTTGGCTTAACTTCAACTGATGTTGTTGACACAGCACAAGGTGTTCTTTTAAAAGAAGCAGACGAAATTATTCGTCAGGATTTAGTAAAACTAAAAGAAACAATTGCGCAGAAAGCTCGAAAATATAAATATACTGTAATGATGGGTAGAACCCACGGAGTTCAAGCAGAACCTACTACTTTTGGATTAAAGCTTGCCCGCTGGTATGCAGAAATTGTTCGTGATATTGAACGCTTCGAACATGCAGCTAAAGGTGTAGAATCTGGTAAAATTTCAGGAGCTGTCGGAACTTTTGCTAATGTTCCACCTGCAGTAGAAACTAGTGTCTTAAAACAACTGGGTTTAACACAACAGCCAGTTACTTCTCAGGTTTTACCAAGAGATTTACATGCTGAATATATTGCAATGTTGGGCTTAATTGCAACGAGTATTGAAAACTGGGCTACAGAAATAAGATCTTTACAAAGGTCAGAAATTCATGAAGTTGAAGAACACTTTAGAGCAGGACAAAAGGGCTCTTCTGCAATGCCACATAAGCGTAATCCAATTGGTTCAGAAAACTTATCAGGGATGGCACGGGTAGTTCGTGGACATGTAATCACTGCTTACGAAGATGTAACTTTGTGGCATGAACGAGATATTTCTCATTCAAGTGCTGAAAGAGTGATTTTACCGGATACCACTATTGCAATTGATTATATGTTAAATCGTTTTAATCGGATTTTAACTAATTTAGATGTCTTTCCAGAAACAATGTTAAAAAATATGGATCGTACTTATGGCTTAATTTATTCACAACGAGTTCTACTAAAACTAATTGATGAAGCTGGACTTTCACGTGAAAAGGCCTATGATATGGTGCAAAAATTGACTGCAAAATCATGGAATGAACAAAAGCAATTCCGTCCATTAGTAGAAAATAGTGAAATTATGAATTATCTTTCTCCAGAAGATATTGCTGATGCCTTTGATTATCATTATCATTTACGGCATGTTGATGAAATTTTTGAAAAATGTGGGTTAAATTAAATAAGGTTCGTATCGAAAGTGATACGAACCTTATTTTTATTCAAATTTATCCAAAGCTTCAATTGCCTTTTCCCAGTCATTATTAGCTTGCTCAAGTTTTCCTTGGACTTCAGTTAGCTCTTCTTGCAAAGGACCTAACTTTTCAAAGGAAGCAGCAATTTCTGGATTAGCCATCTCAGTTTGAATTTCCTCTTCTCGATTTTCTAGTTCTTCGATTTGCTTTTCTGCATCTTTAATTGCACGCTCTAATTTTCTCTTTTGTGAATCACGCGCTTTTTGTTCTTGGTAAGAAAGCTTTGTCTTACTTTCAGAAGCAGGAGCAGAAGATGGAGAGGAGCTAGAGATACTTGTTTGAGCAGCAAGTTTCTCTTTTTCTCTTTCAGCAAGATAGTAAGAATAATTCCCCTCATAAAGTTTTGCATGACCATCACGTACAGAAATAATTTTATTAGCTAATTCGTTAATAAAGTAGCGGTCGTGAGAAACAAATAATAGTGTACCATCGTAATTGTTTAATGCAGATTCTAAAACTTCTTTAGCTTCAATATCTAAGTGGTTAGTTGGCTCGTCCATTAGCAAGAAATTATCATGTTCAAGTGATAATACAGTTAAAGTTAATCGAGCTTTTTGTCCTCCAGATAATTGTCCAACAGTTTTGTCAATATCTTTAGCAGTAAAAAGAAAACTAGCTAAAATAGAACGCACATCTTTTTCTGGCATTGTTTTGTGTCGATCCCAAATTGTGTCTAGCACTGTTTTAGAAGGGTCAAGTGTTTGTAATTCCTGATCGTAGTAACCCATATCTAAACTGGCTCCTAATTTAATTGAACCAGCTTTAGGCGTTAATTTGGCCACAACAGTTTTTAATAAAGTAGATTTACCAATCCCATTTGGCCCAATGATTGCTACCCGATCATTTTTATTAACTTGAAAATCAATATTTTCAACCATCGTTTTATCTGGATAGCCAATTGATAGATCTTTAGCAATTAAAACTTCTTTTCCAGATGGACGCTCACTTGAAAAATGAATTTTAACTTTATTTTTATGTTTAGGAGGAGTAATTCGTTCTAGTTTTTCTAGTTGTTTACGTCTACTTTGGGCGCGCTTAGTAGTAGAGGCTCTAACTAAATTCTTCTGGATAAACTCTTCTTCTTTTTTGATATGCTCTTGTTGTTTTTCATAAGCTGCTTCTTGCTGGGAATCCATCAATTCGCGCTCTTTAGTATATTGAGTATAGTTTCCCTTAAAAGTAGTAAGCCTGCCAAAATTTAATTCAAAAATTTCGTTGGTTAAATTATCTAAAAAGTATTGATCGTGAGATACAGTGACAATTGCACCTTGATAATTTTTTAGGAAACTTTCTAACCAATCTAGAGTGTCTAAATCCAAGTGGTTAGTTGGTTCGTCTAAAAGCAATAGAGGTGGTTTTTGTAATAGAAGTTTCACAAATGCTAATCTAGTTTTTTCACCACCAGATAAAGTCCCAATTACTTTTTCCCAGCTATTTTCTTTGAAGTTAAAACCGTTTAAAAACACTTTTAATTTCTGCTTGGTAAGTAAATCCGCCTTCTTGTTCAAAGTCATAAGCTAGTTGATCATAGCGTTTCAAAAGTTCTTGGTCTTCAGGGTGCTCAGCAATTTGAATTTGCATTTGGGTAATTTGCTTATTTTTTTGAATTAAATTTGCAAAAACAGATTCCATTTCATCCCAAATTGTATTTTTTTCGTTTAAGGCATTTTCCTGAGCAATATAACCAACTTTAATACCCTTGTTAATAGTGAAATTGCCACTGCTAGCCTCTTGCTGGCCAGTTAAAATTTTAAGTAGGGTAGTTTTTCCAGCTCCGTTAGGGCCGACAAGTCCAATCCGAGCGTTGTCAGGAATAGAAAAACTAACATTTGAAAAAATTGTATTTGCCCCAAAGCGTTGTTCGAGGTTTTGTGCTTGTCCAATAATCATATTTATCTCACTTCCTAATCAAATATTCTATCATAGTAATTCTAGAGGATTCTAGGTTTATAATCAGTAAAAATAATGCTTGTGAAAAAATCACTTGATTTTTAATTGATAAAGTGAGTATTATTAAGAAAATTAGTGAAAAATTCACATATTTTAACTGATTGAGAGGTTTATAAAATGGGAGAAATACCAAAAATTCCAAAAGCTACAGCTAGACGTTTACCACTCTATTATCGTTACTTAGTGTTTTTAGATGATGAAGGGAAAGAAAAAATTTCTTCAACTGAACTAGCTCAGGCTGTTCAAGTTGATAGTGCATCAATTCGTAGAGACTTTTCCTATTTTGGTGCACTTGGGAAAAGAGGATATGGCTATGATGTAAAAAGCTTATTGAAGTTTTTCAAGAAAATATTGAATCAAGATACGTTAACTAATGTAGCTTTGGTAGGTGTAGGTAATATGGGACATGCGCTTTTAAATTATAATTTTAAAAGAACTAATAATATCCGTATTTCTGCCGCTTTTGATATTAATCCAGAAATTACAGGTACGATCATGAGTGGGGTACCAGTTTACGATGTTAAAGAAATGAAGAAGCAACTTCGAGATCAGCAAATTGATATTGCAATTTTAGCAGTACCGCAAAATACTGCTCAAAAAACTACTGATGAGTTGGTAGAAGCTGGTATAAAAGGAATTATGAATTTTACTCCTATTCGACTTTCAGCTCCTGAAAGTGTTCGCATTCAGAATGTGGATTTAGCTACTGAGTTGCAGACCTTAATTTATTTTCTAGATGCTGAAAAAAATTAGCTTAAACATTTGGATCACATTATTTGCAATCAATTTCTAAAGAAGGTATTATTATAAATGTAAGTTAGCACTTAAGCTTTTTAAGTGCCAAAATATGATTTTTTATATAGCAGGAGGTAACTACCATGTTACAACCAATCGGTGATCGTGTAATTGTTAAAGTAAAAGAAGAAGCTGAAGAAAAAGTCGGAAAAATTGTGCTAGCTTCTAATGCAAAGCAAAAACCTCAAGAAGGTGAAGTTATTGCAGTTGGTGAAGGTAGACGTAATAGCAACGGTGATTTAATTCCAATGGAAGTTGCTAAAGGCGAAACTGTATTTTTTGATAATTATGCTGGCACTAAGTTGACTTATGATGGTGAAGAATACTTAGTACTTCACGAAGGCGACATTTTAGCAGTTATTAGATAAAAAATTAAATTAAAAGGTGGCATTTAAAATGGCAAAAGATATTAAATTTTCTGAAAAAGCAAGACGTTCACTTTTAAACGGTGTTGATAAATTAGCTGATACTGTTAAAACAACTTTAGGACCTAAGGGTAGAAATGTTGTTTTACAAAAGAGTTATGGTGCTCCAGAAATTACCAATGATGGTGTTACTATTGCTAAAAATATCGAATTAGAAAATAACTTTGAAAATATGGGTGCACAATTAGTTGCTGAAGCTGCCCAAAAGACTAATGATATTGCTGGTGATGGTACTACTACTGCAACTGTTTTAACACAAGCAATTGCTCAAGAAGGTATGAAGAATGTTACTGCAGGTGCAAACCCAGTTGGAATTAGACATGGTATTGAAATTGCTACTAAAGCTGCAGTTGATGAATTACACAAGATTAGTCACAAAGTAAGTTCAAAGGCTGAAATTGCTCAAGTTGCTTCTGTTTCTTCAGCTTCAAAAGAAGTTGGTAAGCTTATTGCTGATGCAATGGAAAAAGTTGGTAATGATGGTGTTATTACTATTGAAGAATCAAAGGGTATCAACACTGAATTATCAGTAGTTGAAGGGATGCAATTTGATCGTGGTTACTTATCACAATACATGGTAACTGATAACGATAAAATGGAAGCTGACTTAGATAACCCTTATATCTTAATTACTGATAAGAAGATTTCTAACATTCAAGACATCTTGCCATTATTACAAGAAATTGTACAACAAGGTAAGAGTTTGTTAATTATTGCAGATGATGTTGATGGGGAAGCTTTGCCAACTCTTGTTTTAAACAAGATTCGTGGTACTTTCAATGTTGTAGCAGTTAAAGCACCTGGCTTTGGTGACCGTCGTAAAGCTATGCTTGAAGATATTGCAATTTTAACTGGTGGTACTGTAATTTCTTCAGATCTTGGTCTTGAATTAAAAGATACTAAGATTGATCAATTAGGTACTGCAGGTAAAGTTACTGTTACTAAGGATACTACCACTATTGTTGAAGGTGGCGGTTCTAAGCAAGCTATCGAAGAACGTGTTGAACAAATCAAGAAGCAAATTGCTGATACAACTTCTGACTTTGATCGTGAAAAATTACAAGAACGTCTTGCAAAACTTGCTGGTGGTGTTGCAGTAATTAAAGTTGGTGCAGCTACTGAAACTGAATTGAAGGAAAAGAAATACAGAATCGAAGATGCCTTAAACGCAACCCGTGCCGCTGTTGAAGAAGGTTATGTTGCAGGTGGTGGTACTGCATTAGTTGATGTCAAGAAAGCCATCCAAGACAGTGTAAAGGGCGACAGCGAAGATGCCGAAACAGGTGTAAAGATTGTAATGCGTGCTTTAGGTGCCCCTGTTCGTCAAATTGCTGAAAACGCAGGTAAAGACGGTGCTGTTATCTTAGATCACTTAGAACATGAAAAACCAGAAATTGGTTACAATGCAGCTACTGATAAGTGGGAAAACATGGTAGAAGCTGGAATTATTGACCCAACTAAGGTTACACGTTCAGCACTCCAAAATGCTGCTTCAATCGCCGCATTAATGTTAACTACTGAAGCTGTTGTAGCTGATCTTCCAAAGAAAGATGATGATGCTCCAGCTGCTCCAGCAAACCCAGGTATGGGCATGATGTAATAAAATTTAATCAATTAAAGTTTTAAAAGAAGATCCAAAAGGGATCTTCTTTTTTAGTGTAAAATAGAGTTAGAACTACTCAAGTTTAAATTTTGGAGATTTTTCGTTATAATAGAACATAGTTTCGCTTAAAGGAAAGGCTAAAATTCATGGTCAAAAAAAGTACAACTCCAATGATGGAACAATATTATCAAATAAAAAATCAGTATCCAGACGCTTTTTTATTTTATCGTGTTGGAGATTTTTATGAACTTTTTGAAGAAGATGCAGTAAAAGGAGCACAATTATTAGAGTTGACTTTAACTCATCGTTCCAATAAAACAGAAAATCCAATTCCTATGGCTGGAGTTCCGCATATGGCAGTTGATACTTATGTTAATACTTTGGTAGAAAAAGGCTATAAAGTAGCAATTTGTGAACAATTAGAAGATCCTAAATCATCTAAAGGGACAGTAAAAAGAGGAATTATCCAATTAGTGACGCCGGGAACAATGATGGATTCGCGTCCAGATCAGGCTAAAGAAAATAATTATCTAACTTCTTTAGTTTCAACGAATTCTGGCTTTGGACTAGCCTATAGTGATTTGTCGACCGGGGAAACTTTTGCGACAAAATTAAATACTTGGGAGGAAATTGCTAACGAACTTTTATCATTACAAACTAAAGAATTAGTTTATGGTGGATCATTAACTGAAAATCAAAAAGATTTTTTGAAAAAAGCTAATATAACTATTTCACAGCCTGTAGAATTACAAGAAAACCATGCTGAAGTTTCTTATGTATTGCAGAAGTTAGAGGATGAGACAGAAATACTAGCAGTAAGGCAGCTGGTAGGATATTTATTGGCAACTCAAAAAAGAAGCCTAGCTCACTTACAAATTGCTCAAAGTTATCAACCAAATCAGTATTTACAAATGTCTCATACTGTTCAAACAAATTTAGAACTGATTAAATCTGCTAAAACAGGGAAAAAAATGGGATCTTTGTTTTGGTTATTAGATAAAACCAATACAGCAATGGGTGGTAGACTCTTAAAAACATGGATTGAACGTCCACTTTTATCAAGATCCAAAATTTTAGAGCGTCAAAATTTAGTTCAAGCACTTTTAGATAATTACTTTGCTCGGGAAGCCGTAGTAGAAGAATTAAAAGGTGTTTACGATTTAGAAAGATTAACTGGAAAAATAGCCTTTGGCTCAGTTAATGCCCGAGAAATGCTTCAACTTTCGAACTCTTTGGCAGCTGTTCCCAAAATTTTAGATGTTTTGAAAGAAACTGGTGATGAAGCATTAGAGAAATTCGCCAGTCAAGTAGATGATTTAGAGGCAGTTCAAGATTTGATCAAAAAGACGATTGTTGATACACCACCTTTATCTACGACTGAAGGTGGAATTATTCGTGCCGGCGTATCCAGCCAATTAGACCGCTATCGTGATGCAATGATCAATGGAAAAAAATGGATTGCAGATATGCAAGAACACGAGCGAGAAGTAACGGGGATTAGTAAATTAAAAGTAGGCTACAACAAGGTTTTTGGTTATTATTTAGAAGTGACAAATTCTAATAAAGATAAAGTACCAACAGATCGTTACACGCGTAAACAAACTTTAACAAATGCAGAACGCTATATTACACCAGAGCTAAAGGAACATGAAAGTTTAATATTAGAAGCAGAGGCTAAGTCAACAGATTTAGAGTATGAATTATTTGTTCACTTGCGTGATACTGTTAAAAAATATATTCCAGCTTTACAAAAACTAGCTAAGCAATTGGCAAGTTTGGATATTTTTACTGCTTTTGCAATTGTAAGTGAACAAAATAATTACGTGCGTCCATCGCTGACGCAGACAACTGATATTAAAGTAAAGGCAGGGCGACATCCCGTAGTTGAAAAGGTATTAAGTGCAGGAAGTTATATTCCTAATGATATAATTATGGATCATGAAACTAACATCTTTTTAATTACTGGCCCTAACATGTCTGGTAAGTCTACGTATATGCGACAAATGGCGTTAATTGCAATTATGGCTCAAATTGGTTGCTTTGTTCCAGCTGATGAAGCGACTTTACCAATTTTTGACCAAATATTCACAAGAATTGGAGCAGCCGATGACTTGATTTCAGGTCAAAGTACTTTTATGGTAGAGATGAGTGAAGCTAATGATGCATTACAACATGCCAGTGCTAGATCATTAGTCTTATTTGATGAAATTGGACGCGGAACGGCAACTTATGATGGAATGGCGCTTGCAGGTGCAATTGTTAAATATCTTCATGATATGGTTGGCGCAAAGACTCTTTTTGCGACTCACTACCATGAATTAACATCTTTAGAACAAAGCTTATCCCATTTAAAGAATATTCATGTAGGAGCAAGTGAAGAAAATGGTAAATTAATTTTTCTTCACAAAATTTTGTCAGGACCTGCTGATCAATCCTATGGAATTCACGTAGCTCAACTAGCAGGACTGCCAGCAGGAGTATTAAAGCAGGCAACTGTAATGCTCCGAAAACTGGAAACTCAAAGTAAGAATGAAGATTTTTCCGAAAATAATACGCAATTAGACCTGTTTGAAAAAGAGCCTGAAAATTCTCAATTAACTTCAGAAGAGCAAGAGCTTTTGGATGAGATTAAGAATACTTACTTAGCTGATAAAACTCCTCTTGAAGTAATGCAATTAGTAGCCCAATGGCAAAAAGAACTCAATAAAAAGAAGGACTAAATATGAGTATCCAAGAACTTCCACAAGAACTTACTAATCAAATTGCTGCTGGAGAAGTAATCGAGCGTCCAGCGAGTATTGTAAAAGAATTGGTAGAAAATTCATTAGATGCTGGAAGTAAAAAAGTAAGAATTGAATTTGAAAATGCAGGCTTAAAGAAAATCAGTGTGCAGGATGATGGTGTAGGAATTGCTAAAGATGAAATAGATTTAGCTTTTAAGCGTCATGCCACTAGTAAAATTAAGACAGAAAGGGACCTCTTTAATATCTCTACCTTAGGATTTCGTGGAGAAGCATTAGCTTCAATGGCTGCGGTGGCAAAAGTTGAAATTGAAACAAGCTTGAAAGATCAACCAGGTGTGAAAGCTTTATTTCAAGGCGGAAAAAAAATTAATCAGGAAACTTTTCCACCAATTTCAGGTACTAAAATCTCTGTTAAAGATCTTTTTTATAATACGCCAGCCCGCTTAAAATATTTAAAGTCAGAAAAAACTGAAGTTTTGAAAATAGTAGACATTGTCAATCGCTTAGCTTTGGGGCATCCTGAAATTAGTTTTACATTAGTTAATAATGGCAAAGTTTTATTGGCGACTTTTGGTAAAAATAATTTGCGTCAGGATGTAGCAAAGATTTACAGTCGTAATATTGCAGAAAAAATGTATGAAGTTAAAGCGCAAAGTCCAGATTTTGAAATAAGAGGCTTAGTATCGGATCCGGATCATACTAGGTCAAATCGAAGTTTTATTACTCTTTTATTAAATGGGCGTTATATTAGAAACTATCAATTAACACAAGCTATCTTAGAAGGATATAAAAATAAACTGCAAGCTGGTAGGTTTCCGATTGCAATTATTGATATTAAACTAGACCCACTTTTAGTCGATGTTAATGTTCATCCTACTAAACAAGAAGTTAGACTTTCAAAAGAACAGGAGCTAGAGCATTTAATTACTAAAGCAATTGCTAAAAAGATCACTGGTTCAAAGCAAGAAAGTTTAGGAGTAGAAAAATTATATCGTAAATCTACTCAAACTAATGTAGATCAGTTGAAAATGAACATTGGTAGGGATATTGTTAACACTGTACGACCAACACCTGTAAAGTTAGATGTAGCTAGTGAAGAGCTACAGGTGAGTGATCAACATAGTAAATTTGTTACATTAAATCAGATTCGTAATGATGATAAATATGTAGTAACTTCTAGCTGGGATGAAAATGTTATGATTCAACAAACATTATCGCCTTTTAAGCAGGAAGAAAAAGAAGCTATAGTTGTAACAGATGAAGAGGAAGTTTTAAAGCAAAACTTACCAGAGTTAAAATTTATTGGGCAAACTAAGAGTTATCTTTTAGCTAGTCAAGAAGACGATTTATATTTAATTGAGCCTTTAAATGCTTTGAGACGTTTAAGTTACGATGAAATATACCAACAATTTAAAGATAAAAAGATTAATCAACAAAGTTTATTAAAACCGGCAGTTTTAGAATTTTCAAATCTTGATTATTTAAAGATTAAGGAAAATTTGGCGAGCTTAAAAGAGTTAGGGATTGAGTTAGAAGACTTTGGGCAGAATTCTTTTTTGCTGGCCGCTTACCCAGTTTGGATTGGGGATGACTTTGAAAAACATGTTCGGACAATGATTAATATATATTTTGATTATTCTGAAAATACGACAAAGTTGTTTACGGAATTAACTTCGATGATCACAAAAGAAAAAGTTAAAAGAAGAAAAAAGCTTACTGATAGTGAAGCCAAAGAATTAGTGGACAGATTAGCTAAGAGTACTGATCCTTATCATGATGGAGATGGCGAAGTTATTATTGTCAAATTGACAAAAAATGATCTAAATAAGATGTTTAAAAGTAGGTAATTAAAAGAATGTATGAATTTTTAGAAGGAATAATTGCGCAAGTTAATCCCGCTTATATTGTGATTAATGTAAATGGAGTAGGATATAAAGTTTTTTCGCCAACGCCTTTTAATTATGAAGAAGGGGAAAAAACAAGAGTTTTTATTGAACAGATTGTAAGAGAAAATTCAATTTTGCTTTATGGATTTGCGACTGTAGCAGATAAAGATCTGTTTTTAAAATTGCTTTCAGTTTCTGGAATTGGTCCTAAATCAGCTTTAGCAATTATGGCTGCGGAAGATAGTGAATCACTGGCAAGTGCGATTGAAGATGGAGAAGTCAAATATCTAACTCGTTTTCCTGGAGTGGGGAAGAAGACGGCTTCCCAGATTGTTTTGGATCTTAAAGGTAAATTAGGCTCACACGTTAAAAAGAGTTTGCCAGCCAAAAATTTATCTCCAGAATTACAAGATGCATTGTTGGCTTTTGTAGCTTTAGGATATACTCAAAAAGAAGTAGATCGAATTACTCCAAAGCTAGCACAATTTGCTGAAAAAAGTGCGGATGAATATATCAAGAAAGGCTTAAGCTTACTTTTGAAAAAATAGATTAAATAATTAAGTGAAATAAGGAAGTGATAATTGTGCAAGATGATAGAATAATTGAACCAGAAAGTAGTTATGAAGATGATGAAGTAGAGTTATCTTTACGGCCAAAGTTTTTGCGTCAATATATTGGTCAGGAAAAGGTAAAACAAGAATTGACTGTATATATTAAAGCTGCTCAAAAGAGGGATGAAGCGTTAGATCATGTGCTTTTATACGGACCACCAGGTTTAGGTAAAACAACTTTAGCGTTTGTAATTGCTAATGAGATGGGGGTTAATTTAAAAAGTACTTCAGGACCTGCAATTGAAAAGGCAGGTGACTTAGTTGCTTTGTTATCAGAGTTGGAGCCCGGAGATGTTCTATTTATTGATGAAATTCACCGTTTAGCTAAGCAAGTTGAAGAAGTTTTGTATTCGGCTATGGAAGATTACTATGTAGATATTGTAGTTGGTGAGGGCCAAACAAGTCACCCTGTTCATATTCCTCTGCCACCTTTTACTTTAATTGGGGCTACAACCCGGGCGGGGCAGTTATCTGCACCCCTACGTGATCGTTTTGGAATTGTGGAACATATGCAGTACTACGATGTAGAAGATTTAGACCAAATTATTAGACGTTCTAGTCAAGTTTTCAATACGCACATAGATCCTGAAGCAGCAGTTGAGTTAGCAAGAAGGTCGCGGGGAACCCCTCGAATAGCTAATCGGTTACTGAAACGTGTGCGAGATTTTGCTGAAGTCAAAGAAGAAGAAAGTATTAGTTTTTCCACTACGCAACATGCTTTACTTCAACTAGAAGTTGATGATGAAGGGTTAGATCAAACTGACCGAAAAATTTTGAGTGTAATGATTAATAACTATGATGGTGGACCAGTCGGAATCAAGACCTTGGCTGCTAATATTGGAGAAGATCGGGACACAATTGAAGAAGTTTATGAACCTTATCTTTTGCAAAAAGGCTTTTTGATTAGAACACCACGGGGACGGGCAGTAACCGAAAAAGCCTATTTACAACTAGGTCTGAAACCTAGAGACTAATACTAATATTTTTTGTAATAGTAAGGTATAATAAACTATATAATTATTATTTTATGAGGTGAATTATTTTGGATACACTTTTTTTAGCACAAAAAGCTGCTGGTGGTAATAATATTTTCATGATTGTTATTTTCATCGTGTTTATTGCATTCTTTTACTTTGCCATGCTTCGTCCACAAAAGAAGCAACAACAAAAAAGAATGGAAATGATGTCAGAATTGAAAAAAGGCGATCGTGTTATTTTAGTAGATGGTCTTCATGCAAAAATTGACTCTATTAACAAGCAAGATAATACAATTGTTGTTGATGCGGATGGTATTTTGTTGACTTTTAGTAGAATGGCTATTCGTCAAGTTATGCCAAATGAGGAACAACCTGTTGATGTGGAAAAACAAGAAGCAGAAGATTCTTCCTCTTCAAATGACGATAAAGAGACTACTAAGAAATCTGATTCAAAACAAGAAGAAAAAGATGAAGATTAATAAAAAGCGTCGTTTGACGCTTTTTTTACTACTCTTTAGTGCGGTAAAATTAAAGATAAAGTAATGAATGTGGAAGGAGTTACACCGATGAAAGAAGTTTCAACTATTGTAATTTTATTTGGTGGATCAGGTGATTTAGCTCATCGAAAATTATATCCTGCTTTATATAGCTTATATCAACAAGGTTTAATAAAAAATCATTTTGCTGTAATTGGGACAGCACGGCGCCCTTGGTCTCATGAATATTTTCAAAATCAAGTGGTAAAGGCAGTTAAAGAAGCAAACGGAAATGTTGAAGAAAAAGAAGTTAAAGAATTTGCTTCCCATTTTTACTACCAATCTCATGATGTAACTGACGTAGAGCATTATATTGCTTTAAAAGAATTAGCAAGTGAACTAGATAAAAAGTATCAGGCACAAGGTAATCGTATTTTTTATATGGCAATGGCCCCTCACTTTTTTGAAACAATTGCTTCTCACATTAAGGATCAGCAATTACTTGGCAGTGGTTTTAATCGCTTAGTGATTGAAAAACCATTTGGTCATGATTTAGCAACTGCTGAAAAGTTGAATCAAGCAATTTCTGCATCCTTTCCAGAAGATACAGTTTATCGAATTGATCACTATTTAGGAAAAGAAATGGTTCAAAATATTATGCCATTTCGTTTTTCAAATTCTTTGATTGAAAAAATTTGGAATAAAAATACCATTAACAATATTCAAGTAACTTTAGCAGAAAGTCTTGGAGTTGGTACTAGAGGTGGATATTATGATGGAGCCGGGGCTTTAAGAGATATGGTTCAAAATCATATTTTCCAAATTATTACCTTACTTGCGATGGGTAGACCTTCTGACCTAACTTCAGAAGCTATTCACCAGAAAAAGCAAGAGTTACTTGCAAGTCTAGTAATCCCAACTCCAGCAGAGATAAAAAAATCTTTTGTAAGGGGTCAATATTTGGCTGGTAGCAATCATCCTGATTATCGACATGAAGATCAAGTTGATGAAAACTCAATGACAGAGACTTTTGTAGCAGGGAAAGTTCAGTTTGCGGCAGGCCCAGTGGCTCAAATTCCAATTTATTTTAGAACTGGAAAAGATATGAAAGAAAAACTTTCTCGTATTGATATAGTTTTAAATAAAGAGCAACCACTCTATGGAGAAGCCAAAGAAGATGTGATTTCAATTATTATTGATCCAGTAGCCGCAATTTCAATGATGATTAATGGAAAAAAGATTACTGGTTCGGCATTAAGATTAGAAAATATAAACTATGAATTTTCAAGCAAGGAAATGGATGAAGTGCCAGATGGTTATGTTCGCCTACTCAGAGATGTCTTTTTAGCGGATCGTACTAATTTTACTCATTGGCAAGAATTAAAACAGTATTGGAAATTCGTCGATGCGGTTGAAGAAACTTGGCAAATAGAAAATGAGTCTGGAGCAGAAATGGACTTTTATCATCCTGGTGAAATGGGGCCAAAGAAAGCAGATGATATTTTTGAAAGTTCTGATCAACACTGGATTTTTAATTAATGAAAGAATTTTTACCCCAAAATAATACTTCTCGTAAAATAATACATTTAGATATGGATGCATTCTATGCTGCAGTTGAGATGCAAGAAAACCCAACTTTAAAGAAAAAAGCATTAGTTGTCGGGCATGATCCCCGGAAGTATCATGGACATGGAGTAGTGGCTACTGCTAATTATGAAGCAAGAAAGTATGGGGTTCATTCGGCAATGCCTACAGCAAAAGCTTTAAAGCTAGTTCCTAAGGAAAAGCTAGTTTTTGTTTCTCCTAACTTTACAAAATATCGAGCTATTTCAAAACAGATTCATGCCTTAATGTATCAGGTAACTGATCAAGTTGAATCCATAGCTTTAGATGAGGCATATTTAGATGTAACAGAAAACAAATTAAAGAAACCTGCCTTGCAAGTGGCAAGTTGGCTCCAACAAAAAATCTATCAAGAAACAGGACTTACATCTTCTTTTGGTGTTACGTATAATAAATTTTTGGCAAAAATGGCTTCGGAATATGCCAAACCTTTTGGAAGAACAGTAATTTTGCCCGAAGATGCGCTTGAATTTTTAGAGCAGCAGCCAATTGAAAAATTTCCCGGAATTGGGAAAAAGACTCAGCAGCAACTTCATGATTTAAATATTTATACCGGAAAAGATTTACAGAATGCTTCAGTTTTATTTTTAATGGAAAAGTTTAAAAAGCTTGGTTATGCAATGGCCTTACATGCCCATGGCATTGATTTAACACCTGTAAAAAAAGATAGGTTAAGAAAGTCACTTGGGACTGAACGTACTTTTGATCCAATTATTTATGATAAAAATCAAGCATTAACGATTTTACGTGGATTTTGTGAAAACCTTTCAGAAAAACTTGTGGCACAAAATTTACAAGCCCAGGTAGTGGTTTTAAAAATTAGAAATAATGATTTTGAAACTCTTACCAAAAGAAGGCAACTAGCTAAACCAAGTAATAATGGAATTGAATTTTATCAAACAGTTAAAAGTTTGCTTGATAAAACTGATAATTTCTTTACTAATGGGGTTCGTTTACTAGGAGTAACCGCAGGGACCTTAGTTAATAAGAAATTTGAAGAAGTTAAATTAGATCTTTTCTAAAAAAATTGGACTTAAGTTAAAATTAAAGTAAGGAAATTAAGGAGGAATTTCAATTGAATACTTTTGATGAAATTTACGAAAAGATAAAAGAATATCCAACAATAATTATTCACCGTCATACTAGTCCTGACCCAGATGCATTAGGTTCTCAAGCTGGATTAGCGAGATCTTTAAAACTTGCTTTTCCTGATAAAAAGATTTTATGTGCTGGAGAAGAAGTAGGAGATTTGGATTGGATTAACGCTATGGATGAGGTAACAGATGCAGATTATCAAGGAGCATTGGTAATTACAGTGGATACTGCCAATACTCCAAGAGTTTCTGATCAACGTTATGATCAAGGTGATTTATTAATAAAAATAGATCACCATCCAGATGTAGATCCATATGCAGATATGAGCTATGTAGATCCAGAAAAACCAGCAGCTGCAGAGATCGTATATGACTTCTTAAAAGCTGAAAAACTTCCGCTTCCTAAGGAGGTAGCTTATCCTTTATATGCAGGAATTGTTGGGGATACTGGGAGATTCATGTACTCTGAAACAAGTCCCCATACTTTTGAAGTTGCAGCTGAATTAGCAAACACTGGAATTAATATTAATGAAATTGCTCGTAATATTTCTGATGTGTCTTTAGCACAGGCTAAACTACAAAATTCAGTAATTGATTTGATGAAAGTTGATCCAAGTGGTGCTGCATATGCGATTATTACCCAAGAACAATTAAAGAAATTAGGAATGACTTTTGAACAAGCTTCAGTTACTGTGTCTACTCCTGGAAGAATCAAAGAAATTATGGCATGGAATGTTTTTGTAGAAAATCCTGATGGAACTTACCGAGTTCATTATCGCTCTAAAGGCCCCATTATTAATCAATTAGCTGCAAAGCATGATGGAGGTGGACATGCATTAGCTAGTGGTGCTAAAGCAAAAGATCTCGATGAAGTAAAACAAGTATTTGAAGAATTAGTAGAAGTTGTGAGAGATTATAACAATGAACACAGAACAAACAAGTAATCTTTTTCAAGATGAAAAAATTAGGCCAGAATTAAGAACAGGTCTTAAAAAAATTGATTTTAAAAATCCTACGGAAGTACAAGCAGCAGTTATCCCTAAGCTTTTAATAGGTGATAATGTTGTAGTGCAAGCAGCAACAGGATCTGGAAAAACTCATGCTTATTTAATTCCAATTTTGAATATGATCGATGAGCAAGCTCCAGTAACGCAAGCTGTAGTAACTGCACCAAGTAGAGAACTAGCAAACCAACTTTATAAGGTTGCCCGTCAGCTTAGGGATGCAGCTGGTCTAGATATTTCTATTGAATATTTAGGAGGGGGTAATGACCGCTCACGTCAAATAGCTAAAGCTGAAAATAGAGCTCCTCAATTGATAATTGCTACTCCAGGACGATTACATGACTTTGTTTCTAAGAAAGTGATTAGTTTAGAAAAGGTAAAAGCCTTTGTAATAGATGAAGCAGATATGACGCTTGATATGGGCTTTTTACAAAATATGGATGAAGTAATGAGTAAATTGCCAAAAGATGCAATTTTAAGTGCATTTTCTGCTACTATTCCAGTTAAATTAGAGAACTTTTTAAGAAAGTATATGACTAAGCTGGAATTTATAGTGATTGATAATCCAGCAGTCATTGCTCCAACTATTCAAAATGATTTAATTGATGTTGGTTCTAAAGATAAAAAAGAGTTGTTGTACAAATTACTAACGATGGGTCAGCCATATTTGGCACTTGTTTTTGCTAATACTAAAAAAACAGTTGATGAATTGGCAGCCTATCTGGAAAACCAAGGTCTCAAAGTTGCTAAGATCCATGGTGGAATTACTGAAAGAGAAAGAAAAAGAATTATCCGCCAGGTGCGTGAAGGCCAGTATCAATATGTGGTAGCTAGTGATTTAGCTGCTAGAGGAATTGATGTACCTGGGGTAAGTTTGGTAATAAATTATGAAATTCCTAAAGAACTTGAATTTGTAATTCACCGGATAGGAAGAACTGGCCGTAATAATTTACCAGGTCATGCGATTACGTTAATTTATGATGATGAAATGGCTGATGTAGAAGATTTAGAAAAGCTTGGTATCCATTTTGATTTTAAAGAATTAAAAAATGGTGAATTAGTGGAGAGAACTCACCACCATCGTCGTGAAAATCGCCGTGTAAGAAATCACAAACTTGATAACCGAATGGTTGGAATGGTTAAAAAGGCTAAAAAGAAGCGTAAACCAGGCTATAAGAAGAAAATTCAAGAAGCAATAAAAAAAGATCGTCAGCAAAAGCGAAAATTAGAAGAAAGACACTTAGTTCGAAAAGCTAAGAGAAAGCGTAAGCGTGAGCGTGAACAAGCTAGAAACAACTTTGAAAACTAAGTGAATTGTAGTAAAATAAAGCATAAATAGGATATATTTTTAGAAAAGTATTTAAAAGAGAGGACTAGTTGGTGGAAATTGTCTAAATTACTTTCTAAAAATGCTCCCTAGTAATTTTGAATTTATTTTTAATAAAAGAGGTAACAAACACTGTTGCAAACAAGGTGGTACCGCGCAAGTAGATTGCGTCCTTGAAGAAGCAATGGTGTTTTTATTTATAGGAGAAATTAATATGAAGAAATTGACTAGTGCACAAGTACGTCAAATGTTCTTAGACTTTTTTAAAGAAAAGGGTCATATGGTAATGCAAAGCGCATCCCTTATTCCTCAAGATGACCCAACTTTACTCTGGATTAATTCTGGAGTTGCAACAATGAAGAAATACTTTGATGGTTCAGTTGTACCAAAGAATCATCGAATTACTTCTTCTCAAAAATCAATTAGAACAAATGATATCGAAAATGTCGGTAAAACTGCTCGTCACCAAACCTTCTTTGAAATGCTTGGTAACTTTTCAGTTGGTGATTACTTTAAAAAAGAAGTTATTCCTTGGGCATGGGAATTCTTAACTAGTCCTAAATGGTTAGGATTAGATCCAAATAAGTTATATGTTACAATTTATCCAAAAGATACCGACGCTTACCACATGTGGCATGATGTAGTAGGTTTACCAGATGACCATATTGTTAAATTAGAAGAAAATTTCTGGGATATTGGTGAAGGCCCTTGTGGTCCTGATTCAGAAATTTTTTATGACCGCGGTCAAGAAAATAATGATGTGGCTGAAGATGATCCAGAAAACTTCCCAGGTGGAGAAAATGCGCGTTACTTGGAAATCTGGAATATTGTTTTCTCACAATACAACCACTTGCCAAATGGTGAATATATAGATCAACCTCATAAAAACATTGATACCGGTATGGGATTAGAACGTGTGGTATCAATTATTCAAGATGCTCCAACTAACTTTGAAACTGACTTATTTATGCCTTTGATTCATGCCACTGAGAAGTTAAGTGATGATAAAAAATATGCTACTAATGCTGAAGATGATGTAGCATTTAAGATTATTGCCGATCATGTTCGTGCAGTAAGTTTTGCTATTGGAGATGGGGCTCTTCCATCTAACTCAGGCCGTGGTTATGTTTTACGTCGCTTAATTAGACGTGCAGATTTAAATGGTCAACGATTAGGAATTAAAGGTGCCTTTTTATATAAATTGGTTCCTGTAGTTGGCGAAATCATGAAGAGCCATTATCCAGAAATTGTTGATCAGCAAGAATTTATTCAAAAGGTAATTAAGAACGAAGAAGAGAGATTCCAAGAAACTTTATCTTCAGGATTGAACTTATTAGATAATTTAATTGCAAAAGCTAAAGCAGATGGCTCAAATAAGATCAGTGGTAAAGATGCCTTTAAGTTATTTGATACTTATGGCTTCCCATATGAATTAACTTTTGAAGCTGCTCAAGATGCAGGTTTGGAAGTAGATAAAGATGGTTTTGATAAGGAAATGCAAGCCCAAAAAGATCGTGCGCGCAATGCACGTGGTAACTTGCAATCTATGGGATCACAAGATGAGACTTTGATGAACATCAAAGATAAGAGTGAATTTGAGTATGGAACTTTACAAGAGGACCATGCTAAGTTGATCGATATTATCGTTGATGACCAATTAGTAGATAGTGCTGATGGAGATCATGCAACATTAATTTTTGATAAAACTCCATTCTATGCAGAACGTGGTGGTCAAGTTGCAGATCATGGTGAAATTTTAAATCAAAAGGGCGAATTAGTTGCTAAAGTAACTGATGTACAACATGCACCAAATGATCAAAACTTACATTTTGTTGATGTTGTTTTACCTTTAAAGAAAAATGAAGAATATATTTTAAAGGTTGATCAAAAACGTCGTCGCGGCTTAAAGCATAACCATACTGCAACTCACTTATTGCATGCTGCTTTGCGTGAAGTTTTAGGAGAACATACTCACCAAGCAGGATCTTTAGTTGAACCAGATTATTTGAGATTTGACTTTACTAGTCTAGAACCAATGACTAAAGCAGAGCTAGCTAATGTTGAAAAATTGGTGAATGAAAAGATTTGGGAAGAAATTCCGGTTCAAACAACAGTTACTGATCCAGAAACAGGACTTAAAATGGGAGCTCTTGCCTTATTTGGTGAAAAATATGGTGACAGTGTTCGCGTAGTGAAAATTGATGACTTTTCAACTGAATTTTGTGGTGGTACTCACTCCGAAAATACTGCTCAAATTGGCATGCTTAAGATTGTTTCAGAATCAGCAGTTGGTGCAGGAGTTAGAAGAATTATTGCAGTAACTGGACCAGAAGCCTATAATTATGTGACTGAACATGATGAGATCTTAAAGAAAGTCCAAGATCAAGTAAAGGCTCCAAAGGTTGAAGAAGTTCAAGCTAAAGTAACAAACTTGGAAGATGATTTAAAGGCTTCTCAAAAAGAAGTTGCTCAATTAAAGGCTAAGATTAACCAAGCAAAAGCAGGTGATATCTTTAATAATGTGAGAGAAGTTAAAGATTTGAGTATCATTGCTGAGATTGTTGATGTTGAAGGCATGGGTGATTTAAGAAACCTAGCCGATAATTGGAAAAGTTCAAATAAGTCAGATATTTTAGTTTTAGCAGCTGATGTAAATGGAAAAGCTAATATGGTAATTAGCTTAGATGATAAAGCATTGAAGGCTGGTCTAAAAGCAGGAGATTTGATTAAAGCAGCTGCTCCATTATTTGGTGGTGGCGGTGGTGGTCGCCCTAATATGGCTCAAGCAGGTGGAAAGAATCCAGCTGGGTTAAAAGATGCTATCGAAAAAGTGATTAGTGAAGTTGAAAGTAAACAAAATTAATTGAGTTCAATTAATAATTCAAGTAAAATTAAAGATGATAGGAGGAATGATTATGAGCTCGCTTGATAAGACAATGCATTTTGACTTTAGTCAAAATAAAGGCAAGAACATTTATGATACTTTGCAAGATGTTTATGGTGCTTTGGAAGAGAAGGGATATAGTCCTATCAACCAAATTGTAGGATATTTACTTTCCGGCGATCCGGCATATATTCCTCGTCATAATGATGCACGTAATTTAATTTTGAAGCATGAACGTGATGAAATTATTGAAGAATTAGTGAAAAGCTATCTAAGGAAAGATAAGTAATGCGTTTGCTAGGACTTGATATTGGGAGTAAAACCGTAGGAGTTGCTGTAAGTGATCCCTTAGGAATAACTGCCCAAGAAGTAGAAACTATTCCAATTGATGAAACTAAATTTAATTTTGGAATGCGTTCTATAAGAAAACTAGTTAGAAAATATGAAGTAGATGGTTTTGTATTAGGGTTGCCAAAAAATATGGATGGTTCAGCTGGAAAATCTGTTGAACGCAGTCAGGCATATGGAAAGCGTCTGAAAGAAAAATTTGATTTACCGATTCACTATGTTGACGAAAGATTAACAACAGTGCAGGCAAAGAGAATTTTAATTGAAGAAGCAGGCATGCATGACAGAATTGATCAAAAAAAGATTGTTGATCAAATGGCAGCCGTAATAATTTTACAAACATATTTAGAAAAGATGAGAAAGGATTAAAATGAGCGAAAAGATGAGTGCTGATCAAAGCGATCGTCAAATTACCTTAATTGATGAAAATGGTAATGAAGAATTATTTGATATTCTTTTTACCTTCACTTCAGATGATTATGGAAAATCTTACGTACTTTTATATCCAGATGCAGTCGGTGAAGACGAAGATGTAGAAGTGCAAGCATTTAGCTATGATGCAGATGAAGATGGAGAAGTAAGTAGTTCAGATTTACATGAAATTGTAGATGATGACGAATGGAATATGGTTCAAGGTGTCTTGAATACCTTTTTGTCAGATGATCGCTTAAGCGGTGAGTAAACCTTTAAAAGGGACTGACTTAGTCAGTCCCTTTTTCTGTAAAGGATGAGTTATGTTTTCTTTTTTCTTATTATTAATTTTCATTTACTGTTGCTATGTTGGTTATCGGCGTGGACTTATTTATGAAGGTGTGATGGCAGGAGGCTATTTAATCAGTTTTATACTTGCGTGTCTGCTATATCGGCCTTTTAGCAATTTTTTAACAATGTGGGTCCCATATCCTTCAGCGAATGATAATAGTACTTTTGCTTTTTTTGATAAAACCACAGGGTTAACCTTAGATAAATCATTTTACGCTTCATTGGCATTTATAATTATTTTATTAGTTTTTTATGCTATTTGGCGTTTGATAATGATAAGTTTTAAAAAGTTAGAATACATCGATATTACCCCTGCGATTAATACATGGGGAAGTATATTAATAGCGTTGGTTTTGACTTTAAGTACAGTATGTGTGTTACTTTTTATTTTGGCAACTATTCCGGGAGAAGGATTGCAAAAAATGCTCCAACATTCTTTGTTGGTAAATAGTATTTTGCGTTATACTCCAGGGTTATCAAGTTTGTACACACATTTATTTATTACAGCACTATAAAATTTCTCCTGTATGGGAGAAATTTTTTGCTAGGGAGAGAAAAATGAATCCAAAAATTATTGATAAATTAGAATATAGAATAATTACAGAAAAATTAAGTAACTTTGCCATAACTAAACCAGCAAAAAAGAAGGCTAGAGAACTATTACCAAGTAGTGACTTTAATGAGGTTAAGCAAGCTTTAGATCAAACAGAAGTATTAGCAAATATTCTTCGAGTAAAAGGTCCGTTGCCTTTAGTGGACTTTGAAGATGTAGTTCCAAGTGTGAAAAGACTAAAAATTAAGGCAGAATTAAACGGTAAGGAATTGGGGAATATCTTTTTAGTACTTTCACTAGCAAAAGATATCCAAAAATTTGCTGAAGATGTAGCTGAAAGAGAAATTGATGTTGAGCCAATTTCTATCTTATTAGATCAGTTAGAAGTAGTTCCTGATCTATTTAATAAATTAGCGAATACCATTGAATTCGATGGCTCAGTTTTAGATTCTGCTTCGCCAAAATTACAGACAATCAGACGAGCTTTACATACAAATGAAGCTGAAATTAAGAAGCAAATGGAAGGGTATGTAAAAGGGTCAAGTAATCAGTATCTTTCAGAGAATATTATTACAATTCGTGATGGTCGCTATGTAATTCCTGTTAAGCAAGAGTACAAGAACAAATTTGGTGGCGTAGTTCATGATCAAAGTGCTAGTGGCCAAACTTTATTTATAGAGCCAAAATCGGTGTTGACCTTAAATAACCAGCAACAAAATTTAGTAGCTCAAGAGCATCAAGAGGTTAGAAGAATTTTAAAGGAAGTATCTGAATTAGCAGCTCTTTATCAAAATGAAATTTTACAAAATGCTACTTCATTAACGAAATTAGATTTCTTAAGTGCAAAAAGTAAACTGGCTAAAGCTATGAAAGCTACCCATCCTCACTTAAGTAAAGACAATCAAGTTAATTTACTAAAAGCACGTCATCCGCTAATTAGTGAGGAAAAAGTTGTACCTAATGATATTAGTTTAGGAACAGAATTTGATACCATGTTGATTACTGGGCCTAACACGGGTGGTAAGACCATTAGTTTAAAAACAATTGGATTATTACAACTGATGGCGCAGTCTGGACTCTTTATTACAGCTCAAGAGGGAAGCCAAGTAGGAGTATTTAGAGAAATTTTTGCAGATATTGGTGATGAACAATCAATTGAACAATCTTTGAGTACTTTTTCATCCCATATGGACCAAATTATTAAAATTATGAACTTGGTTAATGGGAGAGACTTAGTTTTGTTGGACGAATTGGGAGCAGGAACAGATCCGGAAGAAGGAGCAAGTTTAGCAATTGCAATTTTGGATTATTTACAAAGCAAAGATCCGAAGATTATGGTAACTACCCACTACCCTGAATTAAAATTATATGGCTACAATCGCTTTCGGACCACTAATGCATCCATGGAATTTGATGTAAAGACTTTGAGTCCAACTTATAAATTAAGAATTGGAATTCCAGGACAGAGTAATGCTTTTGCAATTGTAAGGCAGCTAGGGATGCCACAAGAGGTCGTAGTCAGTGCGCAAGGGTTAGTTAAAGATGAAAATAGTGATCTCAATAAAATGATCAAACGACTAACTGAACAGACTAAAGAAGCAGAAACTTTGCGTGAAAAGATGCAACATAATCTTGTTCAAAGTGAAAAATTAAAAAGAAAACTTCAAGATGGTCTAGATTGGTATAACCAGCAAGTTGAAAAGCAATTAAAATTAGCTCAAGAAAAAAATGAAGAAATGTTAGCTAAAAAACGTGAAAAAGCGAATAAGATAATTGCTAATTTGGAAGAGCAACAGCGCGCTGGTGGGGTAGTAAGAACGAATAAGGTGATTGAAGCTAAAGGAGAATTAAACGCCTTAGAACGTGAAAATAATAATTTAGCCCGTAATAAAGTCTTACAAAGAGAAAAGCGAAGACATAATGTCAGTGTAGGCGATTCAGTTAAGGTGATTTCTTATGGACAAATGGGGACAGTAACCAAGAAACTGGGTGAGCATGATTATGAAGTTCAAATTGGGATTTTAAAGGTTAAAGTTTCAGATCGTGACATTGAAAAAACTACAGTTAAAAAAGAGAAAACAAAGAAAGTTTCTGTGCGTACAACTCGACCAATGCGTTCAGGAAATGTAAGAAGTGAGCTAGACTTAAGAGGTCAGCGTTATGAAGAAGCATTAACAAATTTGGATCGCTATCTTGATTCTTCTTTACTCGCAGGCTTAGGGACAGTGACGATTATCCATGGAATTGGAACTGGAGCAATTAGAAATGGTGTGCAGCAGTATCTGAAACGTAACAAACATGTCAAGGACTTCAGCTATGCGCCCGCAAATGAAGGTGGAACTGGAGCAACAATTGTACATTTTAAATAAGTTATTTTACTTGCAAAAAGTAAGTGAAGAGATTAAAATATGAGTATAAATATTAAAGAAATATTTTTAGTGAGGTAATGACTTATGATTGAAAATGTTACTGATCAAAATTTTGAAAAAGAAACAAGCGAAGGTGTAACTTTAACTGACTTTTGGGCAACTTGGTGTGGACCATGTAGAATGCAATCACCTGTAGTTGAACAATTAGCAGAAGAAATGGATGATGTTAAATTCACTAAGATGGATGTTGACGAAAACCAAGAAACTGCTAAAGATCTCGGCATTATGGCAATTCCAACTCTTTTAATTAAAAAAGATGGTAAAATTGTAGATCGTTTAACTGGTTTTACTCCAAAAGACAGATTAGAACAAATTTTGGAACAATACACCGATTAAAGTAAAAATAAAAGGGACCTAGTTTGCTAGGTCCTTTTTCATTTCTCAGACTGAGTAGTAATAGTTACAGAATGATCTTTTGGATGAATAGTAGCGGCTGCCTCAGTAACTTTACCAGTTTCTTTTTGAAGGCATTCTGAAATAATGCCACATTCTAAAGAAAATTCAGTACTATCACTATCTAAACGATCAGCTACAGATTGGCCCTTAAGTGAAAGCACAATGGTATTGGATTTCTTTTTTTCAATAGTGAGTTCACCAAAGTTTGCCATTTTGAAGAAGTCTTGTAAATCTTCAAAATTTGAAAGGGCGTATTGGCGACTGATTCGTTTACCTGCCCAATATAAAATGTCGGTTGTATCTTCTCCCAGAATTGTTGGAAAGAGAAAATCGCGATACAATGAGTTTAAAAAATAAATATGTTCTTGTGATTCTGTCATTATCTTTCATTCCTTTTGTCTTCTTTTGTATTTTAACCTAAAATGGGTACAGGAGAAAATATATTTTACTAAAACTATTTATTTTTAAGGAGGATTTTCATGGATAAACGTCCTATTGGAGTTTTAGACTCCGGATTAGGAGGACTAACCGTTTTAAAAAAGGTAGTTGACAAACTACCAAATGAAAATACGATTTTTATTGGGGATCAAAAAAATATGCCTTATGGGGATAAGAGTCGTCAAGAAATAATCGATTTAACGCGTAAAAGTGTGGATTTCTTATTAAGTAAAAATGTTAAAGTGATTATTTTTGGATGTAATACTGCTACAGCTTGGGCAATGGAAGAAATCCAAAAGGAAATTCCAGTACAAATAATTGGTGTAATTCATTCAGGTGCTTTAGCCGCTAGTAAAACAACCGCTGAAAATAAAGTTGTCGTGCTAGCTACCCAAGCTACTGTAAAAAGTGAGGCCTATACTAAGCAATTACATAAAAGAAATAGTCAAATTGAAGTTAAAGAACTAAGTGAACCCCGTTTAGCACCCCTAGTTGAGCAGAATCCTTCTGAAGAAATAAAAAAGCAAGTAGTTAAAGAAAGTTTAGCCCCACTTACAGATATTGATTATGATACCTTAATCTTAGGTTGCACACATTATCCGCTATTAAAGAAAGAGATCGAAGAAGTAGTAGGAGAAAATAAAAAAATAGTTGATCCGGCTGATCAAGTAGCTCAATATACTTATAATGTCCTAAAAAGAGATGAGCTTTTAAATAATGAAGAAAATGCCAAACATGAATATTACACCACAGGGGATGCAGAAAAATTTAAAGAAATTGCAAGGGTTTGGATGGATGATCCAACTCTAGATGCTGATCATATTGAAGATTGAGGGAAAAATGAAATATAACACTCTTTTATTTGCAACAAATAATATAAACAAAGCTAAAGAAGTTCAGGATGCTTTAAAAGCAGCTAATTTTCCACTGAAAGTAATTACAAATAAGGATTTAGTAGATCCCCCTCATGTTTTAGAAACAGGAACAACTTTTTTGGCAAATGCTACTTTAAAAGCAGAGAAATTGGCGACTTTTAGTAATTTACCAACTTTAGCAGATGATTCAGGACTTTGTGTTGATAAATTAAATGGTGCTCCAGGTGTCCATTCGGCTCGTTTTGGTGGTGAGGCCCATAATGATGCGAGAAATAATGCAAAGTTATTGGCTGAATTAGGTGGAGTGCCAGTTAAGGAACGTACTGCTACCTTCCATACAACGATGGTAGTTGCATGGCCAGGACATTTTGAACAAAATTTGGTAACTCAAGGAGAAATTAAAGGAGAAATTTTAAAAACTCTTCGAGGGGATGGAAACTTTGGTTATGATCCACTATTTTATGTTCCTGAAAAAAACAAAACGTTTGCAGAAATGACAGTAGAAGAAAAAAATGCTATTTCTCACCGAGGTCAGGCACTAAGAAAACTATTAAATGAATTGCCAGCCTGGTGGGAAAAGATGGAAAAAGAAAAATAAAAGTGTGTCTTAATTGATGAAGAAAAAGATACTACTAATTTTAGGAGTACTAATAATTATATGCGGGATGGGAGTCATTTATTATAAGATTACAACAAGGGTGCAGAATGAATATCCTATTTTAGAAGCGAAAACAACAATGAATGATTTTACTGCGACATCGTTTGTAAATATCTATAATAATGGAGAAGTTAAAGCAGCAAGCTTTAAAAATAAAAAGTTTGAAAAGGCAGTTAGTGTTGACCCAGATATATTTGTAGATCATACCAATAAAGACAATTCTATATCCAATACTATTAACATTAAAATGTTGAATAAAAATAAAGAATTAAATAGTGATTCGAAGTACATTGAAATTATTAACTATATTGCCAGATATAGTAATCATATGATTTTCGTATTAAATATTTTCAAGGTAAATAATCAGTACTATGTATTTCTAAAGTATAATGCAGGCGTATCGGATGATGGTACACTATATAAATTTAACAGTAGACTAACTAAAATTTGTACGTTAGATTCAAAGGTAATAGTAGGTTTGAGGAAAGCAGGTTAGTTAAAGGCAGCTGATAATAAAAAGGTCGTCAATGTATGATATTGACAACTTTATAATTTAAAACATTTAGAGCTATTTCATTAGGTAAGAGTAATATTTAATTCTTGTAAATTTTTAATATAGGCAGAAAAGTAAGCTGCTTTAATTGCAGTTTGGGAACCAGAGACAACTTGGAAATGAACTTGGTAAGTTAAACTATCGCCATTTTGTTCAATTAATCCTCGAATTTCTGGTCCTTTTTTTATTTGAGAAGGAAATTTATTTTTGAGTTCTTTATTGGCAAGATTAATTGCGTGACGAACAAGTTTAACATCGCTACTACTAGCAATTTGTAAATCGATATTAAATCCTACACCGCCACGCGTAACATTTTCAACAACAGTAATTTGACGATTAGGAATATAAATTATAGTACCGTCAGAATTTTTAAGGCGAGTTGTTCTTAACCCAAAAGCTAGCACAGTTCCTGTATATTGATTAATGTTTACAATGTCACCAACATCAAATTGTCCCTCACTTAAGATTACCAATCCATTAACTAAGTCACTTACGAATCCTTGTGCTCCCATCCCTAGTGCAAGTGAGACAATACCAGCACTAGCAAGTAAGGTACCAACTGGTAGTCCGATAATACTTAATATTTCATATAAATAAAAGAATAGTAAAATATAGCGGAAAATATTCATTGCTAATTGGGTGAAAGTCCTTTTTCGCCCAGTCATCTGTCTTTGAAAGTGTTTATTATGAAGTAAATACTTACTTAGAACTCGTGATCCTACACGCCAAAGAATTAAGAAAATAATGCTTAAGATGACTAATTGAAAGAGTTTGTTGGTTAAATTATGAGTGATATCATTCCAATCGATAGTTTGCAATTTTATTTTTTTACTAGTTGAAGTAATATTTTTAAGAATTGATGTCTGTGTATTCAAATTTTCTACCACCTATAAAACTAATTTAACTATTATAACAAAAATACAGGCACTATTCATTGTTTGAAAAAATAATTAATGCTAGACTTTATATAAGAGAGTAATTAAATGGAGGACAATACATGACTATTTCAATCGGTGCGTTAGCCGGATTAATTGCTGCTATTGCATTTTTAATTTTAGTGTTGTTTACACTACCTGTACTTGTTAATTCAAATAGAACAATGAAAGAGCTCAATAAAACAGTTTCTACAACAAATAAAAGTGTAGAATTATTAACTGAGCAGACAAATGTTTTAATGGATGAAACACAAGAATTACTTGCTAAAACTAATGTATTAATGGAAGATGTAAATGGCAAAGTTGCCGATCTTCAACCAGTTGTGACTGCAGCTGCTGATATTGGAGAAAGCATTTCAGAAATTAATGATTCTTCAAAGAAGATGGCTACACGTTTTGCAACTTTAGGAGCAACAAAAACTGGCTTTGGTATCGTAACATCATTAGCTAGTCGTTTATTTGCAAGACGTAAGCGTCGTAAGGGACAAGATTAATAGAAAAGAGAGTAATTATTATGAGTAAAGCAGGAAGTTTTATTTTTGGTACTGTATTAGGTTTAGGTGCTGGATTAGTTGCTGCATCTTTGTTAATTCCTGAAGATAAGTCAAAGGAATTAAAGCAAAAAGTAGAAGACTTGAAAAATAATGATAAACTTCAAGAATTAAAAACGAAGTACGATAAGGGTACTGAAGCTTTAAAAACACAATTATCATCATTTTCTAATCATGTTGATGACGATTCTGAACTTAAAGATTTTGATGATATCGTAATTGACGATACTAATAATGATTTAGGTTCTAACGAAAAAGAAGATAATGAAACCATTGATAATTTAAAAAATTCAGAAACTGAATTGAATTAATTTTGAAAATGGGCACTAATAAAAATCAAACGAGTTTATCGTTTGATTTTTTGCTTTGTTCTATTAATCAAAATAGGAGAGAATGAGAATGGATCTTAAGATTTTAGGGCAAATTTTACTATTGATAGTCGTAATAATCATAATTATTTCTCCCTCATACCGCAATTATCAACAATATTTAGTAAAAAAATTAGGCTTTTGGGATGTTTTAATTCCGATTGGAATTATTATTTTTTCGAATTTAGTGGGAATTTTACTAGATGGTATCTATATGGTATTTTTCTTAATTCCTTTGGATATTGTCTTTTTATGTTCGGCAATATATACATTTATTAAGGTGAAAAAAGAAAATAAAAGGAAGTAGATTAATCTATTTCCTTTTATTCTTAAGCTTTTGGAGAAATGTATTTTAAATCTTTACCAGTTTTAGTAAATGTTTCAAAACCATTTTTGGTAACTACACCACAGTCTTCGATACGAACACCAGCTACGTTTGGAATATAAATTCCTGGTTCAATTGAGAAACACATTCCTTCTTGTAAAACAATGTCATTACCTTCCATAATTTGAGGCTCTTCATGAACATTTAAACCGATTCCGTGGCCTAGGCGGTGAATAAAGTATTCCCCATAACCTGCTTTAGTGATAATATCTCGAGCAACTGCGTCAAGTTCACTAGCAGTAATACCTGGTTTTGCGGCATCAATAGCTGCTTGTTGTGCTTCACGATCTACTTCATAGATTTCTTTTTCTAAATCAGTTGGTGTTCCATAGGCTACAGTTCGACTTGAATCAGAAGCATATCCTTCATGCATTGTCCCTAAATCAAATAAAACTAATTCATTAGGTTCAATTTTATTCATTGTTGGACCTAGATGAGGGTTAGCAGCATTTTTACCAGCTTGAACAATTGTTTCAAAACTTGTATGCATAACACCCTTTTGAAGTTTTAATTGATAGTCAATTTGACCTGCTACGTAACGTTCAGTAACACCATTTCTTAAAGCATCAAAGCCAATAGTAAAAGCAAAATCTGCTTCTTCACCGGCTTTTTTAAGCTGCTCAATTTCTTTGTCGGTTTTAAAAAGACGACTTTGAGCAATGAAAGGAGATACATTACCGCTGAAGTTAGAATCAGGAAGTGCTCGCTTAAGTTGCTCTAAACGTTCAACAGAAAGATGTTGCTTTTCAAGAGCGATGTTTTGTGGATTAGCTACGCGTTTTTTGATTAGCTCAGCAATTTTAAGCCAAGGATCTTGGTGATCTAAATATCCATAAACTTCACCATTCCAAGCAGAATTTTTTGCTTCTTCAACATTAAGTTCAGGAGCAAAAATAAATGGAGGTTGATCTTTAAATGCGATTAAAGCAAAAATTCTTTCATGTGGTTCCATACTGTAGCCTGTAAAGTAATTAATACTTAGAGGATCAGAAATGTAAGCAACGTCATTATTTGAGTCAATTAACCATTGACTTAACTTATCTAAATTCATAAATTCACCTTTTTCAAGTATAATAATATGTTGTTCGTAAAAAGTATAACATACTTTTCATCGCAAACGCTTGCAATGTTGTAATAATCCTGATAAGTTAAAATAGAAAAAATATAAAGGTGTGATTTGATGGATAAACAAGATATAACAATCTATGATGTAGCTCGTGAGGCCAAAGTATCAATGGCAACGGTGTCTAGAGTAGTAAATGGGAATAATAATGTTAGAAAAGAAACTAGAGAACGAGTACTTGAAGTTATTAAACGCTTAAATTATCAACCAAATGCGGTGGCGCAAGGATTAGCATCTAAGAAGACTACGACAGTTGGACTGGTAGTGCCAGAATTGACTAATTTACATTTTGCAGAATTATCTAAGGGAATCGATGATATTGCTACAATGTATAAATATAATATTATTTTAACAAGTGTAGAAAATAAAATGGTTTCTGATGAAAATGTCATTCAAAATCTCCTTAATAAACAGGTAGATGGGGTAATTTATATGGCTGATGAAATGAGTCCTCAAGCACGAGAAGCATTTTTAAGAACTAATACTCCGATAGTTTTAGCAGGAACTGTAAGTTTAAATGGAGAATTCGATCGAGTTTCAATTGATTATAACGAAGCTGAAAAAGATGCTTTTGAATTACTTTACAAGGATGGCAAAACTAGACTAGGATTAGTAATTTCCAATCCTGAAGTTGCAATTAACAAAAAAAGAATTGCTTCTTATAGAGAAGTATTGGAAGAAAAAGATTGGGATAAAGAGTATATCTACAGTGGATTAACTTCTTATGAAGATGGCTATAATTTAGCAAGTAAATTACTGGCTGATGAAATTAATGGAGTTGTCGTAACCAGTGATTTGGTAGCTGCAGGGATTATTCATGGTGTAATGGATCGTGGTATCAAAGTGCCAGAGGATTTTGAAGTAATTTCAGCAGTTTCGACAAATATCTCTAAGGTCCTACGTCCAACTTTAACTGCAGTTCAGCAACCACTTTATGACATTGGAGCAGTAGCAATGCGGATGTTAACAAAGTTGATGAATAAAGAAGAATTAGATGAAAAGCACGTAACATTGCCTTATAAAATTGATAAGAAAAATTCTACATTGAACAAGTAAAAAAGGAAGATCAGTTGATCTTCCTTTTTTATCTAGTTTGAATATTAGTAGCGGTTTGGGTAGTAGGGGAGGAATTACTTCCACCCTGTTGACTAGTGCGAGCCTCTTGTTCATTAGACTTAACTGTTTGTTCAGAATTTGAATCATCTTGTTCTTGTCGTGCAACACTCTTCTTCTTTTCATTGGCTTCACTTGAATTTTCAGTGTTTTCAATAAAGAGACTACTAATATCATTTGTGGTGGAGATTGTTTTACCAGTGTAGAGCAAGGTATGGCCGTATTTGTTATCTTCACCTTGATAGTGATCGTAGAAGAGTTTGTAATCTTCTGTTGAGCCTCCAATAGCAAATTCAGCACTAGCTTGTGGAGCAGCTGCTAAACTTAAAGCAGTAGTAGTTGCACCAGAAAGATTTATTTGCTCATTGTCAAACATTACAGAACCAGGGAGTGTACCGGTACTTTTTAAAACAGTGTTACGATGTACACTAGCTGGTTGACTAGTAGTGGAATTAAGTTTGAAAATATCTGGATCTTCTTCATATAGAGCATTAGCCATTTTAGCCCAAAGATCCAAGTTAGTAGAATTAGCATCTGAACCTAAATTGTAAGTATGACCATAGAAGTTATCATATCCTAGCCAACTAGTGATGGTTACCCCAGGAGTAGAGCCATTGAACCAGATATCACGATAATCATTACTTGTCCCAGTTTTACCAATTAAGTTATTAGTATCAAAGTTTACTGAATTACTCAATGAGGAAGCAGTTCCACCGTCTTTTACAACCTGATGTAACATGTGTTGCATGATATAAGAGGTGCCTGATGAAAATACCTTATGAGTTTTTGTCTTATGCTTGTAGATTACTCGTCCAGATGGGTCTTTAATTTCATCAATGTAATAACTTTCGCTGCGATTACCGTCATTGTAAAAGTTAGAAAATGCACTTGCATTTTGAGCTACAGAGAATCCATCACTTGTTCCTCCTAGAGCAATTCCTAAATCGTGGTACTCTTTCTTAGTTAATGAAAGGCCCAAATTATTCATGGGTGATTTGAGGTCTACATTTTTGTTCTTTAAAGTATTGTAAAGGTTAACCGCCGGTAAGTTATAGGAGTGGGCGAGGGCACTTTGAGCATTAATAAACTTGTTTTGAACAGTAGAGTTATAGTCTGTAGGGATGTACTTACCAAATTTAGTTGGGAAGTCAGCAATTGCGGTTTGAGAAGAAATAATCTTATTTTCAATTGCAGGACCATAAACGAGATATGGCTTAATTGACGAACCAGGTGAACGATAAGTATTGAAAGCATGATTAATTTGAGAATCTTCAAAGTTGATTCCACCGCTAAATGCTAGAATAGCACCTGTTTTGTTGTCGAGCATAATGCTACCATTTTGAACATGTTCGGTAGTTCTTACCCATTTATTAGTTGCGGTATCATAATCAGTACTTTCTTTGTCTTCACCTAAGTTAGCATCCTTAACTACACTATTCATTGTAGTATACAATGATTTTTTAATAGTAGTATGAATTTGGTATCCCTTTTGCTGTAAAAGAGTATTAGCAGTGGTTAGATATTGATTGTAACGATTGGTGTCTTTTTTGACACTTTCTACTTGAAGACCATCATTCTTAATTAGGCTTTCAGCGATTAATTCAACACCTTTATTTGCAACTAAATTGTAAAGATAACTGTTTTTTTTCTTAACTTCAGGAGCTTCTTTTTGTTTTAGGAAGTCTTTTTTGAGGTCATAATTCATGGCTGCTTTATATTGTTCTTTAGTAATGTCACCATTACGATACATTCTGAAAAGTACAATATCCTTTCGGCGGAAGGCTAATTTTAGGTCTTTTTGCACATAGCCCTTTGAATCATAAGGTGTGTAGTAAGAAGGACTTTGAGGTAAACCTGCTAGAAAGGCTACTTGAGCTAAGTTAAGATCTTTAATAGATTTACCAAAAATTCCTTGAGCGGCTGTGTTAATTCCTACGATATTTTGACCACTATTATTTTTACCGTAAGGGGCAGCGTTTAAATAGGCTGTTAAAATTTCATTTTTTGAAAAATGCTTTTCAATTTTTTTGGCATAGAGCATTTCTGTTATTTTTCGCCGCCAAGTTGTTTGACTAGTTAAAAATTGCATTTTAACTAATTGTTGGGTCAAAGTAGACCCACCAGTTTGAACACCAACCCCGGTCAATTCTGAAAGAACCGCACGTACGATTGATTTTGGTAAAACGCCGCGGTGTTCATAAAAATTTTCGTCTTCAGTTGCAGTAACTGCTTTTTTAACCAGAGGCGTAATTTGAGAACTTGAAGCTTTGATAACTTTTGTATCGGGATTTACAGTAGCAATTTTTTCACCATCAGCATAATAAAAACTACTTGAACTTTTCGAATGATTTATTTGCTGAGAAAGCTCTTTAACTGTAGGAACATCTTGCTGGTGAATGATACCTAAGGCGTATCCACCACTAAATCCTACTAAAGCAAAAATGATGAATAAGATACCTATTATTGCATAGCGGATAAGGCGATGAATAGTAAGGTAAATGGTACTGCTGTAAAAAGATAGGCGACTTTCTTTTGCCTCTTGTTCTAAGTCAGAAATCTTAGGACCAGAGAAGAAGAATTCATAAAATTTTTTCTTTAAATTTTGCACAAATCCAGATCCTTTAGCTATATAAATTACTTATCCTAATTATAGCAGAAAAAAAGAGCAATCAAAGATTGCTCTTATTACGATTTTATTAATTATTTACTTAATTCATAAATTGCTTCAGCATAAATTGCAATAGAATTAATTAAATCTTCAACTGTCATGTATTCATTTGGTTGATGCATTACAAGAGGAGCACCCTCGGCTTGAGCACCAAAAGCAACCCCATGATCGAACAAGCGCCCGTAGGTTCCACCACCAATAATTACTTCATGGCCTTTTTTACCAGTTTGTTTTTCGTAAACGCCTAAAAGAGTTTTAACAATCGGATCATCACCAGGTACGTAGTGAGGATCTTCTTGACGGCCTTGAATATGAGCAGTTAAAATATCACCAAACTTATCATTAATTTGGTTTACCATGGTTTCACCGTCTGTTCCTTTAGGGAAGCGAACATTGTTTAGAATATAGGCATTTTGAGCATCAAGTTTGAAGACAGATGGAGAACTTACTAGATCGCCCATTAAATCATCATGATGGGCAATGCCTAATTTTTTGCCATCAAAATCTTCATGTTCGATGTTAGCAATAAAGTGAATAAAGTTTTTGACTTGACCATCAAGATTTAAACTATCTAAGAAGAGTGCTAAGAAAGTAGCCGCATTTTTTCCAGTTGCTGGTGCAGAAGCATGAGCACCATGACCAATTAAAGTTAATTCAGCTTGACCACTGTGAAGTTCAAAATTTCCATCAAGTTGGTGCTGTTTTAAGAACTCTTCATATTTTTGTTTAATTGAGTTTAAATCATCACTTTCAATTAAAGCATGAGCAGTATGAGGAATAACATTGGCAGCTGTGCCAGAATTGAAGGCCCAAACTTTGACGTCTCCTTCATTAAAGTCATCTTTAAAATCTAATTTTAAAGTTACAATTCCTTGTTCACCATTGATAATTGGAAATTCTGCGTCAGGTGAAAAGGCTACGTCAGGAGCTGGTTGGTGTTTTAAGTAGTAATCAATTCCTACCCAATTAGTTTCTTCATTAGTTCCTAAAACAAAGTCAATTTTTTTAGAAGGTTTGAAACCGTGTTCCTTTAAAATTAACATTCCATAGTAGGCAGCTAAAGCAGGACCTTTGTCATCTGCACTACCACGACCATAAATCTTTCCATCTTTAATGGTCATTTTAAATGGATCAGTCTTCCAGCCATCACCTGCAGGGACGACATCAACGTGTCCGATAACTCCAACACGTTCTTTACCATCTCCCATGTTGATACGACCAGCGTAGTTATCGAAGTTTTCTGTATCAAAACCATCACGTTTAGCAAAATGTAAGAATTTTTCTAATGCCTTAGCTGGACCAGGTCCTAAGGGATATTTTTCACTTTTATGAGCTAAATCTTCGGAAGAATCGATAGCAATCAATTCTTGTAAGTCATGTAAAATATCTTCTTTCTTTTCTTGGGCTAATTTTTTGTAATCTAATTCCATGTTAATTAACTCCTTTAATATAATGTCTCTGATTAAATATTACAGCATTTAGAAGAAGATAAGTAATTTTTTATCTTTTTTATTGAAAAAGTGCTAAAAATATCTTTTGGTTCACTATGGTACAATTTTAATGAATTAAAAAAATACAGGTGATTTAATAATGGCACGACAATATCAAGAATTAACGTTAATTGAAGAAATAATTCGCAAAGATGGTAGCAAGTATTATGAAATTTCAAATATAGATCAAAATGGAATTGCAGAATTAGCAGTTGATAGAGGAGAATTAAGAAATGTGAAGATACTACAATTAAATCTTCCCAAGACCAAAGCTTTGCAAACTTATGAAGAGTATATTAATGAAAATTATGAACTAGAAACGTTGACAAACGAGGAAGATTGGAAAAATCCAAAATGGGTTGAATGGGAAAAACCGAAGGGAAAAGTTTTGGATGCTTACCAAAATATTTTAAAAGCTAATCGAATTGGATAGAGGGAAAAATGGAAAAATTACGTATCTTACATACAAATGATTTACACTCTCATTTTGAACAATTTCCTAAAATTGGACGCTATTTAAAACAGGCACAAGCAGATACAACAGTTGATCAAGTGTTAACTTTTGATGCAGGTGATTTTATGGATCGCTCTCATCCCTTATCTGATGCTACTGAAGGGCAAGCTAATATTGCTTTGATGAATGAATTTAATTATGATGCAATTACAATTGGAAATAATGAAGGAATAGCAAATTCACATGAGGTACTGGAAAATCTTTTTGAAGATGCAAATTTTCCAGTAATACTTGCAAATTTACGTGAAGCAGATGAGAAGTTACCTAAATGGGCAAATGAGTATCAAATAATAACTACTTCCAAAAATACTAGAATTGGTTTGATCGGTTTAACAGCACCGTATCCAATGACATATGAGCCTAATGGATGGCATGTAAAATTTATCTCTCAAACGCTGGATAACATGCTTAAAAAAATGGCTAATAAATATGATTTTTTAATTGTAATTAGTCATATTGGGTTAACGTTAGATAAGTATATTGCTGAGCATTATCCACAGGTAAAGTTGATTATTGGTGGTCACAGCCATGATTTGCTTGCAGAAGGGATGAAAGTAAATCAAACTTGGATTACTCAAACCGGTAAATGGGGTAAATATGTTGGGGATATTCTTTTAGAAATAGAAAATCATCAGTTAAAAAGTGTTACTCCTAAAACAATAACAGTAGATGACTTGCCTGAGCACAAGGGAGATAGAGAGTTTGTTGAAAAATTAAGATTAAGTGGTGAAAAACTCTTAGCTGGTCGCCAGATTGCTAATTTACCTAAAAAATTTGCTCAGGGACAAGAAGTGATGATTCAGGCAGCTCTTAATGCAGTCAGTGAAGCGGCTAAGACAGATATTGCGATGCTAAATTCAGGGCTCTTTTTAACAGATGTGAAGCCAGGTGTCTTTACAGAAGCTGACTTACAAGCACTTTTACCTCATCCAATGCATGTGGTAAGAAGTAAATTAATTGGAAGAGAATTATGGCGCTTGATAATGGAAATGGAAAAAAATCGTCACTTTCTCCAGAAGTTTCACCAAATAGGAATGAGCTTTCGCGGGAAAATATTTGGTAATATCGTGTATAAAGGTATTAAAGTTGATCCAAATTCCAGAACTGTCTATATTAACGGACAAGAAATTGAACCAGAAAAAGAATATGTTATTGCCGTATTAGATCATCACGTCTTAGTGCCATTTTTCCCAACGCTATCAATTGTAGGAGAAAATAATTTTTTATTTCCTGATTATTTAAAGACAGTCGTTGCAAAGTATTTAAGTAAAAATTATCCCCTGAAAAAAAGAGGTGAAGATAGTGGAGAAAACAGAAAATGAAAAAAAGCAGGTTTATCATCCTTTAGCACAGGTAATTAAGGATGAAGAAAAGGTCTTTATTGATGGAAGAGAATATGAACTAATTGAAAATGTGAGAAATGCATTTGATGTAGAAGTTCTCAAAGAAAAATATGATCCTTTTTTAAATCAATATGATTATCTTGTTGGGGATGTTTCAAGTGAACATTTACGTTTAAAAGGATTTTATGATAGTCAAGATCGGGCTCCAATTGATAAAAAAGCAAATGTAATTGTTGATTACCTGGAAGAGTATTGTAATCCTGGAAGTCCATATTTTATCTTACATTTAGTTGAACAAAATGCAGTCAAGAAAATAGTATTGGGGAGAAAAAACACTCAACATAAAAAGCAGTATCGTTCTTCTAAAAAAGCCCATAATAAAAACAATTTTAAAGATAAAAAAGTTCATCGCACCCGTATTCGCAAGAATGCTATAGCAACTCGAAAAAAGAACCGAAGTAATAGAAAGAATAGTTTTGTAATTAAGAAAAGGAAGAGTTAAGTTGAAAAACAAAAAATATAAAGGCTATTTAATCGATCTAGATGGAACTGTTTATCGAGGTAAACAGACCATTCAAACAGGAGTGGATTTTGTTCATAGATTGCAAGAAAAAAATATTCCCTATCTTTTTTTGACTAATAATACTACTAGAACAAGACAAATGGTCTTAGAAAAGCTGAACGGGCATGGTGTAAAAACTCAGTTAGATCATATTTACACTCCTGTTTTGGCAACGATTGATTATTTATTAGAGAAAAATCCAGGAGTAGATAAAATTCCTGTCTATATAATTGGAGAAGTAGGTTTAAAAGAAGGACTCCTTAATAATTCTCATTTTTATCTTGATGAAGACAATCCTAAGTATGTAATTGTTGGAATGGATACCCAGATGACCTATGAAAAAATTAGGACGGCAGTTAGGGCAATCAGAAAGGGTGCAATTTTCTTGGGAACTAATCAAGATTTGAATTTACCCGCAGGGGATGAATTGCTACCGGGAAATGGTTCTCAGTGTGCAATGATTAGTGCAGCTTCTGGGGTAGAACCAATTTATATTGGAAAACCATCCCCAATCATTGTTAACTATGCTTTAAAGATAATTAATTTACCCAAAGAAGATGTAATAATGGTAGGTGATAATTATGATACTGATATCATGACTGGGGTAAATTATCAAATGGATACCTTATTAACATTGACAGGGGTAACAAAAAAGGAGGAATTAGTTGATAAACTAACTCCTCCTACCCATGTGGTTGAACATTTAGGAAATTGGCAAGTATAAAAAATTAAAATTCTTTTCTTTGGACAATTTTTTTTCGTATCCAGATAATAAGCACTGGAACTACTGAAATTAAAATGATGCCAAGAACGATTAATGAAAAATGATCTTGTACTAAAGGGATGTTTCCAAAGAAGTAACCAATGATTGAAAATAAAGTTACCCATAAAAAACCACCGATAAAGTTATAAATAATAAAAGTACGATAGTGCATTTTGCTAGCGCCAGAAACAAAAGGAACAAAAGTACGAATAAATGGAATAAAACGTCCAATTACAATAGTCTTTCCACCATGAGTAGCAAAGAAATTCTCTGCTGCTCTTTTTTTGTTCTCATCAATCAGCTTATTGAACCAAGAATGTTTAGAACCGCTGTGTTGGGACCAATTACCAATTTCGTAATTGGCAGTATCACCTAGAATAGCTGCAATTAAAAAGATAAAATAGCAAAGCCAAAAGTTAAGATGGTATTTTGGAATAGCAGCCATTGCACAAGCTGCAAAAATAAGTGAATCTCCTGGTAAAAAAGGAAAAATAACCACACCAGTTTCAATAAATATTATTAAAAATAAAAATAAATAAGACCAGTTACCAAATGTGTTAACCAATGTCACTAGGTGCTTATCAATATGTAAAATAAAATCAACTAGGTTCATCGAAAATCCTTTCTAAGTATTTATAGGCCAGTAGAGTGTAAGGTCATCTTTTTTTCTGGAAAAAGTGTGTCCATTATTTTACTAATGGCAATTTGTACTTCTCCAAAACCTATTCCAATCATTGGGGCACGCCCAGGATAGGTAATTGCATCTCCCACTGCATAAATTCCTTGAATATTTGTCTCCATAAAATTATTTACTTCAATTAGTCCGTGGCTTAATTGAAGTCCCCATTTTCTTAATTGAGTATTATTTGATTTAAATCCATATGCGACTAAAAGGTCATCAAATTCTTTTTCAATCAAGTTATTATTTCCTACTTCTTTAAGAGTAAGCTGGATTTTGTTTGAAGAAGTAGGTTGAATTTTAGAGGGAAGAAATGGGGTGAAAAAGCTTACATTTTTAGAATTAGAAAGGGTCGTGACATTGCTTTCAAGCCCCCTAAAAGATGTTCGCCGATGAATTAAGGTGACTTTATTACGTGGTGATAATTCAAGAGCCCAATCTAAAGCTGAATCTCCACCTCCTAGTACCGCGATTTGCTTGTTCTTGAAGTCTTGTGGATTAGGAAGAAAATAGTGAATATTCTGTTCAAGAGTGGAAGGAATTTCAAGTGGAAGAGGTTTAGGTTGAAAAGCACCTAACCCAGTGGCTAGAACAATACTTTTAACGTAGTAATCATTATCAATAATAAAACCATTTTGATCACTCTTATTGATTTTTTGAACACGATAATTAGAAATAATATTTTTAGTTTCAATTTGGTCATTGAGATTTTTAATTAAATTATCTCCGGTAATTTTGGGATAGGCGGGTATATCTTTGATTTGTTTGTTGGGATATAGATATTTTGGCTGGCCGCCAATTTTTTCTAAAGCTTCAAAAGTAACTGTGTTAAAACCATGGAGCTGGGCAAAACTAGTTGCAAAAAGTCCAATGGGTCCGCTACCGATAATAGCTAAGTCATATTTTTTCACAAAAATTAGTCTCCTTAATATAGAAATTATTCGTCTTTTATTATTACATATTTTTCAAGATAAAAGGGAGAGATTATAATAAGGTAAGGGAGATGAGACGATGAAAAAAGTAGAAATAGGAGAAGTAGTAGAAGGAAAAATTAGTGGGATACAACAATATGGAGCTTTTGTAAGATTAGAAAATGGTGAAGAAGGACTGATTCATGTATCAGAGGTAAGAGAAGGATACATCGCAAAAATTGGAGAAGAATTCTCTGTGGGACAATTGGTGAAAGTAAAGGTAATAGATATCGATCCTTATAATGGGCAAATAAGTCTTTCAACACGCGCTTTACAGCCAAGTAAAATGCGACGAGAAAGAAGACGCTTTTGGACATCTAAAAGTGTAAAAATAGGATTTAAAGGCTGTGAGGAAGAACTAAAAAAAGAAATAGAAAAAAGGGTTGCGAAAAGTAAAAGGATAGGGTAATATATTTATTGCTGTTAAGGAAGAAAAAACAGTGAAAAAATATGTTGACAAAGATGAATAAACAACGTATAATAATAAAATGTCTTCGGGATAACAAACCGGCGACAAAGAATTTTAAAATTATCTCTTGCAAGTAAAAAGCAAGTATGATATAATAGATAAGTCGTCAATCGACGCTTTAGTACCTTGAAAACTGAACAAAAATTCGTAAGTGTGCGGGGGAAATAAACCCCAAACAAAGCGAAGTCAATTCGCAAGCAATAAATTTGAGATAACAAATCAAAAAAACGTTAAGAGCTAAGAAAAGCTCATTTCAAAAAGGAAATGAGAGTTTGATCCTGGCTCAGGACGAACGCTGGCGGCGTGCCTAATACATGCAAGTCGAGCGAGCTTGCCTAGATGATTGAAATGCTTGCATTTCATGAAACTAGATACAAGCTAGCGGCGAACGGGTGAGTAACACGTGGGTAACCTGCCCAAGAGACTGGGATAACACCTGGAAACAGATGCTAATACCGGATAACAACACTAGACGCATGTCTAGAGTTTGAAAGATGGATTTCTATCACTCTTGGATGGACCTGCGGTGCATTAGCTAGTTGGTAAGGTAACGGCTTACCAAGGCAATGATGCATAGCCGAGTTGAGAGACTGATCGGCCACATTGGGACTGAGACACGGCCCAAACTCCTACGGGAGGCAGCAGTAGGGAATCTTCCACAATGGACGAAAGTCTGATGGAGCAACGCCGCGTGAGTGAAGAAGGGTTTCGGCTCGTAAAGCTCTGTTGTTGGTGAAGAAAGATAGAGGTAGTAACTGGCCTTTATTCGACGGTAATCAACTAGAAAGTCACGGCTAACTACGTGCCAGCAGCCGCGGTAATACGTAGGTGGCAAGCGTTGTCCGGATTTATTGGGCGTAAAGCGAGTGCAGGCGGTTTAATAAGTCTGATGTGAAAGCCTTCGGCTCAACCGAAGAACTGCATCAGAAACTGTTAAACTTGAGTGCAGAAGAGGAGAGTGGAACTCCATGTGTAGCGGTGGAATGCGTAGATATATGGAAGAACACCAGTGGCGAAGGCGGCTCTCTGGTCTGCAACTGACGCTGAGGCTCGAAAGCATGGGTAGCGAACAGGATTAGATACCCTGGTAGTCCATGCCGTAAACGATGAGTGCTAAGTGTTGGGAGGTTTCCGCCTCTCAGTGCTGCAGCTAACGCATTAAGCACTCCGCCTGGGGAGTACGACCGCAAGGTTGAAACTCAAAGGAATTGACGGGGGCCCGCACAAGCGGTGGAGCATGTGGTTTAATTCGAAGCAACGCGAAGAACCTTACCAGGTCTTGACATCCAATGACAACCTAAGAGATTAGGCTTTCCCTTCGGGGACATTGAGACAGGTGGTGCATGGCTGTCGTCAGCTCGTGTCGTGAGATGTTGGGTTAAGTCCCGCAACGAGCGCAACCCTTGTCATTAGTTGCCATCATTAAGTTGGGCACTCTAATGAGACTGCCGGTGACAAACCGGAGGAAGGTGGGGATGACGTCAAGTCATCATGCCCCTTATGACCTGGGCTACACACGTGCTACAATGGACGGTACAACGAGAAGCGAACCTGTGAAGGCAAGCGGATCTCTGAAAGCCGTTCTCAGTTCGGATTGTAGGCTGCAACTCGCCTACATGAAGCTGGAATCGCTAGTAATCGCGGATCAGCACGCCGCGGTGAATACGTTCCCGGGCCTTGTACACACCGCCCGTCACACCATGAGAGTCTGTAACACCCAAAGCCGGTGAGATAACCTTTAAGGAGTCAGCCGTCTAAGGTAGGACAGATGATTAGGGTGAAGTCGTAACAAGGTAGCCGTAGGAGAACCTGCGGCTGGATCACCTCCTTTCTAAGGAAGGGCAACTGATGGAGAGTGTGAAGACACTAAAAGAAGTCAGAAAGCCAAACAAGAAAAAGGCACACAGAAGAATTTTTGTTTAGTTTTGAGGGCAGTAAAGAAGTTCTCAAGAGTTAGTACATTGAAAACTGAATATAATCAAAGCAAAAAACCGAGACAATCGAAAGAGAAACAGATTGAAGAGCGACCGAGAAGAAGAGAGAAACTCAAACTTGAAATAGGTCAAGTAGAAAAGGGCGCATGGTGAATGCCTTGGCACTAGAAGCCGATGAAGGACGTGACGAACCACGAAAGGCTTCGGGGAGCAGTAAGTAAGCGATGATCCGGAGATATCCGAATGGGGGAACCCAATACCGAGAGGTATTATCGTATGATGAATAAATAGTTATACGAAGGAAGACGCAGTGAACTGAAACATCTAAGTAGCTGCAGGAAGAGAAAGAAAAATCGATTTCCTAAGTAGCGGCGAGCGAACAGGAAAGAGCCCAAACCAACTGGCTTGCCAGTTGGGGTTGAAGGACTGCGATGTAGTACTTGAAGTGATAGCAGAATTATCTGGAAAGATAAGCCAGAGAGGGTGATAGCCCCGTAAGCGAAATTGCGACAAGACTTAGCAGGATCCTGAGTAGGTCGGGACACGAGGAATCCCGATTGAATCCGCGAGGACCATCTCGTAAGGCTAAATACTAACTAGTGACCGATAGTGAACCAGTACCGTGAGGGAAAGGTGAAAAGAACCCCGGGAGGGGAGTGAAATAGAACCTGAAACCGTGTGCCTACAAGTAGTCAGAGCACATTAAAGTGTAATGGCGTGCCTTTTGTAGAATGAACCGGCGAGTTACGTTATGTTGCAAGGTTAAGTCAGAAAAGACGGAGCCGTAGCGAAAGCGAGTCTGAATAGGGCGAAAGAGTAATGTGACGTAGACCCGAAACCAAGTGACCTACCCATGACCAGGTTGAAGGTGTGGTAAAACACACTGGAGGACCGAACCCACGTGAGTTAAAAATCGCGGGGATGAGTTGTGGGTAGCGGTGAAATTCCAAACGAACTTGGAGATAGCTGGTTCTCTCCGAAATAGCTTTAGGGCTAGCCTCGTGTGAATGATAATGGAGGTAGAGCGCTGTTTGGACTAGGGGCCCGTCATGGGTTACTGAATCCAGATAAACTTCGAATGCCAGATATCAATGCACGGGAGTCAGACTGCGAGTGATAAGATCCGTAGTCGAAAGGGAAACAGCCCAGATCACCAGTTAAGGTCCCCAAATCTATGCTAAGTGGAAAAGGATGTGGAGTTGCGTAGACAACTAGGATGTTGGCTTAGAAGCAGCCATCATTTAAAGAGTGCGTAATAGCTCACTAGTCGAGTGACGCTGCGCCGAAAATTTACCGGGGCTAAGCATAGTACCGAAACTGTGGATGCATATATTATATGTGTGGTAGGAGAGCGTTCTAAGTGCGGTGAAGTTAGATCGAGAGGACTAATGGAGCGCTTAGAAGTGAGAATGCCGGTATGAGTAGCGAAAGATAGGTGAGAATCCTATCCGCCGTAAGACTAAGGTTTCCTGGGGCAGGCTCGTCCGCCCAGGGTAAGTCGGGACCTAAGGTAAGGCCGAGAGGCGTAGCCGATGGACAACAGGTAGAAATTCCTGTACTGAAACTGCTTGTTATGAGCAATGGAGGGACGCAGGAGGCTAATGACGCATGGTGTTGGATATCCATGTGCAAGCGTTAAGAGTTAAGATGAGTCAAATGCTTGTCTTTAAAAGCTTGAGACGTGATGCGTAGTGAAGTTAAGTAGCGAAGGTCATGATGTCACACTGCCAAGAAAAGCTTCTAGCCAGAGTAGTTTTACCCGTACCGCAAACCGACACAGGTAGTCGAGGAGAGTATCCTCAGGTGAGCGAGAGAACTCTCGTTAAGGAACTCGGCAAAATGACCCCGTAACTTCGGAAGAAGGGGTGCTGATTGTAAAAGATCAGCCGCAGTGAAGAGGCCCAAACAACTGTTTATCAAAAACACAGGTATCTGCAAAATCGTAAGATGACGTATAGGTGCTGACACCTGCCCGGTGCTGGAAGGTTAAGAGGAAAGCTTAGCGCAAGCGAAGGTTTGAATTGAAGCCCCAGTAAACGGCGGCCGTAACTATAACGGTCCTAAGGTAGCGAAATTCCTTGTCGGGTAAGTTCCGACCTGCACGAAAGGTGTAATGATTTGGGCACTGTCTCAACGAGAGACTCGGTGAAATTATAATACCCGTGAAGATGCGGGTTACCCGCGACAGGACGGAAAGACCCCATGGAGCTTTACTGTAGCTTGATATTGAGTATTTGTTAAACATGTACAGGATAGGTAGGAGCCAGAGAAGATAGGACGCTAGTTTTATCGGAGGCAATGTTGGGATACTACCCTTGTTTGATGGATCCTCTAACTCAGATCGCTAAGCGCGGTCGAGGACAGTGTCAGGTGGGCAGTTTGACTGGGGCGGTCGCCTCCTAAAGTGTAACGGAGGCGCCCAAAGGTTCCCTCAGAATGGTTGGAAATCATTCGCAGAGTGTAAAGGTATAAGGGAGCTTGACTGCGAGAGCTACAACTCGAGCAGGGACGAAAGTCGGGCTTAGTGATCTGGTGGTACTGTATGGAAAGGCCATCACTCAACGGATAAAAGCTACCCTGGGGATAACAGGCTTATCTCCCCCAAGAGTTCACATCGACGGGGAGGTTTGGCACCTCGATGTCGGCTCGTCGCATCCTGGGGCTGAAGTCGGTCCCAAGGGTTGGGCTGTTCGCCCATTAAAGCGGCACGCGAGCTGGGTTCAGAACGTCGTGAGACAGTTCGGTCCCTATCCGTCGTGGGCGTAGGAAATTTGAGAGGAGCTGTCCTTAGTACGAGAGGACCGGGATGGACATACCGCTGGTGTACCAGTTGTCGAGCCTTCGGCATCGCTGGGTAGCTATGTATGGACGGGATAAGCGCTGAAAGCATCTAAGTGCGAAGCCCCCCTCAAGATGAGATTTCCGATGCGAAAGCAGTAAGACACCTTAAAGACGATGAGGTAGATAGGCTAGGAGTGTAAGCTCAGTGATGAGTGAAGCGGACTAGTACTAATCAGTCGAGCACTTGACCAAAGCTCTAGGTTTTAGGCTTTAGATTATATTCAGTTTTGAGTGTAAAAGCTCAAAGAAAGTATAGTAACGATAGCAAGAAGGAAACACCTGTTCCCATGCCGAACACAGAAGTTAAGCTTCTTAACGCCGAAAGTAGTTGGTGGGAAACTGCCTGCAAGGATAGGTAGTTGCTATGCATGGAGGATTAGCTCAGCTGGGAGAGCATCTGCCTTACAAGCAGGAGGTCACAGGTTCGAGCCCTGTATCCTCCATCTGAGTCGTTAGCTCAGTTGGTAGAGCATCTGACTTTTAATCAGAGGGTCGGCAGTTCGAGACTGCCACGACTCATTGACCCTATATATTTTTGCGGGTGTGGCGGAATTGGCAGACGCGCTAGATTTAGGTTCTAGTGTTTTCGGACGTATGGGTTCAAGTCCCATCACCCGTATCCGCCTTAAGTGAGCAGCTTGCCGATTTAGCTCAGTTGGTAGAGCATCTGTCTTGTAAACAGGGGGTCGAAGGTTCGAATCCTTTAATCGGCATTACAATTAAATATTATGCGGAAGTAGTTCAGTGGTAGAACATCACCTTGCCATGGTGGGGGTCGCGGGTTCGAATCCCGTCTTCCGCTTATCATTATCATGCCGGGGTGGCGGAACTGGCAGACGCACGGGACTTAAAATCCCGCGGTTGGTGACAACCGTACCGGTTCGATTCCGGTCCTCGGCATATAATGATGCACCCTTAGCGCAACTGGATAGAGTGTCTGACTACGAATCAGAAGGTTGAAGGTTCAAATCCTTCAGGGTGCATTTTCGGGAAGTGGCTCAGTTTGGTAGAGCACCTGGTTTGGGACCAGGGGGTCGCAGGTTCGAATCCTGTCTTCCCGATTTGTAACATGGTTACATATTGGCGGTGTAGCTCAGCTGGCTAGAGCGTCCGGTTCATACCCGGGAGGTCGAGGGTTCGATCCCCCCCGCCGCTATAAGGTATACTTGGACCTTTAGCTCAGTTGGTTAGAGCAGACGGCTCATAACCGTCGGGTCGTAGGTTCGAGTCCTACAAGGTCCATATTCGGATCTTGATTTTTTATATTAGAATTATCGCGGGATGGAGCAGTCTGGCAGCTCGTCGGGCTCATAACCCGAAGGTCATAGGTTCAAATCCTATTCCCGCAATTTGGTCCCTTAGTGTAGCGGTTATCACGCCTCCCTGTCACGGAGGAGATCACCGGTTCGATTCCGGTAGGGACCGTAAATGGCTCGATAGCTCAGTTGGTAGAGCAAAGGATTGAAGCTCCTTGTGTCGGCGGTTCGATTCCGTCTCGCGCCATTAGAAAAACATGCGGGTATAGTTTAGTGGTAAAACGAAAGCCTTCCAAGCTTTAGTCGCGAGTCCGATTCTCGTTACCCGCTTTATGGGCCTATAGCTCAGCTGGTTTAGAGCGCACGCCTGATAAGCGTGAGGTCGATGGTTCAAGTCCATTTAGGCCCATTGGAGATTTACTCAAGTGGCTGAAGAGGCGCCCCTGCTAAGGGTGTAGGTCGGTTTATACCGGCGCGAGGGTTCGAATCTCTCAATCTCCGTAACAAGAGGATATTAAATTAAAATAGTTAATGAAGATAAGACGCAATTAGTTGAAAAGGCTAATTGCGTCTTTTTATAATCTTTCTTTTTAGTTATATTTTCTTCAGCTATTTGTATTTTAATAAATGCCATAAAAGTGTATAACTTGTAGAAGAAGGAAACCATACCTAGATTGGATACCGAGGATACTTTAGAGCGCAAATTACTTATTAAACTGCTCTTTCTCCTAGATTTAAATGTAAACTATCTACTAAACTTATGTAAAGAAGTGCCAATAGGTTAAATTTAAGGGGATAAGCAAGCTTTATAAAGTGGAGAAATTACTGCCTAGGGTACCTGGTTGGGCCCCTCTCTGCTCTTTTATCAAGGAGTGAGAGACGCTACTTCCTATTTTCTAGTGAGTTTTCTTATCATGAGTAATGAGTTCCTCGCTAAAATTTATTCTAAAACCAGTTCTGAGGTTGGTAGTGACTTGAATATTAATGATTTATTGATGAATACCATAAGAAGCCCCTAATTCTAAAATTTTCTGTAGGAATGGTATTAAAGAACCATTCAGTAGCTTTGAGTAGCAATCCAGAGAGTAAGGGAAAGATTTTTATTATAAAAGTCGGACTGCATGATGAAACTTCTATTTTAGCCAAATCTAGAATACACAGCACAAACTTGTTAGATTGCAAATTACCTCTAAAACACCTATCGTAAAAGTGGGAGAATGAAATTCTTCTCACTGTAAACTCTATTATTAGAGCTAAAAATTTTTAACCAAAAGACAAGAGATTTTAAAGATTCCTACTAAAAATAGATTTTTGTAAATTTTAAAATCTATCAGAGTTTGGCAATTAATCTTGGAAGGTCTGATAGTAAGGTGTAAGACGTATTTTTGCAAGGAAGACTAAGTATTATACCCTAGTGTATTTATCGCTTAGCGCTGCTTATAGTTGGAGGCAGCAAAATTCAAACCAATAGAGCTTAAACCGTTTAAAGCTCAATGTGAAAGATACTTGAGTATTTAAATAAAGCTGAGGCAAGTGAGAAGTAAAAGAAAGAATAGAAAAGTGAAATTATTTAAAGGGGAAAGAGATAACAAAGGGATGAAAAAGAAGAAGTCAGGTTTATTTTTACACATCTAAACACCAAAAATGTTCTTACTAACATGAGGCAGAAGAGAATTTTATAAAATATGAGGGTTATAAAAGGCGCCATTAAAAGGTTTAAGAAAATAGGAGAAAATAATTTTAAAAAACACTTGCATAAGTCAGGTTTTTCTAGTATTATGATTATTGCTGATGCGATGAAAAGTGAGAAAGCTTAAATCAAGTCAGAAAAAAGTAAAAAAAGTTGTTGACGAAAGTTAACAGATCTGGTATCATTAATAAATGTGTTAGATAAGAAGGCCCGTTGGTCAAGTGGTTAAGACACCGCCCTTTCACGGCGGTAACATGAGTTCAAATCTCGTACGGGTCATTACCATTTAATGGTAATATTATGGAGGATTACCCAAGTCCGGCTGAAGGGAACGGTCTTGAAAACCGTCAGGCGGGTTCTGCCCGCGCGTGGGTTCGAATCCCACATCCTCCTTATTATCGCGGGATGGAGCAGTCTGGCAGCTCGTCGGGCTCATAACCCGAAGGTCATAGGTTCAAATCCTATTCCCGCAATTTGGTCCCTTAGTGTAGCGGTTATCACGCCTCCCTGTCACGGAGGAGATCACCGGTTCGATTCCGGTAGGGACCGTAAATGGCTCGATAGCTCAGTTGGTAGAGCAAAGGATTGAAGCTCCTTGTGTCGGCGGTTCGATTCCGTCTCGCGCCATTCTGGAGGCCTAGCGAAGTGGCTAAACGCGGCGGTCTGTAAAACCGCTCTCTCTGAGTTCGGTGGTTCGAATCCACTGGCCTCCATAAAATAGGGATATCGTATAAAGGTAGTACATCGGTCTCCAAAACCGCTAGTGTGGGTTCAATTCCTACTATCCCTGTTTTGATATATTATTTATCAAATCCACGGCGGAATTGGTGAAGTGGTTAACACACCGGTTTGTGGATCCGGCATGCATGGGTTCGATCCCCATATTCCGCCCTAACATTGGAATATAGCCAAGCGGTAAGGCAATGGACTTTGACTTCATCACGCGCTGGTTCGAATCCAGCTATTCCAATTGGTTATTGTAAACGCAGAAGGTGGCGGTGTAGCCAAGTGGTAAGGCAGAGGTCTGCAAAACCTTTATCGTCGGTTCAAATCCGATCACCGCCTTTGTCTGGAGTTCTAGAGTTTAACTTTATGGCGATGTGGCGGAATTGGCAGACGCGCCAGACTCAAAATCTGGTGTCCCTTGGGACGTATCGGTTCGACCCCGATCATCGCTATTAATCAGACAGGAAAAAAACACGTAAGCTTATATACTTACGTGTTTTTTTGTATTCTTGATTCTCGTTGTAATCTTTCTCTTTAAACTTTATAATATAAAGAAGAAATATGGAGGTAGCTTTATGAACATTGGTCTATTTACAGATACTTATTTTCCCCAAATATCTGGAGTAGCGACTTCAATTCAAACTTTAAAAAATGCATTAGAAGCTCAAGGTCATTCTGTATTTATTTTTACTACTACCGATCCTCATTTGCCTAAAGGGACAGTTGAGCCAAATGTCTTTCGTTTAAGTAGTGTACCTTTCATTTCTTTTACAGATCGAAGAATTGCATTTAGGGGATTATTTCAAGCTACCAAAATAGCTAAAGAAGTAAAATTGGATGTCGTTCACACCCAAACTGAATTTTCGATGGGTGCTATTGGTAAATATGTTGCCCATAATCTTAAAATCCCTGCTATTCACACTTATCATACAATGTATCAAGACTACTTACATTACATTTTAAATGGTCATTTATTAAAACCATATCATGTAAAGCAATTTTGCCGAGCATACCTTCATAATATGGAAGGTGTTATTGCTCCAAGCATCCGTGTAAAAGATACTTTAAGAGAATATGGGGTAAAGATACCTTTGAAGATAATTCCGACGGGAGTGGATCTTAAAGGAATTAATGAGACCCCTCGAAGAGATGTAAGAAAAGATTTAGGATTAAAAGAGAGTGATAAAGTATTATTAACTTTGAGTAGAGTAGCTCCTGAAAAGAAAATAGGTAATTTATTAGCAGTCCTTCCAGAATTAATTAAGAAGCATCCCACTGTAAAGCTTGTAATTGCGGGCGATGGACCGGATCTCAAAAATTTAAAAAATAAAGTTGAAGAGATGCACTTAGAGGAATATGTACTTTTTATTGGAAGTGTGGAGCATAGTGATGTGGGAAATTATTATGCGATGGCTGATCTTTTTGTTTCAGCAAGTGATACCGAAACTCAAGGATTAACTTATATAGAAGCAATGGCAGCAGGAACACCAAGTATTGTTTATGCGACTGAATATACTGAACAAATATTTAACCATAAAGAATTAGGGGCAGTTTTCACTTCTCAAAAACAAATGGCAGAATTGATAGACAACTATTTAAATAAGGTACCACTTGTAATTTCTAAAGATCTATTAAAAGAAAAGCTAAAAGAAGTATCTGCTGAAACTTTTGCAAAAAATGTCGTGAACTTCTATCAAGAAGCAATAGATAAACTAAACACAACTGAGGTATTAGATGATTAGAATTAATATGTTTTCTCAAGCTGATAGCGTTCAAGGTCAAGGCGTGGGGTCAGCGTATAAAGAATTAATCCGACTCTTGAGAAAGAAACTCGTTGATGACTTTTATGTCACGGTTAATCGCTATGGAACCAGTGATCTCACGCATTACCATACAATTAATCCAACCTATTTTGCCAATAGTTTTTCTAAAAGTCGTGGTCGAAAGATAGGATATGTACATTTTTTACCTGAAACCTTAGAAGGATCTATAAAACTTCCTGGATTTGCTCAAGGAATTTTGAATAGATATATAATTGATTTTTATGATCGCATGGATCAAATTGTAGTAGTTAATCCGATGTTTATTGGAAAGTTAGCTCAGCATGGGATTGATCCGCAAAAGGTAAAATATATTCCTAATTTTGTCTCAAAAAGTGAATTCTATGAACAAACTCAAGAAGAAAAAAATGCGTTTCGAAATTCTTTAGGAATTCCCTTAAATAAATTAGTTGTTTTTGGGGATGGACAAGTGCAAGAACGTAAGGGTGTAGATGATTTTGTCAAATTAGCAAAAAAGAATCCAGATATTCAATTTATTTGGGCAGGTGGTTTCTCCTTTGGAAAAATGACCGATGGCTATAATCACTTCAAAGAAGTAGTTGCTAATCCACCTAAAAATCTTACCTTTACAGGTATTGTGGAAAGAGAAAAACTAGTAAATTACTTAAATATTGCAGATGTATTTTTGCTACCATCATTTGATGAACTTTTCCCAATGTCAGTATTAGAAGCATTTAGTTGTAATACTCCAGTTTTATTAAGAGATTTGGAATTATATAAGTCTATTATTGATGGTTACTATATGCCAGGTAGGAATTTTAATGAATTGAATAGCTGGCTGCAAGAAATCAAAAAAAATCCATATATTCTTGCAAAATATAAAGAACTTTCTCGTCAAGCAAGTAATCAATATTCTGAAGATCACTTAGCAGAAATTTGGAAGGATTTTTATACTGAGCAATATGAATTAGGGAAAAAGTTAGGACAAATAAAACTATGAACAAAAAGCACCTAATTGGAATTATTATAGTTTTAATAATTAGTGGTGGAGTGATATATTTTCAGTTAAAAAACACTCCAATTAATTCCCTAATTCAAGCTGCAAAGAGTTTGAATCCTTCTTTCTTAATTCTAGTTTTTGCAATTATGATTTTATCCTATGTTTTTGAAGCTGGAATTTTGGCTACTCTTTCATATGAGAGAAAAAAAGAGTATTCTACTTGGGCTTTTTTTAGAATACCGTTGATTCAAGCTCTCTTTAATGCTATTACTCCGTTATCAACGGGAGGACAACCTTCACAATTAGTTGCAATGATGCAAATGGGGATGAAGGGAGCAAGGGCAACTTCAATTTTGCTGATGAAGTTTATAATTTATCAAATTTGTGTTCTTTTTGCCTATGTTTCAACAATTGCTTTTGGCTTCAAAATGATTGCTGGCAGGTTTAGTGGACTGGCTTTATTTATTTTTATTGGATTTCTAATTCATATTAGCTCAATTATGTTTTTATTGGCGGTTATGTTTGCTTATAACTGGACAAAAAAAATCACCCTATGGATTATGAAAATTTTGGAAAAAGTTTTTGGGACGAAAAGAGTGAATAATTGGCGTCAATCAACTTTAAACCAAATAGAAACTTTTTATCAAGAAGGACAAAAATTAAAAAGAGAAAAAAAGAAGCTTCTGATTGCTAGTATTTTGACAATTGGACAATTACTATGTTTTTATTCTATTCCATACTTTATTTTACTAGCACTTAATTTACATCCTTCGTGGTTAGCTGTTACCGGGATGAATATCATGATTATAATGTTTATGGCAATTGTTCCAATTCCAGGTGCATCTGGTGGAGCTGAGTTTAGTTTTCAGACTTTATTCTCAATTTTTATTTCTTCAAATGCACTATTGACATTAGGGATGTTTTTATGGCGATTTACCACTTATTTCTTAGGATTAATTTTAGGAGTAGTGGGTTGGATTATTAAGCCTAAAAAGGTAGAAGAAAGTTGAGACTATGTATGCAAAAAATTAAAAAAATTAAAGATTGGTTTTTAGATACAAAATTAGGCTTTTTTACGTTCATGGTTGTTTTGTTCTGGCTAAAAACTTGGCTTATCTATTTAACAAAATTTAATTTAGGTGCTGAGGGAGCAATGCAACAATTTTTGTTACTGATAAATCCTGTGGCACCAGCCATAATCTTATTAGGAATTGGGCTATTCATCAAAGGACGAAAATCTTACTGGATAATGGCTATAATTGATTTTTTGCTTTCTCTTTGGCTTTTTGCGAATATTTTATATTATCGCGAATTTTCTGATTTTTTATCCATCTCAATTATTAAAACTTCGGGCTCTAGTTCCGATAATCTTGGAAAGAGTATTGCAGGTATAACCAAGGGAACAGATTTTTTAGCCTTTTTGGATGTGGCTTTAATTATAATCTTGCTTATCTTTAAAGTCTTTAAGATTGATCCAAGAAAATTAAAGTTAAAAGTGGCAGGTCTAATTGAAGTTTGTGCATTTTGCTTGTTAGGCATTAATTTAACTATGGCACAGCAAGATCGTTCTGGATTGTTAACAAGGACATTTGACAATAACTATATTGTTAAATATCTGGGACTTAATAACTATGCAGTGTATGATTCATTTAAAACAGCTCAGACCAATGCGATAATGGCAAAGGCCAATCAGAATGATTTAAAGTCAGTTGAAAATTATATAAAGAAAAACTACATTCCCCCTAATCCAGAATATTATGGTGTAGCGAGGGGAAAAAATGTATTAGTAATTCATTTAGAAAGTTTTCAACAGTTTTTAATTGATTATAAATGGCATGGGAAAGAAGTAACACCTAATTTAAATAAAATTTATCATTCTTCTAATACTATTAGTTTTGATAACTTTTTTAATCAGGTAGGCCAAGGGAAAACCTCTGATGCTGAAATGATGTTAGAAAATTCGTTATTTGGATTACAGTCAGGGTCTGCAATGTCTAGTTATGGGACATCAAATGTTTTTCAAGCTACTCCAGCTCTTTTGGATCAAAAAGCAGGTTATACTAGCGCAGTAATGCATGGAGGCGCAGGATCATTTTGGAACAGAGATAATGCTTATAAATCATTTGGATATGACTACTTTATGCCACTATCGTATTATCAAAATAAAAAGGGATATTACATTGGCTATGGTATAAAAGATAAACTATTTTTTAAACAATCAGTTCAATATATCGAACGTTTACCGCAACCCTTTTATTTAAAAATGATTACTGTATCTAATCATTATCCTTATGATTTGGATAAGCAAAATCAAACTATTTCTAAAACAGATACTGGTGATAATACAGTGGATGGTTATATCCAGACAGCTCATTATCTAGACCAGGCTATCGGTGAATTAATGACCTACTTAAAAAAGTCGGGTCTAGAGAAAAACACATTAATTATGTTTTATGGTGATCATTATGGAATTTCTGGGAATCATCATAAGGCTTCAGCCCAATTACTAGGGAAAAGTAGCTTTAATGATTTTGATAATTTACAATTTCAAAGAGTACCTTTAATGTTTCATATGAAAGGGCTAAAAGGAAAAATTGATCATACATATGGGGGAGAAATTGATGTTAGGCCAACACTATTTAATCTCTTAGGAATAAGTGACAAAGGGCTAATTCAATTTGGACATAGTCTTCTTTCAAAAAATGCACCGCAAATTGTGGCGCAACGAAATGGAGATTTTATTACACCGACATATAGTAAAGTAGATGGCAGATACTACTATACAAGAACAGGGATGCTCATAGAACATCCAACTAAAAAGCAAAAACAAGAATTAGGTTTGATCTCAAATACTGTGACTAGTGAATTATCTTTATCAGACAGGGTAATAACAGGAAATCTGCTGAGGTTTTATAAGGTTAAAGATTTTAAGGCAATAAATCGAAAAGATTATAATTATAAAAAAGAAAAGTCGCTTGAAAAGTTAAAGAGTGCAAAAACTACCTTGTTGGATAAAAATAAAGGAAAGTCCACAGAAGATTTATATAAAACAAATGCGCCAGAATTAAAAGAAAAGAATTAAAACTAATCTCACTTAAATGGAAAAGACAAAGTAAAGTTGTTTAGCCATGAAAGTGAGATTTTTTATAATTATATTTAAAAAATATGTTGACAAAGATGAATAAACAACGTATAATAATAAAATGTCTTCGGGATAACAAACCGGCGACAAAGAATTTTAAAATTATCTCTTGCAAGTAAAAAGCAAGTATGATATAATAGATAAGTCGTCAATCGACGCTTTAGTACCTTGAAAACTGAACAAAAATTCGTAAGTGTGCGGGGGAAATAAACCCCAAACAAAGCGAAGTCAATTCGCAAGCAATAAATTTGAGATAACAAATCAAAAAAACGTTAAGAGCTAAGAAAAGCTCATTTCAAAAAGGAAATGAGAGTTTGATCCTGGCTCAGGACGAACGCTGGCGGCGTGCCTAATACATGCAAGTCGAGCGAGCTTGCCTAGATGATTGAAATGCTTGCATTTCATGAAACTAGATACAAGCTAGCGGCGAACGGGTGAGTAACACGTGGGTAACCTGCCCAAGAGACTGGGATAACACCTGGAAACAGATGCTAATACCGGATAACAACACTAGACGCATGTCTAGAGTTTGAAAGATGGATTTCTATCACTCTTGGATGGACCTGCGGTGCATTAGCTAGTTGGTAAGGTAACGGCTTACCAAGGCAATGATGCATAGCCGAGTTGAGAGACTGATCGGCCACATTGGGACTGAGACACGGCCCAAACTCCTACGGGAGGCAGCAGTAGGGAATCTTCCACAATGGACGAAAGTCTGATGGAGCAACGCCGCGTGAGTGAAGAAGGGTTTCGGCTCGTAAAGCTCTGTTGTTGGTGAAGAAAGATAGAGGTAGTAACTGGCCTTTATTCGACGGTAATCAACTAGAAAGTCACGGCTAACTACGTGCCAGCAGCCGCGGTAATACGTAGGTGGCAAGCGTTGTCCGGATTTATTGGGCGTAAAGCGAGTGCAGGCGGTTTAATAAGTCTGATGTGAAAGCCTTCGGCTCAACCGAAGAACTGCATCAGAAACTGTTAAACTTGAGTGCAGAAGAGGAGAGTGGAACTCCATGTGTAGCGGTGGAATGCGTAGATATATGGAAGAACACCAGTGGCGAAGGCGGCTCTCTGGTCTGCAACTGACGCTGAGGCTCGAAAGCATGGGTAGCGAACAGGATTAGATACCCTGGTAGTCCATGCCGTAAACGATGAGTGCTAAGTGTTGGGAGGTTTCCGCCTCTCAGTGCTGCAGCTAACGCATTAAGCACTCCGCCTGGGGAGTACGACCGCAAGGTTGAAACTCAAAGGAATTGACGGGGGCCCGCACAAGCGGTGGAGCATGTGGTTTAATTCGAAGCAACGCGAAGAACCTTACCAGGTCTTGACATCCAATGACAACCTAAGAGATTAGGCTTTCCCTTCGGGGACATTGAGACAGGTGGTGCATGGCTGTCGTCAGCTCGTGTCGTGAGATGTTGGGTTAAGTCCCGCAACGAGCGCAACCCTTGTCATTAGTTGCCATCATTAAGTTGGGCACTCTAATGAGACTGCCGGTGACAAACCGGAGGAAGGTGGGGATGACGTCAAGTCATCATGCCCCTTATGACCTGGGCTACACACGTGCTACAATGGACGGTACAACGAGAAGCGAACCTGTGAAGGCAAGCGGATCTCTGAAAGCCGTTCTCAGTTCGGATTGTAGGCTGCAACTCGCCTACATGAAGCTGGAATCGCTAGTAATCGCGGATCAGCACGCCGCGGTGAATACGTTCCCGGGCCTTGTACACACCGCCCGTCACACCATGAGAGTCTGTAACACCCAAAGCCGGTGAGATAACCTTTAAGGAGTCAGCCGTCTAAGGTAGGACAGATGATTAGGGTGAAGTCGTAACAAGGTAGCCGTAGGAGAACCTGCGGCTGGATCACCTCCTTTCTAAGGAAGGGCAACTGATGGAGAGTGTGAAGACACTAAAAGAAGTCAGAAAGCCAAACAAGAAAAAGGCACACAGAAGAATTTTTGTTTAGTTTTGAGGGCAGTAAAGAAGTTCTCAAGAGTTAGTACATTGAAAACTGAATATAATCAAAGCAAAAAACCGAGACAATCGAAAGAGAAACAGATTGAAGAGCGACCGAGAAGAAGAGAGAAACTCAAACTTGAAATAGGTCAAGTAGAAAAGGGCGCATGGTGAATGCCTTGGCACTAGAAGCCGATGAAGGACGTGACGAACCACGAAAGGCTTCGGGGAGCAGTAAGTAAGCGATGATCCGGAGATATCCGAATGGGGGAACCCAATACCGAGAGGTATTATCGTATGATGAATAAATAGTTATACGAAGGAAGACGCAGTGAACTGAAACATCTAAGTAGCTGCAGGAAGAGAAAGAAAAATCGATTTCCTAAGTAGCGGCGAGCGAACAGGAAAGAGCCCAAACCAACTGGCTTGCCAGTTGGGGTTGAAGGACTGCGATGTAGTACTTGAAGTGATAGCAGAATTATCTGGAAAGATAAGCCAGAGAGGGTGATAGCCCCGTAAGCGAAATTGCGACAAGACTTAGCAGGATCCTGAGTAGGTCGGGACACGAGGAATCCCGATTGAATCCGCGAGGACCATCTCGTAAGGCTAAATACTAACTAGTGACCGATAGTGAACCAGTACCGTGAGGGAAAGGTGAAAAGAACCCCGGGAGGGGAGTGAAATAGAACCTGAAACCGTGTGCCTACAAGTAGTCAGAGCACATTAAAGTGTAATGGCGTGCCTTTTGTAGAATGAACCGGCGAGTTACGTTATGTTGCAAGGTTAAGTCAGAAAAGACGGAGCCGTAGCGAAAGCGAGTCTGAATAGGGCGAAAGAGTAATGTGACGTAGACCCGAAACCAAGTGACCTACCCATGACCAGGTTGAAGGTGTGGTAAAACACACTGGAGGACCGAACCCACGTGAGTTAAAAATCGCGGGGATGAGTTGTGGGTAGCGGTGAAATTCCAAACGAACTTGGAGATAGCTGGTTCTCTCCGAAATAGCTTTAGGGCTAGCCTCGTGTGAATGATAATGGAGGTAGAGCGCTGTTTGGACTAGGGGCCCGTCATGGGTTACTGAATCCAGATAAACTTCGAATGCCAGATATCAATGCACGGGAGTCAGACTGCGAGTGATAAGATCCGTAGTCGAAAGGGAAACAGCCCAGATCACCAGTTAAGGTCCCCAAATCTATGCTAAGTGGAAAAGGATGTGGAGTTGCGTAGACAACTAGGATGTTGGCTTAGAAGCAGCCATCATTTAAAGAGTGCGTAATAGCTCACTAGTCGAGTGACGCTGCGCCGAAAATTTACCGGGGCTAAGCATAGTACCGAAACTGTGGATGCATATATTATATGTGTGGTAGGAGAGCGTTCTAAGTGCGGTGAAGTTAGATCGAGAGGACTAATGGAGCGCTTAGAAGTGAGAATGCCGGTATGAGTAGCGAAAGATAGGTGAGAATCCTATCCGCCGTAAGACTAAGGTTTCCTGGGGCAGGCTCGTCCGCCCAGGGTAAGTCGGGACCTAAGGTAAGGCCGAGAGGCGTAGCCGATGGACAACAGGTAGAAATTCCTGTACTGAAACTGCTTGTTATGAGCAATGGAGGGACGCAGGAGGCTAATGACGCATGGTGTTGGATATCCATGTGCAAGCGTTAAGAGTTAAGATGAGTCAAATGCTTGTCTTTAAAAGCTTGAGACGTGATGCGTAGTGAAGTTAAGTAGCGAAGGTCATGATGTCACACTGCCAAGAAAAGCTTCTAGCCAGAGTAGTTTTACCCGTACCGCAAACCGACACAGGTAGTCGAGGAGAGTATCCTCAGGTGAGCGAGAGAACTCTCGTTAAGGAACTCGGCAAAATGACCCCGTAACTTCGGAAGAAGGGGTGCTGATTGTAAAAGATCAGCCGCAGTGAAGAGGCCCAAACAACTGTTTATCAAAAACACAGGTATCTGCAAAATCGTAAGATGACGTATAGGTGCTGACACCTGCCCGGTGCTGGAAGGTTAAGAGGAAAGCTTAGCGCAAGCGAAGGTTTGAATTGAAGCCCCAGTAAACGGCGGCCGTAACTATAACGGTCCTAAGGTAGCGAAATTCCTTGTCGGGTAAGTTCCGACCTGCACGAAAGGTGTAATGATTTGGGCACTGTCTCAACGAGAGACTCGGTGAAATTATAATACCCGTGAAGATGCGGGTTACCCGCGACAGGACGGAAAGACCCCATGGAGCTTTACTGTAGCTTGATATTGAGTATTTGTTAAACATGTACAGGATAGGTAGGAGCCAGAGAAGATAGGACGCTAGTTTTATCGGAGGCAATGTTGGGATACTACCCTTGTTTGATGGATCCTCTAACTCAGATCGCTAAGCGCGGTCGAGGACAGTGTCAGGTGGGCAGTTTGACTGGGGCGGTCGCCTCCTAAAGTGTAACGGAGGCGCCCAAAGGTTCCCTCAGAATGGTTGGAAATCATTCGCAGAGTGTAAAGGTATAAGGGAGCTTGACTGCGAGAGCTACAACTCGAGCAGGGACGAAAGTCGGGCTTAGTGATCTGGTGGTACTGTATGGAAAGGCCATCACTCAACGGATAAAAGCTACCCTGGGGATAACAGGCTTATCTCCCCCAAGAGTTCACATCGACGGGGAGGTTTGGCACCTCGATGTCGGCTCGTCGCATCCTGGGGCTGAAGTCGGTCCCAAGGGTTGGGCTGTTCGCCCATTAAAGCGGCACGCGAGCTGGGTTCAGAACGTCGTGAGACAGTTCGGTCCCTATCCGTCGTGGGCGTAGGAAATTTGAGAGGAGCTGTCCTTAGTACGAGAGGACCGGGATGGACATACCGCTGGTGTACCAGTTGTCGAGCCTTCGGCATCGCTGGGTAGCTATGTATGGACGGGATAAGCGCTGAAAGCATCTAAGTGCGAAGCCCCCCTCAAGATGAGATTTCCGATGCGAAAGCAGTAAGACACCTTAAAGACGATGAGGTAGATAGGCTAGGAGTGTAAGCTCAGTGATGAGTGAAGCGGACTAGTACTAATCAGTCGAGCACTTGACCAAAGCTCTAGGTTTTAGGCTTTAGATTATATTCAGTTTTGAGTGTAATAACTCAGAAAGAGTACGGTGGCAATGGCAAGAAGGAAACACCTGTTCCCATGCCGAACACAGAAGTTAAGCTTCTTAACGCCGAAAGTAGTTGGTGGGAAACTGCCTGCGAGGATAGGTAGTTGCCGTGCTCTTTTACTTATTCCGGCTTAGCTCAGTTGGTAGAGCACCTGACTGTTAATCAGGCTGTCGTCAGTTCGAGTCTGACAGCCGGAGTTCAAATTGTATTAGTCACTAGTCCACTTGAAAGTACATCTTCAGGTGGATTATTTTTGTTTTTTGGAATCTACTTTCTTCTAATTGCCTGCTTGCTTTGGCTCCTATCCTTGGATAGCACTACAATAATATAATCTCTCCTTATTCTTAAGGTGGTCTCCTAATAAAAAATATTCAATAAATCTAAAGAAATTTTAGATTTATTGAATACAACTATAAGGGAACTAGTCTAGAATCTTTTTAAACTTAGTATAAATTCTCCCTCTTCTTTAATATATCTTCACTCTTTACTTATTCGATTTGGGAATAAAGAAAAACTCTATCACTAAGCTCAGAGAGATTAAAAGGATTAAAGTGATGAAAATCCTTTTATTCCCCTGGGCTGTTCCATTAGCTAGAGACTGGGAAGTAGCTTTTTGACTTATTGCAATTAAGCTTCCCGCTAATGCTGTTCCTACTGCTCCGGAAAATTGTTGTAGTGTATTGTAGATAGCATTTCCTTCAGCTTGTTCCTTTTTTGTTAGCGCTGTTAGCCCACTTGTCATTAGGGTACTAAAGCTTAGTCCATATCCTCCATAGTAAAGGATATATAAAAAAATAATAAGAGTATTAGTAAGATGTGGAGTGGAAAGAAATAATAGAGAAAGACTCAGTAAACTAACAAAGGTTCCACTTATTATAGGTAACCGATTGCCCCGTTTTGCTAAAATTTTTCCTCCTACAGCTGCCATGATAGCATCGGCGATGGCCCCTGGTAATAAAATCCACCCTGCTATAGAGGAACTCCCAAAATTGACCAATTCAATATATAAGGGGAGGGCAAATCCTAATGCTAGAGTTGAAATCTTAGCTATACAATAACAAACTAATTGCATAGTGAAAGTGATGTCTTGAAAAATTTTAGGATTAATTAAAGGATTCTTATCCCTCCAAGATAATTTCCCCCAAATTATTAGGCTAATAATACCCCCAATTATAAAACTACTAACTTTATATGAAAGTAAAGAATTTTTTACAAAATTTGTAAATCCGATTATTAAGAGAATTAGCCCTATTCCTAGAGTTACCCATTGAAGAACTTTGAAATGAACTTTTTTACTTGCTAAGGAAAGTTGCGGAATAGTAAAAAGACCACTAATTAGCCCAATGGTCCCTAAAATAAATGAGATGATAAATATCCATCTCCAGTTTAACCTTTGAGTTATTATTCCTCCAAACACTGGCCCAATTGCTACAGCAGCTGCAGTAATCATAGTTCCAATTCCCATCATAAAATCAAGATGAGCTTTTGGGACTTTTTCTAGAATAATGTTATACATTAAGGGAAGGCCGATTCCAGTACCAATCCCTTGGAAGATGCGACCAAGTAAAAGGAAATCAAAACGTGGAGAAACAATGTCAATTAACAACCCCATCATAAAAATTAATATTCCACTTAAAAAAATATTTTTTGTAGAAAAACGTAATTTGATTTGAGAACTTATTGGGACGATAACTGCAATAACTAATAAAACAATTGTATTAACCCATTGAACTTGACCAGTTGTAACAGAAAATTCATTAATTAGTATTGGAAAAGTTACAGTAGTAGCAGTTTCATCTAAGATCCCCAAAAAAGATAATATACCAGCTGACAAAATTGCAATTAATAATTTTCTATTTAATCTTTTAGATTCCATAATTACCTCTTTTCTTAGTAATCTAACATAATTAGTATAAACTTTTTAAGAAAGAAAACTAAATTTTTGATTGACAGATAGATAAAGAAAGACTTATAATATTTAAGTAACATTTAAATACATGGAGTGTTGTCCGAGAGGCCGAAGGAGCATGATTGGAAATCATGTATACGGGTATTCCCTGTATCGAGAGTTCGAATCTCTCACACTCCGTTAAACGGATCTTTTAAGTAAAGGATCTTTTATTTTATTAAAAAAGTACTTGCTTTTTCTTTGCAGGATCTGTATTATATTATTTGTCGGTAAATGAGATCACCAGTTTAAAAAGTGATAAAAAAGTTATTGACATTGTAATTGATTATAGTATAATTAATAATTGTGTTAAAGATGACGGCCCGTTGGTCAAGTGGTTAAGACACCGCCCTTTCACGGCGGTAACATGAGTTCAAATCTCGTACGGGTCATGAACGGAGGATTAGCTCAGCTGGGAGAGCATCTGCCTTACAAGCAGGAGGTCACAGGTTCGAACCCTGTATCCTCCATCGTTCAGAGAGGCCACCAATTTTGGTGGTCTTTTTTATTACCTTCTTTGAACGAATAACTTATTATGTTAGATCGGTTAAGGTCCCGAAAGGATCCGGAGACGGAGATGCCTTGTAACCGAAAAGTTTTATTTAGGGGGACTCCTTTATGACAAAAGAAAAGCGTTTATTTACTTCAGAATCTGTTTCTGAAGGACATCCTGATAAAGTAGCAGATCAAATTTCAGATGCGATTTTAGATGCGATTTTAGCTAAAGATCCAAATGGGAGAGTAGCATGTGAAACTACTGTCACTACTGGTCTTGTATTGGTAGTAGGAGAAATTTCAACTACTGCTTATGTAGATATTCAGAAAGTTGTTAGAGATACAATTATTAAAATTGGTTATAACAGACCAGAATTAGGATTTGATGGAGATAATTGTGCAGTACTTGTTGACATTGATGAGCAATCTCCAGATATTGCTGGAGGAGTAGACAGTGCCTTAGAAGTAAGAGAAAGTAATTCTAAAGATAAAGATGAGCTAGATCAAATTGGTGCTGGAGATCAAGGATTAATGTTTGGGTTTGCAATTAATGAAACTCCAGAATTAATGCCATTACCAATTGCTTTAGCGCATAAATTAATGCAACGTGTGGCTAAGTTGCGCAAAGAAAATACTTTACCTTGGCTTCGTCCAGATGCTAAGGCTCAAGTAACAGTTGAATACGATGAAAATAATAAGCCTAAAAGAGTTGATACTGTCGTAATTTCAACACAAACCGATGATCAAGTAAGTAACGAAGTTATTCGTTCTAGCATGATTAATGATGTAATTAAAAAGGTAATTCCAAGTAAGTATATTGATGAAAATACCAAATATTTAATTAATCCATCTGGTCGCTTTGTAATTGGGGGACCTAAAGGAGACTCTGGTTTAACAGGCCGAAAAATTATTGTGGATACTTATGGAGGCTATGCACGTCATGGTGGGGGTGCATTTTCTGGAAAGGATCTTACTAAGGTTGATAGAAGTGCCAGTTATGCTGCTCGTTATGTAGCTAAAAATATTGTAGCAGCAGGGTTAGCAGATCAATGCGAGATTCAGCTTGCTTATGCAATTGGGGTAGCGCACCCAGTATCAATTATGGTTAATACGGCTGGAACTGGAAAAGTAAGTGATGAATTATTAGTTGAAGCAATTCGAGATACTTTTGATTTACGTCCAGCAGGGATTATTAAAATGCTTGATTTACGCCGCCCAATTTATGGCCCTACAGCTGCTTATGGTCACTTTGGTAGAACAGATATTGATTTACCTTGGGAACACACCGATAAAGTAGAAGAATTAAAGAATTACGTTAATAATCATAAATAAATTTTATTAAATTTAATTACTAATAATAAAAATGGATAATCTTGATGAGAGCAATCTTCGCAATTGAAGTTTGTATTCTCATCAGTTGATTATCCGTTTTTATTTTGACTTTTTGAAAATAGGAATTGGATGTGTTACAAGGTAAATAGATAATGGAACAACTAAAATCACTCCTATTAGTGAGTAAAACATGATTAAAAGATTATTGATCACTAGTTTGTCATTAATAATTTCGCCGATGGAGTAATGAAGAGGGTAGAACCAAAGAATTAGAGGGAGTAAACTTCCAAATATTCCATACGTAATGGTATTGAGAGAAGTCCCGATAATATCACGTCCAATTGAAAATCCACTTTGTTTTAAGGTGTAAGTAGAAAGAGTAGAATTATTATTTTTAAGCTCTAAAAGTCCAGCCGTAATAGCGACAGCTGCTTCTGCAATTGCTCCTAATGCTGAAAAAATTGCAACAGTAACAGAAATTAATGGATAACTAAGGCCAGGTTGTTGGGATTGTCCAATAAGAACATCATTTGCTTCAATGTTCATACCAGCTGCTTGAGCAAAATATTGGCCTGCAATGATAATTAAGATAACAATACAAGCAATAATTAGCGAACTTATAAAAGAAGTCCACCCGACCTTTTTATTTCCTGTTCCTACAAAAATTATTGTAGCTAGTTTTAGCGGAATAAATATCAGAGTTAGGATAATGATATTTAAGCCAGTCGCAATTAAGATAGCAACAATCACTAATAAAAGAATGTTAATTAAAATACTAAAGAAACTTCTGATTCCTACTTCACCACCAATTATTGCCATTAAAATTGCCAGTAAAACAATTAATGCAAAAAGAGTACTCATTTTTTATCCTCCTTCTTAAAAAAGAGTAGGCTACATCCTGTAGCACTAGCAACAGTTAAAACAATTCCAATTGCGGCTACCATTGTTTGTGTAAGACCAAGAGTCAAAGAATAATTGAAACTATCTACAATATTGCTGTTATCTCTAAGATAAAGTATCAATAAAGGAAGTTCACTAGCTATGAAAATTAGTAATAAAACGTTAATTAAAGGACCCATAATTTCTTTTCCTAGAGCTTGTCCACTTTTTAAAATTTCTTTTTGAGTTATTGTAGGATTATGAATAATTAGTTCGCTTAAACTTGATACAATGTCAGTTGATTCATCTAAAACTGCACCTAGTACACTGAGAAGTGTTTGGGCGAGGAACACACCTTGTAAATCTTGATTAGAAAAATCAGAATTATCATACATCATTTGAGAATTTCCCGTTAGTTTCATTACTAGGTAACAAAGGAAAAATGAAGTGAAGAGTCCAATTAGAGTAGAGAGCCAAGTAACAAGCATTTTTTTATTAAATCCTTGTACAATTAATAAGGCTAAAAATGATAAAATAATTGTTCCGGCCCCGTAAAGAAGAATATTATGAAAAGAATGGGTTTGGATGTCTAAGCTAATTAAGGCAAAAAATATCCCCCAACTGATTGTCATAGAAACAAGGAGAGCCCAGACGTGTTTCCCAGCTATTAAAATTATTGAGCAAAGTGTTAAAGTACCTAATGCTACCAAGATCCAATCACGTTTAATAGTCGAAATTGTAGACCGATGGCGAATAAATTTTATTAATAAGTGATCATTAGGGCGATATTTTTGAGTTAGGAGTTGAGAAGGCGAGTAGGTATTGGTAAGGCGGTAAACTTTACCTGAGTTTTTACCAGATAGAACTTTAATATCGAATTTTTGCAACCGAACTTGATCATGATTTTGGTAGATATCTTTTGTGTTATGAGAAAGAGTATCAGAAAAATTATTCTTTTGAATCACAGCGATGTCTTCGTGATGGTAAAGAGAGGTTGAATTGTAAGTTATCCAGGTTAAAATAATGCCGCCAATTAAAACGCATAAGGCAGCCCATATGCGAAGATTGATCTTTTTTTTAATAATAATCACTCCTTAAGTTGTAATAATCTAATGGTACTACTTTTTAGCCAAGAAAAAAGCTAGCTAATGAATTTTAGCTAGCCTTTAATAAATTCTGAGATGATGTTTTTAAATAAATAGCATATCCTATTAAAACAAAGGATAATCCTTCAAGCCATCCTCCTAGTACATCTGATGGATAATGGACATGAAGATAAATACGTGTATAACCAATTATTAAGGGGAAAACTACCCAAAGAATATTTAGAAAGAACTTAAGAGGTTTATTTTTTACTAAAATACAAGTAATAATAAATAAACTTCCAAATAAGGTTACACTTCCCAAAGAATGACCAGAAGGAAAGGAATAGCCGTCTGCATAGACTAAATGAGTAACGGTTGGCCGAGGACGTTTGACTAGATTTTTAATAACCCAGTTGCAGGCATTTCCCAAAATCATAATTCCTGCTTCTAAGCCAGCCAATCTATAGTGTCTGAAAATTAATAGACTAATAAATAGGATGATTGCTTCTACGACAATAGTTGAGGTGTTCCCAAGAGTAGTTAAACTGCGAGCAATTTTAAGGTTTGTAGGATTGTTATTAGAAATTATATTAATAATATTTTTGTCAAAGGTATGAATAAAATTTTGCTGAGTAGCCACACAAATTGCCCAAACAATAAAGATAATTCCTGCGCCGATTCCTAAACTCAAACTTAGTTGATATTTTTTATAAGAATTTTCCAAGATTAAATTCTCCTCTTGTTTTTTTTAGTATTTGTGGTAAATTATAATCATTATCTAAAAGAAAATAAAGGTTGAAAAGTAGTAATAAGAAAATTTTTTCAGAGAGAGATTGGTTGGTGCAAAGTCTTAAAGTTGACTTATGAACTTGTTTCATTTAAATGCCTTACGTTTAACATGCGTTAAAATGTTATGAGGGTTGCTTAGAGAAGCAAAACTTAGGTGGTACCGCGAATGTTAGATCGTCCTATGTGTTGAGCATGGGACGATTTTTTTATGGATAGAAAGAGGAATTTATGTACAATCATAAAGTTGTTGAAAAAAGTGGCAAAAGTATTGGGCAGATCATGATAGTTTTAAAACAACTCAAGATCCAGCTAAGAAGAATTACTATGCTTTAGATATGTTCCCATTTCCTTCAGCAAAAGGCCTTCATGTGGGACACCCTGAAGGTTATACTGCTACAGATGTTATGGCACGTATGAGACGGGCACAAGGCTATAATGTGCTTCACCCAATGGGTTGGGATGCATTTGGTCTTCCTACAGAACAATATGCCTTAAAGACTGGTGAAGATCCAGCTAAAGTTACCGATGAAAATATTGCTAATTTTAAGCGTCAGCTAAATAAGCTTGGCTTTTCCTATGATTGGGATCGTGAAGTTAGAACTTCTGACCCTAATTTCTATAAGTGGACTCAATGGGTTTTTGAGCAAATGTATAAAAAAGGCTTAGCTTATGAAGCTGAAGTTCCTGTTAACTGGTCACCAGATTTGGGAACTGTTGTTGCAAATGAAGAAATTGTTGATGGTAAAACTGAACGTGGTGGTTTCCCAGTATATCGTCGTAATATGAAGCAATGGATGCTTAAGATGACTGCTTATGCAGATAGATTGCTTGAAGATTTAGATGATTTGGATTGGCCAGAACCTGTTAAAGAAATGCAAAGAAACTGGATTGGTCGTTCAGTTGGAGCACAAGTAACTTTCAAAGTTAAGAATAGTGACAAGACTTTTGATGTTTTTACTACCCGTCCGGATACTTTATTTGGTGTAAGTTACACTGTATTAGCTCCAGAAAATAAATTAGTTCAAGAAATCACCACTCCTGAACAAAAAGAAGCTGTGGATGCTTATATTAAGAAAATTGAATCAAAATCAGATCTTGAAAGAACAGATTTAAATAAAGATAAGACTGGAGTCTTTACTGGTGCTTATGCAATTAATCCAGTAAACGGTAAAGAAGTTCCAATTTGGATTTCTGACTATGTGTTAGCAAGTTATGGTACTGGTGCGGTTATGGCAGTTCCTGCTCATGATGATCGTGATTATGCATTTGCCAAAAAATTTGATTTGCCAATTAATCAGGTAATTGAAGGTGGTAATCTTGAAAAGGAAGCCTTCACGGGTAATGATAAGCACATTAACTCTGATTTCTTAGATGGGTTAAATAATGATGAAGCTAAAAAACGTATGGTGCAATGGCTTGAAGAACACAATGTTGGTAAGCAAAAAGTTAATTACAAGCTTCGTGATTGGGACTTCTCTCGCCAACGTTACTGGGGTGAACCAATTCCTGTAATTCACTGGGAAGATGGAACAACTAGTTTAGTTCCTGAAGACGAACTTCCACTTCGTTTACCACATGCCACGAATATTAAGCCTTCTGGTACGCCAGAAAGTCCTTTAGCTAACTTGACAGATTGGGTAAATGTAGTTGATGAAAATGGACGTAAGGGTAAGCGTGAAACTAATACAATGCCAAACTGGGCTGGTTCATCATGGTACTACTTACGCTATATTGATCCTCACAATGATCAAGAATTAGCTGATTATGACTTACTTAAACAATGGTTACCAGTTGACCTTTACATTGGTGGTGCAGAGCACGCAGTTCGTCACTTGCTTTATGCTAGATTTTGGCACAAAGTTCTTTATGATTTGGGAGTAGTACCAACCAAAGAACCATTCCAACGTCTTTATAACCAAGGGTTAATTTTAAAAGATCATGAAAAGATGTCTAAGTCTAAAGGTAATGTTGTTAACCCAGATGATGTGATTGAAGAATATGGTGCAGATAGCTTAAGAATGTACGAAATGTTCATGGGCCCATTGGATGCTTCAATTGATTGGGATGATAATGGTCCAGCTTCCACTAAGAAATTCTTAGATCGGGTATGGCGCTTGATGGTTAATGATCTTGATTTAAAGGCTATTCCAAGTGAAAATATTGTTGATGAAAATGATGGTACTTTAGATAAGGTTTATAACCAAACCGTTAAGAAAGTAACTGAAGACTTTGAAGCTCTTCACTTTAACACTGCTATTTCTCAAATGATGGTCTTTATGAATGAAGCTCAAAAAGCTAAAAAGATTCCACGTGAATATGCAGAAGGGTTTGTTAAATTATTAGCCCCAGTTGCTCCACACATGATGGAAGAAATTTGGTCAATTCTAGGTCATGATGAATCTATTACCTATGCAAAATGGCCAACTTATGATGAAAGTAAGTTAGTTGAATCAACTGTGGAAATCATGGTTCAAGTAAATGGTAAGTTACGTGGTAAATTTGAAGCTGCTAAAGATGCTGCTAAAGATGATTTAGAAAAGCAAGCTCTTGCACTACCACATGTTCAAAAATTCTTAGAAGGAAAAGACGTTAAGAAGGTTATCGTAATTCCTAATAAGATTGTCAATATTGTGGCAAAATAATTTTCCTGTTCTATTTTTATAAGAAAAGTATTGAAGAAAAGAATAGGAAATTATATGAAAAATAATAATTCACATGAAAATAATTCACAAGCAACCATGATTCGTGGCTCTGCCTGGATGACATTTGGTTCAATTGTTTCTAGAATCTTAGGAGCAATTTATATAATTCCTTGGTATGCCTGGATGGGAAGCGATGGCAATTTAGCCAATGCTCTAACTGCTAAAAGTTATAACATTTATAGTTTATTTTTAATCGTTTCAACAGCTGGTATTCCTGGAGCTGTAGCTAAGCAGGTAGCCAAGTACAATGCTTTAAATGAGTATGGAATAGGTCGTAAATTATTTAGGCGTGGCTTGTTTTTAATGATTATTTTTGGGGTAATTTCTGCGGCTATAATGTATTTAGGTTCCCCATTTTATGCTGGTGGTGACAAACGGCAAATACCAATTTTGCATAGTTTATCTTATGCGGTTTTAATTATTCCAATTTTAAGTATTATGCGAGGATATTTTCAAGGATATGCGGATATGATGCCAAGTGCAATGTCTCAATTTATTGAACAACTTGCACGTGTCATCTGGATGTTATTAACAGCGTATGTAATTATGCAAGTGCAGCATGGTTCATATTTAAAAGCTGTTATTCAGTCAAATTTAGCTGCTGCGATTGGGGCAGCATTTGGTATTTTGCTCTTAGTTTGGTTTTTATTTAAACGAAGAAATTACTTAAATTCTTTGGTGGCTCATTCAAATAATCAAATAAAAATTTCTACTTCAAGTTTATTTAAAGAGATTATAGAACAAGCAATCCCATTTATTATCATCGATGCTGGAATTATTTTTTATCAGTTAATTGATCAATACACTTTTCACCCAATGTTAGCAAAATTTGTTCATGCAAGTTCAGACCAGATTGAGAGTTGGTACGCTTTATTTGGTTTAAATGCAAACAAGGTGATTATGATTATTGTCTCTGTTTCAACTGCAATGGCAGTCACAGCAATTCCACTTTTATCAGGAGCACATGCGCGAAAAGATTATCACGATATTGCATCCCAATTAGAAAATACCATTGAATTGTTTTTCTTTGTAATGTTACCAGCATCTTTAGGAATGGCTGCGATTAGTACACCGGTTTATACCATTTTCTATGGTTATGATCCATTAGGTTCAAGTGTGCTATATTTATCGTCATTTACCGCAATTTGTCTTGGATCATTTACAGTTTTAATGGCAATGTTACAGGGGTTATCTGAAAATGGTTTAGCAATAAAATATTTAATTTTTGGTTTAATTATCAAATTTATTGTGCAGTTACCAATGATTAGAATTTTTAAAATTTATGGTCCTTTAATTGCTACTAATATTAGTATGCTATTTGTAATTTGGCTCTGTTTAAAACATTTACATACTCAATATCATTACAATAATGATCGTGCAGCAAGAAGATTTGCTGGAACAGCCGTCTTTTCAGTAATAATGTTTTTGATTGTAACTATTGTTACTAAATTTGCAGGGAAAATTTTTAGCCCGCAGACACGCTTTGGTGCAATTATCCTTGTTATAATTGGAGTAGCAGTTGGAGCAATCTTCTATATCTTCATGACTTTAAAAACTAGTCTTGCTCAAAAGATCTTGGGGAATAAGGTTGAAGCGATTGCTCGTAAATTACATATTAATATTTAAAAATAGAAAAAGCCTTTCGATTAATTTCGAAAGACTTTTTTGTCTTTTCAAGTTTGAAAAGCGCCCCTGCCAAGGAACTTCAGTATATCATAAAAAATGAATTACTTAAAAATAGTACAAAAATTTTTGCTTAGAGTCAAAAGAGAGTAAAATTAAAACTGAGAATAAGAGAGGACATGATTTTATGAAAAAAGATACATACAAAACTTTAGTTGGTTTCCGTGATATTTGCTACAATGACTTCAATTTTGAAGTTGATGTTAAAAATTTTTATTTAGGTACTGATTCCTATAAAAAAATTAATGATATCCTAGTAAAGCATCAAGAAGATGATGAAAGTTTATTAACTTCTTTTGAAGAGGGAGCAGATATCTATCAAGATTATGGTAGAGAATATTTAAGCACAGCTACTAAGCGTGAAATTCAACATGATATTAATGCAGCACGTGAATTTAAAGATAATTTTGAAGGAAATAAAGATGACTTTGAAGATAGTTATAAGGCATTTTTAGATGAAAATTCTTTAAGTTATGCATTTGGTCCAAAGAGTAATCTTGATGAAGTACAAGCTGAATTAAATGAGGTAGAAACTGATCGAGTAATTATTTGGCAAAGAAGAGAAAATGAATATATTCTATTGCCTCATACAGTTAAGAGTTTACAACGTATTCGTGATCGTATCACAAAAAGTCGTGATATTGAAGATAAGGAATTGCGTCATGCAATGGAAAAATTATTTAATAATTTAAATAATTTCCTTGAACCATTTAGTGATCGTGATTTAGGTAAGCATGAAGATAATTTAACTGATCAACAAAAGAATGCAATTATGGATTTTGCCCTAGATGTTCAATTAGATGCACGTGAAGAAGGTGCAGAAAAAGTAGCAAAATTTGCATTGGAAACTGCTAAAAAAGATAATAATGAATAAAGAAAAAAGTCACTATTAAGTGACTTTTTCTTATAGTTGGCGATGTGGCAAAAGGGTGCGAGTGATTGGAAAATTAGTTCGATCAATTAAAGAAGTAAAGTTTTGGAAAAGCCAGCGTCTTAATTCTGCTGGGCTAATTACTAAAGGCATTCTAGGATGAGCAGCTAAAACAGTTTCGTTAGAGTTAGTAGTCGCAAGTGCAAAGTAATCATTATCGTAGATGCCCGCTAAAAAGGTCATGGGATAATCACTGGCTTTGAAGCTAAATTCTTCATGGTATTTTTTACCATTTTCCAGCGTGTAGGTAGAACGACTACTTTCAAAAAATTGGCTAGTAATCACAATACAGCGTTGACGTGCAAAAGAAGTATCCCACATTGATGGCTTAGTCTCATAAAAACGTTCAATGCGTGCATTATTTAAAACTTGATTAGGTTTAAATGGACTAGGGTAACCCCATTGTTTTACTTGAAGTTGCAGCTGATCATTTTGGTAAAGTAAAACTAAGCCCTGACGTTTAGGATAAACTTCTGTAAAAGTTTCAAATGGGGCTGTAGAAAAACTTGGTTTGACCAAAGGAAGTTGTAAATCATCCTTTAAGTAAGATTCAATTTCCTTAATTGGTGGTTGTTGAATATGACTACACATAATGGTTCTTCCTTTCTAAAAAATAGAATAAAAAAGCGACTAGAATACTAGCCGCAATCCGATGCCTCAAACAGGATTTGAACCTGCACTCACTTACGTGAACAGCGACCTGAACGCTGCGCGTCTGCCAATTCCGCCATTGAGGCAATATAACTCTATTTTACCAGAAAAATGATGTTTTTTAAATAAGTAAACTAAGGAATTAAAGTGATTATGGAAAAAATTAGGGAAGACATTTTAACAAAAGTAATCAAAAAAAGACGTAGTAATTCTCATAAAGGAAATTTTGGAAGAGTACTGTTAATTGGTGGAAATAAGAAATTTGGTGGCGCTATTATTATGGCTGCTGAAGGAGCATTAAATGCTGGGGCAGGCTTAGTCACTGTTGCAAGCGATGAAGCTAATTTGACAGCGTTACATACAAGAGATCCAGAGATAATGTTTTTGAATTGGAATGATGAATTAACCCTAGGTCAAATGATTGCCAAAGCAGATGTAATAGTGTGTGGTATGGGACTAGGAGAAGACCAACAGGCACAAAAGATTTTAAAATTAATAAAAAAACAGCTTACTAACAAGCAAACTATTTTATATGATGCTAGTGCTTTAGATTTAATTGCCAAATATAACGATTTATTAGCCTTGCAAGCGCAAACGATCATTTTGACTCCCCATCAAATGGAATGGGAACGTTTAAGTAAAATAAAGATCCCAGACCAAACGAATATTAATACCCAGGAAATTTTAAGAAAAATGTTTCCAAGTAGAAATGTAATTTTAGTTTTAAAGAGTAATCATACCCAAGTTTATTACCAAGATAAAATTTATAAAAATTACCTGGGAAATCCTGGAATGGCGACTGGTGGAATGGGTGACACCTTAGCTGGAATTATTGGAAGTTTTTGTGGGCAATTTGAAACAAGCATTGATACTGTAGCAGCTGCGGTTTATCTTCATTCTTTAGCGGGGGATGAAATTTATAAAAATAATTATTTAGTGCGTCCCACGAAGTTAAGTGCTAGTCTGCCCCGCTTGATGAAATTGCATCAGCAAAAATCTTAAAAGGCGATGCGGTTAAGACAGTTTTTTGCTAGAATTGAGAAGGACTTCATTTGAAAGGAAAAATTATGAAATTATCTAAAAAAATATCTTTCTTTTTTCTAACTTTGTTTCTATTTATTGGAATTGCTACAGTAGCTAATCCATCAGTAGAGGCAGCCACTATTGATAACTATCATCAAAATAATGTAAATTTAGATGTTAAAGCGGCCATTGCAATTGATGGCAAAAATGGGCAAGTATTATATGCAAAAAATGCTAATCAGGCCCTTCCAGTAGCTTCAATGTCTAAATTAATCACTATTTATTTAACTCTTCAAGCAATTAAAGATAAAAAAATTACCTGGAATCAAAAAGTTACCCCAACAAAGCAAATTGTAAAGGTAAGTAAAAATCCAGACTATTCAGGAGTGGAACTTAATTTAGGTCATACTTATACTATTCGCCAGTTATATCAATCAACATTAATTCAATCTGCTAATGGTAGCGCAATGCTTTTAGGAGAGGCAATTGCAGGATCACAAGTTAAATTTGTTAATCAAATGCGTAGCCTGCTAAAAAAATGGGGGATTAAGGATGCAAAAATATATACCCCAGATGGCTTGCCAAATTATACCCAAGGTGCAGATGCTTATCCTGGTGCAAGTAAAAATGCAGAAAATACTTTGTCAGCTAGTGACATGGCAATTGTAGTAGATAAATTACTGACAGATTTTCCTGAAGTAACAGAAACGACAAAGCTCTCTCATTTAGATTTTAATGATCATGGTAAAGTTACTAAAATGACTAGTTGGAATTGGATGTTGAAAGGCCTCTCGCAATACGATGCAGCTTTTCCATTAGATGGCCTAAAAACAGGAACCACTGATGCTGCAGGAGCATGTTTTGCAGGAACTATGGTTAAAAATGGCCGTCGCATCATCACAATAGTGATGGGGGCTAGTCACAAGGATGGGACAGATCCAAGTCGTTTTGTACAAACTAAGAAATGATATGAACCCTAAAATTAGGACATATTATTAATTAGCTTTGATTCATAATCGCATTCCGATATTCAATCGGTGTGCGATTTTTTAGTACAGTTTTAATTCGTTTAGTATTGTAATATTCAATATATTCTTTGATGGCTTCTTCTAACTCATCTAAATTACTAAAATTATTTTCGAATCCATAAAACATTTCTCTTTTAAGTATGCCAAAGAAACCCTCCATCATGCCATCATCTAAAGAATTACCTTTACGTGACATACTTTGGGTTATGCCATGATTTTTAAGCCATGATTGAAAGAGAGGATGTTGATATTGCCAGCCTTGATCAGTATGAAATACTAAACCATTAAGGGCCGGATACTTTTTATAGGCCAGCTTTAACATATCCATTACTTGCTTTAAAACAGGATGACGACTTAGAGTATAAGAGACAATCTCTTGTGTGCAACCGTCCATAATTGGGGATAGATAAAGCTTTTCACCATTCAAATGAAATTCCGTCACATCTGAATACCACTTTTTATTTGGAATTACAGACTTGAAATTACGTTTAATCAAGTTACTTTTGATCTTACCTACAGTTCCACGATAGCTTGAATATTTATGCTTACGTCTAATGGCAATGCCATATAAGTGCATTTTAGTCATTAGACGTTTTACTTTCTTATGATTGATTTTAAGTCCTTCACGTTGAAGTTGTGCAGTAATTCTTCTATAACCGTAGCGATGTTTGTGCTCTTCATATACTTCTTTGATCCTTTCCATGATATTTTGGTTTTTCCTATCTTTATCATCATGTCCTTGAACATAGTAATAATTACTCCTAGATAGGTGAGGAAGGTCAGGTTTAGAATTGATCACTTTAAGCACAAAACTCACAGTCACATGAAGTTCTTGCCTTAGCTGTGTGACTGCAGAAACTATTTCTTGTGCTTTTGGTTTCTGATTCTTTGTGCCACTAAGGCATCTAATTTTTTTATAAATTCGTTCTCGACAGTAAGCTCTAAATTCTTTTGTTTGAGGTCCTTGATTTGCTTTTGAAGTTCTTGAATCTGTTTGTCTTTGTTCTGCATTAGATCTTCTACCTTTCTTATGATTAATGACATTATACCCATTTTCTTTGTATTTGCGAACCCAATTGTAAAGCATGGCCCTACTACGTAAACCAAGATCTAATGATATTTGGGACATAGTTTCGTCTCCTGAAAGAACCCTTCTAATTGCCTTTTCTTTAAATTCTATTGAATAAAAAGTATAGGGCTTATCTAGGATTTCTAATCCATATTTATCGATTAATTTAAATAAGTATCTAAGACTATCAGAGGTAATTCCATATTCTTTTCCTAATTGAAGAGAAGATTTACCGTAATATTTCCAATTATTATAAATATCAATTTTATCTTGTTTAGACAGTTTAGTCATAATAAAAAACCTCGAAATTCTTGTCCGAATTTCGGGGTTCATATCAAAATTATTACAATATGTATTTTCTAACTACCAACTTTACATTTTAAAAAAGAACCAAACAATTTCTGGTGCTAAAACCGTTGCAGTACCTGAAGGAAAAGAACGAACTGCGGATTTGGTGCTCCAAAAAGATACCGGAATTTGGCTCTCTAAAAATGAAAAAGTAGTAGGTGTAGCAAATCCTAAAAGTATTTCTGCTCCTCAAGTTGCTGGTAAAAGGGTTGGTTCAATTGCTTTAAAAGCAATTCCAAGTATTAAAGATGCAGATGGGGTCCAATTACCAGCAACGGTGAAAACTAATGTAGAAAAAGCTAACTTTTTTGTAAGAATTTGGCGTAAGATCTTTGGTTAAGGTGCAGATTTAAATTTGAGAATTTTGAAAAAGTCACATATAATAATTAAAAAGAGCAGTAGTAATTATTGAAAAGAAGAATCTAAATTGAAACAAAATAGAATAGTGATAGCTATTGCAGTGGGAATTTTGTTAATAGCTGGAATAGTCTTTTTTCCAAAAATTAATATCGCGGATACTAATAGAAAAGTTGAATCTACAAAAGTAGTTAAAACAAGCACGCCAAAAAAATCAAAAAATGTGGCTCCTTACAAAGATCCCAAAGACTTGCGTCCAGAAGGAACTTGGAAGAAAAAAAGTGAAAAAAAGGCTCATCCAAATTTGCAACAAGTAAAGAATTTGTGGATAAGAGTTTCTTTAAAGGGTAATCGAACTTATATTATGAGTGGCAAAAAGCCAATTTATACGATGCTCTCAACTGGTGGCTTGTATCATAATGGGAAATCAGATACGCCAACAGGTACTTACTATATTCAAGAAGAACGTGGACAAAAGTTTTATAACAAAAAATTAAAAGAAGGCGCCCGTTACTATGTTAGTTGGAAAGATCATGGCATTTACTTGTTCCACTCCGTGCCAACTAAACGTGGAGATAAAATTGATGTAAAAGAAGCTAATAAATTGGGTAAAACTCAAGGTTCTCATGGTTGTGTCAGATTAAGTTTACCCGATGCCAAGTGGCTAATGTATAACGTACCTTATGGAACTAAAGTGGTAGTAAAAGATTATTAATTAAGGGTTGGTTCTTATTTAAATACCTGTTATAATCTAATCACACAGGTCAAAAGTAGTAAGTAAAGAAGTTTAATAGCGAGTCTATGTTGGTGGAAGATAGACAAATGGTTTTACTGAAGGCGTGTTTGGCTAACAACTAAATTATTTTTAAGCGGATACTTTGTATCAATTAGAGTGGTACCGCGGGCTTTCCCGTCTCTTTCTATTTATTTAGAAAGAGACCTTTTTTATTTTACGAGGTGAATTTTTATGGATTTTAAACAAAAAGTAGTTGACTTAATTAATGAACAAGTTGATTTACCGAAGGGAAAAATCAACTTATTAATCGAACGTCCAAAAAATGAAAAAATGGGTGATTATGCTTTTCCAGCTTTTGCCTTAGCTAAAATTGAACATAAAAATCCAGTTGAAATTGCAAAAAATATTGCCGAAAATATTAGTGATGAAAATTTCACTAGTATTCAAGCAGTTGGCCCATATGTAAACTTTGCAATTAATCATGAAAAATTAGTAAAGTCAACTTTAGAAGACGTATTAACTGAAAAGCAAAACTATGCCAATCAAAAATTAGGTACTGGAAATGTTGCGATTGACATGTCATCCCCTAATATTGCTAAACCAATGTCAATGGGACATTTACGTTCAACAGTAATTGGTAATTCAATCTCTAAAATTATGAAAAAAGTTGGTTATACACCAATTAAAATTAATTATTTAGGGGACTATGGAACTCAATTTGGTAAATTAATCACTGCTTATAAGCTTTGGGGTAACGAAGAAGAAGTAAAAAAGGATCCAATTACTAATCTTTTCCACTACTATGTTAAGTTTCATGAAGAAGCAGAAAAGAATCCTGAATTAGAAGATGAAGGACGTGCTTGGTTTAAGAAGCTTGAAGAAGGAGATCCAGAAGCAGTTAAATTATGGAAGTGGTTTAGAGAAGTTTCTTTACAAGAATTCAACCGCATCTATAAAGAATTAGATGTTGATTTTGATTCATATAATGGTGAAGCTTTCTTTAATGATAAGATGACACCAGTAGTAGATGAGTTGAGAGAAAAAGACTTGCTTCACGAATCACGTGGTGCACAGGTTGTTGACTTAGGTGAAGATGAAAATCCAGCTTTAATTTTAAAATCAGATGGTTCAAGTCTTTACATGACTCGTGACTTAGCAGCTGCACTTTATCGTAAAAATCAATATGACTTTGTCATGTCACTTTATGTGGCAGGTAATGAACAAAGTGGCCACTTTAAGCAATTAAAACAAGTGTTAAAGAAAATGGGCTATGATTGGGCAGACGACATCCACCACATTCCATTTGGCTTAATTACTCAGGGAGGTAAAAAATTATCTACTCGTAAGGGTAATGTAGTTTTCTTGGATCAAGTTTTAAAAGATGCTGTTGACTTAGCGCAAAAACAGATTGAAGAAAAGAATCCTAATTTAAATGATAAGGAAAAAGTTGCTCACGATGTTGGTGTTGGGGCAGTTGTTTTCCACGATTTAAAAAATGATCGTTTAGACAACTTTGATTTTGATTTACAAGAAGTTGTACGTTTTGAAGGAGATACTGGTCCTTACGTTCAATACACTAACGCACGTGCTCAAAGTATTTTGCGTAAAGCAAATAAGACCATTTCAATGGAAAGTTTAAGCTTAGATGATGATTGGGCTTTTGCCGTAGCAAAACAATTAGCAGATTTTCCAGCAGTTGTTGCTAAAGCAGCTGAAAAATTTGAACCTTCAATTATTGCTAAATATGCCCTTAGTCTAAGTAAAAAGTTTAATAAATATTATGCTAATGTCCGTATTTTAGAAGATGATGAGCAATTAAATGCCCGTTTAGCACTTGTACAAGCAACTTCAGTGGTGTTAACAGAAGCATTACGTTTATTAGGTGTAAATGCACCACAAGAAATGTAAAAAGATAAAAATAATTTTTATTAGACTTAACTATGTTAATTTTTGCACAATTGGGTTAAACTAATAATGTAAGAAATATAGGAGGTTATTTCAAATGGCTTATTTTGTAAATGGTAACGAAATTTTTAAAGCTGCACGTAAGAACCACTACGCTGTTGGTGCATACAACACTAACAACCTTGAATGGACTCGTGCATTATTAAAAGGTGCTAAGGAAACTAGAACTCCATTATTAATTCAAGTTTCTACTGGTGCTGCTAAGTACATGGGTGGTTACAAGACTGTTAAGGATCTTGTTGAAAATGAAATGGATAACATGGACATCGATGTACCAGTTATCTTAAACTTAGACCACGGTGACTATGAATCAGCTAAGGAATGTATTGCACTTGGTTACTCATCAGTTATGTTTGATGGTCACAAGTTACCAGTTGAAGAAAACTTAGAAAAGACTAAGGAAATCGTTAAGTTAGCTCACGAACGTGGAATTTCTGTTGAAGCTGAAATCGGTAAAATTGGTGAAAACCAAGGTGCTGATGGTGGTGAATTAGCTTCTGTTGAAGATGCTAAAGCATTCGTAGCAGCTGGTGTTGATAAACTTGCTTGTGGTATTGGTAACATCCACGGTGTTTACCCAGAAGGCTGGAAAGGCTTAAACTTCACTCGCTTAAAGGAAATTGCTGAAGCTGTTCCTAACACTCCACTTGTATTACACGGTGGTTCAGGTATTCCTCAAGACCAAATCGAAAAGGCAATTCAATTAGGTATTGCTAAGATTAACATTAACACTGAATTCCAATTAGCATTCCAAGCTGCTACTCGTAAGTACATTGAAGACAAGATGGACTTAGACAAGGGCAACAAGGGTTACGACCCTCGTAAGCTTTTGAGAGCTGGTACTGATGCAATTACTGCTTCTATGAAAGAAATGATTTCATGGATGGGTACTGCTCCAATCGATTCTAAGGAATCTTCAGTACAATTTGATGAAGCTTCATTAAACGAAGAATAATTTAACTTATTAAAAAATAGATTTCGAGTTAACTCGAAATCTATTTTTTTGTTTCAAATAAGGAAATAGTCTTCTTTTTAAAAGAAAAGGGAAGGTTAAGAGATAACTGGTAGGCAGTTAGGGCAAGAGACTGACCAGCGGAATAATGTTGATTGTATAAAGGATCACCCAGAATAGGATAACCGATTGATTGTAAATGAACACGAATTTGATGTGTTCGCCCTGTTTCTAATTGTAATTTTAAAAGAGTAGATTCAGTTGTTTGTTTAAGGACTTGGTAATGGGTAGTAGCAGGAAGACCAGTTGAAAGAGTAAGCCTTTTTCGTTGGTCGCTTGGATCTTGCCCAATCGGAGCATTAATTGTCCCTTTTGAAGGTAAAGAAAAATCAGGCGCTACTTTTGCTAAGTATTGCCGGTTTAAAGTTTTGTCAATTAATTGTCGATTTAAAATTGGTACAACTGCTGGATTTTTAGCCACTAATAATAGCCCATGTGTCAACATATCTAAGCGATGTACAATGTAAGGGGAATAGCCTAAATAAGTACTGCAGTCATTAAGTGCTGTATTATTTTCTCCTTGATTAGGGTGAGTTTTTTGCCCAGCGGGTTTATTGATTACCAAAATATTTTTATCTTCGTAGATAATATCAGGTAAATGACCGCTAGGGGGATAGGGATGCTGGAGAGATTCAACATGGTCAAGCAAAATTTTAATTCTATCACCTGGCTTTACTAAAAAATTTAAGGGAAGATATTTATCGTTTATTAAAATTTTATTTTCACTCCGTAAGAAATGACGCCATTTACGAGGAATAAGCAATTTACGCATCACTTTATCAACACTTAAGGGAGTAAAAGTAAGTGGGTATGTCAAAGAAAACTCGTATTCAGTCATAAATTTTAATCCTTTCTTATGTGAAATTTAACTATTAATCAAGCTTACTAATATGCAAGCATATGATAAAATTTTTATATTAAGGTAAGTGGATTTTTAGTAAAGGAAGTATAGCAGTAATGCATGATTCCCAAAGTCAAGATTTTAAACACCGTCTTGGAAAAGAAATTAAATATTTTAACCATCGTTTTCAAATTTGGCGTTGGTTAATATTACTTTTTTTAGTATTGTTGCTGGGTGTGTGTTCTTATTATACCGTAAAAGTTAAGACCTCAAATATTGGCAATTTGAAGGCTTCTTTATCAACAACGACAATTATTTACGATAATCAAAATAAAAAAGCTGGATCTTTATATTCGCAAAAGGGAACTTATGTAAATTTAGATAAAATTTCTCCCTATATTCAAAATGCAGTTATTTCAACTGAGGATCGAACTTTTTATAAAAACCCTGGTTTTAGTGTTAAAGGGATGGCCCGCGCTGCAATTGGTGGAATTATTCATGGTGGAATTGTTGGTGGAGGTTCGACCTTAACTCAACAATTAGCAAAAAATGCACTTTTAACCCAAAAGCAAACTTTTTCACGTAAACTAGAAGAGCTGTTTTTTGCAATAGAAATTAACCATGTTTACTCTAAAAAAGATATTTTAACTATGTATCTTAATAATGCCTATTTTGGCAATGGTGTTTGGGGAGTTCAAGATGCAGCAAGAAGATATTTTGGAAAAGATGCTTCTGATGTAACCCTTAGCGAAGCAGCAACAATTGCTGGAATTTTGAAAAATCCAGCAGCCTATAATCCAGCTGACCATTTAGATAATGCGACTGCTAGACGTAATGTTGTCCTCGGTTTAATGGTTGATAATAAAAAAATTACGCAACAACAGGCCGATGAAGCTAAAAATAGTACCTTAGTACTAAGAAATACCTTTACACAAGAAGATGGTTATAAATATCCTTACTTTTTTGATGCTGTAGTTGATGAGGCGATTAAGCGCTATGGTATTAAAGAAGAAGATGTGATGAATAAAGGTCTAAAAATTTATACTACTCTAGATCAAAATTATCAAACAGCAATGCAAAGTTCTTTTGAACAAAGTTGGAACTTTCCAGCAGATAGTAGTGATGGAACCCAGGTCCAAGGGGCTAGCGTAGCTGTTGATCCAAAAACAGGGGCTGTGAGTGCAATTGTAGGAGGTAGAGGCGATCATGTCTTTAGAGGCTATAATCGAGCAACTCAGATGAAACGTCAACCTGGTTCCACAATGAAGCCGTTAGCAGTTTATTCTCCCGCCTTACAAAATGGTTATCATTATGATTCAGAATTATCAAATAAATTACAAAGATTTGGTAAAAATGGTTATGAACCAAAAAATGTAGATAATCAGTATTCAAATGAAATTCCGATGTATAAAGCACTAGCAGAAAGTAAAAATGTACCAGCAGTTTGGCTGTTAGATAAGATTGGAGTAAGTAAAGGAGTTCAATCGGTTGAAGATTTTGGAATTAAAGTACCTAAAAAAGATCAAAATCTTGCTCTAGCATTGGGTGGATTATCAAGTGGAGTATCACCAATCCAGATGGCTCGGGCTTATAGTGCTTTTGCCAATGATGGGAACTTACCTAATCAAACTTATTTTATAACTAAAATTACCGATGCCAGCGGTAAGGTATTAGCAGAAAATGATAATACAGGTAGTCATCGAATTATTTCTTCAAATACCAGCAAAGAAATGACATCGATGATGCTAGGAGTTTTTTCAAATGGGACTGCTCAATCAGCTCAGCCGAGTGGCTATAGAGTAGCTGGAAAAACAGGTTCAACTGAAGTACCAGATTCATATGGTTATGGAACAAAGGATCAGTGGATTGTTGGTTATACTCCCGATGTAGTTGTGGCTACTTGGGTTGGATTTGATAAGACGGATGCTGAACATTATATGCAGGGAATTTCAGAAACTGGAATTACGCATTTATATAAGTCAGAGATGGAAGCAATCTTACCATATACTAATCAGACCCAGTTTAAAGAACAAAGTCCACAACAAATTAACAAGTCAACTGGGGCAAATTCTAACTGGATGGGCAATATTCAAAAAAATATTGAAAAAGGAGTTAATGGAGCCAATTCTAAAATTAATGAATGGTATAATAATATAAAAGGTCTATTAGGCCAGTAACATTAAAGGAGAATAACATTATGGCAAGTATTTTAGATACAGCAAATCAAGTCGGAGAAGCATTAAAGCAAACTGATGAATTTAAGGCTTTACAAGAAGCAATAAATGCTGTTAAGGCAGATCCAGCTACTTCAGATCTTTACAAGCGGATGGAAAAATTACAACAAAACATTATGGCTGCTCAACAAGCTAACCAACCAATTAGTGAAGAACTTCAAAAAGAATACCAAGAAATTAATGCAGCTATTGAAAAAAATGACTTATTAAAAGACATGATTACTAAAGAACAAGGCGTCTTTAATATTTTAAATGATGTTCAACAAGTTTACACTAAACCATTGAACGAATTATACAGTACTCTTAAAGAAGAAAAGTAATTATGAAATTTATTCATCTTTCAGATGCACATTTAGATAGTCCTTTTTTAGGGCTATCTTTTTTGCCTTTTAACCAATTAAATGCCATCAAAAACAGTAGTAATGAATCATTCCACAAAGCCGTTACAATTGCCATTAAGGAAGAAGTGGATTTGTTTTTAATTGCTGGAGATACGTTTGATTCTGTTACTCCAAGTCCTAAGAGTCAGCTATTTTTATTGCAAGAGTTAGAGCGACTCATTAATAATAAAATTCAAATAGTAATGATTTTAGGAAATCATGATTATCTTTCTCCGCAAAAAATGTTATTGCCCCAAAATCCCTATTTTAAATTATTGGGTGCTAATCAAGAGGTTGAAACTTTCAAAGGCAATACGCAAACAGGCTTTTCTTATCAAGTTCATGGTTTTTCTTATCAAAAAAATCATATTCACAAAGATATGGTAGAGAACTTTCCTGTTAAAGATCCAAATAGTTTCAATATTGGTCTGATGCATGCTCAAGAAGAGAGAAATCAAGTAGGGGCAGATGTTTATGCTCCCTTTAAATTAAGTGATTTAAAAAACTTAGCCTATGATTATTTTGCGCTTGGCCATATTCATAAACGTCAGAATTTAAGTCAGCAGCCATTGATTGCTTATAGTGGAAATATTCAAGGGCGTCACATTAATGAAAGAGGACCAAAAGGAATTAGTTTGGTCACTGTTGATGAACAAACTAACCAAGCAAGTATTGAATTTATAAAAACAAGCAAGCTTGAATGGAAATTATTAGAAATAAAAATTCCTCATCCCTTAAAGCCACAGGAGCTATTTGAATTAATTGAGATGAATATTAATCAAAATATTTCTAGTCAAAACCTAGTGGGAATCAAATTAAAGGGAAGTGAATTTCTAACCGAGGAACAAGAAGAATTGCTTCGTGAAGGGGATGCCTTAAAGGAAATCTCACAGAAATTAAAGTTTAATTCGGCTCTAGTAAAAGTTTATTTTCAAGTAAGTGAGAGTATACAATTAAATCCAGCAGATAAAGATGCTTTTCAGGAGGCCCAAAAGGAAATCCTGACTAAAGAAAAGTTAGCTGAACTTTCAAAAAGTTTAGTTACCAAAGGAGACTGGATTAATGAAATGGTTAATAAGCAAGATTTTTTGGATGAAGTAACAGAATTAGCACAGGTGAAATTGGGTCAGAAATTAAAGGATAAGATAAATGAAACTGACTAAAATTAATATTTTAAATTTTGGGAAATTAAGTAACATAAATTTTGAATTAACGAATAATCTTTCAATTTTTGAAGGAAATAATGAAGCAGGTAAGAGTACTACAGTAGCTTTTATTAAACAAATTCTCTTTGGCTTTTATTTAAAAACTCGTCATACTAGTTTCTTTGAAAATTATGAACCTAAAGAAAATAAAGGACTGATGGGGGGATCACTGACTTTTAAAGATGGTGAGAATGAATTTGAACTGACAAGAACTTATAAAAAGGGTGATAGCAAGAAGGGGAATTTAGTAGTTAATTTAAATGGGGAACAAATCCCAGAAAATGTTTTTTTTGACCGCCTGCAAAACATAGATGGAGATTTTTATACAGACAGTTTCATTTTTAATCAAGATTTATTACGGCAAGTGACCAGTTTAGATGAGGAACAGTTACTTGAAAGAATTTACTTCCTAGGAGCAGCAGAGAGCAATAAGTTTTTGCAATTAAGAGATTCCTTCAAAAAGGAAAGTGAGCTTTTATTTAAAAAAAAGGGGCGTAAGCCAGAAATTAATCAATTATTAACTCAGATAGAAGAGCAAAAAGTGAAGCTCAGCGGATTGGACCAAGAGTTTGAAAATTATGGTAATTTAGAAAATGAACTAAATACGCAGGCAAAAAATAAAAGAAAACTAACCGATGAAGCAGAAGCACTCCAAAAACAGCAGCTTAAGTATGGTCATTTAAATACCCAACTGGAAAACTATAGAAGTTACCAAGAATTAGAAGAGAAAAAAGAAAAAGTCAATTTTTCTCCTGAAGCTTTGCAAGATACTAAAAATCTAGAAGTACAATTAGAAACTTTAAAAAACAATCTAGCTCAATTGATAAATAACCAAGCTATAAATGAGAAAAATGATTTAGATCAGCTTGATGAGCTTGAAAAGGTTTTAAATAAAAGAGTTAATTATTTACAGTGGAAGAGTATTTTGACAAAGGATGAGCAAAATATTAGCCAGGCAAAAAATAAAATAGCTCAAATTAAAGAATATAATCCTGAAATTCAAAAAATTCTCTCTTTAAGTCCCCAGCAGCGAAAAGATTTAAAGAAAGAGTATGACTTTTTTCAAAAGCAGAGTAGTGATAACTATGGGAATCAAGAAAAATACTTAACAATGTTTGGTTTAACTTTAAGTGTTTTGGGGATTTTATTAGCTTTAACAATTTCTCCAGCTTGTTGGTTACTTGTACTTTTTGGTGGAGCAAGCTTAGGCTATGGTTATTTTCAAAAAAGAAAAAGGGATGATCAAAAGCTAGAGTTTGAAGAAAAGTATAATTTAGATCCAAGTAAAATTGCTTTAGATCTTCTGTTAAGTAAAGTACTTGAAGTTTCTGCCTTAGAAGATGACATTGCCCAAACTAATCTTGAAATCAACCAGGTTAACACCCAACTTACTAACTACTTGGCAAAATTAGGATATTTAAGTAAAAAAGAAGTGACACCTTCCAATGCAGAATTTATCCTCGATGAATTATCAACAAAGATAAACTCTTTTAGTAAGAATCAACAATTAGCACAGGAGCAAGAACGACAGATTTTTCTTTTAAAAAATAAAATTAATGAGTATGAAAAGAAGTTAAATGATTTACTTTTGAGTAATAAGGTTAGCTCAATTAAGCAACTAGAAGAATTAGGGCAAAAAGCTAGTGCCCAAGAAGAAATCCAAGTAAAAGAAAAAGCCTTGGCTAATTTATTAAAAGAAGATTTGGAAACTTTACAAGAAATAAATTCAAATTTACCAGCATTTCGAGAAAAACAAGAAGAAGTAGGTAAAAAATTGAAGGCGGTAAAGCAACAATTGGAGCAAGAAGAAGCAAAGTTAGCTGAAATCAAAGTTGAAATGAGTAATTTGGCTACTTCAGATAAACTTTTCCAAGAAAAGCAAAAATTAGCTAACTTAAAAACTCAAGTAAAAGAAAAGAGTACTGAATATTTAGCAGATTTATTGGTATCAGCTTGGATTTCTCGTGGTTTGGACTTAGCTTCTAATGAACGTTTTCCAAAGATGTTAAACAATGCTCGAAATTACTTTAAATTATTAACAGGGGAGCAATATATCAACATTGAGATTGGGAAAAAGATTAAGGTTAGAAATAAAAATGGTAAAAAATTTGAGGTGGAGTTTTTATCTAGAGGTACTAGAGAACAACTATATTTTGCTTTAAAATTAGCATTTGTAGAACAAGTTTATGATAAAATTGCTTTACCAATTTTAATTGATGATGCCTTTGTTAATTTTGACGAGCAAAGAACAGAGTATATTATTGAACTCTTGAAAAAGCTTACTCAGAAAGCACAGGTACTTATTTTTACGCAAAAGAAACAATTAGGAAAAGCTTTGGGGATAGAAGTTTTAAATTTTAAAAAGAAAGAAGTGTAGGAATGTTAAGAAGACGCCTATTAGATTATCATGATGGCGAGGAAATGGATATTGTAGTGTTAATCAAAGATGCCCAATTACGTCCGAGCAAAAATGGAAAACAATATTTATTACTCCATTTTTGTGATAGTAGTGGCATAATTAGGGGAAATTTTTGGAATGCGACCAGTCAAGATGCTGATAGATATGTCCCTGGTACTTTAGTAGAATTGAATGGAAAAAGAGAAGAATATCAAGATCATCCTCAAATAAGAATCTATAGTATGCGCCTTGTAGATGAGCATGAAGGTTATAAGTTAGAAGAATTCGTAAAAAGTGCACCAATTGCCCAACAACAACTTAAAACAGATATAGAAAATAAAATCGCAGAAATTAAAAATGAAAATTGGCATGCAATTGTTCAGTATTTAATAAATAAGTGGGGTGAAAAATTTTACTCTTACCCAGCTGCTAAATCTAACCACCATGCGGTTAAAAATGGTTTGGCCTTTCATACTCAGTCCATGCTTAAGGATGCTGAAGCTTTGGCAAATAACTATCCACAAGTTAATAAAGAACTTTTATATGCAGGGTGCATTTTACATGATATGGGGAAAGTGATTGAACTTTCTGGTGTAATGGGGACAACTTATACACCAGAAGGAAATTTAATTGGTCATTTAGTTTTAATTGATGAAGAAATCATATTAGCTGCTAATGAATTAGGATTAGACTCCCATTGTGAAGACATTATGTTATTGCGTCACATGGTAATTAGTCATCATGGCTTGCCAGAATATGGAGCAGCCAGACGACCTTTTTTGCTAGAAGCAGAGTTGCTTCATAAAATTGATGATTTAGATGCAAGTATTTATGCTATTACAAATGCTTTGCAACAAACTGAACCGGGTAAATTTAGTGAGATGGTTTTTTCTAAAGAAAATAGAAAGTTTTATCGGCCAAAGTTCAATACTAGTTTGAATAATATAGATAATTTAGAATAAATCTAGCAGGCTAGATAAAAGATTAGGTAACTGAGTTCTTCTTGACAACATAGGCAAATATCAAGTAGAATTGTGGCAATAAATTTTAAGGAAAGTGGATTTTAAAATTATGAAAGCAATTTTATCAGTAATTGGAGAAGATAAGGTCGGCATAATTGCAAAAGTAAGTAATGTGTTAGCTGAAAATAATATTAATATTCTTGATGTTTCACAAACTATCATGGAAGAAGATTTTGTAATGATGATGTCATTAGCTTTACCTAAAGAAGCAAATATTCAAAAATTAAATACAATTTTTGAAAAGTTAGGTAATGAGTTAAACTTGGAAATTAATGTTAGAAATGCCAAGCTCTATGAAGCAATGCATACATTAGATTAGGGGAAAATGATGGATTCACAACAAATTTATGAAACTAGTCATATGATTAGTAGTGAAAATCTTGATGTTCGGACAATTACAATGGGAATTTCACTTCTTGACTGTATCGACAGTGATAGTACCCGAGCATGTGAAAAAATTTATGACAAAATTACTACTAAGGCAAAAGATTTAGTAAAAGTGGGCCAAGAAATAGAAAGTGAATATGGAATTCCAATTGCTAATAAAAGAATTACGATAACACCAATTTCTTTAATTGCTGCAGCTAGTGGAGATAATGACTATGTGAAGTATGCCAAAACTTTAGATAAGGCTGCTAAAACATTAGGCGTTGACTTTATTGGTGGATTTAGTGCGCTAGTTCAAAAAGGATTTCAAGAAGGAGATAAGATCTTAATTAACTCACTTCCCCAAGCTTTAAGTGAAACTAACTACGTTTGTGCCTCTGTTAATGTGGGTTCTACTAGGAGTGGAATTAACATGGATGCAGTAAAAAGCATGGGTGAGATAGTAATTAAGAGTGCAAAATTAGACTATATGACAAATACTAAATTGGTGGTATTTTGTAATGCAGTTGAAGATAATCCTTTTATGGCTGGAGGTTTTCACGGAGTTAGTGAGCCTGATTGTGTAATTAACGTCGGTGTTTCAGGACCTGGAGTAGTTAAAACTGCTTTAGAAAAAGTTAAAGGTCAATCAATGGATGTGGTAGCCGAAACCATTAAGAAAACTGCTTTTAAAGTTACTAGAATGGGTCAACTGGTTGGTAGTGTCGCTGCAAAAAAATTAAATGTTCCTTTTGGAATAGTTGATCTCTCTCTTGCACCAACTGCTGCAGCAGGTGATTCAGTAGCTGAAGTACTGGAAGAAATAGGAGTTTCACAAGTAGGAGCACATGGCACCACGGCTGCTTTAGCAATGCTAAATGATGCTGTTAAAAAGGGTGGTTTAATGGCTTGCAGTCATGTTGGTGGATTATCAGGAGCATTTATTCCAGTTTCTGAAGATGCAGGAATGATTAAAGCAGTGGAAAACGGGATGTTAAATATTGCAAAATTAGAAGCAATGACAGCTGTTTGTTCTGTAGGGCTTGATATGATTGCAATTCCCGGGGATACTCCTGCTGAAACTATCAGTGGAATGATTGCTGATGAGGCAGCTATTGGAATGATCAACAATAAAACAACTGCTGTAAGAGTAATCCCTGTACCTGGTAAAAAGATAGGGGATAATGTTGAATTTGGAGGATTATTGGGCCATGCACCAATTATGGCTGTCAGCAATGCAGACAGTAGCGTAATGGTTAACCGTGGTGGTTTAATTCCCGCTCCAGTTCATAGTTTTAAAAATTAAAATTTGGATTAAATAAAATAAGAGCAAGATTTCAAAAATGGAATCTTGCTCTTATTTGTTAGCCTAGAAAGTTAGTTTGTCTAGACATTTTTATTTGCTTGAACTAGTTGTGCTTGAAGTAGTTGAACCAGTTGATACATATTGTGATAAAACGTTCTTTAAGTCGTTGTCCTTAATTGAAACATCAGCACGTTTTAAGACAGTTGCTATAACACTCTTCATTACACTTTGGTCTTGTGCCATTGAGTTGTAAATTTGGTTATCAATTTCTTTCTTGTGTTCCTTTAAGGTTCCCTTAGCAGGGTGCTTAATCATCTTAATGATGTGGTAACCATATTGAGTTTTAACTGGAGTAGTAGTGTATTCACCAGTTTTAAGCTTAAAGGCTGCTTTCTTGAAAGTTGAGTCTAAACTAGTATCTGTTGAATCAAATGCTGGTAATTTACCGGCATCATTCTTAGTAGCAGTATCAGTTGAGTACTTCTTAGCCAAGGATTTGAAGCTTTCGCCATCGTTTAGCTTTTGAATAACTTCTTCAGCAGTACTTTTCTTTGAAACTAAGATTTGTTGTACTTCAACCTTAGGTTGGTAATCTTTCCAAGCCTTTTCTTCTTGTGACTTAGAAATTGTCTTAATATGCTTTAATGCAGCTTCAGTTAATAAGTTTGTCTTTAAGTTGTCCTTAAATCCAGAAGCAGTAAGGCCGTTTTGTTCTAAAATTGAATTAAATTGAGAGCCGTATTGCTTTTTATATTTATCATATTGGGCATTAACTTGCTTTTGAGAAACATATTTGCCGTATTGACTTTCTAATGCATCAGAAATAATCATATTAGCTAAGGTAGATTGTCCAGCTTGGGATTCTTTCATCTTATCGTAATATTGACTCTGAGTAATTTTACCGCCTTTGTAGCTAACAACAGTTTTGTCATTTGAACAAGCAGTAGCAGTTAGGGCCACACCTGCGAATGCTACAACAGCAGCTGCTTTTTTCCATGTGTTTTTTAACTTCATAAAATACCGTCCTTTGCATATTTACTTTACCAATATAACATAAAAAGTCTCTTTCCCCAAAAAAGGGAAGAGACTTAAACGTATTTAAAGAAATTTAAATTTTATTTTACTTCTTTATTTAGTTTTTCTATGTTTTCTTTAAGAACTTGTACTTTAGGCTTAGCTGTCATTTCAAAAACTTTAATTGAGCGATGAATGCTTGCCAAATCTTTTTTAGCTGCTGGAAGATCAGTAGTTTTGAGAGTGGAAAGAGTTGCTTTAATATTTTGAATATTTTTTTGAATATTTAAACCATCTTTCAAATCTTCAATAACAAAATCTTTTACTTCTGTTCTGATCGGTTTTCCAGTTTTTTGGTCTTTAAGAAAAGAAATTCCAGTTCCTAAAAGAGTTCCCAAACCCAAACCAGTAGAAAAATATTTAAGTTTCATTCTAATTACTTTCTTTATTTATGATTGTCTTCTTTTGCTTGTTTTGCCTTTTCTTTAAGCTCTGAAAGCTCTGCTTTGGCTTTAGCTTCTTTTTGCGCTAAATCTTCTTTAAATTCAGCATGCTTTTCTGAAACTTTAGCCTTCATATCATTAGCTTCTTTTTCAGCCTTAATTTTAGCAATTTCAGCTTTTTCTTTGGCTTTAGCTTTAAAATCAGTAGCCTTTTCTTTGGTTTTGTTGACTAAATCATTTAAATCTTTATTTTTGCTTGTGACTGTTTTAATAGCAGTAACTAAATCACTGGCTTTTTCCTTAGCAGTGACGTGAGCTTTGGTAGCTTCATCATTAGTAGCTGGAGCTACTTCTTGATTTTTGCGATCATTTTGTAATTCTTGGTAGTTATTTTTGACAGCAGTGCAAGATTCTTTTAGCTCTTCAGCATGTTTACGAATATCTTCACGAATTGGTTCGTCAGTTGAAGGATTTTTGACAAAGGATGCTGCTGCACCAACTAGACCACCAGAAACGACACCTAATAAAAATGGAAACATAATTATTACCTCTATCTTTTACTATAATACATCTACTTTACAGTTCTATTATAAGCTAATTGAGGTGCTTTTTGATACTATTTGCTACTGCGAGATAATCTTTATCATTATATTGACTAGCATTGTTTGCGTGTGGCAAGTCCACATTATCGTTTTCATAGCGTGGAATAAAATGAATATGCGAATGCATTACAACTTGTCCTGCTGCTTCGCCGTTATTTGCTATTACATTAACTCCTTTAATGTCAGGATTTGAATTTTTAACTGCATTAGCAATTTTAGGAATATATTGTAAAAACTTAGCTGCATCTTCTTGACTATAGTCAAAAAAATTAACAAGGTGTTTTTTAGGAACTAATAAAACATGTCCTCTGGTAACTTGTGAGATATCAAGAAATACCTTAATGTCGTCATTTTCAAAGACAGTATAAGAAGGAATTTCTTTACGAATTATTTTGCAAAATAAACAATCTTCTTGTAATTCAGCCATAAAAAGCTTCCTTTCTCTATTATAATAGAAATTTAGTTTGATCTAAGTTAATGCTATCATAGAGAGAGAGCTTTTTCAGTATTTTTAGAAAGGATTAATTGCCTATGGCTTTAAAAATTGAAAATTTATCTGGAGGCTACAGTGGAATTACTGTAATTCATGATATTAATTTAACAATTGAACCTGGACAAGCAATTGGTTTGATTGGATTAAACGGTGCTGGTAAATCAACAACCATTAAGCACTTATTAGGTTTACTAAGAATGCAAAAGGGAACAATAGAATTAAATGGTGTAAATTTAACTCAAAGTCCTACTAAATTTAAAAAAATGATTGCTTATATTCCAGAAACGCCAATCTTATATCCAGAATTAACCCTTAAAGAGCATTTGGAACTGGTAATTTTAACTTATGGTTTAGATAAAAATAAGGTTTGGGACCGAGCAGTGCAACTTTGTAAAATGTTTAGATTAGACAATAAGTTGGATTGGTTGCCAACAAACTTTTCTAAAGGGATGCAGCAAAAAGTAATGATTGTATGTGCTTTTTTGGCTGATCCAGATTTGTTAGTTATTGATGAACCTTTTACAGGACTAGATCCTTTAGCGGTTGCAAACTTCATTGATTTGGTAAAACAAGCAACTGCTAATCAAAAAATGGTCTTAATGACAACGCATGTCTTAGCAGAAGCTCAAGAAGCAGTTCAAAAGTTTGCGGTTTTAAATGATGGCAGTATTCAGACAATTGGCGATTTAAAACAAATTAGAGAATTTTACGGCTTAAAGCCGAGCGATTCGTTTGACCGCTTGTATCAAGTTTTAAATCAGGAGCAAAATAAGCATGAATGAGTTAATAAAAAAGCGCCAACAAGCTAATTTAAAGCGCCAAATGCGTTATTTGAGTTTAGTGTTTAATGATTTCTTTATTTTAGCGTTAATTTTAATGTTTGGTGCTTTAATGTTTTGGTACGCACAAAACATTAAAAATTGGCCTAATAATCTTTGGTTTTACAAACCATTACTAGCAGTTATTTGGACAATTGTAATTAGCATTGGGCATCTAGCAACACTTTTTCAAAAAGCGGATACGCACTTTCTCTATATGCAAGATAAGTACATGCATGCCTATTTGAAACCAATGATTAGAAGGAGTATGGTTTTACCCACTATTCTCTTGCTTTTAGTTTCGGGGATTCTCTATCCATTTGCGATTTTACGTGTGCAGATACCTGTTGCGTCTTATGTCTTTTTAGTAATTGGTTTAATTTTGACAAAATATGTTCAATTAAAGCTAATTGCGCGCAGCCTTTACTTTAATAAAACCAAAATTTATAATTTTTGGTTATTTGAATTAGTTGTTTTGCTTGTTTTATGGTTAAGTTTAAATAATTCTCCTTATATTTATTTCTTCTTAGCAGTAATTGCAGCAGTTGGGGTAAATTATTTGCCAACGGGGAAAGTATTTAACTGGTACTATGCAGTTGATTTGGAAGAAAAACGACGTGATAGTCAAGATAATTTTTATAGTATGTTTACTGATGTGGCTGATAAAAAAATCAAAATTTCACGGAGAAAATATTTAGATTTTCTTATTAATCATCAAAAGCAAACTCCCAATACTTTTTTATATCAGAGAGCATTATTACGTGATCCAGAATATAGCAATTTATTGATTAGAATGGCAGTTTTTTCACTGCTATTGTCGTGGATTTTGCAAAGTTACGCTTGGAGTAGTGTTTTAGGTGCCTTGGTTTTGTTTTTGACTTTATATCAATTAATTCCTTTAGGTACAGTCTATGAACATAATATGATGTACCATGTTCAACCGATCCCGCTTAAAAATAGAGGTAAAGCCTTAGCAAGAGTCTTGAAAAAAGGAATGCTAATTGAATGGTTTGTAATTAGTATGGGCATCATAATTTTTTCACCAGAAAAAGTAAATGCTTTAATTAGTGTAGTTGCATTATTGCTATTTGTCTTTATAATTCTTTATGCATATTTGCCAATGAAGATTGAAAAATTATTTAAAAAAATTAGATACTAAGAAAAGGTGAGCAAAGAAGATGAGATTAAGAAATAAGCCGTGGGCACAAAAATTAGTTGCAGAACATCCAGAAGCAATTTTAAATGAACCAAGTTTAGAAGAAAAAATTAACTGGGAAGAAAGATTTGAAGATTTTTCTAAGCCATTAGCCATTGAAATTGGATCTGGAAAGGGTCATTTTATCACTACTCTTGCCAAACAACATCCTGAAATGAATTTTATTGGGATTGAATTACAAACAACAGCTGCAGGGATGATCCTTCGTAAAAAGTTAGAAGAAAAGATTGATAATTTACAATTAATGTGTGCTGATGCCGCTAATTTAGCAATCTATCTCCCAAAAAATAGTGCAGATATTATTTATTTGAATTTCTCAGATCCTTGGCCAAAAACTCGCCATGAGAAACGTCGTTTGACTTATAAAAGCTTTTTGAACAAGTATAAAGAAGTCTTAAAACCAGAAGGACATTTAGAATTTAAGACAGATAATCGTGGATTATTTGAATATAGCTTAGAAAGTTTAAACAATTATGGCATGAAGTTTGAACATGTTAGTGTAGATTTACATCATGATGACGATGAAATTGCGCAGAGAAATGTTGAAACAGAATATGAACATAAATTTGCGCAAAAGGGTAATCCAATCTATTGTTTGCACGCTAAATTCTAAGTTTGCCTGGGAACTTTTATGAAAGACTAGCATTTTATAAGAAAAATAAGTACAATGTGAGTATAACTTATAAAAAGTAAGAAAGAGGGTAAAAACAATGGAAGAAATTAAAGAATTGACTAATGAAAAATTAAAAGAAATTACTGCTCATGGCCGTGTGGTATTACTGTTTTCAGCAACTTGGTGCCCAGATTGCCGCTTTTTAGATCCATTTTTACCACAAATTGAAAAAGATTATCCAGAAGCAACTTTTTACAAAATTGACCGAGATGGTTCAATAGATGTTGCCAAAGAATTAAATATCTTTGGAATTCCTAGCTTTGTTGTCTACCAAGATGGGCAAGAAATTGGTAGACTAGTAAATAAGGACAGAAAGACTAAAGAAGAAGTAGAAAACTTCCTCAATTCTCTTAACTAGTCTCAGAAAGGAAAGTTTACTAGAATGATAATTTCTACCAATAAAACAAGTTATCCAGATACTTTAATTGTAATTACTGGTCCAGATAAGGGTCGTAGTCAATTTGATGAAACAGAAAATGTGACTCGTGTTAAGGATGAAAATGGAAATGTAGTAGGATTCAATTTCTTCAATATTTCTAATTTTTTAGACGCAGATGCACTTCCAAATGGTGAAGTTAAACCAACTCAAGAATTAGTTGATACCTTAAATGCAGAAATTAAAAAAGCTGGTTTTGATGATACTTTGGAAATTGGTGAACCAACTTTAGTGTATGGCTATGTAAAAACTTGTGAGCCACATCCTGATTCTGATCACTTACATGTAACAACTGTTGATGTTGGTGAAAATGAATATCAAATTGTTTGTGGAGCACCTAATATTAAACAAGGACAAACTGTAGTTGTGGCATTACCAGGCACTTTGATGCCTAATGGGCAACAAATTTGGCCAGGTGCTTTACGTGGTATTGATTCATATGGGATGATTTGCTCTGCTCGTGAATTAGGATTACCACATGCACCTCAAAAGCGTGGGATCATGGTAGTTCCAGATACTTTTAAACCTGGAGATGAATTTGAACCAACTAAGGCAGATGAGTTACTTGCCAGTGGCCAAATTACATTAGATTAAGCAATTAGTAGGTTAATCGAAAAAGAGTCGTAGATTACGGCTCTTTTTTTGCATAAAAATGATAAAATGAGAATTAAAGAATATTGATAAATATTATTGGAGAATCGATCTATGTTAGATAAGAAAAAACAAATTTGGTTTATTGGAATTAAAGGAACAGGAATGGCTGCTTTGGCACTGGTATTGAAAGATCTAGGCTATAATGTGGCTGGTTCTGATATTGAAAAGTATACTTTTACTCAAGTTCCTCTTGAAAAAGCAGAAATTGAAGTTAAAGATTTTGATCCTAAAAATATTAAAGAAGGACAAATTATTGTAAAAGGTAATGCCTTTAAAGAAGATAATCCTGAAGTGGCAGCTTGTGTCGAAAAGGATATTCAATGGCAAAGTTATCCAGATACTGTAGAGGAAATTGTACAAAGTTATACAAGTATCGGAGTAGCAGGAACACATGGTAAGACTTCTACAACTAGTTTATTAGCTCATGTTTTAGGACAAGTAGCCCCAACTTCTTATCTGATTGGGGATGGTCGTGGTAAAGGTGTAGCCGATTCTCGCTTTTTCGCTTATGAAGCTGATGAATATCGCCGTCACTTTTTAGCATATCATCCTGATTACCAAATTATGACCAATATTGATTTTGATCACCCAGATTACTTCAAAGATCAGGCAGATTATACTTCTGCTTTTCAAACTGCAGCTGAGCAAACTAAAAAGGGTCTCTTTGTGTGGGGGGATGACCCAAGACTTCAATCTTTAAACACTGCAATTCCTAAATATACATATGGGTTTAAAGATAGTGATGATTTTCAAGCAACTAATATTGAAAAAAACAACCAACGGTTCAAGTTTTAATGTGATTGCCGATGGTAAAGATTTAGGACGATTTGAAATTCCGCTATTTGGTGATCATAGTATTTTAAATGCGACTGCGGTTATTGCGGTAGCTTATACTGAAAAGGTACCAATGGAGATCGTTCAAAAGGCTCTGCCAACTTTTAAGGGAGCAAAAAGACGTTTTTCTGAAAAAGATTTTGGCAATATTGCTGTAATTGATGACTACGCCCACCATCCAACTGAAATGCGAGCAACAATCCAAGCTGCTCGCCAAAAATTCCCTGATAAGGAATTGGTAGTTGTTTTCCAACCTCATACTTATTCTAGAACTAAGAAGTATCAAAAAGATTTTGAAGAAATTTTACGTGATGTAGATAAAGCTTATATCACCCCAATCTATGCTTCAGCACGTGAAAATAGTGGGGATATTTCAAGTGAAGATCTTACAAAAAATATTCCTGGTTCAGAAGTGATTGATTTAGCAAATATTAGTGATTTGACTAAACATCAAAATGCAGCTGTTGTCTTTATGGGTGCTGGTGATATTCCAAAATATGAAGATGCTTATGAAAAATTACTGGTGAAATAGAGGTAGATGGCAATGGAACTATTAGTAACAACAACTGAGAATATTCCAGGAAAAGAGTATGAAATTATTGGGGAAGTTTTTGGGGTTACTACTCAATCAAGAAATGCAATTTCTGATTTTGGTGCAGGACTTAAAAATTTAGTTGGTGGCGAAATTAAAGGGTACACCAAAATGCTTCAGACTTCTCGCAATAAAGCACTTAAACGTTTACGTAAGGCTGCCGAAGATTTAGATGCAGATGCGGTAGTAATGATGAGATTTGATTCTGGTTCAATTGGTGGCGATATGCAGTCAGTGGTTGCTTACGGAACAGCAGTAAAGTTTATAAATTAGAATAATTCGAAAGTAAAAGCACGATAAAATTCCTTAGGAAAGTTATCGTGCTTTATTTTAAGAATCTTGCCGGGTATCAGAAATTTGAATTTCTCTTAGATTAACACTTTGTGGCATTTCATATGCAAATTTAACTGTTCTTGCAATATCTTCTGGAGTAATTTTACCTACACCAGTTTCTTCTAACCAGGCATTATAGTTGTCTTTGATTTTATCACTGGTAGTATGACTCAATAATTCTGTATTAACAGCACCAGGAGCAATCCGCATTACTCTCACATTATAAGGGGCTAATTCTTCGCGAGCTGTTTCTGATAAGCCTTCAATACCAAATTTTGTGGCACAGTATACAGCGTGATTTACAAACGTTTTTACTCCAGCTAATGATGAAAAATTAACAATAGTTCCATGTTGGCGTTTCTTCATTTCATTCATTACTGCTTGCATCCCGTTAAGCGTCCCCATAACATTAACATCAAGCATATTTTGCCATTCTTGACTATCTTGAGTTTCAATGTTGCCTAGTAGCATAATCCCAGCATTATTAATTAATAAATCCGCTGGACCATATTTTTCTTCTGCTTCTTTAATAGCTTGTTGAAAGGCTTCTTTATCACGAACATCTACTTTTTTACATAGTGCATTGGGTAAATTCATCTGTTCTAACAATTCGACTCTGCGAGCAACTAATAATAATGGATAGCCAGCTGCACTAAATTCTTTAGCCATAGCTTTTCCAAATCCTGAACTAGCACCAGTAATTACAACTAAATTTTTCATTTCAATTCTTCTTTCTTTGTATTAATATTGATAATTATCATCTTACCCCCTAGAGTAAACTCTAAGGCAAGAAGAAAAGAGGATTTTTATGAATTATTCAATCAAAGAATGTAGCCAAAAAACTAATCTTAGCTCTTATACACTTCGTTATTATGAAAAAGAAGGATTGATCACAAATATTGAAAGAGATCATTTAGGCCAGCGCAGTTACAATGACCAAGATATTGAGCTTATCAAATCGATTGATTGTCTAAAAAAAGCTGGCATGAGTATTAAAAAAATAAAATCATATATGAAAATTTTTCAAACTGATAACAATGAAGAAGCGCGGATCAAATTATTTAAACAACAAAAAGAAATTCTAAAGAAAAAAATGGAAGAACTACAAGAAGAAATGTGGTGGGCCGACTATAAAATTTGGTACTATCAAAATTTAGGCAAACTCGTTTCTAAAAGTGATCCACTTCACTGTGAAAAAATGGAAAAGTTTTATCGGCGTCAAGAGAAAAAACGTGAACAATAGAAGTAATTGTTCACGTTAAACCTATTTGAATAAATTATTGAGTGCATTTTGAATTTGTGGAAGATAATATTGAATACTATTAATATCCACCACACCAGATTTTGCTAGAGCAATCGCAGCAATACTTCCACCAAATAAGAGAGTACTTTTCTTCATATAAAAAACCTCACAATTAATTTTAATATGTATTTTAGCATGATTATATTTGAAAGAATATTAAGAATATAGAAAAAAATGTTATAATTTTTGGGTCAATAAAAAAGAAGTGAGGTAATTTGGTGGAAAGCTGGCTATTTTTATTAATTATTCTAGTAATTGCAGTTTTAGGAAAAAATATGTCTCTAATTATCGGAACTGTGGTGGTAATGATTTTAAAATTGTTGCCTTTTGCGACTAAATGGTTACCAATTATAGAGGCAAAAGGAATAAATTGGGGAGTCACTGTAATTTCAGTAGCAATTTTAGTACCAATTGCTACTGGTAAAATTGGTTTCAATGATTTGTATAAAGCTTTCAAAACTCCTGCTGGTTGGATTGCAGTTGCTATGGGAATTGCGGTGGCTATTTTATCACGTTATGGTGTAGATCAACTTTCAGCTGTTCCGCAAGTAACAGTGGCTTTAGTATTAGGAACGATTATTGGAGTAGTAGCCTTTAAGGGAATAGCAGCTGGTCCAGTAATTGCCAGCGGGATGACCTATTTAATTGTTTCATTGTTTCATTTGCACTTCTAATAGTATAATCGAATAGGATTGGTGTAATTTTAAGGAGGAAAGTATGGAACAAAAACCATATTATGAACAATCATATCAAGAACCAGGAAAACCAAGAGTACCAAATTCTGGTTTTGGCCAAATTTTTAAAGAATTTTTTACTAAGCCATTTACTTGGAATGCGCGCGATACAAGGAAGACTTTTTGGCTAAGTTATGTTATTTATTGTGTTTGTAGTTTGATTTTAGGTATATTGTCTGTAGTCTCATTTATTCCAAGTGAAACTAGAGTAAATGCTCATGTAATTGAATTAAATGGTACTAATGCAATTACTAATATTTTGATATTTATTATAGGGTTAGCCTGGATTTATCTTTCTTTATGTTTAATCGGAACCAGTGTAAGAAGACTGCATGATAGTGATCACACTGGTTGGTGGTGGTGGATCCAACTTGTGCCATTTGGTTGGTTAGTTTGGTTATACTTTATGGTAGTGCCAACTGTTGAAGAACCTGTACGTTGGGGAAGCTACTTATCAATTAAAGAATAAAGAAGTACTGAGGAAGTTCAGTACTTTTTCTTTTGTTTTTAGATTAAAAAATAAATAATAAATTATAAAAAAGTCCTTTTATTTTTACTACGAATCGTTTAATATTAAGGATATAATTTTAATATCTTTGCCGAGAGCAAACTGGGAGGTAGTGGAAATGAATGTTTGGCAGAGAATGACACACAAACAAGATCCTAAAGTTTATGCGGATAAGGATAAAAAGTTGGTCCCATCATTAAGGACGATTGATCTATTAGCATTGGGAATTGGAATTGTAGTAGGAACAGGAATTTTTACTTTACCTGGTATTGTAGCTGCTAATCATGCTGGTCCTGCTGTTACAATTTCATTTATTTTAGGAGCAATTGGTGCTGGAATGGCAGCCTTAGCTTATGCAGAAATGTCTTCTGTTTTACCCTTTGCAGGATCTGCCTTTTCGTGGATTAACGTCTTATTTGGAGAATTCTTAGGATGGATATGTGGTTGGGCTTTGCTTGCTGAATATTTTGTAGCAGTAGCATTTGTTGCTTCTGGTTGGTCAGCTTATATGCAAGGATTACTTGCTCAGATACATTTACAATTACCTGATTATTTAGCAAAGGCAACAGATTTTAAAGGCCATGGTGGAGTAGATATTTTAACAGTACTAATTATTGTTTTATGTGGTTTCTTAATCTCTAAAGGTCTAAAAAACGTTAGTCGGGTAGAAAATACTTTAGTGGTTTTAAAAGTATTAGTAATTTTACTTTTTATTGCCGTGGGAATGACTGCTGTTCATTTTGAAAACTATGTACCATTTATTCCACCACATAAAGCTGGTACTAACTTTGGTGGGTGGCAAGGAATTTTAGCCGGTACCTCTCAACTTTTCTTAGTATATATTGGTTTTGATGCTATTTCTGCTAACACAGCTGAAACGAAGAATCCCGAAAAAACAATGCCACGTGGAATCTTAGGAACTTTAGCAATTGGAACCACACTCTTTGTAGTTGTTTCTTTAGTCTTAGTTGGAATGTTTAACTATAAAGTTTATGCTGGTAATGCAGAACCAGCGGCTTTTGCCTTAAGAAAAGCAGGCCATGTATTTAGTGCAAATGTTTTGTCGTTGGTAGCAATTTTTGGAATGTTAACTGGATTAATCGGGATGCAAATGGCGTCTTCAAGATTAATTTATGCCTTTGGTAGAGATGGCTTTTTACCAAGTGGATTAAGTAAATTGGATAAACATCATAATCCAAGCCGTGCCCTTTGGTTAGTAACTATTGCAGGTGCTATTGTTGGAGGAGTGTTACCATTTACTTTCTTATCTAATCTTGTATCTGCAGGAACTTTAATTGCCTTTATCATGGTATCGCTTGGTATTTATCGTTTACGTGCCCGTGAAGGAGTGAACCTACCTAATCCAAGCTTCAAAATGCCACTTTATCCAGTTTTACCAGCACTTTCTGCAATTGTATCAGGAATTATTTTCTGGGAACTTAGTGTAGATGCAAAATGGATGATGGTGATTTGGCTCATTATAGGAATTATTTTTTACTTTGTTTATGGAATTCGTCATGTAAAACAAAATGAGCCTATGTAATAATTAATACGTGAAAAACTGTTAAAATAATCATGTAGATTATGTTAACAGTTTTTTATTTTAAGCAAAAAAGGAAAAAACTTATGTCTGATAAAAAATTACTTTTAATAGATGGAAATTCTTTAGCTTTTAGAGCCTTTTATGCACTTCCTGTTGATAGTTTTACTAATGCTTCAGGATTACATACTAATGCGATTTATGCGTTTAAAAATATGCTTGATGTCTTCTTACAAGATTTTGATCCATCAAATGTCTTAGTAGCTTTTGATGCTGGAAAAATTACTTTTAGAAATAAATTGTATGATGACTATAAGGGAGGACGTCCAAAAACTCCCAGTGAGTTTTCTGAACAACTTCCTGTTATTCGAGAATTACTAACGGATATGGGAATTAAAAGTTATGAGTTACCTAATTATGAAGCTGATGATATTATTGGAACCATGACTAAAAAGGGGGAAAAAGATGGCTTTGATGTAACAGTTGTTACAGGTGATCGAGATTTAACGCAACTTGCTTCTGATAAAACAACAGTAATGATTACTAAGAATGGGGCTGGAAAATTAGAAGCATTTACTCCAGAACATATGAAAGAAGTCAATGGGGTAACACCAACGGAATTTATTGATATGAAGGCTCTCATGGGAGATAGTTCTGATAATTATCCAGGTGTTGAGAAGATTGGTCCCAAGACAGCGTCGCAATTAATTCAGAAATATGGTAGTGTAGAAAATCTCTATGAACATATTGATGAGATGAAAAAGTCCAAACGCAAAGAAAACTTAATTCGTGATAAAGATAAAGCAATCTTAGGTAAAAAGTTAGCCACAATTGATTGTAATGCACCTGTTGAAGTTACAATTGCGGATACTAAGCGTGAGCCAGTAGATTATGATAAGCTGCGCCAACTATATGAAAAACTAAACTTCCGTAAATTCTTAGCACAGCTCAACTCTGGAGAAGGAGATGGCAGTGAAATGAAAATTGATGAGGATTATCAATATACGGAATTAACTCAAGAAAATCTTTCTGAATTAAAAGATTTCTCTAGCAAGGAAATTACGTTTTATTTAGCAATGCTAGGGGAAAACTATCATTTGGCACCTTTTGAAGGATTTGCCTTAAAAGTAGCCGATAAAATCTATGTTTCAAAAGATCCTGCTTTATTAGAAGAAACAATTTTAAAAAATATTTTAGAAAATCAAGAAATCAAAAAGAATGTTTTTGATATTAAGAGAACCATTGTGGGTCTACATCGAATGGGGATTGAAGCTAAGGGACTAGATTATGATATGCTTTTAGCTTCTTATTTGGTGAATAATGAAAATAATTCTGATGATTTAGGTGAAATTGCCCATTTATATGATGATTTCACCGTTAAAACTGATTTAGAAGTTTATGGAAAAGGTAAAAAAGCCGCAATTCCAGAAGATAAAATTTTCTTTAACCACTTAGCTGCTAAAGTAACAGTAATTGATAAATTAAAGCAGCCACTACTTGAAAAATTAAAAGAACATGAACAAGATGATCTGTATGAAACAATTGAAATTCCAGTAGCTTTTGTTTTGGCAAAAATGGAAATTACAGGTATTAAAGTAGAAGCGTCTACATTAACGCAAATTGGAAATGAATTGGCCATTAAGCTAAAAGAACTTGAAGAAAAAATTTACCAACAAGCGGGTGAGAAGTTTAATATTAACTCACCTAAGCAGTTAGGAGAAATCTTATTTGAAAAGTTACATTTACCTCCAATAAAAAAGACTAAAACAGGATATTCAACTTCAGTAGAAGTTTTGGAACAATTGAAGTTGCAAAGTCCAATTGTTTCAGAAATTTTAGATTATCGACAATTGAATAAAATTCAGTCCACTTATATTAAAGGCCTGTTAGAATGTATTCAGCCCGATGGTCGAATTCATACGCGTTACCTTCAAACTCTAACTGCTACTGGACGTTTATCATCAGTAGATCCAAATTTACAAAATATTCCTACACGTACTGAAGAGGGAAAGCAAATTAGAAAAGCTTTTGTTCCAAGTACTCCTGATGGTTATATTTTTTCATGTGACTATTCACAAGTAGAGCTACGAGTTTTAGCCCACATTTCTGGTGATGAACATATGCTTGAAGCCTTTAAATCTGGTTATGACATTCACGCTCACACTGCAATGAAGATTTTTGGCTTAAATTCTCCTGATGAAGTAACGCCATTAATGCGTCGTCATGCCAAAGCAGTAAACTTTGGGATAGTTTATGGAATTTCAGATTATGGTTTATCAAAGAGCTTAGGTATTGGGCGCAAGCAAGCTAAAGATTTCATTGAAAATTATTTGAAACAATATCCTCAAGTTAAAGAGTACATGGAAAAGGCAGTGGAGATTGCTCGTCAAAAGGGATATGCGGAAACAATTATGCACCGTCGTCGTTACTTGCCAAATATCAATGCAAAGAACTTTAATTTACGCTCTTTTGCTGAAAGAACAGCTATTAACTCACCAATTCAAGGATCAGCAGCTGATATTATTAAAATTGCAATGATTAATATGCAAAAGAAACTTGACGAATTGAAGTTAAAGACTAAGATGGTTTTACAAGTACATGATGAATTAATTTTTGATGTTCCTAAAGAAGAATTAGACACTATTAAGAAAGTTGTTCCTGAAGTTATGGAATCTGCTGTTCACTTAGATGTGCCTTTGATTGCAGATTCTAGTTGGGGTCATAACTGGTATGAAGCAAAATAAGATTAAAGAGGTGGTTTGATGCCAGAAATGCCAGAGGTTGAAACGGTTAGAAGAACTCTAGATCCACTAATGCGAAATAAAACTATAAAACAAGTTATAGTATGGTATCCGAAAATTGTTACAGGGGATGTAGAGACTTTTAAGAAAACACTCCAGGGTAAAAAAATCATCAAAGTAGATCGTTATGGAAAGTATCTCTTAATTCGCTTAAGTGATGATATGACTTTAGTTTCTCATTTGCGAATGGAAGGTAAATATCATGTTACAGCTCCTGATGCAGCTAAGAATAAACATGAACACGTTGAATTTTTATTCAATGATGGAACTGCAATTCGCTATCAAGATGTGCGAAAATTTGGACGGATGCAGTTAGTAATAACAGGGACTGAGCGTCAAACTACAGGAATTAAAAATTTAGGTCCAGAGCCTAATACATCAGAATTTACAGTTGATTATTTTGCTAAACAACTAGCTCGTAAAAAGAAAAACATAAAGAATGCTTTGTTAGATCAAAGTATTGTAGCAGGGCTAGGTAATATTTATGTGGATGAAGTTTTGTGGCGCAGTCAAATTCATCCCTTAAGTAAAAGTAGTGCTATTACACAAGCAAAAGTAAGAAAGTTGCATGATAATATCAACGAAATTATTGCCTTAGCAATTGAAAAAAGAGGCACTACTGTTCATACCTTTTTAGATGCAGATGGCAAAGTCGGTGAGTTTCAAAAATTGCTGCAAGTTTATGGCAGAGCTGGCAAAAAATGCACTAGGTGTGGCACTACATTAAAAAAGATTAAGGTAAATGGAAGAGGAACTACATATTGTCCTCATTGTCAGGTAGAATACAAATGACATACTTTTTAGGATTGACTGGTGGAATTGCAACAGGGAAAAGCACTGTAGACAAACTTTTTAGAGAAAAGAAAATTCCAATAATTGATGCAGATAAAATTGCCCATCAATTAATGTTGCCAAATGAAAAAAATTACAACGAAATAGTCAAGAATTTTGGGAATAAAGTTTTAGCTTCAGATTTGACAATTGACCGAAAAAAGTTGGGCGAAATTGTTTTTAGTGATAAAATAAAACTCACGCTTTTAAATGATATTACTCATCCTAATATTATTACTGAAATAAAAAATCAAATGGCTCAACTTGAAAAAAGGGAAGAACCGCTTGTTGTGTTAGACATTCCTTTGCTTTTTGAAGAAAAATTGGAATATTTATGTGAGGGTGTTTTATTGATTTCGGCTCCTAAACAGCTTCAACTTCAACGGTTAATGGCACGTAATAATTTGTCTCAAAGCCAAGCTAATCAACGAATTATTAGTCAAATGCCGCTAGTTGAGAAAAAGAAGTTGGCCGATTATGTGATTGAAAATGATCAAGATCTGGGTGTGCTAAAAGATAAAGTGATAGCTATCTTAAAATATTTAGGAAGGTAGATAAGATGGAGTGCCCAAATTGTCATCAAAATGCTTCTCGAGTGATTGATTCTCGCCCGAGTGATGAAAATCGTGTTATTCGTAGAAGAAGAGAATGTGAAAAATGTGGCTATCGGTTTACCACATTTGAACGAATTGAACATGTTCCTTTGTTAGTAGTTAAAAATAATGCTACAAGGGAGCCTTTTAACCGTGATAAAATATTACATGGAGTTATTATGGCGGCACAAAAGCGTCCCGTCTCAATCGAACAGCTAAATAATTTGGTAGATAAAGTAGAAAATGATGTTCGTAAGCAAGGAATTGGTGAAATTTCTTCTAAAAAAATTGGTGAGTTCGTAATGAATTATTTAGCAGATCTTGATGATGTGGCTTATATTCGCTTTGCTAGTATTTATCGTCAATTTAAAGATGTTTCTGGGTTCATGGAAGCAATGGAAGACATGATATCAAAACATGAGAAGGAGAGTTAGTGAATGTTTGCTAGCACAAATCCTAAGCAACCTTTTTATGTTGCTAATCAAGTGGAAGTAAGTGCTACAAGTCAGAAAGTACTTACATATCTGTATCAACCACTTGTTGGTGCATTAGGGGTGGGATTATATTTAACATTAGTTAATGAATATGACTCAGTTCCTTTTAATAGTGACTATCGTACTTTATATCAATTGCAAGAACAGACCAATAGTAATTTAAAGAATCTCTTCGACAGTTTGCATTATTTAGAGGCAACCGGTCTGGTAAAAACTTTTGTTGGTAACAATCCAGCTTTAGGGGATGTAATAATTTTCAGGCTTCAACCAATCCCAACGGCTGCTGAATTTTTTAAGACATTTTTATTATCAAGTTTGCTTTTAGAAAGAGTTGGAGAGGTAGCTTATGAGAGGTTGGTAAAGGAGTTTACCCCACGAAGATTTATGGGATTAAAAAACGCTCATGAGGTTACTAGTGCATTTTTTGATGTCTTTAGGCTAAATGAACAAGCAGCCATTAATCCTCCTGAACAAGTAACTCAAGCTGTAAAAAAAGTAGAAGCAGGCAACAAGCGAGTACTAAAGGTTGGGAAAACAGATATTAGGATTGATTGGGAGTATCTAAGAATGCAGCTAGAAGCCTATCATGTTGATGGGGGAGAAGTTGTTAATAAACGTCGTGAGATCAGTCAGATTATTCAGTTTTATCAGCTCTCTGAAATTGAATTTGCTCAATTAGCTGTTAAAACTCTTAGTCCTGGTGAAGATAAATTAGATATTAAAGCCATTCAAAAATTAGCAAATAGTGAGTATGGTACTAGTCGCACTAGAAATTCAGTGCGAAGACAAATTAAAAGTCAAGAAGAAGATTATGTGTTACCAACTGCCTTAAATAAAACCGATAAAGAAATTTTGTTAGAAGTAGAAAACAAGGCTACTGTAGCTTATCTATATGATCTCAAGAGTCGGTTAGGAGGGATGGTTACTGGAGATGAAAAGAGAGTAACCTTTGTTTTGCGAGATAAGTATGGTTTCACTGATCCATTAATTAATTTAATTGTTTATGCTTGCTTAAGCGAGTACCCAACTTTATCAATGAAATATGCAGAAACAACAGCTAATGATTGGTTACGTGAAAAAACACTTACTCCTGTTAAAGCATTAGCAAGAATTCGAGAAAGACAAAAGGGTAAGCAACGTCGCACTTACTTTTATAATAAGAAAAAGTCCACTACTTCTGATGGAGTCGATTGGGATAAAAAGGCGCAGCAGCAAGCACAAGAAAAAACGCAGCACACTAAAATGTCTCATGAAGAAATGGATGAGATTTTTAATAATTTTGAAAAGAAAGAATGAGTTACACAATGGAAGATATCAGTAGTCTCATAAAAAAAGCAATGTTTAATTTGAAGCCAGAAGCAAAATTTCGTCCAGATTATCAAACTGCTTTAGAAAATGAAGAAGTGAAAAAATTTTTGGCAACGCATCAAGCTGAAATTACTCCTGAGATTATTGATAATTCTTTGGATAATTTATATCTTTTCACCCAACAATTAAAATCAAATCGCATCCAGAAAATTTTACAAGGTTATGAACCGCATTTGGTGTTAAATGATAATTTAATTGAAATAACGTATGCACCTGGAAAGGTAATGCAAACTGAACTTGCACTTAATAAAGCACAAAAAAGAATTCAATTAATTGACCTACCTGAAAAACTTAAAAATGTGACTTTAAGTGAACTTGATAAAGCGCCTGGACGTGAAGAAGCTTTAGTCAAAATTGCGACTTTTTTGAAGCAATATCAAACAAACTCTCACGCACGTGGCCTTTATCTAGAAGGAAGTTTTGGTGTAGGTAAGACTTACTTATTAGCAGGGCTAGCAAATGTATTGGCCCAAAATGGGACACAAGTTATTTTCTTACATACACCATCCTTTATTGCCTCACTTCCAACTTTTGTTAAAAAAAACACTTTAGCCGCAGAAGTAGATAAAATTACTCAAGCACCAGTAGTGATTTTTGATGATATTGGTGCTGAAAGTTTAAGTGAGTGGTCACGTGACGATATTTTAGGAGTAATTTTTCAAAAAAGAATGGATAATGAACTCCCAACTTTCTTTACTTCCAACTTAGATTTAGCAGGTTTGGAAAAACATTTTAGTGAGACTAAGAATAGTGTAGACGAATTAAAAGCTAAAAGAATTATGCAAAGGATACGTTTTCTAAGTGAAGAAGTATTAGTAAAAGGAGAAAATCGTCGAGTATAAGAAATTTATACTTGCATCTAATAAAAGAGCTAGTATAATAAAAAGCAAGTGAAGACATGATTAACTTTGCCTCAGAGACAGGAATCTAGTTCTGAAAATTCCTGAATAAAGTTAACCCCAACTTCTAATACTCAAATTATTAATATTGGTTAGGCTGCCATTATCAGTCAATAAGGAACTAGTGTAGTAACTAGTTTAAATTTGGGTGGAACCACGTAATTAACGTCCCAGTGCTTATTTGCACTGGGATTTTTTATTTGGAGGTAAAAATATGAGTTTTGTAGTTACTTTGCCAGATGGCTCAAAGAAAGATTTTGATAAAGCAATCAGTGTAAAAGAATTAGCTTCAAGTATTGCAACATCATTAGGAAAAGCTGCAGTTGGAGCAAAAATTAATGGTGTCATGAGACCATTAGATTATGTTGTAGATAAAGATGTTGAAGCAGCCATTATCACCGATAAGGATGAAGAAGGATTAGATATTTTAAGAGCAACTACTGCATTTTTATTAGAAGCAGTTGCTAAGCGTGAATATCCTGATTTACGTTTAGGGATGCATGAAGCTGACGAAGGTGGATTCTTTGTTGATACTGATAAAGAAGATCAAATTAAGGTTAGTGAGCTCCCTAAGCTTGAAAAATTAATGGCTAAGGCAATTAAAAATGGTGAAAAGATTGAATTCACTAAGATGAAGAAGTCTGAATTACAAGAGATCTTCAAAGATGATGCTTATAAACTTGAATTATTAAAAGATCAACCTGATGAAGTTGAAGTTTATAAATTAGGAGATTTTGTAGACTTTGGTTTTGAAGCTCTTCTTCCTAATACAGGAAAAATTAAGAACAACTTCAAATTATTATCAGTAGCTGGTGCTTACTGGTTAGGTAAGTCATCTAATCCAATGCTTCAAAGAATTTTTGGGACTGCCTTCTTTAAGAAGAGTGCTTTAGAAGAAGATCTTAAGCGTCGTCAAGAAATCAAAGAAAGAGATCACCGTACTATTGGACGTGATTTAGATTTATTCTTTGTTGATCCGAAGGTTGGTGCTGGGCTTCCTTACTGGATGCCTAATGGTGCCACTATTCGTCGTACTATTGAACGCTACATCGTTGATAAAGAAGTAGCGGATGGTTACCAACATGTTTACACCCCAGTTTTAATGAATGTGGATGCTTACAAGACTTCCGGACACTGGGCACACTATCGTGATGATATGTTCCCACCAATGGATATGGGTGATGGCGAAATGCTTGAATTACGTCCAATGAACTGCCCATCACACATTCAAATTTACAAGCACCACTTACGTTCATACCGTGAATTGCCAATTCGAATTGCTGAATTAGGTATGATGCACAGATATGAAAAATCTGGAGCTTTATCAGGACTTCAACGTGTGCGTGAAATGACCTTAAATGATGGCCATACATTTGTTTCCTTAGATCAAATTCGTGAAGAATTTGCTAAAGTATTGAAGTTAATTATGGATGTTTACAAGGACTTTGATATTACGGATTACTACTTCAGATTATCTTATAGAGATCCTAAAAATACTGATAAGTATTACGCAAATGATGAAATGTGGGAAACTGCACAAAGCATGCTTAAGGCAGCCATGGATGATCTTGGTTTAGATTATGTTGAAGCTGAAGGTGAAGCAGCCTTTTATGGACCTAAACTTGATATTCAAACTAAGACTGCTTTGGGTAATGACGAAACAATGTCAACTATTCAATTAGACTTTATGCTTCCTGAAAAATTTGGCTTGACTTACACTGGTAAAGATGGTGAAGAACACCGTCCAGTGATGATTCACCGTGGTATTGTTGGTACGATGGAAAGATTCATTGCTTACTTAACTGAAATTTACAAGGGTGCTTTCCCAACTTGGCTTGCTCCAGTTCAAGTAAAAATTATTCCAGTTAACTTAGATGCTCATGGTGATTACGCAATGAAAGTTAAAGAAGAACTTACAAAGCGTGGCTTTAGAGTTGACGTAGACATGAGAAATGAAAAGATGGGTTACAAGATTCGTGAATCACAAACTCAAAAAGTTCCTTATACTTTAGTATTGGGTGACGAAGAAATGAATAACAATGCTGTTAATGTTCGTCGCTACGGAACAGAAGAACAAATTAATAAGAGTATGGATGAATTCATTAATGAAATTGATTCAGATGTAAAATCTTACTCACGTAAAAACTAGAAAAAATGCTCCAAGAAATTGGGGCATTTTTTCTATACATTTGTTATTTAATTACTTGAAAAAAATCCTAATTTTTGTGTTTAAAAATGTAATCTGAAAGTGCCATTTTACTTGAATTTAATGGTAATTGTAAGTAAAATTGGTATATAAATGTAAATTGGGGAAACTAGTTTCTCAATAAATAATTCGATTAATACTTTAAAAAGTTGTTTTTTTATTTTTTTATAAAAATTATATTATGAGCTAAAGGTAAGGGGTTATAAAGTTGATCTATTTTATTAATTTTGGAATGCCAAGTCATAAATCTGGGATTGAGCATGCTGAATTAAAACGCTTAAATTTATTTAAGAACCACCATCAACCTGCAAAAATCATTGCACGTGATTGGAATCGTGAATTACACAAGACTGCTAATGCATCTGGTGTAGATGACGATAGCTTATTAGGAATGTTTGACTACTTTCAAGATGCAGAACATGTACCAACTAAAAAGGTAACTGTTGAAGATTTAGATTTTGGACTTGAAAATACGGAACGTGTTGATGAACCTGACAAAAATCGCTACTTGGTAACTAGTGAACAAGGAAAATTAGTCGCACGTGTAAACTATGATCCTAACGAAGATAAACAAGTAGTTTCGACAGAATTGTTTGATGAATACGGTAATTTATATCGTGTAGATCACTATGATAGTCGTGGCTTTAGATCATTAATTCAATGGTATACGCCAGATAATCACGTTGGTAATGAAGAATGGTTAACGCCAGATGGTAAAACTATGATTCGTACTTTTAATAAGTTTGATATTCATCATAAGTTAGTGAAAACTGGTTGGTGGCTTCAAGAAAAGAATGGTGAAATCCATACTTTTGATACTATTGATGAATTATTTGAACATTTCTTAAATAGAATCAATGAAAAAGGCAATAATATTTTTGTCTTAGACCGTTCACTTTTAGCAGATGGAGCGTTAACACGCTTGAAGAAACCAGCTTATACAGTAATGCACTTACATAATTCACAAGCAGGGGATGCACAAGATCCACTTCATTCGATCGTAAATAATAATTATGAGTACGCTTTAGCAAACTTGGATGAGTATTCAGCAGTTGTTTCTGCTACCCAACGTCAAACAGATGATGTGGTTGAACGTTTTAAGCCAAAAGCTAAAATGTACACCATCCCTGTAGGAATTGTTGATAATGAAACCTTAAATGCAGATCATATTAGTGAAGATGAAAGAACCTTCGGTAAGGTGATTGCAGTAGCTCGTATTGCTTATGAAAAACGACTTGATGATTTAGTAAGAGCAGTAAAACTTGTTCATGATGAAGTTCCAGAAGTAACTTTAGATCTATATGGTTATGCAGATTCTTCTAATAATTATGGTGAAAAGAAGAAGATTGAAAAGTTAATCAAAGAATTGAAACTAGAAGATGTAGTAACTTTTAAAGGTTATACGACAAATATTCCAGAAATTGAAGATAAAGCCCAAGTATTTGGATTAACTTCACGGATGGAAGGATTTAACTTAGCAATCATGGAAGCTATTTCACATGGTGTTGTTGGGATAACTTACGATGTAAATTATGGTCCTAACGACATTGTGCAAGATAAAAAGAACGGCTACATCGTTGACTTTGGTGACTATAAGGCTTTAGCGGACCGCATGATTAAAGTCTTTAAAGATAAAAAATTAATGCAACAATTAAGCGATGGCGCTTATGAATCAAGCGAGCGTTACTCTGATGCTAACGTTTGGAAAGCTTGGAAAGAATTAATTGATGATGCAAAAGAAACTTTGAAAGATGAGGTAAGATAATTGAAATATCTGGTAGGAGAAAATGTTTTTACTTTTAATTCAGGTACTGAATTTTCACAATTTCAAAGATTAGAAGCATTTAAAAATAATAATGAAGATGCTGTTTTATTGTTACGTAACTACAATAGAATGCTTAGCAATGAATTAAAAAACATGGCTTAAGACAAAAAGATGTCATTAACATGTATGACTATTTCCAAGGAACAGTTCATACAAGACGTAAGGAACAATCATTACGTTTACTTGATAGTATTCCGCTGAAAGATTACCACATTGTGGGTATAGATAATAATCATTCAAATATTGAATACAAAGGTAAGAAGATTGCTGATATTCGTGTAATGCCAGGAACTGTAGGATTAATCGGCAGCATTGAATATTATGATTCTTTAGGTCAAGCTGCAGTAAAAGAATATTGGGATTGGCGTGGCTTTAAATCAATGGTTGAAACTTATCATCCAGATGGTTCAATTGCCATGCAACAATATCTTAATTTAGATGGTAAGCCAGTTTTAGAAGTAAGTCATATGTATATTGGTAAGCAAGTTTTACCAACTATGTGGAAGCTTTTGGATTACAAGGGCCATGATTTCCAATTTAGAACTGAAAATCAATTATTTACTTTCTTCTTAAATGAAATCAATAATGCTAACCCTGGTACTTTCATTTCAGATCGTCGTACTTTAGACAGTTCTGTATTAAATGTAGAAAATGCAGAAGGTAAAATTGCATATCTTCACAGTGTGCCATTTGCTGACTATCGTCGTCCACAACAAGGAATTATGGATGTTTACAATAAAGCAGTAAATGGTGAAGACGGAAAAGAATTTGATGTAGTAGTTTTACCAACTCAAGATCAAACTGATGAAGTGAAAAAACTTGCTACTTCTAAGAGTAAAATTGCTGCTGCTCCAGATAGTTATGTTAAAAAAGCAGCTCGTCCTAAGAAGTTAGGTAAGGAAATCAATGTGGTTTACGTTGGACGGTTAGCTGATGATAAGAATACTTTAGATGTGATTCGTGCCTTCAAGCATATTCATGATAAAGTACCAGCAGCTCGTTTGAAACTTCAAGGTTATTATTCAGGTAGTGACTATCAACAAAAAGTTGAAGATTTAATTAATAAATTAGAAATTAAAGATGTAGTTGAAGTTTTACCATATGAGCCAAAAGAAAAGATTGTTAAGGATGCAACAATTTTCTTGAATGCTAGTCTTAGCGAAGGCTTTGGAATGAACATGCTGGAAAGTCTTGGTTATTCAGTTCCAGTTGTTACTTATGCAGCTGCATACACTAAGGATAATTTAGTAGAAGATGGAGTTAATGGTTATGCCGTTACTACAACTACACCTACTAAATTAGCTCAAAAAGCAGTAGATGTTTTGCAAGATGAAGATTTGTACAAGCGTTTGTCTCAAGGAGCAAGTGAAACTGCTAAGAAGTATAGTGAAGAAGCATTTATTAACAGTTGGAAGCAGATTTTAGATTAGTTTTGTAGCTTATAGGGAGTTGAAAAGAAGTTCCTTATAAGTTATTTTGCTTAATGTATTAGAATAAGAGTTAAAAGATAAGATAGTAAAAAAATCAAGGGAGATGTTGAGATGTCTAAAAAAGATTTACATAGAAAAGAGGTCTTCTCTTTACGTAAGTTAACAGTAGGTCTTGCTAGTGTGATGATCGGTTCATTTTTCTTCGTAGCTCATGATACAGATACTGTACATGCTGATGAAATTAGAGAACCTGAATCAGCAGCTGTGGCACAATCTACATTAGATAAAGCTAAAGAACTTGCCAGTGATAGTAACAAAGAAGTTGCAAGTTCAAGTAGTGACTCAAGTGCTGCAAGTCAAGCAAGCAGTGCAGCCGATTCAGTAAGTTCAGCAAGTGATGTTGCAGGTGCAAATGTGAGTTCAGCACCTAGTGAAGTAAAAGCAAGTACTGAAAATAAGGTGGCTGACTCCCAAGCTAGTCATAGTAGTGGGGATGAATTGGCAGCTAGTGCAAGTTCAATGCCAGCAAGTAGCGAAAATAAGGCTACTTCTGATTCAGCAGCTGCTCATCATGAAGTAGCTAAAGAAGAAACTACAAATAAGTCAGTTGCTACTAATAAAGTTGCTGAACAAACTACTTTATTTGAAACTAAAACAGCAAGTTTTCTTGCTACTGGAGTTAACAACTCCGCAACACTTGCTCAATTAGGTGAATCAAAAGTTGCAAGTTCAGCTTCAAACGCAACTTCTGTTGCTAATGCTAGTGAATTTGTCAATGCAATTACTAATACTAGTGCAGCTGTAATTGATGTGACGAGTAATATTGACTTAAGTTCACAAGGTACAATTACTGTTTCTTCAGATGCAGCTTTACGTGATGTAACAATTAATGGTAATGGTCACACAATTAGCTTTGGTAATGCTTACCTTGATATTAAGAGCAAGGATGATCAAAAGCTTACTGTTTCTGGTGCAACTATTACTGGTTCTAACACTAATGGTATAGTTTCTATGGATAGTGGTAACAATGCTAGTGTTGAATTTGATGGTGTTACTTACGAAGGTACAGGTTTAGTAAATAATACCAATACTAACGTTGTCTTTAGTGGAACCAATAACATTACTACTAATAAGAACACTTATAGTGTTAATGCTAAGAGTGTAACTGTGCAAGATGGCTCAAATACTACAATTGATACTACAAATGCTGCAATTAATGTTCCAAGTGGAATTTCTGTTTATGGTAGTTTAACCGTGGATCGTTCTGGTGGTGGAACTATTCCTAAAGAAGGTGGGGTTATTAATACAGCTAGTGACCTGACTATTACAAATCAAGGTAGTTTAGATATTGAATTAAAAAATGTTGGTGGGTTAAGCACTAATAAGAAACTTAGTGGGATCGTTTATGTAACCAATGGATCAAATATTAATGTTAATAATGGTGGTAAGCTGACATTTAATAATGAAACTAACTCAGAAGCATCATCTACAATTTTACGATTTAAAACTGCAGGTAGTACATTGAAGATTACCGACGGAGGTCAGGTAAATATTAATGGATCTCTTGGAGAATCAGCAGTTTACTTTGTTGATAAGGGAGATATCAGAGTTAGTGGTGATAAATCAATACTCAATCTTGATATTAGTGGTAGTGCTTCAGGTCGCGTATTTGATATGAGAGCCGGAAGTGGTATTTATGTTAATGATGATGGTACTTTTAAAGTAAATTACAATGGAAGTAGTAGTGTTATTTATGCCCCTAAAGGTGCAACATTATCATTTGGTAATAAGTCAAATGTTGAACTAACTAGTACGAGTGGTAATTTGATTACAGGTAGTGGTAATGCAGATCTTTTTATTTATCGTCCGGATTCAATAGTTTTATCAACTCAAGGTAAGATTGAAAGTGGATTATCAGGGACTATTAATGCTCAATATGTACAAACCAGAACATCTGCTACTGGAGGCTGGAGTGAAGCACAAAAATCTCTTAATAGTTCTATCGGTGATTTAAACAATGGCAAGTACTTTGCCTTTGGTACTCCTGATATGCACAATGCTATTACTTTAGATGATAGCAGTAAGATTACTGATCAAACTAAGACTTTAACTGGTACTACTAATGCCAATGGTTATGTAACAGTTCATTATTATGACGGTAAAAATAATAATGGAACTGTAAGTGGCTTGAATTATAATTTAACTGCTCCTGGTGATAGTACTGCCGATTATGTAGTACAAGCAGATGCTAATGGTAAATGGAGCATTCCTTTGGATAAAGCACCTCTTACTGCAGGAAGCGTTATTGTTGTTGAATCAATGTCACAATTTACCCCTGCATTTGCAACTGCATATGTTGCTAGTGCCGATGCTACCTACACTGACTATTCCCAATATGTTGACAATGCTAATTCGATTGCTTCAATTGCCACTAGTCAAGCAAGTCAAGCTGATTTAAGTAGTGCAACTGCAGAATTAGCAAGTGCTGCTAGTGTAGCAACTTCAATTTCTGAGTTTGATCAGCAAATTACAAACTCAATTCCTACAATTGGACCAGATTCAAACTATACTTTAACTGGATTTCCACCTGCTGCTGTTCAAGATGATATGGGTTCACTAGCACAACTTGATGGTTATGAAGATGATGATGGCAATTGGATTACTCCAGTAGCGAATATTAGCGCTTCATTGGCAAGTGCAGCTACGGCAGCAAGTAGTGCAAGTAGTGCTGCTGCAAGTATTGCCAGTGCAGTTGCTAAGTATAATAGTGTGGCTAAGCCAGTAATGGATGCTGCCAGTCAAGGTTCAGTTGCCGCAAGTGCAGCCCTACAAGAATTGAATTATTCTTTAGCAGCCAGTCAAGCCAGTGCTGCGAATAACTCTACTTTAGCAACCAGTGCCTCAAATACTGCCAACTCATATGCTGCAATTGCAAGCGCAAATGCCACTGCAGCTGCTAAAGCTGGAAGTTTGAGTTCAAATGCTGTTTCTTTAGCTAAAAGTTTAAGTGATAATATTCAAAGTGATGTTAACTCAGTTGCGAGTTACGCAAAAGGTACTATTAGTTCTGTTCAAAGTGCTCAAAGTCAGTATCTTTCAGCTGCAAGTACTGCAACTAGTTTAACGGCAGATATTATTAGTGAAACAGCTGCTGCTCTAGATTCTATTGCAAGTGTGGCCACCAGCAATGCATCAGTAGCGACTTCAGTAGCTAATGAATTAAGCAGCTACAGTAGTAGCTATCCAAACGGCATTACTGTTTCTGGATATCCGATTGGTACCGCCAGTAATGTAAAGCCTGTTGAAACTAAGGTAGATTCTTTGTCTAGTGTAGCTGACAGTGTTGCTAGTTTAGCCGTAGGTCTCTCAAATGTTGCTAGTTCAGCTCATGAAACAGCTGCACAGTTAAGTTATGCAGCTATTGATGAAAGTGCTATGTATAGTGCTACCAGTGCAGCAGCTCAAAAGGCTAGTGATTTAACTGCTGCTATTGAAGCTTTAAGCCAGAATAATACTAGTGAGGCGGCTGCAAGTTTGAGTGCCGCTGCAAGCAGTAATACTGATTTTGCAAATATTGATAATCAAATTAATAATTTGGTACCAATTCTTGATAAAACTAGCACTTCAAGCCCAATTGGGGGAGCCCAAAGTATTGCTAATAAAGCAAGTGCACTTGCAGGAATTGGTGAAGCTGCAAGCACATTTGCAAAGAAGGAAGGGTTAGCCGCTGCGCAAATCCTGCTCTTTGAAGTTCAAGTGGCAGCTGCTAAGGAAACAATTACAAGTGCTGCAAGTGCTGCAAGTAGTGCTCAAACGGTTGCTTCTAGTGCTACCGCTTCAGTAGCTACTAAAAGTAATGCAATTAGTCAATTAGTTGATCAGTATCCAGATCAATTAGCCTCTTATGCTAATGCAGCAAGTAGTGCATATAACATCTCATCTACTGCAACTGGGGATGTTCCCAGTCAGGGGGCAAAAATTAATGCAGCTTCAAGTAGTGTTGCAAAGGCAACAAGGGTAGTACGTGAAGGTAATAATAAAGCCAATGGTGCTATTACAAATGTTGCGAATGCTCTCGCTGGGGATGTTAATACGGCAAATCAAATGTATATAATGGCCCCTGATACAACAACCGCACTGGAATCGGTCTATTATCCTGTATTATATAAATACATGGCAAGTCTGCCTCAACAGTTAGCCTCTTATGCTAGTGAGGTAAATACAGTAACTAGTAGTGCTGCTGCTGCTCAGCTTGCAGCTTCAAGTGCTGAATCTGATGCGCAAAGAGCTAAGCAAGCAATTGCTGATGTTGATTTAGCTTATGCCAGTGCAGCATCTGCCTACATTGATCTTAAGTCGCAAGCAGCTTCAACTGCTGCATCAAGTACAACTAGTTCAGCTAATGCGGCAAGTGCAGCAACCAGCAATGCTCAATCTAACCAAGCTGCAGCAAGTACAGCCGCATCAAATGCTAAGGATAGTCTATCTAATGCAAATGCTGAAATTGCAAGTGTAGCAACTGATTTAACTAGTTTAACTAATTTATCTAGTGCTAATGCTATTAATAAGGTTGTTGCTGATAATTTGAATAACGCTACTAAAGCTAAATCTAATGCTGATAGCTATGCTAAGGTAATTGCAGATAATAGTGACCTTGCAAGCTCAGCTGCAAGTACTGCTGCTCGAGAGGCAAATAGCGCAGCTGCTGCAAGTACTGCAGCTTCAACAGCTGCTAGTGCTGCTGCAAGTTACGCTGCTATTGTTGATAGTGCCAAGGCAACTGGTGATACTTCTCTAGCAAGTAGTGCTGCATCTCAAGCCCAAGCTCAAATTGCAAGGGCTAGTCAAGCAAACAGTGAAGCTCAAAGTGCAGCTAGTGCAGCAAGTTTAGCTCAATCTACTGCTAATTCAGCATTAGCTACAATTGCAACTGCTCAAACTTCACTTACCAGTGAAGCAAATAAGATTGCTGATTACTTAAGTGCAGCTCAAACTAATGTAGAACAAGCAAGTGCTGCCAGCTTGGCTGCAAGTCAAGCAAATTCAGGAGCAATTGCAGACAAGACAAATACTGATCAAACTCAAACTGATATTAATAGTGCTGCTAGCGATGTTAAGACCGCAAGTAGTGCTGCAAATTCTAGCGCAAGTGAAGCTGATTCATATTCTAAGAGCGCAGCGAGTCAATCGGACTCATTAGCTGCTGATCTTACATCTTACTCAGATAACCCAATCGTAGTAAGTGCAGCTAGTGCTGCTAAGAGTTTAGCTACCGTTTCAAGTACAGCTGCAAGCAATGCTGCTGACCAAGCACAAACTGCTAAAGATTTAGCCTCAACTGCTGATTCATTAACTGCAGCTGCAAGTACTGCAGCAGCTAATGCAAGTAGTGCAGCCAGTGCTGCAAGTAGCGCAAATGATGCTGCAAGCAGCTATGCTGCTTTAGGTAATATTGCCAAGGCACAATCAGCAGCCAGTGCAGCTAGTGCAGCCAGTGAAGCTGCAAGCACTGCCGCAAGTACCGCAGCAAGTTTATTATCAGATGCTAAGAAGACTTCTGAAAGTGCCTCAAGCGCTGCTAGTGCAGCTGACAAGTTTGCTAGTGATGCAAAAGTCGCTGCTGTAACTGCTTCTGTTGCAGCAAGTGATGCTGATCGAGCAATTTTAGCAGAAAGCTATGCAAGTAATGCTGCAAGTCAAGCTAGCCAAGCTCAATCAAGTGCTGTAAGTACCGCAACAACTTCAACTGCTGTTTCATCAAGTGCTTCTCAAGCAACTGATTCAAGTAGCCAAGCTACCAATACTGCATCAAGTGCTGGCAAGAATTCAGATGACGCTACGAGCACAGCAGGTGAAGTAGCTTCAATGGCAAGTGCACATCCGGCTAACTCATTAGTAGCTAGTGCTGCAACCAGAGCAAGTGATGATTCTGAAGTTGCAAGTAGTGCGGCTACTAAGGCAAGCAGTGCCGCTGATGTAGCAAGTTCAGCTGCTCAAGATGCTGCAACTCAAAGTACAGCTGTAACTGCAGCAAGTTCAGCCGCAAGTAGCGCAGCAGCGAAAGCCTCAAGTGCAGCCAGTGAAGCTGCAAGTTTGGCTAAAGAAGGAAATGTCAGTGCAGCAAGTAGTGCTGCTAGTGTCGCTTCAGCTGCTAACTCAGATGCTGCAAAAGCCTCAAGTGCTGCAAGCGTAGCCAGTGAAGCTGCTAGTCTTGCTAACTCAATCGCTTCAAGTGCTGCAAGTGAAGCAGCTTCATATCAAGCTATTGCTTCAAGTGCAGCTAGTGCTGCTGAAATTGCCAAGAGTGCAGCAAGTGATGCAATCATTGGTGAAAGTGCCGCAAGTCAGGCCAGTGAAGAAGCTAAATTAGCCGATACTGCTTCAACTGCAGTTAACTCATACGAAGTAGTTGCAAGTAGTGCTGCAAGTGTTGCAAGAGATTACAACAGTAATGCAAATAGCGCATCTAGTTCAGTTGCTCATACTGCTGAAGATACTAAAGCTATTGCTGATCAAGTAGCCTCAATGGCAAGTGAACATTCAACTAATACAGTTGTAGCTAGTGCCGCAGAAAAAGCTTCAAGTGCTGCAACTGCTGCAAGTTCAGCAGCAAGTAGTGCTGCTAGTGTAGCAGCTTACGTAAGCTCAGTTACTACTGATGCTACAACCCAAAGATCAATTGCAGCTGACCAAGATCACGTTGCAAGTGAACAAGCAAAACTTGCAAATAGTGCTGCAAGCGCCGCTGATGCTGCGTATAAGGCAAGTAATGCTAGTGCAGCAGTAAGTTTAGCTGCTGTAGCTAGTGCCGCTAAGAGTGCTGCACAAAGTGCTGAAACAGTCGCTTCAAGTGCCGCAAGTCAAGCTCTTGTAGATGAAAGTGAAGCAAATAAATCAATTGCAACTCTTAATAGCTATGCTCAAGATGCTTTGAATTTTGAAAGCCAAGCTAGTGAAGCTAAGAGTGCCGCAATTGCTGATTTAAAGTCAGTAGCAAGTGATGACTCATTAGCAAGTGGTGCAGCTAGTGCTGCTAACTCATCTTCAATTAAGACTAGCGAGTATGCAAGTTCAGCTGCTATTTCATCCAGTGCTGCTTCAACTGCAGCTGACCAAGCAGATAAATCTACTAGTTCAGCAATAAATAGTGCTAGTGCAGCTAGTGATACTGCAAGTGAAGTAGACTCAATGGCTATTGACCATGCAACTAACTCTTTAGTTTCAAGTGCAGCAGTTGTTGCAAATAGTGCTGCTAAGAAAGCAAGTAGCGCCGCTAGTGCCGCAAATGTAGCCAAGAGTAATGCAGATTCAGCAAGTAATGTCGCAAGTCAAGCATATGCTGATGCAAAAGCAGCAGATGAAGCAGCTTCAAGTGCAGCAAGTGTAGCTAACGCCGCTAAGAGTGAAGCAGATTCAGCTGCTGCAACTGGAGACACTGCTGCAACAAGTTCAGCAGCTAAAAAGGCAATGGATGCAGCAAGTGAAGCTAAGAGTGCTGAAAGTGCTGCTCAAGCTGCAGCTAGAAAAGCAAGTAGTGCAGCAAGTATTGCAAATCAAGCATCAAGTGCTGCAAGTTCAATGGCCGAGATTGCTAGCCAAGCATCTACTGCTGCAAGTGTTGCCAAGAATGAGGCAATTGAAGCAATCAGAGGAGAAAGTGCAGCAAGTGCCGCAAGTTCATCAGCAAGCGATGCTGATACAGCTCATACTAGTGCAAGCTCAGATGATAGTGCAGCAAGCAGTGCCGCAACTGCAGCAGGCAGTTATAGTGATATTGCTTCAGAAGATGCTAGCGCAGCTTCAAGTTCAGCAAGTCACGCAAGTGAAACTGCCAGTGAAGTAGCTTCATTAGCAAGTGACCATCCAACTAACTCAGTTGTAGCCAGTGCCGCAACAAAAGCTTCGAGTGCCGCAAGTTCAGCTCAAAGTGCTGCAGATGTTGCAAGCAGTGCTTCAGCAATAGCTTCAAATGCTGCCAGTGATGCTGTAATTCAACGCTCAACTGCTAGTGAACAAGAAAAAGCAGCAAGTGAACAAGCAAGCATTGCTCACTCCTTAGCCAGTGCAGCAGATAGTGCTTATAAAGCAAGTGATGCTGATAAGGCTGAAAGCTTAGCTAGTCAAGCTTCAGCTGCTGCAAGTCTTGCAAGTTCAGCAGCCAGTGTGGCTTCAAGCGCAGCAGCTGAAGCAATTAGTGATGAAGAAACTGCTAAGAGTGCTGCATCAGTTGCCAAGAGTGCAACCGATGATGCAGCTAACTTTGATAGTGAAGCAACGAAGGCAAAGAGTGAAGCAGAGGACAACTTAAACCAAGGTAGTGATTCTGTTGATAGTGCCAGTGCTTCATCAAGTGCCGCATCTAGCTCAGCAGATCAAACAAGTTCATATGCAAGTATTGCAAGTAGTGCAGCAAGTTCAGCAGGTTCAGATGAAAGTGCAGCATTAACTTCAACTAGTGAGGCAAGTTCTTCAGCAAGTCATGCAAGTGAAACAGCTAGTGAAGTAGCCTCAATGGCTAGCGAACATCCAACAAATTCACTAGTATCTAGTGCTGCCGAAAAAGCATCAAGTGCTGCGAGCCTTGCTTCAAGTGCAGCAAGCACAGCTTCTAGTGCAGTAAGTGATGCTTCAAGTGCAGTAGAGAAGGCCAGCGAAGCATACAAGCAGGCAAGTGATGCTGATTCAATTGCCAAGAGCGCAGCTAGTGAAGCATCAGTTGCTAAGAGTGAAGCGGAAAGTGCAGCTGCAGTAGGTGATACCAGTGCAGCAAGTAGTGCAGCTGCTAAAGCAAGTAGTGCAGCCAGTGCGGCTAAGAGTGCAGAAAATGCTGCAAGTACAGCAACTTCAAGTGCTAAAAGCGAGGCTAGCGTGGCATCAAGTGCCGCAAGTGTAGCAAGTGAAATGGCTAAGAAAGCCAGCGAAGCAGATAGTATCGCAACAGATGCTAAGAGTGAAGCAAGTGATGCAATTAATGGTGAAACCTCAGCAAGTCAAGCAAGTGAAGATGCTAAGAGTGCAGATGTTTCCCATACTAATGCAACTTCTTATGAAAGTGCCGCAAGTAGCGCAGCTAGTGCTGCAGGTAGTTACAGCAATATTGCTTCAGAAAATGCAAGTAATGCTTCTAGTTCAGCAAGCCACGCAAGTGACACTGCTAGTGAAGTAGCATCGATGGCTAGCGAACAGCCAACAAATTCACTAGTATCTAGCGCTGCAGACAAGGCATCAAGTGCCGCAAGTAGTGCTAAGAGTGCAGCAGATGTAGCAAGCAGTGCAGCAGATGTAGCAAGCAGTGCAGCAAGTGATGCGGTAAATCAACACACTAAGGCTAGCCAAGCAGATCAAGTAGCATCAAGTGCTGCATCTGTAGCAAATAGTGCAGCTGATGAAGCAGATAGTTTTGCTAAAGCTGGAAATACTAGTGCTGCAAGCAGTGCAACTAGTGTAGCTAGTGCTGCAAGTTCAGCTGCCAAAAGTGCAGAAGAAGAAGCTTCAAATGCAGCAAGTCAAGCAATCGCAGATGAAAAGAAAGCTTCAGAAGCTGCAAGCATCGCCAAGAGTGCCGCTGATGATGCAGCTAACTTTGACAGTGAAGCAACGAAGGCTAAGAGTGCAGCAGAAGATAACTTAAACCAAGGCAGTGATGCTGTTGATAGTGCTAGTGCATCTTCAAGTGCCGCATCAAGTTCAGCCGATAAAACTAGTTCATATGCAAGCATCGCAAGTAGTGCAGCAAGTGCAGCAAGTTCAGATGAAAGTGCTGCTTCGACTTCAACTAGTGCCGCAAGTTCTTCAGCAAGTCATGCAGGAGATACTGCTAGTGAAGTAGCCTCAATGGCAAGTGAACATTCAGATAATTCACTTGTATCGAGTGCCGCAGACAAGGCTTCAAGTGCCGCAAGTCTTGCTTCAAGCGCTGCCACAACTGCATCCAGTGCAACAAGTGATGCTTCAAGTGCCGCAGACAAGGCAAGCGAAGCATACAATAAGGCAAGTGAAGCAGATTCAATTGCCAAGAGCGCAGCTAGTGAAGCATCAGTTGCTAAAAGTGAAGCGGAAAGTGCAGCTGCAGCAGGTGATACCAGTGCTGCAAGTTCAGCCGCAGAAAAAGCAGCCAGTGCAGCCAGTGCAGCTAAGAGTGCAGAAAGTGCTGCAAGTACAGCAGCTTCAAGTGCTCAAAGTGCCGCTAGTGTAGCAAGTAGTGCTGCAAGTGTGGCAAGTGAAATGGCCAAGAAGGCTAGCGAAGCAGATGAAGAAGCATCAGACGCTAAAGATGAAGCTGAAGATGCTATTAAGGCCTCTGACGCTGCAAGTCATGCCAATGAAGACGCACAAAGTGCGGAAAGTTCCCACACTGACACTAGTTCATACGCAAGTATTGCAAGTAGTGCTGCGAGTGCAGCAGGAAGCTACAGTAACATTGCTTCAGAAAATGCTAGTGCTGCAAGCAGTTCAGCAAGCCATGCAAGTGAGACTGCCAGTGAAGTAGCCTCAATGGCCAGTGACTATCCAAATAATTCAGTTGTTGCTAGCGCTGCAGAAAAAGCCTCAAGTGCCGCAAGCAGTGCCAAGAGTGCAGCAAACGTTGCAAGTAGTGCAGCTAAAACTGCAAGTAGTGCCGCCAGCGATGCAAGCAAGCAACGTGAAAAAGCCGCTAAAGCTGATCAAGATGCTTCAACTGCCGCAAGTCTTGCTAATGCTGCTGCTAGTGCTGCGTCAAGTTATGCTAAAGAAGGAGATGCTAGCGCAGCTCAAAAGGCCACTGATATTGCAAGTAGTGCCAGTGCCGCTGCTAAGCGTGCAGAAGATGTGGCTTCAAGTGCTGCTAGTCAAGCAATTGAAGATGAAAAGAAGGCTTCTCAAGCTGCAAGTCTAGCCAAAAGTGCCGCTGATGAAGCTGCTAAGTTTGATAGTGAAGCAACTAAGGCTAAGAGTGAAGCAGAAGATAACTTGAAACAAGATAGTGATTCTGCAAAGATTGCAAGTAGTGGAGCAAGTGCCGCATCTAGCTCAGCAGATCAAACAAGTTCATATGCAAGCATTGCAAGTAGTGCAGCAAGCTCAGCCGATTCAGACAAGAGTTCAGCATCAACTTCAACAAGTGCAGCAAGCTCTTCAGCAAGCCACGCAAGTGACACTGCTAGTGAAGTGGCATCAATGGCCAGTGAATATTCAGATAATTCACTCGTTTCAAGTGCCGCTTTGAAGGCCTCAAGTGCGGCTAGTGTAGCCTCAAGTGCTGCAAGTACAGCTTCTAGTGCAACAAGTGATGCTTCAAGTGCAGCCAACAAGGCAAGCGAAGCATACAATAAGGCAAGTGAGGCAGATTCAATTGCCAAGAGTGCAGCAAGTGAAGCATCAATTGCCAAGAGTGTTGCGTCAAGTGCAGCTGCAGCAGGTGATACGAGTGCAGCAAGTAGTGCCGCTTCTAAAGCAGCAAGTGCAGCAAGTGCAGCTAAGAGTGCCGAAAGTGCAGCAAGTACAGCAGCTTCAAGTGCTCAAAGTGCAGCTAGTGTAGCAAGCAGTGCCGCTAGTGTAGCAAGTGAAATGGCTAAGAAAGCCAGCGAAGCAGATAGTATTGCAACAGAAGCTAAGAGTGAAGCAGAAGAAAGCTTACAGAATACACCTTCTAGTGCCCCTGAACAAAGTAGTTCAGCTTCACAAGCAAGTAGCGCCGCTTCTAGTGAAGTTTCAAGTTCTGCAAGCTCAGCTACTTCAAGTGCAAGCTCACAGGCTACTGACTACAAGAAGCCAACTACAATTCTTACTAATACCACTCAAGGTAGATTTCCAAGTGCAAATGCAACTGTAAGTAACTTGCCAGAAGGAAGTAAAGTAGTTTGGATTAAGAAACCAGATGTTTCTAAACCAGGAATTCAAAAGGGTGTAATTCAAATTACTTATCCTGATGGTCGAACTGAAAGAATAACTGTTGAAGTAAATGTACGTCCAAAGGCTACTCAAATTAGTGCAAGACCTCATCGTTCACCTAAACGTACAGCTTCAAGAAATCGCTATGGAAACTCTAACGCTCGACGTGCTCAATGGTTAAGAGATCGTGGATATGTAGTAATTGTAGGACCAGATGGTGAAATTATTAGCTACTACAAGGCTAAGGATGGTATTGGTAGAATCGTCGAAGATAAGAAAGAATTGCCACAAACTGGTGCAAGCCAATTAGATAATATGGCTGCAATTCTTGGATTAAGCTTAGCAAGTTTAGGATTTATCTTTGGATTAGCTGATATCAAAAAGAGAAAAAAGGAAGATTAATAATCTAACCTGAAAAAAGTGATACTGAAAAGTATCGCTTTTTTAATACCAATAATTTTTGTTAATTAAAAAGTGTCTAGTAAAACTACTTGACTCACTTTCTCAGAATGGTATAATACAGAAGTTGAGAACAAGAAGAAGCACCCGCTTCTCGCCTAAGTTAAGAATTACCTCTGGGCTAATCGATAATATCTGTTGATTAAAGGCGGGGGAATTCTTAACCCGCCTTTTTCTTGTCCTCGAAACTAATACGGAGGTGAATACTCATACCAAGAAATATGATCTTAAACGAAGATATCCGTGCTCGTGAAGTCCGCTTAATTGGTGAAGACGGCCAACAAGTTGGTGTTGTTTCCAAAAATGATGCCTTGCGTCAAGCAGCTGATGCGGATTTAGACTTAGTTCTTATTTCACCTAATGCTAAGCCACCAGTTGCTCGCATTATGAACTACGGAAAATATCGTTTTGAACAACAAAAGAAAGCGAAAGAAAACCGTAAGAATCAAAAGGTTCTTGCAGTTAAGGAAATTCGTTTAAGTCCAACAATTGAAGGAAATGACTTTGATACTAAATTAAAGCATGTCCGTAAATTCTTGACTAAGGGCGCTAAAGTTAGAGTTTCTATTCGCTTTAGAGGCCGTGCTATTACTCACAAGGAATTAGGTAAAGCAGTTTTAGAAAAGATGGCTGATCAGGTTAGTGACTTAGCTAATGTAATCACTAAACCAAAGATGGAAGGCCGTTCAATGTTCTTAATGCTTGCTCCTTTGAGTGATAAAGATAAAAAGAAGAAGTAATTAATGGAGGAATAGATATGCCAAAGCAAAAGACACACCGCGCTTCCGCAAAGCGTTTTAAGAGAACAGCTAATGGTGGTTTAAAGCGTCACCACGCTTACACTGGACACCGTTTCCATGGTAAAACTAAGAAACAACGTCGTCATTTGAGAAAAGCTGCAATGGTTTCAGCAAGTGATATGAAGCGCATCAAACAGATGCTTTCCCAAATGCGTTAATTTATTTATAAGTAGAGTTTTTGAGGAGGAATTTTAGATGCCAAGAACTAAAGGTGGAACCGTAACACGCGCACGTCGTAAGAAATTATTGAAGTTAGCTAAGGGTTACCGTGGCTCAAAGCACATTCAATTTAAAGCAGCAAGTACTCAAATCTTTGTATCACGTAAGTACGCTTTCCGTGATCGTAAGAAGGTTAAGAGCGAATTTAGAAGATTATGGATTTCTCGTATTAATGCTGCTGCAAGACAAAATGGTCTTTCATACAGCAAGTTAATGCACGGTCTTAAGCTTGCAGGAATTGATATGAACCGTAAGATGTTAGCAGATATTGCTTACACTGACGAAAAGACTTTTGCTGAATTAGCAGAAACTGCAAAGAAAGCTTTAGCAGCTGCTTAATTAAACTAAATAAGTATTAAAAGAACTGAGATGAGTATGAAGTGCCATAAGAAAGTTAGACACTTTATAAAATTTTAAATACTTGATAATACACGATTTCTGTATTTTACAGGAGTCGTGTATTTTAATTTATTGGAACGACGAATATTATTAAACCAAGTGACATACTTACTTAACACTTGCTTCATCTCTTCAAGAGAGCCAATCTTAAGTCGATTTAGGCATTCTCTTTTCATTAGGTTGAATATAGTTTCACCTGGCGCATTATCATGACAATTTCCTTTTCTAGACATGCTTTGTGTAATATTCATTTCTTTAAGACGGGCTTGATAACCAGCATTTTGATATTGAAAACCTTGATCAGAATGTAAAATTGGTCGTGCATCTTTTGGTAAATTTACTTCAAGTTCATCAAGCATCCTATAAATAGTCTTCATCTCAGGAGAGTAACTAACTGCACAAGCCAGTATTTCCAGAGATGCTTCATCAACTATTGGTGAAATATAGACTTTTTTGCCATTAGTTAATTTGTATTCTGTTACATCGGTATGCAAGACCTTATAAGGGATAGTCTCATCAAAGATCTGATTAAGAATATTAGGAGCCTTTTTGCCAACGCTACCTTTATAAGAACTGTACTTAGCTGTATTCTTATGATAAATCATGGTTTTAATACCCATATCACGCATAATTTTACGAACAGTTTCCTTAGCAAGATTGATACCAGTATCTTTTAAAGCGCCCCAAATACGCCGATAACCGTATGTTTCATTACTTTCATCATAATAAATATGATTAATTTCTTTCTTAACTTTAGCGTATTTATCGCACTTATTAATTCGATTTTTTAAGTTATCATAATATGTTTTTCGATTAAGCTTAAGCAGACTAAATAAGGTATTCAGCTTTACAGTTGGCACTTTAGCCCGAATATCCTTGATAATTAGCGTTTTTTCTTTGTTGGATAGCGAGGATATCGGGCAGCCACTTTTTTTAAGACAAGATTCTCCAGTTTTAATTTTTCGATTTCCGCTTCTTGTTTAATAATCTTCTCTTCATATTTTTGCTTCTCACTAAGTTTTATCTTTTGAGCTTGTTTCTTTTTAGGTTTCTTAGGCATTTTGGATGGATGTCCTTTCTGCTTAGGAAGTAAACCAGCCATACCTTCTTTTTTAAACTTATTAACCCAAGTGTAAACCTGAGAAGAATTTATATTGAACTTGGCAGCTACTGGAGTTATTCCTAAATTAGGATTATTTAAATAATAGCGTACCACATTTAACTTAAACTCAGGAGAATAGTTCATCTTCTTATGTTTAATTTTAAGAGATTCAAGGCCATTTTCATCAGCCTGATGAATCCATTTATATACCATAGAGTAAGGAATATTGTACTTTCTACTTAATCCCTTTATTGAATCTTGATGATTAAAGAATTCAGAAACAATCTTAATTTTGAACCCATTAGAATATTTAGTCATAAAAAATACCTCACAATCGTTAGATCTATGTCTAACAATTATGAGGCACTTCAGTATCTCAGTTCTTTTTTTGTTGAAAAAATAGTACTCTATATAAAAAAATAGTACTCTATATAAAAAAATAGTACTCTATATAAAAAAATAGTACTCTATATAATAGGAAGAAAAAATAAAGGAGTGTTAAAATGATGAATATTTTAGACTATATTAAAGATTATAATGTACTTTTTTCAGTAAAAGATATGAATGAACTCGATAGTATGATTTTTGCTGAATTAACTTATTGTCATTTTGATAAGACTCCGGGTATTACTTCTTTTAAGGAGTTGGCTCATAACCAAGAAGCGATTGATACTTTAAGCAAGGGTGTATGGGGCGAAGCAAATATGAAAAAATTGCTTGAATTATTGAGTAAAAGTTCGCGCTTTAAAGAAATTAGTTGGGGAAGTTTAGAAAATAAGCTAGATGTAAATAATGAATTTGAATTTAATGCGATTACTTTTCAAATTAGGCCTAATCTTCGTTATATTGCCTATCGAGGAACTACTGCGACTAAGGTCGGTTGGAAAGAAGATTTTAATATGTCCTTTAGTGATAGTGTGCCAGCGCATTTTTTTGCAAGAAAATATTTTAGAGAAAGAATCCAGAATTATAAGGGTAAAGTTTGTCTAGGGGGACATTCAAAAGGTGGAAACTTAGCCTTTTATGTTGGCTTAACAGCAACTGAGGAAGAAGCGAAGTTAATTAAACGAATAGATAATTTTGATGGGCCTGGTTTTCATGATCAAAATGTGCGCTTTGACAAAAAGATAAAGCAATTAAAAGGAAAAATACACAAGTTCATTCCACAAGCCAGTATTGTAGGGATCTTGATGGATGATTTAGTTGAAGACAAGGCATACTGTGAATTTGTTAAAAGTACAGGTATTCCGCCAATGCAACATAATTTGTTTAATTGGGAAATTAAGGGGCATCATTTTGTAACAGTAGACCATCTTGACACAGGCACACGTTTTTCTTGGAAGACGTTTAGCAGCTTCTTAGAAAATACGAGTGATGAAGAACGAAGAGAGTTCATTGAAATGATCTACGATGCAGCTAACGTCGATGAGAAACTTTATTTACGAGAAATGTTTACTCCCAAAGGCACTGGTAAAATTGCCGGTAATCTGCTGGCGACGGGTTTAAAAAATCAGGCGAGCTGGAAACCTCTTATTGGTAAGATATGGGCAGCTTCAAGAGAAGTAGGGGCAAATGCATGGGCAAATAAGAAGAAAGAGTTGCTTAATAAGAAGAAAGAGTTGCTTAATAAGTTAGAAAAACAAATTAAATAATCTTAAAATTAGAATATGAAAATACAGGTATAAATGACTTGAGCTTAATTAATAACTTTAGGAGGAGGTAATTTAATAATTGGATAAAAATAATAGCTATTAAAAGTGGACAAGATAAATTTAGTAGCATTTTAGTAAGCGATAACTATATGAAAAGCACTCAATTAAATAAGAGTTAAGTACACAGAGAAGCAAGATGAAAAGTATTAATAACAGCAGAAATTAGCTAACTATAATAATTATACAAAAAGCAAAAATAACATTATTCATGGAAATAGTGTTATTTTTTTATTTAAGAAAAAATAACATTTAAGGCGTTTGACTTGACAATTTATTTTCGATAATCTTAGAAAAGTTAAGTTAAAAAGTAAATTGCATAGGTATAAGCTGACATAGATTGGAAGAAGTGAAAATGAAGATTAGTTTAGAAGAATTAAATGAATTACTTAAGCAACTAAAAATTAGTCAAAGAGATTTTTCTGCTTCAGTAGAATCTGCTCAAGACAAAGCCCAAGCAATCAGTGATTCACATGCAATGCGAGGATTGACTAAAGGTGCAATTAATGCAGAGATTGAAAATTATAAAATACCCCTTCTTCTCCAATATAACGATATTGATGATGCGCTGATTGCAGATTTTGAAAAAGTAATTAATGATTTTAAAAGTACGACTTCAGAAACATCAACTAGTGCAGTTATCTATGAGAGTAGTTTAACAACATTAGAACAGAAGATAGCCCCAATAAAATCAGAATATGATCAATTGGTGGCAAAAATAAATCAGACTCAAAGTACAGTTAGTGATTTAGTAAGCTTGACTCCGTTAAGAAGCAGCGGAGTAAGTGAAGGGTTAGATGCTAGTAAACGTATTCTTTCTAAGTTAAAGCAAGATATGAGAAGTTTTAACTCAAAGAAAGAATATAGCACAACTAAGAGTTTACTTTCAGAGCAAAAGTCAGCGTTAAAGACAGTAGGTAAAGCCTTAAGTGGTGGATTTGATGATAATAGTTCAATCAAAACTTTCAATGATACAAAGTATCTATATAAGGTATTAGATAAAAGCAAAACGTTTAAAAAAGAAGTAAAGGAAAAATATAAATATAACCCAATTTTTCAAGCAATTTTGCAATTTTCAAATGTTAAATATACTAATCGAATAGCATATGGACTCATGCAGGGACAAAAGGTAGCGGAAAATTTAAAAGAGGGGATAGCTCCATTTAAAACTACACTTGAAAAGTATGAAGACATGATGAGTTATATGGAAAATTTCTATCATAACCCATTTAAACGTCGGCGAGATCATTTAGCTTTTAGTAAATTTGAAAAGTTATGGCCAACATTGTTAAAGAATGAGAAATTTGCTGCATTGTATAAATACGGTTTTGTTGGTAAATCATTACGTAGAACGGTTGAGAATTGGGGAAGTTTCCCTAAACAATTAAAGCAATCATTAAATAATTATTTTTCAATGACTCCTAATAAATATGTAAGGAAGTTTCTTGATAAAGTAGGCAAGATAAAGGACACAAAAGTGGGAGGAGGTATTCAGAAGGTATTAACTGTTGCCAAGAAAAATAAAACCTTACAAAAATTATTTGAAATCAGTGAAAAAAATATTGCAGATCCAAGAAAGCTGAATGAAGTTATGGATAAAGCAATTGATTTAATGGATGTGATTGTAGATCCAGTATCGGTAGCCGGTAGACATGGTGCAGATTGGATTAAGAAGTTCAGTGATCCGGGGAAAGCTGACAAAGAAGCACTAGAAATAATAGAAAAATATGCTGGTAAAAAAGGAATTGTAAGTTCCATTAAGCGCGTGAAAGCAAATTTTGATAGAAAAGTTTTTGGAAAGGCGGAAAAGATAGCCTTAAAGAAAATGTCAAAAGAAGCAGGCTATAAGGCGTTTAGTAAAGGAATAACAGGAAAAGCTTTAAAGAAAGGGTTAAGCCATGTAGGTGGAGCAGTAGATGCGGTACTTGCGGCAGGAGATATTTTTGAAAACTATAATAATACACAAGACAAAGATACATATCACAATGTGGGTAAGTCTACCATTCATGCAGGCGTAGATTATGTAAGAAATTTTGATGGGATAAATGGTGCTTTATTAGGAGTAAGTGTCGCAGCTGCTGTGTCACCAGTAGGAATTTCTGTTGAGATGCTTGTTGGAAGCGCAATAATTGGAGGAATGATTATTGGTGCATTTCACCATGAAATAAATTCAGGAAGTGGGAAAAAGGGACTGGATAAGATAGAAAAAGGGAGTTACGAAATAGTAGATAATGGAGAAAAAATAATAGGTGATTACATAGGAAAGAAAATTAGGAGATAAAAATGAAAACAATCTTTAATCTCTCGTTTGAAGAATCAAAAAATGTAATTTATAAATTAAAATCAATTACAACTTCAAATCCGGAACTGGCTAAATTGTTACGAAAAAATGTACTGATGTATATTACACCATCTTTATTTACTGTTTTTATTTTATTAGAAATAGGTGTTTATATAACTCATCCCAAAAATAGTATAGGGAAATGGGTAATGATATTAACAGGAGGGCTCTGGTTAACAGGAATATTTTTTATGACGATTTTCCCTTTATTTAAACATAAAAATTTTGCCAGTATGTATAAAAATGTAATATTGGGTACCTCTGGTTTATTGTGGGCTGGTGGTTTATCAATGGCCTATCCTCTTACAACTACTACCTTAAAAAATGCCGGTGTAATAAGCTTTGGATTACAGGTGGCAAGCTTGATTATATTAATATGTTTCTTTTTTTACTTAGGTGTAACCTCAAAAACCAAAAATATAAAGAATAGAAAAGAAAAAGAGAAAAATAAAGGAGCTATATTAAAAATTAGTGTGCTTGAAGGAATTGTTTTGATTGGAGCTTTAATTGCTGCGGAGTTCCATAACAATTTTATTTTTAATTTTGAATATATATTTGAAAAACTAATAGTATTTGCAGTTTTTTGGATAGCTTATTTAGTTGTGGTACGAGGATTTTTTAAAATGTACTTAACTTTTTACTACCTCGAAAAATACTCCCGTCAATATCGACTTTATTATCGCATCCCAGATAGTGTTTGGTATTTTAGCAAAGAAGAAGCAGAAAAGCGCAATGATCCCGTGTATCCACCAAGGAGAAAAAAGTTAAGTGAGGAAGGATAGTGATAAAGAAATTAGTTGTAATTTTTGTAGTCACTTTTAGCTGCTTAATACTTGATACAACGAGTGTACGTGCAGATAATAAATCTACTAACTATATTCAGATTACTGGAAAACAAAATATAGGTACATATACGAAGATAAAAATAGGTAAAAGTAAGTTACTAGAAATATATTCAGATCACAAAGTGACACTAATATTATCTAATAAAGCATTTAATTTAAAGAATTATATCACTCATACAAAGTTGTATAAGAAAATAAGTACTATTAATTATATAGAAATTTTAATGATTATTTTAATGCTTATAGCTGCAATGATTACAGTTTTAAAAGCATTAGTTTCATTAATTTGGTATTTTAAGTATATTGAAATTATTCTCTTAATTATAGGAATAATTATCCTAGCTTCTTTAGATTCATGGGAAAAGAAAAAAATTCGACAAGTAATTACAGAATATGGGATAACCGCGAAAAAAGAAAGAAATGAAATTTTTAAAATGGCATGTAAGAATCGACTTTCTCATGAAAATGTTCCTCTTATCATAAAAGTTAAAAATTATAATAAAAAGATTTCTGGTAAAAAGATTCCACTTTCTGAGGAATTGCTACTTGAAATTGACGAAATGGGGTTTGAAAAATATCAAACTTTAGTAAAGCATTACAATGATGCACTTGAAGTAGCTGCTAATGCTAAGCGTCCTAAAAATTTTCCTCGAAATTGCTATCGTCGTTTTGTTACTTCAAAGATTATTGAAGATGAATTAATAGATTTACTTTCTGATGATTTTGATGCAAAAGCAGTAGGAGAAGAATGGAGAGAACGGGCAAAGGAAGATTTTTACGAAAAACAAAAGAAAAGAAGGATTAAGTAAATAGAAAATGCAATTATACATATATGTTTAAAGAGATTAAACGACGGGAAGTGAAATAGTGCTAAAGAAATTATTAGGAATATTTGTAGTAGGAATAAGTTTCCTTACCCTTTCTACAACAACTGTTTATGCAGATAATAAGGATGTGCAAGATAATGCTCATGTTCTATCTGCTAAAACGCAAGATTACATCAAAAAGATTAATGATAATGATTTAAGTAAAATCAAGGGCCATCCCCAAATTGCAGTCGTTACTCAAAAAAGTTTAAATGGAAAAGACTTAGATGAGTTAGGACAACAGATTTTTGATAAATATAAATTTGGTAATCGAGATTATGATAATGGGGTCTTACTTTTACTGATTACTAAAGATCATCGTTTCCGGATGCAAACTGGTTATGGGGTAGAACCAGTCTTACCCGATAGTTATGTAAATGAACTAGTGGCTGGAAAGATAAAGTCAGATTTAAAAAAAGAAGACTACAATTCGGCGGTTTCAGCAATGGTTAATAAAACTGCCCAGCACATAGCTGAAAATGAAGATGAGTTACCTGATAAGGATGAAATTGCTAATCATACAAATGAAAGTTCTAAGGAAAGTAATGAAAGCTCCAGTATTATTGATAAAATTGCTGGAGTGATGATAGGAATTTTAAAAATTATCAACTTCATTTTCAAGTATGGTGTATTTATCATAATTGGTGTAGGGATTGTGGGAATAGCCCTCTTTTTCTTTATTAGTGCAAGAATGGATAAGAAACTCCACCAAGCAATTAAGGCTGCCGGGATTACTTCACCTAAAGAAGAAAAGGCAATCTATAAATTTGCAAGTAATCATCTCATTTCAGCTCGAAACATTCCTGCGTTGCTCAAAATTCAAGAATATAATAGAAAAATACCAGGCAAAAAAATTCCACTTTCTAATAATTTTTTAGAAAAAGTAGAAAAAATGTCCCTGACTGAATATCAGACCTTGATAACACACTATAATGAAGCAATTGAAGTTGCAGAAAAAACAGAGCGTCCCAAAAACTTCCCCCGAAATTATTATCGTCGTTTTGTAAAAGATGGAGTCATTATTGCTGCATTAACGCAACTACTTTCGGATGATTTTGATCCAGAAGCATTAGGGCAAAAGTGGAGCAAACAGGCAAAGGATAAATTTCATGAGGAACAAGAAGAGCGTAAAAGAGCTAGAGAAGAAAGGCAAAGAAGAGAACGTGAACGTAGATATGAGTCTGGGAGTAGTTCATTAAGCCACTGGTATAGTTCAGATAGCAGCTCTTATGATAGTAGTTCATCTAATGATGACTTTGGTGGTGACGGCGGTTCATCAGGTGGCGGTGGTGGCGACAGCTCATGGTAAGCTGTCGTTTTGAAATTAGAGTAGAAGGAAAAACAATATAAATGAAGAAAAGTAAAAAGCCGTTAATTGCTGGGTTAATTTTTGTAGTGGTGATTTTAGGAATAATTATTACTTTTTCAATTCAATACATTAATATGAGTAATAATCTAAATAATACTAAAATTGCAGTTGATACTCAGTGGGCACAAGTTGAAAATGTCATGCAGCGAAGAGCAGATTTAATCCCAAATTTAACTAGAACTGTTAAGGGTTCAATGAAGCATGAAGAAAAAGTTTTTGGTGATATTGCCAATGCGCGAAAAATGTTTAATAATGCTAAAACGCCAAATGGTAAGTTAAAAGCAAACGAAGAATTAAACAATAAGACTAATGTGTTGATAAACGCAATCCATGAGAATTATCCTACTTTGGCATCTAATCAAAATGTAAAAAATTTGATGACAGAACTTTCAGGTAGTGAAAATAGAATCGCAGTAGAACGTAAACGTTACATCGAAGATGTGAGTTACTACAATCAGAAAGTGGCTAATTTTCCAACTAGTATGGTTGCGTCGATGAAAGGGATGCATCCAATCACTAATTTTAAAGCAAGTAGTGAAGGAGAAAAGACTCCAGTTGTAGATTTAGAGGATTAATTAAAATGAAATTTAGATATATTATTTACATTATAATTGGACTGATTACTTTAAAGATTTATCTTGATGATATGAAAAAGAAGAAAGAATTAAAAGTCTTTAACTTTTCAAGTCCAATCTATGAATTAGTTAATATTTTGGAAGATAAGCTTAAAGACTTGAAGAATTCTGACTTGAAGAATAAAGTGCAGCAAGAAATTACTGCGCTAAAAGATCAAGTAGCTCAGCTTCAAAATCAGATAAATGCAGGAATTTTAAATAATTTAGAGGAAGTACCAGTAGAATCATGGTTTGGTGAAAAGTATCAGTTACCAATTAAACCTAAAGCTGAATTAAGTTCTAAGCAGCAAGAACGTGCTGAAAAGTTCATCCAAGAATATAAAGCAGTTTGGAAAAAGATCAATGATTGGTCAATTAAAGTAGATGAAGAAATTAGTAAAGAAGAAAAGCAACAAGTAAGTGAATAATGTGAACTGAGGAATTTCCTCAGTTTTTTTGTGGCTAAAAAGATTTCTATGAGATAATTAATTATTAATTAAACAAAGGAGGGCTTAGATGCCTTATACATTATCAGAATTAGTGGCGCTATTTTTCACTTATTCAGTAATTGGTTGGATATGGGAAACAATTTATTGTTCCATTAAAGACCATCAATACGAATATCGTGGCTTTTTGTTTGGACCGTATTGTCCGGTATATGGATTTGCGGTAACAACAATTCTAGTAGCGACTCATCCCTTTCAAAATAATGTTTTCCTATTATTTATCATAGGAGCAGTAGTAGCTACATTATTTGAGTTAATCGCAAGTATCTTTTTACAAAAATTTTTCCATTTAAAATTATGGGATTATTCCAAGCTGAAGTGGAACTTTCAGGGACGAATTGCTCCAGAAATTTCTCTTTTTTGGGGAATTGGGGTAGTGCTTTTGGTAAAATTTGTCCAGCCTTTCGTGCAAAAGATAATTGACTGGGAAGAAAGCTATACCCATGGTTATGAAGCAGTTATTATCTTAGCAGTAATGGGGATCGACTTTATTGCAACAATCATTAGTGTGAAGAAATTCCATACAAGTACGCAATTATGGAATACAAAGATTAATGACTTTCTTGATAAACATAAGGCTGAACTTGACCATAGTAAATTACATGCCGAGTTGAAAAAGCATCTTCCAAGCTTGCATCCCCATACTCAACTAAGTTGGAATGCAAGACGTTTAATTCGAAATTTCCCTAAGTTAAAAGTTATTGATGCTAATAAATTTAATGAAATGAAGGGCGACATTTTAGCTTATTTAAAAAATATGATGTAAGAGAGATTAAAATAGTTTATAGTCAATTCTATATAAAGATATAATATTTTGACTAATATTAGATAATAAATTATAATTATATTTTAATGACTTATAAAGTCATTGCTCATGAAAGGAGATATGATTTTTAATCTATGAATAAGAAAAATATGGATACGGCCTTCTTTGGACAACCACGTGGTCTATCCACCTTATTCTTCACAGAAATGTGGGAACGATTTAGTTACTACGGGATGAGGGCAATCCTTATCTTTTATATGTATTATGCAGTAACTAAAGGTGGATTGGGGATGTCTCAAACCACAGCAGCCTCAGTAATGTCCATTTATGGATCATTAGTTTACTTGGCTAGTGTAGTTGGTGGGTGGCTTTCTGACCGTGTCTGGGGTCCTAGAAAGACAGTCTTGTTCGGTGGTATTTTAATCATGATCGGACATATTGTACTTTCTGTCCCAGGTAAAGTGGCAGCTCTTTATTGCTCAATTGCATTTATTGTAGCTGGTACTGGTTTATTGAAACCAAATGTTTCTGACATGGTAGGGGGATTATATTCTGAAAATGATCGCCGCCGTGATGCAGGATTCAGTATTTACGTTTTTGGTATTAACTTAGGATCCGCAATTGCGCCTTGGGCTGTTCCATGGGCATCAGAAGGTTTTGGTTTCCATTTATTTGGTAACCATACAAACTTCCATGCTGGTTTTGCACTAGCAGCAATCGGAATGTTTTTTGGATTACTTCAATATTACTTCGGTGGTAAAAAGTATCTTTCAGATGATGGTTTAAGACCAAATGATCCAATTGATAAAGATAGTTTAAATAAAGTTATTCGTTGGATTATTATCGGAGTAATCATTGTTGCTGCAATTTTTGGTATTTTAGCTTTCTTTAAGCAACTAAATATTGAAAATGTAATCACTTTATTAACTATTGTAGCAATTGGCTTACCAATTTATTACTTTATCTTAATGCTTAATAGTTCAAAGGTAACTAAAGTTGAACGTTCTCGTGTTAAAGCTTATATTCCACTATTTATTGCAGCTGCAATTTTCTGGGGAATTGAAGAATCTGGTTCAACAGTGTTAGCACTTTTTGCACAAGATAGAACAGTATTACATATTGGAGCTTGGCACTTTGAAGCTGCCAACTTCCAAACTTTAAATCCATTATTTATTATGATTTTGACGCCATTCTTTGTATGGCTTTGGGATAACTGGAAAAACCAACCAAGTGCACCAAATAAGTTTGCGGCTGGGTTGATTTTTGCCGGACTTTCTTACGCATTTATGGCACTTCCTGGTATTTTATTTGGTACTAGCGGACGTGTAAGCCCATTTTGGTTAGTTGGTTCATGGTTTATTGTTGAAATTGCTGAAATGCTTATTTCACCAATTGGACTTTCAGTAACTACCCAACTTGCACCAAAGGCTTTCCAATCTCAAATGATGAGTATGTGGTTTTTAGCAGATGCGGCTGGACAAGCAGTTAACGCTCAAATCGTTAAATACTACTCAACTAAGACAGAGGTTCCATATTTCTTAGCAGTTGGAATTGTAAGTATCATTTTCGGATTTATTTTATTTGCAATTTCTAAGAAAATTTTCAAATTAATGGATGGTGTAAACTAATCCTTAAACTTCGCCCACAAGGCGGAGTTTTTTTGTTAAAATTTTTAATGTTTAACAAAATCTGATAAAATATATATGAAAAAAACGGAGAATTAATTTAATGTTATTTAGACCCCAATACACGATTAATACAATATATAACTTAGATCCAAAGCAGCTGAAAGAAATGGGAATTAAGGCAGTTTTTTCAGATTTAGATAACACCTTAATTGCTTGGAATAATCCTAATTCAGCCAAGGAAATGGATGACTTAAATCAAAAGCTAAAAGCTAACGGCATTAAATTAGTAGTTATTTCTAATAATAATGCTGAGCGAATTAGTAAAGTTTTAAACCCATATGGGATAGAATTTATAGCGAAGGCCCGTAAGCCACTGCCAACTGGAATCAATGAAGAACTTAAGAAGTTAAATTTAAATAAAGATGAAGTGATGATGGTTGGAGATCAATTAATGACTGATATTCCTGCAGCTAATCGAGCAGGAGTGAAAAGTGTGTTAGTTGAGCCTTTAGTAAAAACTGATAAATGGAATACACGGATTAATCGCTTTTTTGAAAAGTTTATTTTTGCCTTTTTAAAGATGCGTAAACCCGTAACTTTTAAGGAGACCTTACAAAATGGATGAAGAAATTAAATGTATCGGATGTGGGAGTACACTCCAAAGTGAAGATCCAGAAAAATCAGGTTACTTACCTGCGAGTGCTTTAAAAAAAGCACGTGAAAATGAAGATAGTGACGTTTATTGTCAACGTTGTTTCCGTTTACGCCACTACAATGAAATTATGCCTGTTAAAGAAAATAATGATGATTTTTTAGCTTTGCTTAATTCTATTGGTGAAAAAGATAACGCCTTGGTGGTTAATGTCGTTGATTTATTCGACTTTAGCAATTCCTTAATTCCTTCATTAAAGAGATTCATTGGTAAAAATGAATTTGTCATTGTTGGTAACAAAATTGATCTTTTTCCTAAGAACACTAAGGAAAGCAAAGTTAAAGATTGGATGCGCCAAGAAGCTAACCGCAATGGCTTAGATCCAAAGAAGATTTTCTTAGTCAGTGCTGCTAAAAAGCGTAATTTAGATAGTTTGATTGACTTTTTGGCTAAAGAAGGGAAAAATAAAGACATTTACTTTGTTGGTACAACTAATGTTGGTAAGTCAACATTGATTAATGCTATTTTAAGTGAGCGCAGTGATTTGAAAGATTTAATCACTACTTCTAAATTCCCAGGAACAACTTTAGATGCAATCAAGATTCCACTTTCTGATGGTCATTATTTGATCGATACACCCGGAATTTTGAGTAAGAATCAATTAGCCAGTCATTTAAGTGGTAAAGAATTAGAAATGGTTGAACCTAAAAAGCCATTAAAACCTGCTACTTACCAATTAAAGCCAGGTCAAACCTTATTTTTAGCGGGATTGGGTCGGTTTGACTTTTTAGAAGGTGAAGCAAGCGGTTTTACAGTTTATGCAGCACGTGATTTGTACATTCACCGTACTAAACTTTCTAATGCCGATGAATTTTATCAAAAGCATAAAGATGATTTGTTACTACCACCAAGTCCAGAAGATGATCTTGGTGAAATGAAAGGGCAAATGTTTTCACCCAAAGAAAAAAGTGATATTTTATTTGGCGGTGTTGGCTTTATCACTGTACCAAAAGATGTAGTAGTGAAGGCTTATACTCCAGATGGAATTGGATTAGGAATTAGAAGAGCGTTGATTTAAAATGAAATCTATTCTTGAGCCCCAAACTCATGTTGAATTTCAACCTGTTTCTGCTTCAAAAATGCGAATTGGAATTATGGGGGGAACTTTTAATCCCATTCACTTGGGACATTTAAATATGGCAGAACAAGTTAGGAAAAAGCTAGATCTTGACGAAATTTGGTTTATTCCTAATAATATTCCTCCTCACAAGAAGATGGATAGTCAAGTAACAACAAAAGATCGATTGGCAATGCTTAGCCTGGCAACGCGATCAAACCCACATTTTCGCATTATGCTGTTAGAAATTTTACGTGGCGGTGTTTCCTATACAGTTGATACACTACGCTATTTAAAAAAGCGTGCTCCGCGAAATCAGTACTATTTAATTATGGGTAGTGATGAAGTGGAATCTTTTCCAAAGTGGAAGGATCCAGAGATCATTGCGCGTCTAGCAACGCTAGTGGGAGTTAAAAGACCAAATTTTCAAGTTGAAAGTAAATATCCAATGATTTGGGTTGATGCCCCAAGTTTAGAAATTAGTTCAAGTTACATTCGTCAAAATGTAGCTATGGGGCAATCAATTCGTTACCTAGTGCCAGAAAAAGTATGGCAGTATATTCAAGAAAGAGGCCTTTATCTTGGAGAAGATTTCTTTTAAAAAGACATATTCACCCTTAAATTCAGAAGAAATTATTGCAAAACAAAAGGCAATGATGGATCAAAAGCGCTTTGAACATTGCATTGGGGTTAGTGAAACTAGTAAAAAATTAGCCCGCTTAAATAACTATGATGAAGATAAGGCAGCCTTAGCAGGATTTATTCATGATTATGCCAAGCAAATTCCTAATGAAGAATTTATCAAAGTAATCAAGGAAGAGAATTTTGATCCAGATTTATTGAATTATAATCGTGCAATTTGGCATGGAATTGTAGGAACTTACTTTATTAAAAGAGATCTAAAAATTGAAGACGAGGAAATTTTAACAGCAATCTATCGTCATACAACTGCTGATAGTGAAATGACAACTTTAGATAAGATTGTTTTTGTAGCAGATTTTATAGAGCCCCAGCGCTCATTTCCTGGTGTAGAAGAAGCAAGAAAAGTTGCTTTTAATAATTTAGATGAGGGTGTAGGCTTTGAATTAGCTCATACCTTAGATTTTTTAGTAAAAAATAGACAAAAAATATATCCAAAAACTTTGAAAGCTTACAATAAATGGGCTATCAAAAATAATTAAAGAAGGGAAGATTAATTTGGAAAGTAAAGAATTATTAGACTTAACTGTTGAAGCAATTGATGAACGCCATGGTGAAGATACAGAAGCTTACAATATGGAAGGTGTAAGTATCTTGTCAGATTACTATGTAGTAACTACTGCAGGTTCAAATCGTCAATTACATGCGATTGTAAATAGCATCATTGATAAAATCCATGAACATGGTCAATCAGATTACCGGATTGAAGGTGGACGTGACTCTAACTGGCTCTTAGTTGATATGGGGGATGTTGTAGTTAACGTCTTTACGCAAGAAGCACGTGAATTTTATGGCTTAGAGAAACTTTGGAGCAATGGTAAAAAAGTAGAATTGAATTTAGATGAAGATTAGGAGGTAAAGATGGCAGTTGTTGGGATTGTAGCGGAATATAATCCTTTTCATAGTGGACACGAATTTTTGCTAAATCAGGCTCGCTTGGTTGCTAAAGATGATCCAATTATCGTTATTATGTCTGGTAACTACGTGCAAAGAGGACAGATGGCGATTATGAGTAAATGGGATCGGGCACAAGCTGCTTTACAGTCAGGTGCAGATTTAGTATTGGAATTGCCATTTTCATATGCGGTTCAACCAGCTGATATTTTTGCAGGTGGGAGTGTAAAGCTACTCCATGATTTAGGAGCAGAAAGTTTAGTATTTGGGGTAGAAGATGCAAATTTAAACTTTTCTTTTTTAGCGCAAAAAATTTCTCAGATTCCCCATAATCGCTTTACTTTCAGTGATTATACTCAAACTTATGCCACCCAATATAATCAAATGGTTGCTCAAGAAGTGGGGCATGAAATTAATCAGCCAAATATGATGTTAGCAATTGCATACGCTGTAGCTAATCTGTCTTTAAGACGACCGCTGTCTCTACATCCAATTATGCGAATTGGTAGTGGGCATGATGATTTATTGATGCGAGAAAATATCGTCTCGTCTGCTACTTCAATTCGTAATTTTTGCTTGCATCACCAAGGGGAAGATCTAAGTAGTCTAAAAAATTTGGTTCCCAAGGCAGAACTAGCAACCTTACAAAATCAAACTGTCTATCCAAATTGGAATATTCTTTTTAAGTTTTTAAAATATCGTCTTGAAAGCACATCAGTAACGGATTTGGGAAGAATCTATCAAATGAGTGAAGGCCTTGAATACAAGATGAAAGAAGAGATTCATTTAGCGCAGGACTTTACAGAATTTTTACGTAGAATCAAATCCAAGCGTTACACTTATGCACGCTTAAGACGTCTAAGTTTATATACACTTTTAAATATAACTAGTGATGAAATGTTTGCTTCTTTTGATAATATTTCAACTTTATTGTTAGGATATAGCAAACGTGGAAGAAATTACTTAAAAAAGATGCGAAAAGATTTTGAAGTTCCCATTATTTCAAAAGTTGATCGTAAGGGTGCTAGTGAGGGAACTTTAGGGTTGCAAGTTAAAACAGATCGTTTATTTGAACAAATTATAGGCCAAGATCAAAACTTTGGCCGTTATCCAATCGAGGTAAAATAATGCTTACTTATTCATATTCACAAATTAAAAATAGTCGTGCGCCATTGACGCACATTGATACCGATGTTGAATTAAGTCCTGAATTTTTTGAAAGAAGTAAGAACTTAATTGTCGACGCAAAGAATGTTCATGTTACGGGTGATTTCTTTTATCAAGAACCTTTTGTAACTGGAAACTTTACAGTTAATGCAGATGTTGTTGCTCCTTCAACTAGAAGTTTAGAACCAGTAAAGTTTCATGAAGAATTTAGTTTTACTGAAAATTATTCTGAAACTGAGCCAACTCAAGAACAGCTTGAAGAAGAAGAGACAATTGTTGTTGTTAAAGATGACAAAATTGATTTACAAACAGCAATTGAAGACCACCTTTTGTTAAATTTGCCTTCAGTAATATTAACTGAGGAAGAAGAAAAAGATGATGTTTTTCCAGAGGGACAAGACTGGAAAGTTATTTCTGAAGAAGATTATCAAAAAGAACAATCAAATCGTGAAAATCCTGCATTTGCTAAACTAAAAGATTTATTTAAGGATAATTCAGATAAAGATTAAAGTATTGCTTGATTTAATTCTATTAAAAAATTAGAATTAAATTATTAATAAATTTTATTTTTTCTCTAATAAAAATCAATCATAATTAGAAAGTAGTGTTAAAACAGAATGAGTAAGATCCTAATTGTTGAAGATGAAAAAAGTTTAGCACGTTTTGTAGAACTTGAGTTACAACATGAACAATATGATACTGTAGTAGAAAGTGATGGGCGTAAGGCATTAGATTTAGCTTTAAAAGAAGATTTTGATGCAATTTTACTAGATTTAATGTTGCCTAACTTAAATGGATTAGAGATTGCGCGCCGTTTACGTCAAACTAAGACAACTCCAATTATTATGATGACAGCTCGTGATTCTGTCATTGATCGTGTATCTGGGCTTGATCATGGGGCAGATGATTATATTGTTAAACCTTTTGCAATTGAAGAATTACTTGCACGTTTGCGTGCTGTTTTAAGACGCGTTCAAATTGAAAAAAGAGTAGTCAGCAGTACTTTAGGAGTTCAAAAGGTTATTCAATTTAATGATTTAACCATTGAAACTGCTAATCGTATTGTTCACCGTGGAGAAAAACAAGTTGATTTAACCAAGCGTGAATATAACTTATTGATGACTTTAATTGAAAATAAGAATAATGTGGTTACACGTGAAGAGCTTCTTAACAAGATTTGGGGACCAGAATCTAAAATTGAAACTAACGTAGTTGAAGTTTATGTACGTTATTTACGTAATAAGATTGATGTTCCTGGTCGTCCATCTTATATTAAGACTGTTCGCGGAACTGGCTATATGGTAAGAACTGATGAAAATGATGACCAACGCCAAGAAGACGAATAAGCAAAAAGAAGAGACTAAAAAACGCTCCTCAATCACTGCTAAGTGGGTAAGTGTAATGGCAGCGACAATTACAGTCTCTTTTGTGATTTTTTCAGTTGGAATTTATTTATTGCTACGCCAGCAACTGATAGCTCAAAATGAACAAATGAGTAATGAGATTGTCTCCACTTTTCAAAAGCGTTTGGAAGAAATCCCAACTAATTTCCGCACTTCAAATGTTGTGCCTAAGCTTTCTCCTAACACTAGAAAAATTTTAGCTGGTGAGGGGTCTTTAAATACTAACGATGAGGTTAATATTTTTAATGATAGTATTTTAGCTACACTTTCTAATAAAGAAACGACAGTTACTCTCTATAATCCTCAAAAAGAAGTGGTATTTACTAATTCAAAAACTACAGTTCCTAAGTTAAAAACTCTCAAGAGCGCCCATGTTCAGAATTTGGTTCATACAGGACATGGACTAGAGCTAGATGTTTACCAAAAGGTTTATTCACGTGATAATAAACGTTTAGTTGGCTACATTGCAGTTAAAAATACAATGGTGCAAACTAATCATGTGCTAAAAACGATTAGGGTTTCAATGATTATTTTTTCATTAATCGTTATTGTTATTTTTATGGGATTAACTTTTGTGGTAATTAGTAGCTGGGCAAAACCAGTAAAAAGAATTTCAGAACTTGCTCGTAAAATTGATAAAGATCCTAATAGTGAAGAACGTTTGCCCAAGCTTAAACGTACTGATGAATTGGGAGAGCTAACAGATAGTTTCAACGAAATGCTTGATCGAATGCAAGCTTATATTCGACAGCAGAAGCAATTTGTGGGGGATGTTTCTCATGAATTACGGACCCCAGTTGCGGTTATTCAAGGTCATATGAATATGCTTAATCGTTGGGGAAAAGATGATCCAAAGATTTTACAAGAATCAATTGATGCCTCGCTTCAAGAAGCCAATCGGATGAATCATTTAATTCAGGAAATGTTGGATTTGACCCGGGCTGAACAAATTGATGTTCAATTCCCAAATGAAGTCTCAGATGTAAATTCAGTTTTGGAACGCACAGTGAATAACTTGCGGATGATTCACCCAGATTTCAAGATTATTTATGATGATGCAGATCTAAAATCGAATACAAAGATAAAAATGTATCAGAATCATTTAGAGCAAGTTTTAATCATTTTGATGGATAATGCGATTAAGTATTCACAGGATCGTAAGGAAATTATTGTCGATGCTTCTACGGAACGAGAAACTGTAGAGATCTCAGTTCAAGATTTCGGTGAAGGAATTGCGCTTGAAGAACAGCAAATGATCTTTAATCGTTTCTATCGAGTAGACAAGGCACGAACTCGGGAAAAGGGTGGAAATGGTTTAGGTTTATCAATTGCCCAGAAATTAGTAGAAGGTTATCATGGGAAGATCAGTGTAACTTCTCAATTAGGTTCTGGTAGTATCTTTAAGATTGAATTTCCACTTTTGAAATCTGGTTCTGAAGATGAAAAATCAGAATAACATTAAGTTGCCAGTTATTGGCAGCTTTTTTTGTTGGGGTGAAAAATAGTATAATTAGATGAAATGATTAGGAAAGATTATGGGAGAAGATATGAGTAGTTTGAATATTGATGTACAGGGGATGCGGGAGAAAATTCTTGATTTAGCAATGCGAGGAAAGCTAGTTAAACAAGATACCAGTGATGAGCCTGCTAGTGTTTTGCTTGAGAAGATTAAGGCAGAAAAAGAACAATTAATTAAAGAAAAGAAGATTAAGAAAACTAAACCACTTCCTGAAATTACAGATGAAGAGAAGCCTTTTGATATTCCCGATAGTTGGGAATGGGTTAGATTTGGAAATATTATTAATTTAATATCTGGTAGAGATATCCCCAAAAAAGATCATTTAGATAAACCTACAAAAAATAGTATTCCTTATATTACAGGTGCTAGTAATTTATTGAAGGATAGAATAAATATTAATGAATGGATTGAAGAACCTAAAACTATTGTAGAAAAAGGAACTATTTTAATTTCTGTTAAAGGAACAATAGGTAAAATTGCAATCTTAACTGCAAAAAAAGCCCATATTGCGCGCCAAATTATGGGAATAGAGAATATATTCTTATTAAGTCAAAACTTTCAAAAATATTTTCTAGAGAGTTATGTAGAACAACTTAAAAACAAATCTAAGAGTATGATTCCAGGTATTTCTAGAGAAGATGTATTATTAGCTTCTTTTCCTCTCCCACCACTTGAAGAGCAAAATCGAATTGCGGCCAAAATTGAAGAACTTTTTGAATTACTTGATACTATTGAACAAGCTCAAAAGAAATATGAGGACTTACAAGGTGAATTAAAAGAAAAGATTCTTAGTTTAGGGATGCAAGGAAAGCTTGTTGACCAAGATAAAAACGATGAATCCGCAAGTGTTTTAGTTGAACAAATTAATGCTGAAAAAGAACAACTAATTAAAGAAAAGAAGATCAAGAAAACTAAACCACTTCCTGAAATTAGTGATGAAGAGAAACCTTTTGATATTCCTGATAGTTGGGAATGGGTGAGATTGGGGAATGTATCTCAGTTTTTAAATGGTCGTGCTTATAAAAAGAGTGAATTACTTAAGAATAGTTCGTTTACTCCAATTTTAAGAGTAGGTAACTTATTTACAAATTCAGAATGGTATTATTCAAACTTGGAGTTAGAAGATAATAAATATATTGATAACGGAGATTTAATCTATGCTTGGTCTGCATCTTTTGGACCAAGAATTTGGATGGGTGGTCATGTAATTTATCATTATCATATCTGGAAAGTAACATTGTCAGATGTAGTGGCAAAACAATTCATTTATTATTTTTTGTTAAATGATAAAAATGTTATAGGAGAAACTGATCTTCATGGATCAACCATGAAACATATTACTAAGGTAAATATGGAAAATCTGTCTTTCCCCCTCCCACCACTCAATGAACAAAAAAGAATCGCTGCCAAAATTGAAGAATTATTTACTGTAATTGATTCAACGGCATCATAAAAAAGCATCCCTGTCCTGGGGATGCTTTTAATCTATTATCTATTTATCTTTATTTTGTCGTTTTTGCTTACCAGCATTACGTTCACGTAAACTTTGGTGTAACTGATCAGTTTCTTGTTTTTTAGCTTTGGCTTGAGAAGTCTTACCTAAGATATTATCAATTACTTGTGGAGTAACAACTTGTTTTAAAGGTGTGTCTTTAAGTTCTGCAGCAACATCACGTTTAACTTTTGGCATAATAACAAATGTTGCAATTAATTGTTGAATAACAATTACAATACCACCAGCTGTAAAGTAAAGGGCTAAGGCACCAGAAGCTGAAATTGAAATAAAGAAGGTCATTGCTGGACTTAAGAACATTGTCATCTTCATGGTTCTCTTTTGTTCTTCAGATAAGCCAATGGTTGAAAGATAACCTTGTAGTAAGTAAAGAGCGGTCGCAATTAAAGTAAGTACCAGTGACTTTTGGCTCAAAGAAATTCCAAAGAAAGTAGAATGGGCAAGTTTTTCAGAATAGGCTACCGCTTGATAAATTCCGGCCATAATTGGTAATTGAATTAAAAGTGGTAAACACCCCATTCCACCAGTCATCGAAAGATTATTTTCTCGATAAATCTTCATTTGGAGTTGGCTAATTTCCATTTGTTGTGGTTGAGTTATGCCTGGAGTTTTAAGTGCCTTTTGAACTAACTTCATTTGAGGTTGAAGACGTTGCATTTTTTCTTGTTGCGTCGTCATCTTGTGCTGTGAAATTAAACGAAGGGGCAATACAATTAATTGAACAACAATCGTAATAATTCCAATTGCCCAGCCTGCCCCATTTTGGCCACCAATTCTTTGCTCAACATAAAGCATGATATTTTGTAATGGTTTACCAAAAAGACTGTATACCCAAGCATAAGGACCGCTAGTTGGTGGATTAGGAATATTAGAACCAGTATGGGTAGTAGTTCCACAAGCAGTTAAAAAAATTGCCATGAGCGCTAAAAGCCCAAATAATTTAAAGTATTTTGATTTTTTCAATGTCACAAACCTTTCTAAAAGTATGATTTCAGTTTACTAAGAATATTTAATTTGAGCAATAGCTAGTATTAATAAATGATTTGAAAAGAACGAAATGGTCTTTCTTCAATTTCTTCAACCTCAATTTTATCCACTCTACCTGAAGGAGAGGGAGAGGCTTTAACTTTAGAAATAAATTCTGCTAATACTAAAGGTTCGCCTTGGGCAACAGCTGTTACAGTGCCGTCAGCATTGTTTTTAACAGTGCCTTTAATACCCAATTCTTTTGCGACATTTTGAGTACACCAACGAAAGCCAACACCTTGGACATGACCGTGGACAGTAATTTTTTTAGTTTGCATGATAAAATCCCCTTTAAAGACTTAAATTAATTTGTAATTATTTCAATTATAACGCTAATTCGATAAAATAAAGGAAGAACCTAGAAAGAAGAATTTAAATGATTGAAATAAATTCAGTAAATAATAAACTCATTAAGGATATCCGCAAGTTAGAAAAAAAGAAATACCGTAAAGAAGAAGGGCTTTATTTAATTGAAGGCTTTCATCTAGTTAAGGAAGCTTTAAAAAGCCATTTGAATTATCGCTATCTTTTAGCAACTCAAGATTCTTTGACTCGTTTAGAAGCTGAAACAATGGAAGATTTTTCCGACGATAAAACTATTTTGATTAATGAAGCAATTAGTGATCATTTGAGTGCAACAAAAAATAGTCAAAATATTTTTATGGTCTTGCCAATTAATCAACCACGTTATTTTAGTTTTGAGTATGGTAAGTGGGTCGTTTTAGATAATTTAACTGATCCTGGTAATGTGGGAACAATTATTAGAACAGCAGACGCTGCTGGTTTTGATGGGGTGGTTCTATCGCAAGAGTCAGTTGATCTTTATAACCCTAAAGTTCAACGTAGTATGCAAGGAAGTCAATTCCACATTCAAATTATTCAAATGCCAATTATGGATGCGATTTCTAGTTTTGAAAATGGTGGGATTCCAGTTTATGTGAGCGTACTAGATCCAGATGCTAAGAAGATTGAAAATGTAGTTCCTGTACCACAGCTAGCTTTGGTGATTGGAAATGAAGCTCATGGAGCAAGTGAGCCGGTCATTGAAGCAGCTGATAAAAAAATCTATATTCCAATTAAAGGACAAGCAGAATCTTTAAATGCAGCAGTTGCAGCTGGCATTATGATCTACCATTTTGTCTAAGATTAATACTTGTATTTAGTAAGTGAGCATTTTATAATAAATGATATAACAGATTTAGAGATTTTAGGAGGAATAACCATGTCAGACACTATCCAAACAAAATCCCAAGAAGGTTGTAGTCAAGTAGAAGACTATAGTCTCTGTGATCATTTTATTAATGCTTTTAGCATTATTGGTAAGAAGTGGAATGGATTAATTATTAGTTCTTTATGTGATACTCAAGAAATGCGCTTTAAAGATTTGGCACGTTGCATCAGTAAATGCAGTGACCGAGTTTTGGTAGAACGACTTAAAGAACTTGAAAATTTAGATATTGTAAAAAGAACTGTTAATGATGAAACTGGAATTATTTCTTATACTTTAACTTCAAAAGGTAGTGAATTAAAGCCCGTTTTTGATAGCGTACATAATTGGGCAGATAAGTGGGAATAAACTATCTTGCAAGAATTTAAGTTTTGTTTTAACATAATAAATATAATTAAAAATTAAATGCGTTGATCAAGATTAGTAGTGAGGATTTCTATTTTAGAGAGGGCTTAAGTTGGTGAAAGAGCCTATAGAATAAACATGAATTTCATCTTAGGAGCAGAATCTAATCAATTCCGGTATTTCACCGTTAACGTAAAAGAGTGTGAACACGCACTTTTGTGCTAGTTTAAACTAGGGTGGTACCGCGAAGCTTCGTCCCTTTTTAGGGGATGAGGCTTTTTTTATCGGAAAGGAAAAAATAATGGACTTATTCGAGAAATTAAATAAGTTAAAAGAAGAAGGAACCGAAAAGATTAAGCAAGCTGATACTCAAAAAAAGCTTGATGAAATTAGGGTCAACTTAGTTGGCCGTAAAGGACAATTGACAGAAATTTTACACTCAATGAAAGAAGTAGAAGCAAGTCAACGTCCTAAAGTTGGACAAAAAGTTAACCAATTGCGTGACTACTTCCAAGAGACTTTTGATAAAGCTAAAGAAAAGATGACCCAAGCAGTAATTGCACGTCGCCTAGAAGAAGAAAAAATTGACGTAACTCTTCCTGGACGTAAAGGTCATGTTGGTTCAATGCACCCAATTAACATTATTTTAGATGATTTAGAGAGTTTCTTTATTGGGATGGGTTACAAGGTAGTTCAGGGACCTGAAATTGAAACAGATCACTACTGTTTTGAAATGATGAACTTACCAAAGGATCACCCAGCTCGTGATATGCAAGCTACTTTTTATATCGACGAAGAAAACTTGCTGAGAACGCAAACTTCTGGTGACCAAGCACGTGTTTTAGAAAAGCATGATTTTTCAAAGGGTCCTTTAAAGATGGTAGGACCTGGTAAAGTATATCGTCGCGATGATGATGATGCAACACACTCACACCAATTCCAACAAATGGAAGGCCTAGTGATTGATAAAAATGTAACTATGTCTGATTTAAAGGGTACTTTGGAAATGATTACTAAGCATATGTTTGGCCAAGATAGAAAGACTCGCTTGCGCCCATCATATTTCCCATTTACTGAACCATCTGTAGAAATGGATGTATCTTGTTTTAATTGTGATGGTAAAGGCTGCCCAATTTGTAAATTCACTGGTTGGATTGAAGTTTTAGGAGCTGGAATGGTTCACCCAAACGTTTTGCGTAATGCAGGTGTAGATCCAGAAGTTTATGGTGGTTTTGCCTTTGGGGTAGGACTTGATCGTTTTGCAATTTTGAAGTATGGAATTAATGATATTCGTGATTTCTATACTAATGATGTTCGTTTCTTAGCACAATTCCGTAAGGAGGAAGACTAATGCTTGTTTCATATAATTGGCTTCAAGATTTTTTAGATTTAGATATTGACCCAAAAGACTTAGCAGAAAAAATTACACGTACTGGTGTAGAAATTGAATCAGTTAACCATCCTGAAGATGGATTAAAAAAATTAGTTGTAGGACATATTTTAGAATGTGAAGACATCGAAGGAACTCACTTGCACAAATGTTTAGTAGATGTAGGTGAAGATGAACCGGTTCAAATTGTTTGTGGTGCTCCTAATGTAGCAGCTGGTCAAAATGTAATTGTAGCGCTTCATGGAGCAAGAATTGCAGGTAACCATAAGATTAAACGTGGTAAGATTCGTGGTATTGAATCAAACGGGATGATTTGTGGTTTGCAAGAAATTGGCTTTGCTGATAAGATTGTTCCTCCAAAGTATGCAGATGGAATTTTTGTTTTTCCTAAAGATGCTGATGTAAAACCAGGTGAAGATGTTTACCAGGCCTTAGGAATGGACGACTATATCTTAGATTTTGACATTACTCCTAACCGTGCAGATACACTATCAATGGAAGGAGCTGCTTATGAAGTTGGGGCAATTGTTGACCAAAAGCCTAAGATTGAACCAGTTGTTTTAAAAGAAGATGGTGCAGATTGGACTGGTGAGTTAGAGACTGAAGTTGATGAAAAACTTGCTCCTAAAATGTCTTTGCGTAAAATTACTGGTGTTAAGGTTGGCGAAAGTCCATTATGGATGCAAAGAAGACTTTGGAATGCAGGAATTCGTCCAATCAATAATGTAGTTGATATTACAAATTATGTCATGCTGTTAACTGGACAACCAATGCATGCTTACGACGCTCGTACTTTTGAAAATGGTAATTTTGAAGTTAGAAATGCCAAGCAAGGTGAAAAGCTTACTTTATTGAATGATAAAGAAGTTGAATTAGATCCACGTGATATTATAATTACTGATGGAAAAGAACCTGTAATGATGGCAGGAGTAATGGGTGGTAAAAATTCTGAAGTTGAAGATGATACCACTGATATTATCTTAGAGTCAGCAATTTTTGATGGAACTAGTGTAAGAAAGTCTGCGGTTCGCCACGCTAACAGAACCGAAGCTTCTAGTCGCTTTGAAAAAGGTGTTAACTGGGATAATACTGAAAAGGCACTTGATATGGCTGCTTTGCTTTTGCGTAATGAAGCTGAAGGAAAGATTGCTACTGGTGTGATTCGTCCTACTAAGCAAGAAAGAAAGCCAGCTGTAGTTAAGACAACTATTTCGCACATTAACAAAGTGTTGGGAACTGAATTGACTAGCGCAGAAATTGAGAAGATTTTTGATCGATTGAATTTTGAAACTCAAATTAATGGGGATGAATTAGTAGTTACGGTGCCAAATAGAAGATGGGATATTTCAATTCCAGCTGATTTGGTAGAAGAAGTTGGTCGAATTTATGGTTATGACAATCTTAAGTCAACTCAACCTCTTTTAGCTGAAACACATGGTGGATACAGTGAAAAAGAAATTGCGATGAGAAGAATTAAGGCAATCATTCAAGGCCAAGGAATGATGGAAGCTATTTCTTATTCTTTGACTTCACCAGAAAAGGCCGTTCGTTACACTAAGGATCCTCAACCTTTAGTAGAAGTAGAAATGCCTCTTAACTCAAGCCGTTCTGCAATGAGAGAAAACTTGATGACTGGGTTAATGGATGCTGCTAGATACAACATGGCTCGTAAAGAAAAAGAATTAGCACTTTTTGAACAAGGTCGAGTTTATGATCATGCAAATAACGAGTTCAATGAACATGAACATGTTGCTACTTTATACTCAGGGCATACTTTTGATCAAAACTGGCAACATGAAAATCAAAAGGTTGATTTCTACTTTGTTAAGGGTCAGTTAACTGAACTCTTTATTGCAATTGGCATTAAAGAAGATGAGGTTGAATACAAAGCAGAAGTAATTAATGGCATGCATCCAACTAGAACTGCTGGTATTTACATTAAGGGTGAATATGTAGGAATGATTGGAATGATTAGCCATGAAATTATGGTCCAAGATAAATCTTTACGTGGTAGTGAAATTTATGGTTATGAATTAGATCTTGATAAAATTATTCCACTCCTTCATAAAGGGATGAAAGCTCAACCAGCTCCAAAATTCCCAGCTATTAAGCGTGATTTATCAGTTCTAGTAGCTGATGACATTACAAATGCTCAAATTGTAAGTCAAATTAAACAAAGTGCTGGTAAGTACCTTACTAAGGTTGAAGTAATCGATGTGTATGCTGGAGCACAAATTGAAAACGGCAAGAAGTCAATCTCTTATTCATTAACTTTCTTAAATAAGAAAGAAACTTTGACTGATGAAGTAGTTACTAAGGCGATGGATAAAGTAGAAGAAGATTTGAAGGAAAAATTAAATATTGTAATTCGTTAATTTTTTAGAGAAACTTTTGGTATAATTGCCTTAGCTTTGTAAAGGCGGAGGATTGCAATTGCTAGATAAAAAGAGAGAAAAGCAGCGTCAATTAGAACAAAGAGCTTCTAATAAATTAACAAAATGGATTTTGGGGATAATTGGTGCAATAGTTGTTGTAGCAGTGATATTTACTGGTGGGTATACTATTTATGCAATGCAACCTGTAAATAGACATAATGATGCAGCAATTAGTGTTAATATTCCTGAAGGAGCAACTAATTCTCAAGTTGCAGATATTTTACGTAAGAATCATTTGATTCGTAATACAAAGATTTTTAATATTTGGTTAAAACTTCATAGTGAAAGTGGTTTTCAGGCGGGAGATTTTTACTTATCACAATCAATGTCTAATAAAGAATTGGTCAATATTTTACTAGGTGGTCAGCGTCCTATTGATGGGCATGTCCTAGTAAAAGAAGGTCAAACAATAGATGCGATTGCGACAACAGTAAGTAAATCAACTAAGTATAGTAGAGCTGACTTTTTGAAATTGATGAAGAACAAGAAATTTTTGAAACAACTAGAAAAGAAGTATCCTAAACTTTTATCTAGTTCAATGGCCAAAGACAATGTTCGTTATCATTTGGAAGGTTATCTCTTTCCAGCGAGATATGATGTTTATAAAGGTTCTTCTTTAGAAGAATTAGTTACGCAGATGGTACAAAAGACCAATGAGGTCTTAACTCCATATTATGCAACTATTAAAAAGAAAGACCTTACTGTTCAAGAAGTGCTTACCTTAGCATCGTTAGTAGAACGAGAAGGGGTAAAAACTTCAGATCGTCGTAAGATTGCTGGTGTATTCTTTAATCGTTTAGAGGCAGGGATGCCAATTCAGTCAGATATTTCTGTAATGTATGCTTTGAACAAGCACAAGAACTCCTTAACCATTAAAGATACAAAAGTTAAGTCACCATATAACTTATATGTTCACAAAGGATTTGGACCAGGACCATTTAATAATCCTAGTTTAGATTCAATTCAAGCGGTCTTAAATCCAGCTGATCGTGATGAAGGTTACCTTTACTTTGTCGCTAACTTGAAGACAGGAAAGGTTTACTTCTCTAAGAGTTATGACCAACATTTACAAACAAATAGCAAATTAGGTCAATAAAAGCATTTGACTTTTTAGCCAATAAACAATAAGCTATTTTTGCAAGATTAAGAAATTCATAGTGAGGAGCAAAAAAGTATGGCAGAAAAGGTTTATCCAATGACTGCTGAAGGTAAAGAAAAACTTCAGAAAGAATTAAAAGATTTGAAATTGGTTAAGCGTCCAGAAGTTATTGAACGTATCAAAGTAGCTCGTTCATTTGGAGATTTATCAGAAAACTCTGAATATGATGCAGCTAAAGATGAACAAAGTGCTGTAGAACAACGTATTTTACAAATTGAGCAAATGTTAAAATACGCTCAAGTTGTAGATGGAGAATCAGTTGATCCAAATGAAGTAGCAATTGGTAAGACTGTTACTTATACTGAAGTGGGTACTGATGATCCAGAGACTTACACAATTGTAGGTACTGACGAATCTGATCCATTAAACGGAAAGATTTCCAATGACTCTCCAATTGCTCAAGCTTTGCTTGGCAAAAAGAAGGGTGAAGTTGTTACTATCAATACTCCAGGTGGAAGTTTTGAAGCAAAAATTGATGATGTAACTACTAAATAAAAACTTAGTCAAAAAAAGAGGCGACCCTTACTGGGATCGTCTCTTTTTTGCATGTTTTCGGAAAACTGGGATAGAAATTAAAGTCATTAATGAAATTAAGGACCCAATTAAGAAAGGATAAGGAATATAAATCAAAGTAATTTGATGTTTTCCTTTAGCAAGATTAAAGGACAAAAATGTGTTATGCCAAAGTTTAGCAGTGACTCTTTGCCCGTTATCAAAAATCAACCAATTTTTTGAATAAGGTAAAGTTGAAGCAAAAGTAGTATTTTTGACGGAATAATAGTTAAATTTGAGTGATAAAGCTAAGGTTTGATATATTGTTGGTTGCTTTTGCAAGTATTGTTTCATTACTTGTAAGTAATGCTGAGTATCAAATGTCCACAAACGTGCAGTTGAAAGATCTAAAGTGTTGTCTTTTAAATCAAAGGTGATATGAATTGGATGATTTTTATGACGAGAGGTAAGATTAATTAATTTAAATCCACTTCCTAAGTCACTGGTGTCAATTTCTTTGCCATTAATTATTAAGGTTGCGCTATCCTTATCAACATAGCTGGGCAGCTCTAAGTAGTAAGGATCGTTAGTGCTAGGAATTAGAGTAAAACTAACACTACTTTCGAATTTTTTATTAACTGTGCTATAAACATGCCAGCTATTTTTCCAAGCTTTACTATTACGTAAAATAGGTTTAGGGAAGGCAAGAGCACTGTAGAAATATGTTTGCCTGCCGAGAATTTGGTAGAGTAAGTTGGTTTGATTATAAATGGGATCGCCGTCTTTCAAGGAAAATTTTTTATTTGAGTTAATTGTAAAAAATAATGGAAGAGCAGCAGGATTTTTTCTAATTTGAATTTGGTCAATATTTTTAAGAAATGGATCTTGGTTGAGGTCAAGACGTTCGTATGTTTCCGTTAAATTAAGTTGCTTTTGGACGGGAAGACGCCAGTGAAGAGAATTGGGTAGTAAATAATATTTAATTCCTAAGATACTATCAGTTACTAAAGTAGAATAGTTATTTGAAAAAGAATTATCATTACTTTTAAGTCCAAGAGCACGGACAAAAGAGATGGTTTTACTATCAGAAATTGAATTAAAGTGCCCAATACCATAATAATTGTTGCTTAGTGAATCGTTTTCTGAGCGATCAAAATTTTTTTCAATTCTAAATAAGCTGGTATCTTTTTGGTTAAGATAATTAACGGCTCGGGTGAGATTATTAGTCGTATTGCTATAAGCAAAGTTATTTTGGTAAGAAATTTCATTGAGTGAGAAGATGAGATTAATGGTCACTTCAATCCCCACTAGACCAAAGATAAATAACTTGGCCCATTGATAATTGTAAAAAGTAATTAAAAGCCCCACACAAATTAGGAAAAGAACTGAAAGTTCGAATTTAAAATTACTCATAAATTCAAATTGATTTTTGCTAATATACCAGAAAACCATTAAAGCTATTAAAAGAATATCAGTTAGAATTTTTTGCCATACTTTAAAGTAATGTTGACGTTGGAGAAGTTGAATTCCTAAATCAAGAAGGTAAAAAATTAATACAAAACTAAAACGTCCCGGATACCATACGGGAAATTGTCCCATGTGCCAGAGGAGAATGAGGGGATTGAAGCTTAATGATAAGAGAAGGAAGAGTAGTAGACCAGCTTGGAAGAATTTTTGACGCTTGGAAAATGATTGACTGGTAAAGTAAAGAATAGCCAAAATTAAAAAAGTAGAAGTTAAGAAAATGTTTGGAAAACCTTTTTCCATTTCTGTAAAACTGTAGCTACCAATTTCAAATTTGGTAAAAATGTTCCAAGGCATAAATTGAAAATTCCAATTAAATTGAGAATCAACATTTGTTTTTCCTTGTAATAGTTCAACAACAGTTGGGACTAGAGTAAAACTAGCAAGTAATGTAGCTAAGACACTCTTTTTGAAATAAATAAGAATTTTTTGGAAGGGAGAGCTAATTTTTTGACCCAAGAGGTTGGAAATAAAATATAAAAAACCAAATAGCAAAGCCATATAACCAGTGTAAAAATTAGTAAACCAAAGTAAAAAAGTAATTAAAAGTAAGTGGTTATTTTTTTGATTTTTTAGAATTTTTTGTAAACTATAAATTAATAATGGGAGTAAAATAACACTATCAAGCCACATTAAATTTAAGTTATTAGCAAGCATGTAGCCACTTAAGGCATAGGCAAGACTAGCTGCTAAAGCAAAAAATTTTCCTGTTGTTTGAAACTTTCTTTGCCAAAGAAAGTAACTTGTTAAACCAGCTAGACCAATTTTTAGAGAGATAAGTAGCAAAGTGGCTTGAGGAAGGAAACCAGTGGGAAAGAGTAATAAAATTAAATTTAAAGGACTATTTAAGTAGTAAGCATCTGTCCCAATCATTGACCCCCCTAAGCCTTTAGAGAGGCTATAAATCAGTTTTAGGGGTGAGTGAAAGAAGTTGGTTTTAAAATAGGCAAGAAAATCGATGTATTGCTGCCCTAAATCTACAGTTAAAATGTCCATTTTTCGAAAATAGAAATAGGTGAAAAAAATAAAACTAGGTAAGATAAACGATAAAATATAGATAAAAATTCGACGAGTTTTTGTCATAAAGATCCTTTTCTTTTGTAATATTTAAGATTAGCTTCAATTCATGAATAATGATAGAAGTCAGAGGCTTTTTTTGCTAAAATTTATCTTGGTTTTAAGAGAGGTTAAAAATTTGAACTATCAAAATAATAATTCAAAAAGAAAGGCTGCCTCTACACCTTTAAGAATGAAAATAATTCTAGGTGTAATTTTAGCACTTTTTCTTTTATTAATTGGACAATTAGTTTATTTACAATTAGTTTATGGTGGCCGGTTTCAAGCTGAAGTAAAAAAGACTGACCAACAGGTAATTACTAATAATGTTCCGCGAGGAGTAATGTATGACTCAACAGGGAAATTATTAGTAGGAAATACTGCTAACAATGCAATTACCTATACTAAAGGTTCTAATGTAACAACTAAAGATATTTATAATATTTCCAATCGCCTAAGTAACTATATCACACTTGATGAAGAGCCAACTAAACGTCAGTTATATGATTACTATTTGGGAAATTCTAAAGTAGCGGCTCAAGAAGAAGCAAAATTACCTAAATCTGAACGAGCAGAGGGAATGACTACTTCTGAAATTACCGAAAATATCATTAAACATTTAGAAAAAGAAAATCTGAAGTTTACTGCAAAACAAAAAACAGCTGCTTTAATTTTTAATAAAATTTCAGGTGCTTACCAACTTTCAACTATTTACATCAAAAATAAAAATCTTACTACTAAAGAAATGGCAGTAGTTGGTGAGCATTTATCAGAATTACCAGGAGTAAGTATTGGAACTGACTGGTCAAGAAGTTATCCAAATGGTAAATCTATTCAAAGTATCATTGGTTCAGTATCTTCTGAAAAGTCAGGGCTTCCAAGTGATAATCTTCAATACTATTTAGCACAAGGTTATTCTCGTAATGATCGTGTAGGAACAAGTTATCTTGAACAAAAATATGAACCACTTTTAAAAGGAACCAAGTCCCAAGCAGAAGTTGTTTCAAAGAGCAATGCTTCTGCAGATGGAATTGGTGATACTAAGACTGTTTATGATGGTCAAAGTGGTGCTAGTTTAATCTTAACTTTGAATTCTAAGTATCAACAAGAAGTAACTAAATCACTGCGTAAGGTTTATGCTTCCGCGCAAGCAGCAGGGGCTACTCAATATTCAAGCGGTGCTTATGCAGTAGCAATGAATCCCAAAACTGGCGCACTTTTGGCAATTGCTGGGTTAAATCATAATGTAAAAACCAATAAAGTAACTGATGATGCGTTAGGAATTATTAATCGATCCTTTGTTATGGGATCAGTAGTAAAGGGTGCGATGGTTTCAGGAGGGTTAATTAATAAAGTAATTACCCCAACCAATAATACCTTACCTGATACAGCGATTTACTTACCTGGTTCACCGGTTAAAAAATCAGTTTATCCAGTTGGAACATTTGGTTCATTAGATGCACCAAGTGCATTGGAGGTTTCAAGTAACATTTACATGATGCACTTAGCAATGAACTGGTTGAAAGCAAAATATGTACCAAAGTCTTATATTTCAATGCCTTCTGATTCCTTCCAAGTTTTAAGAAGAAACTTTGCTATGTTTGGTTTAGGGCAGAAGACGGGAGTAGATTTGCCAGGGGAAGTTTCTGGAATTCAAGGTGCAACTACAGACTCGCAAAATCGTTTGTTAAGTGGATCTGTACTTGACTTGTCTTATGGTAACTATGATGCTTATACTCCAATTCAATTAGTGCAGTATATTTCAACAATTGCTAATGGTGGTTATCGAATGAAACCATATCTTGTTCAGTCTGTTGGAGAAACTAATAAGCAAGGTAATAAAGTATCAATTTTGTATAATACTAAGCCGACTGTGCAACAACAAATTCCTTGGACGCAAGCAGAATTAAATGTGGTTAAGCAAGGTCTTCACCAAGTTGTTCACGGTTCTAATAGTTGGGGAACAGCTCACCAATTAAAGGATGTAACTCCATCAATTGCAGGTAAGACTGGTACTGCGGAAACTTTTTATTATGATGAGGATAATCCTGGTAATAAAAATGCTCCTGAGTTAATTAACGCCACTTTTGTAGGTTATGCTCCAGAAAAAGATCCAAAGCTTGCAATTGCAATTGTCTTTCCTGGCTTAGATCCAGATAAAGAAGGTACCTATACCTTACAAATGGCTAAAGAAATGGTACAAGATTACTTTGCTTTGAATAAGTAATTAACTAGTGTGAAACGTATTTCGTTAAAACACTGGAAAATTAGAGAAAAAAGTTATATAATTTAACAAGTCGATATAAAAAGCAAATAGGTGGTGGAAAAAATGGCAGAACACATTATTCTTGAATGTACTGAATGTGGTGACAGAAGTTACTTATCTGAAAAGAATAAGCGTAAACACCCAGAACGTTTAACTTTAAAGAAGTATTGCCCAGTTGAAAGAAAGGCAACCCTTCACCGCGAAACTAAGTAATTTAGAGACAACAGGTTATGCCTGTTGTTTTTTTGTATATAGGGATTTTTAATGGATAAAAAAGAAGTTAGACAACATCAAATAAAACTCCTCAAAGAGTTTAGTAAGACATCACAAAAGTTAGAAGAAGATAAGATTTTAATGCAGCAACTTTTGGCAAGTGCTGAAGTGGAAAAGGCTCACTCAATTGGGATTAGTTTTTCGATGGACTTTGAAGTTAATACCCAAGAAATTATTGAAAAGCTATGGCAAGCAGGTAAAGAAGTTTATATTCCACGTTGCTTGCCAAAAAGACAAATGGAATTTACCAAATTTACTACAGATACTGTGTTAACAACTACATCTTTTGGGGTTAAAGAAAATCACGAAAAAAATGCGCAAGTCAAAAATGATTTGGATTTACTAGTAGTTCCTTTGTTAGCTTTTTCTTCAGAAAATCATGCTCGTTTAGGATTTGGTGGCGGGTACTATGATCGCTTTTTAGCTAAGTATTCATCAAATGCAATTTCTTTGGTAAACTCTAAACAGTTATATCAAAAAAATATCTGGGAAATTGAGAAGACAGATGTTCCAATTAGAAAATATCTTACAATTTAAGGAGGGATTTGGTGAAAAAATTTCGTTCAAGTACTTATGTCACAAATACAATTTTGATTATCTTATTTTTAATATTTATTGGTGAAACTCTTTTAGGAGGTTCAACAAATATTAATACTTTGATTAGGATGGGTGGAGAAAATAACCAGTTAATTGCACTTAAGGGGCAATGGTGGCGTCTTTTTACAGCCCAGTTTTTACATATTGGTTGGCTTCACTTGGCCTCAAATGCGGTCATGATTTATTATCTTGGTCAATATATGGAACCAATGCTAGGTCATTTACGTTTTTTAATTGTGTATTTGCTCAGTGGTGTTGGAGGTAACTTATTAAGCTTTGGCTTAGGTAGTGATGCAACAGTTAGTGCTGGAGCTTCAACAGCTTTGTTTGGACTTTTTGGGGCCTTAATTGCAATTTATTTAGCTAATCGAAAAATAGGTCCAGTAGCGGAATTAGGTAAACAAGCAATTGCGTTAGCAGTCATTAATATTGGCTTAGACTTTTTTGCACCAGGAATTGATGTTTTAGGTCATATTGGTGGTCTATTTGCTGGATTTTTCTTAGAAATTATTTTTGGCTCCCGTAATTTGCGTAATTATCACAATAAGCTCAAGGTATTAGCTGGCGTAGTCTTAATTATTTTTGTAGTCTTTTGTGTCAGTCGAGGAATGAGGATTGCAAATTGAGAAATTTATATGATGTGCAGCAACTACTTAAAAAATTTAATATCTTGGTTCATGTTGGAAAAAGAAAATGGGATATTGAATTAATGGGATTAGAATTAGATAATTTAAACAGGGCGGATGTAATTTCTAAAAAAGAATACATGAGTGCAAAAATGATTTTGCGCCATGAACATGAAATTGAAGTCCAAAAAGAAAAGAAAAACTTACAAGACTAGATAATAAAGGGGATAGGTATGAATATATTTTCAATTATTAGTATTATTATAATTATTATTTTAGTGCTAATTGGGGTTAATTGGCTCTGGTTAAAATTAGAAGAAAAGCGTGTTGGAGGAGCAATTAATAACGAAGAATTTTCTCAAGGAAAACATAAGGCACAAATTATTGATGTTCGAGAAAAGGGACCTTTTAAGAAAAAGCATATCTTAGGTGCACGCAACATTCCAATAACGATGTTTAAATACCAATATAATACTATTCGTCCAGATTTGACTGTTTACATTTATTCAGATTCACCAACTGTTTCCATGCGCGCAATAAAAATTTTAAAGAAAAATGGTTATCACAAAGTTTACTGGTTGAAAGATGGTTTTGAAGGCTGGGATGGACCAACTAAATCGGCAAAGAATTAAATAAGTTTAGAAGCAAAGAGTAAAAATAAGTTACTCTTTGCTTTTTTTATAAAAAAATATTTTTTGGTGAAAGTCATAAAGAATAAGGTTTAATAACACTTAAAAGAAAAAGAAAGAAGAAAAATAGTTTGACATACGAAGTATTAGTGATATGATTTGTTTAACAAATAATTTGAATATCAAACTATTTGTAATACAAAATATAAGGAGTGAATAAGGTGAAATTAAACGCCGTTGAAATTCAACAAATTATTGGTTATCAACCTCCACTTTGCTTATTAGATCGAGTAATCAGTCTTGAATTAGATGATTTCCTGATAGCCACTGCAAGCATTAGTATCAATGAACCTTTTTTCAAAGGACACTTTCCTGATAATCCAGTAATGCCAGGCGTTTTAATAGTTGAAAGTATGGTGCAAGGAGCACAAATTTTATTTAAAAATAAATTTCCTAAATTACAGTTAAAGAAAATAAAAAAAGCCAGGTTTAAAAAGATGGTAAAACCTGGTGATGAATTAGTTATGAAGCTGAAAGTTTTAGATTTAGACAATAAAATTTGTGATGCCAAAGTGTATGTAAATGATGAAGTAGCATGTAGTAGTGAACTTGTTTTCTCTTAAAGAAAAGGGTTTCAATTTATTATATAATTAGTTTAAATATTAAAACTTAAGCTAAAGGAATTGAAACTAATGAATGAATTGTATAAGGAAATCAACGATGCACTTTATAATACATACTACGGAATTAATCGAATTGAAGAAGAAGAATTAAAAAAAAGTCGTTTTAAAGATTTAACTGTTAAAGAAATGCATGCCATTGATGCAATTACTTTACATGGGGAACTAACTGTCTCACAAGTTGCAAGTAAACTACATGTCTCACGGGCTACGATTACGGCGACAGTAGATAGATTAGTTCGTAAAGGTTATGTAAAACGAGTACGTGATGAAAAGGATCGCCGAGTAATTCATCTAAAATTAACTAAAAAGGGTCGGGTTTTATGTAGAGCGTATCATGCTTATCACAACATGATGGTAAAGAGCTTTTTACAAAACTTAGATGAAGATGAATTAAAGACAATTTATCATGCCTTTACTAATCTTGAAAAATTTGTAAATTCACACTAGATAGGATGACATAGGTGAAAGATATTGAAATTGTTGCTAGTGCCAAAAGTATACCCTCAAAAATAGTCACTAATGAAGAATTGAGTAATTTGATGGACACATCAGATGAATGGATTCAGAAAAGAACAGGGATTAAAAAAAGACATATTAGTACAATTAAAAATACTTCAGATCTTGCCAGTGATGTAGCCATGCAGTTGTTAAACAAGACAGCTACTCAAGCCAGTGAAATTGATTTAATTATTGTAGCAACTATGTCACCAGATAATATGACACCGGCTACAGCAGCGATGGTTCAAGGTGCAATTGGGGCCAGACGGGCTATTGCTTTTGATATTTCAGCTGCGTGTTCAGGATTTTCGTATGCAATTGCAATTGCACATGATCTGATGGTGAGCAATAATTTAAAAAAAGCAATTGTGATTGGTAGTGAAGTTTTGTCTAAAATGCTTAATTGGCATGATCGCACTACAGCAGTTTTATTTGGTGATGGGGCTGGTGGAGTATTATTAAATGCTAGTGCGCATCAGCATTTATTAGCTCATGAATTACAAACATTTGGTGAACTAGGAAATAAGCTAATTGCTGGTCATACCAAAGTAGAAAAAGATTTTACAGCAAATGACCATGTATTTAGTACCTTTGAAATGGATGGTAGAGAAGTATATCGGTTTGCGACGCATAAAGTTCCCGACTCCATTAAGTTGGCAATTGCAAAAGCTAAGTTAAATCTTAATCAAATTGATTACTATCTTCTTCATCAAGCTAATGTGCGGATCATTAAGAGTGTAGCACGTAATCTGAAACAGCCACTTACGAAATTTCCAGTTAACATTGATGAATATGGAAATACTGCAGCAGCAAGTGAAGCAATCTTGTTAGCAGAGTGTATGAAAAAAAATCTTTTTAAAAAAGGAGATATTATTTCCCTAAGTGGTTTCGGAGGCGGCCTAACTGCTGCAACGATAATTTATAAATTTTAAATTTAATAATGAGGTAAAGAAAATGACAAAAGAAGAAATTTTTAACGATATCAAAGCTATTGCTCAAGAAGAACTAGAAGTTGAACCAGATCAAATTACCCTTGAAACTAATATTAAGGAAGACTTGGATGCAGATAGTTTAGATTTATTTGAAATCTTAAATGAAATTGAAGACAAGTATGATATCGAATTAGAAACTGATGACAAAATTGAAACCATGAATCAATTGGTAGATTTTGTTAAAGAACAATTAGATAGTCAAAAATAATGAAAACAGTACTTTTATTTAGTGGACAAGGAGCCCAACGACCAGGAATGGGTCTTGATTTCATGGCAGATCCGCTTTTTAAAGAAGTAATTGAACAAGCAAGTTTAGCTAGTAAAAAAGATATTCTTACCATTTTTAAAAGTGAGAATGAAGAACTTAACAAAACAGTTAATGTTCAACCAGCTCTGGTAGCATTTGAAGCAGGAATCTACCAGATGTTACAAAGAGACTGGCCAGATTTGCAAATTCAGGGAATGATTGGACTTTCTTTAGGTGAATATAGTGCCATGTTTGCTAGTGGGGCACTAGATTTAGAAAATACGATTAGTCTGGTCAGTGACCGGGCACGCTATATGCAAGAAGATGCGAATCAAGTAACGAGTGCGATGGTAGCTGTGCTTAAACCTCAAACTTCTAAAATTGAAACTCTTTTGACCGAGTTACAACAAGAGGGTGAAAAGGTTTTTATTGCAAACTATAATTCACCTTCCCAAATTGTAATTAGCGGAGAAAAAGAAGCAGTAAAACAGGCTAGTACTCTGATTACAGAAGAAAAATTGGCTGCAAGGTTAATAGAGCTAGAGGTAAATGGTGCTTTTCACACGCCCTTATTTACCAAAGCTAGTCAAAAGATGCACGAGCGACTTAATAAAGTGAGTTTTAGTAAAAATCAGATTCCCGTTATTTCTAATACAACAGCAGTAGCTTTTAAAGATAACTGGGACTTGATAATGGAAAAGCAGCTAATGAAACCTACTCATTTCGGAGCTTGCTTGCAATATTTACTTGAGCAAGAGGATATTGATACTGCAATAGAGATTGGACCTGGGAAAACTTTATCTTTGTTTGCTAAACAAGTAAATCGTAAATTAAAACGTTACCAATTAGGAAAATATAAAGATTATCAAAAATTTATTGAGGAAAAAGATGGAATTAAAGGATAAAGTAGTTCTTATAACCGGATCTACACGAGGCTTAGGAGCGAGCTTAGCAGTAGCTTTTGCTAAAAAAGGAGCTAAGTTGCTATTAAATGGACGTCATGAAAAAATTCCAGTTGAATTAGAAGAAACTCTAAAGCAATTGGGAGGAGAATATAAATATTTACAAGCTGATTTAACTAAAGTGAGCCTTAAAGATTACTTTGATCAAGCTTGGGAAGAGTTTGGAAAAGTAGATATTTTAATCAATAATGCCGGCATTACTCGTGACAAGATGTTCATTGGAATGAGGGATGCAGATTTTGATGAGGTTATGAACTTAGATCTCCGGATTCCATTTTTCCTAAGTAAAGTTGCCCTCAAAAAGATGAATCGTGAACGTTCAGGGGTTATCTTAAATATGAGTAGTATTGTAGGGATGCATGGAAATGTTGGTCAAGCTAATTATGCAACGGCAAAGGCAGGGCTAATTGGATTGACGAAGTCACTTGCTAAAGAAGCTGCAATGCGTAATATTCGGGTAAATGCAATTGCACCAGGGATGATTGATACAGAGATGACGCAAGTACTTTCTGAACGTGTAAAAAATAATATATTAAAGCAGATTCCATTGACGCGCTTTGGTAAAACAAGTGAAGTAGCGCAGGCTGCTATTTTTTTGACCCAAAATGACTATATTACAGGTCAAACAATTGTTGTTGATGGTGGTATGACGATCTAGGAGATAATATGCAAAGAGTTGTTATTACTGGGATGGGAGCGATTGCTCCTAATGGAAATGGATTTAACGAATTTGTAGAAAATAGTTTGTTAGGAAAAAATGGTATAAAGTCAATTTCAAAATTTGATGCAAGTGAAACAGGCATTTCTGTAGCAGGTGAAATTGATGATTTTAATCCAGAAGATTTTGTGGGCAAAAAGGCTGCAAAAAGAATGGATTTATATTCACAATATGCAATTCAAGTAGCTACAGAAGCAATGGAAATGGCCCAAATTACCGAAGAAAATACTAAGTCTGAAGACTTGGGAGTAATTTTTGGTTCTGGAATTGGTGGTTTGACTACTTTAGAAGAACAAATAATTCGCATGCATGATAAAGGTCCCAGAAGAATGTCACCATTTTTTATTCCAATGGCAATAGGAAATATGGCAGCTGGTAATATTTCAATTCGTTTTAAAGCAAAAAATATTTCAACATCAATCGTAACTGCATGTGCTTCAGGAAATAATTCGATTGGAGAAGCTTTTCGCCAAATTAAAGAGGGAAGAGCAAAAGTAATGATTGCAGGTAGTAGTGAAGCAACAATTAATGAATCTGCAATTGGTGGTTTTGCGGCCTTAACAGCTCTTTCTAAAAGTTCTGATCCTGATCATGCCAGTCTTCCTTTTGATAAAGATCGTTCAGGATTTGTTTTAGGAGAAGGAGCTGGGGCAGTAGTGCTAGAAAGCTTAGAGCATGCTAGAGAACGTAATGCCAAAATATTAGGAGAAATTGTTGGTTATGGAGCAACTAGTGATGCCTATCATATTACTTCGCCGGACCCTGAAGGAGAAGGTGCGGCTAGAGCGATGAAGCTAGCCATCTCTGAGGCAAACATTATGCCTGATGAGGTTGGGTATATAAATGCCCATGGTACTGCGACTCATATAAATGATAGCGGTGAAAGTCGGGCGATAAATAAAGTCTTTGGTAAAGAAAGTTCCGTCTTAGTTTCTTCAACTAAGGGGATGACAGGACACTTACTAGGAGCAGCGGGTGCAATAGAAGCTGTTTTAACGATAGCAAGCTTACAAAAAGGGAATTTTCCAATGAATGTTGGTTGTTTTAATCAAGATGAGGCATGTGAAGTTAATTTAGTGACTTCTGCTAGTCAAAACATTGAAACTAATTATGCCATTTCGAATTCATTTGGTTTTGGAGGACATAATGCAGTTTTAGCTTTTAAGAAATGGAGTGAAAAGTAATGAAGGGAAATATTGATGAAATTCAAACCTTAATGAAGCAGTTTGAGGATTCTGAAATACGAGAATTAAAAATAGATAGTAAAGATTTTCACTTGTACTTGAGCAAAAATAAAGTCAAATCAGTAGAAGCCACTAAACCTGCTTTACCTAAAGTTGCAGTGAAAAAACAAGAGGATTCTCCTCAACCTAAAAAGCAAGAAAAACTTGAAGATGCAGGGGTACCAGTGAAGGCACCAATTGTGGGGATTGTCTATTTACAAGCTAAGCCTGGACAACCTGCCTTTGTAAAGGTTGGTCAACATCTTAAAAAAGGGGATACAATCTGCATTATTGAAGCTATGAAGATGATGACAGAAGTAAAAAGTACAGTTACTGGTACTGTTAAAGCAATTAAAGTTGAAAATGAAGACTTAGTTGAAGTAGATCAGCCTTTAATTATGGTTGAGGAAGATTAAAGTATGAAAGATCTAGGAATTAAAGAAATTAAAAAAATTATTCCTCATCGCTATCCGATGCTTTTGTTAGATCGAGTAGTAGAGGTTATACCTGGCAAAAGTGCAACTGGAATTCATAATGTAAGCTTTAATGAAGAAGTTGTCCAAGCTAGTTCAAAAACCAATCCAGTTTTGCCAGCACCATTAATTGTAGAAGCATTAGCACAAACTGGCGCAGTTGCGCTTTTAAGTGAGGAAAAATTCAGTGGGAAAACAGCATATTTTGGTGGTATTCAACAAGCTGATTTTTTCGACAAAGCTCAACCAGGTGATCAATTAATATTAAAAACCGAATTAACAAAGATTAGAAAAAATATAGGTGTTGGGATTGGAAAAGCATATGTTAAAGAGAAACTTATTGTAAGTGCGGAATTAACATTTGTAATTAATTAGGTGATAAAAATGTTTAAGAAAGTGTTAGTAGCAAATAGAGGAGAAATTGCAGTTCGTGTTATTCGTTCCTTAAAAGAAATGGGAATCAAAACCGTGGCAATTTATTCAACAGCGGATCGAGATAGTCTTCATGTTCAATTAGCTGATGAAGCAGTTTGTGTAGGTGGACCACAACCAACTGCTTCGTATTTAAATCTTAAAAACATCTTAGCTGCCGCTGTAGGAACAGGAGCACAAGCCATTCACCCCGGTTATGGCTTTTTATCCGAAAGTGCGGAATTTGCTCAGATGTGTACGAAATGTGGTCTTACTTTTATTGGTCCTAATGCAGAAACGATTGATCAAATGGGTAATAAGGAACATGCTAGACAGTTAATGATCAAAAATCATGTTCCAGTTACTCCTGGCAGTCAGGGTTTTATTACTTCAGTAACGCAAGCAGAAAAAATTGCAGCAAAAGTAGGCTATCCTGTACTTTTAAAGGCTGCTGCAGGTGGTGGGGGAAAAGGAATTCGCCAAGTAAGTAAGCCAGAAGAAATGGCCAATGCTTTGGCTTCTGCGCAAGCAGAAGCTAAAACGGATTTTGGTGATGATCGCATGTACTTAGAAAAAGTAATGCAGAATGTTAAACATATTGAGGTACAAATCTTTCGCGACAAATTTGGCCAGACAGTTTATTTTCCCGAACGTGATTGTTCTCTTCAAAGAAATAAACAAAAGGTTTTAGAAGAAAGTCCATGTAATGTAATTACTGAACAAGAACGGACAAAATTAGGTAAAATTGCTGTTCAAGCTGCAGAAGCAGCAGGGTATTTTAATACAGGGACTATTGAATTCTTGATGGATCAGGATCATAACTTTTATTTTATGGAAATGAATACCAGAATTCAGGTTGAACACACAGTAACTGAAATGGTAACTGGGGTAGATTTAGTGAAGGCCCAGATTAAAGTAGCTGCTGGTGAAAAGCTTCCTTTTACTCAAGAAGATTTAAAAATTAAAGGTCATGCAATTGAATGCAGAATTAATGCAGAAGATCCAGCTAATAATTTTATGCCTTCAGTTGGTGACATAGACTTTCTTTATTTACCAATTGGAAATCCAGGGATGCGGATTGATACTGCTTTATATCAAGGTGAGAAGATTTCGCCATTTTATGATTCAATGATTGCTAAAATAGTTGCTTTTGGTCAAAATCGAACAGAGGCCATCGAAAAAATGAAGCGATTACTAAATGAGATGGTAATTAGAGGGATTAATACTAATCAAGATTTCCATAGTGCTATTTTAAGTGATCCTGATTTTGTTAAGGGTTTATTTACAAATACTTATCTTGAAAAAGAATTTTTACCAAAGTGGAGGAGTCGTTCTAATGGTGAAACTATTTCCGCATAAAAATACTCTATCAGAAGTCAGAGTGAAGGCAGATATTAATGCAGATGATCGTGTACCAAATAATTTGATAAAAAAATGTCCAAAGTGTGGTGAAGAGGTATTTGCAGATAGATTAACTCAATATCAAACCTGCTTAAATTGTGGCTATGGCTTCAGAATTACGGCAAAATTGCGCCTACAGTGGTTAGTTGATGAAGCTAAAGAATGGAACTCGGAACTCCAAGCTACAGATCCATTAAACTTTCCTAGTTACCAACAAAAAATAGCTAAAGCTGAACAAACTAGCAAATTAAAAGAAGCAGTTTGGACAGGGCAAGGAAAAATTAAAGATGAAATCTTTGCCTTAGGCATTATGGATCCGAGTTTTATTATGGGCTCATTAGGACAAATGACCGGAGAAAAGTTAGCGCAACTTTTTGAAAAAGCTACGGATAAAAAATTGCCAGTTGTTTTATTTACAGCTTCTGGTGGTGCTCGTATGCAAGAAGGAATATTTTCACTAATGCAAATGGCGAAGGTATCTAATACAGTCGCAAAGCATTCAGAAGCAGGATTACTTTATATTGTGGTTTTGACTGATCCAACTACTGGTGGGGTAACAGCAAGTTTTGCCAGTCAAGGCGATATTATTTTAGCGGAACCTCATGCAATGGTAGGTTTTGCAGGAAGACGAGTAATTGAACAAACTATTCATCAAAAAATTGCTCCTGATTTACAAGATGCAGAAAATGTACTGCGGTATGGGTTTATTGATCACATTGTAAAGCGGGAAGATGAAAAAGAAGTTATTTCATGGCTGTTGAAAGTAGGTGGTCGAAATGAATAAAACGGCAATGGACATTGTATTAGCCGCACGTAGTGAAAAGCATATTTCTGGTCATGAAATACGTAAGCGACTTTTTCCAGATTTTTTTGAACTTCATGGCGATCGCTTAAATCAAGATGATCCAGCAATAGTTGGGGGAATCGCTAGTTTCCATGACCGACCAGTAACAGTTATTACTACAAGTCGGGGGCATGATTTACAAGAAAGAATGGCTAAGCACTTTGGTCAACCACAACCAGGTGGTTATCGAAAAGCCTTACGCTTAATAAAAAATGCAGCAAAATTTAAACGACCAGTTTTTTTATTTGTGGATACTGCAGGAGCTTATCCTGGAAAAAGTGCTGAAGAAAATGGACAAGGGCAAGCAATTGCACAAAATCTGCTTGAAATCGGACGTATTAAGACTCCAATTATTACGATTATGTATGGTGAAGGTGGTTCGGGAGGAGCATTAGCATTAGCTTGTGGCGATGAAGTCTGGATGTTGGAAAATAGTATATATTCTGTTTTATCGCCAGAGGGTTTTGCTTCTATTCTTTGGAAAGATGCTCAAAAAGTTACCCAAGCAGCTGAAAAGATGAAATTAACTCCCAAAGATTTATTGAAATTCAAAGTAATTGAAGGAATCATTGAAGAACCAGCTGATCATCAAATAGTTTGCGATAAGATCGATCAAGTTTTAAAAACTGAACTAAAGAAATTGGACCAATTATCTTTGGATGAATTAGTGCAAAAACGTTATGAAAGATTTAGAAAGTATTAAAAATGAGTGGAATTTTAGAAGGTAAAAAAATTTTAGTAATGGGTATAGCCAACAGTCGCTCCATTGCTTGGGGATGTGCTCAGGCAATGGAAGAGCAGGGAGCAGAAATAATTTACACTTATCAAAATGAACGATTAAAAAAGTATATTTCTAAGCTTGTACCTGATGAAAAATATCTCTTTGAGTGTGATGTTACAAGTGATACAAGTATCACAGAAGCCTTTGACAAAATAAAAAATAACTTTGGAAAAATTGATGGCATTGTCCATGCGATTGCTTTTGCTAAGAAAGAAGAGTTAGGTGGTTCAATTCTTAATTCAACTCGTCAAGGTTATGCTCAGGCCTTAGATGTTTCCTCATATTCTTTCTTAGCAGTGGCCAAAGAAGGAGTTAAGATTTTAAACGATCCCGCTAGCCTAGTAACTTTGACTTATATGGGAAGTGACCGTGCCCTTCCAAATTACAATACTATGGGAATAGCTAAGGCTGCCCTTGAATCAGAGGTACGCTATCTTGCGAGAGATTTAGGAAAAGATGGTATTCGCGTAAATGCAATTTCAGCAGGAGCCATCAAAACATTAGCTGTTTCTGGAATTAAGGGTCATTCAGAATTACTTAAAATTTCTCAAAGTGAAACAGTAGATGGAGTAAATGTAACTAAAGAAGAAGTAGGTAATACTTGTGCATTTTTGATGAGCAATTTGGCTTCGGGGATAACTGGAGACATTATTTTTGTTGATAAGGGCGTTCATTTACGATAAGTTATGAAATTTTTCCAATATGATGAAGTAACTTCAACGCAAGATTTAGCCAAAGAATACTTAAAGGATAATTTGGAAGCTGCAGCTTTTATTGCTAGTAGTCAAACTAGTGGATACGGCAAGCAAGGGCGTCCTTTTTATTCCCCTAAGGATACGGGTATTTATTATAGTGTTGCTATTCCAAACTTCAAAATAAATAAGGCAAAAATAGGCTTATTAACACCTTACATTGCGATTAAACTTGTTGAAGTTTTGAAAAAATATTTTCCTAAAAAAACTTTCTTTTTAAAGTGGGTAAATGATATTTATTTTAATAATAAAAAAATAGGCGGCATCTTAACAGAAAACCTAAATAATGGGCTCATAATTGGAGTGGGAATAAATGTTAATACAGCTAATTTTCCGGTTAGTTTGAGGGAGTTAGTAGGAAGTATTAGCAAGGAAGATTATAATAAAAAGTGTTTGAGGCAAGATTTAGTTCAAGCAACTATCAAGGCCACTAGTGAATATGACCAGCGAGATTTTATGCCTCTGTATCGCAAATTGTCTAATGTAGTTGGAAGAAAAGTAGTATTTAAAAATGGAAAAAATACCATCCAAGCTTTGGTGCAAGATATTGACGATAATGGTAATTTAGTAGTGAAAACGCAGTCAAAGGTGAAAGTTTTTACTAGTGGTGAAATAACTAAAATCAAAATTAAGCAAGAAAAGTGATTCTTTTAGAATCATTTTTTTCTTGCAAAAAATAAACAGTGAAGTTTAAATTAATTTAGGCAAAAGAAAAGACCTGTTTCAGCTAAACAGGTCTTAGTAAGATATTAAGCTTGGTGAGCTGCGTAGCTCTTACGGTTAGCTTTCTTACGGTTTTCTTCAATTTTTTGTTCGTGTTGTTCTTGAGGATCAACAACCTTCTTCTTGTAGGTAAATAATCCAGCTGCTAAAGCACCAACAGTTGCTAAAACACCAGTTGCAAGACCGGCACCAAATTTCTTTGCCATAATAAATACCTCCTGAATAAATCAATTAATTTTCTACCTTCATTTTGATTTTACCAATATTTGGGTATTTAATAAAGAAATACGATTTTAAATTAAAGGATATATAAATGCAGAAAGTAATAGTTATTATTGGACCAACAGCTGTTGGTAAAACTGAGGCAGGTTTAAAATTAGCTAAGACGCTGAATACTGAAATTATCTCAGGGGATTCAATGCAAATCTATCAAGAAGTAGCAATTGGAACCGCAAAACCTACTAAACAAGAACAAGCGCAAATTAAGCACCATTTAATTGACCAGCGGTCAGTCTTTCAAGAATACTCGGTAAAAGACTTTGTAAAACAGGCTAATGAAGTAATTGAAGTTTTAAATAAAAAAGGAAAGGTTCCAATTGTTGTAGGGGGAACAGGTTTTTATATTAATGCGTTAGTTAATAAGATGCAATTAGGTGAACCTGGAGAATATAAGACAAGTGTAGATAAAAAGTGGGAAGATTTTTTAGAAAAAAATGGTCCAGAAAAATTGTGGAAAGAATTAGAAAAAATAGATCCAGCAGCTAGTGAAAAAATAGCACCGAATAATAGTCGACGAACCTTAAGAGCATTAACAGTGATTGGCCGAACAGGAAAACTTTTTTCTCAGCAACAAAAACAGATTACTCCTCGTTATGATGCCTTAATTATTGGTTTAAATAGTGAGCGACAGTTAGTTTATGACCGCATTAATCGTCGAGTTGACTTGATGATGGAGAAGGGGCTACTTGATGAAGCAAAATTTATTTACGAAAATCGTGCCCAGGAACATCAAGTAATCCAAGCTATTGGTTATAAAGAACTGTTTCCTTATTTTGAAGGAGAAAAAAGTTTAGAGGAATGTATAAGTAAATTAAAACAAGCTTCCAGAAAGTACGCTAAACGCCAAATTACTTATTTTAAGCATCAGTTACCAGTACATTGGGTAGACCCTTTACAAGATTCAACAAGTGAAACGAAAATTAAAAAACTAGTTAGTGATTTCTTAAAAGTTTAAATGAAAACACCTTTTATATTGACGATACCAATTTTGTTTGTTATGGTTAGTAATGTGCAAAGGCACAAGGAAAAATGAGATTTTCAAGGACTAGACCAATTTAAAAACAATCTATAAAATTGATCTATAATTGTAGAATAAGGTGTGTACAAATGAGTAAAACATTAACTGCAGAAGATATTAAAAATAGTGTAGAAAATGAAGATGTTCGTTTTTTACGATTAACCTTTACTGATATTAATGGAACATTAAAGAGTGTAGAAGTTCCTACGAGCCAATTAGATAAGGTTTTGAATAATGAAATTCGCTTCGATGGTTCATCAATTGACGGTTTTGTTCGCATTGAAGAAAGTGACATGGTTTTATATCCTGACTTTTCAACTTGGGCAGTCCTCCCATGGGGTGATGAAGAAGGCGGTAAGATTGGTCGCTTAATTTGTAGCGTACACAAGACCAGTGGGGAACCATTTGAAGGTGATCCAAGAAATAACTTAAAGCGTGTTCTTAAAGAAATGAAGGACATGGGCTTTACTGACTTTGATATTGGTTTTGAAGCAGAATTTCACTTATTTAAGTTAGGTGAAGACGGCAACTGGACTACTGAAAATGCAGATCATGCTTCATATTTTGATATGACTTCAGATGATGAAGGTGCAAGATGTCGTCGTGAAATTGTTGAAACTTTGGAAGGTATGGGCTTTGAAGTTGAAGCTGCACACCACGAAGTAGGATCAAGCCAACATGAAATTGATTTCAAATTTGATGATGCTTTAACTACTGCTGATCGTGTTCAAACCTTTAAGATGGTTGTTCGTGCAATTGCAAGAAAGCATGGTTTATTTGCGACCTTTATGGCTAAGCCAGTACAAGGGGAAGCTGGTAATGGGATGCACACTAATATGTCGCTCTTTAAAGATGGTACAAATGTCTTTTATGATAAAAATGGTAAGTACAATTTATCAAAGACAGCCCTTTATTTCTTAAATGGGATTTTGGAACATGCACGTGCAATTACTGCAATTGGTAATCCAACTGTAAACTCATATAAGCGTTTAATTCCAGGTTATGAAGCACCAGTTTATATTTCATGGGCTACTAAGAACCGTTCTCCATTAGTTAGAATTCCTTCTGCAGAAGAAGTAACTACTCGTTTAGAAATGCGCTCTGCTGATCCAACTGCCAACCCTTATTTATTGCTAGCTGCTGCTTTAAAGGCTGGACTACAAGGCATCAAGGAAGAAAAGATGCCAATGGAACCAGTAACTTCTAATGTGTTTGAAATGAGTGAAGATGAAAGAAATGAACGTGGTATTAAGCCATTACCTTCAACTTTGCATAATGCGATTAAGGCCTTTAAGGAAGATGAATTAATTCAAGATGCTTTAGGTAAACACTTAACGCAAAGCTTTATTGATTCTAAGGAATTAGAATGGTCTCAATATACTCAAAGCGTTTCTGATTGGGAAAGAAACAAGTACATGAATTATTAATTGAGTAATAATTTAGAGAAAAAAGCAGTTAATGAAAGTTAATTGCTTTTTTTGTATGAAAAATTAAATTAATAACATTCTTTGAAAAAATTATGAAAAAGAGGATAATAAGTAAGTGTTTATAAAAAGGAGAATTTTAATTTATGGAAGAAAAAAAGGATGTTAAAATCAAGACCGGTGCGTTAGTACTGCTGATTTTTTCATCAATCTTTGGTTTTAGTAATTCATTGACCGCCTTTTACCAAATGGGTTACTCAAGTATTATTTGGTATGTTTTAACAGCGATTCTTTTCTTTGTTCCTTCAGCTTTAATGTTTGCGGAATACGGAGCAACTTTTAAAGGAGCAAAGGGAGGAATTTTTTCGTGGTTAAGAGGGTCAGTTAGTGAAAGAACGGCATTTACAGGAACGTTTATTTGGCTAGCAGCTTGGGTAATTTGGCTAGTATCTTCAACGCAGTTTTTCTTAGTATCAGTTTCGACAGCTATTTCTGGCCATGATACTACACAAAGTTGGCATTTGGGAGCAATTGGTTCTACCCAATTATTGGGGATTTTAGAAGTATTATTTTTAGTAATTGTAACTTTTTGTGCTGTAAAAGGTGTAGATAAAATTGCTGCTGTAAGTAAAGTTGGAGGAATTTTTACCTTAGCAATTGCAATTGGATTTATGGTAGTCTCTCTTCTGGTATTTTTACTAAGTGGAGGGCATTTAGCTGAACCTGCAACTGCTCAAACTTTTACTCATTCACCAAATCCTAGTTTTCAAACGCCGATTGCAATTATTTCCTTTATTGTGTATGCCTTATTTGCATATGGTGGTTTGGAAACCTCAGCGGGAGTAATTGACTCAGTTGATAAACCTGAAAAAACATTCCCTAAAGCTTTAATTATTGCAGTGATTGTGATGACAGGGTTGTATGTTTTTAATATTTTTATGGCAGGAGTAGCTGTAAACTGGAATAAAACCTTGAGTGGTAATAAAGTTGACCTAGCAAACGTTGAGTATGTTTTGATAAACAATTTAGGGATTGTTACTGGACATACTTTAGGACTGTCAAATTCAGCTTCTTTGGCATTAGGAACTGCTTTTTCAAGATTTGCCGGAATTGCAGATGTATTGGCAGGAATTTCAGCCGCTTTCGTAATGGTTTATTCACCAATCAAATCTTTTATTGAAGGCTGTGATCCCCGTTTATTGCCTAAGACTTTAACTAAACTTAATAAGCACAATATGCCAGAACATGCAATGTGGCTTCAAGCAGTTATTGTTAGTGTAGTAATCTTATTTATTTCATTTGGTGGTAGTGGTGCGCAACAATTCTATACTATCTTAATGGATATGATGAACGTATCATCTTCAGCGCCATATCTATTTTTAATTGGAGCTTATCCTTTCTTTAAAATGAAGAAAAATTTGGATCGTCCGTTTGTTTTTGTTAAAAATATGAAATTAGTTTGGGCAATTACAATCATAGTTTGGCTTGTGGTAGCAATTGGGATCGTCTTTACTTGCATTGAGCCATTATTTACAAATGATTACATGACATCATTTTGGACTGCAATTGGACCAATAGCCTTTGGTTTAATTGGCTGGTTCTGGTATGCAAGTGTATCTAAGAAAGCCCAGGTTAATGAAGTAGAAGAGTTAGATGAGTAAATAAAATTAACTCGCTATCAAATTTTTTAAGTAATAAAAATGAATCAAGTATCTTATCACTTGATTCATTTTTATTTGAAAATTCTTTGTAAAGTATTTGTTATGAATCTATTAAAAGAAGAATGTAGAATGGATTATGGTATATTTTGCTTTTAGATTAACTTTAAGGAGAAAAAATGAAAAAAAGACTTATAAGAAAAATTACTACTGCAGCGATTGCAGGAGTAACAATTGCGGCTGGTTTAAGTGGAATTTTCACTCATAAAACTCAGGCAGCAACTAGTAGTCAGATTAATACATACATTAAAAAGGCAAGTTTAAATCAAAAGATTGGCCAAATGTATATTGCACGTACACCGCAAAAGCTTGGACAAGCAGAACAAGATGCATACAAGTATAACTTAGGTGGGTATATTATGTATGATGCAGATATGCAAAATTATACCCAAAAGCAGTTTAAAAGTAAGATTGATAATTATCAAGCAACCGCTCAACTTCCCTTATTGATTGGAATTGATCAAGAAGGAGGATCAGTATCTCGTTTGACTCACAGTGGCTTGGTAAAAGAAAATGGTGATCAATTTAAATTTCCTCGTGACCAATATGAAAATGCGGAAGCTAATGAAAAGGGCAGCGGGATGGATGCTGTAGTGCAGTATGCGACAGATACAGCAAGTTTATTACATAAATTAGGTATTAATTGGAATTATGCCCCAGATGCCGATTATAGTGATAATCCATCTTCTTTTATTTATCAACGTGGATTTGGTGGCCTAAAAGGGAAAAAGAGTTATACAGCTGAAGCTAACTATATTAAGCAAGTTGTTCCAGCTTGGCAACATGATAATTTAGTAGCAGCTACATTGAAGCATTTCCCAGGTTATGGGGATGCGACAGATACGCATACTGATTTTGCTCATGTAAATACTGCTAAATCAACCATTATGAAGACTGATATCTTACCTTTTAAAGCTGGAATTAAGGCAGGAGTAGATTCAGTGATGGTAACACATGTGATTTATGATAAGATAGATCCAGTTTACCCAGCCTCCCTTTCGAAAAAAGTAATTAATCTTTTGCGCAAAGATTGTAAGTTTAATGGAGTAATTGTGACCGATGCCTTAGAAATGGGAGCGATTCAGAATTTTGCTAAAAATCATGGCAATGAGAGTGTAGATGTTTTAGCAGTCAAAGCTGGTAACGATATGTTAATGAGTGCCGACTATGCTAAGGGAATTCCAGCAATCGCTAAGGCTGTAAAAAAGGGAGAAATTTCTAAAAAACAGATTGATCAATCAGTTAAAAGAATTTTAACTATGAAGAATAAGCTTGGGCTTTTATCAGCAAGTGATTTACAAGTTAAGAAACTTAATAAAAAGTCCTTTAAGTTTAATACGATTTCTTATACAAAGAAAAATACTGCTATCATTTCAGGAGTAGCAGCTAAGAATACTAAACTTACCTTAGCTAATACTGATACAAAGAAAAATACCACTGTTACAACAAATAAGAAAGGTCAATTTAAAGTCACTGTACCTTTAAAGACCAGCACACAAAATTTTGTTTTGACAGGAAAAAATTATCTTAGTGCAAATATTCATTTAAATTCGGGAACGAAATCAACTATTAAGCAAAAGTTGAATTTGAAACCGTTGAAGTATGACAAGAATTATAAGTATGCGACTGTGTCTGGTCAAGTAGATGATGAAGGAGCAGAAGGTTCGTTGACGATTGCTTTTAAAGATAGTAAAACTAAGAAAACTTTAGCAACTACAGTCGTAGGAAAAGATGGAAAGTTTTCTGCTAAACTACCTGTTAAAAAGAATAAACAAACTATAAATGTGAGTGCACAAAATGATAGTAGTTATGCAACACAAAATATTGTAATTAGAGCAAAATAAGTATTTGAACATCCCTTATTGGATAGGGGATGTTTTTTGTTATAAAAGTGAAATACTTTCTTTAAGGATTTTTAAGATAAGTGATAACATTTCTTCGTATTTGAGTGGGATAATAAAAATGTTACCTTCAATGAATAAAATTTTTAAAGTTAGTTGGAGTTAAACTTAGAAAGAAAATTAAATTAATGAATAAAAAGAAAAAAACATTAAAGTTAGTAGCTGTAAGTTTCTTAGTTGGAAGTTCAATGGCAAGTTTAAATTCTCGAGTTTTGGCAACTACTATTAATACACCATCTTCTAACTCTACTAATAATCCTTCAAATTCACTAGAAATTAAAGACAACATGACATTAAGTCAAATTTATAAAGAATTGGAAGATGATAATATAAATGATGGATCATTACCTCCAAATGAACTTTCCACGCAACTCAAGCAACAAGGAATTTCTGTGGCTGGTAATAGAATCTTAGGTAAGCCCCAAGGTTTTACCATTACTCTCTCAAAGCAACAAACGGGAAAAGATGAAGATACTAGTGTAATATTTGGAACAGGGAAACCTGAAAACTTAATTGACAATAGCATTTTAAAGGCAAACTACAGTGAAAATGGAAAGGAAAAATCTGAATCCATAAGTGGAAATATTTTCTTAATTGATGAAGGTAGTAAATTTGATCCTTTAGATATTAAGGCATCGAATGGAATTACCTACCAAGTAGCATCAACTGATAAAGCAGATGGAAAGGTTGTTTCAAATACCGTAGATTCCACTAAAGCAAATAGTTGGGGAGTAGTTACTGTCTCTACAACAACTAAAAGTGGTAAAGAAACAGAAGCAAGTTATGCTGTATATGTGAGAAATGATAAACCTGTTCGTCTAAATGTGCCGTATTATACTTCAATTTATGATTTTAATAGTGTAGAAAATAATAACTTTTTAAATGATCCTGCTACGATTAGTAGGGGAACAGAAATCTATATTGGAAAAAATTTCATGAATGCAGGAAGTCATACCTATAATTCAATTTCTACTCAATCTTTAGCGATAGCTAATAATAAAGAGGAAGCAGCTTGGATGAGTACGGCAAACTTGTTGACAGATACTAAACCAATCGAAGCCGTAGAAAAGACTGTAATGCATCGCTCACTGGTATATAGCCAAGGAGGTGGAAGCAAGTATCGTCATATTGCTGCATTTAAAAAAGTTACAGTTGAAAAAGAACCTTATACTTTTAAGGGAGTAAAATACTATAAAATTATTGATGCTCCTGATTATATTAAGGTTGCAAATGTAGATGGTACAAAACGCAAATTAAAACATAATGCCTATATCTATGCAACGAGCACTAAGCGTGCAGATAGAACAGTTTTGAAGAAGGGAACCGTAGTAACAACGTATGGTGGTTCTTATAAGTTTAAGAATGGCAAACAATACTACCGGATTCAAGGAGCAACAGCGACAAAGAAGCGTTACGTAAAAGTAGCAAATTTTGAATAATTAAAACAGATTCTGATTAACTCAGAATCTGTTTTTGTTATAATGATTTAAGATTTGAAAATATATGATTAAAAATTAGAAATTAAATTAAAACAATTGAAAGGATAGTTAAGTTTATGGCTTTACCATTTAAAGCAGTTGCGGTTGATATGGATGGAACTTTTTTAAACGGAGAAAGGACCTATGACCATCAATTATTTAATAAAGTTCTAACTCAACTTGAGGCAAGAGGGGTCCATTTTATTGTGGCTTCAGGTAGACCGTACGCACGATTAAAAGAAGATTTTATTGATTATATTGATCGAATGGATTTTGTGACAGCTAATGGGTCACGTTTAATGTCTGATAACAAGCAAATTGGAATAACCCCAATGAAACGTGATACTGTAGTTGAATTAATTGAAGATGTACACCAGAAGTATGGTCAAATGGCTACGATGTTGTTTGCACCAAATATGGCTTACATTGGAGAAAATGCACCAGCACGAGACAAGGAATTTCTAAAATATTTTGCAGGTACTTGTATAGAGGTTAAAGATTGGTCTAAGTTGCCTAATCAACAATACATTGAAATTACTTTTCACCATCCTCGCAAAGATGGCAAGCAAATTGAACAAAGTTTTAACCAAAAACATGGGAATGTAATTTCAGCTTATGGCTCTGCTGAATTTGCAATTGATATCAATGCCTATGGAGTAAGCAAAGGTGCAGGGTTAAAAGAAATGCTGACAAAATTTGGCTTAACTGGTAATGATTTAATTGCTTTCGGAGATGGCGAAAATGATATTCCAATGCTAGATTTTGCTAAGTATTCTTATGCAATGGAAAATGGAATGGCAGAAGTAAAGAAGCATGCAAGTTATATTGCGCCTAAAAATACTGAAAATGGAGTTTTACAAGTACTTCAAGAGTACTTGGCAAAGGATAAATAAGAAAGAAAGTATTACTAATGATTAAATACGACCATATAGGGAAAAAATATGGGGATCAGGTAATTTTAGAAGATATTTCTTTTCAGGTAAATAAAGGCGAACTTTTTGTGATAGTTGGTCCCAGTGGGAGTGGTAAAACTACTTTGCTAAAAATGTACAATCGTTTAGTAGAACCAACTAGTGGAAAGATTCTTTCTAATGGGGAAAATATTGCCCAAATTAACTTGCGTACTTTAAGAAAAAATGCAGGTTATGTTTTACAATCAGCAAGTTTATTTCCAAATTTAACTGTTGGTGAAAATATTACTATCGCTTTAGATGGAAAAATCTCTAAGGAAGAAAAAATTAACCTTCAAAAAGAATTGTTGAAATTAGTAAAAATGTCTCCTGAAAAGTATTTAAGTCGATATCCTACAGATTTGTCTGGGGGAGAACAGCAAAGGGTAGGCATTGCCCGAGCCTTAGCAACTAAGCCACCGGTAATTTTAATGGATGAGTCTTTTTCAGCCCTTGATCCAGTTGTAAGAAAGCAGCTCCAAGATACTTTATTAGAACTGCATAAACAAACTAGCGTCACAATTATGTTTGTGACTCATGATATGCAAGAAGCAGTTCGGTTAGGAGATAGAATTGCAGTAATTCATCAAGGACATTTAGAGCAAATTGGAAAACCACGAGAAATTTTGCACCATCCTGCAACTAAATTTGTGAAGAAATTTTTTGCTGCTAGTTCTGTAGAAAATAATTTTGATTTGGAAGGATTATTAAAGGGAGAACTAGGGGTAGATCCTCGTTTTTACCCTAAAACTGAAACTTTACTTCGGTATCATATTTCAAATTTAAAAGATTTGGTTAAAGCTTGTTCAAATCACCCAGATACCCTCTTTATTGCAGAAACTGAATTTGGTGAATTTTTAATTGAACCTAAACGGGTTTGGAAATTTTTATTGCAAAGGGTGGTAAGTGATGATTAAACAGCTTTGGAATATGATACTAAAGGAACATACACAAATTTGGGCAACCACCTTAGATCATATAAAAATTTCGTTAATTGCGTTAGTAATTGCAATGATTATTGCTATTCCGCTGGCTTTTCTACTTCGTCATCATAAAAAAATGGCAGAATTTACCTTACAAATTGCCAGCATTATTCAAACAATTCCTAGTCTAGCAATTTTAGGATTATTGTTGCCATTTGTAGGAATTGGAACAGTTCCCGCAATAATTGCATTAGTTTTGTATGCAATTATGCCAATTTTTCAAAATACATATGCAGGTTTAACCGGCATCCCATCAAATTTACAAGAGGCAGCCGAAGCTTTAGCCCTATCACATTGGAAAAAATTGCGGAAAGTCGAGATTCCATTAGCAATGCCAATGATCTTAGCAGGAATTCGAATTGCTTTAGTAATGATTATTGGGACAGCAACTTTGGCAGCCCTAGTTGGTGGTGGAGGATTAGGTACTTATATTTATGTAGGTATTAATTCTAATAATAATGCTGAAGTCTTGCTTGGGGCAATTCTGTCTGCATTTTTAGCTTTATTCTTCAGTTGGTTCTTGCTGTTCATTTCTAAAAGTAAATTGCGGGCAAAAATAGGAACTAGCTTAATTGCTGTTTGCTTACTAGCTTGGGGTGGAGTAAGTCTTTATAATCATTATCAACCACAAATTACTGGAAAACCTGAAAAACAAACAATTACTATTGCAGGGAAGATGGGATCAGAACCAGAAATTTTAATTAATATGTATAAAGATTTAATTGAAAAAAATGATCCTAATACTAAGGTAGTATTAAAGCCAAACTTTGGTGGGACGACGTTCTTATTTAGAGCGTTACAAAGTAATAAAATTGATATTTATCCTGAATTTACTGGAACAGTCTTGCAAACTCTAGTCAAAACTAATAAAAAGACTGGGTCTGATCCTAAGCAGGTATATGCTGAAGCAGCTAGCGACTTGAAAAAGCAATATGATTTGGAATATTTAAAACCAATGGCTTATCAAAATGGCTATGCCTTGGCCACGACCAAAGAATTTGCTAAAAAATATCACTTAAGTAAAATGAGTGATTTGAAACGTGTAAATAAGCAAATTCATGCTGCTTTTGACCCTGACTTTTATAATTTAAAAGATGGTTATCCTGGCTTAAAGAAAGTATATGATCTTGACTTTAAGTCAATTAAGACAACCGAATCAAGTATTCGCTATTCAGCAATTGCTTCTAAGAAAGTTAATGTTGTTGATGGCTATACTACTGATGCAGAAATTGAAAAGTATCATTTGGTAATGCTAGATGATGATAAAAATTACTTCCCACCATATCAAGGTGCCCCATTAATGAAAGCTAAATTTGCAGAAAATAATCCTCAAGTTGTGAAAGCTCTAAATAAATTAGCGGGTAAAATTACTACTAAGCAAATGCAACGAATGAATTATTTGGTTAATGTAAAACATGAAAAACCTGCTAAAGTTGCTCGTGACTTTTTAGAAAGTGAAGGATTATTATAATGGGAAAATACTTAGTTGAAAGTAAAACTAATGGAATTCCTTGGCAAGTAATTAATGAAACAGGTAATTATAAATTTATTGCTGATGAAGATCGTCATGAAACAAAAGATGCTGGTCCTAATCCAGTTCAATATTTAATTGGTTCACTGAATAGTTGCTTAACAATTTCTGCGTCAATGATTATTAAGGTGAAAAATTTAGATGTACAGAATTTTCACCTTATAACTGAGGCTGAAACTGAAAAATACCAAGTCTCAAAAATTAATGTTAAGGTGTTTTTCAAAAGTAAAATGACTCAAGAAGAAAAGCAAAATTTCTTAAATCATATTTTGCATGTTTCGGTTGTTTATCAGACTTTGAGTCAAGGGATGAAAATTAGTGTTGAATTAGCATAAGTTTTTCTAAAAATTCTCTTCAAGATTGAAGGGGATTTTTTTAGTTGGTATTATTAATACAACTAGAAGGTGACATAATGCAAGAAAATATTTATGGAGATTACCAGCCAGTATTAGCTGAAATTTTAGCTGAGACTTTAGATAAATTAGAAGAAATTAAGGATGACTATCAAACAGAAACGGGAGATCGTTTATACGAACACTTAATTGGAAGAGTGAAAACTCCTAAAAGTATGATTGAAAAATGTCAAAGAAAGAATTTACCATTAAATGTTCGCTCCGCTTTAAAGGAAAATAAAGACAGTATTGGTGTTAGAATTGTATGCAATTTTATTGATGATATTTATACTTGGATTGATATAATTGAACATTTAAATAATGTAGCAATTGTAAAACAAAAAGACTACATTACACATGCTAAACCAAATGGCTATCGTTCATATCACTTGATTTTAGAAGTCACTTATCCAGTAGCTGATATTGATGGTAATGATCCAGGTCAATACTTTATTGAGGTGCAACTAAGAACAATTGCAATGGATACTTGGGCTAGTTTGGAACATGAAATGAAGTATAAGCATACAATTAATAATCCAGAGATGATTGGACAAGAATTAAAAAGAGTAGCTGATGAATTAGCTTCTTGTGATGTAAGTATGCAGACAATTAGACAATTAATCAGAGAGGATGATTAACTTGAAGATTTTGATTGCAGAAGATGAAGAGCAATTATCTCATGTTTTAGTAGCAGCTATGCAACATGAGGGTCATGAAGTAACAGCTGTTGAAAATGGTAAAGAAGCCGTTGAAAAGGTAAGTAAAAATAGCTACGATATTATTATTTTAGATATCATGATGCCAGTAATGGATGGAATTACTGCCTTAAAAAAGATTCGTGAAAGTGGTAATAAAAGTTATATCTTAATGTTAACGGCTAAGTCAGAAATTGATGATCGTGTTTTAGGGCTTGATACAGGAGCTGATGATTATCTAACTAAGCCATTTTCTTTAAAGGAACTACTTGCACGTTTACGGTCAAAGAAACGGCGTGATGATACTTATACTCCTGATGAAATTAAAATTGGAGATTTGTGTTTAAATGTTCCAGAACAAGAATTGATTAGCGAAAATTCAATTCGCTTAAATAGCAAAGAAACACAAGTAATGAATTATTTATTATTAAACCAAGGAAAAGAAATTTCTACTCAGGAAATTTTTAATCAAGTTTGGAAAAATGAAGATGACGTTACCAGTGAAATCGTTTGGATTTATATCTCTTACTTGCGACAAAAATTGCGTTCAATTCAAAGTGAAATTAAAATCTTAGGAGAAAAGGATGGTAGTTTTAAAATTGAAGGGTAGGTAAAGTAAATGATTCAAAAATTTAGGTGGAAATTTATTTATCTCTCAATTACTTCTTTAGCAATAGTTTTATTTTTTACCATGGGAACACTACTATTTTTTAGTTATCATCAAAGTAGTGGTGAAGTCAATCGAGTTTTAACGGCTCTTGACAAAAATCATGGTCACTTAACCCCGCAAAATGCTCAACCCGTTTTTGGCAATCAAAATGATGTAATTAATCGTAATTTTGGGGCAGGCACTTATAATCCAGAGGCAGTTTATCAATATCGTTATTTCACGGTAGGCGTAACTCCACAAAATACTGTTCAAATTATGAATGATGAGAATGTTGATGGTATTTCTAAAAAACAAATTAAACAGGTAGCCCAAAAAATTATTAGTAAAAAGAATATAGCGAATCGGGTTAAAATTGGCAAAAATATTTATGCCTTTAGAATTACTAAAAATGAATTAGGAAATCGAATGATTATTTTTTTAAATGAATCATTGATCTTTAATCGTTTTTGGATTTTAGTGAAAATTGCCGGTGTATTAAGTGTTGTAGCTTTGATTATCTTTGCAACAGTTTTAATTTTAATTTCAAAAAAGGCAATTGGTCCAATTATTCGTACCTATAAAAAACAAAAAGAATTTATTACTAATGCAGGGCATGAATTAAAGACGCCGTTAGCGATTATCTCTGCTAATACTGAAATGCAGGAAATGCTAGGAGAAGACTCTGAGTGGGTTGAAAGTACCAAACAACAAACTCAGCGGCTAACCCAATTAATTAATAATTTAATTGCTATGGCACGAACAGGAGAAACTAAAGAAGTTGTAGTAAGTAAAGTGAATTTTTCTCAAATTGTTAAAGAAGTTACCCAAAGCTTTAAGTCCCTTATGGAGCAAAAGGGTCTTCATTACAATGCACAGATTGCTACAGATTTAAATGTTTGGGGAGAAAAACATTCATTAAATGAATTAGTAAACATTTTACTAGATAATGCGTGCAAATACTGTGATCTCGATGGCAAAATATCAATTAATTTACGCCGGGGACGAATAGGGAAACAAGCTATTTTGTCTATTTCAAATACCTATGCTGCAGGAGCTGGTTTAGATTATAAATCATTTTTTGAACGATTTTATCGAGAAGATAAGTCTCATAATTCTAAAAAGTCAGGTTTTGGTATTGGTTTAGCAATGGCAAAAGAAATGGTAGAAAGTTTTGGTGGAAAAATAAACGTTTCTTACAAAAATAGTCAAATTACTTTCACTGTTTTATTGAAGTTGGTAAATAAAAAAGCATAGTTTATGCTTGAAGAACCATGAAAAGAAAACTAAAAGATTAGTTAATTAAATACACGATTTCTGTATTTTGATATGAACCCCGAAATTCGGACAAGAATTTCGAGGTTTTTTATTATGACTAAACTGTCTAAACAAGATAAAATTGATATTTATAATAATTGGAAATATTACGGTAAATCTTCTCTTCAATTAGGAAAAGAATATGGAATTACCTCTGATAGTCTTAGATACTTATTTAAATTAATCGATAAATATGGATTAGAAATCCTAGATAAGCCCTATACTTTTTATTCAATAGAATTTAAAGAAAAGGCAATTAGAAGGGTTCTTTCAGGAGACGAAACTATGTCCCAAATATCATTAGATCTTGGTTTACGTAGTAGGGCCATGCTTTACAATTGGGTTCGCAAATACAAAGAAAATGGGTATAATGTCATTAATCATAAGAAAGGTAGAAGATCTAATGCAGAACAAAGACAAACAGATTCAAGAACTTCAAAAGCAAATCAAGGACCTCAAACAAAAGAATTTAGAGCTTACTGTCGAGAACGAATTTATAAAAAAATTAGATGCCTTAGTGGCACAAAGAATCAGAAACCAAAAGCACAAGAAATAGTTTCTGCAGTCACACAGCTAAGGCAAGAACTTCATGTGACTGTGAGTTTTGTGCTTAAAGTGATCAATTCTAAACCTGACCTTCCTCACCTATCTAGGAGTAATTATTACTATGTTCAAGGACATGATGATAAAGATAGGAAAAACCAAAATATCATGGAAAGGATCAAAGAAGTATATGAAGAGCACAAACATCGCTACGGTTATAGAAGAATTACTGCACAACTTCAACGTGAAGGACTTAAAATCAATCATAAGAAAGTAAAACGTCTAATGACTAAAATGCACTTATATGGCATTGCCATTAGACGTAAGCATAAATATTCAAGCTATCGTGGAACTGTAGGTAAGATCAAAAGTAACTTGATTAAACGTAATTTCAAGTCTGTAATTCCAAATAAAAAGTGGTATTCAGATGTGACGGAATTTCATTTGAATGGTGAAAAGCTTTATCTATCCCCAATTATGGACGGTTGCACACAAGAGATTGTCTCTTATACTCTAAGTCGTCATCCTGTTTTAAAGCAAGTAATGGATATGTTAAAGCTGGCCTATAAAAAGTATCCGGCCCTTAATGGTTTAGTATTTCATACTGATCAAGGCTGGCAATATCAACATCCTCTCTTTCAATCATGGCTTAAAAATCATGGCATAACCCAAAGTATGTCACGTAAAGGTAATTCTTTAGATGATGGCATGATGGAGGGTTTCTTTGGCATACTTAAAAGAGAAATGTTTTATGGATTCGAAAATAATTTTAGTAATTTAGATGAGTTAGAAGAAGCCATCAAAGAATATATTGAATATTACAATACTAAACGAATTAAAACTGTACTAAAAAATCGCACACCGATTGAATATCGGAATGCGATTATGAATCAAAGCTAATTAATAATATGTCCTAATTTTAGGGTTCATATCATTTTGCAGGAATCGTGTATTTAATTTCCTTCGTTTAAATGGATAGAATTATACATATTTCCCCATTTTTCCATTTCGAGAATAATTGGATTGAGAGTTTTGCCAAAATTTGTTAGTTTATATTCTGTTTTAGGAGGTATTACTGGATATATCTTTTTTTCAATAATTTTATCTTTCTCTAAATCATTTAATTGAAGTGATAGCATTCTTCTTGAACAATCCGGTATCTTTTTTTGTAATTCACTAAATCTACATGTTCCATTCTTTATAAGATGATATAAAATTACACTTTTCCACTTACCGGAAATTATCTGTAGGGTACTTTCGATGGGACAACCGTTACTACAATTAAAAATATGTCTTTGCATTGTAATTCTTCTCTTTCATGATATTGTTGTTTTTATTTTACACCTAGGGGGAAATAATTGTTACATAGAAAAATTAAATTCCCTTCTTGTTTGCCTTTGGTAATTTGTTTACTATGTGTAAAGAAATAGAAAAGAGGAGTTAATTATGAAAGCAATTGGTTTTAAAGAACATTTAGATATTGCCAATCCTAAAAGTTTGTTTGAGTTTGAGGAAAAAATACCAGTACCCAAAGATCATGATTTATTGGTAAAAGTTGCCGCTGTGTCGGTGAATCCTGTTGATGTTGGAGTGCGACGTAATGGACTAGGTAAATTAAAGACCCCACGAGTTATTGGATGGGATGCTTGTGGAATTGTTAAAAAAACTGGTAGTAAAGTATCCTTATTCAAGCCAGGTGACAGGGCATTTTATGCTGGATCTTTTAAACGTGCAGGAAGCAATAGTGAATATCAATTAGTTGATGAACGAATTGTTGGTTATGCACCAAAATCGTTGAATGATAGTGAGGCGGCAGCTATGCCGTTGACTTCATTAACAGCATATGAAGCTTTATTTGAACAATTAGCATTGTCTGATGAACAAAAATATAATGGCAAAACTATTCTTATTATTAATGGCGCAGGTGGTGTTGGCTCGGTTGCTACTCAATTAGCTGCTAATGTAGGTTTAACTGTTATTGCAACTGCTTCACGAAATGAAAGTATTAACTGGGTTAAAGAACATGGAGCAACATATGTAGTAAATCATCGAAAAAATTTAGTGGATGAGGTTAGAAAACTTGGCTATAAATATGTAGATTATATCTTGGAACTAAATGATTTAGATAATCATTGGAAAGAAATGTGTGAATTAATTAAGCCGGAAGGAGCAATTGTTTCAACAACAGAGAATAAGCGTCCAGTTAATTTACGACTTTTAACTACAAAAAAGGCAACATTTTCTTGGGAATGGATGTATACCAAATCATACTACCATACAGCAGATATGGACACTCAACATAAAATTTTAAATAAAATATCTAATATGATTGATGAAAGAAAGCTGAAATGCACATTAACACAAGTGCTATCACCATTAAATGCAGCTAATCTTAGGACAGCACATGCCTTAGTAGAGAATGGGCATATGATTGGAAAAGTTGTTCTGTGGAAATGGGAGAATTAAATTTATGAGTGAAAATAATAGGTATTATCGTCGTTATGTAGAAGATGTTTCATCTGGTTATATTCCTCTTCAAGCGGGGTTAATTAAAAAGGCTATTTTAGATAGCTTTCTTGAATTAGATTATAGACTTACTAGTCAAATTGTAAAGAATAAAAAATTTACAGATCAGACTTTTTTTAAGATACTTCTTATATTCCTGTATTTAGTAAAATGTTTTTAAATTTTGAAAAACGTTTAATTAAACAATTTAATCATATACAAGAACTGTATAAGGATGAATCTACTTCTAAGGTGATATCTGACATAATAAAATTTTTAGAAGCATTGGATATGGTTGAAGATACTCAAAAAATAGTATGGAGCTATTTGGATTTATTAGACAATATTAATAATGTGGTTCCTTTTTTATCACCTAATAAGTTGGGTTATGCTAATTTTATTAATAAAGAGAATGGGCTTTTATTGGTTATTGATTTGAAAAGACTCCAGCAAAATAATCATTCTATTTCGGATTATGATAAGTTAGATATTCCGAAGTTTATTAATGTAGCAAGTCTATTAGATATGAAAATTAGACACGAGAATAGAAACTCAACATTACAAGAATATCTAACTCGCCAAATTGCCTTTGAAATGATTAATATTCGTGGATATAGTGAGGCACCAATTGTACCTTGGGGTAATAGTGGATTTAGAAAAATCCAAACTCAGGCTTCAATTACAGATCCAGGATTAGGTCATTTGACAGGAACTATTCGTAAGATGGAATATATAAATGGTACTAATGTTCATATTGAATATCTTGAACGTGGAAAAGAAAATAATCGAGAGCTAGTAGAGCCTTATAGACTCCCCGATTTAGCTACAATTGGTAAGGTCAAAATGAGCGTCGGCAGAGATACCTCTGTATCATCATATGTGGGGAGACCGATGTTTGAAGATAGATTTGATAATTCATTTATCAAATCTGTTCATACAACGATTGCGGTATGTTCTGCAATTTTTATGAATGGTCTTTCAGAGTGCAAGGTAGCTATTGAAAAAATGACAGTTACTCAAGCAATAAAGTTTATGCGTGCTGTCTCTGCAAATGTGGTTCGTGATGAAAATCTTCAAGTACTTGCAGCTGCTTTTTGTATTAATTACCCGCTTATAGATGATCGAAATGAAACACTTAGAAAAAATAATGGAAAACCGAGAAGAATTACTGATCGAATGGAGATCGCTAAGTTAGGTATTGAGATTACTAAAGCGGGTAATTTTGATAAAGTTACATTTGATGGGACAGCAAATTGGTACCCGAGTGATCCGATAATGGAACAACTTGGATATAAAAGAGCTTTGGAGTTAGTGCACAAATCTCATGAAGTAGGTCTATTAACTTACTTTTCAGCAGGTTTTAGATTTAAACATCTAATGGAGATTGTTCAAACAGGAACAGATGGAATTGGTCTAGGGGGAGCGCAAATTTTACGATTTATGGATTCTAAAAATGGATACCATGGTCCATTTAAAGAAGAAAATATTAAAAAAATTCTTACAATTAATCAATCTGCTGCTAGAAGTATTATTGGGAGAGGAGCCATTCTTCTTAGCAGACTCGATCGTATGTATTTTGAAAAGTCATTGCCAGAATGGGTAGAAGAGCAAAGAAAGAAACTCTATAAAGCGTTATTAATCAGGGATGAAGAAAGCGTAAGTTATATTTTAAAAGTACTTCAAGAAATAGTAGAATTACCTTGTGATTATGTACACCCCCTAGTAGCTTGGGCACAGCGAATTATTTCGAATAAAAATGATGCCATAGTATTTTCAAATATGAATAAGAAGGAAAAAGAATATTATATTAGTCGGCTTAAAAGATATGTTAATTGTCATGACTATACTGCACTTAATACCGTCTTAAAAGAACTTATTTCTAAGTAATAATTTACGGTTAAGTATTATTGATTGTCTTAATTGTATTTTATAAACAATAGTTTTAATAGATTATTTTATTAAATTTAGATACTCATTAGAGAAAAACTATTTTAGGTTAGTCAAAAAATACCCCATAGTTGTTAGACTTATAGCTACAATATGGGGTATTTTCGAATTATGCTTTTTCAATCTCTACATTTGACTATATGAGAAAACAGTATTAGTTAAGTCAATAGTGTAGGTTTCTTCTTCAAGAGGACGCTTAGTCATAGCTTGGTCAGTAGAGTAGATGATTAAACCTAGGCAAGATCCAACTGGAACGCGATAAAAGGTAGGTTGTAAGAAAAATTCAAGATCGTAGAATTTTTCAGGAATCACTTTTTGCGCCTTCTTCATATCTGCGTAGTTTTGGATATTCATATGACCTTTGGTGATTAGTTTAGCTTCAGTAAATTTATCAGGAACATATTCTCTTAGTATATCAGTGCCAAAGCGATAACCTAACTCTTGAATTTGGTCATTAAAGAGCTTTGGAACTCGTGTTAGGCGCTTGCGTTTTCCTAATTCAACTAAAGCAACCGAAATTTGGCCTTTAGGTAGTGAGGAACTAACTCTTATTTTAATTTTGGGACGACCGACAACAGTAATTGGGTTGATAAACTCTTCGGTAATAAAACGAAGTTGTTGGTCTGCCCACCGTTCTTTGCCAGAAATAAATTCATATTCCCAATCTTTTTCAGAGATTTTGGCTTCTTTAAATACTTTTCCTCCTACATCAGTAAATGAGACTTTTTCGTCATCTGCACTACTAATCTTTAATAATTCTCCTTCAGCGTTAGGGTAGTAAAGTTCTTGAGTCCCTAATGAATTATTCCATTTTGGCTCTTCATGCCAGATATCAGGTTGGAGATTATCTTGAATCATCACTGTTTCCCATTGCTTATAAGCGTTATTATTAACTTTAAGTAATTCATGACAAAACCATAAATTCATCATTTCAGAAAAGTCGATGGATAATAAATTATTCATGTTATAGTGAGGACCTTGGTGGAGGAAAAGTTTGTGGGCAATAGGAAGCTTAGCAATTTTTTGCCAAAGTTTGTAAACATTTTTAGGCTTTACATTCCAATCGTTAAGTCCATGGACAGAAATCCAAGAGCATTTAACATTATTTAAGTGGTGGCGATAATTTCGCACTTCCCAGAAATCTGAATATTGACCGGTTTCTCGATCAGCTTTTTTAAGGAGCTTTTTCTGCATTTCGTCAAATTTAGGCTTTATTTTTAAATAGTTACCAGCATCCCATAAATTAGATTGGCAAGTTTCGGCCAGCATATCGAGATCTTCCCCTTGGCAAGCTTCTGGCGCAACTACCAAACCATGTTCTCGATAGTAGTCATACCAAGAAGAAATAGCTGCTTCTGAAACAACAGTTTTAAGTCCAGCAACTCCAGTAGTAGCCACGGCAATTTGAAGTGTGCCTAAATAAGAACGTCCAGTCATTCCAATATTACCATTACACCAAGAAGCTTTAGTTTGGTGAGTGCGATTGCGGTCAGTATAAGCAATTCGATCACCATGTAGCCATTCAATAATTTCTTTAGCAGCAATTGTTTCTTCAGGAGCACCTGTAATTCGCAAACCATCACTACCACGAGTACCAATGGCACCAGCATAAACATTAGCAAATCCACGAGCTAGTAAGTATTCGTTAAGACTATAAGCGCCTTTGTGAACAGCAAGTTCACTACTTGCATGATTTTCATTACCTGGTAAAGATGCTTTAACTTTAGGAAGGGCTTCATAGTTTGGATAATCACTAGTAGTGGCATCCTCTAGATTCACATCTACATTATGATTCCGGTTAGCATTGTCAATGATTCCGCCAAAGTAGGGATCAGCTGTATAGAGTGCAGGAATTTTGAAAGTATTGCTTTCGATTGGACGAAAGATTGTAACTTGAAGAAGATCACTTTTTCCATCTTCGTCAGTGTCTAAATCACTTTCTACGTAAACTACTTCTCGAATAACTTTACTGGTGTCAAAAACTGGCAAAGCTTTTCCATTAAAGTACATGAATTTAGTAACAGGATAAAATTGGGTAAAGTAGCCTTTACCGGCTAAGTTATCAATTAAAGTTTGTCCATTTTTTGCGCGAGTATTTAGTAGTCGATAGAAAACGTTGATTAATTCATCTTTGTCAATTATTTCCTTCTCTGTAAAAGGAAGAGCATTACGTTTCATACGATCTAAAGGATCAGTTAGAGAAAAGTCATAACCAACATGATAATTTAATAATTGTAGGGCAACATTATAGAATTCCTTACGGGAGATGTTGGTAGGATTTTTAGAAATAAAATCGGCTAAAGTTTCGGTTTCACTTACTGCATATTCGTTTAATTTAGCTTCTTTGGCTTGAGAAGTTGTTGCTTGTGCAAAACAATTTTCAAAGAGATTTTTTAATAAACTAGCAAAACTCTCTTTTTCCCAATCCACCTTTAAAAACTTGATGTTAAGTAATTCATTAATTTTAGTTTGGTAGTCAGTTTTAAGATAAGCATATTGATTGTACTTCATAAAAGCCTCCGAAATTAAATAATTATAACTTTATTGTACTAGTTATTTGAGGAAAAGAGATAAAATTTTGCCCAATGATTAAAACTAACTTGTAAAGTAGCAATGATAGATTAAAAAGGTTATAATAATTAATTAAGAATATAATATAGAGAGGATAATTTTATGGCACAAGTCCAACGCTTATACGAATTATTTAAGCCAGAACACTATGACGTTTATTTAGATATTAATCGGCAAGAAAAAGTTTTTTCTGGTAAAGTTACAGTTAGTGGAGAAGCTGTAGAAGATAAAATTAAACTAAATCAAAAATTCTTGGAAATCACAAAAGTTAGTGTTGATGGACAAGAAGTAGACTTCAAGGTTGATAATGACGAACAAGTTATTAATATCAATGCCGGTAAAACTGGCAATATAACAGTTGAAGTTGAATTTGCAGGTCCGCTAACAGATACAATGATGGGAATTTATCCTTCTTACTATGAAGTTGATGGAGTTAAAAAGCAATTAATTGGTACCCAATTTGAAACAACTTTTGCTCGCCAAGCTTTTCCTTGTGTCGATGAACCAGCTGCTAAGGCAACTTTTAGTTTGGCAATTAAGTTTGATGAAAAACCAGGTGAAACTATAATTTCTAATCAACCAGAAGAAAAAGTGGTTGATGGAGTGCACTACTTTAAAGAAACTTTACGGATGTCAACTTACTTAGTAGCCTTTGTTTTTGGAGAAATGCAAAGTAAATTGACGAAGACTAATTCTGGAGTTGAAATCGGTGTTTTTGCTACAAAAGCTCATCAACCAAAAGAATTAGACTTTGCTTTAGATATTGCAAAACGTTCTATTGAATTTTATGAAGACTATTATGAAACTCCATATCCACTAGAACATTCTTATCAAGTAGCACTTCCTGACTTTTCAGCAGGAGCAATGGAAAATTGGGGTTGTGTAACTTATCGTGAAGCTTATCTTTTAGTAGATCCTGACAATACTGCCTTAGATCAAAAGCAATTGATTGCCACAGTAATTGCCCATGAATTAGCTCACCAATGGTTTGGTGATTTGGTAACAATGCAATGGTGGGATAACTTATGGCTAAACGAAAGTTTTGCAAACATGATGGAATATGTAGCAATTAATGCTTTAGAACCAGATTGGAAGATTTGGGAAATGTTCCAAACAAGTGAAGTACCTCTTGCATTACAAAGGGATGCAACTGATGGGGTCCAATCTGTACATGTAATGGTTAATGATCCTGCAGAAATTGATGCTTTGTTTGATGGAGCAATTGTCTATGCTAAAGGTTCTAGAATGTTAGTAATGGTAAGAGCCTTATTAGGTGATGATGCTTTAAGAGCAGGTCTGAAGAAGTATTTTGCTGCTCATAAGTTTGGCAATGCTACTGGGGATGACTTGTGGAAGGCATTAGGCGAAGCTTCTGGATTAGATATTGGAGAAATCATGCATTCTTGGCTTGAACAACCAGGATATCCTGTTGTCAATGTTAAAGTTGAAAATGGTGATTTGGTTTTATCACAAAAGCAATTTTTCATTGGAGAAGGAAAAGAAGTAGGAAGAACTTGGCAAATTCCGCTAGAATCTAATTATCAAGCAGCTCCGCAAATTATGAAAGATGCTGAAGTAAATCTTGGCAATTATGAAGCTTTACGTCAAGCAGCAGGTAAGGCATTTAGACTAAATGTTGGTAATAATTCTGACTTTATCGTTAAATATGATGCAGAATTACTACAAGATATTTTAGCTAGTGTTGAAGATTTGACTGCTACTGATAAATTGCAATTGCTACAAGATTTTCGCTTATTAGCAGAAGCAGGACAAATGTCCTGGGCAGAAATTATTCCACTATTACCTAAATTTGCTAACTCAACTTCTTCAATTGTTAATGATGCTTTATATCGTCTCTTAGCTTACTTACGTAATTTTGTTGAACCAAATTCTCCAGAAGATAAGAAATTACGTGAATTTTATAATATGCTATCTGAGGATCAAGTTAAGCGTTTAGGCTTTTTACCAAGAGAAGATGAGTCAATTGATGATACATTGACACGTCCATATGTAATTGCAGCTTCTTTATATGGTAAAAATGATACTACAATTGCTACCTTGCATAGAATTTATAATGAAAATGAGGATCAATTAGATGCAATTAATGCAGATATCCGTGCTTTAGTTTTAGATAATGAAGTCCACAACTTTGGTAGTATGAGTTTGCATGATAAATTAATGCATGAATATGAAACTACAAGTGATCCTAGTTTTAAAAATGATTTAACTAAGGCAATTACTGATACTGCACAGCCAGATATTATCGACGCCATTGTTGATGTCTTTAAAGAAGCAGATGTTGTAAAACCACAAGATTTACGTGCTTGGTATCGTGGAGTTTTGGCAAATCCTTATGGTCAAAGACAAGCCTGGAATTGGATGCGTTATAGTTGGGATTGGCTCGAAAAAACTGTTGGGGGAGATATGGAATTTGCTACTTTTGTAACAGTTACAGCTAATGTTTTCCATACTCCAGAATATTTAGCACAATTTAAGGAATTCTTTGAACCAAAATTGAATACTCCAGGTTTAACTAGAGAAATTGAAATGGATATTCGTGTAATTGAAACTAAGGTTAACTTGGTTGAAAAAGAAAAGGATGCTGTGGTGGCTGCCTTAAATAAAATTGTCGATTAAGTTAATAAAATAGCATTGATGGTTAAAGTCAATGCTATTTATTTAGCTAAAAAGTCAGCTGAATAAGCTTTTAGAGCCTTTTATTTGCTTTTTAAAGTAAATGCCACTATCTTTAAAGGTAAGTAGATTATAAATATTTATCTTGCAAGTTATTATCTAAATATCTATTTAACAATTTAATTTCACGTTTATAGATAATGGAGGTATTAACATTATGTCCTTAACAAAAGACCAAAAAGCAATTGTTGCTAAGGCTAGTCGAAAAGACGAAAATGGTTGGCACTATATTACTGTCCAAGGAAAACCTTATGAAATAGGATTCCAACATGGCTATTTATTAACTGATGAGTATAAAGATGCAATCAGAGTGTATGACCGCATGACACTTGAATTTTATGGAATGGATTACTCTTTCTTTGTTAAAGAAGCTGTGAAATTACATAAGGATAAGATTCCTGAAGAATACTTAGAAGAAATGCAAGGGATGGCTGATGGCTTTACAGCTGGTGGATATGAAACTAGTTTAGATGACATTATTGGTTGGAATGCTTGGATGGAGTTAACAGGCTATTGGTGGCCACAAGTTGCTGCTAACTATTCTAATAATCCTCCAAAAGGCCCAAGATCTTCCCACTGTTCAGGTTTTGTAGCTACGGGATCTGCTACTACAGATGGAAAACCAGTCATTGCCCATGAAAGTTTTGATGATTTTTGGAGTGGTCAATACTTTAATGTTTGTGAATTAGTGAAACCAGAAAAGGGTCACTCTTTTAAGATGCAAACTGTTCCAGGTTATATTGACTCAATGACTGATTTTTATGTAACTGATGCCGGCTTAGGAATTACTGAAACTACAATTGCTGGATTTGTAGGATATGATGTTAATGGAATTCCAGAATATGTCCGTGCCCGTAAAGCAACGCAATATGCTGATAACATTGATGAATGGATTGAGATTGCTAATAAGGGTAATAATGGTGGATATGCAAATATTTGGTTATTAGCAGATACTAAAAATAATGAAATTGCTCGTTATGAACAAGGCTTAAAGTATCAAGAATTATTACGAACAAAAGATGGTTACTTCTATGGCTGTAATGCCTGTCACAACCCAAGAATTCGTAATTTAGAGTGTGTAGACAATGGTTACAATGATACTCGCCAGCAAACAGGTGCTCGTAGAACACGATTTGAACAATTATTACCAGAAGTGAGTGGTAAAATTGATACTGCTATGGCAAAGAAAATTTTAGCTGATAAGTATGATCCATACCTTGGCTACCAAAATCCTTCCTCAAGAAATATTTGTGCTCACTATGATGTTGATCCACAATATTATGCTGACGATCCACATGCAGTTTGGAATGTTCCATTTTACCCAGCAGGTTCTTGCGATGGTAAATGTGCTGATGCTAATGATATCGATAACTTAAATATGTGGGGAATCTTTGGTCGTGCTGATGGTGAACCATTTGATGCTGATGAATTTATTAAGCAACACCCAGAATGGAAATGGCAACAAGGATACCTTTACAGTAGACCAAGTCAACCTTGGACTTTGTTTAACTAAATAATAAATTCCACAAAACAAAGAGATAATTCATATGCTGATATGAATTATCTCTTTATTTTGTTATTCTGTAATAAATTTTCCTACACTGTCAAATGGTAAACGTAAGGTAGGTAAAGAATTTAAAGTTGAATTTTTTTCTTTAGCACGGTGGCCTAGAGCGATTACCATTCCGACTGCTTCAGAGTCAGGAATTTTAAGATACTTATGAACGATTTCTGGATAGTGAGTAGCACTATAAAGATTGAGCGAATCCACTCCTTCATTTTTAGCTGCTAAATGTAAGCATTGTGAAAATGAACCTAAATCGTAAAGTGACCAGGCAGGTGAAACCTTTGGAATAGTAATTACAGCTAAAATTTGAGCTTGGTAAAGTTCTGCTTCAGCAGCAGTATAGTCAGAGAACTTTCCTTCCTTTAAAAACTGAACTGAATCACTATAGTTAAGCATATTTTTAGCTTCGCGTATATCCCATTTCCCGTTAGGAATGAAGTTTTCTAATTCAGAGTGAATTGGCTTGTTTTTAGTAAATGAGCGATAATAAGCTGCTCTAATTTTATTAGTAAGGGTGGGCATTGAGATGTAAACACGCCATGGTTGTGAATTAAGAAGAGAAGGAGCTTGTTGGGCCTGTGAAATAATTTTTTTAAGTTTTTTAGTAGGGACAGAACGTTTACTAAATTGTTTAATTTCTTGTTGATCCTTTAAAATCTTTTTGAATTCCATTGTTGATTCATCCAATCTTTAGTTATTAAAAAAATAACACTTTTTCAAGTTTTTTGAATAATGACGTTATATTATTTTATCTTATTTTCTAATTACTAGTATAAATTAATTATTTTAGATAAAAAGAATTACAGCCCTTTTTAAAGTTATTCAATAATTTTTAAAAAGAATATAAAAAAAGTAAACAATTTGTTTACTTTTTATGGTATACTCTATTTTAGATGTTATTTAATTTTTGTATTTTTGTTACTTGAATTAAAATGAATGTTATTTAAAGAGGGGGGGGGAGAGCACGTGGATATACGCTATTATAATACACAGTTACGTATTCAGCATGCACTCATTGAATGTATTAAAGAAAAGCCGTTTAATACTTTAAAAAATAAGGATATTATAGAAAAAGCACAAGTAAGTTCACGTACATTTTATCAGCATTTTTCTGATAAAAATGATGTTTTAGCTAAAACGGAGATTTATTTAGTCAATGGCTTACAAGAAGCTTTGGAAAAAGATCGAGAAATTTTAAGGAATTTACAGGAAATTCCTTCTCCTGAAGAAATTAGTAAGTTAGCTGAAGATAGTTTTCGCTATACTATTGAGTATTGTAGTAAATGGAAAGATGAAGCAAAAGTGTTACTATCAGATAATGGGGATCTTCATTTTTTAGAACTCATTAGAAATATTTCCGAAACAGAATTTATTGTACGCTTTAAGTATCTTTTTCCAGAAGAATACCAGAAAAGAAAAAAGTTCGGTGAAATTCCTACAGAGTTAATGCTTAAAATTTATATTGGAGGAATTGTTGATACAATAATCTTTTGGCTCAAAAACTATGACATTATGTCTCCTAAACAAGTAAGAACTATTTTAGGACAAGTACAATTAATGTCACCAGTACAATTGGTTATGCAAAAGTAAAATGGATGTACCTAAATCAAGGTATATCCATTTTTTATTATAGTGAAGTTACATTGTTGAAGTGAGGGAGATTGTTAACAAAGTTCAGATATGCATCTTGTTCATTGGTAGAAGTAATTGCAGCATGAGTAAAGTTATGATTTTTTAAATCTTCTTCACTAATATTAATCTTATCTGTAAAAGTGGCATTACCAATTAATTCAATCCAATAGCGGTGGTGTAGTGCATCATAGTGTGGAATAGTTTTCACGAAACCACCAGGGTTGTAGACAGTAATTGTCTGCTCTAATTCTCCAGCTTCAGGATGAGTCAAAGCTAGGGCGAGGGAGGTGGCAGACATCCCTGTACCGCAGGCATTAGTAAAACCAACGCCGCGCTCGAAAGTCCGTACAAAAATTTTATTTTTATCAATTATTTGAGCAAAATTAACATTTACTCCATCTGGATAATAGGGGTTATCACCATTGAGGTAGCTTCCTACTCCGCCTAAAATGTTACTTTCAATCTGCTCTTGACTCATAAAACTAATCAAATGAGGATTTGGCACAGCTAGACTAGTAAATTTAAGTCCAGGATAAATTTCAGGAACAAAATCATTGATAAGGCGTTCTCTACCTAAATTTTTAAACGGTAAGCTGGCAGCGTTAAAACTAACTGGTGAAATTTCAACTGCAAAAGCTGGGACGTTATGAGCAAAATCCTCAAATTTCCTTACGTTTAGGTCAGCTTTCATTGTTTGAACTTTAAATTCAGTTTGACCAGTTTTTTCATGTAAATAACGTGCTACTGTCCGCAGACCATTTCCACACATTGACGCTTCACTTCCATCAGCGTTAATTACACGCATTTGTGCTAGGGCATCAGAACTAGCTTTATCTACGACTAATAAACCATCGCTACCATGAAGTAAGCCAGTTTTGTGATTGGTTAAAGCAAGAGCAAGTTCTTTTAACTCCTTGTCATTTAACTTTTGGCTTAAAGTTTCTTGATCTAATATGAAAAATTGATTTTGGGATCCATGTACTTTTATTAATTCAACCATTTTTCCGCTCCTTAATTAAAAAAATTGTGGTAGATAGTTTGGACTGCTTCTTCAGCATCTTCTTTTTTGGTACCAATCATTAAAGAAATTTGGGAAGAACCTTTATTAATCATGCGTGGATAAATATGCTTTTTGGCAAGATTATGAAGAATTTGAGCACTAATTTGAGGTTGATGCTTCATTCCTTCTCCAACAACCATTAAAATTGCATAATCATCAATCCATTCTAAATGATCAGGATTGACAGTTGCTTGAATTTCATTACATAGTTGGTCAATAAGTTGATCGTTTAAAAAATTTCGATTAAAGACAATCGTAATATCATCAATTCCAGAAGGCATATGTTCATAAGAAATATTATGTTTTGAAAGAATTTGTAAAATCCGTAAGGTAAAACCAGCTTCTTTATTAAGTAAATACTTATGTAAATAAAGAGCAGAGAAATGTTTTTGACTCACAACACCAGTAATTGTTTGCTCTGGCTTAAAATCTTTTTCAGGTACGATCATGGTTCCTGGATTATCAGGCTCATTAGTATTTTTAACATTGATTTTAATTCCGCCCTCAATTGCTGGAATTAAAGCTTCATCATGAAATACGGAGAAGCCAGCATAAGAAAGTTCTCGTAATTCACGATAAGTCATTTTTTTAATAGATTGTGGGTGAGGAATTAGATTAGGATTAGCAGAGAAAATTCCGTTAACATCAGTAAAGTTTTCATAAAGATCTGCATTAAAGCCTCTAGCTAAAATAGCCCCAGTAATATCTGAACCGCCACGAGAAAAAGTAGCAATATTTCCAGAGGGGGTAATTCCAAAAAATCCGGGAAAAACAATATATTCATTAGGAGTTAAATGAATTTTTTCTAAATTAGTATAAGTTTCCGGGCTAACTAAAGCATCATTGGGTTCGCCAGTTACAATTAAACCAGCTTCTTTTGGATCAAGGAAGCGTGCTTTAAGACCATTTTTTTGTAATATTTTGGCAATTAGCATCGCATTTAATCTTTCACCGTGCGCTTTAAAGTTTGCCATTAAATATTCTTCATTTGGGTAGACTTTGGTTGGTAGTGAAAGTAAATATTGCTTGATTTCTGTTAGGTCTGCATCAGCTAAATTAAAGTAGTGAGCTATTTCCTGATAACGGGAAAATATCTTTCTTTGAATTTCAGTTAGATCATCTTTTCTTAAAGTTAAATTAGCATATTTAATTAATAAATCAGTTACTTTGATATCATCACTTGATCTTTTGCCAGGAGCTGAGACAACGATTACTTGTCTTTGAGGATCACTTTTAATAATATTTAAAGCTTGATCAATCTTAGAGCCACTTGCTAAAGAGCTTCCTCCAAACTTAATTACTTTCATTTGCATTTCCTTCTTTCATAAATGGATAGATGAATTAATTATGTTAAAATTAAACTTTTAAATTAACTGAATTTTAACATAGATTAATATATCTGCAAGAATAATTAAAAAAAGTGGTAAACTACTTGATTGTTAATTAATAAAAGTATAGAATCTAAGTAAATCGAAGAGGTGCAACTGACAAGAGTACTAGTTATGAGCTGGGCAGAAGTTTTGACTAACTAGGAAAGGGGAAGTTGCCGAAGCAGATAAAAGCCAACTTATCTGCTGGGTCGTAGTTGAAGAAGCTGCGAACTGTCGCGAAAGATTCGCGGAGCGCTGTCGATCAATTTGATTAATGATTTTTAGTTAATCCTTTGTTTGCACCCTCTGCAAGCAAAGGATTTTTGTTTTTCCAAGCGCTTCTACCGCAAAGATGATAGGAGAATTAAAATGAATTTACAAGTTAACAAAAATGATGTCAATGCAGAAAATCATTTAATGATTGGTGGTGTAGACACACTCGCCTTAGCACACAAGTATGGCACACCATTGGTTGTTTATGATGTAAGTAAGATTCGTAACCAAATCCGTGCTTTTAAGAAAGTATTTGATCAAGAAAAAGTAAACTATGCAGTTAGCTATGCTAGTAAAGCCTTTGCGGCAAAAGCAATTTATGAAGTGGTTGATCAAGAAGGCGCTTATGCGGATGTAGTTTCAGCTGGAGAACTTTATACAGCCTACCAAGCAGGATTTCCAATGGAGAAACTTAGTTTTCATGGGAACAATAAATCCCGTTTTGAACTTGAGATGGCAGTAGAGCATGGCGTTGGGAAAATCATAATTGATAATTTTCATGAAATTGAACTTTTAAGTGATATTTTGGCAGAAAAGAATAGCAAAATAGATGTAATGTTAAGAATCACGCCAGGAATTTCTGCTCATACTCATGAATATGACCAAACAGGTCAAGAAGACAGTAAATTTGGTTTTGATTTAAAATCAGGCCAAGCCGAAGAAGCTCTAGTAAAAGTATTAAATAATCCTCGAATGAATATGCTAGGCATTCATGCTCATATTGGTTCCCAAATCTTTGAAGTAGAAGGATTTAAAATGGCTGCCCGTAAGTTAGTAGAGGTCGCAAAGCAATGGTACGAAAAATACCATTATGAAACGCAGATTTTGAATGTAGGTGGGGGATTTGGAATTAGATATGTAGAAAATGATCATCCCTTGGCACCAGAAGAATTTGTAAAAGTAATTGTTCAAACTATTAAACAAGAAACTGAAAAGGCTGATTTGAAGATGCCAGAAATTAATATTGAACCTGGTCGTTCAATTGTTGGACCAGCTGCAATCAATCTTTATACAGTTGGTAGCAGTAAAAAAGTTTCTGGTTATCAACCTTATATTACTGTTGATGGAGGGATGGGAGATAATATTCGTCCAGCTTTATATCAAGCAGATTATGATACAGTATTAGCAAATAATCCTTTTAAAGAAGTTACCCAAGAAGTTAGAATTGCGGGTAAATATTGTGAATCAGGTGATCTTTTAGCAAGTAACCAACCATTACCGGATGTAAAAGCAGGGGATATCTTAGCTATGTTAAATACAGGAGCTTATGGATACTCGATGGCTTCAAATTATAATCGTAATCCTCGACCAGCAGTAGTCTTTGTAGAAAATGGTCAGGATAAATTAGTAGTAAAAAGAGAAAGCTTAGCCGACTTAGTTCACTTAGATGAATCATATATAAATTAGTGGAGGAATTGACTTATGGCAGAACTAAATGCAGAAGAAATCATTAATTTTATTGGTAACGCACCAAAGAAGACACCTATTAAAGTTTATTTAAAAGGAAATTTAGATAAAGTAGAATTTCCAAAGGATATTCAAAATTTCACTGAAAGTCATAGCGGAACAATTTTTGGAGAATGGGAAGTAGTAAAAAAATTTTTAAAAGATAACCAAGATTTAATTACTGATTATCATATAGAAAATGTTGCTCGTAATTCCGCTGTTCCTTTACTTAATTTAAAAGAAATTGATGCTCGAATTGAACCAGGTGCTTTAATTCGTGATCAAGTAGTAATTGGCAAAAATGCAGTTATTATGATGGGAGCCATTATTAATATAGGTGCAGAAATTGGTGAAGGCAGTATGATTGATATGGGAGCAGTCCTTGGAGGACGAGCAATTGTCGGTAAAAATTCTCATATTGGGGCTGGAGCAGTTTTGGCAGGAGTAATTGAACCAGCTAGTGCCAAACCAGTTGTAGTGGAAGATGATGTTTTAATTGGAGCAAATGCGGTAGTAATTGAAGGAGTACACATTGGAAAGGGAGCGGTAGTAGCTGCGGGTGCAATTGTTACCAAAGATGTGGAACCTTATACAGTAGTTGCCGGAGTACCAGCACGTTTCATTAAAAAAGTTGATGATCAGACATCCAGTAAAACAGGATTAGAAGAAGATTTAAGGAAGCTATAAGGATGAGTATCTTAACTGAAAATGAACTAATTAGTATTAGAAGAAAATTACATCAAATTCCAGAATTAGCTTTAAAAGAATTCAAAACTCAGGCTTTATTAATAGAAGAAATTAGAAAATTAAACCAAGAATACCTCGAAATAATGGTTCCTGAGAGTTTGCCAACTGCTATTTTAGTAAAAGTAAAAGGAAAAGCTCCTCGCAAAAATATTGGCTATCGCGCTGATATGGATGCTTTACCTGTGACTGAACAGACAAATTTACCTTATTCTTCTAAAACTCCCAATGTTATGCATGCATGTGGGCATGATATTCATATGACAGTAGCTTTAGGGATCTTAAGTTATTTTAGTGAAAATCAACCACAAGATAATTTGATCTTCTTTTTCCAACCTGCTGAAGAAAGTGAAAGTGGAGCTAAGAGAGCTTACGAAGCAGGAATTTTTACAAATAATTTTCAAGTTGATGAATTTTATGGCTTACATGATAATCCTAATTTACCAGCAGGAGCGATTGGTTGCCGAATGGGGACACTTTTTGCAGGAACGACTGAAGTGGATATTAAGATTAAGGGTAAAAGTGGTCATGCAGCTTTTCCCCAAGATGCCAATGATGCTGTAGTAACTGCTGCAAGTTTGATTATGCAGGTGCAAACTATAATCTCACGTAGTATTGATCCGATAAAAAGTGGTGTGGTGACCTTCGGAAAAGTAGAAGCGGGAACTATTAGGAATGTAATTGCTGGCCAAGCAAAGATTTATGGCACAATTCGCGGATTGACTCAAGCGATGATTGTTAAAATTCGTCAGCGAATTAAAGAAATTTGCAAAGGAATTGAATTAAGTTTTGGAGTAAAAATTGATCTTAAATTTAATCAGGGAGGATATTGGCCAGTTGAAAATAACCCTGAATTAACGCAGCAATTTATTACTTATATGAAAAAGAATCCTGAAGTTGAATTTATTGAAACAAAACCAGCAATGACTGGAGAAGATTTTGGCTTTTTGCTAAATAAAATTCCAGGAACGATGTTTTGGTTAGGTGTTGAAGATGATTCAGAGCTTCATTCAGCAACTTTTAATCCTCAAGAAAAAAGTATTTTAAAGGGTGTTAGAGCAGTAGTTGGATTTTTAAAAGAGAGGATGGAATAAGGATGACAACAAGTTTAAGGGATGCAGATTTATTAACTGCAATTGTGACTCCTTTTAAGGACTCAGGAGAAATTGATTATCAAAGTCTAGAAAAATTAACTAATTATTTAATTAACCAAGGTTCGAATGGCTTTGTAATTGGGGGAACAACTGGCGAAACACCAACTTTAACTCATGCAGAAAAATTAGAGCTTTATCAAAGGTTTGGTGAAATTGTAGCTGGAAGAGTTCCAGTAATCGCAGGAACTGGGAGTAATAATACTGCTGAAACAATTGCTTTTACTAATGAAGTAAGTAAATTGCCGGGGATTGATTATGCCTTGGTAGTCGTGCCACCTTACAATAAGCCTAATCAGCGAGGGATGAAGGCCCATTTTAAAACAGTAAGCGAAAACGTTAATTTACCAATTGTTATGTATAACATCCCTGGCCGCACTGGGGTAAAAATGGAAGTAGAAACAATTATTGAATTATCAGCTTTAGAAAATATTGTCGGAATTAAACAGTGTGCTTCTTTAGAAGAACTGGAAGAATTAGTCGACCATACCCCAGCAAATTTTGCCATCTTTACAGGAGAAGATACGCAAGCTTTAAGTGCGAGAGTATTAGGCGCTAATGGGGTAATTTCAGTTGCTTCGCATGTCTATCCGCAATTAATGAGAAAAATGTATGATGTATTATATGCCGATGAATACCAACACGCAGCGAATATTCAGCGCTTTTTAACGCCAAAGATGCAAGCACTTTTTATGTATCCATCTCCTAGTCCAACTAAAGCCGTCTTAAGTGCGCAAGGATTTCAAATGGGTGATTGTCGCTTGCCAATAGTTAGTTTAAATAATGAAGAAAAAAGAAATTTAGCTCGGCATTTAGGTCTAGCTGAAGATGCTCTACTTCATCATTTATCGTTAGATTTGGGAGGAAGTCTAAATGAGTAAAAAAGTATTAATTGCTGGTTATACGGGATCAATGGGGCAGAAAGTAATTGAGTTAATCAATTCTTTGCCTGATTTTGAAATTAGTGCAGGTTTAGCTCCGACAGTGCAGAAGGAACTTTTACCTGAGACGGCACAAGTTTTTACAAAGTTAACTGAAATTCCGGCAGGAATTGCAGAAATCTGGATTGATTTTACAGTGCCAAGTTCTGTATTTGAAAATGTTTCCTATGCCCTAAATCATCAAATGAAACCTATTGTTGGTACAACTGGTTTAACTGATGAGCAAGTAACGACTCTAAAAAAACTAGCTTTAGACAACCATTTAGGTGGCTTAATTGCACCTAATTTTGGTTTATCAGCAGTACTTTTAATGAAGTTTGCGCGAGAAGCTGCAAAGTATTTCCCAGATGTTGAAATTATTGAAATGCATCATGCTGATAAAAAAGATGCTCCTTCAGGTACGGCACTTGCGACTGCTAAGTTAATTAATGAAACTCGTTTGCCGCATCAAACAAATACTGATGAGGTTGAAACATTAGCAAATGTTCGGGGCGGAGACTATAAAGGAATAAAAATTCATTCAGTCCGGTTACCAGGATATATAGCTCATGAAGAAGTTTTATTTGGTGGTCCTGGAGAAGCGTTAACTATTCGTCAAGATTCATTTGATCGTGCTTCTTTTATGAGTGGAGTAAAGGTTGCCTTAGAAAAAGTTGGTGAACTATCTAAATTAGTATTTGGATTAGAAAAAATTTTATAAGGGGATGGAAATTATGCCAGCATTACCAGAATCTTTAAAGAACAAATTTAGTGAAAATGCAGAAAAAATCCAGGTCTCAGGAATCAGAGAATTTGATAATCAGATTTCTACAATTGATGGATTAATTAAGTTGACACTTGGTGAACCAGATATGGACACCCCTGAGCATGTTAAAGAAGCTGCAATTGCCAGTATTGCCAATAATGATTCACACTATGGACCTCAAGCAGGAAAAAGAGAGCTGCGCCAAGCAATTAGTAATTTTTTAGAAAAAACAATTGGTGTTTCTTATGATCCAGATACTGAAATCTCTGTGACTGTAGGAGCAAGCGAAGCTTTAGCGGCATCAATCTTATCTTTAGCTAATCCAGGAGATAAGTTTATTATTCCAACACCAATCTTTTCATTTTATTGGCCAATGGTTTCTTTAGGCGGAGCTGAATCAGTTTTAGTAGATGTTTCAAAGGATAACTTTATTTTGACACCACAAAAGCTCGAAGAAGTTTTGAAAAAAGAGGGAGATCGGGTAAAGGGAGTAATTTTAAATTATCCTTCTAATCCTAGTGGAGTTGAATATACTAAAGAACAAATCAAGGCTCTAGCAAAAGTAATTAAAGATCATGATTTATTTGTGATCACTGATGAAATTTATAGTGGGTTGACTTATGGAATAGACCATTATTCAATTGCTAAAGAAATTCCCGAAAGAACAATTTTTGTTTCAGGACTTTCTAAGTCTCATGCGATGACTGGTTATCGTTTAGGATTTGTGGCTGCTCCTAAAGAGGCAATGGCTCAACTAAATAAAATTCATGGCTTTTTAGTAGCTACAGCATCTAATGCTTCCCAGGCAGCTGCTTTAGAAGCCTTGACTAATGGACTGGATGATATTGAAGCTGCTCGTCAAAAATATGAAAAGCGTCGCAACTATGTTTACCGAGAATTGCAGGAAATAGGCCTGCAAGCAGTTAAGCCTCAAGGAGCATTCTATATTTTTATAAAGGCTCCAGAAAAATACCATAATGATGGGTATCAATTTGCCTTAGATTTAGCTCAAAAAGCTAAAGTTGGTGTAATTCCAGGCAATGCTTTTGGCCCAGGTGGAGAAGGGTATGTTCGTTTGTCTTATGCAGCTTCAGATGAAAATTTGCATGAAGCTTTGAAAAGAATAAAGAAGTTTGTGGAAGAAGGAAATAATAATGACTAGAGAATATAATGTTGCAATTTTAGGAGCAACTGGTGCTGTTGGAAGAAGAATGATTGAGCAATTAGAACAATCTTCTATTCCAGTAAAAGAATTAAAATTATTAGCTTCTTCTCGCTCTGCAGGGACAAAGCTTCCTTTTAGAGGAAAAGAATATATAGTAGAAGAAACTAAACCCGAGTCATTTGACGGAGTAGATTTGGTCCTCTCTTCAGCTGGTGGAAGTGTCTCAAAGAAATTTTTACCAGAGGCAGTTAAAAGAGGAGCGGTGTGTGTTGATAATACCAGTGCCTTTAGAATGGATCCAGATGTGCCTTTGGTAGTGCCAGAGGTTAATGGCGAGCAGCTAAAGAATCATCATGGAATTATTGCTAACCCAAATTGTTCAACGATTCAAATGGTAATGGCATTAGAACCAGTTAGAAGAAAGTTTGGCTTAAAGCAGATTATTGTTTCTACCTATCAAGCTGCTTCAGGAGCAGGGCAATCTGCTTTAAATGAATTAAATCAAGAAGCGCAAGATTATTTGGATGGAAAAAATATGCAAGAAGATGCAAAGATTTTGCCAACTAAGGGAGATAAAAAACACTATCCTTTAGCATTTAATTTGTTGCCACAAATTGATGTTTTTGAAGAAGATGGGTATTCTCATGAAGAATGGAAAATGATTCATGAAACTAAGAAGATTATGCTTAATGAGATGGATGCACCTGAAATTAAGGTGACTGCTACCTGTGTTCGTGTCCCAGTCCCAATTTCTCACGGAGAAAGCGTCTACTTTACAGTTGCAGATGAAACCGCAACAGCTGAAGATATCAGAAAAGTGATGGCTGATTTCCCAGGAGTAGTTGTGCAAGATGATCCAGAAAATCAAGTGTACCCACAACCAATTGATGCTGTTGGAAAAAGAGAAACTTTTGTAGGTCGCATTCGTCCAGATCAAGAAAATAAAGGCGCATTTAATGCATGGATTGTAGCTGATAATTTATTAAAGGGTGCAGCTTGGAATGCAGTAGAAAATGCAGAATATTTAGTAAAAGAAGATTTAATCTAGAGAAAAGAATAATTAGAGTGAGGGTAATGAGCCACAAAAGTTGGATGCTTTTGTGGTTTTTACTATGGACTAAAGAAGTTAATTTTTGAACGCTCGCATTAAAGGACTGGCGTGTTTTATTACGTATTGAATAGTAATGTCAGCTTTATTGTTGTAATACTCTTCAAGGCGTATAATTAAATTATCTCATTTGGGAAGGGAGGGTGTCGATGGTACAATACTTAGCGATTGACCTTGTGAAGAAGGCTAAAAAAGCTGGATTTAAGGAAGATCGCATAAGAGGAGATCACCATATTTTCGTAAATCCTAAAGACGGGAAGATGGTTGCAATTCCTTTTAGCAAAAGAAAAGATACTATAGCTGTTGGAACAGCTCATAGTATCTTACGTGTGATTAATGGGTAATACTTAATAAAAGGCAAGTAGTTATTACTTGCTTTTTATTATATGTCACTTTTTTCATAATTAAAACTGTTGATTAAGTGCGCTTTTATACGTATAATAAAATAAACTTACTAAGTAAGTTTAAGGAGGTATTTTATGAAGTATGTGGTATATCCGGCTATATTAGATGATTCAGAAAACGAAGTAGGCTTGTACACGGTAACTTTTCCTGATGTAGAGGGGGCAATTACTGATGGGAAAGGTGAAGGAGAGGCAATGGCTAGAGGTTCAGAGGTTTTAGGTGCGTTTTTATATGATGTTCCCGAAAATAAATTGCCAAAACCAACCAGTATTGAAAGAGTAAAAAAGGAAAATCCTAAAAAATTAGTTGTACCAATCTTTTCAGATTTAGAAAAGGCTAGAAAAGAAACTAAAAAAACAACAATTAAAAAGAATACAACTATTCCGAGCGACCTTGCCTATAAGGCAGAACAAGCTGGAATAAATTTTTCACAAACATTAACAGAAGCTCTAGAAGCAAAGCTTTTAACCAAGTAAAAGATGATGTAATAGTTGTAAATAATGTGTATGAGTTAGGCTAAGCGTTAGTTTTTGATGGCCATTTTTAAGTAGGATTCTGTAATTAAAAAAATAAGTATAAAAAAGTCCACTCAGAATTAAACAATCTGAGTGGACTTTTTGATGAACAAATTATGAATAATAACTTGTAAAGCTTAATCTAGCAATACATTTTATGATTCGGGTGAGATTCGAACTCACGACCCACGGTTTAGAAGACCGTTGCTCTATCCAGCTGAGCTACCGAACCATCTCCGCTAACGGACATTTAATATTATACGAAATTTATTTGTTAAAAGTCAAACACTTTTTAAAACTTTTTGTAAATATTTGCTTAATTTTCTATTTGCGGATATCTTATTATAAATTAATAGTTGATACTAATAGAGATGCATTATAATGAAGATATAAAAATAAAAAGAAAAAAGGAGATAATTATGCCATTTGTACATGTAGAATTGATTAAAGGACGTAGCGATGAGCAACTTACTAATTTGATGAAAGATATCACAAAAGCTGTGCATAAGAATACTGGAGCCCCTAAAGAGCATATTCATGTAATTATTAATGAATTGGATAAGCATACGTATGGTCAAGGTGGAAAGTGGCGCGCTTGAGTTATTAATTTAACTAAAGTTACCAATCAAAATATTTTTTTCTCAGAAAAGTTAGCAGTAAAATTAAAAGAAAATGCAAAAAGGTGAACAAAGATGAGCGCAATTTCTACCTTATTGAAGCAAGAAAATATTACATTAACAAAAATTTCAAAGCAATTCAATATTCCGCGCAAAGTAATCCAAAGAGCATTAAAGCAAAAACCAGATGCTTGGTCACCGAAGGTTTTAAATGCATTTGCGACTAGTTTAAGTAAAACGCCAGGTGAATTAATTGCCTTACTTCTTCCGGATACTTATGTGCTGGAAATCAACGATCCTAATCAAACTATTCAAGATGTTTATATTGAAGATAAAGAGACTTATCAACAAATTCGCTTTATTGTAGAAAGTGAACATTTAGAAGGATGGGAGCCGACAAGGACTGAGATTGAATTTTTATTAAATCAAGCATTAGAGCCAAATTTAGATTTGCAAAATGAAATAGATCAGATTTGGAGTGCAGACCATGATTAAGGAAGTACATGATAGTTCTTGGTATCACCATCATTTTCTGTATGAAACAGGGGCATTAAGAAATAAATTACACATTACTGATCCTAAAAAATTGCAAGAGCGAGAATATATGGGATCAGCAGTGCGGGCGCTCACTTTTTTAAGAAAAAAGGAAACGATAACTTCAATTGAAGATTTAAAAACTATCCATAAGATTATGTTTGGTTGGTTATATGAATGGGCAGGAGTTATACGCGACTATCAACTTTTAAAAGAAGAAACACAGTTTTTGGAGCCATCACGAATTCCTTTTGGAATGAGTGAAATTGATACAAAATTAGCACAATTACGTAAGAAAGATAAATTAACTGCTCAAGATTATGCTTTTTTATTAGATCGGTTAAATTACCTTCATCCTTTTAGAGAAGGTAATGGTCGGAGTAGTAAAGTGTTTTTACAAGCATTAGCGGCTAATCATCAGCAAGTCATAGAATATCCTCGGACTAATGAGGAGCTAATTGCGGCCCAAAAAAATGCTGATATAGCTAAGATTGCCAGTTTATTGAAAATAGAAGATGCTGCAGAGGAGAAATGAAATGAAAGAAGAAAAACATTTAGATGCTAGTACAGGTGCTAGTGAGCATCATTTTGAAAAGAAGGAAAGTCAAGAAATAAAAAGTCCGTGGCCTGGTCCTAAAGGGATGATTCCAGTAACTAGTGGCCGTGCTGAAGATGCTAATGTCCATAATCGGGCTTACCTTGATAATATTTTAGTAGAAATGCGAATCTTAGATGCAGTAGAACCAAATTTGGAGACAGAATTTTTTGGTAAAAAATACTCATCTCCAATTACTTTAGCTGCTGTATCCCATTTAAATAAAGTTTTGGATAACAAAGAACGTAAGCCAATGCAAGAAAAAGCAATTGCAGCTAAAAATTTGAGCGTTTTGAATTGGATTGGAATGGAAACTAATGAGGAATACCGTGAGATTACTGCTGTAGGTGGGGATACGGTTAGAATTATTAAACCATTTGCTGATCATGAAAAAATCTTAGATGAAATTGCAGTAGCGCAAGAAATAGGAGCAGTAGCTGTGGGAATGGATATTGACCATGTACCCGGAACCAATGGAAAATATGATGTGGTTGATGGGATTGCTTTGGGTCCAGTAACTAGTGCAGATTTAAGAAGTTATGTAAAAGCAGCTCATGTTCCATTTGTAGCTAAGGGAGTTTTATCTGTCCAAGATACCATTAAGGCAAGAGATGCGGGATGTAGTGCGATTGTAGTTTCTCACCACCATGGTCGTTTACCATTTGGTGTTCCACCACTAAAAGTATTACCTGCAATCAAGCATGCACTTGGTAATAGTAAAATGACAATTTTTGTTGATGGTTCAATTGTATCAGGCTATGATGCCTATAAAGCACTTGCATTAGGGGCAGACGGAGTTTTAATTGGTAGGGCTATCTTAGCGGAATTACTTGATAAAGGAACGAAGGCTGTTGAAGATAAAGTAGTGAAGATGAATGAGGAATTAGCTGAATTAATGATGTATACAGGTGTTAAAGATACCAAGACCTTTGATCCCACAGTTTTACATTTTAACTAACAAAAAACAGGTAACTTAGGTTACTTGTTTTTTGTTAGTGATTTTTCTAGTAAAATAGAAAAAGAAACAAAATGAGTAGGTGAAATAAATGTATGATTATCGCAATAATTTAAAGAGAATTTTAAATAAAACAGCAGGTGATGATAAAAGTTTACAAAATTCTTTAAGTGCAATTAAGGCCATTTTGGCAATGGCAGAAGGTGGAGAAGTTGTATCAACGCAAGTAGTTCCCAAAAAAGAAAAAAGTAGTGATCATAATCAGGAAAAAATACAACTATTTAATTCATTGTTAAACAATATCGCAGAGTTAATTGCTTCACCTGGAAATGAGAAGGCTAAGAAAGAAGCTAGTGGTGCTATTCATAAATTAACTTTTTTTGGTGGAATTAGTAAAAAGTATGGGAAAAGTTTGGGCCGTTTAGATAATGTAATTCAAAAATCAGTTGAAACCGATCAAGTAGTTAATCAAAAAATTTTTGAACAAGCACTTAAACCCAAAAAGCAGGTAAAAAGAGATTATCGTACAGGTAAACGTTATACAATTATTCGTACTTTAAGTGGGGCGCAGTTAACGACAGATAATGGGGATATTGCTTTTGAAGTTAATGAAAGTCAGATTCACAGTCTAAATTTAAAAACTGGTGATATAGTTGAAGCTTTAGAAAATAAGACTGCTTTAGGCCCAGAAGTAGAAATCTTACGAGTAGTTGGCTACAAAAATATGCGTAAGCGTGACTATGATCAAATAGAAACTTTTAGATATGGGGTGGTACAAGGTAGTAGTGGAAACTTAAGTGTGTCAAGAAATGTAAAAGGCCAAAAATTAAAAATACGAGGTAAAAATATTATTGTCCCTGTTGATTCTAGTTACTACCAAAATGGAACTATTCATTTAGAGGATGGCTCAATTGTAGATTTAGCCTGGTATAGCGAAGATGTTCGTTTAAAAAAGGATCCTGCTAGTGCAGTAAAAATTCGTTGGATCTATGAAACTGAAGCACCCAAAAGAGTGGGAAAGACACCTAAAAAGATTAATAAAACAAATTTGTCTCCTACTAAAATTAATAAAACAAATTTGTCTCCTACTAAAATAGAAACTTTAGACTTAGATTTACACTATCAGCGTGTTGGAATTGCAATCGGTGATAATCAAAATGAGAAAATTTTGGAAGAAATTGTTAATAAGTATAATGGTATCCCGATTCCAATTAATGCCTTTGAAGGGAAGAAAAAGGCGATGGAAAATCAAATAAAAAATTTAGATATTGTAATCTTAGTGACTGCTTTTGCTGCTCATGATAGTACTTGGAACATTCGTGAATTTGCTAGTAAATATAAAGTAAAATTTGCTGTTAGTTCAAGTAAAGGATACCAATCTTTTGAAAGAGCACTTTATCGTGCAGCTAATGGAATGCCAGCTTATGAAGGTAATCAGCAATTAGAATATAAAAAGAAAAAGATAAAAAATAAAGCTAATTAAATAAGGCAGTAGTTTGAGCAAGTAAAATTCACACTGTATAATTATTAGTGAGAAGGACTTGAAAAGAAAGGACGCTGAGATGAGAGATAGTTTAAAAAAACGTTCTTGGATGCGCTGGGTAGTGTTTTTAATAGCGCTAGAAATTATTGCAATTTCAATTAACTTTTTTTATGGACCAATTAATATTGCAGCCGGTGGTTCAACTGGAATTTCAATTTTAGTGGACGCAGTGTGGGGCATTAATCGTTCCATTACAGTATTAGTAGTGAATATTTTGATGCTGATTCTAGCTGGAATATTTTTAGGGATGAAAACTACTAAAAATGTAGCTTTAGGAAGCTTTATATTGCCTGTATTGATGGAAATTACACCAAGTTTTGCCCTTACTTCAAATAAATTGTTGGCAGTTATTTATGGTGGGGCTTTAATGGGATTAGGCGTCTCACTTTTATATCGGGTAAATGCTTCTAGTGGAGGCACTACTATTCCGCCAATGATTTTGAAAAAGTACTTCTATATTAATCCAGCAGTAAGTTTACTTTGCATTGATATGATAATCATCTTTTTAAACATTTTTGTAGATGGTTGGCAAGCATTTTTGCTAGCTACTTTATCACAAGTAGTAACAGCAATGACGATGAACTATGCAGAGGCTGGTTTCGATCGAAAATATCAAATTCGGGTAATGAGTAATGACCACTTTGAAGAGATTAAAAAAATGCTAACCCAAGATTATCAAGGTTTAACTTTATACAATGTTGAAGGTGGATTTACTCAAGATCAAAAGCAGCAAATTTTGATGGTTGTTGATAGAAGAGAATATGGTCCCTTAATTACAAAAATCCATGAAGTTGACCCTAATGCCTTTATCATTACTGATACGGTAGTAAAAGTTCATGGTGGTCAATGGGGATTATAAATAAAAAACAATTGCGAAATTTTTAATTAGGTAGTACACTATAGTAGTTGTATTTGTGGCTACCTCACATCTGCAACCGCACGCTTTAGGTCTGAAAGAGAGCTAATGTTAGTTTCACCGATAGCGGCGAGTCTAAGTATTATTTCGGAGGTGTACAAATGTACGCAATTATTAAAAACGGTGGTAAGCAATACAAGGTTGCTAAGGGTGACAGCGTTTATATTGAAAAGATGGACGTTGAACCAGGTAAAGAAGTAACTTTTGATGAAGTTATCCTTGTTAACGATGGAAAGTCAACTAAGATTGGTACTCCAGTAGTTGAAGGTGCTAAGGTTACTGCTAAAGTTGAAAAGCAAGGCAAAGAAAAGAAAGTTGTAACTTTCAAGTACAAGCCAAAGAAGCACTCACACACTAAGTACGGTCACCGTCAACCTTACACTTTGGTGACTATTGAAAGCATTGAAGCTTAATAAGGAGTCGAATTATTATGATGATTAATAACATTGAAGCACTTAAATTATTAGCCCACCACAAGGGTGGTGGTTCTACTGCCAATGGTCGTAACTCAGCTGGTCGTCGTTTAGGCGCAAAGCGTGCTGACGGTCAAGCAGTTCACGCAGGTTCAATTATCTACCGTCAACGTGGTACTAAGATCCACCCAGGTAAGAATGTTGGTCGCGGTGGCGATGACACTTTATTTGCCTTAGTTGAAGGTGTAGTTAAGTTTGAACGTTTGGGTAAAGATAAGAAACAAGTTTCTGTTTACCCAGCTGAAGAAGCAAAATAATTTTTTTGCAGGCTGAATGTTCAGGTAGAATATTCAGCCTTTTTTGTATTATTTTAGTTGAAAAATAAACTTTTTAAGTACTACAGGTTGCCTAATCCTGTTAAAAATTGGTAAGATAATTAATATAAAGAAACGAGGTAATTTTAGAATGACAAGCATTTCTGTTAATGAATTTAAAAACGGACTTACTATCAAGCATAACAATGACTTATGGCGTATTGTGGAATTCCAACACGTAAAACCTGGTAAAGGTAGTGCCTTCGTTCGTTCAAAGCTTAAGAGTTTGAGAAATGGTGCAGTTCAAGAATATACTTTCCGTTCAACTGCTAAAGTTGAAACTGCAGATATTCAAACTAAAGCTATGCAATACCTTTACAATGATGGTAGTAGTTACGTATTTATGGATAACAATACCTATGAACAATTAGAAATTCCTAACGAACAAATTGAAGAAGAAGCAAAATACTTAAAGGAAAACATGAGTGTTAATGTTATTACTCATGATGGAGAAACTTTAGGTGTAGATTTACCAAATACTGTTGATTTAACTGTTGCTGAAACAGAACCAAATATTAAAGGTGATACTTCTTCTGGTGGTGGTAAGCCAGCAACTATGGAAACTGGTTTAGTAGTTAATGTGCCATTCTTTATTAACCAAGGAGATGTTTTAACCATTAACACTGTTGATGGTAGTTACGTATCCCGTGCTAACAAGTAGTATTTAATGATGTGAGGTTTATTATGGCTGATAATTCAACGATTCTTTTATCAAGCAATGAAAAAGGCGACGAGACTCGTGTGGATGTAAGTGTTCTTGAAGTCATTTTAGGAATTGCTGCCAGAAAAGTCGATGGCGTCAGCGAAATGCGCGGCTCATTAAAAGCGGGTATAAACCGCCTTTTTGGTCGAACTAATCGCGGTAAGGGAGTTTCTATACACGTTGATGATGGAAAACTAACTGCAGATATTTATGTTTACTTAAATTACGGAGTAAATGTTCCGCAAGTAGCAATGAATCTTCAAAAGAAATTAACCTTACAACTTGAACAAATGACAAGTTTAAAATTAGATGATATCAATATTCATGTAGTAGGACTTATTTCTGAAGATGAAAATTCATATCAAGATACAGAAGAATTATTTACTTCAGATGGTGAGGCGCAAAAATAATGACCCAACACGAATTAAGAAAAATTGCTTTACAAACTCTTTATCTCGCTAATCAAAATGAAGATGCAGATGTAGAAGAGATTTGTCGAAAGGCACTAAAAGCTCTAGATATTAAAGAATATCCTGAATATTCTAAGGAATTAGTAAAGGGAATCTTAGAAAACAAGGGAGCTTTAGATGACCAAATTAGTAAATACCTAAAAAAGGGTTGGAGTATTCAAAGATTGAATCAAATTGATCGTGCCATTCTTGAATTGGGTCTTTATGAAATGCAAAATAGTAAAGCAATCGAACCTGTAGCTGCATTAAATGAAGCTTTGAATTTAAGTGAAGAGTTCTCTGCCCCAACTTCTAAAGCTTTTATTAATGGTGTTTTAGGTAATTTTATCAAAAAGGATTAATTTTTAGGCCGGTATTACCGGTCTTTTTTTAACGAGGCTAAAATGGTTACGATCTTAGAAGGTCGCACGCTAGCGACTCAAATAAAAAATAAAATAAAAAAAGAAGTTATTCAGTTAAAAGAAAATGGAGTAGTTCCGACAATTTGCGTAATACAAGTTGGAGAAGACCCAGCTAGTACGATTTATCTTAGAAAGAAAAAAGAATTTGCCCAATCAGTTGGAATTAAAGAAATCAGTCTACGATTTTCACAAGAAATCACTCAGCAAGAATTAATTGATAAAATTAAAGAGTTGAATGCAGATGCTGCTATCAATGCAATTATGGTTCAATTACCACTTCCGCAGCAGATAGATGAGCAGGCAATTTTTGAGACGATTGCTCCCCAGAAAGATGTTGATGGTTTTCATCCCTATAATCAAGGAAAACTATGGCAAGGAGATAGTCAAATTATGCCAGCAACAGTTAGAGGAATTTTAAGTCTAATTGATTCTTATGAACTTGATTTAGTAGGAAAGAATACTTTAATCATCGGACGAAGTGTAATTGTGGGAAAACCGCTAGCAAGTCAACTTTTAGCAAGAGATGCAACTGTGACAATCGCCCATTCAAAAACCCAGGATTTATCGGCACTAACAAAAAAAGCAGATATAATTGTTTCCGATGTAGGCCAAGCAAATTTAATTACGTCTAAAATGCTTAAACAAGGGGTAGTTTTATTAGACGTTGGAATTAATCGGGTCAATGGCCGTGTGGTAGGTGATGTAGCATTTGAAGATTGTAAAGTAAAAGCTAGTGCTATTACGCCGGTTCCTGGAGGAATTGGACCATTGACAGTTGCTAGTTTAATGGAGCAAGTAGTAATTTTGACAAGGATACAAAAAGATGACAGATAATGTCCAATTTTTAACAGTAAGTGATTTAAATGAATATGTGACAGCAAAGTTTAAAAATGATCCTTATCTAAAAGAAGTTTATGTTAAAGGTGAAATTTCTAATTTTCGTTACCGAATGAATTCGACCCAGTATTTTTCTTTAAAGGATAAAGATTCAAAGATAAACGTTGTCATGTTTCGCTCAGCTTTTAATAAGTTGAAGTTTAAACCTGAAGAAGGAATGGAAGTTTATGTTAAAGGTCGGGTTGATGTCTACCAGCCGCAAGGAAGCTATCAATTCTATGCTCAGGAAATGGAACCTGTAGGGCTAGGGGCACTCTATGAACAGTTTGAACAATTAAAAAATAAATTGGCCCAAGAGGGTTTATTTGATTTACAACATAAACAGACATGGCCAGCGTTCCCTGATAGAATTGCTGTTGTAACAAGCTCTTCAGGAGCGGTAATTCACGATATTTTAGTTACCGCTAATCGACGTTTCCCTCATGCTCAAATAGATCTTTATCCTGCTAAAGTTCAAGGCGATGAGGCTAAAGATAGCTTAGTTAAGGCCTTAAAGCAAATTTCGACTAAAAAAGATGAGTATGATCTAGTAATTATTGGGCGTGGAGGAGGATCTTTAGAAGATTTATGGCCTTTTAATGAAGAAGAAGTGGTGCGGGCAATGTATGAATTACCAATTCCAATTATTTCTTCAGTAGGGCATGAAACAGATACAACCTTAGCAGACTTAGTAGCTGATGCTAGAGCAGCCACCCCAACTGCCGCAGCAGAACTTGCCACGCCAGATTTAGCTAAAGTAGTAAATGATATTGAAAAATATCGGGTTCGTTTAGCTAGTTCAATTAATAATTTGTTAAAAAACAAAGCCTCTGCTTTAATACGCTTAACTAATGCTCCAATTTTTCAAACTCCTGAGCGTTTATACGAACAAAGAATTCAGTTGGTTGATAGCTTGGATATGCGTTTGAATAATGCAATAAGTAACCTTTTAGCGCATAAGCAAGCAACTTTTAATTTAATAGGACAGAAGTTAAAGGCTAATAATCCGAGTGTTAGACTAATAAATAACCAAAGTACACTTAATCATTTGACGAAAGATCTAAATAAAAATATGGCTGCGTATTTACAAATGAAGAAGAATCTTTTGACGCAGACAATGCAACGTTTAGATGGTAATAGTCCTTTAAAGGCAATTAGTAAAGGTTATGTTTATACTTCTACTCAAGCCGGAAAAACAGTTACTAGTGTAAATGAATTGAAAAAAGATGAAATCTTGAATTTACGCTTTAAAGATGGAAGTGCACAGGCTAAAATTATAGATATCAGAAAGGATAAGTAAAATGGCTGAAAAAAATAATTTTGAAAATCAATTAACTGAATTAGAGCAAATTGTTAATCAATTAGAAACAGGTAATTTACCATTAGATGAAGCCTTAACTGAATTTCAAAAGGGAATAACTCTTAGTCGAGATTTACAAACTAAACTTACTCAAGCTCAAGAAACAGTTGCGCGTTTAGTTAAAGAAGATGGTAGTACCCAAAGACTTGATCCTAATAATGCAGCAGCACCTGAGGAAAATTAATGAAACTTAAAGAATTTCAAAAAAGTTATCTTCCGAAAATAAATAAATTTTTAGAAGAAAAATTAGCGCTAGAAGTAAAAGATAAAAGTTTTAAAGATATTCTATCTTATTCAGTGTTAGCTGGAGGAAAGAGATTACGTCCTTTACTATTTCTGGCAACCCTTCATACTCTAGGAAAAGAAATTGGTGAAAATGAAATTCAAATTGCTGCAGGGATTGAATTAATTCACACCTATTCTTTAATTCATGATGATTTACCAGCAATGGATAATGATGATTTTCGTCGTGGTAAATTAACCTCACATAAAAAGTGGGGTCATGCTCAAGCTATTTTGGCAGGAGACGCGTTATTACCATTAGGTATTCAATGGATTGCACAAGGAGGTCAATCTGTTGAAATGATTGAAGTAATTACTAAAGCTATTGGGCCAAACGGAATGGTTGAAGGACAGTATTTGGATATTGAGGGAACGAATAATCCAGAAGCTAAAGAGGATCAAGAATTAGCTGATAAAATGGAGTGGCTAAAAACGGGCTGTTTGATTCAAGCCAGTGTAGAAATGGCAGCCATTTATGGACAAGCTGAGTTAAAACAAAGAGAAGATTTAGTAAAAATGAGTGTATTTTTTGGTCGTGCCTATCAAATTTATGATGATTTAGTGGATGTAGTAGAAAATAGTAATGAAGCTGGAAAAGCAACCCATAAAGATGAAAAAAAAGGAAAAAATAATACTTTAACCGTTTTGGGAATTACCCAAAGTAGAGAAAAACTACAACATTTAGTAAATCAAGGCAATAACATAGTGAAAAAATTTGAAAATCCAATTTTAGGCGAATTTTTTACACTTTATGAGAAGGTATTATAATGAGAAAAAAAAGAGCAGATATATTATTATTTGAACAAGGATTGTTTAACTCAAGAACGGCCGCTCAACGAGCAATTATGGCGGGATTAGTAAGTGACCATAATCATCAAAGAATTGATAAAAGTGGAGAAAAATTTCCAGAGGAAGAAGTTTTTTACATTAAAGACGATGGTAAAAAATATGTTTCTCGTGGTGGCTTTAAACTAGAGAAAGCATTAGAAGTTTTTGATATTGATCTTAAAGGCAGAATATGTCTAGATATTGGAGCTTCTACTGGTGGTTTTACTGATGTCGCTTTACAAAATGGTGCCAAAATGGTTTATGCCTTAGATGTAGGATATAATCAGTTATCTTGGAAACTAAGAGATGATGATCGTGTGGTAGTGATGGAAAAGCAAAATTTCCGCTATAGTAAACCAGAAGATTTTACTGCTGGTCCTCCTACTTTTGCGATGACAGATGTATCTTTTATTTCATTAGATTTAATTTTGCCTCCAATGTATGAAATTTTAGCTGATGGATATGATGCCGTTTGTTTAATTAAACCACAGTTTGAAGCTGGTCCAGAACATGTTGGTAAGCATGGAATTGTGCATGATCATGAAGTTCATAAAGAAGTTATTGACCATGTAATCCAAAAAGCTCGGGAAGTAGGCTTTAATATTTTGGGTCTTGATTATTCGCCAATTAAAGGTGGTAAAGGAAATATTGAATTTTTAATTCACTTAGGAAAAAACACTGAAAACCCAGGTCAAAAATTATGGCAAGGAACTGCTGAACAAGTTGTAAATCGAGCAGTAAATGAACTTAGGGGCTGATTAAATGCTAGTAGAACTAGATATCCAAAATTTTGCGATTATTAAATCTTTAAAGGTTGATTTCAAAGATAAAATGACTGTTTTAATTGGGGAAACAGGAGCTGGTAAATCAATTTTAATTGATGCGCTATCTCTTTTATTGGGTAATCGTGCTCAAGCAGAAATGATTCGTACAGGGCAGCAAAAGGCAAAAATTACTGGTTTATTTACTGTAGGTAAACAAAAGAAAGAATTAGAAGAATTAGCTGCTAACTACGGAATTCCGCTTGAAGAAGATGAACTCATCATTAGTCGTGAAATTTCTAGTAAGGGAAGAAATGTTGTTAGGATTAATGGCCAATTAACAACTATTTCTGTTTTAAAAGAATTTGGGCATTATTTAGTTGATATTCATGGACAAAACAATCAGCAAATTTTAATGAATCCAAAGGCGCAAATTTATTTAGTAGATGATTACGCAGATGATAATTTTAAAACTACACTAAAGCAGTATCAAGAGAACTTCTATCAGTGGAAAAAGTTAACAGCTGAAATTAAAGAAAGTGAAAAGAATGCTCAAGAATTAGCGCAAAGACAAGATATTCTAAATTTTCAGCTTAATGAGCTAGAGAGTGCCAATTTAGAGGACATTCATGAAGATGAGATTCTGGAGGAAGAATTTCAAGAGTTAGACAATTATCAAAAAATTGCTGATACTGCTAATTATTTTATGCAAATGTATGATGATCCAGAACGTGGATTAGCTACTTTATTAGGGCAGGCACAAGGTGCAGCTGAAGAATTAGGCGAATACGGTAAAAAATTTCAAAATTTTGCTCAAAGTTTTAATGAGGGTTACTATGCTTTGGGGGATGCACGAAGTGAATTAAGTAATATTATGGATTCACTAGATTTTGATGAAGAACGGTATCATTACGTGGTAGAACGCTTAGATGAACTCAAAAAATTGAAGAAAAAATATGGCCCGACACTAGAAGATGTATTTGAATTTTATGCAAGAATTCAAAAAGAATTTAAGCAATTTCAAGCAAGTAGTGATACTGAATCTTTAAAAAAAGAAGTAGCAGCGTTAGAAAAGTTAATGGAAGAACAAGCAACTAACTTGCATCAAAGTCGTCAAAAAATAGCCCATGATTTGGAAAAAAAGATAAAACAAGAATTAGCAGATCTTTATATGGAGAAAGCTCAATTTGCAATTGAAGTAAAATCAGAAGCTATTTTTAATAAAGAAGGTAAAGATAAGATCACCTTCCTAATCTCTCCTAATCCTGGTGAAGATTTACAACCATTAATTAAAGTGGTATCTGGTGGAGAGCAGTCAAGATTAGTTCTTGCATTAAAATCTATTTTTTCAAAAGTTGAGCCAGTAGGGACAATGATTTTTGATGAAATTGATACTGGGGTATCAGGAAGAGTGTCGGGTGCAATTGGTAAGAAGATGCGAGCAATTAGTCAAGAAAAGCAGGTAATTGCAATTACACACGCTCCTCAAGTAGCAGCAGCAGCTGATAATTATTATCAAGTAGCAAAAAAGGTAGAGAATGGAGCTACTTACACTACAATTTCTAATCTACAAGAAAAAGATGCAGTAACAGTAATTGCACAAATGTTAGCAGCCAATGAAGTTACTGAAGTTGCCAAAAAGAATGCAGAAATGTTAATTAAAGAAACCCATCAAGGCCATTAAGCTGCGGTGCTTTATTTTTCACTTTTTTAGTAGTAAATTGGTAATAAAGAAGAAAGATTAATAGTAAAAAAGTAACTTATATTGCATAAATTTAATTTTTAAAGTAGTATTATCTTGTTACATAATATTATTAGGAGAAAATATGGCACATCAAGGTTTATTAATTGTACTTTCTGGACCTTCTGGTGTAGGGAAAGGGACTGTAAAAAGTGAAATGGTTAAGCAAAGAGCTTTTTCCTTTGAATATTCAGTTTCAATGACTACCCGTAACCCTCGTCCTGGTGAAGTAAATGGAAAAGATTACTTATTTGTTAGTGAAGAAAGATTTCAAGAGGCAATCAAAAATAATGAATTATTAGAATATAATTCTTATGTGGGTAATCATTATGGAACCCCTTTGGGTCCTGTTAAAAAGATGCTCAACGAAGGAAAAGATGTGCTTTTGGAAATTGATGTTAACGGAGCTAAGCAAGTAAGAAAGCTAATGCCTGATGGTGTCTTTATTTTCTTAACACCACCTGATTTACATGAGTTAAAAGACCGAATTGTAAATCGAGGAACTGATTCAGAAAAAGCGATTGCTATGCGCATGAAGCAAGCGCGTAAAGAGATTTTAATGATGGAAGATTATGATTATGCAGTTGTTAATGACACAGTTGCAAATGCAGTTGATCATATTAAATCTATTGTTGAAGCTGAGCATGTTCGTGTACCACGAGTTATTGAAGATTATCGTGATATGGTTAAGGAGGTATAGTTATGAAGATTACTTATCCATCAATTGATGAATTGTTAGCTAGAGTTGATTCACGTTATTCATTATCTGTTTTAGCAGCAAAAAGAGCTCATGAAATTCAAGCAGGTTTTCCAAAAGCCTTAAAGCACTATGATACTGATAAAGCAGTTGGAATGGCACTTGAAGAAATTACTGCTGGTAAGGTTACAATTGATCCAGAACATCGTGCAGAAATTGATTAACTTAGACCCTTCATTGCTTTGCAATGAAGGTTTTTTAGTAGGGAGAAAAATTTGATTGCTCAAGTTATTGTAGATGTACCCGCTAAGCAAACTGATCGCACTTTTGACTATCATATTCCCCAAAATCTAGAAGTCAAAATAGGATCTAGAGTAGTAGTTCCTTTTGGGAGAAGAAAAGTTCAAGGTTTTGTAGTAAATACTAGTTCTAAAAGCCAATTTGAAGGAAAATTAAAAGATCTATTGTTGGTGGTGGATGAATTACCACCTTTAACAACTGAATTGGTTAATCTTTCTAAAGTAATGGCAGACAAAATTTTCTCTTATAGAATTAGTATCTTGCAATCAATGTTGCCACAAGTAATGCGGGCAAACTATCGTAAAATTCTGACCCCCTTAACTGAAGAGGCAAAGAGATTACCTTTTTTTAAAAATGGTCCTCTTGAAGTTGACGAGTTAAAGGATTCAGAAACAATTAATTTTATGCAAAAATTGGTTAAAACTGATCAAGCAAAAATAGAGTACTTAGTTGAAAATAAGGCAAAAAAGAAAACAGAAAAACAATATAAACTTTTAAAGACTAAAGCAGAGTTTATCGAAATTTATGAAAGCTTACGTACAAATGCTAAAAATCAACAATTACTGTTATTAGATATTCTAAATAATTTTGAGTCTTATCCTCAAACTCGGACTTACCTTCGTCAGAAACTAGGCTTAAGTAGTGATGTAATTAAGAATGCCGTAAAAAAAGAGTGGCTAAAAGAAGAAGAAGTTGAAGTCTATCGTGATCCGACTAAGGATATTAAAGAAAAAAAAGATTCAGAAATAGTCTTAAATAAAGAACAACAAGATGCTTTAGAAAAAATTTCTGCTAGTATTACCACTAAGCAAGATAAGACTTATCTTTTAGAAGGAGTAACTGGCAGTGGTAAGACAGAAGTCTATCTTCATGCAATTAAAAAAGCTCTTGCTAGTAAGCGGACTGCTTTAATGTTGGTGCCAGAAATTTCTTTAACTCCACAAATGGTTAAACAAGTAAAACAACGATTTGGATCTGATGTTGCAGTCTTGCATAGTGGGTTATCAGCAGGAGAAAAATACGATGAATGGCGCAGAATTAGACGAAATGAAGCGCAAGTAGTTGTGGGAGCAAGAAGTGCCATCTTTGCCCCTTTAGACAATATTGGGGTAATTATTATTGATGAGGAACATGAATCTTCTTATAAGCAAGAAGATAATCCCCGTTATCATGCCCGTAATGTAGCTTTATTGCGTAGCAAGTACCATCATTGTCCAGTAGTTTTAGGAAGTGCTACACCTTCCTTAGCAAGTCGTGCACGAGCCCAAAAGGGATTGTATCAATTACTGCGCTTAACTAAGCGAGCAAATCAAAAAAATTTGCCTGAGGTAAATTTAATTGACTTAAAGCAAGTTAGATTTGCAGGAGGACAGTTTGATCTTTCAATTGATTTAGTAGAAAATATTAAAGAAAAAATTGCTAAAAAGGAACAAATAATTTTGCTGCTAAATCGCCGAGGATTTGCTAATTTTATGTTATGTCGCGATTGTGGTTTTGTCTTAAAGTGTCCTAACTGCGATATTTCCTTAACTTATCATAAAAATACTCAGCAAATGCAGTGTCACTACTGTAATTATCAAGCACCTGTCCCGCAGTTTTGTCCTAATTGTCAAAGTAAGCAAATTCGTTTTTTAGGTACTGGAACTGAGAAAGTACAAGAAGAACTTCAAGAATTAATTCCACAAGCTCGAATTTTAAGAATGGATGTCGATACGACAAGGCGTAAGGGGAGCTATCAAAAAATTCTGCAAAGTTTTGAAAATGGAGAGGCAGATATTTTACTTGGGACGCAGATGATTGCTAAGGGACTGGATTTTCCAAATGTTACTTTAGTAGGAGTAATTAACGCAGATATTTCATTGCAAGTACCTGCATTTAATGCTTCTGAAAAAACTTTTGATCTTTTAACGCAAGTTTCTGGTAGAGCAGGAAGGGCACAGAAGAAGGGTGAAGTCCTAATTCAAACTTATAATCCGGATCACTATGCTATTAAGCTAGCGCAAACACAAAATTATGAAGAATTCTATCAAAGAGAAATGTATATTCGACGGCAAGGAAATTATCCACCATTTTTTTATACAACATTAATTTCTGTAGCCTCAAAGAGTGAACAACAAGCTGCTAAACAAGCTTTTTTAATTAAAAGAAAGTTAATGACTAGCTTGCATAGTCCAACAATTATTTTGGGACCAACGCCAAGTAGTATCAGTAGAATAAAAAATCAATATTATTATCAAATACTGGTAAAATATAAACAAGAGCCTAAGTTAAATGAGTTATTACATCAAATTCAAGATGATGCTCAAAAGATAAAAAAACAAGGCGTGAATGTTTATATTGATAATGAACCAGAAAGAATAAATTAAAGGAGCGATTTAATGCCATCAATTATATTTTTAGGAACCCCAAATTTTGGTAGTGTTGTGTTAGAGGGATTAGTCCAAGCAGGATATGATATAAAAGCTGTAGTTACTCAACCGGATAAAAAAGTTGGTCGTAAGCAAGTCTTACATGAATCAGAAGTAAAGCAGACTGCCAAAGCTCATAATTTACCAATTTATCAACCAGCAAAATTATCTGGTTCACCAGAACTTGAAGAATTAATTGCCTTAAAGCCTGATTTTATTGTTACAGCTGCGTATGGACAATTTTTACCGACTAAATTTTTAAATTCGGCCAAGATTGCCCCTGTTAATGTTCATGGCTCATTATTACCAAAATATCGTGGAGGAGCTCCAATTCAATATTCAATTATTAATGGTGATGCTGAAACAGGAGTAACCATTATGGAAATGGTTAAAAAGATGGATGCAGGAGTTATGTATGCGCAAGAATCTTTGCCAATTGAAGACGAAGATACTAGTGGAACAATGTTTGCTAAATTAAGCATCTTGGGAAGAGATTTGTTGTTAGAAACTTTACCTAAATTTTTAGATGGAACGCTAGAACAAACTCCTCAAGATGAATCAAAAGTGGTTTTTTCACCAAATATTTCTAAAGAACAAGAACAAATCAAAACTACTTTAACTGCTCAACAAGCAAATAATCTTATTCGTGGACTAAATCCAGATCCTGGTGCTTATTTAATCCTAGACGGAAAAAGAATGAAGGTCTGGAAGGCCAAGGTTAGTGAAGAAACAACTGATTTGCCAGCTGGAAGCTTAGTATCAAATAAAAAACGTTTTGCTTTAGCTTTTGCGAATGGAAGCGTACTTGATTTATTAGAAGTCCAACCAACTGGAAAGAAGAAAATGGGGATTAAAGATTTTGTAAACGGACAAGGAAGTCACTATGAAATTGGAGCAAAAATCATTGAAGACTAGTGCAAGAGCGGTTGCATTAGAAACACTTATTAAAATTTTAAACCAAAAGTCGTATTCAAATATTGCTCTCAATCAAGCACTTAATGATTCAGGTCTTAGTGAAAAAGATAAGGGATTGGCAACCAATATTGTTTATGGCACCATCCAATATAAAATCTTTTTAGAGTATCAGATAAAACCTTTAATCAAAGGTAAGCTAAAGGATAAATTTATGGAGCCTTTACTGTTAATGTCAGCTTATCAGTATTTTTTCTTAAAAAAGGTTCCTACAAATGCGATTTTTGATGAGGCTAATAAATTAGCTAAAAATTTAGTAGGAGAAATTCTGGCGCTTTTAAAATGGTAAATGGGATTCTTCGTTCCTTAGAGCGCCAAGGAAAAATTTTACCTTCTAAAGAAGACACGATAAAATACTTAAGTATTAAAGAGTCTTATCCAGAGTGGATGGTAGAATATTTTGTTAAGGTTTTTGGACTTGAAAAAGCAAAGAAAATTTTAGCTTCTGCTAATCAACCAGCACCCAATAGTATTCGAATGACAGTTGCACCAGAATTCTATGGTGAAATAGAGCAAGAAGTAAAACAAGATGGGTTTAAGTATCAAGTAGCACCTTTAACTGATCATAATCTCCTTTTAAATCATGGCGGTATTGCACAAACGGAGCTTTTTAAAAAGGGAAAAGTGACAATTCAAGATAGTGCAGCTTCATTAGCTGTAGATGCTTTTGATTTTAAAGGTGATGAAAAAGTACTAGATGCCTGCAGTGCACCAGGTGGTAAGACAGTTCAAATTGCAGAAAAACTTACGACAGGTTCAGTTATTGCTTTAGATATTCATGAGCATAAATTAGAATTAATTAAAAAGGCAGCTAAGCGGTTGGGTGTAGCAAATAAAATTACTACTAAAAAGTTAGATGCACGTAAGGCAAGTGAGTATTTTTCTGAGGAAAAATTTGATAAGATTTTAGTAGATGCACCTTGTTCAGGATTAGGATTAATTCGAAGAAAGCCTGAGATTCGGTATGATAAATCATTGAAAGATATCGAAAATTTAAGTAAGATTCAACAGGATATTCTTGATCAAGTTGCTCCTACTTTAAAAAAGGGTGGAGAATTGGTGTATGCTACTTGTACAATTACCACTCAAGAAGATGAAAAAGTAGTTGAAAAATTTTTGCAAAAGCATCCTGATTTTTCTTTAGAACCTATTCAGGTTGGCAATTTGCCAAAGCAAAAAATGGTTAAAATATTGCCTGATGAATATGATAGTGATGGATTTTTTATTGCAAAATTAAAAAAACGAGGGTAGATAAGTTTGATTAAAACAGCATTTGCATCAAGTACAGGTCGAATAAGAGAAACTAATCAAGACTACGTAGATATTTTTAAAAACCATAAAGATGTCATTATGGCAGTAGTTTGCGATGGAATGGGTGGCCATCAGGGTGGCGATGTAGCTTCAACAATGGCAGTAAGTCATTTAGGTCACTCCTTTTCTAAAACTGATTTTGAAGATCCTGAAATCGCTAAAAAATGGTTAAATGTCCAACTAAAGTTAGAGAATGAAGTAATTTTAGAAACCGCAGATCGTTTTTCTGATTTAAATGGCATGGGAACGACAATTGTAGTGGCAATAGCTTTTGCGGAAAAAATTTTAATTGGTCATTTAGGAGATTCACGTGCCTATCTTTATGGAAATGGACAGTTTAAACAAATTACTGAAGACCATTCTTTAGTCAATGAGTTAATTAAAATTGGGGAAATTACTGAACAACAAGCTCGCAGTCATCCACAAAAAAATATTATTACGGAAACTTTAGGAGTATCTAATGGTATTAATCCAGAATTTAATCTCTTAGAAGTTCATGCAGGAGATATTTTTTTGCTTTGTACTGATGGATTGACTAATTCATTAACAGACCCTCAAATTCAACAAATTTTAGCTACTAAAAATCTTACTTTGAAAGAACGTTGCAATCGTTTAATCAATGAAGCAAATCGCCTTGGTGGAGAAGATAATATTACTGTTTGTCTCCTAGCTTACACTGAAAAGGGGGAGGACAAATAGTGATGGATAAAGGCTATCTGCTTGGAGGACGCTATAAAATAATTGCAATTTTAGGCGAAGGTGGAATGGCTAATGTTTATCTAGCAGAAGACATCATTTTAAAGCAAAAAGTTGCTGTCAAAATATTACGTCAAGACTTAAAAAATGATCTGCAAACAATTCAACGTTTTCAAAGAGAAGCAATGTCAACTAGTGAATTATCTCATCCACATATTGTATCTATTTTAGATGTAGGTAGTGAAAATGATGAGCACTACCTGGTGATGGAATATGTGAATGGGGTAGATTTAAAGGAATACATTAAAGAACATAAACCGCTGCCCCTAAAAGAAGTGATTTCAATTATGGATCAGATTTTGGATGCAATGGCACTGGCTCATGATCATAATGTAATTCACCGAGATTTAAAGCCACAAAATATATTAATGGACAAAAATGGCAATATTAAAATTGTGGACTTTGGAATTGCAGTGGCGTTGAATCAAAGTACAATGACCCAAACTAATACTGCAATGGGATCGGTACATTATATGTCTCCTGAACAGGCTAGGGGAGTTTTGGCTACTAAACAATCTGATATTTATTCATTAGGAATAATTTTATATGAATTATTGATGGGGAAAGTACCATTTACTGGAGAAAATGCAGTTGCAATTGCTTTAAAGCATTTTCAAGAAAATACTCCCTCTTTAAGAAAACAAAATCCTCAGATTCCCCAGCCTTTAGAAAACGTAGTTTTAAAAGCAACCGCTAAAGATCCTAAAGATCGTTATAAGTCAGTTTATGAAATGAAAACAGACCTAGATAGCTGTTTAGATCCTGAACGTGCTGGTGAAGAAGTTTTTATAGATAGTCATCGAGCTAATGAAGAAAAGACAATTGTTATTCCAACTCTTTCAGGTTCTGTTCATAATGGAAAAAAGGAAACAAAAGAGGTTATTGAAGAGGAAAATAAAAAACAAAAAATAGTTTTTGGAAAAATGTAGCCTCTCATAAAGTTTGGTGGATTACAGCCATAGTTGCAATGATAGCGATTTTAGCGACGATGTTGCTCGCTTTAAATAGTAAGACTCTGCCAAATGTGCCTGATGTATCTAATATGACTCAAGCGCAAGCAACAAAAAAATTAGAAAAATCAGGGTTGAAAGTTGGTACTGTTAAAAGAAGTTATTCTGCTGGAGTGAAAAAAGGAAGAGTAATTCGAACTATTCCTGGTTCGGGAACATCAATTAGAAGTGGAAAACTTGTCAATTTGATTATTTCAAAGGGACAACATTTAGTATTAGTACCCAATGTGACTGGAAATACTTATGAAGTAGCGGCTGCTCGGTTAAAAAAGGATGGCTTTAAAGTTGAAAAAGATCAAACTTATTCTTACACAACACCGGTAGGAAATGTTATTTCACAAGATATTACACCTGGAGAAAAAATTGATCCAGCAACTACACCAGTTAAACTCCTTATTTCTCAAGGACCACCTCAGCAAGAAAAAGAGAGTTTTAAAATACGTGATTTAACCGGTTATTCTTTAAAGGGAGCACGTGATTACGCTAGTGATAATAATTTAAGGCTAGAGATTAGTGAAATTTATTCTGATACAGCAGAAAAGGGCACGGTTATTAGTCAATCTCCTAAGCAAAATACTACGGTATATCCTGGGGATGAAGTGAAATTAATTGTTTCTAAAGGTAAAGATGAAAATAAAAGTTCTCAAGACTCTCAAAACTCTAGTTCTAAGAGTCAGCAAGAAGTAAAAGTTACCAAAACTTTTTCAATTCCTTATGAAAAAACTAGTAGCTTAGAGGGTGACCATCTTCAAATTTACGTTGAAGATGACAATCACTCCATTAATGATGTTTATAAAGATATTTATATAAAAAAGGATGCAGCCATTTCGATTCCATTTAATTTAAGTAATGGAAACGGAAGAGTAAAAATTGTGCGTGATGGTAAGGAAATTTTAGATGAGGAAGTAAAGAAGTAATGAAAAATGCAACAGGAACAATTGTAGGAGCTATCTCAGGATACTATGATGTAGACATAGATGGAAAAGTCATAAGAACACGCGCAAGAGGAGTATTTAGAGGAAGAAAGCAAAAGCCGCTTGTTGGCGATAAAGTTGAAGTACAGCTAGATGATAAGGGAATGAATTATTTAGTTAAAATTTTTCCCCGAGAAAACGAAATTGGGCGTCCTGCAGTGGCAAACGTTGCACAAGTATTATTAGTTATCTCAGCTATTGAACCAGATTTTTCCACTGAATTATTAGATCGCTATTTAACTTTCTTTTCTTGGCAAGGAGTGGGAGTTGAGATTTATCTTTCTAAAACTGACTTAGTGAGTGAAGAAAAGCTAGCAGAAATTAAACAAGTCTTACGTTATTATCGAGAAATTGGTTATACTGTTTTTACTAGTGCAAAAGAACTTGAAGAAAGACTTCCTAATTTAGTGCAAAAGGATGAAGTATGGACCTTAGCTGGTCAATCAGGTGCAGGAAAGTCCACAATTTTAAATCGTTTAGAAAAAGATGCTAATCAAGAAACTGGAGCAATTTCAACTGCTTTAAATCGAGGTAAGCACACTACAAGAAAAGTTCAACTATTTAATTATGGAGAAGGCCTTTTAGCTGATACTCCAGGATTTTCAGCAGTAGACTTATATAAAATCAAAATAGATCAATTGCCAAATTATTTTTATGAATTTGCGACTGCAAGTAAGGGATGCAAGTTTAGAAGTTGTCAACATATTCATGAGCCAGGTTGTAATGTCAAAAAGCTCGTTGCCGAAGGTTCAATTCGTCAAAGTCGTTATGATGACTATTTAAAAATAAGACATGAAATTGAAGATAATCGAATGCCAGAGTATATGAAGTGAGGTTTGTCATGATAGCACCATCAATTTTAAATGCGAATAATATGAAGTTAGGGGAAGAAATTCAAGAAGCTGCCGATAATGGGATCACGCGTTTTCATCTTGATATTATGGATGGTCATTTTGTGCCCAATTTATCTTATGGTCCTGAATTAGTGTCGGCTTTTAAAAAGGAATTTCCTAAGTTAACTGCTGAAGTACACTTAATGAGTAATAATTTACCAGTAACTATTCCCTTATTTGTAGAAGCAGGGGCAGATTTAATTGAATTTCATCTTGAAGCAACTGATAAAGTAGAAGAATGGTTAGATTATTTACATGCTCATCATGTAAAAGCAGGCTTAGCAATTTCTCCTGAAACTCCAGTAGAAGAACTCCAGCTTTATTTAAATAAAGTTGATCAAATTTTGGTAATGAGTGTTAAGCCAGGATTTGGGGGACAAAGTTTTAATGAAAAAACGCCAGCCAGAGTTAAAAGAATTTATCAGATGATAAAAGAAAATAATCTAGAGATACCAATTGAAGTTGATGGTGGAATTGATGATCAGACCATTAAACAAGTAAAAGAAGCTGGCGCAAAGATTTTTGTAGCAGGTTCTTATATCTTTAAAAAAGGTCCCATTAAGCAACAAATCCAAAAATTAGAAAAGGCAGCTAATTAATGGAAGCAATAGCATTATTAGGAGGTCCCCGAGAGCAATGGCCTCAAAACATTAAAGAGCGATTTGAAAAAGCACGTAAAAAAAATAAATTAATTTTTAGTAGTGACCGGGGAACATTGATTTTAAAACAATGGGGGCTTACTCCTGATGTAGCTGTGGGAGATTTTGATTCAATTAAAAAGAACGAAAAAAAACGTACCCTGGAAAGTATTCCAGATGTACGTTTTTCTAATCCAGTTAAAGATTATACAGATTCAGAACAACTATTAGTAACTGCTCTACAAGAATATCAAGTAGATAATTTAGAAATATATGGGGCAACTGGTGGCAGAATTGATCATTTGCTAGTAAATTTATTTACTTTTTTACACTCACCTTTGCAAGAATATCTCGATAAAGTTAGTTTAGTTGATAAACAGAATATAATTTATTTCTGCAAGACTGGGAAGATGCAGTTTCCTTATCAAGAAGGGTATAACTATATTGGGTTTGGAAATTTAACTCCGGTCGAAGATTTTGAAATTAAAGATGCTCGCTATGAATTAAGTGACTTTTCAAGTAAAGTGCCACAAATGTTCTCATCAAATGAGTTTTTGCGGTCAAAAAAAGCAATTAAAATTTCTCTAAAAAAAGGAATAGTAATTGCTATTTATAGTCGAGATGAGAAAAGATTTTTTAGCTAAGAGGGTATTTGAGAATATCCTCTTATTTTTTATATAAAAAATCCACCAGAATGAAATCTGGTGGACTTTAATCTTCATTATACACGCTTAACTTTACCTGACTTCAAAGCACGTGCAGAAACCCATACACGTTTTGGCTTGCCGTCAACAAGAATGCGAACTTTTTGAAGGTTTGGCTTCCATGAACGCCGCACGGAGTTCAAAGCCTTTGAACGCTTGTTACCAAAGACCGTCTTGCGGCCAGTAATAATGTCTTTTGCCATTTTGCTAAACCCTCCTTTAATTTGTAATTATATCATAGTACTTATTTAATTTATCACAGCTTTAGCTATATTGCAATGTTTTATAGAGTTTTTCTTGAGAAAACTCTTTGGAAAAGACTTAACTATGTTGAACAAGATTGTAGCTATGTTAAAATAAGAACAAGTATATTTATTCTTCAGTAATGGAGGAAAGTAAAATGGCAGTAAAAATTAAAACAAAATTAGGTATGATTGATATTTCAAATAATGTCATTGCTACAGTAGTAGGAGGAGCAGCCACTTCAAACTACGGAGTGGTCGGGATGGCTTCAAAAAATGCACTTCGTGATGGTGCGTTAACTATTTTAAACCATGCTAATTACCGTCGTGGGGTTGTCATTAAATCTAAAGATAACGAAATAATAGTCGATGTATATATTATTGTGGGTTATGGCTTAAAGATTTCTGAAGTAAGTCACAATGTTCAAGATAGTGTAAAGTATAATTTAAAGAACCTATTAGGTATTAATGCAAAATCTGTTAACGTAATTGTACAAGGTGTTAAGATTTTAGATGAATAATCAAAGGGGTTAAGTGATTGTGGTTTTAACAGAAATAAATGGTCAAAATTTTAAGGATATGGTGCGTGCAGCAACCCACCGTTTAAGTAAAAACTCAGAATTTGTTGATAAATTAAATGTTTTTCCAGTGCCAGATGGAGATACTGGTACTAATATGACACTTACAGTTGAAAACGGAGCTAAAGCAGTTAATGAAGATCCAAGTGATGTAGTGGGGAAATTAACTGAAAGTTTAGCTAAAGGAATGTTAATGGGAGCACGTGGTAATTCAGGTGTTATTACTTCCCAATTATTCCGTGGTTTTTATAAAGCTGCAGAAAATAAACAAACACTTTCTGCACAAGATTTAGCAGATGCTTTTTCAAATGGGGTAGCGACTGCGTATAAAGCAGTTATGAAGCCAGTGGAAGGTACTATTTTAACAGTAGCACGTGTTGGTGCTGAAGAAGGTGCAAAAAAGGCAAAAGAAACTGATGATGCAGTTGAAGTAATGAAAGCAGTAGTAGCTGGTGCAAAAAAGGCACTTCAAGAAACTCCTGAAATGTTACCTGTTTTAAAACAAGTTGGTGTAGTTGACTCAGGTGGTCAAGGATTAGTTTTCATCTACCAAGGCTTTTTAGAAGGATTACTTGGAGAAAAGGATTCTGAAGAGTATCAACTTGATAATTTTGAAATGGATGAGTTAATTAACGCAGCTCACCACCAAGCTGAAGCTGCTCAAGTTCAATTATCAACAAGTGATATTGTAAATGGTTACTGTACTGAAATTATGGTAGATTTACAGGCCGAAGTACCTAATAAGAAAAAGTTCGATTTGGATGAATTTAGAAAGCACTTGTCTGAACTAGGTGATTCTCTTTTAGCAGTTTCTGATGGTGAAGTTGCTAAAGTACACGTTCATACTGAACATCCTGGTGAAGTTTTTGCATATGGTAGTCAATTTGGTGAATTAGGTAAAATTAAAATTGATAATATGCGTATCCAACACGAAACTATTGTTGAAAATAACGAAGAACAAGAAGAAGCAGTTGATTTTGCTGTTATTGCAGTAGCTTCAGGACATGGAATTCGAGAATTATTCAAGAGTGAAGGTGTAAATCGAATTATTTCTGGTGGTCAAACTATGAATCCTTCAACTCAAGATATTATTGATGCGATTCAAAAGTCTGGTGCCAAAAAGGCGATTGTTTTACCTAATAACGGAAATATTGTAATGGCAGCTAAACAAGCAGCTGAAGTATGCGATATTCCAGTGGGAATTGTCCCAACAAAAACTATTTCTCAAGGTTTAACCGCGATGCTTTCTTTCAACCCAGAAGCAAGTGTTGAAGAAAATGTTGAAGCTATGTCAGAAGATTTAGATGCAGTAGTTTCTGGAGAAGTAACACGTGCAATTCGTGATACGGAAATTGATGATGTCCAAATTAAGAAAGATGACTATCTAGGAATCATTGATGGAAAGATTAAAGTGGATAATCCAGATTTAATTGCTACTACTGTTGAAATGATTGAGAAAATGCTTGATGAAGATAGTGAAATTATCACAGTTATTTATGGTAGTGATGCTACCAAAAAACAAGCAAATGAAATTGTAGCTCAACTTGAAGCAAAACATGATGAATTAGAATTTGAAATTCATGATGGTGGACAACCAGTTTACTATTTCTTAGTTTCGGTTGAATAAGATGCAACTAAATTATGAAAACTCAGATCTCTTTTTGCCAGTTACCACTTTAAAAGGTGTAGGAGAAAAAACTAAAGAGCAACTTCAGAGCTTAGGTATCAATAGTATTTACGATCTATTGTTCTATTTTCCTTTTCGGTATGAGGCGTTAGATAGCACACCATTACAACAAGCAATTGATGGTCAAAAGATTGTTTTAAAGGGACTAGTGGTAACCGACCCATATGTTAGCCATTTTGGGCGTCATAAAAGTCGTCTTAGTTTTAAACTAAAAATTGATCATGAGATTATCATGGTCAATTTTTTTAATCAGCATTGGTTACAAAAAACAATTAAAACAGGACATGAGATAGCTGTATATGGCAAATATAATGAAGCACGTCAGAGTTTGGGTGGAATCAAAGTTATTGCCAAAAAAGAACATGATTCTTCAATGGCAGCAGTATATGGCGTTAACAAAAATATCAGTCAAAAAAAATTGCAATCATTGATTGATCAAGCGTTGAGTGAATATTTGCCTCAAGTAGATGATATAATTCCAGCCTCCATTAGAAAAAAATATCGATTGCTTGATGATAAAGAACTTGTCTCGCAAATGCATCACCCTAAAACACCCCAACTTGCAAAGTTAGCTAAAAGAAGTGCAGTTTTTAGAGAATTTTTTATCTTTCAAATGCAGGTGGCAGTTTTATCTGAGCAAGAAAGCAAAGGGAAAACAGGAATTAGTAAAAAATATGATTTGCGTGAAATTAGGGAATTGATAAAAAAATTACCTTTTGAGTTGTCAGCAGATCAAAAGAAAGTTGTAAATGAAATATACGCTGATTTACATTCTACTAAGCAGATGAAACGTCTTCTCCAGGGAGATGTAGGGAGTGGAAAAACCATAGTAGCACTTTTTGCTATCTATGCGGCAATTACGGCTGGTTATCAAGTTGCATTAATGGTTCCAACCGAAATTTTGGCCCAACAGCACTTTCACAAGATCGATGAACTCTTGCAGCAGTTTGGAGTTCGCGTCGCCTTACTTACAGGTAGTACTAAAGAAATAGAAAAAAAAGAAATTTATCAAGAACTAGCTGATGGAACAATTAATGTTGTTATTGGAACCCATGCTTTGATTCAACCAATTGTTAAATTTAAGAATTTAGGCTTAGTAATTATTGACGAACAGCATCGGTTTGGGGTAAATCAGCGAAAAGTGTTAATTAATAAAGGAAATAATCCAGATTTGTTGGCAATGACAGCCACCCCTATTCCTCGTACTTTAGCTTTGACAGTATATGGTGAAATGGATGTTTCTGAAATTCGACATCTTCCTGCAGGCCGAAAACCCATTACTTCTCAATGGGTAACAAGTAAAAAAATACCAGAGGTTTATGATCTCATTAATAAGCAATTAGCTCAAGGCTTTCAGGTTTATGCAGTTACTCCTTTAATTCATGAATCTGAAAGTAGTGATTTAAAAAATGCAGAAGAATTACAAGAACAAATTGCCAGACATTTTCCAGATAAAAATGTTGTTTTACTTCATGGACAAATGAGTGGTGAAGAAAAAAATAATATTATGGATAATTTTGTCCAGAAAAAAATTGATATTTTGGTTACTACTAGTGTAATTGAAGTTGGAGTAGATGTTCCAAATGCAAATATGATGGTAATTTATAATGCAGAACGTTTTGGTTTAAGTCAGCTTCATCAGTTGCGTGGTAGAATTGGACGAGGACAAACAGCGAGTTATTGTGTATTTATTAGTGATCCTAAAAATGAAGTTGCTAAAAAGAGAATGAAAATTATTGCCTCAACTAGTGATGGTTTTACCTTGGCACAAGAAGATTTGAAATTACGGGGTGAGGGTGATATTTTTGGAAAGGCTCAGTCTGGATTACCCCAATTTAAATTAGGGGATGTAGTAAATGATTATAATAGCTTGAAAGTTGCTCACGATGAAGCTAAAAATATCATTAAATCTGATCCTTTATTAGAAAATCCAGAATTTATTTTTTTGAGGAAACTGTTAGAATATTTAAATAAGTTACAAATAGATTGAAGTGAAAATTATGAAAAGAATTGCGATTGATGCAATGGGTGGCGAAAATGCCCCTCAAGCAATTATTGAAGCAGTATTACGAGCAAAAAAGGAATTAAAAGATACGCAGTTTATTTTATTTGGAAATGAAGAAGAAATAAAAAAGTATCTTAAAGAAGAAGATTCTCAAATTAAATTGGTGAATACTACTGAAGTAATTGCCGATGATGAGGAACCAGTAAAAGCAATCAGAAGAAAAAAGGATTCATCAATGGTGAGAGCTGCCCAAGCAGTTAAAGAAGGCCAAGCAGATGCAATTCTATCTTTAGGAAATACTGGGGCACTTCTTGCTTGTGGAATTTTTATAATTGGGCGAATCAAGGGAGTTAATCGCCCAGGGTTAATGCCAACCATGCCAAGTAAAAAAGGTGATCAAGGATTTAATATTATCGATGTAGGTGCAAATGCTCAAAGTAAGCCAGAATATTTAGTGCAATGGGCAGAAATGGCTAATTTTTACGCTAAAAAAATTAGAAACGTTAAAAATCCTAAAGTAGCTCTCTTAAATAATGGCGCTGAATATGACAAGGGAGATGCTTTGCATCAAGAAGCTTACAAGCTTTTAAAAGAGACAGATTTAAACTTTATTGGTAATATTGAAGGAAATGAGATTATGACAGGTAAGGCTGATGTAATTGTAACAGACGGCTTTACTGGAAATGCTGCTTTGAAGTCAATTGAAGGTACAGCTAGCGTGATCTTAGGAATGTTAAAAGATGCCTTATTAAATAATGGTACTAAGGCAAAGCTAGGAGCTTTATTAGCAAAACCTGCTTTAAAGGCTTTAAAATCTCGTTTTGATACTGCACGCTATGGTGGAGCAGTTTTATTAGGAGTAAATGCACCAGTTGTCAAAACTCACGGTCGTTCTGATCAGCGACCAATTTATTACACATTGGTACAAATTGATAAAATGTTAGATCAAAATTTGATAGATTTGTTAAAGAAACAATTTAGTCAAGAATAGAGTTTGATATAATAGTTGTAAAACATAAAGGAGGATCTTTATGAGTCAAGAAGAAATTTTTAATAAGATTGCTGATATGATTGCAGATCGTTTTGAAGTAGATCGCTCAACAATTACGATGAATCTTAACTTTCAAAATGATTTGGATGCAGATTCAATTGATTTTGTAGAATTTGTCATGGATTTAGAAGATGCATTTGGTAGTGAAATTCCAGATGAAGATGCTGAAAAATTACAAACTGTTGGTGAAGCAGTTGAATATATTCAAAATCATCAGAGCTAAAGATATAAATTTAGCAATTTTTAAGGTCACCTCTTTTGAGATGACCTTTTTTTATTGAAAGTAATGTATAATTAATTTGACAAAGAAAGGACATATAAATGATTACTGAAGAATTTAAAAAGAATCTCAAAGAAAAATATGGAATTGTTTTTCATAATGAAAAGTTATTAGAAAAAGCTTTTACCCATACATCATATGAAAATGAACATCCTGGGTCAGGAAATTATGAAAAGTTAGAGTTTTTAGGGGATGCAGTTTTAGAACTTGCAGTATCGGATTATTTATATCGTCATTTTCCTAAGTTAAATGAAGGTGAACTAACTCGTTTACGTTCAAATATTGTAAGAACAGAAGGATTTTCTGAATTTGCAAAAGAAGCAGGGTTTGCACAGGCAGTTAATCTGGGTAAGGGTGAAGAAAAATCAGGTGCTCGACAAAGAAAGACGTTGTTAGAAGATATTTTTGAAGCTTTTAATGGTGCTCTATTTTTAGATCAAGGAATGCCTGCAGTTCAACACTTTTTACATTTAACTGTTTATCCATTGATTGCAGAAGGTGATTTTGATGATTCAAGAGATTATAAAACAGAATTGCAAGAACAACTTCAAAAGAATGGCCCAGTTAAAATTAAATACGACGTCATTGCAGAAGATGAAACAAAACCGATGTTCAAAGTACAACTTGTTGTTAATGGAGTAGCTAAAACTCAAGGAATGGGTAGAAATAAAAAAGCAGCCGAGCAACAAGCAGCAATGAAAGAATTAAAAAATATATAAGAGGAAAAGGTGAGAGTTTGCCTTTAGATGCATTAATTATTAACGGCTTTAAATCATTTGCAGATAAGACAACAATTAAGTTTAATTCAGGAATTACTGGAATTGTAGGACCTAATGGAAGTGGAAAAAGTAATATTACAGAGGCAATCCGTTGGGTAATGGGTGAAGGATCAGCTAAATCACTGCGTGGGGAAAATATGAAAGATATTATTTTTGCAGGTAGTCAATTTAGAGCACCATTAAATTCCGCACAAGTAACCTTAATTTTTGATAATCATGATCATCAATTGAATATAAATAATGATGAAGTAAGTATTACGCGTAAGATTCTTCGAAATGGAGATAGTGAATATTTAATTAATAATAATAAAGTTCGTTTGCGTGATATCCGTGATCTTTTTATCGAAATGGGGATGTCTCAGGATAGTTTAGCGATTATCTCTCAAGGTAAAGTGGATCAAATATTGAATTCTAAGCCAGAGGATCGTCGTAGTTTGTTTGAAGAAGCAGCAGGAGTTCTTCACTTTAAGCAACAAAAACAAGCTGCATTAAGAGAATTAGATAAAACAAATGATAACTTAATTCGAATTAATGACTTAGTCAAAGAATTAGAAGATCGTGTTGAGCCATTAGCTGAACAAAGTTCTCTTGCTAAGCAATATAAGTTTCAAAAAAGTCAACTTGATGAAAAAATGAAGCAGTTACTTGCAATTAATTTGAACCAATTAGAACGAAAGCGACAAGAAATTACTAAAGTAGCTGATAAAAATAATAAACTGCTTACGAAACTAGATGAAGAAGTTAAGAAATCTAAAAGTGAGTTAGAAGGTAAAAAAAGCCAATCCAGTCTATTACAAGACAAAAAGGAAACTCAGCAACAGAATGTTTTAAATTTAACTCAAAAAATAGCTGATTTAAACACTCAGTTACAGGTTAAGCAACAATCAAGTAAATATAATGAAGCTACAAAAGCAGAATATAGCTTACAAAAGCAAGAACTTTTAGCAAATAAGAAAAATTTAAAAAATAAAGCTGAAATGTTACAAGTTCAAGCAGTAAACCAAGCTAAAAATTTAGAAAGTTTACAAAGTAAGATTCATCAACTACAGGAGAATTTTTCTGATAATCCTGAGGCTTTAAATAAGCGTTTAGATGATTTACGTAATGATTATATTGAAAACTTACAAGAGCAAGCTAACCTTCATAACGCAGTAATTAATTTACGAAAAGAAAAGGATAGATTAAAAAATAGTTCAGTAGTCGAAAATAAAGAATTAACTTCAAAACTTGCAGAAGCTAACAACCAGTTAGCTAAGTTGGCAGAACATGGCAAGAAACTCCAAAATAAGAAGCAAAGTCTTGAAAAACAAGTTGAAGAGATTAAGAAAGACCAAGTTAAATTTGAGCAGCAACTCAATAACTTAACCAATCGAAAAAATGAGCTATTATCACATTTAAATGAATATCAGGCACAAGTGGATGCTCTTAAACGTCTCCAGCAGCGGCATGAAGGATATTACTTTGGAGTTAAGTATGTTTTAAATCATCTGAGCGATTTTTCAGGGATAGTTGGGGTAATTGGAGAATTAATTACTTTTCCAGAGAAGCTGCAAGCTGCATTGACAACTGCGTTGGGAAGTGGAGTTCAAAATTTAGTTGCTGTTGATCAAGAGAGTGCTCGCTTGGCTATTAGGCGCTTAAAGACTACTCATAGTGGACGAGCAACTTTTTTACCATTAGATGGATTAAGACAACACAAAATCCCAACTTCAACTCTAAAAATTTTAGAAGGACTAGAAGGTTTTCTAGGAGTAGCTAGTGACTTGGTTGCTAGTAATTCAAAACACGATTTAAGGAATGCAATTAACTATCTGCTAGGAAATGTTTTAATTGTGCAGAACTTAGAAGTGGCTTTAAGAGTTCAAAAGCGGATTGGAAATTACTATCGAATTGTGACTTTAGATGGTGATATTATTAGTCCTGGTGGTTCCATGACAGGTGGAGCAAAAAATCAGCGAAATAATTCTCCTCTTGCTACAAACAGCGAAATTGATAAGTTAACTAGGCAAGTAGCAACTATCAAAGAAAAGCTTAAAAAATTATCCCAATCTATTACAGAAATTGATAGTCAGCTTGAAAAAACTAATCAACAAACTATCACTTTTTCAGATGATTTAGGGAAAGTAAGTGAAGCTTACAGTCAAACTAATTTTGAATATCAAAGTCAAAAAAAAGAAGTTAACCGGCTAACCTTGCTTCAAAAACAACAAGATGAAGGGCAAAAATTAAAGGCCCAAGAGTTAGAAAAAATTCAGCTAAATTTAGAGAAAATTAAAAATGACGAGAGTAATATAAGTAAAAAAATTGCTTCTCAAAAACAAGAAATGGCTGATATGAAGCAAAGTCTGGCTGATTTTGATACTGCTTATAATAAATTTCAAAAAGAAATTAGTGATCTAAAAGCGCAATACGCCGTTGAAAAAAATAAACAGGAAAATTTGATTGAGCAACAAAAGCAGTTACAAACACAACTTAAAAATACAGATAAGCAAATTGAAGTTTTGACAGAAAAGATTGATCAATTAGTCCCAGTAGCAGCGGATGTTGTAAAGACACTTAGAAACCAACTGAAACAGTTAGACCAAGATAAGCAAAAAGCTAATGAAAAACTTATTTTGACTAATGAAAATCTTGGAAAATTGACAGCGCAAATTGGAAATTTAGAGTTAATTGCTAATCGTAATTATGAGTTGCGTAAAAATGCAGCTTTAGAGCAAGAGCAAACTTCAGTGGAACAGGCAAAAATTTCTGAAAAGATGAACCATTATTTAACACAACTACGCCAAGATTATGGTTTAACTTATGAAGCAGCAATAAAATTGGTTAAACAGCCTGACAAGGAAGAATACAAGGCACAGTTGGAAAAAGATATTCATCTGCATAAGATGTCACTAGAAGATATTGGTCCTGTTAATTTACAAGCTATTGAAGAGTATGAAGATGTAAAAAGTAGATATGATTTTTTAAATGGACAGCAAGAAGATTTGTTGACAGCTCGGAAAAATATCGAAACTTCAATGAGTCAGTTAGATGATGAAGTTAAGATACGTTTTGAAAAGACCTTTAAAGAGATTTCTAAGAGTTTTGAAAAAATTTTCCCAATGATGTTTGGTGGAGGAAATGCAAGGTTGATGTTGACACAGCCAGATAATTTATTGGAAACGGGAATCGAAATCATTGCTCAACCTCCTGGCAAAAAATTACAAAATTTAAGCTTATTATCAGGAGGAGAAAGAGCTTTAACAGCTATTACACTATTATTTGCGATGCTCCAAGTAAATCCAGTTCCTTTCTGTATTCTAGACGAAGTAGAGGCAGCGTTAGATGAAGCTAATGTTAGTCGTTTTGCTGAATTTTTAAATGAATATGATTTTGCCACTCAATTTATCGTCATTACGCACCGACGTGGTACCATGCAAAAGGCTGATAATCTTTATGGGGTTACTATGCAAGAGTCAGGTGTATCTCAAGTCTTATCCGTATCTTTAAGTGAGTTAAGAGAAGAAGGGGAAAAATAAATGGGACTATTTGATAAAATCAAAAAATCTCTTTTTGGTAAGAAAAAAAGTGAAGAACCAGTATCACAAGAGCCAGAAAATCAAGAATTAAAGTCAGAAACTGTAGAAAGTGAGCAAGAAAACCAATCTGAGACTTCATCTGAAGTAAGTGAAGTTTCTGCAACTAGTGAAGAAGAGAAACCTCAAACTAGTACTTCTCCAGTAGTTGAACAAGAGAGTGAGGATAAGGAAAAAAGTGAAGAAATAGCGCCTCAAGAGAATGCAGAAATTTCTTCAGATACTGAGGAAGAAGCTAGAGAAGAAGAAAAAAGTGAGTCGCCACTAATTTCTGAAGAAACTGCTGCAGCTGATCCAAATGAAGAATCAATAGAAGAGGAGGAAATTGAAGAAAGTACTCCAGCCGAAGAAGATAAAGAAACAGATCAAGAAAAGTATGATCGTGGTTTGAAAAAAACTAACTCTTCTTTTGGGGCAAAACTTAATGCTTTCTTTGCTCGTTTTCGTTCAGTTGATGAAGAATTTTTTGATGAGTTGGAAGATCTGTTAATTGAATCAGATGTTGGCTTTGAAACGGCTGTACAATTAACTGATTCATTAAGGGATGAAGCTAAACTTCAAAAAGCAAAAAGCCACGATGAGTTAAAAGAAGTAATTGTTGAAAAATTAGTGGATATTTATGATAAGGGAGGAGAAGGTAAAAATTCTACTCTTACATATAATCCAGATGCTAAACCAAATGTTTATCTTTTTGTAGGAGTAAATGGCGCTGGAAAAACTACTACAATTGGGAAATTAGCTAAGCGAATAAAAGATTCAGGAAAAACAGTGATGATGGTAGCTGCTGATACTTTTAGAGCAGGTGCTGTTGAGCAGTTAGTTGAATGGGGTAAGCGTGATAACGTTGAAGTAATAACTGGTAAGGAAAAAGCAGATCCTGCTTCTGTGGTTTATGATGGAGTAAAGCAAGCGCAAGAAAAGGGAGTTGATTATCTCTTAGTTGATACTGCAGGACGTTTACAAAATAAAGTAAACTTGATGAATGAGTTAGATAAGATCGAAAGAACAATTAAAAAGATTTTACCTGAACAGCCAGAAGAAGTACTGTTAGTGTTAGATGGTTCGACTGGACAAAATGCATTATTACAGGCTAAGGATTTTGATAAGACGACCAAATTGACCGGCTTAGTCCTTACTAAGTTAGACGGTTCCTCAAAAGGTGGAGTTGTTTTAGCAATTCGCAATGAAATGGATTTACCAGTAAAACTAGTTGGGCTTGGAGAAAAGGTAGATGATTTAGCAGATTTTGATGCTGAAAAATTTGCTATTGGTTTGTTCCAAGGATTAATTTAAGGAGAAATTTTATGAAGAAATTAAGTGCATGTACAACAATATTGGTTGGTAAAAAAGCTTCCATTGATGGTTCTACAATGATTGCTCGTAATGATGATACTTTTAAGCCAATTACTCCACAACGTTTTATTATTGAACCGGCTGTGAAAGGTGAAAAAGAGAGAAAAATCAAATCTTGGTTGAATAAATTTGAAATGGAACTTCCTGAAGATTCTCAACGGGTTCCTGCAGTACCGAATGTGGACTATAAAACAGAAGGTTACTATGATGAAAGTGGTATTAACCAAGAGAATGTTGCCATGTCTTGTACTGAATCTACTTATGGTAATGAAAGAACTTTAGCTTTTGATCCTTTAGTAAAAGATGGTCTTGACGAAGACTGCATGCAAACTGTAGTTTTACCTTATATTCATTCAGCTCGTGATGGAGTAAAACGTTTAGGAAGCCTAATTAAAAAGTACGGTTCTCCAGCTGGAAACTCAGTTTTATTTAGTGATAAAGATGAAGTTTGGTATATGGAGATTGTAACTGGTCACCACTGGGTAGCCCAACGCATTCCAGATGATTGTTACGCAGCTACTGGGAATCGCGTTGCTATTCAGCAGGTTGATTTTAATGATCCTGATAATTTTATGTGGAGTGAAGGGATACAAGAATTTGTAGAAAAATATCATTTAAATCCTGATCTTGAAGGTTGGAATTTCCGCCATATATTTGGTACTTATACTGAACAAGATCGTCACTACAATACTAGTCGTCAATGGTACATTCAAAAGTACTTTAATCCTGATATTGAGCAAGATCCTGAAGATGGAGAAATACCTTTTATTAGAAAAGCTAATAAAAAGATTTCTAGAGAAGATATCGAATTCTTATTGGGTTCTCATTATCAAGATACTCCTTATGATCCTTTTGGAAAGGGAACAGATGAAGAAAAGCACCGCTTCCGTCCTATTGGGTTAAATAGAACTCAGAATTCTCATATTTTACAAATTAGATCAGATGTACCTAGTGAAATGGCCGGAATAATGTGGTTATGTATTGGAGGACCAACATTTACTCCATTTGTACCATTCTTTACCAATATGAATGATACTGATCCATCATATAATAATACTTCTATGAACTATAATCGTAATGATGCATGGTGGTATTACAAGTCCTTAGCAGCTTTAGTAGAAAGTCACTATCCTCAATTTGTACAACTAGATACTAAATATTTAGAGGAGTTAAATCGGTATTATCGTGGCCGTGTAGAAGAAATTATTAATAATGCTAAGGGACTAACTGGTAAAGAATTAACAGATTACTTAACCAAAGAAAACCAAAAGACAGTTGCTCACACTAAAGAAGACAGTGAAAAATTAATGGGACAAATGTTTATTGACAGCATTAACATGTCTAAATTGACTTTCAATATGGATAAAAATCTTTAGTCGGCTTTGTAACTGCAGTTTTCTAGCAGTAAAAAATAAGAGATCACTTAGAAATTAACTTTCTAGGTGATCTCTTATTTTGTAAAAATCAGTTGATTTTGAGGATGTCTATAAAATAATATGTTTAAATTTATTCTAGATTAATTTCAGTTTTGCTAGTTAGTTTATTATCATGGAAAATTAATGTGACGCTAGCATTTTGTCCTTTAACACCGGTTAGCCACATAGCAGTGTAGGTAATAGTATTGACAATGCGATTTTCATTAACTAAATCAGGTTCACCATATTTTTGGACAATGCTAGCATAAGTATCACCGGTTTTTAAGGCTTTATAATCTTTTAAAGTGAAGTTGGTAGTGCTTCGGTTCCATTTAAAACCAGTAATATTTTTAGTAACCGCATGATTATTTAGAAATTGAATAGTAATCGTTGTTTTACCTTGTTTCCAGATGTAAGATGTAACATCAATGTTGTGAATTTGAGTATCATTTTGAGAAGAAGGAGTACCAAGCAATTGTTTAGTTTTTTGTAAGCTAGTGCCTCCATTCCCAAATTGACTTAATTCACCAACTTGAATTTTAGCGTAATTTTTACGTAATTTTTCTAGTGAATTATTTGAAGTGGCCGAAGCAGTAGATTGAGTGGAATTAGTAGAATTATTTTTTGAGTTTCCGCATGCAGTTAAACCGACTGCAATTCCGAGTGATAGAATAATAGTGAAAAATTTTCTTTTTTCCATAATATAACCTCCATGATTAGAAATTATACCATTATTATTGCAATAAAAAATTAATTTTAGTCATTAAGTAAGCATAAAGATGGAAGTGATTTTAAAAGAGGGGTATACTAATAATAAATAAGTGGAAAGAAGGATTTTTTATGAAAAAATTAGATTCAAACAAATTGACCCCAGAACAACAAGGCTTAATTAACGACAACTTAGCTTACATGGCTACAGTTAATGAAGATGGAACTCCACAAGTTGGTCCTAAAGGTTCAATGATTGCAATTAATGATCATCAATTACAATACCTTGAAAAAACTAAGTCAACAGCTTACGAAAATATTAAACGTGGTTCAAAAGTTGCTGTTGTTGCAGCAGATGTTCCAAGCCACAGCGCCGTACGTGTAGATGGTACTGCAACTATTCATGAAGATGATGAATTTGCTAAGGAAATTTTAGCAAATAGTGATACTCCAAATGCTTACGTTGTAGTAATCGACATTGACGAAGTAGACGCTTAATAATATTATAAAACGTATTAGAGAAGCTTTTCTATTTAAAGTAGAGAAGCTTCTTTTTTATTAGGTTAGGAAAGAGGAGGAATTTTTGCTATACTTAATCTCAGGTGAAACATATGGATGAATTAGAGAAAAATGAAATGCTAGCCAGTTTGTATGCTTATTATGGTGAGCTATTAACTAAAGGTCAGCAGAATTATTTTGAAGATTATTATTATAATGATTTGTCTTTGGGAGAAATTGCTGAAAACCATAGCGTCTCTCGGCAAGCAGTCTATGATAATTTAAAGCGTTCTAGTAAGGCTTTGAAAAAGTATGAAGATACTCTCCATCTTCAAAAAGAATATGTAGAAACGGGTAAATTAGTTTCTCAAATATCTATTGACCTAAAAAGTAATAAAAAAGAGCAAGCAGAAAAAAATTTAGAAAAATTACTACGAAAATTAGGGGTGTAAAAAATGGCTTTTGAAAACCTGAGTGAAAGATTACAAAAGGCCCTTCGCAATTTAACTGGTAAGGGTAAAATTTCAGAAGATGATATTAATAAGGCAAGTCGTGAGATTCGGTTGGCTCTTTTAGAAGCAGACGTAAATTTCAAGGTTGTAAAAGATTTTATTAAAACTATTAAAAAAGAAGCTTTAGGTAAAGAAGTTCAAGAGAGCCTAAATCCCGGGCAACAAATTATTAAGATTGTTGATGAAGAATTAACAAAGATGATGGGAGAAGAGGCAGTAAGCCTAACTAAATCTCCTCATATTCCAACAATTATCATGATGGTTGGACTTCAAGGTACTGGTAAGACTACCACAGTTGGTAAATTGGCTAATTATTTAGTTAAAAATGAAAAAGCTCGTCCTTTGTTAATCGCAGGTGATATTTATCGTCCAGCTGCAATTGAGCAATTAAAGCAAATTGGTGATTCACTAAATATTCCAGTATATAGTGAAGATAACACTTCAGACGTTGCTGAAATAGTTAAACATGGTATTGAAGAAGCTGATAAAAATAAAAATGATTATATTATCATTGATACTGCAGGACGTTTAGAAATTGACCAAGAATTAATGGATGAATTAAAGAGAGTTACTGAGGTCGCAAAACCTGATAACACTCTTTTAGTAGTGGATGCAATGACTGGTCAAGCAGCTACTAAAGTTGCAGAAGGTTTTAATCAAGATTTGGATTTAACTGGATTAGTTTTAACTAAACTTGATGGTGACACTCGTGGGGGTGCCGCATTATCGATTAGAGCGGTGACAGGACTACCAATTCTTTTTACTGGTCAAGGAGAAAAGTTAACTGAGTTAGACACCTTCCACCCCGATCGTATGGCATCACGTATCTTGGGAATGGGAGATATGTTAACGCTAATCGAAAAGGCACAACGGGACTATGATGACAAAGAAGCTGAAAAAATGGCGCAAAAAATGCGTGAAAATACTTTTGATTTTAATGACTTTGTCGATCAAATGGAACAGGTGCAAAAGTTAGGCCCAATTGATCAGTTAATTAAAATGATCCCAGGAATGGCGAATAATCCTGCACTCAAGAATATTCATATTCCTGATAATGAAATCGCCCATATTAAAGCTATTGTTTATTCAATGACACCGGCAGAAAGAGAGAATCCCGATATTTTAAATCCTTCAAGACGCCGTCGAATTGCTGCAGGGTCTGGTCTTCCAGTTGTTCAAGTTAACCGGATGATTAAGCAATTTAAACAATCAAAAGATATGATGCAAAAAATGACCTCAGGAAATATGAAAGGTCTAGAAGGCTTACCAGGAATGGATTCACCATTGGTACGTCGGGCAATGAGATCAATGGGTAAAAAGTTTAAGAAGAATAAAAAGAAGCGCATGAAAAAAATAAAAAGATTTCATTCTTAAAAGTGTTAAGTAAAAAACCTTTACACACTATTTTTTTTATGATATATTGTTAAAGTTAAGAGATTTAGGAGGAAATATAATGTCTGTTAAAATTCGTATGCGCCGCATGGGCTCAAAGAGAAAACCTTTTTATCGTATTGTTGTAGCTGACTCACGTATGCCACGTGATGGTCGTTTTATTGAAGAAGTTGGTTACTACAACCCACTTACTAACCCAGCAGAAGTTAAACTTGAAGAAGGTAAGATTTTTGACTGGCTTCAAAAGGGTGCACAACCATCAGATACTGTAAGAAGTATGCTTTCAAAAGCTGGTTTAATGAAGAAATACCACGACGCAAAATATGGTAAGTAATTACTAATAAGAAGTTTGGGAGCAGTCCCAAACTTTTTTGTTATCTAAATATTAAGAGGGTTTAAATAATGAATGATTATTTTGAAGTAGGAACAATCCTAACTACCCATGGTTTAAAAGGTGAAGTTAAAGTAAGTGCAATTACGGATTTTCCAGAATTACGTTTTGCTCCTGAAAGTCGGCTATATGTAGACTTAGATGGTAAAATGGAAGAATTAACTGTTGAAGCAGTTAGGATGCATAAACAATTTTATTTAATTTACTTTAAACAAATTAAGAATATTGATGAAGCTGAGAAAATTTGCCATCATAAGCTTTATGTAGCTGATGAAGATCGAGAAGACTTACCAGAGGGAAGCTATTACTTTAAAGATATTTTAGGACTTCCAGTTTATGATGAAGAAACAGGCACAAAACTTGGGATTGTCAATGATATTGAGACTCCAGGAGCAAATGACATTTGGGAGATTAAACCGGAAAGCGGAAAAAGTTTTTGGATTCCAAATATTCATTCTGTTGTTAAAAAGGTTGATCTTCCTAACAAACGTATTGAAGTCACTTTATTAGAAGGATTACGCGATGAAAATTAATGTTTTGACGTTATTTCCAGACATGTTTACACCACTCCAAGTTTCAATGTTGGGACGTGGATTAGAAGATGGAAAGTGGGATTTAAATCTAGTAAATTTCCGCAATTTTACGACTGATGTTCACCATCATGTGGATGATACCCCTTATGGTGGTGGAGCAGGGATGGTTTTACAAATTATGCCAATCAAAAGGCTTTAGATTCACTTGAAAACAGGGGAAAAGTAATTATTACCGCACCACAGGGCAAGACTTTTAATGAAGAAATTGCTCAAGAGTGGTCTCAAGAAGAAAACTTAACTTTTATTTGTGGTCATTATGAAGGGTTCGATCAAAGAGTATATGATTTAGCAGATGAAGTTGTTTCGATTGGTGATTATGTTCTAACTGGAGGAGAATTACCTACAATGAGCATGATTGATGCCACAGTGCGTTTGTTACCAGGAATCTTGGGGAATGCTGCCTCACCAGTAGATGAATCATTTTCACATGGACTATTAGAATATCCACAATATACTCGTCCAGCAGAGTTTGAAGGTAAAAAAGTTCCAGAAGTTTTAACATCAGGTAACCATCAAAAAATCGCCCAATGGCGCCATAAAGAGGCTTTACGCGCAACTTATTTAAGAAGACCAGATTTATTAGCTAAAAAAGAGTTAACTAAGGAAGAAAAAGAGATGCTGGCGGAAATAAAAGCAGAAGTCGAAAAATAAATATTTACAAACTTTTTTTAGTTTGTTAGACTAGTTGTTGTGGCATAAGCCATGAGTTATGGGTATTCCGCTGACACGATGTGTGAATGAATGCCGTAGAAGGAGAGAAATATAATGGATCCATTAATTCAAGAATTAACTAAAGATCAAATCCGTACTGATTTACCTGACTTCCGTCCTGGTGATACTATTCGTGTTCACGTACGTGTTGTTGAAGGTAGTCACGAACGTATTCAAATTTTTGAAGGTGTTGTTATTAAGAGAAAAGGTAGTGGTATTAGTGCTACCTATACTGTACGTAAGATTTCATCAGGTGTTGGTGTTGAACGTACTTTCCCAGTTAACGACCCTCGTGTTGCTAAAGTAGAAGTTAAGCGTCAAGGACGTGTACGTCGTGCTAAGCTTTACTACTTACGTGATCGTCACGGTAAGGCAGCTAGAATCCCTGAAAAGCGTCGTAAGTAATATATTATTAAGAAGCTATCATGTGAGTGATAGCTTCTTTTTTGTATAAAAGATAAATTTTTAGACATTTAATTGTGAATCTTTTAAGATAAACGTAAACCTATAAAGAAAGGACAGTTAAAATGACAAAGCAAGTATTTATAGCAGGAGGATCAGGTCGAGTTGCAACTGATTTAATTTCAGATTTGGTTGGAAGAGGATATGATGTGGTTGCTGGAGCTCGGCATGAAGATAAAATAATTGAAATGCCAGGTGTAGCTAGAGTTCATCTAGATTTACATGCAAGTGTTGATGAAATTGCACATTTAATGGAAGGAAGCGATGTGGTTTACTTTACTGCAGGCTCACGTGGTAAAGATTTGTTACAAACTGATGCCTTTGGTGCAGTAAAGACAATGCAAGCAGCTGAGAAAGTAGGAATAAAACGCTACATAATGCTTAGTTCTCTTTTCTCATTAGAACCAGAAAAATGGGAAGAAATACCAAGTTTGAAATCAATTTTAAATTATGATATTGCCAAATATTTTGCTGATAATTATTTGATTTACAATACTAATTTAAAATATACAATTTTACAACCAACTAACCTTGTTGAAGAAGAAGGAACTGGAAAAATTAGTCTCGATAAAGATGTTCTAAAGCCAAATCCAATTCCAGATGTTGCTAAAACGTTAGCCGATATCTTAAAATTTGATAATACTATTGATAAAGTTATTAAGATGAGTGGTGGAGATACCCCAATTAAAGAAGCCTTAGCAAGTATTAAATAAAGAAATAGCACTGTATATTAGTGATCAGCTAGGATACAGTGCTATTTAATTTTGAAAAAAAGTAGTAAAATAAGAAACAAAGATAATTCACAGGAGGATCATTATGAAAAAGATAGGATTACTCGGTTTAGTAGTGCCAATAATGTTGTTAGCAGGATGTCAAACACAATCTAGTTCAAGTCAGCATAGTGCTGCACCAAGTTCTCAAGCTCCTGCTAAAGTTAAGAAAACTCGTTTTGCATCATTAACATCTAAACTAGAAAAAGAAGATCTTAAGATGGAGTTGCCTCAAACTTCTGGTTTAGGAAAAGCAACTAAAAATATTAATGTTCGTTACACTAAAAAGGGTGATACAACTACTGTTTACTATAGTGTGGGAAGTAGTAAAAAGAAGTTTAATGATGCAAGCTTAGAGAAAGAACATCCATATTTAACACTTACAAAAATTTCTGGATTGAGTAAGAAAGAAATTACAAGCAAGATTAATTATCAAGCTGCTACTAAAGGATTACCAACTGTAAAATTAGATGATGAAACTACTGCAGTTAGTCAAGGAGCTGCAGGTCAAAGCTATTTAACTTGGAACAAGGATAATTGGTCATTTACTGTAAAAGCAAATTCATATTTAGGCGAAAAGCCAAAAGCTACTGCAAATGAAGTGGTTGATTTGTTAGAAGATTACCGCTTACCAAGTAAAGATGGTAAGGGTGCAATGCAATTTACAGTGAGTGAGCAGTATGCTTCTCTCGGAAATGAAATGCTATTTGAAAAAGATGGAAATCTCTATCAGGTGAAAGCTCATAGTATTAAGACGATGTTTAAAATGATGCAAAGTTTAAGATAGTTAAGAGTTTAAACAAATATTTAGATATTAAAAATGCTGATAATCTTGGTTCTACTCAGTGATATGAACCTTGATATATCAGCATTTTATTTAGAATTGAATATTAAGAAGTTCTTGGGACCTATTTCATTAATTAATATGCGACCGATAAAGACTAATAACTTTTCCTAAAATTGTAACTTCATCTAAGATGATAGCAGGCATTGTATCATTTTCAGGTTGAAGGCGATAATGACCATCTTCTTTATAAAAACGTTTTATAGTGGCTTCATTATCCATAGTCATGGCGACCACAATTTCACCATTAAGAGCTGTAGATTGTTTTTTTACAATTACATAGTCACCATTTAAAATACCAGCATTAATCATTGAAGTACCTCGAACGGTAAGCATAAAGAGGTCGCTTGATTCATTAATTAAATTAGGAGGCAAGGGAAAGTAGTCTTCAATATTTTCAACTGCAGTGATGGGTTCTCCTGCGGTCACTAGCCCTACCATAGGAATGAGTTTTGGCTTGATGCCTAGAGCTTTGCGTCCTTCTTCAGTAATTTCTAATGCACGTGGTTTGGTAGCATCTTTAATTAAAAGACCACGCTTTTCTAAACGATCAATGTGACCATGAACAGTGGAAGTGGAAGCTAAACCTACAGCTTGACAAATTTCACGTACAGTAGGAGGAAATCCTCTTTTTTCAACATTATCATAAATATATTTTAAAATTTCTAGTTGTTTTGAATTTTGATTTTTTGTGGCCATAATAAGTTTCACTCCAATACATTTACTAGTCATTGTACCAAAAAATTATTTTTTTCACAAACAAATGTTCAAGACACTTAAAACTTTTTTTCTGCGATATTTTAGGGTAGACTTAAGATAGAATTAGGAGGTATATAACATATGGATAAAAAAGAAGAAGAAAAAGTAACTAAGAGAATCAACGAATTATATCACTTAAGCCAAGAACGTGAACTTACTCCAGAAGAAGTTGAAGAAAGAAAACAATTACGTAAGAAGTTTTTAGATAACTTCCGGGCTGCTTTTAGACAACAATTAGAAGATACAGTAATTATTGATAAAGATGGTAAAGAAGTAACTTCTGAAAAGGCTAAAGAAGCTCAAAGAAAAAAAGGCTTACGTAAGGATTAATAAAGTTCTTTAAAAAGTTAGAATTTTTTAGTAAAATTTTACTTGGTTTAAAAGTTTTGGAGGTTTTATTTTATGAATTTAGCGTTAGCCATTTTTTTGATTATTCTTGCCTTAATTGTGGGCTTAGTTGTTGGTTTCTTTGGTGCACGAAGCTATATGAAGAAATACTTCGAAGACAATCCACCAATTAGCGAAGATATGATTGCTGCAATGATGGCCCAAATGGGACAAAAACCATCAACCAAAAAATTAAATCAAGTAATGAATATGATGAAGCAAAAACAAAAACGTAGCAAGTAAAACGCTAAAAACAATGCCATTTTGACTTAATGACATTGTTTTTAGTAGGGACAATAATTATACAGGAGCTTATAGTTTTCATATTTTAAAATAATTACTCATGAATAATCAAATTTACCTTAACCTTCTTATACTTGGAGGAGCTGTAGTCTGGTTCATAATTACAATAATTTTGAAAAAAAGAAAATTATTTAATTTAAAATTAGATTATTATATACGGGCATTTTTTTGCGCAATAATGGGAGTACTCTTTACTGTTTCGATTATGATGAATAAATCATCCAATTATTTTTATATTTTCCCAGTTTTAAGTGTAGTGGGTGCTATTTATTGTGTTTACAAGGCGAAGAAATAAAATTAAGTAAAGTGAAGTATCTGGGAAAAATTAAATACTTAAAATAGAAAAATCCGTTAGAATTCGTTTGTTCTAACGGATTTTTCTATACACTGCATTGATGTTCATGATGAACTTAAGTAATTATTGGAATAGTAAACAGACTCCTTCAACAAAAAGAAGGTACAAAAAAAGAGTAAGATTTCTAAAAATAGGATTCTTGCTCTTAATTTTTAATCTAGGGAGTTATTTTTTCAGATGCTTTTTATTTCTTATTACTCATGTAATCGCGTGTCATAGGAAGCTCTTGACCAGATGGCCCTTTAGTTAATAAGTATTGAACAACGTCAATATTTCCTGATTGGAACGATGCTGCACAAGCTTGAAGATACATATCCCACATTCTGCAGAAACGTTCACCCATCATTTCTTGCACCTTATCGCGCACATTATTAAAGTTTTTATCCCAAATTTCAAGAGTTCTTTGGTAGTGGCGACGTAGCATTTCCATATCTGCAATTTGAAGATTTGCTTCTTCAATTCTTGAAACGATTTCTACTAATCCAGGAATATAACCACCTGGGAAGATGTAACGATCAATCCAAGCATTGGTAGCTCCACCTTGTTGACGAGTAATTCCATGAATTAAGGCAGTACCATTAGGTTTTAAGTATTTGGCAACATCTTTGAAGTATTCGCCTAGGTTTTCACTACCTACGTGTTCAAACATCCCAACAGAAGTTACATAGTCAAAAGTACGATCTCCAAGTTCACGATAGTCAGTTAAAATTACTTCTGCTTGATCTTCTAGGCCCATAGCTTTAATTTTATTTTGAACAAGTTTATATTGTTCTTCACTGAGAGTAACACCAGTCACTTTAAGGCCATATTCTTTAGCGGCTGTAAGCATCAATGTTCCCCAGCCACAACCGATGTCTAATAATGTTTTACCTTTTTGGGGATGTAATTTGTTTAAAATGTGATGAACTTTGGCAATTTGAGCTGCCTCTAAATCATCATGGTTATCTTCTGTAAAGTAAGCACAAGAATAAGTTAAAGTAGGATCTAACCATAATTTATAAAAATCATTTCCAATATCGTAGTGATGTTGAACATCTTCTTGACTTTGCTTTTCAGTGTGCTTTTGCTTAGGTAAGAATTTTCTAAACTTAGAATTTCTTAGAAAGCTATCGGCACTTTCATAAGCTCCTTCAATTAATTGTTGAATTGAACCATTGATTTCAATGTCTTTATTCATGTAAGCTTCCCCTAAAGCAAGAGAGGCATTGGCAGTGATATCTTTGATGGGAACCTTTTTGTTAAAAGTAATCTCAATTTCAGGTGTTCCATCCCCATAAACATCACTTTTGCCATCCCAGTAAGTAACTTTAACAGGGAAGTTAAAGGAATGACTAAGCATCATTTTATAAAAAGTTTTTTCTAACATTCTTTGCGCTCCTTAAAATTAGTTAACTAGTAGAATTGTATCACTTTGAAAAAAAGTCGCAAATCTCAACTATTATTTAGGAATATATTTAAAGTTGGGATTTTGTTCTTTATCTAATGTGTCCCAAGCTGTTTCTAATTCTTTATAAAGACCAGGAATTGTTTCTTTATTAACTTTTTGAGAACGTGGGATTTCAATAGGATCACCAAAACGTACATTTAAAGGCTTTCTCTTTAAAAGCCCTGTGAAGGTTAAAGGGCCTTGATAGATAACTGGCACTAAAGGACGACCTGACATTTTGGCAATGATAAAGGCACCACTTTTTAATTCTGAAGAATGACGAGTTCCAGAAGGAAAAATTATTAAAGAATAATTACCCTTTTTTAACCCCTTGACTGGAATTTTAATAGCTGATGGTCCAGGATTTTTACGATCAACTGGAAAAGCATGCGAATGATTCAAAATAAAACGTAAGATTGGATTTTTAAAAAGTTCTTTTTTTGCCATAAACATAAATTCAGTAGGACTTGCTGCAAGAGCAAATAAAACGGGTTCCCACCAAGTTCTATGAGGTGCTACTAAAATGTAAGTGCCCTTAGGCAGTGCTTCTTTATTGTAAACATGCAAATGGCCATTTAAGATCCAAACGATAAATCTAGCAATTGGCCTGATAAATTTGTAAAACATAATTTTTCCTCCGATTAAAATACATAGTATAATTATAACCTATGAAGAAATAAGCGAAAGAAGGGAAAGGGAATGGATTTATTAAAAGAAAACGAAAGAATTGATTACTTATATAGTGATGATATTCAAATTATTCAAGATAAAGATGCTTTTTCGTTTTCATTAGATACATTATTATTAGCTTATTTTGCTAAAGAAAAAATCCATGATAGTTATAAAGTGGTTGATCTTTGCAGTGGAAATGCGGCAGCAAGTTTGTATATGGCTTATTTTAATAAAGCAAAATATGAAGCAGTAGAAATCCAACCAGAGATGGCAGACCAAGCAAAAAGAAGCATAATTTTAAATAACTTAGAAAATAGAATTAATGTTAATACTTTGAATGCTATTAATGCACCCCAAAAACTAGGAAAAGATAAATACGATATGGTCGTTGTCAATCCACCTTATTTTAAAGCTCCTAAGGGTCATCATTTAAATCCTGATAAAAGAAAAGCTATTGCGCGCCATGAATTAGAAATTAACTTAGAGCAAATTATTAGCGTAGCAAGTGACCTTTTAAAAATGAAAGGGAAGATGTTTATGGTACATCGCCCAGAACGATTAGGCGAGATTATGCATTATTGTATTACTCATAATTTAAGTGTCAAAAATGTGCAACCATTTGTTTCTAAAAGAGGTGAAAAAACAAATTTAATAGTTATTGAAGCAATTCGTAATAGTGCGACTGATGGCGTGGAGCTAGTAGATCCAATTTTGGTTCATAACGCTGATGGTGAATTTACAAAAGAAATCAAAAAGATAATTCGAGAAACTCCAGAAGCAAAAAGGGAACATGATGCCATTAAAAAATTCTATTTTTATTGTCTTTTATGTAATGATGGAAGCTTTTATGGTGGCTTTACTACTAACCTTTCTCAAAGAATTAAAACTCATAATGCCGGAAAAGGCGCCAAGTATACAAAGGCGCGTCGTCCAGTTAAATTAATATACTTTGAAGAATTCAAAGATAAATCAGATGCTCTGAAACGCGAGTACTGGTTTAAGCATCATTCGAGAAAGTGGAAAGAAGAATTTCTAAAATCACATAATGTTAATTTTTCATTGAAATAATGAAAAAAATTAGTTACAATATTGTGGTGTGTTATTACACAATAATTTTAAATCACATCAGAAGCGATTAGAATCTCCGGTGCCGAATTTGGTCTGATTCTAATGGGACCTTCTGAGAGGAATGAAACCATAGGAGGAATTTTTTATGACAGTTGTTACTATGAAGCAATTGCTTGAAGCTGGTGTACACTTTGGTCACCAAACTAGAAGATGGGACCCTAAGATGGCTCCTTACATCTTTACTCAAAGAAACGGTATCTACATCATCGACTTACAAAAGACTATTAAGATGCTTGATGATGCTTACAACTACACTAAAGCTGTTGCACAAGACGGCGGTGTATTCTTATTCGTAGGTACTAAGAAGCAAGCTCAAGACTCAATTGCTGAAGAAGCAAAACGTGCTGGTCAATACTACGTAAACCAACGTTGGTTAGGTGGTACTTTGACTAACTGGTCAACTATCCAAAAACGTATTAAGAGATTAAAGCAATTAAAAGAAATGTCACAAGATGGTACTTTTGATGTATTACCTAAGAAGGAAGTAGCACTTTTGACTAAGGAAATGGATAAACTTGAAAGATTCTTAGGTGGTATTGAAGATATGCCTAGAATCCCTGATGTTATGTTCGTTATCGACCCTAAGAAGGAAAAGATTGCTGTTCATGAAGCAAATATCTTAGGAATTCCAGTTGTTGCTATGGTTGATACTAACACTGATCCAGATCCAATTGATGTAATTATTCCATCAAATGACGACGCTATTCGTGCTATTCGTTTAATTGCAGGTGCTATGGCAGATGCAATCATCGAAGGTAAACAAGGTGAAGACGATAGTGATGTAGAAGCAGAAATGACTGCTAGTGTTGAAGAAACTGCTGATGGCGAAAAGTCAATTGAAGAAGTAGTTGAAGAAACTGAAGACTAATTTGTTTTACTATTGGTTCTGTTAGGAGGACTTAATTAATGGCAGAAATTACAGCTAAATTAGTTAAAGAATTACGTGAACGTAGTGGCGCAGGCGTTATGGACGCTAAGAAAGCGTTAGTAGAAGTTGATGGAGATATGGATAAAGCAATCCAATATCTTCGTGACAAGGGTATGGCTAAAGCTGCAAAGAAAGCTGACCGTATTGCTGCTGAAGGTTTAACTGGGGTTTATGTTAACGGTAATGTAGCCGCAATTACTGAAGTTAACTCAGAAACTGACTTTGTTTCTCAAAACGATAAGTTTGTTAAGTTAGTAAACGATGCTACAAAGGTTATTGCAGAAGGTAAGCCTGCAGATATGGAAGCAGCTGAAAACTTAAAGATGGATGATGGCATTACTATGTCTCAATCATTTGTTGATGCAACTGCTACTATTGGTGAAAAGATTGTTTTACGTCGTTTTGCATTAGAAGAAAAGACTGACGATCAAGAATTTGGTGCTTACCAACATAATGGTGGCCAAATTGGTGTTATTACTGTTTTAGAAGGTGCTGATGCTGCAACTGCTAAACATTTAGCTATGCACATTGCTGCAATGAGTCCTAAGGTTATTTCACCAGATGAATTAGATGAAGACTTCATTACTGAACAATTGGCAGAAATGAACCACAAGATTGATCAAGATAACGAAAGCCGTGCATTGGTAAATAAGAAACCTTTGCCACATCTTGTTTACGGTTCAGCTAAGCAATTAAGTGATGATGTTTTAGCTAAGGCTGAAGAAGATATTAAGGCTGAACTTAAAGAAGAAGGTAAGCCAGAAAAGATCTGGGATAAAATTATTCCTGGTAAGATGCAACGTTTTATTGATGATAATACACAAGTTGATAAGCAATTTGCTGTTTTATCACAAGACTACATCATGGACGACAGCAAGACTGTTGGCGAATTTTTAAAGGAAAAGGGAGCTAAGTTAGTAGCTTTCCAACGTTTCGAAGTTGGTGAAGGTATCGAAAAGAAAGAAGAAGACTTTGCTGCTGAAGTACGTGAACAAATGAAGTAAATCTTTACTTTACAAAAGAGTAGTGAATATTCGCTACTCTTTTTTTCTGAGGTTTTTTATTGAAATAAAATTTTAGGCTAGCTATATGGTAAAATTAAAGAGAAATGTTTTAGCGTCGCTGTATGGTAAAATTAAAGAAAATTAATAAGGAGGACTTTATGAGTCAAGTGAAGTATAAGCGTATCATTTTGAAAGTCTCTGGTGAAGCACTAGCTGGAGAAAAGGGTACTGGGATTGATCCTGAAGTTATTCGCCACTTAGCAAGTGAAATTAAAAAAGTTCATGATATGGGCGTAGAGATTGGTATTGTTTGTGGTGGTGGTAACATGTGGCGCGGTGAAACAGGTGCTAACCTAGGTATGGATCGTGCGCAAGCTGATTACATGGGGATGTTAGCTACAATTATGAATGGGTTAGCATTACAAGATGGCTTAGAAAATCTTGGAGTACCTACTCGAGTTCAGACTTCAGTTGAAATGCGTCAAATTGCTGAACCTTATATTCGTCGTAAGGCAATTCGTCATCTTGAAAAGGGTAGAGTTGTAATTTTTGGTGGTGGTACAGGTAACCCATACTTCTCAACTGATACTACTGCTGCTTTGCGTGCTGCTGAAATTGATGCAGATGTAATTTTAATGGCCAAGAATGGTGTCGACGGTGTATATTCAGCAGATCCTAAATTAGATCCAACAGCTACTAAATTTGATGAATTAAGTCAACTAGATTTAATTTCTAAGAATTTAAAGGTAATGGATAGTACAGCAAGTTCTTTATCAATGGACAATAATATTCCATTAATTGTGTTTAATGTTAATAAACCTGGCAACATTAAGAAGGTTGTTGAAGGTGAAAATATTGGTACTGTAATTAAAGGTGGTAAATAATGGCTAACGAAGTTATTGAAAAAGCAAAATCAAACATGAATAAATCTATTGCAGTTTTTGAAAAAGATCTTGGATCAATCAGAGCTGGAGTAGCAAACGCAAGCTTATTAGATAAAATTAAAGTTGATTACTATGGTGCCCCAACTCCCCTAACTCAAATGTCTAGTGTAACTATTCCAGAAGCAAGAGTTTTGATGGTAACTCCATATGACAAAAATAGTTTAGACGATATTGAACACGCAATTTTAGCTTCAGATTTAGGAATTACTCCTGCAAATGATGGTTCTGTAATTAGAATTGTTATTCCTCAATTAACTGGAGAACGTCGTCAAGAAATTGCAAAGCAAGTTGGTAAGTTGGCTGAACAAGCAAAAATTGCCATTAGAAATGTTCGTCGTGAAGCCATGGATACTTTGAAGCGTCAAACTAAAGATGGTGATATTACAGAAGACGAACAACGCAGTTTAGAAAAGCAAGTGCAAAAAGTTACTGATGACTCTACTAAAAAGGTAGATGAATTAGCAGATAAGAAGAGTAAAGAAATTACACAAGCATAAAATGAATAATAAATCTCATTCATTAAATCATCTTGCAATTATTATGGATGGAAATGGTAGATGGGCTAAAAAGAGACATTTACCTCGTTTTGTTGGTCACAAGCACGGTATGGAGACAATCCGTACAATTGCCTTAGCAGCTAATGAGTTGGGAATAAAGGTTTTAACTTTATATGCCTTTTCAACTGAAAATTGGGGTCGCCCAGTTGATGAAGTAAAGTATCTCATGCGATTACCAATTGATTTTTTTGATAAGTTTATGCCAGAGCTGATGGAAAATAATGTAAAGGTCAATATTATGGGATTTAAAGATGAAATCCCTGATAAGACTTATCAGATTATGGAAAAAGCTATGGCAGAAACAAAAGATAATACTGGAATGGTATTAAATTTTGCTTTTAACTATGGGGCACGAAAAGAAATTGTAAGTGCAAGTCAAAAATTGGCTAAGAAAGTAAAAGATGGTAGCTTAATGCCAGAAGACATTAATGAAAAAGTTTTCGCTGAAGAGTTATTGACAGCCAGCTTAGCTCCTTATGACAATCCTGATTTATTAATTAGAACCTCAGGCGAAGAAAGACTTTCAAACTTTTTATTATGGCAGTTAGCTTATAGTGAATTTGAATTTACAGAAAAACTTTGGCCAGACTTTAATGCAGAAGATTTAAAAGAATTAGTAGCAGATTTTAATAACCGCGATAGACGATTTGGAAAAATATAACAAAAGAAAGTAAATTATGAAACAAAGAGTAATTACAGCAATTATTGCTTTAATTTTATTCATCCCAATTGTTTGGTTTGGGGGAATATGGATTGATATTGCAGTGTGCCTTTTTGCCGCTGTTGGAATTAGTGAAATCTTTATGATGAAGAAACAAATTTTAGTTTCTTGGGATTTCTGTTTAGCTTTATTAGCCACCTTGACAATGGCTCTTCCAGTAAGCTTTTTTAACTTCTTACCTCATTTTTTAAATAGATATGATGTATTCTTTATGATTGTAATGTTAATGTTGGTGAGAACTGTTTTAACTAAGAATAAAGTCACATTTGATGATGTGGGAGTTTACACTTTGGGAGCTTTGTATATTGGAACAGGGTTCCATTATATGGCAGCTGTCAGAAATGCGCATCTGGGTTTGCAAGTATTGTGCTATGTGTTCGTTGTAGTATGGTCAACAGATATTTTTGCGTATTTAGTAGGACGTAAAATCGGTAAGCATAAGCTTTGGCCAGCAATTAGTCCTAATAAGACTTGGGAAGGTTCAATTGGAGCTGTGATTGCAGCAATTATTTGTTCAGCAATCTACGTCTTCTTAGTTCCTACTGGTAGAAGTCCACTTAGCTTAATTATCTTAGCATTTTTCTTATCAATTGTTGGACAAATGGGAGATTTAGTAGAATCAGCTTACAAACGTTTTTATGGCGTGAAGGATTCTGGAAAAATTTTACCAGGTCATGGTGGTATCTTAGATAGATTTGATAGTATGCTTTTTGTATTACCAGTTGTGGCCTTTTTAGGAATTATGTAGAGAGCAGGTAATAAATGAAGGGTATTTTAATCTTTATTGTAGTATTTGGTATCCTTGTTTTTGTACATGAATTTGGTCATTTTATTGTTGCTAAAAAATCTGGTATTTTAGTTAGAGAATTCTCAATAGGGATGGGACCTAAACTTTTTCAAGTAATGAGGAAAAGAACCACGTATACACTTCGCTGGTTACCATTAGGTGGGTATGTACGTTTAGCAGGTCCTGATGATAGCGCAGTTATTGAACCAGGAACAACTGTAGTATTACAATTAGATGATTCTGGAAAAGTAAAAAGAATAGATGCGTCTGGATCTCAAATGCCAATTGAGGGTATTCCACTTCAGGTAAATAAAAGTGATTTGGTAGATAAGTTAACAATTTCAGGGTTTGAAAATGGTGATGAAAACAAACTAAAAACTTATCATGTTGATCATGATGCAACAATTATTGAAAAAAATGGCACAGAACTTTTAATTGCACCACGAGATGTTCAATTCCAAGAAGCAAAAAGTTGGAAAAAATTAGCTACTAATGTAGCCGGCCCTGTAATGAACATTTTGTTAGGTTTTGTAGTATTTTTATTATGGTCATTGACTGTACCCGGTCCAAGTACAACCACTATTAGCAAGGTAGTTCCTAATTCACCAGCTCAAGTAGCTGGAATCAAGCCAAATGACACAATTGTTTCCTTGAATAATAAAAAGATTTCAACTTTTGCTCAGGTTGGAGAAGTTGTTAGTGCAAACAAAGATAAGGAAATGAAAGTTAAGGTAAAACAAGGTTCTACTATTAAAACGTTAAAAATAAAACCTAAAAAAGAAAAGGTAGCTGGTCAAACAGCTTACCAGTTAGGAATTTATGCTAAAACTAATGATTCTCTAGGAGCAAAACTAAGTCAAGGCTGGAATACAGCAGTAACTACAACAGGGATGATTTTTAATGCAGTTGGTGGATTATTTAGACATTTTAGTTTAAATAAGCTATCTGGTCCTGTGGGAATTTACTCCCAAACTGCCCAAGTATCCAAAATGGGATTTAGTTACATTTTAATGTTTTTAGGAATGATTTCTATCAATCTAGGGATTGTTAATCTATTGCCAATTCCTGGTCTTGATGGAGGAAAAATACTTTTAAATATTATTGAATTAATCATTAGAAGACCAATTCCTCAAGAAAAAGAGGTCATTGTTGATATGATTGGATTTGTAATTTTATTAGTATTGATTGTTGCAGTAACGGGAAATGATATTTATCGCTACTTTATTAAATAATTAGAATAAATAAGAGGAGAAATTATGCGTCAATCTAAATTTTTTATGCCTACTTTAAAAGAGGCACCATCTGATGCAGTGGCAAAAAGTCATCAATTGATGTTACGTGGAGGCTACATTCGCCAGGTTACTGCTGGGGTATATGCTTACTTACCATTAGGTTATCGTGTATTACGTAAAGCAGAAAACATCATTGAACAAGAAATGGATAAAATTAATGTTCCAGAAATGATGATGCCACATCTTTTACCAGCAACAATGTGGGAAGAGTCAGGTCGTCTTCAGAAATATGGTCCAGAAATGTTTAGACTTGAAGATCGTCATGGACGTGAAAGTTTATTAGGACCTACTCATGAAGAAACATTTACAGAAATTATTGCTAAAAATTTAAAGAGCTATAAGCAAATGCCAATCGCTCTTTACCAAATTCAAACAAAGTTTCGTGATGAAAATCGTCCTCGTTTTGGTTTATTACGTGGTCGTGAATTTATTATGCTTGATGCATATAGTTTTGCTGCAAATCGCGATCAATTAGATAAGCAATTTGATGATGAAAAAATGGCATTTGAAAAGATTTTTGAACGTTGTGGCATCGAAGTGCGTCCGGTTATTGCAGATTCAGGAACAATGGGTGGAAAAAACTCAACTGAATTTCAAGCACCTGCTGCAATTGGGGAAGATACAATTGCAACCAATGAAACTGGAACATATTCTGCTAACTTAGAAATGGCAAAGAGTATCGATACTTTTACTCAAGATCCAGAAGATCCAAAAGAATTAACTAAGGTAGCCACTCCTGGAGCAGACAGTATTGAAAAATTAGCTGACTTCTTAGATGTTCCAGCTACCAGAATTGTTAAAAGCATTTTATTTATTGCGGATGGAAAGAAAGTTTTAGTTTTAATTCGTGGTGATAAAGAAATCAATGAAGTAAAATTAACTCATTTATTAGATGCCGATGATTTACATCCAGCTGATGCACAAGAATTAGAAAAGATCACTGGTAGTGCTAAGGGTGGCGTTGGTCCAATTAATGCAGATTGGGCAGATGAAATTGTAGCTGATGAAAGTATTAAAGATCTTTATAATGTTGTTGTTGGTGCAAATGAAACAGATTTCCAATTTACTAATGCTAATTTAGATCGTGATTTTAAAGTGGATAGATTTGCTGACCTTCGAGTAGCTAATGAAGGTGAACCTGATCCAGTAGATCATTTACCATTAAAATTTACAACTTCAATTGAAGTGGGTCATATTTTTAAATTAGGTACTTACTACACAGAAAATATGGGTGCTGATTTCCTTGATAACCAAGGAAAGGCGAAACCAGTTATTATGGGTTCATATGGAATTGGAGTAACGCGGATGTTGTCTGCTGCTGTTGAACAACATTTAACAGAAAATGGTATTAATTGGCCAAAAGAAATTGCTCCTTTTACAATTCAATTAATTCAGATGAAAATGAAAGATGAAGTTCAAACTAAAGTAGCTGAAAAGCTTGAAAAAAATCTTTCAACGAAGTATGATGTTTTATACGACGATCGAAATGAGCGCCCAGGTGTTAAGTTTAATGATGCCGACTTAGTTGGTGCCCCAATTAGAATTACTATTGGACGCAAAGCCGGTGAAGGAATCGTTGAAGTAAAAGCAGCTGGTTCTGAAGAAAAAGAAGAAGTTAAACTTGAAGATTTGGACGCATATATTGCTAAAAAATTGAATTAAGGTAATTAATGTGACTAAGAAAAATCAACTTTTTTTACATTTATTAGAACAAATTAAATTTCCAGATACATTTGAAGATAATGACATTCTTCAAAAAGGGGAAATACAAGACGTGGATGTATTTGCAACTGAAAAAAAGTGGCAAATCCACGTTTTTTTAAGTACACCATTAAAATTTAAAACGTATCATTCATTTATAGAGGCTTTAAAAGCTAGCTTTGTTGATATCGTAGATGTCGAATTGGAAATTAAGACTCAGGATGGTGCAAGTGATTTTTTACCGGATTATTGGAATTATGTAATTGAAAATAGTAAATTACCTACATTACAAAAACAAGTTTTGGTAAAAGAGATCCCAAAGTTAAAGGATAATAAATGGTTTATTGCTTGCACAAATAAAACGGCTGAAGAGCTTTTAACAGAAAATGTTCTTGCAGGTTTAAATGAGGAATTTAGAAAATACGGTTTCTTTAATATAAAATTTGCGACAGAAATTAGTACAGGGCAGGAAAGTGAAAATTTAAAGAGTTTAGAGGAACAAGAAAAGGCACATCAAGAAGCGATGCAAAATCTTTTTGAGCAAACTCCGCCTCCACCCATTTCACCTTCAAATGGTGAAAAGACTCAGCGAAGAGAATTTTCACATGGTAAAAAGGTAAGCCCCAAGGCTAAATTTATCCAAATAAAGGAACTAGAAGATGGGGTTAGAAATGTTCTGATTGAAGGAAATATTTTTAATATTGAACTAAAGGAATTAAAATCTGGCAATTTTATTGTTACTGGAGATATTACAGACTATACCGATTCGATTGGCTTTAAGAAGTTTGTTTCAAAAGGTGAAGAGGCAGATTTTTATAAAAGCATCAAACCAGGAACTTGGGCTAAAATCCAAGGTGGCGTTAGTGATGATCAGTGGCAACATGAATTGGTATTCAATATTAGAAGTATTGAGGTTATCGAACATAAGGGTCGCCAAGAAAAATATGAAGGTGAAGACAAGCATATTGAACTCCATACTCATACAACAATGAGTCAATTAGATGCAGTTTCTACAGCAACTGATTACATTAAGGCAGCCAAAAAGTTTGGCCAAAAGGCAGTGGCTATTACTGATCATGCTGATGTGCAAGCATTTCCGGAAGCTTTTGGTGCAGGGAAAAAAGAAGATGTTAAAGTTCTTTATGGTTATGAAGCAAATGCAATTGATGATCATGCAAAGCTTGTTTTAAATCCAACTGAAATGGACTATCGTGATCGAGAATACGTAATTTTTGACGTAGAAACTACAGGACTTTCTTCTGTTTATGACACTATTATTGAAATTGGTGCTGTTAAAATGAAAAATGGGGAAGTTATTGAAAAATTTGATGAATTTATTAATCCCCATCATCCCTTGAGTGACACAACCATCAATTTAACTTCAATTACTGATGAAATGGTAAGTAAAGCTGATGATGAAGAAGATGTTATCAAACGCTTTAAGGACTTTTATGGGGATCGTCCTTTGTGTGGACATAATGTTCAGTTTGATGTTGGCTTTATTAATGCAGCTTTAAGAAGAGCTGGAATGGAAGAAATTACTCAACCAGTTGTTGATACACTGGAAGTTTCACGTTTACTTCATCCAGAACAAACTCGTCATACTTTAGATTCGTTAGCTAAAAAGTATGATGTTGTTTTGGAACATCACCATAGAGCCAACCAAGATGCTGAGGCAACTGGCTACTTAATGTTTAAGTTATTGGATGCCTTTTATGCACGTTTTAATGAAGCAGATCTTGGCAAAATGAATGATTATGCCAAATTTGGCGAAGTGTACAAACGTGCGCGCCCTTCACATATGACTGTTTTAGCCTTAAATCAAAAAGGCTTAAAAAATATGTATAAATTAATTTCTTTAGCGAGCACACAATATTTTTATCGAGAACCACGGACACCAAAGTCAGAATTAGATAAATATCATGAAGGTTTGCTTTTTGGAAGCGGGTGTGGCGAAGGTGAAGTATTTGTAGCGATGATGCAAAAAGGATACGACGCCGCAAAAGAAGTAGCCCAGTTCTATGACTTTTTAGAAATTCAGCCACCAGCTGCTTATGAAACTTTAATTGAAGATGAATTAATTAAAGATAGAGCAGAATTAGAAGAAATCATTGGAAATATTTATAAGCTGGGAAAAGAATTACATATTCCAGTTGTAGCAACTAGTGATTCACACTATGTTGATTCTCACCAAAAAATATATCGTAAAATTTTATTGGAATCTAAAAAAGGATACACGAAGAAAAATAAAAATATTCCTGATCTTCCATTTTACACTACACAAGAATTACTTGATGCCTTTTCATTTTTAGGTGAAGAGATTGCAAAGGAAATTGTAATTACAAATCCAAATGCAATTGCAGATAAAATTGAAGAAATTTCTCCAGTTAAAAGTGGTTTATATCCACCAAAGATTGATAATGCTGATGAAGAAATGAAAAAACTTACCTATGATAAGGCTTATGAGCTTTACGGTAAGCCTTTACCTAAGATTGTAAAAGATAGGGTAGAGATGGAATTAAATTCTATTATTTCTAATGGGTATGCAGTAATTTATTTGATATCACAACGTTTAGTAGCAAAATCCAATAAAGATGGATATTTAGTTGGTTCACGAGGGTCTGTTGGATCTAGCTTGGTAGCAACCCTATCAGGAATAACAGAAGTTAACCCTTTAGCACCCCATTATCGCTGTGCAAGTTGCCAGTACTCAGAATTTTTTGAAAATGGGGAGTATGGTTCTGGATATGACTTGCCAGATAAAAAGTGCCCTAAGTGTGGTGCTGAATTAGTAAAAGATGGTCAGGATATTCCATTTGCAACCTTCTTAGGGTTCCATGGAGATAAGGTTCCTGATATTGATTTAAACTTTTCAGGAGATTACCAACCAGTAGCTCATAATTATATTCGGGTAATGTTTGGTCCCGATAATTCTTATCGTGCAGGAACGATTGGCACTGTAGCGGATAAAACTGCCTATGGTTATGCAAAACATTACGAAGATGAAAATGAACTTCATTTGCGTAAGGCAGAACTTGAGCGTTTAGCAACAGGAGCCACAGGGGTTAAAAGAACAACTGGACAACACCCTGCAGGAATTGTTGTGGTACCAAATGATATGGATATTTATGACTTTACTCCTGTACAGTATCCTGCAGATGACCAAAAAGCAGCCTGGCTTACTACTCACTTTGATTTCCATGCCATTCACGACAATATCTTAAAATTTGATATTTTAGGACATGATGATCCTACGATGATCAGAATGTTACAAGATTTATCAGGTGTTGATCCAATGACAATTCCTCCGGATGATCCAGGAGTAATGTCGCTTTTTTCAGGAACAGATATTTTGGGAGTGACGCCAGAACAAATTGGCTCAAATACAGGAACATTAGGAGTACCTGAATTTGGGACAAAATTTGTTCGAGGGATGCTTGAAGAAACGCATCCAAGTACTTTTTCTGAATTGCTTCAAATTTCAGGGCTATCTCATGGTACCGATGTTTGGTTAGGAAATGCTGAAGAATTAATTAATCAAGGAATTTGTGAGTTGAAGAATGTAATTGGTTGTCGTGACAACATTATGATGGACTTAATTCACTGGGGTGTAAAACCAGAAGTCGCATTTTCAACGATGGAATCTGTACGGCATGGACGGGGAATTAGTGAGGAAGATATGGCCGTTTTGAAGAAAAATGACAAAATTCCTGACTGGTATATTGATTCTTGCTTAAAGATTAAATATATGTTCCCTAAGGCTCACGCAACAGCTTATATTTTAATGGCCCTTAGAATTGCTTGGTTTAAAGTTTACTATCCAGTAATTTACTACACAGCTTATTTCTCTGTACGAGCAGACTTGTTTGACTTAGTAGCAATGAGTCATGGAAAAAATACAGTAAAAGCAGCCATGAAGGCAATTCAAGACCAGGGAATGGATGCTTCAGCTAAAGATAAATCTTTATTGACCGTTTTAGAAATTGCAAATGAATGTTTAGAGCGTGGAATTAAGATTAAAATGGTAGATATTGAAAAGTCAGAAGCTACAGAGTTTAAGATTCTTGATGATCACACAATTTTAGCACCATTTAATGCGGTGCCAGGATTAGGTGACAATGCTGCTCGTCAAATTGTAGCGGCTAGAACTGAACAAAAATTTCTTTCAAAAGAAGATTTAGCAACTAGAGGAAAAGTATCTCAAACTATTATGGATTATTTTGAAAAAAATGAAGTTTTAGAAGGGATGCCAGATCAAAATCAGCTTTCACTTTTTTAAGGTAAGAAATTTTACAAACATTGATAATTATGCTATCCTAACAGTAGTTCGAATAGCGAGTTCGAGTGAGCAGAAATGCTCACTCTTTTTAGTACGGAGGAATCAAAATTGGCAAAAGTTACTGAAATTGTTGCAAATGTAGTTGCTCCCATCGCACAGGCTCGTGGAGACGAACTCGTTGATGTAGAATACGTTAAGGAACGTTCACAATATTATCTTCGAGTATACGTTGACCGAGTTCCAGGTGGGATTGATATTGAAGAAATTGCTGAATTAAGTGATATTGTTTCTGAAAAACTTGATGAATTGGAGCCAGATCCATTTCCTCAACCTTATATCTTAGAGCTTTCTTCTCCTGGATTGGAACGTCCAATTAAAACAGAAAAGGATTGGGAAAAGGCAAAGGGAGAATATGTTCATGTCGGTCTTTATAAAAAGATTGATGGCAATAAGATGTATGAAGGAACTTTGAAGGATTTTGATGAAGACAAAGTTATATTAGATGTAAAAATCAAAACTCGCAGAAAAGAAATTGAAATTCCTCGTGATGCAATTGCTAACATTCGCTTTGCAGTCGAATTTTAGAAAGGACTGGTAAAATTATGTCTAAAGAAATGCTAGAAGCTTTTTCAACCTTAGAAAAGCAAAAGGGTATTAAACCAGATGTGATAGTTGAAGCAATGAAAGCTGCTTTAGTAGCCGCTTATAAGAAAAATTATAATCAAGCACAGAATGTTGAAGTAGTTTTTGATGAAAAAAAGGGTAACTTCAAAGTTAACGCTATTAAAACAGTAGTTGAGGAAGTTCAAGATCCTCGTCTGGAAGTAAGTTTAAAAGATGCTTTAGAAATTAATGGAGCATATGAAGTAGGAGATGAAATTCGTTTTGAAGTAACTCCTAAGAATTTTGGTCGACTTGCTGCTCAAACTGCTAAGCAAGTGATTATGCAACGTTTAAGAGAAGCTGAAAGAAATCATATTATTGAAGAATATTCTCAATATGAAGATGAAATGGTAACTGGAGTTGTTGAACGTCGCGATAACCGTTTTGTTTACGTTAATATTGGTAATGTAGAGGCAGTAATGCCCCATAATGATCAATTGTCGACTGAAACTTATAATCCTCAAGATAGAATCAAAGTTTTGGTAACTCACGTTGGTAGTGATTCTAAAGGAGCACAGATTACTGTTTCTAGAACTGCACCTGGCCTTGTGAAACGTTTATTTGAACAAGAAGTCCCTGAAGTTTACAATGGTACTGTTCAAATTGTTTCAATCGCTAGAGAAGCTGGTGACAGAACTAAGATTGCAGTAAAAACAGATGATCCTAACATTGATCCTGTAGGTACTTTAGTTGGGCCTAAAGGTGCTAGAGTTCAAAATATTGTTAATGAACTCGGTGGTGAAAATATAGATATTGTTAAATATGAAGAAGATCCTTCTGATTTCATTGCTAATGCTTTAAACCCTGCTGAAGTAATCGCTGTTCAATTCGGTGATGAAAAAGATGAAAAAAATGCTTTGGTAATCGTACCAGATTATCAATTGTCTTTAGCAATTGGTAAGCGAGGCCAAAATGTAAGACTTGCTGCAAGATTGACTGGTTATAAGATTGACATTAAGCCTGAATCTCAAGTAGAATTTGTTGAAGAAAGTTCTACAACTGAGGAAGCTGATAGTAGTCAAGAACCAGTTGAAGATACAGAAACAACAGAAAATAGTGATACTGAAGTAACTTCAGCTAATGAAGACGAAGTAAAAGAAACGCAAGATTAAAGAAATGGGTGAAGTGCTATGAAAAAAAGAAAAATTCCAATGAGAAAAGATCTTTTGACTAACACAATGATGCCCAAAAAAGAGTTAGTAAGAGTAGTGGTAGATAAGGAAAAGAATATTTTCGTTGACCCTACTGGTAAAAAATCGGGACGAGGTGCTTATGTTTCTTTGGAACCTGAAAAAATTGCCAGTGCTCAAAAAAATAGAGTGTTAGAAAAAAGCTTAGGCATTAAAGTGTCTGAAGATTTTTATAAAGAATTGTATGCCTATGTAGAACATCAAAAGGCACGTAAAGAATTGTTTGGTGACTAAAAAGTGCAAAAAGAAGAAAAAATTTTAAATTTTTTGGGCTTGATTCAACGTGCGGGGAAATTAGTAACTGGTTTTGATGCAGTAAAATTGGGCTTAATGCATAAAAAAATAAAAGTTATTTTCATTGCATCTGATTTAAGCGAAAATACCAAAGAAAAATTAAATTTTTTAAATCGAAAGCAACATGTTCCAATCTATGATATGTTATCAAGTAAGCAATTATCTCAAGCATTAGGTAAAGAACGCAAAATAGTTGCGGTTACTGATCAAGGATTTAGTCAAGCAATAGTTAAAAAAATAGAATAAGGAGTGTGGTTTGATGGCGAAAAAAAGAATTTATGAAGTAGCAAAAGAATTGAACATCGAAAACAAGATTGTAGTAAATCAAGCTCAGAAACTTGGTTTTGATGTAAAAAGTCACATGTCCTCCTTGGATGATACACAGATTACAAAGTTAGTTAGCAGTTTAAAGAGTGGAAAGAATAAGGAAAAATCCACTTCTGCAAAAACTCAAGCAGGTAAAAGTAAAATTAAGGTTTCAGTTGGTGCGATTAGAAAGCACGATAAAGCTGAAAAGAAAAATAACCGACCAAAGAAGCAACGACCAAATCATAATAGTAAACAAACTGCTTCTCAACAACCTGCTGCCCAAGATAAGTTAAAACAACTTAAGCAAAAACAACGTGCTGAAGCCGGTGAATTAGATGCACGTGCAAATGAAACACGCCGTAAGTGGCATGAAGAACAAAATTCACAAAAATCTGCTCCTATAAAGAGCTCAAAGAAAGAAGAAAAGCCTACGCAAACTCAAAGACCTAAAATTAAAGAAGGGGCCGAAGCTGTTAAGGCTCATATTCAATCAGCAAAGAAGACTGTTGGACCAAAGATTATTAAGCCATCACCTGCTAGAAATAAGGTAAAGAAGGTAGAGAGTGCTAAGTCAAACGAAAATAATAATCGACACACTTATAACAACCGTAATAATCATTCTTCTAATAACAACTCACAGCAAAGAAGAAGACCGAAGAAAACAGAACCAATTATTGCACCTCCTGTAGAGGGTAAAGATACTAAACCAACAAGAAATAAAGAATTTGGTAAGTCTAAGAAGCGACACCAAACTTATCAACACGAACGAAACGATCATTCAGATAAGGCACGTCGTCGTCGCAATAAGAAAAATAAAGGGATGCAACACACTGAAGTTAAAAAGCAACCTACTCAACGTAAGGAACGTCCATTACCAGAAGTATTAGTTTACGAAGAGGGAATGAATGCTCAAGATTTAGGTAAATTACTTCACCGTGAACCAGCTGAATTAGTTAAAAAGCTCTTTATGTTAGGAGTAATGACTAATCAAAACCAATCTTTAGATAAAGATACAATTGAATTATTGGCTGCTGAATATGGAATTGAAGCAGAAGAAAAAGTTCATGAAGATATTTCGGATATTGATAATCTTTACACTAAAGAAATGGAAGCTTCTAAGAAATCCGAAAATCAAGTAAAACGTCCACCAGTAGTTACTATTATGGGACACGTTGATCATGGTAAGACTACTTTACTTGACCGCTTACGTCATACAAATGTTTCTGAACATGAAGCTGGAGGAATTACTCAGAATATTGGTGCTTACCAAGTTCATGTTGATGATCGTTTGATTACCTTCTTAGATACTCCAGGACACGCTGCCTTTTCAAATATGCGTGCTCGTGGGGCAGAAGTAACTGATGTCGTTATCTTAGTGGTAGCAGCAGATGATGGTGTAATGCCTCAGACTATTGAAGCTATTGACCATGCGAAAAGTGCTGGAGTCCCAATTATTGTAGCAGTTAACAAGATTGATAAACCAGGTGCTAACCCTGATCACGTGATGGAACAATTAATGCAACATGGACTTGTTCCAGAAGACTGGGGTGGAGATACCATCTTTGTTAAGATGTCTGCTAAAACCGGTGAAAATGTAGATGAACTTCTCCAAATGATTTTACTGCAAGCAGATGTGATGGAACTTAAAGCAGATCCAGATCAAAAGGCAATTGGTACTGTTGTTGAAGCTCGCCTTGATAAAGGCCGTGGTCCAGTAGCCGACTTACTTATTCAACAGGGTACTTTGAAGGTTGGAGACCCAATTGTTATTGGTGACACTTACGGACGTGTTCGTGTAATGACTAATGATAAGGGAAGAAGAATTAAAAAGGCTACTCCTTCAACTCCTGTTGAAATCACTGGTTTAAATGATGTTCCAACTTCTGCAGATAAGTTAGTTGTCTTTGAGGATGAAAAGACTGCTAGAAGTGTTGGTGAACAAAGAGCTAAGAATTCTCTTGAAAAACAACGTGAAAATGTTCAACATGTAACTCTTGATAACCTCTTTGATACTATGAAGAAAGAGAATATGAAGGCTGTTGATATTGTTTTGAAGGCAGATGTTCAAGGTTCTGTAGAAGCTTTGCAACAATCACTTGAAAAAATTGATGTTGAAGGTGTAAGAGTTAACATCATTCACGCAGGTGTTGGTGCAATTAATGAATCTGATGTTACGTTAGCTGGTGCTTCTAATGCATTTATTATTGGTTTTAATGTACGTCCAACTGCTACCGCCAAGAATCAGGCTGAAGGTGAAGGAGTAGACATTCGCCTTTACAACATTATCTACAAAGCAATGGATGACGTAGAAGCTGCAATGAAGGGTATGCTTGAACCAACTTATGAAGAAAAGGTAACTGGTAACTTAACTGTTCGCGAAACTTGGAAAGTTTCTAAGGTTGGTACCATTGCTGGTGCATTTGTTGATAGTGGGTATGTAACTCGCGATTCAGGAATTCGTGTAATTCGTGATGGTATTGTAAAATATGATGGTAAAGTTGCTTCATTAAAGAGATTCAAAGATGATGTTAAAGAAGTTAAGCAAGGATTTGATTGTGGTATAACCATTGAAAACTTCAATGACATTAAAGTTGATGATGAACTTGAAGCATATGAAATGCAAGAAGTACCTGTAAAATAGGCCAACTCTTTTTGTAAAGGAGTATTTAACAATGAAACACAGAATTGGAAGAGTTGAAGGAGAAATTCTTCGTGAACTAACTAAAATTTTACGAAAAGATATCCGTGATCCTAGAGTTCAAGATGTCACAATTACTGCAGTAGAATGCACAAATGATTTATCTTATGCGACTGTTTACTACAGTTTATTGTCAGATACTCCAGAAGCTGAAAAGCAAGCAGCTGAAGGATTAGAAAAAGCTAAGGGTGCTATGCGTCACTTGTTAGGTCAAACTCTTACTTTATATAAAGTTCCTGAATTAATTTTTAAACGAGATAGTTCAGTAGCTTATGGTAATAAGATTGACAACTTAATTCGTCAAGTAAAAAAAGATGACGAAGCTCGTGAAAGTAACAATTAATAACAAAAAGACGTCTTAGAGACGTCTTTTTTTATGAAAATATTTAAGAGGAAAAATATGATAAATGGAATTGTAGTTTTAAATAAACCTAGAGGAATGACAAGCAGTGATTGTGTATATAAATTAAGAAAGCTGCTCCACATTAGAAAAATTGGTCATGCAGGAACTCTTGATCCGGAAGTAGACGGTGTATTACCAATTGCGATTGGTCAGGCAACGAAGTTAATTGAATTGATGCATGAAAAACCTAAATCTTATATTGGAGAAGGGATGTTGGGCAGTAGAACTGACAGCTATGACCTTCAAGGACACATTTTGGAGAGTCTTGAATTGGAGCAACAATATTCAAGTTCTGATTTAAAAGCAGCAATGAAAAAATTAACTGGCAAAATTAAGCAGGTACCACCAATTTATTCTGCGGTTAAAGTTAATGGAAAGAGATTATACGAATATGCCCGTGAAAACATCCCTGTAGAATTACCTGAAAGGGATGTAACTATTTATGATTATCAACTAACGCAAGAGCCACGCTTTGACGAAAAAGATAAACTAGAATATTTTGATTTTGCAATTCAATGTTCGAAAGGAACGTATGTGAGATCATTAGTAAATGATTTAGGAACTCTGTTGGATGTTCCAGCTGTAATGACTAGTTTAACTAGAATAGCAAGTTCTGGCTTTAATATTAATCATGCAGTAACATTATCTGAGATTGAAGAAAATTTAGATCAACCAGAAAAGTGGCTCCAACCAATTGATGAATTTTTCAAAGAATATAAAAAGATTGATTTATCTCAAGCGCAGTTTTCTCGGGTAAAAAATGGAGCTGGAATCGAGTTAGAGGGAGTCTCAGAAGAAAAAGTAGCTCTTTCTTACAATGGAAAAATTAAGGCAATTTACAAAAAGATGGGTAATGAATATCGTGCAGATTTAATGTTACTTCAAAATAGTTAGCAGGTGGTAAAATGAAGGTACTTTCATTGACCTATCCTTGGCAAGAAGAGGTCACAAATACTGGTGTGGTCCTTGCGTTAGGTTTTTTTGATGGTGTTCATCTAGGACATCAAAAATTAATAAAAGATGCTAAAAAAATTTCTCTCGAAAAAAATCTCCCTTTAATGGTGATGACCTTTACCAAGCATCCCCTTGAAACACTTGATACTACAAAAAAAGTTCAATATTTATCAACAAATGATGAAAAAATAAAATATTTTGAAAAATTAGGAGTAGATTATTTATTATTTGTCAATTTTACGCCAAAGTTTAGTAAGCTTACACCTGCTGAGTTTGTCAATAAAGTAATTTGGTCTTTAAAGGCAAAAGTGGTGATAGCAGGTTTTGATTATACATATGGAAGTAATAAAAATATTGCAAATATGGAAAATTTACCTCGCTTTGCAAAGGGAAGGTTTGTAACTAAAATGGAACCAAAGCAAAATTATAAAGATAAAAAGATTAGTTCAAGTAGAATAAGAGAAGCTATTAAGAATGGAGAAATGAGTCTGGCTGCTCAGCTATTAGGGCACCCATATGAAATAACAGGTGAAATTGTCCATGGTTTTAGAAGAGGTCATGAGCTAGGATTTCCAACAGCTAATATTGATATTTCTGGGAAAAAGGTTTTACCTAAACCAGGGGTCTATGCCACTAAGGCTAAAATTGATGGCAAGTGGTATGAAGCAATGACAAGTGTCGGCTATAACGATACATTTGAAAATAAAAATTTAACTATTGAAACCCATCTCTTTGGCTTTGATGAAGAAGCATATGGAAAAGAATTAACTGTTGCTTGGTATAAATTTATGCGAGACAATGTTAAATTTGATGGCGTTGAAAATCTAATAAAGCAACTAAAAAGTGACGAAAGAAATATTAAGCAATACTTTAAAGATAAATAATTTTTATATTTTAGCACTTAACTTGCTTTTTTGCTAATTTATTAGTATCATAATAAATAGTTAGCACAGATAAAACTTGAGTGCTAATAAAGGGGCGATAAAATGTTGACTAAACGGCAAGAGTTAATCTTGAAGATGATTATTCAAGACTTTGCTCAAACAAACGAACCAGTTGGTTCTAAAACCGTGATGACTCAACTGCCAATTAAAGTTTCAAGTGCAACGATTCGCAATGAAATGGCAGTCCTAGAAGAAAAGGGCTTACTTGAAAAAACTCATTCTTCAAGTGGACGCATTCCCTCTAGCGATGGCTATCGCTATTATCTTGATAATTTAGTTGATCCGGTTCAAATACCGACAAAGGTGTATGACAAGATAGGATTACACTTAGATCAACCTTTTAGTCAAGTTAATCAGATTGTACAAGAAGCCGCTAAGATTTTGTCAGATTTGACTAATTATACTGCCTTTGCTGCAGGTCCTGAAACTGATGGTAGGTTGATTACCGGTTTTAGAATTGTAACATTATCTGCACGTCAAGTAATGGCGATTTTAGTTACAGATGATGGCAATGTTAAGAATCAAATTTATTCTTTACCTACTAAGATTAGTGGGCAAGAGATTGAAGAAGCTGTTAGCTTAATTAATAAGCAAGTTGTAGGGAAGCCTGTGACTGCGATTAATCAAGCAATGATGCAAGAAATTGGGCAGCATCTACTTTTAAGAGGCTCATCACCAGAAGTCCTAAAACTTCTTGAAGATGTGATAAAAGATTCACTTAGTGAAGAATTATATGTAGATGGTCAAATTAACTTATTTAATAATTCAGAAAATAAAGATGTTAGACAAATAAAATCTTTATATGAGTTACTTGATAAAAATGATGAAATTTGTAGATTAATTGGTCTTAGTTCTCAAAGTCCTGATTCCCACAGAGTTCAAGTTACTTTAGGAAGTGACTTACCTTCTAGCTTACTAGATAATTACAGTTTATTAACTGCTCATTATACGGTGGGAAAATATGGAAGAGGTACAATTGCTCTTTTAGGTCCGACAAATATGCCTTATTCACAAATGATTGGGTTGCTTGATTCTTTTCGGACAGAATTAGCACAGAAATTACTTGATTATTATGGAAGGCTAAATTAAAGGAGGCTAGCTGTGAGTAAAGAAGAATTTCCTAAAGAAGAAGACTTGAAAAATAAAGTTACTCCAGATGAAGCAGAAGATAAGAAACAAGAAGTAGATTCTAAAAAACAAGCAGAAGATCCAAAAATTTTAGCATTACAAGCTAAGGTGGATGAATTAACTGCTAAAAATCAAAAGCTTGAAGATAGTTATCTTAGAAGTCAAGCAGAAATTCAAAATATGCAAAATCGTTATACTAAAGAACGAGCTCAATTAATAAAATATGAGGCTCAAAATTTAGCTAAAGATGTTTTGCCTGCAGTAGACAACTTAGAAAGAGCATTAGCAGTTAAGGCAGATGATGAAGCTGCTAAGCAACTTCAAAAGGGTGTCCAAATGACTTTAGATGCTTTAGTAAAAGCCTTAAACGATCATGGTATAGAAGAGATTGAAGCCAAAGGAGCTGCTTTTGATCCTACTTTGCATCAAGCAGTTCAAACAGTAGCAGCTGATGATGACCATCCTACTGATCATGTAGTTCAAGTTTTACAAAAAGGGTATAAATATAAAGATCGTACGCTAAGACCAGCTATGGTAGTTGTAGCTCAGTAATGAAAGGAAGCTTATAAGATGTCAAAAGTTATCGGTATTGACTTAGGTACTACTAACTCAGCAGTAGCAGTACTTGAAGGAAACCAACCTAAAATTATTACTAATCCAGAAGGTAACCGTACCACTCCATCCGTTGTTTCATTTAAAGATGGTGAAATTCAGGTAGGGGAAGTAGCAAAGCGTCAAGCAATTACTAATCCTAATACAGTGATTTCAATTAAGAGCCATATGGGTGAAGATGGTTACAAGGTTAAAGTTGGAGACAAGGAATATACTCCACAAGAAATCTCTGCAATGATTTTACAATACATTAAAAAGTTTGCAGAAGACTACTTAGGTGAAGAAGTAACCGATGCAGTTATTACAGTACCTGCTTACTTTAATGACGCTCAACGTCAAGCAACTAAAGATGCTGGTAAAATTGCTGGTTTAAATGTTCAAAGAATTATCAACGAACCAACTGCTTCATCCCTTGCTTATGGTTTAGATAAAGATGAAGAAGACGAAAAGGTTTTAGTTTACGACCTTGGTGGTGGTACCTTTGACGTTTCTGTTCTTCAATTAGGGGATGGAGTTTTCCAAGTCCTTTCAACTAATGGTGATACTCACTTAGGTGGGGATGACTTTGATAAAAAGATTATGGATTGGTTAATCCAAAACTTTAAAGATGAAAATGGCATTGACTTATCAAAGGATAAGATGGCTCTTCAACGTTTAAAAGATGCTGCTGAAAAAGCAAAGAAAGACTTATCTGGTGTAAGTTCAACTCATATTTCACTTCCATTCATTTCTGCTGGTGAAGCAGGTCCACTTCACTTAGAAGCTGACTTGACTCGTGCTAAGTTTGATGAATTAACTAATGACTTAGTAGAAAAGACTAAGATTCCATTTGATAACGCCTTAAAAGATGCAGGTTTAACTGTAAATGACATTGATAAGGTAATCTTAAACGGTGGATCTACTCGTATTCCAGCTGTTCAAGAAGCAGTTAAAAAGTGGGCTGGCAAAGAACCTGACCACTCAATCAACCCTGATGAAGCTGTAGCTTTAGGTGCAGCAATTCAAGGTGGTGTGATTTCTGGTGATGTGAAGGATATTGTTTTACTTGATGTTACTCCATTATCACTTGGTATCGAAACTATGGGTGGTGTATTTACCAAATTAATTGATAAAAATACCACTATTCCAACTTCAAAGAGTCAAATTTTCTCAACTGCAGCTGATAATCAACCAGCAGTAGATGTTCACGTTTTACAAGGTGAACGTCCAATGGCAGCTGATGATAAGACTTTGGGACGCTTTGAATTAACTGATATTCCACCAGCACCTCGTGGTGTTCCACAAATCCAAGTTACATTTGATATTGATAAAAACGGTATTGTAAATGTTTCTGCTAAGGATATGGGAACTGGTAAGGAACAAAAGATTACTATCAAGAGTTCTTCTGGTTTATCAGATGAAGAAATTAAGAAAATGCAAAAAGATGCCGAAGAACATGCTGAAGAAGATAAGAAGAGAAAAGAAGAAGTTGATTTACGTAATGAAGTAGATCAATTAATCTTCACAACTGATAAAACCTTGAAAGATGTTGATGGTAAAGTTCCAGAAGCAGATATCAAGGCAGTGAAAGATGCTCAAGAAGCATTGAAGAAGGCACAAAAAGATAATAACCTTGATGAAATGAAGGAAAAGAAAGAAGCTTTATCTAAGGCTGCACAAGATTTAGCTGTTAAACTTTACCAACAAAATGGTGGAGCTCAAGGCAATCCACAAGGTGGCCCTCAAGGACCTCAACCAAATGGTGATCAAGGTAACAATGGTTCTTCAAACGATGGTTCTACTGTAGATGGAGATTTTCACAAGGTAGACCCAGATAAGTAAAATAGCTATAATAATAGATAAAAAGAAAGAACTGCGGAATGTAGTTCTTTTCTTTTCTAAATATTGAAGGAGAAAATTTATGGCACAACATGATTACTATGAGATACTAGGGGTAGATAAATCTGCTAGTGATGCCGACATTAGTAAGGCCTACCGAAAATTAGCAAAAAAGTATCACCCTGACTTAAACCATGAACCTGGTGCTGAAGAAAAATATAAAGAAGTTAATGAAGCTTATGAAGTGCTTCATGATAAGGATAAACGTGCACGCTATGACCAATTTGGACAAGCTGGTGTAAATGGTCAAGGTGGCTTTGGTGGCGGAGCTACTGGTGGCAATCCTTATGGTGATTTTAGTGGCTTTGGTGGTTTTGGTGACATTTTTAGTGACCTTTTTGGTGGAGGTTCAAGACAAAGAAATGTTGATCCAACTGCACCTCAACGCGGTCAAGATTTAGACTACACAATGACGATTGACTTTATGGATGCAATCAAAGGTAAGGAAACTGATATCACCTATACAAGAAGTGAAACTTGTCCTACTTGTGATGGTAGTGGAGCTGAAAAAGGAACGCATCCAATTACCTGTGACAAGTGTCACGGAACTGGTCATATGACAGTCACTCGCCAAACTCCATTTGGTGTAATTCAACAACAAACTACTTGTGACAAGTGTCATGGTACTGGAAAGATAATTGAACATCCTTGTCAAACTTGCAAGGGTAAAGGAACTGTTGATAAGAAACAAACTCTTCAAGTTAAGATTCCAGCAGGTATTGATAATGGTCAACAAATTAGATTGGCTGGTCAAGGTGAAGCTGGTAAAAATGGTGGCGAGTACGGAGATCTTTACATTGTGTTTAGAATTCGTCCAAGTAAAGAATTTACCCGTCAAGGCACCACTATCTACAGCAAAGTTCCAATTTCTTTTGCTCAAGCAACTTTGGGTGATCAAATTCAAGTTGATACTGTTCATGGAAAAGTTTCTTTGAAGATTCCAGCAGGTACACAACCGAATACTCACTTTAAGTTACGTGGTGAAGGTGTACCAAAGCTTAATGGTGAAGGTAACGGAGATCATGAAGTAACTGTAGATGTTACAATTCCTAAGAAGGTAAATGATAAGCAAAAAGAAGCTTTAGTAGATTTCGTTAAAGCTGGAGGTGGGAATATCACCCCACAAGAAAAGAACTTTTTTGAACGCTTAAAAGATAAATTATCTTAGAAAGAAAGTAGTCACTGGTTGTTAGTGGCTACTTTTTCTTTTTATAGGAAACATAGTATAATTAATAAGATTGATTAAAGAGTAATTTATAGGTGGTGGCGTTCTTAGTGAATAAGGTAGAAAAATTAAAAGCTGATGTGCAGGGATTGCGGGAAAAAATCCTTGATTTAGCAATGCGAGGGAAACTGGTTAAACAAGATGTAAATGATGAACCTGCAAGTGTTTTGCTTGAGAAGATTAGAATAGAAAAAGAACAATTAATCAAAGAAAAAAAGATCAAGAAAGCTAAACCACTTCCTGAAATTACAGATGAGGAAAAGCCTTTTGATATTCCTGATAGTTGGGAATGGGTGAGATTGGGGGAAATAGGAGAAATTATATCCGGTGGTACTCCAAAGACGAAGGAAAAATCTTATTGGGAAAATGGAAATATTCCTTGGATCACTCCAGCAGTAATGTCAGAAGTAAAAGATGAAAAAATATTTAGAAGTAAAAATATAAAATATATAAATGAAGAAGGGTTGGCGCACTCGTCGGCAAAATTAATTCCAGCTAATTCTTTAGTTGTATCTAGTCGTGCACCAATAGGTTATATTAATTTAGTTCCTTTTGAATATACGACTAATCAGGGGTGTAAATCAGTAACAATATTTGGCAACACATCGCCTTCGTATTTATATAATGCTTTAAAGTTTAGAGTACCTGATATGGAAAAAAGAGCATCTGGGACTACTTTCAAGGAAATATCAGGAACAAAGTTTGGCCAAACTATTATCCCGCTCCCACCACTTAACGAACAAAAACGAATTGCTGCCAAAATTGAAGAACTTTTTGCTTTACTTAATACTATTGAACAAGCTCAAAAGAAGTATGAAGATTTACAAGGAGAGTTAAAAGAAAAGATTCTTAGTTTAGGGATACAAGGGAAGCTTGTTGACCAAGATAAAAATGATGAATCCGCAAGTATTTTAGTTGAGCAGATTAATGCTAAAAAAGAACAACTAATCAAAGAAAAGAAAATCAAGAAAACTAAGCCGCTTCCTGAAATTACAGATGAGGAAAAGCCTTTTGATATTCCTGATAGTTGGGAATGGGTGAGATTGGGGGATGTATCTGATATTCAAATGGGACAAGCTCCTAAAGGTACTAATGTAAATGAAAAAGGAATAGGTTATGAATTTCATCAGGGAAAGACTGAATTTACCGATGAAATAATTGGGAAGTCTTCTAAGTATACAACCGATGATAAAAAATTAATAAATTCAGATTATATTCTTATGGCTGTCCGGGCTCCAGTTGGGGATGTAAATTTGACTGATCGGTCAATGGTAATTGGACGTGGTTTAGCTGGAATCAACGGATTGATCAATAATAAAAAATATATTTTTTATTATTTGGCATCTGCTAAAACATATTTTGAGACTAATTCTACAGGAAGTACATTTAAAGCTGTAAATGGAAATGTAGTTAAAAATACTCCTGTTCCTCTCCCACCACTCAACGAACAAAAAAGAATTGCTACTAAGATAGAAGAACTTTTTAGCACAATAGATAATTAATTTTTAGTAATTAAATAAGCCATAAAGCTTTGTTATAATTAGAAAAGAATAGGGTGAAATTTATGGATATTGAAAAATTAAAAGACTACCAAAAGCATATCAGAAACTTTTCAATTGTAGCTCATATTGATCATGGTAAATCTACAATTGCTGATAGAATTTTGGAATTAACTGATACTGTTTCAAAAAGAGAGTTAAAAGAGCAATTACTTGATGATATGCCATTAGAGCGTCAACGTGGAATTACGATTAAGTTAAACTCTGTCCAAGTTAAGTATCATGCCAAAAATGGTGAAGATTATATTTTCCACTTAATTGATACGCCAGGACACGTGGACTTTTCTTATGAAGTATCTCGTTCACTTGCTGCTTGTGAAGGTGCGCTTTTAGTAGTTGATGCAACTCAAGGTGTGCAAGCTCAAACTTTAGCAAATACTTATTTAGCTATTGATGATGATTTAGAAATTCTTCCAGTCATTAACAAAATCGACTTACCATCTGCTGATCCAGAAATGTGTAAGAGCGAAATTGAAGAAATGATTGGTCTTGATGCTGAAGACGCTGTCGAAGTATCTGGAAAGACTGGCCAAGGAATTCCTGAATTACTTGAAAGAATTGTCCAAGATATTCCGGCGCCAGAAGGAGATATTGAAGCTCCCCTTAAAGCTTTAATTTTTGATTCAAAATATGATGATTATCGTGGGGTAGTTTTAGCCGTAAGAATTGAAGAAGGGACTGTTAAACCTGGCGATAAGATTAGAATTATGAACACTGGAAAAGACTTTGAAGTTACTGAAGTTGGTGTTTCTAGTCCTAATCCGGTTAAGAAAGATATGTTAATTGCTGGGGATGTAGGTTACATTACTGCCAACATTAAGTCTGTTCGTGAAACTCGTGTTGGGGATACCATTACAAGTGCTGAAAATCCAACTCCTGAACCTTTACCAGGCTATCGTCAAATTCCACCAATGGTTTATTCAGGAATGTATCCAGTTGATAACCAAAAATATGATGATTTAAAAGAAGCATTACAAAAATTACAATTAAATGATGCAGCTTTGGAATTTGAGCCAGAAACCTCTCAAGCACTTGGTTTTGGTTTCCGGTGTGGTTTCTTAGGTTTACTACATATGGATGTGGTCCAAGAAAGACTGGAACAAGAATTTGGCATTGATTTAATTATGACGGCGCCAAGTGTTGATTATCATGCAATTATGAATGATGGATCAACTAAGTTAATTGATAACCCAGCAGATCTTCCAGAAGCAGGAGAGTACAAAGAAGTTCAAGAACCTTATGTGAAAGCGGAAATCATGGTTCCTAATGATTTTGTAGGACCAGTTATGGAATTGTGTCAACGTAAGCGCGGAGAATTTATCACAATGGATTATATGGATAAATACCGTGTAAATGTTAAATACAATATGCCATTAGCTGAAATTATTTTTGATTTCTTTGATGATTTAAAATCTTCAACTAAAGGTTATGCATCCCTTGATTATGAAATTACAGGTTATCGTGCAACTAACTTGGTAAAAATTGATATGTTACTTAACAAAGAACCGATTGATGCTTTAAGTTTTATTGCCCATCGTGATGAGGCTCAAGCACGTGCTCGTCAAATGACTACATTACTTAAGAAACTAATTCCACGTCAAAACTTTGAAGTTGATATTCAAGGTGCAATTGGAGCAAAAATTATTTCACGTGCGACAATTAAACCTTATCGTAAAGATGTTACTTGGAAGATTCACACAGGAGATCCTGATAGACGTGCAAAACTCCTTGAGAAGCAACGTCGTGGTAAAAAGCGAATGAAAGCCGTTGGTAAGGTAGAAGTACCACAAGATGCATTTATGGCAGTTCTTAAGATGAATGATGATGACATCAAGGGTAAGTAAAACTTTTAAATTTTTAGAGTATCAATAATTTGGTACTCTTTTATTATTTTGGAGAAAACTCTTTCATATGGTTTCCATTATACTAGCATATTAGGAGGCTCATGCCTAAGAAATACCTAAAGCTGGTTACTTTAGGTGTCTGTTTAGCTTTTTAGCTTTAGTTGTGCTCTTGCTGTTTCAAATGCAAGGGCTTTTTTATACAAATCACAAGTACTCAAATTTTATAAATTTTGTATTACAGATTATTTAATGTAGATATAGCAGTAGCAAGCTGTAATAGGTGTGAAGCCGTCCAGATAAATAATTTTTTCAAAGTTTGGAGTATCAGTAATTTGGTACTCTTTTTTTCAATAATTAACACTTTGCCTAACTTCCTGTATAATAGAAAAAGATTCAAAAATTGAGATAATTTACGTAAAGATGAGTGAGTTGTTTTTATGAAAAAAGATTCTTCAAAGAAAAGTAAAACTAGTAAATCAACAATATGGCTAAGAGTAATAGCGATAATTTTGTTGGTGGTAGGTGTAGCTTTAATTTTTAGCCCTAAAATCCGCGATGCAATGGTTAAGCAAAATCAAACTACAGCCTTGAAGAGCATCAGTCGTTCCTCAGTAGAAAAAAATGAAAAGAAAAAAGGAATGTTTGATTACTCGAAAGTAAAAGATATTGATTTTGGCAAAGTAACAAAAAGTAGGGTAAAGAATACTTCAAATGCAATTGGAGCAATTGCAATTCCAGCAGTAAAAATGTATCTGCCTATTCTTAAAGGTCTAAGTGATGATTCCTTATCGACAGGTGGGGGAACAATGCGTGCTAATCAAGTTATGGGGAAGGGAAACTATCCATTAGCAGGTCACTATATGACAGCAAATGGTGTCTTATTTTCTCCACTGGAAAATACTAAAAAGGGTGAAGATGTTTACCTAACTAATCTAAAGAAAGTATATGTCTACCGAATTTATTGGAAGAAAAAAGTTGATCCAACTTCTGTTTGGTTAGTAAATAACACGAAAAAGAGTATTGTAACTTTAATTACCTGTGCTGATGGCGGGGTAAATCGTTGGGCAGTGCGAGGAAAGTTAATCAAAACAGAAAACGCAACTAAAGAAAAATTGCAAACTTTTAAATTAAAGTAGAAAAAGACTACATTAGTCTCGCTGACTATGTAGCTTTTTTAATTTTGAAATGAGGGAAAGTAATGAAATGGAAGCAGCGTCAAGCACCGGAAATGCCAGAAGAATTGGTCAGTGAGTATTCTTTAACCCCATTACAGGCTAAGTTACTTGCTAATCGAGAAATTAATACCGCAGAAAAATTAGATTTTTGGTTAAAGGCAACTGAAGAAAATTTTGCGGATCCATTTTTAATGCATGACATGGATAAGGCAGTTCAAAGAATTAACCAAGCTATTGATAGTGGTGAAAAAATTACCGTTTACGGGGATTATGATGCTGACGGTATCACAGCAACAGCAATTATGGTCGAGGTCTTAGAAATTTTAGGAGCAGACGTCCATTATTTTATTCCAAATCGTTTCAAAGATGGCTATGGTCCAAATATGAAACGTTATGAAGACATAGTAGCAGATGGAACAAAATTAATCATTACAGTAGATAATGGGGTAACTGGGGTTGATGAAATCGCTTATGCAAAAAGCAAAGGAGTAGATACAATTTTAACGGACCACCATACTTTCCAAGAAAAAGTGCCTGAACCTTATGCCTTAGTGCATTGTAATTATCCAAATCAGAAGTATCCTTTTGATGATTACTGTGGCGCAGGAGTTGCTTACACAATTGCTAGGGCTTTAATGGGCGATAGTATGCGTGAATTACTTGACCTCGCTTTAGTTGGAACAATTGGAGATATGGTAAGAGTTGATGGAGAAGGCCATCTTTTAACAAAAAAGGGTCTGGAAGTCTTAAATCAAACGGAACGACCTGGGCTGCGAGCATTAATTAAAAATGCCGGTTTAAAATTAGGTACGGTGACGGATGAAGATATTGGTTTTGCAATTGCACCCCGCCTTAATGCAGTTGGTAGATTAGCTGATGCTTCATTAGCAGTAGCTTTACTGTTAAGTGATGATGAGACTGAGGCGCAAAAATTAGCTGATAAACTAGAAGATTTAAATCAGGAAAGAAAAGATTTAACCCAAGAAGTTTATCAAAAAGCTCTAGCACAAGTAAAAAAACATGGTTGGCAGAATAAATCGACTTTAGTTATCTATGATCCTGATTTTCATGAAGGAGTTTTAGGATTAGTTGCGAATAAAGTAGTACAAACTCTTCATAAACCAACTATTATTTTGACTAGGGATGAAAGTGGCGAGCTAAAAGGTTCAGGAAGAGCGGAAGCAGGTTTTAATTTATTCGATGCTTTAAGTCCAACTAAGGAGGAAATTCTCACAAAGTTTGGTGGACATGATTTTGCTTGTGGGCTTTCATTAAAAGAAGAAAATCTAGAACTTTTGCGCCAGAAGTTTGAAGAAAGTTTTACTGGTGGAAAAATTGAAGCAACCAAGGAATATGACTTTGAATTACCACTTGATGAGATTAATTTAGAAACTATCCAACAAATTCAGGAATTAGGCCCTTATGGCACAGCTAATCCAGCCCCTATTTTTAGTATGACAGCACCGAAAATTAGTAATTTTAGAAAAATTGGGGCTGATAAAAGCCATGTGAGTTTTACTAGCCAATTGCCAACAGGTAAGATTAAAACCTTAGGTTTTAGCAAGGGATATTTGAATGAAGGTTTGTTGCCTTTTATTCATAAGTTATATGTTAAAGTTAGTACAAATGAATTTCGCAATAAGGTAAATCTGCAAGCCATGATTGAAGGAATTGATTATGATTCTCCTTTAGTAACGTTGAACAAATCGAATTCAATAATTGATTTGCGACAAGATTCATACATTATGGGATTTGCGGACAAATATTTGCTTTTTAATGCCAAAAATAAAGATTGGGCGGTTAAAAACTTGGGTATTGCTCCTGAAAAAGTAATTTTGTCAAAAGATTATCATGAAAGTGACGAAAAGATTGTTCTTTTAGATACTCCAGCAAGTAAAGTTGCTTTAGAGAAAGTGTTGCAACAAAATTACCAAGAAATATATTTGAGATTTTTAACTGATGCTCTTACTTTATCAAGATTACCTAGTCGCCAAGAATTTGGAAAAGTATGGCAGTATGTAGCAGCTCATACTGGGTTAAGTTTAGAGGACTATCAAAAGGTAACTGGATATTTGGGGATGAATTATGCAAGCATTTTATTTATCTTGAGGGTCTTCTTTGACTTAGGACTAATTAAATATGAAGAAGATAAAATCGTCCCAATAACTGATTCTGTTAAAAAATCCCTCACTCAATCTCGTTACTATCAAAGTGTCGCTCAAGGAATTAAATTTACAAAGCAGCTGCATAGTTTGCCTAGTCAACAATTAATAACTTATATTGATAACTATAAAAATTCTTTGAAATAGTTGAGTTGACAAGATTTTTAATGCCTTTTAAACAAAATTTTGGTAAAATATAACAGTTAAGATGTACAATTTGTACTTAAATTAAATGGAGGTTTGCTTTAATGGCAATTGATTTCAGTAAATATATTGCAAGTGTAGAAGATTTTCCAAATAAGGGTATTATCTTTCGTGATATGACCCCAATTTTACAAAATGGGGAACTGTATCGTGCAGCAACTCACGAATTAGCTGAATATGCTAAGAGTCGTGGAGCAGATGTAATTGTTGGGCCAGAAGCAAGAGGATTTATTGTTGGTTGCCCAGTAGCAACTGAGCTTGGAGTAGGTTTTGTTCCAGCTCGTAAACCTCATAAGTTACCTCGTGAAGTAGAAAGAGCTTCATATGATTTAGAATATGGCTCAAATTCATTGGAAATTCATAAAGATGCAATTAAACCAGGTCAAAAAGTAGTGGTATGTGATGATTTAATGGCTACTGCTGGTACCTTGCATGCTACTAAAGAATTGGTAGAACGACTTGGTGGTGAAGTAGTGGGAGCAGCTTTTTATATTGAGTTAATGAATTTAAAGGGCCGTGAAAAGTTCCCAGATACTGATATTTTTTCATTGGTAAAATACGATGACAATGTAATGAGATAGTGGATAAGCCTGTGCTATCAGTACTTATTACGCAGTAAATTTATTTTTAGCGTAAGCTTAGATCACTATAGATCTAAATTATCAAGTGAATCCGAAAGATTTTCTTTTTGTTTTTTGGTTATATGGGTATAAAATTCTAAAGCTGTATTTACAGACTTATGCCCGAGCATATACTGCACATCTTTAGGTCTAATACTTGAGTTACCTTCATAAAGAAGAGTGGCTAGGATATGACGAAAGCCATGGGGAGTGATTCTCCTTAATGGCTTTTTTTATTATCTGGGTGTTCAGCATTCCAGTGCTTAACTTGCTTGTCACTAAAATCATATATTTCATGTATCCAATCTTCTGCTGCTTGAGTTCTAACTAGGAATTGGTTTTCAGGTTTTCTACCAGCTACAGGTATTCTAGTGTGAAATAGCAAAGAGTTAGTGTCTCCAAGCGATTTTTGAATTTCTTTGTACTCTAGTAGAGTACTTTTGAGGCTTTTAGACATAGGGACTGTATGAGATAACCCGTTTTTTATTGGATTGATGACGGGTGATTTGCTAAGGGATAAAGCCACAGTTTTTGTTAGAAAAATCTGGTTATGCTTAAAGTCTATGTCTTTCCAAGTTAAAGCTAAGGCTTCTCCACGCCTAGTGCCAGCATTAGCCAAAATCATAAAAAACATATTTTTTGAAATCATAATTTTTGGCATATCCTAGAAACTCTTCAAACTCTTTGCGTTCATAAAAATTATTCAAGATTGATTTATGTTTATACAAAATGATATACTTAATATAAAGACTGATTACATGATTCAAGGAGATTACTATGCAAACTACTCATTTAAATTCTTGGGGGAATTCACAAGCTGTAAGGATCCCCAAGAGTATCTTAGAAGAAGCAAAAGTAGACCGTAATGAAACTTTTAATATAAAAGTTGATAAAAATAAAAATATAATTTTAGAAAAGAAAAAAAAGCCTCAAACAATCGAAGAATTATTTGAGGGATTTGATTATAAAAAGTATTGGGCTGATTGGGAAAAAGAAAATCCTGGCAAATCAGTTGAGTACGATTGGGGTAATCCTGAAGGAAGGGAGCTATTGTAAATTTATACTTTTATTGAAAGGAAGTGAAGAGGTGGACTATTTAAAAAAGGGAGATTTACTTTATGTGAACTTAAATCCCGTACGAGGACATGAACAGGCAGGAATGAGGCCTGTTATGATAGTGTCAAACAATGGATTTAATAAGATGTGTAATGGAATGTACAAGGTTGTTCCTATTACATCAAAAGTTAAGAAGTTTCCCCTAAATGTAGATCTACCAGATGATTTGCCGGTGCATGGTCAATTACTTCTATCGCAAGAAAAAGCCATAGATTTAAAGGCGAGAGCACATAAAAAAATAGGTAGTGCTCCCGTCGCATTCGTAAAAGAAGTTGATGATTTAATTGCACTTACCTATTAGTTGGTTAAATAGACTTTATATTTAGTAAAAAGTCTATTTTTAATATTGTAAACAATAATATTATTGCTATAATTATGGCATGTAGTATTATATACCTTATAAAAGTGCTATTGTACGTGAGGATAGTACGGGCATGTTTTATTAATTTTTGACCACTTACGTTAATTCGTAGGTGGTTATTTTGTATGTAAATATAAATATTTTCATTATTTATATTGATATTACACGTTATAACGTGTAATATCAATAGATGACAGGAGGAAATGAAATGCTTGAACATATAAAAGAAAATAAGCATAAAGCCGGGAGTTAGAGCTTCTGCCTATACTGTAACATTATAACAAGCATTTCAAATTAATACTATGAATACAATTTTAGATTACGTACTATTCGGAAGTTTAATAATATTAGTGGTAGCTATATTAAGATTTTGTTTTTACTTCGTTAAAGGAACAGTAATAAAATTTAGAAAGAGAAGTAAATGAGTAGATTAACACCCGCAAAAGTTAAAGCAAATAAAAAATGGGACCAAAAAAATAAAGAGAAAAAATCCTATATAGTTAAAAGGTCGACTACAAAAAGTTTTATTTTAAAGTTAGCCACACAAGAAGACCTAGAAAACATTAAAAAATACATCTCTGAAAGAGAAGAAATGTTAAAAGAAAAATGAAAATTAGTAATAAATTATTCATTTAAAAGTACTCGTATTTTATAATTTGATATGAACCCCGAAATTCGGACAAGAATTTCGAGGTTTTTTATTATGACTAAACTGTCTAAACAAGATAAAATTGATATTTATAATAATTGGAAATATTACGGTAAATCTTCTCTTCAATTAGGAAAAGAATATGGAATTACCTCTGATAGTCTTAGATACTTATTTAAATTAATCGATAAATATGGATTAGAAATCCTAGATAAGCCCTATACTTTTTATTCAATAGAATTTAAAGAAAAGGCAATTAGAAGGGTTCTTTCAGGAGACGAAACTATGTCCCAAATATCATTAGATCTTGGTTTACGTAGTAGGGCCATGCTTTACAATTGGGTTCGCAAATACAAAGAAAATGGGTATAATGTCATTAATCATAAGAAAGGTAGAAGATCTAATGCAGAACAAAGACAAACAGATTCAAGAACTTCAAAAGCAAATCAAGGACCTCAAACAAAAGAATTTAGAGCTTACTGTCGAGAACGAATTTATAAAAAAATTAGATGCCTTAGTGGCACAAAGAATCAGAAACCAAAAGCACAAGAAATAGTTTCTGCAGTCACACAGCTAAGGCAAGAACTTCATGTGACTGTGAGTTTTGTGCTTAAAGTGATCAATTCTAAACCTGACCTTCCTCACCTATCTAGGAGTAATTATTACTATGTTCAAGGACATGATGATAAAGATAGGAAAAACCAAAATATCATGGAAAGGATCAAAGAAGTATATGAAGAGCACAAACATCGCTACGGTTATAGAAGAATTACTGCACAACTTCAACGTGAAGGACTTAAAATCAATCATAAGAAAGTAAAACGTCTAATGACTAAAATGCACTTATATGGCATTGCCATTAGACGTAAGCATAAATATTCAAGCTATCGTGGAACTGTAGGTAAGATCAAAAGTAACTTGATTAAACGTAATTTCAAGTCTGTAATTCCAAATAAAAAGTGGTATTCAGATGTGACGGAATTTCATTTGAATGGTGAAAAGCTTTATCTATCCCCAATTATGGACGGTTGCACACAAGAGATTGTCTCTTATACTCTAAGTCGTCATCCTGTTTTAAAGCAAGTAATGGATATGTTAAAGCTGGCCTATAAAAAGTATCCGGCCCTTAATGGTTTAGTATTTCATACTGATCAAGGCTGGCAATATCAACATCCTCTCTTTCAATCATGGCTTAAAAATCATGGCATAACCCAAAGTATGTCACGTAAAGGTAATTCTTTAGATGATGGCATGATGGAGGGTTTCTTTGGCATACTTAAAAGAGAAATGTTTTATGGATTCGAAAATAATTTTAGTAATTTAGATGAGTTAGAAGAAGCCATCAAAGAATATATTGAATATTACAATACTAAACGAATTAAAACTGTACTAAAAAATCGCACACCGATTGAATATCGGAATGCGATTATGAATCAAAGCTAATTAATAATATGTCCTAATTTTAGGGTTCATATCAATTTCAGGTTACAGATTATTTAACAAAAATACTCTAACTGTTAAAATTTACCCCATAGAATTAATTTTTAATATAAAAGTGCAAAATCATACTTGGAATATTTAAAAACACTTAGAAGCTAAAATAAAAATACAAGTAATATACTTTAGTTGGTTGTGAAGATATATTTTGTTCATTGGAAATCCTTTAAGTAAGTTGTTAATTGACTACAAAAAAGATACTCGAAGTTATTCGGGTGTCTTTTACGTAATTAGCGTAATAATTTGCTTTTTTATGATTTACCAAGATTTACAATTTAAATAAAATTGTTATAATAATAGCAATAGACATACTATGGTGTCATATTTCAGAATATGATGACAATGTAATGAGGTAAATGAAAAAGGTTGGTACTTAGTTGCCAACCTTTTGTAGTAATAGCCATTTAAAAGTGATAAAATTTTTAGTAAAGTGATGAAGCGAAGCTTAATTTACTGGGATCTTTTTAGTCATTTCTCCACGTAAGTGGAGGTGATTATAAGATGAGTTTTAAATCAAAAGAACAAGTTATCATTTCTCCACGTAAGTTGGGTTAGACGTATTAATAGACGATAATTAACGATTATGAATATTGAAATATCGTCATTTTGATAATTGTTAATTATTGTCTATTTTTGCTTTGTTGCATTTTTTGTTGCATTGCTTTTAGTAAAGTCTTCCAAATAAGTTTCAAATAAATTGTCACTTTCTTGTTTATCTTCATCGGCTAAATAAGCATATACTTTAAGTGTGGTTCCAAGATTTGAATGTCCCAATCGTTGACTAATTGCATACCAATCTACAGGTAAATTGTGTTCTTTATAGAAATGATGAAGTAAAGCAACATGTGCATGTCGTAAACTGTGAAAGTGAAAATCATTTAAAGTAATATTTAAGTCTTCTAATATCTTTCGGAGTATTTTATTAACATAGGGAGATCTAGGGACAGAATTGTTATTAGCAAAAATAAATTTAGTATTGTTTTCTTTTAATTCGGCAATAATATCTAAAACAAATTGATTAATTCTAATGGTTCTATAAGAAGATTCATTTTTTAATCGCTTAAGTCTGGTTCCTTTAGATTGTTTATAATCATAAGCTTGGCTGATTGTAATTGTATGGTTTTTAAAATCAATTTTATCCCAAGTTAATCCGGCAATTTCCTCTAAACGCATACCAGTATAAATAGCTGTAATAATCATATAATATTCGGTATGAGAGGGATCCTTCTTTTTAACTGCGTGATTTACTATATCCTTAATTTGAGATACAGTGGGGTATTCTACCTTTAGTTCCTTATCTTTATTTCCACGTACGGAAACACCTTGAGTGAAATCTTTAGTAATGATTCCATCTGCAACTGCTGATTGAACACAGGCCTTAATAAAACCCATGTAATGTCTAACAGTTCCTCGAGCATGGTTACTAGCAAATTCATTTGCTTTTCTTTGAAAATCAATCCTTTTTATTTGATCTAATCGCAAAGTACCAAATTGTCTTTTAATATGATGATGTAAATTATAGTAATGTTCTTGGGTTTTTGGAGTTATCTTGGGGATGCGATATGCTTTAGCCCAGTCAATAAAGTAATCAGCAAAAGTGGGGACTTGTGTTTGACTGATTAGTCCTTTGATTGCTTTATCTTCATATTCAGTTGCCCAACGTTTGGCTTCTAATTTTGTCTTAAAACCTTGTTTAGCTTTTTGTTTCTTTTTCGGTTTACCAGAATCATCTAAATCCGTCTTATCTCGCCATGATACTCTAGCCAACCAATTTCTAGTAGATAATTGCTTGTAGTATGCCATAATTTTAATTTCTCCTTGTATTAAAAAAGCCGTTAAATAAAGTACAACGGCTTTTTATGATTAATCAGTTAATTGATCTAAAAGTTTATTTTTACGTTCATTATATTCAGACTCGCTGATTAAATTGTTTTTGTATAATTTTTGTAATTCTTCTAATTTATCACTAGTTGATGATGTAGATGATGTAACGGATGGACTAGAAGATTTTTCTTGAGTAGTAGAGTTAGAATTTTCCTGAACAGGTTGCTTAAAGGGTGTATTAGCGGTTTCCCAACTATATTCTTTATAACCTTTACCCCATGGCATTGCTATCAAGTTAAGAATTAAAAGCACACTACCCAAAAGGGACAAATCTGAATATGCTTTTGAAGCACTCATAAAGCATAAAAATGAAAGAACAATTACAATAATATCCAAAACATTTTCTACTAATTTAGTAGGCTGCTTAGCTCTAGTAACAATATAATATATTCCTAGTCCTATACCATATCCAGAAGTTAAAATACCTAAGAATCCTTGACCAGCAGCAGAGCTGTTGATTGAACTATAAATAGTAGTAACGTCGAGTGCTTGAATCAAAAAGATAGCTAAAACGACAATCATAATAATGCCCATGATTAGGCGACGCTTAATTACAGGATTTTTCCTGTTATTCATAAAATAAACCTCCAAAATTGCCTTAAGTTTATCGTCATTGGCAGATATGGACGTAATTCTAAACCAGTCGAAATCGACGGGTTTAGAATTAAAGATATTACTAGAAAAAATTTCATTATTAATGAAATAGGGGATTTGTTAGTGATTGCAAATAAAAAAAGACAGATACAAATAAATGCACCTGTCTTTCCAGCCCTGGACCGGGCACATCTTACATAGAAAAATATATCTCCTATGTCTGCAATATTTAGCCATTGACCTTTTTAATTGTACATTTATTGTAATTTTAGTGCAATAAGGCAGACATTAGTAATTATTTAAGTAGAGATGTAATCAATGCTACTAAAGTACCACCTATAACAGCACTTAATATTCCTAGTATCCAATTTATTTTGGCATTTGCAAATTTTGTTTCGCTTTTAACACTATTTAAATCTAATTCGATTTTATTAAAGCGATTATCTATATTCTTGCTCATGTCATTAAAGCGATTATCTATATGATGCAGTAATTTTTCATTGCTTAATTCTAGTTCTTCGTGAGTAACGTATTTGTCATTATTCATATTGTCATTACCTCCATCATCTTTATTATGAGGTAGAGGAGAAGAAGTGTCTAGGCGATTATTTTTAATACCTTTTTTAAGACCACCATCTACTGTATAAAGAAAAGAAGAATTGTTGTTCATTTATTCGTCAACCTCCGTTGCTAAAATAGCAGTGGAAAATACATGAAGTGGTTTATCTGAGAAACTTGATACGTATGATATATTTAACTCTACATTTTGAGGAAAATTGATATTATTATTTGGAACATTAAAAGAAAATCCTACTTCAAGGAAGTTATCAGTAGCTAGATTTTCTATTGGAATATCTAAATAAATATCTTCTAATCCCTTTCCCTCTAAAATTGCTTGAAAATTAAGTTGATTAACTTTAGATTGAAACATTTGCTGTTTACTATTATCATCAATATATAGAATAGCGTGCATCATCATATGAGTTGTTTTATTCTTGTTAAGAGGGATGAAATTAACTTTCATCTTATCTGCTGTTTCTTCAAAATATAGACTGATTACATTTATTTTTATATTATTCATGAATAAAATTCTTTCTAACTAATTACGATGAATTGAGGTTACTATGAAAAGATTACGATTGAGTACTATTTTTAATGAGATTTCCGATATGATTTTGAAATATAGAATGCTGGAAAAGGAAGTTAAAGAAAAACAATCGACAATAAGAAAAGAACATGAGGAAATGAAAAAGGAATTCCTTGCATTAAAAAAGAAAGTTAATAATAGAATGAGGTAAATATGTATACAATAAATAACTTAGTAGCAACTTTATTAACGGCAGGTGGATTAGGATATATTAACTACGGTACGCTAATACGTATGGGTGTCATAAATAAAACCAAAGATAAAAGCGAAATGTTACCATTATGTTTAATTTTTTCTATAATTGATTTCAGCATATATTTATTAATTCAAGAATGTTTGAATATCTTAGGTCTTAAAGATAATAATTGGAACATTTTATTAACAATCCTAATAACAATGCTCATAGTACTTATGCTGACTGTTCTAGCAGGACGAAGAATCGCTAAAATGTTTAACAAATTGATTAATCGCTCACGCCAAAAAGATCAAAAAGGAAAATATAGTCATCAAAATCCATTTAGACTTATGTTAAATACAAATAACCAATCTCAAGCATATGTTTATGATTTTAACTATCAGCCATTAGGATATGGATATGTTCTTTCATCATCTGCTAGTGATGATGAGTTTCAATTAAATCTAGATCCCTATGTGTTTAAAGAAGGGGATACTGAAGATGAATTAGAACAATTGCCTTATAAAGATCTAATTAAAAATACTCAAACACCTGAATGGAAAAAAGATTATAATATTACTCAGCATATAAACTTTAATCAAAAATTTATTGTGGTTTTATTAGATCCAAGATAGTACTTATTCATCTTTTTTTGGTTTAAAGGTAGGCTTTGGACGACTGGCATTATTTGCATTAGGAGTTGCTTTAACATCACTTCCGTCTTGCCGTATTACTTTATTATTTTTTCCTTGAACTTCTTTATTCATAAACATTACCTTTCTAGCCACCTTAATGGTGGCTTTTTTATTTTGCTTTCATTTTGAACAAATGTTCCGCTAGTTTGCTCACTCTATCTGGAATATGATATTTAGTAATAAAGCCTTTATAGTCCAAAGTTTCCTTATCGTACGTTTGATAATATTCAAAAATGAACCTCAAGGCATATCTATCTGCAAAACTATCATTTCCATTCTTGTTATCATGAGGAAGATTACCACGGTAGAGCATAGTATGACCGAGTTCATGTGCAATAATAAAAGGAAATTCTTTAGGATCCACAACATTAAGGTTAATCATGATTATGTTGTGAGCATAAAGTGACTTAGCTTTAAAAGAAGTAGCCTCACGTGAAAGTAGAAGAATAATACCTTTATTTTTTGATGAAGTTATATAAGTAAGTAATTAAATCATTCATTTTCGAGTAAGTCATTTCTTTTTAGAATGGCTTTAATAATCTTTAAATCTTCATCAGTTAAATCTTTACCACCATAACTTATAGCAATATGTTTATCTTCTAATTCTTTTAAATCTACTTTTTTAGGATAATGCTTTTCCTCTAAAGTAGATGGAGTGTTGAATCTAGGATCTAATTCCTCAGGCTTAATGCCAAAGTACTTAGCAAGCTTTTCAATATTTTCAGGTGAGGGGAGACGTTTACCACTAACATAGTTACTCATAGTAGCAGCAGAAAACTTAAGTTGTTTTGCAATAGTTGCTTGCGGTAATTTTTTTCTGCTAATTAGTTTCTGCAGTCGTTCACTTATAATCCTTTTAGATTCTTTTTCGATAGGGGATGAAATGTTTCTAGACATTTTAACGCCCTCCTTTATTAAATATTATACTTGCTATATTAAACATTTTAAATGTTTTGTCAAAATATTTTTAAAAATAATATTGACATTTACACTAGTGTAAATTATTATAATTACATAAGCTAAACGAAAGGAGGAAGCAAGTGGTTAAAATTTCTTTTGCGGCAGCAAGAAAAAATGCAAACTTAAGACAAGAGGAAGCAGCTAAGGCTCTTAAGATTTCTAAAGCTACCTTATCTACATATGAAAATCATCCAGAACAGGTAACTTTAAAAACTTTGAGAGAAATGGCATCCCTTTATAAGGTACCTATTGAAGTATTAATTTAATTTTTTTGCACTAAATATTAACACTAGTGTAAATATAAGGAGGAAATATGGAAGATCAATTAGCTATTTTTAATTTTGAAGATCAGCAAGTAAGGACAGTGATTGTTGATGAACAACTTTATTTCGTAGGAAAAGATGTAGCAACAATTCTTGGATATAAAAGATCAGCGGATGCTATTAAAATGCACGTCGATGAAGAAGATAAAGGGGTCGGTAAAATACAGACCCCTGGAGGAAAACAATCTTTAACCATTATCACCGAATCTGGCTTATACAGCTTAATTCTTTCTAGTAAGTTACCAACAGCCAAGAAATTTAAACACTGGGTAACAAGTGAAGTTCTTCCAACTATTCGGAAGAAAGGAATTTACATGACTGATGAAAAAGCAGTAGATATTGTTACTAACAAAGATTCACTTGCTGATTTATTGAGTATGGCATCTGAACAACTTAGAGAAAAAGATATTAAGATTGGTCAACTTGAAAACCAAGTAGATGAATTAATGGAACAAAAGAGTTACTTAGATGTCATCTTAAGCACTACTGATCCAATTGCAATTACTCAAATTGCTGCTGATTATGGTTACTCAGCTAGAGCATTTAATACTTTATTAAATGAAGTACGTATTCAACATAAAGTAAATGGTCAATGGATTTTGTACAGAATGCATATGGGTAAGAACTATACAGTTTCTAAGACTAAAACATTCAAAGACAAGTCAGGAAAAGATCATACCAAGATGCAAACTTATTGGACACAAACAGGTCGTAAGGCAATCTATCGTATTTTAAAAGAAAAGATGGATATTTTACCGTTACTTGAACGTGAAGATATTGAATAAATAAAAAGCCACTCGTTTGAGTGACTTAATGTGATTGGGTTACCATCTGGAACTTGAGTTGCAGCAAATTTTTCAATACTTGCGGAGTTGCTAATTTCTGAAACAACTGTTGCTTGTTTCTTCATGGCATCAACTCCTTCAAATTTAATGATTGGTTTACTTAATTTCTCAACAACAGATTGTAAATCACGTTGTGGTTTAGTAAGCGCCTTAACCATTTCTGCCGCAGTGTCAATTCCATTCAATCATGTTAACGTTAAAGCTTTTTATCTTTAACTTCTATTAGTTTCCTAATAGTTCAGCATATGTGTTCAACTACGAGAGTTGCCGAGCGCTCGTGGAGGTAATATCCTCTATGCGTTGCACCTTCAATTAAGCTTGGCTCAAAGTCGCCATATCTTTTTAAAACTTAGGTTTTCTTTGAATTCACTCGGTTCAATTAGCACATCGCTGTACTAACGGGCAATTAACACAACCAATTATATACCTACATCTAGGATATTGAAAGAAAATGAGGTAACCAATGATACAAAAAGTAAAAGAAATTTTAAGAGATAAAAATAAATCTTTTTATTGGTTAAGTAAGCAAACAGGAATTCCTACATCGACCTTAGGAAATTATGTAAATGGTGCCGAGGTACCGTGGAAAAATGCATGTAAAATTGCTGATGCTTTGAACGTGAAACTTGATGATTTAAGGGAGGACAACTAGTGATAGAAGAAGAATTTATTTTACAACTTTCGAAGTTAATTGCTGATGCTACTAAGGGGTTACTTAATGATAACCACCAAGAAATAAATACGGCACTAAGTAAAGAGCTTGATGTTATCAGAGAGTATATTGTGGCACGCAATTTATTTAATAAAAAACAATAAAAAGTTGTCCCACGAGGTGAAACAACAAATGAATAACTTAACTTATATAACTTGGATATTAGTTGCAGATATTGTAGCAATATTACTAGATCAAATTGTTTTAAGAAAGTTAGCTGGCCATACCTTAGGCTGGGCATACTACTTATATATTGTGTTAGCAACTATTCTATTTTCTCTTGTTATTTATAATGGCTGATTAAATTATAAACAACATCTTGTAGAAAAGGGAGCAAGTTAAAAAATGATATTAACGATTATTTTAGTGGCTTCTATGTGGTTAATCTTAATTCCAATGATTATTGATTTGCATAAAAGATCGTCTGATGGCTTTCTAACGCAGTGTGTAATTGCAAGTATTGGAATCATTGAAACAATTATTCTTTTAAGCCTTCAGTTTATAAAGTTCTAGCATTTAAGTAAAAGGAGATGAACAACATTGATAAAAACTCAAACAGAGGATCTACTAATGGAAAAGTTTGTATCTCAAGTTTCAGATCAAGTTCCTTATCGAGATACTTATATGACAATTAAAAAGCTAGCTAAGTGTAATGAGTTGCAACCACTAACTATGATGCGGTTGTTAGATGTAATCACATTGCAAGCAGTAGATGATCCTAGTTCAGACTTAATTGCGAAGTATGTACTAACACTAAGCGATTATGTAGACAGATTAGTAACTAAGTTCTTAGACCATAGCCTTACAGGAGAAAGAGCACTTAGTGAAAGAAAAATTATTAGTGCTTATCTAAACGATGCTTCTGAGGAAAAACTACTGGATTTATTTACACAACTTGCAAAATCTAATAGGAACAGTCTCAAAGATTCATATATTACCTTTAACTCCATTCATGTTATGCGGTATTTATTTGGAATGAGAGACCCACTAACCGTTAAAGCGTATAAAGCTATTGAAAAATTAGAAGAAAGGATGGGAGATAAATGGCTACTGTAAATGAAAATCATGCAGAATTAAAGCCCTCACCTGAATTTGTGAGAGCTTGTAAAGAATTTGAGAAAGCCGCTAGTTTAGAAAGCAAGCGTTTAGGAGAAAACATACTAAAAGAACTTGATAATCATAATCTGCAAGATGTTAAGCCTGAAAGATATGAATTTATTATTAGCTCTTTCAAAAGATATGGTGACAATCTCCATGATTTAGGTTTTACAAGAGATTTTTCAGACTTATTTAGCAATGGTTTTGATTTTATCCATTATTTGAAAGCTGTAAATAGAAATCATCTAGTAAATCTACCTGTTTCCAAATTTTTTGTTTTTCCGTTTCTTCGAAATGATTTTTAGCACGTGCACATTTAACTGTATTGATCAAGTTAAATACTTGCTTACGAAAATTATTATATTTTCCTGCATTAACTGCTGGTGCTGGTATATGAGAAGTGAAAATGCTATCAAATATTTCTGCTTGTTGTTGGTAAATGTTGAAGCGGAAATCAAATCGTTGAGCATAGCTTTCACTTTCAAATACATCTTCAAGATGAGTAAAGATTAGGGCATCTGTATTTAATAAAGCAGCATATCGTGGTGCTAAATCATCATTGATATCAACTGGGAGCAGTTCCACTAGAATCACCTCCTTAATTGTTTAGATGATTCTAGTGTAGCAAAAAAGAAGTTTAGTATTTCATAAATTTTAATTGAATAAAGGAGTTGGTTAGTATGGAAATCACAATGCCAGACAGTGTTCTGGATAAAAAGATTGATGAAGCAGTACAAAAAAGACTAGAAGACACAGGATTAATTGGCCGAACCATTGATATCAATGAATTTCGTAAAAAATATTGTGGTGGGAAATCTGCCGAATGGGTACGTCAAATGATATTTGATCGTTACCCAGAAGTTAATTTTGATAAAGGGGGTTGGGTGGTTAATCCACGTACATCTCCACAAGGAAGAAAAGCAATTATCTTTGAAAAACAAGCTGCAAAATGGATTGAGAAACATAAGTTCGAGCTTGATTGGAATGAGCGGATTATTTAGGAGGAAATTATGAGTAGTAAAGATTTAAGTTATAAAGAGTTATTTGAATTGAGCCACAAGGTTTACCAAGACAGATTGGATAAGTCTGAAAGCAAGAGCAGAGTTCTTGAAAAGCAAATGGCTGTTAGAGATGAATTAGAAGAATTATCCGATGAAAATGAAAAGTATTATGCCAGAGCAAATAAAGCAACGGTTTTAATAAGTTCATTTATCGGTGGATGTTTCTTAGGGGTTGCTTACTTGATTGGAATTGTCGTAGGAAGAGGAGGATTCTAAAATGAAAATATTTGATAACCACCCAATTTTATTTGGAATAGCAAGCATAGCATGTGCTGTACTTGGATTTATAGTAGCGGTTGGAATTGCACATATTTAGGAGGAAACCATGAAAAGTAATTTTTTATCAGAAACAACTATTAACAACTTAGTTATTAACTCAAATGCGATCTTTAGTAGAGAAGATTTGAACACAAAAAAAGACCGCCTTTACAGCGATCTAGTTATCAAATGAGTAAGAAATTGGTTAATTGCCTGGCTCAATTATACTACTGTATCAACTAATTGTCATGCTTGTACTTTAAAGCAGTTACATATTGTTGAGTTGAAAGTTTATTACTTAAGGGCTTAGTGATTGTTTCTTCTTTATTATTAAGTTTTATCTTAATACTTAATGGACTGTTTCTTTCGAAAATACTATTCAATAGCATTGAATCAACATCCTGAAAAACCATTACAAAGGTCTTAGAAGATCGAGGAGGAATATTTAAAGGCAGACAGTCAGAATATGTTTTACTTCCACCATCGTCGGTTAGCCAAACACTAAATAAAGTTGATTTAAAACCATATTCAGATTGAGTCAAAGCCCATAGCAATTCTAAATCAGTAATTGTATTAGGTCTTGAAGACATATTAGTTATTAATAAACACAACGTTAACTGCTTGCTATCAGGAGTTTTGTAGCCCCATTTATACAAAATACTTGCTTGGATTCGCTCCTGCTTCCAGTTATGGATATTAGCAATTAAAGCAAGAATTAATGATAAGGCAGAGATACAAAGAGATACGCTGGAAATCTGTTCTTTTAAAAAAATCATAGGAGACCTCATGAATAATAACAATTTAACATTAATCATTATATCAACTGTTTTAGCAGTTATTTCAATGATTTTATCAATCATCGTTTTATTGAATTAGGAGAAAAGAATGGTAGTAATTACTACATTGTTGGTTATAGCAGTAATTATACTAACAAGTTTTTCAATTTTGTGTTCATGGAATACTAGTCGGCATTATACTGTGCCACTTTATAGAGAAGCACTTATGACATGCGGAATCGCAATAGGCTTGGTTATAGCAGTATTGCTTATATTGCTAGCTAAAGCTTTATAAGGAGAAAACATATGGCAAAATTAGTATTTATTCAAACAGGAATTGGCTTTTTATTAGCGATAGTAGGAATTGCTTTTGCAAATTTAAGTGAGAAAAGAGATTCACTTAAGTACTATACCATTGCTACCGCAATGACAGGAATGTCTTGTGGATTAGGAGTAGCGGTTATCTTATTAGATGTCTTTTTACAAGGAGGTATTAAATGAGTGAGTTTGGTGGAAGTAGAATTTTCCTTAATATTCCAGTAGCAATTGCACGAGATAAGGACTTATTAAAGAAACCTAAATCAATTTTATTAATGGGTGAGATTATCTCAATGCTCAATACTACAGGAAAGTTCTTTATGAGTAACGGTGAATTAAGTAGAAGGCTAGATTGTGATAAAGCAACCATCGGTCGGTATCTTTCAATGCTTGAAGAAAAAGAATTAATTGTAAGAGAAAACGTTTATAAAAATGATGGATCTAAAGAAATTATAGGTAGGAAGATACAAGCTGGAGAGGCACTTAAGCACTTAAGTTTATTTGGTGGAATTGAACACCCCCTCCGCACAGATGCGGATACCCCCTCTGCACCGGTGCGTACCCCCTATCCGCACGGGCGCGCATACCCCTCCGCATCGGTGCGTACTAAAGAGAACATAATAAGAGAACAGTATAAAAGAACAGAAGAAAAGAAATATAGTGCATCTAGCGATGCACACCCTTCTAAAACAGAATTAATTGAAAAAGAATTCGAAGAATTATGGAAACTATATCCAAAGAAGAAAGGTAAGAAGCAAGCATTAAATCACTATAAAGCTTGGAGAAAGAAATCTGTTAAGAATACAAAAGAGTTTATGCTATCGAGATTAAAAGCTTACTTAAATCAAATTCAAAATGATAGAACACCACAGCAATATATCCTTAATGGATCTACTTGGTTTAATGGACGCTTTGAAGATGATTATAGTACTGAAACAAATACTAGAACTAATCCAAGTAATTGGAGTTCTGGAGTAACAGATGGCTTAGTGAGCGATGATAGCTTTAAAGATATCAAAGATGATGATTTGCCGTTCTAGGCTAGAAAGGATTGAGAATGGAAAAAATAGACACCTTTACAAGTATTTCTAAACTGTTCGTTAAATTGCCAAAGTATTGTTCTAAACATCCAGATACCAATTTAATTAAGCTACCTGATGGCAATACAATGTGCACTAAATGCCAACAAGAAAAGGTAGAAAGAAAAGAAAATGAAATGGTCAATGATTTTTTAGCAGATAAATCAAAAGGCTATTTAAGGCGCTATAGCTTGGTAGAAGATAGTGAAGAGTATGATTGCACCTTTAGCAATTTTAAAGCCACAGAGGGCACAAAAGAAGCTAAATTATGGAATAATTCACGTCAATTAGCAGGAATTTATTTAAAGAAACCAGATTTAAAAATGTGTACCATCTTTTACGGCACTCCAGGGGCCGGAAAAACACATTTAGCAATGGGGATTCTAAATGCAATTAATGACAATGCAGAGCCACCACAAAAGTGTTTATTTCTAAATACTAACCGTCTATATCAAAAGTTAAAAGATTACATCGGAAATGAACAAGATGGGTGGAGTAAGAAAATTGCTACCCAAATCATTAACGATGCTGATTTAGTGGTTTTAGATGACTTAGGCAGTGAGTCAGCAATGAGAAGTGGAAGCGAAGCAAGTAACTTTTGGCAAACTTTTCTTTATGACATTACTAGTTCTCAAAAACGAATCATCACTACGACTAATCTTACGCAAGATCAATTACTACAAACTTATAACCCAAAGATAGTTAGTAGATTAAGAGCTGGCTCAAAAGGCTTTCTATTTGATTTTGCAGGTATTGAGGATAAGCGGTGGTAATTATTAAATTCTCTAGTAGTTGGGCAAGATAAAGAATAAGGCAACACTAGATAACTTAAATAAGGAGAAAAATTATGGACTTTAAAGTAATAAAAGAATATGAAAAGCATGGTAGGAAAATTGCGATTGTTCATGCTGGAGTACCAGAAGAAATAAAACAAATTGAAGAAAAATTTGATTTTAGGGCATGGTCATGGTATTGCGGATATGTTCAAGTTAGGAAGTACCTGACAGAAGAACAAGAATCAGATTTAATTGCACCGGGGGGGATTACATATGAAGGAGATTTGGAAAGATATGGCATTGAAGGCAAGTTTGTAGGGTTTGATACCGCGCACTACTTTACGGAAGATTACACGGAGCAAGATGTAGCTAAGGCGTGTGAAGATTTAGCAAAACAATTAAATGAAGAGGGTAGAGAATCATAGTAAAACACGATTATGGAAAGAAAAATATATGTTTTTGTTGAAGAAAACAAAATTATAGCAAGAGGTACAGCTGATGAAATTGCTAAAGCTTTAAATAGTACTCTTAACAGAGTTTATAACCAATATGCACGTACTAAAGCAGGTAAAACCAGATTTAAACACATATTTTTGGAAAGTGAATTGTCGGAAGAAAAGCTTTCAAGACTAGAAAATCGTAGCAATCTTCGAACTAAAGAAAGCAAGAGAGCACTAGCCGATAAAAGAATTTATGCAATTTATCATGGGGATAAATTTGTTGATGTTGGTACGGCAGAGGAACTAACTAAAAAACATAATATATCACCAGGTTCCTTTTATAGCAGAGTCTCTAGAAGTAAAACTGGTGAATATAAGACCAATGTAATAATAATTGTTCAAGAGTAGGAGATTATAAATGAACCGCATTGAATTCAAAGGGAACGATACTGTAATTCCATTAAATGATGAGTTTGCAACAGTAAGTACACATATCTATGTGGATAATCCACAAAAAGGTAATTTTCTAACAGATAAAAAAGAAATTGAAATTTATACTTCCGAAGGGCAAATAACTCTAGGTCAAATTTCTAAGATGGTAGAACTGTGTTATCTAGGGAAAACTTATCCAGGACAAACAATTTATGTACAAGTTGATTTTTACTTGAATGGTTATATTTATCGAACAGATGTTGATGGCTGGCGTCAATACGCTACAACGATAGGAATGGCATAAAACATGAAAGGAACAATAATTTTTATTTTAGTAGTCGCACTAGCTGGTTTTGCCATTGAAGCAGTAGTTGGACAAGAAGCTTTTAACAAAATTAGTAAAGTGGTGGCGATTGTTGGCGTAGTAATTTTTATCATTGCTTTAATTTGGGCAGTAAGCAAAATATGAGGTAAATATGGAACTATCAAAACAAGATCAAATGGTTAGACGTGAGTTAGCAAGTATGTCACCAGAAACAATTAAATATATACCGTATAAATTTAATGATAAGTATGGTGCCTTAGAATGCAGATGGATTAATAAAGACACTATCCAGTTAATAGCAGGAACTAATCTAGAATTAATGGATCCCTTTAATGATTCACTAGAGGTGATATTTGATAAGAAAAAAGGAGTTTTCGATGACTGTGGATACACCAGCTATAACTTGTATTGTGTGGGAATTAGCATTGTAGTGCTTGATGGAAAAACGTGGAGAAGTTTAGTTAGTACTTCACTTAATGATCTAATTTTAATTATTAATAGATTATATGGAGATGAAACAAATGCTAAGTAACGAAGAAATAAACTATAAAAAATTAGAAAATTTAAAGTGTGAGCTTTACTGTGACAACTTTGAAAATTTTAAACGTTATGGAATACCAAAGGCACAATTAATCATTGCTGATATTCCGTATAACATTGGTAAGAATGCTTATGCATCAAATCCTATGTGGTACAAAGGTGGAGAAATTGAGCAAGGGCAGAGTGATAAAGCAGGAACAAATTTCTTTAACCGTGATGAAAGTTTTAATGTGATTAACTTTATGAAGTTTGCTAGAAAGCTTCTGATTAAAGAACCAAAAGAAACAGGTAAGGCCCCAGCAATGATTGTATTTTGTTCTTGGCAACAAATTCCAATGCTAATTGAGCAAGCTAAGAAAGAAGGATTTAAACATGCATTTCCATTAGTTTTTACTAAAAAGACGAGCTCACAAGTATTAAAAGCTAATATGAGAATTGTGGGTGCAACTGAATTTGCATTAGTGCTTTATCGTGACAAGCTGCCAAAATTTAATAATAATGGGCGCATGATTTTAGATCATATGAATTGGGACGTTGACCCAGGTTATCCCAAAATTCATCCAACGCAAAAACCTATTCCATTATTAAAAAGATTGATTGAAATTTTTACTGATGAAGGTGATGTAGTAATTGATCCAACAGCGGGAAGTGGTTCAACTTTAAGAGCGGCTGCAGAGCTTAAACGTAATGCTTTGCTTATGGTTTTGAAGTTGAAAGAGCAATCTATGAAAAAGCTAAAGCTGTGATGCTTAAACATGCAGAATTAAGTTTGTTATAAGGACAAACTAATGGGGAGTTTAGGAGTACTTAACTTAATGCCCTGATCCTAATTATTAAGAGATTATATGGAGATAGAAAAATATGTTGAGTAAGCAAGAAGAGGATAAAAAAAGAAAATTAATTGAAAAAGGCTATCAGTTTGTACCTGTATCAAATATCACCCTATTTGAGAGGGATGAATTCTTTGATGTGATTTCGCCAACTGGTCGACATATTATGAATGGAGTTACTGAAAAAGAAATTATTAGATGGCTTGGAGGTATAAAAATTGCTAAATAAGTCTAAACAAAGAAATTGTCCGTACTGTCACGGGCGTAATGCACTTTTGCAGAGAGATTTTAGAGACTTTACAGGGGATGTAATAAGTTTGGTGGTTGATGTTCGTGAAAATAGATTGGAAATTGACTACGACCCTTTTAATTATGAAATTGAAGAATATTTTTTATTAATTATTGTCCTATGTGTGGGAGAAAATTGAATAAATAAAATTAAAATTTTAGGAGGAAACTATGGAAGCACAAGATTTTTTAATTAAATATGAGCAGGATTCGTGTAAGTACTGTCATAAACCGTACGAAACACTAATCGAATCAGAAGAGGTCTTCGTTTATATTGATTCAGAAGAGGGACTAATTGTAAGTATTGGAGAACCTTTGAATATAGAGTTCTCTCAGAAAATCGACTTTTGTTTCAAGTGTGGGAGAAAATTATGAGTGCAATTCAAAATTTAAGATTAGAAAAGAACAAAACGCAAAAAGAGGTAGCTAATGCTGTTGGTATAAGTAATAGTTTGTTATCGGCATACGAACATGGTAAAAGCAAGCCTAAACCAACTACACTGCAGAAATTAGCAAATTATTTTAATGTAGCGGTAGAAGATTTAAAAGACCCAGTAGATTTGTCAGCAGTAACTGCCCGATATAACTCTAATAATTCTCGTAATGTATCAAACTATAAATTCAAGATAATTCAAAAGTATTACTCAAATTTTGACATATTAAACGCTGACATTAGTATTGAAACTGATTTTGAGAACAGAGTTAATCAATTTATTCATGATAAGCAAATTGAAAGTATCTCTTTTGAAAGAAATGCAGATAAAGCTGGCGTTATGTTTGTATGCGGAATTTTATACAAGGAGGAAAATTAAATGTATTTATATGCTGAAGATTGGAAGTGCCCGAAGTGTGGCGCTGGAGTATACATTGAAGATGATATACATGAACTCATTAAGGACAAGACAATTGAATTTTTAGAGGATTATGCAATTGATGATGAGGTTCAATGTGAAGAATGCGGCTATCAAGAAAAAATTATGATAAGTATAGATATGGATTTACACGGCAAAATTGAGGAGTAACAAGGATTTAAGGGAGTCTAATTATGAAAAAATGTGAGTACTGCAATTTTGATGAAGATGACCTAGGAAAAATTTGGAAGGATGTAATGGGGTATGCCTCATGCTTGATTCAAGATTCAGGAGGAACCTACATAAGATCCACGACGTATGGAGAAGATGTAAGCTTTTCAGCTGATATCCTATATTGTCCTATGTGTGGACGTGAATTAAATAAGGAGAAAAATTAAATTGAAACAGTGGAGCTGGGATAACCGCCGTAGAGTTTACTTTTATGTAGATAAAGACGGAAAGCGACATGAGACTAAAGAAGATGTTCTTGGATTAAACGCATTAAAGAAAGTTACATTTCCAATTTATGAAGATTAGGAGGACTAGCAATGGAAGTTGTATTTAAAGAAGAGGATAAAAATTTTAAAAAGAAAATTGGTTATGGAACCATTTTGATGTGTGAAGACCATATTCCAGATAAAAAATTTGATCTTTATAGAGTTTCAGCAACTAAAGATTCAGATGGTAATTTTGAATTGGATATCTTACATGAGGAAGATGATATTGAAGAAATAGGATGGGATATAATCTATCCATCTATTTCTGAAATGATTGCCAATTTAAAACGTAATTATGACAGCGTTAAAGTGGTTGATGCCCACATAGTAGTGGACAGGGTTAGTGGGGAGGTATAGGTACTAAACATGAAAGCATATAGAGTATATTTTGATGAAAGTGAATATTCAACAATTTCTTTTGCAGAAACGGCTAATAAAGCTAGATATAAAGCTTTTCTAGGGCAGACCGTATTTGATGACTTAGGGGTAGACAATTCAGATGCTGAGGAATATCTTGCATTAAAAGCTAACAAGGAACCAGCAGTTGATGATATGGAAAAAGCTAGCGCTGAAGAGATTGCTTACAAACTAATTAAGGAAGCCGGATGGATTTGGGCTGGAGAAATTGATGAAACAAATGTTGATGATCCAGAATTTAGAAGTATGCTACATGACATGCTTAAAGATATTTAGGAGGATTGAGCATGGAAATTATTGAAAAAGTGGAATTAGAAGCCAGAGAGGTGTAAGCATGGAAAGTTATGAAGTAACTTTTTTAAAGGCAATCATGAATAAAGAATATGACGAGGCAGAAGAGGCATTAAAAAAATTATCTATTATCGAAGACCTTGATAGTGAGTCAGTACTATTTTCTTTAAAATTAGCTGGAGACCTTACTTTAGAAGGGGAGAAGTTAGTACAATTTTTAAATAATTTCAAGGAATTTGGAGATTTATTTATTAAGGAGCATTAACCATGCCTGACACAAAAAGCGAAAAAGAACGTAAAGAGTTTGAAAAAAAAAGCCTTTTATTGAAGAAACAATGAAAAGTATTGAGGTTAATTGTGAAGCTCCAAGTAAGCAAGTAAAAGAGATCAAAGGTGCTTCTATGTATGGCAGAAAAATGGCACTCGCCAGCAATGGGCATGTTACTTATATCAGATACTTAAGCGAAGATGGTACAAAGATGATTGATCGCCTTAGTGGCTATCTTCGTGGCATTCACTCTAGAAAATTTACAGGGAATGAAGTAGGTGCAGATATTATCAAGCAGGAGGTAAAGTGAATGAAAAAGATAACATTATTAAAACTTGTTAATGGAGAAAAAATCTATGTTGATGCATCTCTGGACCGTGTAGAAAAAGAACTTATTAACAAAATAACTGACGAGAAACGCTTTGCTGAAATAGTCAGTAAATACCCTAAAGCTGTAAAATATTTAGTTCCAGTGGGCAATATTTTGTATTACAAGGAAGAGGAAGTTGAATGATAAATTTTATCGTAGCTCAATTAGTTTATATGGGCTCCTTAGGTTGCTTAATATTTGCCATAAAGAGTAGAAATAAAATGCTAACTCTATTTAGTATTTATTGGGTTTTAGCAGCAATTTTTTTAGTAGTATCAGAAATATTGTCAAAAATGCTTGAAGTGTGGAAATAATTAATATTAAAAACTGAAACAAATATAAAAAGGAACGGTGAGTATGACTAAGGAACAATTAAATGAAAGATTACACTCAATAAATCCAAAATTAAGTGTTAAAGGGAATTTAGTAAAGTTTAATGATGGAACTGAATCTAAAGAGACTGTATTTGATTTGAACAAATGGTGTTATAACAATAAATCAATGTTAGCAGAAAAGGAACAAGCCTTATTAGAGAAATTATTAAAAGAGTATTTTATAAAGTTGTTTTCAATGACTGAATAATATTAAAAAATTGAAGTAAAGGAAGTAATAGCATAAGTAATGAAATTTAGTTTTACTATTCCAGAACCTCCACGAGGAAAAGCAAGACCAAGACATAACAAAAGAACTGGTGCTACATATACTACTCCAGAAGATCATTGGTATGAGGCGAGAATCCGCCAAATTGGTAGGGATGCTTATGAAGAATATCTGAATGCCAATAATTTAGAAATAAAAATGCTAGATGAACCAGTTGGAGTTGATATTGTAGCTTATTATCAAATACCTAAATCTTATTCTAAAAGAAAGACTGAAAGCTGCTTGCAAGGACAAACATTACCTACTAAGAAACCAGACATTGATAATATTGATAAAGCAGCGCTAGATGGATTAAATCCAGATAAACGAAGAAATCCTTATAAGCGAATTTATGAAATCTTTAGTGAGGGTATCTATAAAGATGATGCCTTGGTAGTAAAGAACAATTTACTAAAAGTATATTCAACTACTCCACGTTTAGAAATAACGATCACGTGGGGTAGTGAACTACAAGATTACATAATTAATTTATTAAAACAAAGAGAGGAAAATAATTAAGTATGAATTATATTACTGAACATAAATATAAAGAAAAGATTGGAAATTATTTTAAACATAATGGTAAATTTCGAGTATTTGAGGAATACTTTTTAACAGATATATTAGATTATTGTTATCACTTAGATAAATATCAGAATGAAAAACATAGCATTGTTGATAAATTTACTTACTCTGTAATTCATGATGTGATTACCGAAATATTTGGTGAAGATGCTAAATTAGGGTATAAATACTTGGCCAGAGATGCAAAAGAATTATTTTATACCAAACCATTAGGGGGTAATATACACATAATGGTAGATATTTTAAATAAATGGGTATGGATGACCAACCTTAAGCATTGTCAAAGAGAGTATCCATTGGTAACTAAATGTTTGTTTGAAATGATGGATCAACTTAAGGGAACAATTCAAAAAGAAGTTAAAGAAAGCACTAATAAGATGTCAAATAAAAATCCTGAATCAAATATCAAAGAAAAAATGTCAGATGTAGGTAAAAGCGCCCATAAAGCAGAAATTATGGAAGGTTTTAAAAAATATACTGATTTTTTAGCTGAAACTTTAACTAAGAAAAATTTAGCCTATGGTAATTCTTTTGATAAAGATATGGAAATTTTTGGATATGCAAATATCGGTATTAGACTTCATGATAAATACGGTCGCATTGAACACCTTATTAAGAATAATAAGACTACAGAAAATGATGAGAGCTTGTTAGACAGCCTTTTGGATTTAGCAGGATATTCTATCCTATCAATTAAAAACTTGATGGAGAAAGGAAAAATAGAGGGATTGAAGGGATTAGATGGTAAAGATTAAAGAACTTTCTAAAAGTTATGATAAAGAAACTTATATTATCGAAGATGCCAAATTGCAACATGAAATAAAAATGTAATGCATCAGTTAGGACATGAAAGCATATTTCCTGAACAGGTTCTATTAGAAATAGATAAAGCCCATATCAAAATTAGTACTGAGAGACTATAGCGAAAGGTAGAAAAAATAGATGATTAATAATGTAACATTAGTAGGAAGATTAACTAAAGATCCAGAATTAAGAACTACAGGTAGTGGAAATTATGTAGCAATGTTTACGCTAGCAGTAGAAAGAAATTATGTAGATCAACAAGGTAATAGAAAAGCAGACTTTATTAATTGCGTTTTGTGGCGTAAAGCTGCAGAGACATTTTGCAATTATACCTCTAAGGGATCTTTAGTAGGAATTGTTGGGAGCATTCAGACACGTAATTATGATGATAAAGACGGCAAAAAGGTGTTTGTTACCGAAGTGCTAGTAAGTGAATTTACATTTTTAGAATCTCGCAAAGAACGTGAAAATAGAACTAATAACAGTTCTAATGGTGAAAGCAACTCTTCTCAACCGATGCAAACTCAAAAGGAGCCAATTGATCCTTTCACAAACACTAATGGGCAAGTAGATATTTCTGGTGACGATTTGCCATTTTAGTATGAATTTAGGGGGATATAATTTTGCTTGCTACTGATAAAAATAATGATAGAACGAGAATTACAGAAATTCTGGATATCATTATGAGAAAATACAATGATTCACTAATTGAAGCACCACAATCTTTAGTGTTGGAACTAAGAGAGCTTTGTAATAAAAGCAATGAAAAGGATAAAAAAGGGAACGGGCAACTGAAATGCTAATGCTAGGATACCCATCAAAAGAAATAGCAGATACCTTAGGTAAAAGCCAGTCTTGGGTTCGTACTATTGGTTCTAAGTTGCCTAAGCCACCAAGATTTAGATTTAAATTATTTAGCCAAATTCCTGAACATAAAGAAGAATATTACTTCTTAACAAAAGCTGATTTTGAAAGATGGTGTAGTAATAATAATCTGAATGCTAGTGATATAATTCACCGAAAAACTATGTGGAAATTAAATAAATATAACTGGCATTGGTATGAAATCCCACTTGGTTCAAAAGTAATTGCTAAAAAGGGTAGTATAACGCTTAAAAAGGATAGCGCCGATTATCGAAAGTTTAAAAAGTACTTTGTTTAAACATCTTTTCTGTAGTGTCAGTAAAAATGATGTTTTGGGAAAATCATGATAAAATTTAATTAGTTGAAATTAATGCAAAGAGTTATGCTAGTCTCAAGATTTTCCGCGTATTCAAAAGACCAGTATAAGTCGGATTTTGCTAGGGCCGCCGTGATTTAGTTTTTAACTAATAGCGCCCGTTGTGGAGATGCAGGAACTTTGGGTTGCTTTTACGAACTTGAGCACCGCCTTTACAAAGTTTAGGGTTCGATTCCCTAGCTCCACTTAAAGAAAACTAGAAGATAAAATATTATTTTAATAAAATTCTTTTCTTCATTTATTTATGTAACTTCTAGTTTTCTAAAAAATAAACTAATATCTTCTAGAAGTGAGTTAATTAATAACTTGCTTTTTTCTTTTGTGTAGAAAGGAACACTTGTTTGAAAAAAGAAACGAAGCGCTATGTTAAGTCACTCTTATACGATTATGGTAGGTATGATGACTATGTAGCTCGCAGACGTTACCAGCTCCAACATCCCTTGCAACAAATTGATGAAAATGTTGGTGGTGGACGGGCAAAAAATAAGTTCACTAACCCAGTTTTAACAATGTTAATTACTATTGATGAAGATGAACGACTAAATAATTTGCGCATTCAACATGAGGCGATTAGAGAGTGTTACGATGAAGCAAATGTAACGGTAAAAACAATCTGTGAAGAACTTTATTTTAAAAAGAAGTCTTTAAGAAGATATGGCTCTATTGAAGCACTAAGTCGAGCCCATAAAATAAATACATCATCATCAAACGCTTATCGCATGCTTGATGAATTTTTAGAAAATATCGCTAATACTTTACATTTAGGATTAATGGAGGATTTCAAAGATGGAAAATAAAAAATATGCATTAGTAGGATTACATATTGAAGGTGAAGAAAATCCAACTCGAATTTTAATGGAACAAGAGAGCCTTAATGCAATTTTTGCAGGAGTTTTACCAACAAAGGCAGAGGGAACAATTAGCTTTACTTCTATTGATTCAAATATTGCAATTATGGGACAGGTAGTTGAACTTTTAGATCCAGAAAATGAATTATACAGAGTGATAGATGCAAATAAAGCAACATTTTTAAATAGGGTTACTTCGTTTGTAGTTAAACCATACTTAGTAACTGTTGATACTCATGGATACTTGATGAAAGTAGAAGATTAAATAAGAAAGGGGCTTACTATGAGCTGGTTAACAAGTTTATGGCCTTTTACAGTAGTTATGCTCAATATTTGGGCAGTATATTTTGGATTTAAGGTATTAGGAACAGTACTATCTTTTATTATTGGCGTTTTTTCTAGTTTTTTTGAGAATTTAAAAAAGTAGAGTAGAAAAGTAAGATTAGTGCAATTTTATTGGTTTGAAAAAGTAGGACTATTGTTATTAGTAATAGTAACAATAGTGCTTTTTATTATTTTACTTAAGGAATAATTGCAATGAAATTTATTGATTTTTTTGCTGGTATTGGTGGATTTAGAAAGGGACTTGAATTAGCAGGACACAAGTGTGTAGGATTTATCGAATGGGATAAATACGCAAGAAAAAGCTATCAAGCAATTTATGACACCAAAGGTGAATTTACAGCAACTGATGTTAAAGATGTTTGTGGAGTAGATTTACCTAAGGCTGATATTTGGACATTTGGTTCGCCTTGTACTGATATCAGCATTGCTGGTAAACAGAAAGGCTTAGTTAATGGTAAACAATCAAGCATGTTCTTTGAGGTTATCAGATGCCTTCAAGAACGGACTAAAAACAAGAAGACGCTACCTAAATATCTCTTCATGGAAAATGTTAAAGCTCTGCTTTCAAGCAATGGAGGACGAGACTTTGGACGGGTTCTCATTGAAATGGACAAAGTCGGGTATGATGTCGAATGGTCAGTTATCAACTCTTCAGATGTCGTCCCTCAGAACCGAGAACGTGTCTATATTATCGGACATCTTAGAGCAGCAAGTACCAGAAAAGTATTTCCTATCACAAGACAAGGTAAAAGAATTACTCAAAGACCTAAAGTCTTAGGTAATTATAGTGATAAGAGGCATCAATCAAATATCGTGTACTCAAACGAGGGTATTAGTCCGACACTAACAGCTACTGATTATAAGCGCCCTGTAAAAGTAATGGTTAAACAAGTAGAAAATATTAAAGATACAAGTTCATTTGGTGGTAATCCACAAACTGGAAGAGTTTATGATCCAAAGGGGTTAAGCCCAACGTTAAATACTATGCAAGGCGGAGGAAGAGAGCCTAAGATCATTGTTAAGCCAGTACTAACACCAGATAGAATAAATAAGCGCCAAAATGGTAGAAGATTTAAGAATGCTGAAGAACCTGAATTCACTTTGACAGCTCAAGATAAACATGGAGTCTTAATTGAAAAAGAAAATAATATTGCCATTAGAAAACTAACTCCAAAGGAATGCTGGAGACTACAGGGATTTAGTGATGAAGATTTTGAAAAAGCTAAAAGTGCTGGTGTAAGTAATAGCCAATTATATAAACAGGCAGGTAATGCTGTAACTGTTCCAGTTATAAAAGAAATTGGATTGAAATTATAATTAGGGGGATTAGTCATTGAACAGAAAGGTCATTTTAGTATGAAATTAAAGAAAATAGGAATACTTGGTGTAATAGTATTGTTAGGTTTAACCTTAGGGGGATGCACTTTATTTGATAATGCAAGTTTAACCATAGATGAGTATACGAAGGGGCTTCCATTAACAATTTCAACTTATACTGCACAAGGTAAAAAGATAGATCAAATTAAAACAAATAAAGCTTATATCCATACTGACAGGACTATGAGTGAAACTGATAGCAATAATAATCAGATTTCAAAGGTAATTGATATTGATTATGGGACTCATAGAACAACTCATGTTGGCTCAAGTATGATCGCCTATTCCGAATTAAAGAACTACGTGGATGAACTAAGCCATACAAATGTTGATACTAGAAATCAAGAAATAAATGATAATTCTATTCCTTGGTTGAGTAGCATTTATAAAGATTTTAAAAATCAATGGTCAGGTAGAGATAGTGTTCTATTAATACGTTCACAAACTGGAGTGCCAATTGCTACTTTTGTAGGGCATTCAATTTCACTTCACCAAACAGGGATGAAGTCAGTAACTAAATTTATAATTGATAAGCGCCCAGTATTTGTGTATCGGTGTGACTACTCTACTTATGACATGGATACGATTAAGAATATGAAATAACTTATTGAAACGTATGTTCTTTAATGGTACAATTAAATCAATTGAAGCTGGTGTATGAGTGCTTGACAAACACGCCCAGCGACACATCTTTAAAATCCACGCAAGGCGTTAAGCTGGGATACTTGCTTAATTCTTTGAGACTTACTTGGTAGTGCGAGTAAGGCGACTATTTAACTGGTAGTGTGGAAGATGGAAGCGAAAGATAATATATTTGATGCTGACAAACAAGCGTGGAGGGCTACAATTCTCGCACAGTAGAGAGCCTTAGTTAATGCAGTCGGTCACTACTGCAGACCCAAAAAGGATTCCATACAGCCCTTTGGCAATTGAAAACCGAAAGGGACTATAACAAGTTTGTTTGCAAAGTAGCCCAAATTTGCCAAAACAATTTACGTGAATTTGATTTTTATAAATAATACAACAATCCAATCAAAGAAATGTACGCAGTCGGGTGAAATGAGGTCTAGGACGTAAGCCTAGAGCCCTATCTTTATAAACCATGTCAGTTCTATCAGGTAGCTCCTGATAGTGCGTCTGATATGTGATAGAAGCAGCTGAAAAATCTCTTATATTATTGAATCAGAGCTAAAAACTCCAATTCGAAATGCTCATCTAGGTTAATTCTTAGATGGGTATTTTTGTATTATAGTAGTGTCAATAAGCTGGTAACTAGTTTTAATACTTGATAAAATAAGATTGTAAAAATAATGTTAACCGAATTTTTTACATGAAAAACATCTAAAACGTTCTATAATTGTAATTAATTCATTTGTTAAATATGATTGTTTGCTGGGACGTTTTTATAAAGGTAAATTTGTAAATTAGTTTTATAGAATACCTCTATTATGCCAAAATCTACTTCTTTCAGTATGTGTCAATCAGGGGACCAACTGTAAAGAAGTATTTTTTGTTGCGTCAGTTTTATAGAAGATTTTTGCTTGTTTTGATAAACTATCAATTAGTGGTAGCAGACGTTCCTTTAAAAGAAAATAAGTTAAAATCTTGATAATTGAGTAAAAGTTGCTTAGTTATCAAGATTTTTCTATCAGCGGTGAAGTTATGCTACATTGATAGCAATTGAAACATACTTAGAGTTTTGATTAGGAGTAAATTATGGCTAATAAGACTGATTTAATTAATAAAGTGGCAGAAATTACTGAAATGTCTAAAAAAGATACTGGATTAGTGGTAGATACTTTATTTGATACAATTGGCAATGAACTCAAAGATGGCAAAAAAGTTCAATTGATCGGATTTGGTACATTTGAAGTTCGTCAACGTGCAGCACGTAAAGGACATAATCCACAAACTGGAGAAGAAATGGAAATTCCAGCAACTAAGGTTCCAGCCTTTAAACCAGGAAAACCTTTAAAAGATAAAGTAAAAGATTAATAGTAAGAAAGGGAAACCTTTTATCTTCTTGCACTTGTCCTCTATTTAGATGTAATGGAGGACATTTTTTATCCCCTTAAAATATATTACTTTAAATAAACTGTTGACAGTTAATATAAAAATGAGTAATATAACTGTATAAGATAAATGAAAGAGGATGAAAACATGAGATTACATGGATTAAGTTACGACCCAGAAAAGGCTAAATTTATTGTTGGTTACACTCCATATATTAGTGTGAATGACAACAGCTTTTTTACTGAAGGACTATATAAGAAACGAACAGGAGAATACTTTTTGTATGGTGAAGGCAATGCAGATAGTCCTTACGCAAGTTACAATAAGGAGTACAATGGATATCAACCTGGAACTAAGATTAAGCCTTTAAAGTTCGATGAAGCTAAAGCTTACTTTGATAAGTATGATTCAGATGAATACAGTGATGCAGATGGGAACTTCTTAGAAGAAGATGCTGTAAAAAGACTTTATGATAAAGAGTTTGGAAAGATAGAAGTAAGTGAAGCAAAAAAGATTAAAAGTTTTAGCTTAAAAGAAAGCACAACTAAAAAGATTGCTAGAATTGCACAATCTCAAGGAAAAACACAATCTGAAGTTATTGATATGTTAGTAGAAAATGCATAAAGAGCTTAAGTATGAGTGATAAAGTAGAGTTAGAATATCAAGGGAAAAAGTATTTTAGATTAGTAGATTTAGCACACGATTATGACATTCCAGCAAGATTAGTTAGCTATCGTTGGCACAGTGGACATCGTAATCCAGCTGATTTAGTTCAAAAGGGTAGGTTAAATACTAGATCTGCCAATCATACTATTTTTTATAAAGGGGAAACATTTCTAAGTGCTAAGGAATTTAGCAGAAAGTATAAGCTTCTTTATCAAAAAGTGCTTATTCTTATCAAGAAAGGCATTACTGATCCAGAAGAATTGATAAAACAGGGAAGTATTGCTAAAGATGCACTTAAGGAAATGCTGAAAGATGGTAAAAAAGATGAGAAGGAAAAAACTAAATTATTTAATCAAAAAAGCATTTTAACTCTTAATCAAGTAAGCGAGCTTACAGGAGTACCAGAAGAAGAGTTAAATCAACAAGTTCAACATTTAATTAAAGGCAAAGCTAAAGATAACGGCTTAGGTATTCAAGAAGATGACATTATAAAAGTAGAACTGCCTGAACTTAAAGAGAAAAAAGAAGTTAAAAATTATACTTATGTAGCAAACTATGCTTTTAAAGAAGATGTAGTAAAACATATTCTAAAGAGAATTAATATTATTAAAGATAAAGGCATGGTTCAGCTACCAAAGCCGTTTGAAAGCTACTTTTTTGATAGTGATGACGATACCATTTGGAAGTATGGTATGAAAGATGGACTTAAAAAAGATAGGAAACAAACATATCAGCTAAAGCTGCATAAAACTACACAAGTTTTTGAACTAACCCCAAGCAATCTTAAAGGAACAAGTAAAGTTATTAAGTGGAAGTTAGAAGAAATCAAAGATTTATTAGCATACCCTGAGATAACTGCAGATGATTTGATGTCTCGCAGTGATATTTCTAAAGCTTACAAATTTCCTTATAGCCGTAATTTAAGAACTGTATTACCTGCTCAACACAAAAGGTATTCAGTACGTAAGGATTTAAAATTGAGTGGTTGGAGTAAATTCGAAGTTGAAAGTGCTGCTGAAAAATATCCCAAAAAATTTATTCCATATCAAGCACAATTTAAGACAACTAAATAGTAAGCAAAATAACCCTCTAACTAAAAAAAGTTAGGGGATTTTAAATAATAAGCACGAAAAATCGTGATAAAGGTAAAGATGATGATATAATTATATTGTAACTATTGAAAGGATCTATAAAAATGTTAATTGATTTTACTGCTACAAATTATGCATCCCTAAGGGATGAGACAACTTTATCTGCTGAAACGGGAGCCAGATTAAGAAAGTTCAAAAAAACAAATACATTTCAAAATGAAAAAATTCCTGTGTTAAAAAGTATTTTATTATTTGGACCTAATGGAGCAGGTAAATCACAATTAATAGATGCATTAGGGCATATGCAGGGTATTATAGTAAACCCTACAGGATCTGTTACTGATAAATTGCCCTATGATCCATTTTTACTAGATGATAATTCACGTGAAAAACCTACTACTTTTGAGGTAACAGTTGAAATAAAAGGAATTATTTATAAGTATTCATTTTCATATATTAGAGAGAAAATTGTATCAGAAAAATTAATAATAATAAGTTCTGTTGGAAAAGAAATAAAAAAGATTTTTTCTCGACTAAATGATAATGTTGAAACTGATGATAAAAATTTAATTAGGGTTTTACCAACTTTGCGAGACAATTCATTATTACTATATTTAGCACAAGCAGAAAATAATAGGGATGCTGTTGAAGTATTTACATGGTTTTCTGAGGATTTACTCTTTTTATCTACGACTACTACCAATACAACTAGCCTTTTAATTCCGAAAGAGATGCTAGATTTAATGAATGACAAGCATTTAAAAAAAGAGATGATAACTTTTTTGAAGTTTGCAGATTTTAATATAAAAGATATTAAGATTAGAGAAGTACCAGCTACTTTTTCTACTGCAGATGGAGAAAATATTACTAGAACAATGACATCATTATATACAGTTCGTACTTGCTATGATGGTAGTAAAAATATTGGCGAGCAGGAATTAAATTTAGCTCAAGAATCTAGAGGGACACAAAGACTATTTTATATTGTGCTAGCAATGATTTTTGCTCAAGTTAATGGGAATAAAAAGACTTTAGTAATAGATGAATTCGATGATTCTTTGCACTATGAATTAGCAAAAACGTTAATAACTTTATTTAACTCAGAAGAAAATTTAAATCAATTTATAATAACAACTCATGATGTACAGCTATTAGATAATAGCTTAAGAATAGACCAGATCTATTTGATAGATAAAGATTTTAGAGGGGTAACTTCATTAAATTCTGTATTTGATTTTTCGGATACTAGAAATACAGGGAGAGCAGATTTAAGTTTTGCTCGTAAATATATTCTTGGAAGATTTGGTGCATATCCAATTATTGATGCTGAGAAGTTAAAAAACATTTTAAAAGCTACGCACGATAATTATAATGGGGGCACTAATGGTAAGAAGTAGAAAAGGGTTAAAGAAACAAAAAGAATCTATTGAGATTTTTTGCGAAGGTGAATCAGAAAAAGAGTATTTTAACATGCTTAAGAGAAAATATCGTGGCTCAAATGTTAAAGTAAAAGTTATTGCTGCTGATTTATCTGGTAAGAAGCTAGTTGAAAAAGCTATTAAGAAAATGAAGCATGATAAGGTGCAAAGGGGATATATAGTTTTTGATAGGGATGAACACAGCAAACAAGAACTACAGGAAGTACAATCATTAGCAAGTAAAAATAATATTGGGGTAGTGTTTTCTTCAATAGATTTTGAGGTATGGATTTTACTACATTTTGAATTTATTACTAGAGCATATTCTAGAAAAGAGTTAGAAGATAAGTTATCTGGGGAAAAGTACTTTAATACTAATTATCGGCAATTTAAGGGTGATAGCTACGAAGATTTTTTGTTTGATAGAATTGAAAATGCAGTAAAAAATGCAAAACTACTATATAAGACACATAATAACTGGATAAGTGATGACCCTTTTACAAACATTCATTTATTTATTGATGAAATATTTCATCCAGATAACTATTAAAATAACCCTCTAGCTAAAAAAGCTAGGGAGCTATTTTTATTTGAGATAATAATTTTTAAACAAAAAAAGCGGTTAAAAATAATATATTGGTACTATATTGTACTATATTTATTAAAAACAATAATATTTAAACAAAAAATAAGTTTAAAAATAATAGATAGCGATGGATAGCTTTTAAATATCAAATGAATCAACGGCTAATGCTATATAAATAACTCTCTAACTAAAAAGGTGGTAGAAGATAAATATGAGTAAAGAACTAATTGCTGTGATTGCAGATAAGAAAATAAAAGATTATTTCACTGAAACATCATTTAATAAAAAATTAGATGATGATTTTAAAGAAAGACTATTTGAAGAAACTTTTTTGGAAAATAAAACATCAATGGATTGGCTTAAAGATAAATAATCTACGCATTTAAATAATCGCTAACTAAAAAATAGCTAATATGATAGCAGGAACAACAAATACTCTTATATTTACTAAACGTAATTATGAGGGTATTTTTTTATGTTTAAAAATTAAAAGGGGGCTATTTTTAAGAATAGGAAAAATGAAAGTTAAGGGGGTGAGTTTTTGAGTTTTTAAAATTAAAGGGGGGTGTTTTTGTGATTTGGAAAATCACTTTTGTAGAAAGCTTCGGGGGTGATTTTTCAGCAATTTAAATTAAAGGGGGAATGTTTTTCGAATTGGTAAAAAAGTTTTTTACTAAACAAAAGGGGGTGATTTTTACAGAAAAAATTTTGACGGGGAGTGTTTTTGACCCTAGTAAAATTTTATTATAGAGAGTATAAATTAAATGCAATAAATAGTAGCAAGTATTGAATATACAGTAATAAAAGTCATAACTAGTCAGGACAGTAATAATAAAATCAATAATTATATACTGACAGCCTAAGTAGTAAATTATTCAATAAAATAAATCAGTACTGTTACATACTTCAGCAGCTAGAAATGATTACGGTAGCAAGATACCAATAATCAGCTATAATAGCTTATTATTTCAATAGTAACCATACTTAAACATAAAATGTTATGGAATAGTAAGTGTATTAGGTAATATTAATAGGATTAAGGTATTATAGATTGTTAATCAGTAGTAAAGATATAGCAAGTAATAATCAATTTAACCTATAACTCCAAACGTTACAGTATGTAGCATAAGTTAGGGATGAAAATGGCATGAAACACTTATTCCTGGCAGGGGATATTCATGGGCAGGGATGCATGCCTTAATAAAATATTTGATAGAGTATCTTATTATAAAGCTTAAAATAAAAAAAGCATTACATATCTGTGGCGCATATGATTATTCATTCCACAAATATGTAATGCTTTAGAAAAACTATAGCTATCTACAATAAATAAGAGTAGGAAATAAAACTCTTTTTTGATTAAATATTTATATATTAGATAGAAAATAAGGGTAAATATAGAGAAAGATCTCTATGAATTAATTATATCAGTAGGTATGCAATAATTAAATTTAAGTGACACAACACTACTTTATAAAGATATTAAATATAAACAAAAATAAAAGAACATCTAACAATTTAATGGAAGGTGTTCTTTTTATTATGTGTAATTAGTACTTATTTCTAAACAAGGAGGTGTTTAATTAAAAAAACATTATTGGCTCAAATCATTAACATTTCAACTTGGAGTAAAATCAAACGCCAAGAAAAAAATAAAAATATTGCATACATACTCCCCAATTTCCTGAAGAAATTTACGGGCGCACACGAGAAAAAATCGTAGTATTGAAAATTTTTTGAATCCTATATTTTTTAAAATTCCTGTTTTTTTATGGATTACCGTTATAAAAATAATAACGGTAAAACCGAATTTTAAGGAAAATAAGAAATAAACAGGCTAAAAACTATAAAATTTAAATCTTCAAATTCTTTGATATACCTTTATTATATGCAACTTTTTAAAATATCTTTTTATGTTTTCTTCCTTATATATAAAAAAGGCGGTAACAACGGGCTTAAAAAGGTGTAAAAAAATTTAATTTAGCTATTGACTATTTACTATTATTCATGTATGATAATTATGTAAGTTGATTGAGGGGCAAAAATAAAAAGATGGCTCGACTTAATAAGCTTATAAAGAAGAAAAGAAAGAAGGCGGCTACTATAGGACGTAAAAGCCTAAATTTAAGCGAAGAAGAAAAAAAGGAGCGGCACCGCTTGGCTGCCAAACGCTACCGCGAAAGATTAAAAGAAAAAGCAAAAAGCGACCCTAAAGCACAAAAACAGGTCGATAAAGATAAATACAACCGGTTAAAAGGGTCGGCGGTTTCTTTTATAAGAAATTATATTAAAAAGAGTGATATTTCATATATAAGGGAGGAACTAGCAGAAAGGCAAAAAGAATTAAGAGAAAAAAGCAAAAAAAATTAATTTAACTATTGATTTTTTAAAATGAAACATGTATGATAATTATGTAAGTTGATTAAGGCAATAAAAAAGCCGTTTAGGTGTTGCAGCACCTAAACGACAAGAACTTAATTAATTTATAAATGCATAACTACAAACATTTGAATAAATGACCCTAGACGGGTTTTTAAATTAAGTTACTTTATTATAGTAACAATTTTAAAAATCTCCGTCAAGGTATCTTTATTTAAGTGTTCAGATATTGAGAAGGAGATTTTTTAATTATGGAAAATTTAAAAAAGCAGAAGTTAAGAGTTTAGAAGAAGTTAACACTTTAACTGTTTGGGTAGGTGCTGTGAACGGATTTAATAAAAATGTGAAAGAGTTCTATATAACTTTGCCTACAAGCAAAGAAGAAATTAAAAGACAGTTAGACCATGCGGGGATAAGATTTGAAGAAGTAACTACTGAAATCATTTCAAACACCTTTAAAGGTATTAATTTTATGACAGTAACAAGCTTTTTGAGCATCACAAGATTAAATGAGCTTATAAAAAAATTAAATGCCGAAAATATTAAGGACGCGGAAGATTTATTTAATGCCGTTGATATGGGCGAAAAAATAGAATTTAACCCCATTGAATTAGATGAAGAAAATTTAGATGCTGCATTAGATACTTATACACCAAGCGAAGTTATTAAGTCTTTAACCTCGGGATTTAATTGGTCTGATGACTACTTTATTATAGATGACCTTGGGAAAATTGAGAGCATGAACGAAGTGGAGATTAATAGCATATATAGAGAGTATTCCAAAGAAGCATTAGAAGATTTTATAGAAAGTAATTTAAATTAAAGGAGATAAAAAACGCATAGGGACACTAGTGCCGGCATATGTATGGCAAAAACCAGACGGTTCCATTTTACCGCTATACGGTAGCAAAGAAGATGCAATTGAGTTTGTAAGCAGACAAGGAGAAAAATAAAAATGTTTGAGTTGATTGTAGTACTGATAATTGTATTTTTTGGCGGATACTTAGCAGGTAAGCCGGAAGAACTTAAAAAGTTTTTTAAGTAAAAAAGCGTTAAAAAGCACAAAAAAGCGTGTAAAAGTGTTAGAAAAGCGTTTCTAACATATTAAGAAAGGATTTTAAAAATGAAATTATTAAAAAGTATAGAAGTAGCAGGCAAAAAAGTAGATTTTTTAGAAGAAGATAGTAAAAAAGTATCTATCTATATAGATGGATACCAAGAAGGAAAGTTATTACTTGAAGAAAGTTTTGAGGACCCCGAAAAGTTAGCGGGGTGGGTTCTATATCTTCCTTACTTTATGGGTGAAAAGTTTGCAAGTGGGACGGTATACGATACTGAGTTAAAAGAAGCTATTAAAGAAGTTATTGAAGACATGGAAACACTTTAAAAGATTTAGTTAAAAAGTTAAAACACGAAAGGAATTTAAAAAATGAAAACATTAAAAAAGTTTATTGAAGTAGTTGCAATTATTTTTGTAGGTGTAGTGATTTTTAAAGCAGGTCAAGCAAGCGGAAATAATTCCGCTGGTACAAGTAAGCCACAAACCGTTAAAGCTTCAAGGGTTAAAAATGCGAAGCTTAAAGAAGGTACTATTTACGACTATAAAGGGGTAAGAGTACAAGTTAGAAAGTACAGCGATGAAGATAACAAGGGCAAAAAATACACACATGAAATTGTAGAAGTAGCACCAAAGGAAGCGGAAAGTTTAGAGCTTGCGAAGTGGGACACTAAGAGCGGTAAAAATAAGCGTGTAGTTATGGATTACAGTAAGCAACCAAAGGAATAAAAAAAAGATAGGGCGCAAGCCCTATTTTTTGTAGAAATATTAAATTTGTTATTGATTATATAACTGGACAGTTATATAATAGTATTTGTAAGCGCAAGGGATTAAAGCCCCGGTATAAAGGGGGTGTAAAGTTGAGAAGGGTAAAACTTCGAAAGAAAAAGCCCATGTACTTACTAAAAAAAGGCAATAAAAAAGATGATAATTTAAATCTTGAATTGGCCATCATTAACTTAATTTTAATGGTAATTCAAATTATCATCGCTATTATTGCACTTTTTAAATAATTCAAAAGGGTTGACGTTGCGGTTTTGCGTCTTCCCTTTTATTATAGACAAGAAAGGGAAAGAAGTAAATAAAATGAAAAAAGAATTATTACAAAAATTATTAGTTACATTAGTTATATTACAGGTAGTAAGCATTTTAATAGAAATTATAAATTTTTTTAAGTAAGATGGGGGATATTATGGCGAGTGATGCACAAAAAAGGGCGGTTAAAAATTGGAAGAAAAAAAATAAAGATAAAGATAATTTATATAACTACCGGTCCAAGGCCAAAAAATTTATTCGCGATTATATGACAATTGAAGACTTAAAAGAGTTTAAAAAGCTTATCCAAGACAAGGAAAAAGAGCTATTAAAAGAAAGCTAGAAAGATAAAGACTTAGTGAGTGCAAAAAAGTATTCACTAAGTCTTTTTTTATTTGAGCTTGCTTAAGAGTATATAGCTTTAAAGAGTCTAGTCGTGTAAACAGCGGTAGAAGTATAGTTATATACTGATATAAAAAGTAATAGTTATATAGCTAGTATATAGCTAGCTTAGTGCAAGGGATGCACGCAAGATATAAGCACTTATAAAAGAAGACATTAAAAGAGTGATTTTATTTGAGAAAAAATTGAGAAAAGTAAGCACTTTAAAAGTGTTATTATAGTATCATCGACTAAATAAAAATATAAATCATAGATACCTTACCAAGTAAGTAGATAGATAGTGAGAAGCAGACACTTGCGCAAGCTATACACTAGCTAAATAACATAATAATGATAATAAACTATATAAACAAGTTTAAATATTGATTAATGTTTGAACTTGTTTTTTGCTTTATTTTTAAGTTTTAAAAACTTTTCAGTTGTTTAGTATGTGATACTTACTAAGCTATTAAAGCTTTATACAAGACTATAAGCAAGCATATAGAAGTATATACTGTGTGTTCATAGGTACATGTTATAAGTATTTTATTTATCTTTAATAAAAAAGTTTTATTTATGATGAAAGGAAAGAGCGCAAGGCATGAGCGGCAGGCGATATGGCCACTATAATACCCGGTTTTACAGGTCTAAAGAGTGGAAAGTCTTAAGAAAGTTAGCACTTGAAAGAGATTTATATTTGTGTCAAGAGTGCAAGAAAGCCGGAAGGATTACACCGGCCAAAATTGTCCACCACATTAAGCCCGTTAGAGTTTCCGACGATGACAAGTTAAAACTTGAAAATCTGGAAACGGTTTGCGCTGCTTGCCATAACTTTTTGCACCCTGAGCGGGCATTTAATTATAAAAAGAAAAAGACGAACATTAAAAATTTAAAGTCCCAAGAAATTGTTAATTTTAAACTAAATCACGAACTATATTAGAAGTGTTATAATACCCCCCCTACCCCCAAAAACGGCGGTAATAAAGCCACTGGGAGCGGTGATGGGGGAAACTTCACAATAAAGTCGTTTTTCAAAATAAAAAAATGCGGTTCTGATGGGGCTTAAAAATGCTAAAAAAAGGAGGTGATTTTTTATGCCAAGGAAAGCTCAAAGTGCAGCACTTCATATCCTTAATGGAAACCCGAATAATAAGGCTAAGAAGGAATTGCGTAAGCGTGAAAAAAACGAAAAAAAGCTGAATTTTGGTACTGAAAAATTGACACCTCCATCTTGGCTTTCTTCGGGTGCGAAAAAACTATTTATTCAAATTGTGGATATGTATAAAGGCACGTCATTTCTGAATAATGCGAATTTGATAATTCTCACCCAATATTGTGATTGGTACAGTGAATATACAGCCTGTAATAATCGTTTAAAGAAAAATGGGCGCTCAATTGCAGGAAAAATTAACCCTGATTTACGAATGAAGTTGTCTATTTCACAAGAATTAGACAGACTAGGTAAAGAGTTGGGATTAACACCAGCTGCACGTGCCAGTCTTGCAATTCATTTGGATGATGAAAAAAGTGATACAGAAGAAGATGAATTTGAATAGGAGGATTCATGGAGACAAAAGAACTTCTTAAAAAGAATCCTTTGGAACTTCCTTATCAAGATGTAGCAAAATGGGCTAAAGCTTATATTGAAAGAGAAAAGAGCTTAGCCCATTTTTTAGATACTCCAGCACCTTGTCTTTTGACAACATTATATGCTGAAATGGTTACTGAAGGATCAATTGTAGCAAGTAAAGATGTAATTTTGGCTTGTGAAAGGCACTTAAAAGATTTAAAAAGGTCCAAAGAAGATCCAAATTACCCATGGAAGTTTGATGAAGAAAAAGGATGGCGACCAATAAAATTTATTGAACAAAAGTGTCATCCAACTAAAGGTAATTTTCAGCACTTGGTTATGCAACCATGGCAGCATTTTATTGTAGGATCAATGTTTGGGTGGATAGATAAAATTACTGGTCAAAGACGTTTTCGTGAGTCTTTAATTTTTGTCGGCCGTAAGAATGGTAAAACGGAGCTGGAGTCGGGGTTAGCCGATTATATGGCAGGATTTGATGGAGAAAATGGCCCAAATGTTTACTTTTTAGCCAATTCTCAACAACAAGCTCGTGTTTTATATGAAGCATCCCGATCCATGATTACTAAATCTCCCTGGTTAAGTGATAGATTTGTACCAAACAGAAGTGAGATCAGATTTCCTAAAACTAACGGTACAATTAGAGCAATGTCCGCTGAAAAATCCAATAAAGATGGAGAAAATGTACACTTTGCTGTTTTTGATGAAATTCATGAATATGAGGATTATGCATTAATTAATGTTATGAAAAACAGTCGAGGTACACGTACTCAGCCATTGATAGTTTATATTTCAACTGCTGGATATGTCCTAGATGGACCACTAGTAGATATGGTGCAATCAGCAGAAGATACTCTTAAAAATTATGATGATAATATAAATGAACAGACGTTCTATTTTATTGCTCGCTTAGATGATAAAAAAGAAATGGAAGATCCTAATATGTGGGTAAAAGCTAACCCAAATATCGGATTAATGGACTTAAAATCCATGATTTCTGACTTTAAGAGTGCAAAAAGAGTACCTAAGGAATTAGCAGACTGGGTTACTAAGAGATTTAATATATTCGCTGAAGTTAGTGAATTAAGCTTTATTACTTTAGAGACATTACAAAAGAATAATAGACACTACCCATTAGAGGATTTAAGAGGTAGAGATTGTATTGGTGGTTATGATTTATCTGAAACCGAAGACTTTACATCTGCCTGTTTAGAATTTCCTTTAGATGATGGTAGTGTTTTTGTTTTGGAGCATTCTTGGATACCACAAGCCAGATATGCTAAAGATAAGAACCCAGAACGCATCAGATTTTGGGAAGAAGAAGGGCAAATTACTATTATTCCAGGTGATTATGTCAAATTTGAATATGTTTTAGAGTGGTTTGAGAAACAAGCAGAGTTATACAATATTCTCCAAATCAACTATGACCCAGCTAAGGCAATGCGACTTAATAAAGAATTAGAATTTGCAGGATTTAAAACTGAAGTTGTAAGACAAGGATTTCTTACTCTAGGACCACCTCTACAAAATCTAAAAGAAATGCTACTAGATGGAAAAGTAGTATTCAATGAACAATCAATGTTTAAGTGGTATCTAAATAATGTCCAATTAGTAAGAGATAGAAATGATAATTGGCTGCCAACTAAAGCATCCCGATCTAGAAAAATAGATGGGTTCGCTGCTCTATTAGATGCGCATGTATCTGTTGTCGATATGTTAATTTTGCCTTCTAGTTCGGATGAAGAAATCGTAGAATTTATGCCATTTGATTAACTTTGAGGGAGGGGAGGTGAAAGAGTGAAATTTTTTGATGCAGTAAAAACAACTTTTCAAAATGTAGTGCAAGGTAATAAAGCAACAGCTGGTGATAATGCAGCATGGATTGGTAATAGATCAGATTTTACCGCTTGGAATTTCTTAGATGGATTCGGTGGAAATCAGGTATTGAAAACTAACGAAGCAGTATTTAGTATTGTTACTCGTTTATCTAATACATTATCTAGCTTACCAATTCACGAATATCATCAATATGAAGAGTGCTCTACACCTCTTATTGATTTGTTAAGAGTACAGCCTAATCCAAATATGACTGCCTTTGAAATGCTTAATATGGTAGAAGCAGCAAGAAATGTTGATGGAAATGGTTATATTTTGATTGAAAGAGATCCTAAGACATTGGTTCCAGTAAATTTATGGCCGATTGATCCAGGATATGTAACCATTAAAAGAAATATTGATGATGGAAGTATTTGGTATGATATTTCAAGTCCTCAATTTAATTGCATTGTTTACAATACAGATATTATTCACGTTAAACATGTAACGGCTGTTGGGGATGTATATGGTATAAGTCCAATTGATGTCTTACGTGGAGCATTAAAGTTCCAACATGAGGTTCAAGAATTCTCATTAAGTGAAATGAGTAAAAAAGATGCATATATTGTCAAATACGACCGTAGCATGAAGCCTGAAACAGCTAATAGAACACTAAAAGCCATTAGAAATATGATTAAAGCTAATGGTGGTGCAGTACTGACACAAGCAGGTTATAGTATTGATCGTTTTGAATCAAAATTTAAACCAGCTGAATTATCAGACACTGAAGCTATTTCAAGAATTAGAATTGCTAATGCTTTTAATGTTCCACTGTCATTCTTAAACGACGGGCAGGCGAAGAATACTGTTAATGTCGAACACGTAATGACCCAGTTTGTAGAAACAACGTTATTGCCAATTATTAGACAATATGAATCTGAATTTAATAGAAAGCTCCTTACTACGGAAGATAGAGTAAGGGGCTTTTATTTTAAGTTCAATGTTAATGGACTAATGCGTGGGGATACGGCAGCACGTACCCAGTTCTATCAAATGATGATTAGAAATGGTATTGCTACTCAAAATGAACTTCGCAAGCTTGAAGATATGGCACCTCTTAAAGAAAAATCTGCAGATGTGGTTTGGATTTCTAAAGATTTATTCCCATCTGAAAATCAATATAAGGCATCTGATATTCAAGCAACATTGACACCTGCAGAGAATAATTTAAGTAAAGATACTGATAATAATTTGAAGGGAGGTGAAAATGATGACCAAACGAGCGGATAATATGCCCAAATATTTAGAAATTAAGCAATCAGCTGGTAAACAATCAGCTGATATTTTCATTCAAGGGCCAATTGTAGAAGAAGAATGGGAAGAAAATGATGTTTCAGCAACTGGCTTTAGGGATGCGCTCCAAAAAGTTGGAAATGTTAAAGAAATCAATCTCCATATTAATTCACCGGGTGGGAGTGTGTTTGCTGGTATTGCAATTAATAATATGCTTCAGCAACACCCAGCTAAGGTAAATGTTTATGTTGATGCATTAGCTGCATCAATTGCAAGTGTCATCGCAATGGCTGGTGACACTATTTTTATGCCTGAAAATTCATTTTTAATGATTCATAATCCAGCAATGATGCTCTATGGCAATGCAAGTGATTTAAGAAAGGCAGCCGATGATTTAGATCAAATGACTAAAGCGAGTGTTGCTACCTACTTAAATAAATCCAATGGAAAGATTGATGAAGATAAGCTTCATGAATTAATGGATGCTGAAACATGGCTTACTGCACAAGAAGCTGTTGATTATGGTCTAGCAGATGAAATTTTAAAAGCTAATACCGCAGTTGCATCTCTTGATAAAGAAACAATTAAAGAATTTAAGCATATGCCAAAGCAATTAATTATTGAACAAAACGCTAAAAAACCTACTTCTACTTCAACAATAGACGTAAATGTAGTGGAAGAACTAAAGAAAGAAAATAATGCTTTTCATATGCAATTAGAGGACTTAGAAAGAAGTCTTTACGAAAGGAATAATGATTAATGGAACTTTTTGAAATGAAACAAGAAGCGCTTAACCTTGGTAAGCAGTTAGAAAGTGTTAAGCAAAAGAAATTAGAAGCAGCAATTAATCCAGAAGAAAGTGCTGTAGAAAAGATGCAAGCTTACAAGGAACAAGAAACTGCTTTACAAGCTCGTTTTGATACAATGCAAGCTGCTATTAAAGAAAAGGAAACTGTCCAAAAGGCTAGATTAAACACTGTACCAAAGAAAGCTAAGACCCCAGAAGAAAGCTACAATAATGCCTTTGCATCTATGGTCAAAGCAAAAATGAGTAATAAGCCAATTAGTAGAGAAGTATATCAAGCATTTGGTGAAGACGCATTGTTTGATAACGATACTACTGGTGGTGGCAATTTCTTACCTAAGACTGTTTCAAGTAATATTATTACTACACCAGCTGAAACTAACCCATTACGTGATATTTCTACTGTAACAGCTATTACTAATTTAGAAATTCCACGTTTAACTACTTCTTTAGATGATGATGACTTTATTGCTGATGGTGAAGATGCTAAGGAACTTAAGGCTAAAGGTGAATTAGTAAGCTTCTCACGTAACAAGTTTAAGGTGGGTGTTGGTATTTCAGAAACTGTTTTAATGGGTAGCAACGCTTCAATTACTAATTACGTACAAGCTAAATTACAAGATGCCTTTATTACTAAGGAACGTAATGTAGCATTTGCCACTAACCCAACTAAGGAAAATGAAAAGCACATGAGTTTCTACGATGATAGTGTAGGAATCAAGAAAGTTAGCGGTAAAGATTTACGTGAAGGTATTTTTAAGGCAATTGCTGATTTACCAGATGCTTACCGTCAAAATGCTACTATTGTAATGAGTTACATGGATTACATTGAAATGTTGGACGGATTAGCTAACAATTCAACTACTTTATACAGTGCACAACCTGAACAAGTATTAGGTAAGCCAGTGGTATTTACTGATGCAGCTGTTAAGCCAATTGTTGGTAACTTTGCATTTTCACAATATAACTATGATTTACCTATTTTCTTTGACCAAGATAAGAACATCATTAAGGGTGTTAACTCATTTGTAGTTACAGCATACTTTGACCACCAAATCTTAATGGCAAACGCATTTAGAATTGTTGATGCTGATAGTAACGGTGGTTCGGGAAAATAAAAACCCCGTCAGTAGATAATCCTGCTGGCGGGGGTACAACAACCCCTAAAGTAGAATCTAAGCCAGATAATACAGCTAGTGGTGCTGCTAAATCAGCTGCAGAAGCTGATGCAGAAGCAACTCAAGCACTTCAAGATGCGTTAAAGGCAATTCAGGATGAAGAAAATTCAAAACCTAATGCTTCTAACACAGTTGATGAGATCAAGAAATACTTAGATTCTAAGAATGTATCTTACCCTGCTAACGCTAAAAAAGATGATCTATTGGAACTTGTAAAGAATGTTCCTTTCCCTTAAAGCGAGGTGGGATAGATGAGTATTAGTAAATTAATGTCTGAAGTAGACGATGAAATGCTTAAACAATTTAAGATTTATGCTAAAGTCGATTCAGAAATTGAAGATGATTTACTAAAAATGTGGTTATTATCTGCACAGAGAAAGGTCATTGGAGAAGTTGGAAAGAAAATTGATGATTTCTTTGATGATAACCCTGCATTTATGGCAGCTGTTTTGATAGATGCTTATACTCACTACAACAATAGGGATGCAGATAGTAATGCAATGATTTTTGAAAAGCCTGAATATCGTAATGATGTTAACCAACTAAAAGATGACTATAGAGATCTTACTGTATCATTAGATGATGACTATTATCGTGTTTATGGTGATGATCTAAATGGTTAAACACAGATTGAATATTGCGAGAATGGTTTATCGGCTTGAATTTGGCCATGAAGAACCTACTGGCAAAATAAATCCAAATACAGGCAATGAAATAAGTGGCTTTAAAGTTGAAACTACCCGTTGGGCGGCTAAGTGGAGCTTAACTCAATATCAGCAACTTAAACTTGCTGGATCTGGAATTAAAAATGCAATGGTATTTGCCATTCGACATGACCCTCAAATTACTACTGATTATTTAATTCAATTTGAAAGCAAGAAGTATATCATTGACCATATTCTTTATGATGAAGGTAGAACCGCAGATGCTTATGATTTGATAACCTGTCACGTGGAGGATAAACATGGCTAATGAAATACTAAATGAAGTTAACATGGATAAAAAGCTTGAAGAATTGGGTAAAAGCTTTACTGAAAAAGAGCGTTTTGAGATAAATGGTGCAGCAATGAAACCATTTGAAAAGCACTTAAGAAATTTTTTACAAACCAATCTTAAAAATAACCCATATGGTGCTAAGCAGATTAGTAACGGAGAACAGCATTTATTGGATACTTTAAAAAGAAATAAAGTATCTGGTGGTGAAGTAGAACTTGGCTTTACTAAAAAAGGTAAAAAAGCATATATTGGAAGATTTTTAAATGATGGTTGGGATGTTAAGAACCAATATGGTGGTCCATATAGACATGTTGAAGGGATGCACTTCTGGGAAGAAACAGAAAGTGCTACTGAACACGAAGTAAAAAAGGCAGAACTAGAAGCTATTAAAAAAGTGATGAAACGGAGAGGATTATAATGGCTACTGATGTCGGAACTGTTGTAACTCTTTTAAAGCAGAATACGGATAAATTTATTGATATTTTGCCCGAACATATTCATGGTTTTATGGTTTCTCCGTCTGATACTTCGACTGACAAACCTATCATTCTTGTTACTGAAGTAACGAGAGGTAGGCATTTATATGGTAATAACACTCCTATTGCAACTAAAAAAAGAATTCAACTTCAATTCTATTATCCAAGAGATTACGAAGAAGATATTGATAAGCTCGAAACAACAATCGAGCTTTTTTTAGTGCAAAAAAATTATTATTGCTATCAAAATGCAGGTCACGTAATTACACCAGATAATCAACAAATAACAAATACATTGAAATTTAATTATATAAAGGAGCTTTAAATGGCAGCAATCGGTTTAAAGATGGTTTACGTTGGTATTAAAGATGACAACGGAAACGTAGTTGCAGGAGATGCTGGTTTATCTGATACCGGTATTTTTGAAATTGATACAAATAAAGCAAACAGAAACTTAGGTACTAAAACAGCTAACATTTCTAACTTAGCTGGTAATGTTACTAAGATTTCTGGTAATAACCAAGTTGTTGATGTATCAGCACAAGATGGTGCACCAACAGTAGCAATTGATTCTAACTTTATTAATCCTGAAAAGAAGGAAAAAATGTTAGGTCATGTTCAATTAGAAGATGGTGGTTGGGTTGATGGAGATAAGCCAGTTGAAACTGGATTGATTATTGAATCACAATCCCCAATTACTTTAACTTCTGCATTTTTCTGCTTTGGCCGTGGAATTATGACACAAACAGCACAAAACGTGCAAACTAATACAAATACTGCAGAAACTCGTGAAGACGATAACTTAACTTATACTGCAATTGCTTATGATAAATTTAACAACAAATGTGCAGCTTACTACGATGCAGCTGATAAGAACTTTGATAAGCAAAAAATGTTTGATCGTGTCTTCCCTGGCAATCAATACGATGCCACAAATGGTGGTAAAAAAAAATAGTTTTAGAGGGCGGATCACTTAGTGAAAGCAAGATTTCACAGGCAAATAACTCAATAAAAGTTGATGAGTTAGTAAATAATGAGGATTCACCTATTAGTAAGTTGGAAAAAGAAGAACCACTTACTAATAAATCAGAAGATTTGAAGCAAGATTAATATTTAAATCTTGAGAGCAACTAAATGGATGTGATTTGTTGCTCTCTTTTCTTTATCGGGTTTGGATGGCGGGCAATATTACAAGTTTAAATAACTAGAAATTATGTATTAAAAGAAAGAGAGAATGACATTATGACAAAAGTTGTTACCTTTGACGCAAAAGAAACTATTTTAGATAAAGAATTTCATGTAATGGATAGCATGAAAAATATCAAGATTGTTTCTTCTAATATTCAAAAGATGTTAACTAACATTGATGAAATGGAAAGAAAGAAACGTGAAGAAGGTGCTGTTGCTATCAATTTATTAGATTATTCCGATATTGTATATCCATTAATCGTTGACGGAACAGCAAAATTATTAGGTCTAAATTCTGAAGATAAGAAAAAGTTAGAAGATATGTCATTTGACGATATCAAGAAATTCTATGAAAAGGTTGCTAACGACTTCTTAGACATGCAACTTCCAACAAATGATAAATTTAGCTCATTAGCAGCAAATAATGAAACAGTTGAGGAAGAAGAAACAGAAGACCCAAAATTAAGCGCCGTCGATTAGTATGGGATTTAAAAAATCTTAATGAAGACATCGACTACATGGGACAACAACTTTTAACTGAAAAAGGTGTTTTACCAACAGACTTCTATAATGGTTCATTCTCAGACTGGACAGAGATTAATAAGGCAAAATCTAGAAAAGACAGAGAAGTCGATCCTCTAGATTTAATTCATAGTTTAGGAGAGTGAAAGAATGCCAGTTATAGAAGGTTATAGATTTGCGATTAGTTTAGAAGATCGTGGTATGACTAGAGGCTTGAGAGTTATTAAGAATGAAGCTCAAGCTTTGAAGACAGTAATGAGAGCAAACTTTGCGACTTTGCGTGAAGGTGAAGGCACTGTTTCTGCATACTCTCAAAGAATTAAGGATGCCGCAAACACTTCTGAAACTTATAAAATTGCAATTGAAAAACTACAAAAGAACATTCAAGCTTGGAAACAAGAACTCAAGCAATCTGGTGAGGAAAATAATACTTTAAATGGTAAGATTGCGCGTGCAATTAATACTATTAATCGGTATAAAAATGCTATCGCTCAGTTAGATCATCAAATGCAGCAAGATAAACTTGCTGTTGAAAGAGCAAAAACTGGTATTGATGCTTTTAGAAAATCAACTGAATCAATAACTACTGCCAATAAAGCATGGACTAAATCACTAGAAGAAAGTGGCTCATATTACAAAGCTGAAAGAAGCCGAATTCAAGGACTTAAAACTGAGCGAGAATCTTTAAAAAGCCAGTTAAAAGCTGAAATTAAAGTTACAGAACAGCTTGGAAATTACCAAAAGAAACTTCAATCTAATTACCAAACAACAAGACTTTCTTTAGAAAAGAATGAAAAAGCTTTAAATGGTAATTCTAAAGAGTTAATTAGGGCGAGAAATAATTATAACCAACTTTCTAATAAGTTAGGTGAAAATGATTCTAAAACCCAAGAAGCTAAAGAAGCTCTTGAAAAACTCCGTCAAGAGTATAACAAAGTATCTGAGGCAATAGAGCAAGATAAGGCTAAGTTACACGGCTTAAGTGAAGAACTTGGAAAAAGTGCAAAAACATACGCAAATCAAGCTGCACAAACTGAAAAGGTTGCAGGAAATTTAAAAAAAGTATCAAAAGAAGCAAGTGGGTTTAAAACAACCAGACTTGCTTCTTTTAGTACTACTTTAAAAGGAATGCGTAATGAGCTTAAGCAAAATACTGGTGCCACAAAGGAATGGGCCTCGTCTGTTAAAGGTGGCTTTGGTATTGCTGCTGCTGGTATTGGTGGTGTTGGGGTAGCAGCTACTGAAAGTGTTAAAAAAGCTGCTGGACTACAACAAACCTATAAAGAAATTACCAACCTAGCGGTAGTTGGTGGAGAACAAACAGCTGAAGCCACTAAAAGTGTAACTGCAATGCAAAAAGATGGACGGGAAATGTCCTTAAAGTATGGACTTGCTCAAAAAGACATTGCAGAAGGTTATGAAGACCTAATCAAACGAGGGTATTCTACTAAACAAGCCATGGGGGCAATGCGTTCTGAAGTTGAAGCTTCTGTTGCAACAGGAGACACTTTTAGTGATGTTACTACTGTAGCATCTCAAACTTTAGAAGGTTTTGGGCTTAAGAGTAAAAGTACTGCCCAAATGCTAGCTAATACTAAGAAAGTTACTAATGAATTAGCTTATGCAGCAGATGCAACTTCTACAGGATTCCATGATTTAGGAATCGGAATGTCTTATGTTAACTCAACTGCTCACCAAGCAGGTTTTTCATTAAATGAAACTGCTGCTGCAATGGGTATATTATCTAACAATGGACTTGAGGCAGATAAGGCTGGTACTGGGTTAAGAAAAGTTATCAACTCTTTAAGTAGTGCTGTTAAAAAGATTGATGAAAAAGATAGTCCACTAAAGAAGTTGGGAATTACTAAGGACGAGTTGGTTAAACCAAATGGCCAATTAAAGAGTTTAACCGAGATTATGGGTGTCTTAGGAGAAAAAACCAAGGGACTTTCTAGAACAGAAAAAACCAATATCTTCCAAAGTTTATTTGGTACAACAGGGCAACAAGCCGGAATGATTTTGGCTGAAAATGTTAAAGATTTAGCTGATATTTCAAAGAAAACCAAAGAAGCTGGAGATTCTGGAACATATGTTCATAAAATAGCACAAAAGAATATGGCTACTACTCAAGGACAGCTTAAGCGACTTAAAGCTGTTGTTGATGACACAGCTATTAACATTGGTAAAAATCTTTTGCCGTCGGTTAATAAGGCAGCTAAGTATTTTGCAGATTGGGCAGTATCTAAAGAAGGACAACAATCTATTAAAGATGTATCTAATTTAGTTACTGGTTTGGTAACAACTGTTACTAAGCACATACCAACAATAATTTCATTTGTAACTGGAGTTGGAAGTGGACTTAAAACTGTTTGGAATGTTATCAAACCAATTGCAAAAGGAATTGGTACGGTTGCTCGAGCATTAGGCTTATCTGATAAAAATGCACGTGGTTTTGCTAATGGACTTGGTAAAGTTGTAGGAGTAGTAGCAGGTATTACTTTAAGTGTTAAAACTTTTAAAACTTTAATTGGTGGGGTAGTAGCACTAGGTAAAGATGGTGTTGGCTTAATTAAAACTATTGGAGGTTGGTTTAGCAAACTTCGAGGTAAACAAAGTGATGTTAATACCACTCTAAAAGAAACTAATAAGCTTTTAGAAGAACAGATTAGAATCCAAAAAGAAATTAATGGCCTTGCTAATGATACTGAAAGAACTGTTGCTAGAGAAAATAAAGACCTAAATAATATCAATAAAAATGGCGGATCTGGCGGTGACTTAATGTCTGACGCTGTAGACGCTGTTGGAGATGTTGCTGAAGCTAAAGGTGGCAAAGAAGGGAAAGTTGCTAAGGACATTGAAAAACTTGGTGGTAAGCATGGTAATGGTTACAAAAAAGGATTCAAGAGCAAGCTTTCTAAAGTAAATCCTAAGAATTGGAGTATCTTTAAGAAATCTGAAAAGGCTGGAACAGCTTCAGGTATGAAATCATCGACAGGTTTTTTAGGTAAATTTAAGTCTGGACTTTCTAAGATTAATCCTAAGAATTGGGGTATTTTTAAAGGGTTAGGTAAAGCAGGTGCAACTGGTGGTGCTGAGGCAGGTACTAAAGCTACTACTGGTATACTTGGTAAGTTAGGCAAGGCTGGGTCAAAGCTTAAACCACTGGGTAAAGGCTTATTTGGCAGCTTCTTTAATGGTTGGAATCTGGGTTTTGGTCTTGCTGATGACGCTTTTAATATTGTTGACGGTATTAAAGAAAGAAACCCAGAAGAAAAAAGTAGAAAAATTGGTTCTGGAATTGGTGGTGGTGTAGGTGCTGGTGTAGGTGCTGCACTTGGATCAGTAATTCCGGGAGCTGGTACACTTGCAGGTGCTGCATTAGGCGAAACCATTGGTAGTGCCGTAGGTAAGTATTGGCCAGAAATTAAGAGAGGCTTTTCTGGGGTATTTAACTTTGGTAAAAAGGTAGCTAAAGGTGCTTTTGATACAATCGGAAAAGCGGTTGGGCCAACTGTTAATAAGATCAAGAAAGGCGACTGGAAAGGCGCTTGGAATGATGCTGTTAAATTTGGAAAAAATGCATTTAGCAAAACACTTCCCGGCCAAGTATTTAATTTTGTTGGCAAGGCAGTTAACAAGATTAAGAAGGCAGGTTGGAAAGGCGCTTGGAGTAGCGCAAATAGTAGTATTAGAAGTACTTTTGGTAAAACTAATCTTGGACATGCAACTAGCTTTGTAAGTAAAACAGTAGGTTACATTCGCAAAGGAAATTGGAAAGGTGCTTGGAGTAATGCACAAAACAGCATAAAGAGTACCTTTGGTAGAACTAGTCTTGGTCATGTAACTAGTTTTGTTGGAAAAGCAGTTAATAGTATTAAAAAGGGTGGTTGGAAAAAGACCATCAAGGATACTATGGACGGTGCTATTAACACTGCTAAGAAACAATGGAATGGATTCAGCAATTGGTTCAATAAGAATATTGAAGGAACTGGTTCAAAAAGCTCTTCTACTAGTTCATCTAAATCAAAGTCTAAATCTAGTTCTTCTAATACTGTTAGTGAAAGAATCATTAAATCAGGTACAAAAGTTACAAAGGCAGAAATTGCTAATGTGAATAAGCTTTCAGCTGCTTTAAAGGGTTATGCTAAGAATCTTAAAATAGTTCATGATGAAATGAAGAGCGATCAAGTTGAAAAACAACTTGAAAGTGTAAATAAATTCTTAATTGACCATACTAAGGGCTGGAAAAAGGTTGCTGACCAAGTTAGAGATATTGGTAATGCCTTTAAGTATCTTGCTACTTTTGCTAATTCAATGGCTAAAAAAGATGCGTTTGAGGCATTTAACCGTGATTTGCCAAAACTAGACAGAACCCTTAAGTCTCATGCTAAAAGCATAAAAAGAGGGCTTAATACTCTTAATGATGCTTTCAAAGGAACCAAAGGTAAATCAGGATTAGTTTCCACAATTAATTCTTTAAAAACTGCATTTGAAAAATTTACCTCTAAAGTAAAAGCTTTAAATGATAAATTAAATAAAACCGCTAGTGATTTTAAAGCAATTGGTAAAGTAACTAAACAATTTACTGGTAGAAATAATCCTTTTGATAAAATGGCTAAAGGATTAGATAACCTGAAAAAAGCTTTAACTAATGACACTAAGAAGATTACAGAAGCAGTTAAAAAAATTCGAGATGCTTTCCAAGGAACTAAAAAGCAAAAAACACTTGCTAGTTTATTCACTGACGCTAAAAAGCCACTTGATGGTTTAACTAAAGATTTTAGATCTTTAAGTAAAGATGCTCCTAAAGCTGGTAAAGGATTCCAAGACATTAAAAAGTCTATTGAAGCTTTATCAAAAGGTGGAGGAAGCGGTAAAGGTAAGAAGAATGGATCTATCTTATCTCAATTCCAAACTGATCTTGATAAACTAACCAAGACTTTAAAGACCGACTCTTCTAAGATGGTTACTTATATCAATAAGATTACTAAAGCCATTGGAAAAAGTGGTAAGAAGGGTAGCGGACTTGTTAAGGCATTTTCAGATACTGATAGTAGTCTGAAGAGTACTGATAAAGAGTTAAAGAATAGTTCAAAGAACTTTGATAGGCTTTATTATTCAGTACGAGACGTTGCTAAGAAACTACAAGCTGTTTCAAAGGCAGCTAAAGATTCAAGAGATAGCCTTAAAAAGTTAATCTCTTATTTTGAAAAAGCAGAAGATGCAATTGATAATGTTTACTCAGCAATTACGAAACATCCTTTTGGGGATGAAATTAGTGATCAAGCTAAATATGCTGTAGAAACTCTTAAGAGTGATAAAGGCAACTACACTAAACGCCTTAAAACCATGAATGATGATGCTTTGAAGAATCAAAAAGAATTTTCTTCAAAATATCAATCAGAATGGAAGAGTATGTGGTCTAAGAATGAAAGTGCAATGAGCACTTGGGTGAGAAAAACCTTATCATCTCTTAGTTCATTTAATAGCAAATTTAAGAGCGGTTGGAATAGTGTAGCTCGTGGCGTTAAAAGCATCTTTAGTAAGATGTGGTCCACAATGAAGACACAGGCCGGAAAAGGCATGAATAGTGTTTTGAGCATCTTGAATCAAGCAATTGGTAAAGTTGATGGAGTTATCAGTTCATTTGGTGGAACATCAAGTGCTGTTTCAAAAGTATCATATGTAAAGTATGCAACTGGTACAGGTGCATTCAGTGGTGTAAGACGCCCAATTACTGAACCAACTTTAGCGATGTTAAATGATGGAAATGATAGTCCGGAAACCGGCAACAAGGAAGCTATTTGGAGACCATCAACAGGGCTATTTGGCGTGGTCGATGGTAGAAATACCAAAGCACTTTTAATGCCTGGAGATGAAGTGTTTAATGCAACTGAAACTAAAGCATTAATGGCACAAAGAGGGATTAAACATTACGCAACTGGTACAGGTTGGTTAAGTACTTTAAGTGATTTTGCAAATAATCCTGTTATCCCACCAAATACCAAAAGTGAAAAGGTTCTTAAAAAATGGTATGATTTAGCCGAAAAACTAGGATCACATAGTGAGCAGGGACTTAAATCACTTACTCAATTTTCAGCAAATGGTGTTAAAGGTGCTATGTTGCAACTTGCTGAAGGGGTTTATGATAAAACTTATTCAAATATGAGTAATTGGTGGCAACAATTATGGAAGATGACTAGTGATAAGCTTGATGATGGGGACTCTGTTTCTAACAGTGGATTACTAAAAGCAATGGAAAAATATGGTAGTGGCAAGCCATATGTATGGGGTGCCACTGGTGCAGAAGCTTTTGACTGTTCTGGGTTAGTTCAATATTCACTTGAAAATGGATTTAAGAAAGCATTTCCGAGAACTTCAGGAGAACAGTATGCTGCTACACAACATATTAGTCAAAGTAATGCTAAACCTGGTGACTTGGTATTCTTTGGGCCTGGTGGTAGTGAACACGTTGGGGTTTATGCAGGTGGAGATAATTATTATTCTGCACAAAATCCTCAAGATGGTATAGGAATGGGTAAAATTTCAGCATTTGGTTCTAAGCCATTATTTGGTAGAATACCTGGAATGAAATTCGATAATAATAACACGCCTACGATTAAAACAAATTCTAAATTACAAGCTCAAATAAAAAATCAAGTCGGTAAAGGATACTGGAACTTTATCAGTAAATTAGCAGATGTATTTGGCTTAGATGATGTCGGAGGCAACGCTGCATCTATCAGCATGATTGAATCAGCTGCTAGAAAGATGAAAGTATCATTACCAAGTGGATTTGCTAAAAAATTAATGCAAGTAATTATGAGTGAATCTGGTAATAGAAGTGTCATCCAAAGTATTCACGATGTGAATTCTGGTGGTAATGAAGCTCGAGGGATTTTACAATATACTCCTCCAACCTTTGCGGCGTATGCAATGCCAGGCCATAACCATATTATGCACCCTTATGACCAACTATTAGCTTTCTTTAATAACTCTGATTGGGCAAATTCTATCGGTTGGACAACTATTTGGGGTGTAAGAAAGATGGATTGGCTTCATTCTGGCCCTCAAGGTCACCGTAGATTTGCTAATGGTGGTTTTTCAGCTGTTCACCAAATGGCTGAAATTTCAGAAGGAAACAAGCCTGAAGCAATTATCCCATTAGATCTGAATAAGCGTAGTCGAGCACAAGAATTACTTGCTGATGTATTGGCAGTAATGGGTGGCGACACAGCGTCTGGCTCTAATTTAAGTAGTAACCTAAATAAGATTGTTACCGAGTTTAGAAATGAACAAAAGAAACATGAAAAGTTTGAAAAAGAACTTTTAAAGGTTATCAAAGAATTAGTAAACAAGCCAGAAATAATTCAAACTACCGTAAATATTGATGGTCAAAAAGTAGCTCGACAAATTGATAAATATATTCGTAAAAATCAAACACAACGATATATTAATGGACAAAAAGGAGTAACAAATGGTTTCTAATCAATCATCAAAATTTGCTAGAATGAAGTTTCGTACTCAATCTAGTTTAGATTTTGGAATTTACCTCAATTGGCCATTACCTTATACATTTAGTCAGCCAGATATTACTTCAACTCATTTAGTTGGAAGATCTGGTGATATTTTAGTTGATAATCATAGTCGGCAAAATGTAACTTTAACAGTTAACTTTTTTATTAAAAAACCAGATAGATATTCTAGCTGGTTTGCTTTAAAAAATGATATTGCTGACTGGATAATGGACAATGATTATAATTTTCTTTCTTTTGATACACAAGAAAACTATGTTTGGAGCGCAATTGCGATAACGCCTCCTACATTAACTGAAACAAATGAGCTTACAGGAACAGGTACTATAACTTTTAACTGTAAGCCTTTTTTATACCGTAATGATGGTATTGATTTTCAACCACTCCCGCCTACGGGCGTGGTTTATAATACTGAAAATATGGAAGCAATACCTGATTGGCATATTACAGGGGACGGAGAATTCACTTTAACAGTCAATGGACTTGAATATGTAATGGAAGTGGATGGGGAAATGTTTATTGATGGTGAAAACTGTCAAGCATATAAATCTCCAGTTGAAGATCGAAACGGACAAGTTCAATTTGCTAATAATGATACTCCGATACTAGAGATGGATAAGAATATTATCACGTTTAGTGGAAATTTGAATTCAATTGAATATAGACCGAATTGGAGGCGATTAGCTTAATGCCAGTAGTTCCAACATTAGATGATTTAGAAGAAGAATATGGCGAATATGAAGTTGAAGAACAACCTGACCAATATCTTATGCGTTTTCCAATTTTATATGAAAGGGCATCTGATAATGATTATAGAAATGGATTAGGGGCACTAAGTGATACTCTATCATGTACTGTTACTAGAACTGCTAATGCATTTCCTACTCTTCAAATGACGTATAAAGTTGAAGGACAACATGCAACTGAAATTATTCCAGGAAGAATAATTATGACAGATATGGGACCAGATTTACTTCATCAAAAATTCCGTATCACTCAAGTACAAAAAAGCTTAGAAGGGCTTGCTATAACTGCAAATCATATTGCAGCTGATATAGCTAATAACACAATTACAAGCGACATTGTACAAAATGCAATGAGTGCAGCTGATACTTTCAATACGATTATTAATTCATTAGCTGAACCAATGCCACAAATCACATTTAATACAGATGTTTATAATGTGTCAGCAGTCAATTTTCCAATGACTACACAAGCTGCATCTAACTTGCTACTGGATCCTGACCAAATGGGAGATACACAAGTTCAATCAATGGTTTCTCTTTATGGTGGTTACTGGGTATTTGATAATTATGAATTTAATTTTAGACAGAACCCAGGAAGTGAAACAACCCAAACGATTAGATATGGACGCAATTTAAGTACATTAACTCAAGATAAAAATATTGATGGAACATATACTGCGATTTATCCTTATGCTAAATATACGCCTCAAACTCCCAAGGCAACAGAAACTAACGTTGATTGGAATAGTATTGGTGATGATTACACAGAACATGCAGAAGTAACATATGCTGCTGGTGCTTCAATTGACATTTACAATACACCAATTATGGGCCATAAAAAAATTGGTTCTGTTAAAGCTGGGCAAAAAATTAATACAGTTAAAATTGTAAAAAATGATGAAAATGTTACTAGCAATGAAGGTAAAACGGTAGTAGTAGAAACTGTTAATGGTGATGACTGGGTCAGAATTACTTCTCCAATGAACGGCTGGATTGATTCAACTTATTTAACTGTTGATAAAACAGGAACATACGTTGTTAATGATGTGATAGGAAATGGACATATTGATGTAACAAAATCTGGTGGTAATAGCATTAAATATGCTGAGAGTGGGAAAGTAGTAGTTAACTATCCTGGCGGTATCTATGAATGGTATTCTCCATATAAAGGACCTGAACACTATCACGTTAAGAAAAAAGGTAAAGATGTTGTTCATAAATTGGGTGAGCCATTAACCTACGATGAAGTAGCAATAGATGAGCAAGGAAGAAAATGGTACCACTTAGGTAACGGAAATACGCATAGATGGATATTTGGACCACACACATCACAATCTAAAGAAGGCTCTTATATTACTTCTCCAGCTCGAGGAACAGCCGTAATTAAAAAGAATGCCCAGAGTTATACTAAGCCTGGAGAAAAAGCCTCAAAGACAAAAACTAAAGTAAGCACCAGAACTAAGAAAACGAAACCTACAAAAAAGATCTCTTATTATACTTATGAACCTCGTGCAAAAACTGCTAATGGCAAAAAGACAAAAGGAAAGTATGGGGATAAAAAGAAAGTTAGACATACAAAGATTGTGGCTAATCCAAAGTATTATGGAACGAAGACTAAATATGTTAAAACTACTTTAAAACAAGGGGCTTGGAAGGTTACTAAGCAAACCCAGATTAATGGTGAAACTTATTATTGGGTTCCTGGACAAAATAGATGGGTAAAATCAGGCGATGTAAACTGGAAAGCTGCTAAAGCATATAAGCCACCTTCTATTGAAAAAGTACGACAAGATTTGATTGATAAAACAGGACGAGTTGAGTTGTATGAAACACCAGCGGGTAAGACTTTAAAAGATGGAAATATATCAATTGCTGATATGACTAGTGTTACAATCACAAAAACTGCTGTAGCTGGTAAAACCGGAGGAGATACTACCAACTGGAGCTACGTAATACTTAAAAATGGCAAAGAAGGTTGGATATTATCAAAATATCTTAAATATACTAAATCAGGAGAAGTAGCCCCTCATGCAAAAAGTGCTGAAAGTTCAGAAAACCAACCTCTTGATACTATCAATAATAATGAACAAGGCGAAGTTATGGTTGATCTTGGTGGAGTCGTATATGCACCTAATGCCTATGATACTGAAGTAGCTAGAGTAGAAAATGTAGATCTTTCTTCATATTTTACTCATGATAACACCGATACTAGTGGCGAAAGACCTGATGGTACTTGGGAAGCAACTGATAAAGATAGAGAACAATTATATCAACTTGCCCTAAATTATATGACTGAAAATAGAATCGGTTATCCTGTAACATCTTTAACAGTGGACTATCAGCAATACGATCATGAAGAATTTGATTTATCTAATGTTAATTTATATGACCGTGTAAAAGTAGTTTATCCAGCATTAGGGGTAGATGAAACAGCTATGGTTTCTTCTACTACTTGGGATGCAATTGCTCATAAATATACTAGCCATACTATTGGCGAACTACCAATCACCTATGAACACTTAATGGCTAATGCAGTTCAAGATGGTGTAGATAAATCAGCTGGTGAAATTAATGATAGAACTGATAGTTTGCTTGGACGATATCATTCCATGTTAAAGCTAGAGGGTACGGATAGAAAACGTGCTGAAAAGCAAATGATGAAAGACATGGGATTAATTAGGGAAGTAACCAATAAAAATGGTAAAAGAATTGATGAACAACTAGTGACAAATAAGCGCTTTGAAGAACAAATGAATAAGATTGATAGTGCTGCTCAAGAATCACTTAGTTGGATTCGGTCAGGCGGTGGTGGTGTTATCCATGCTTACCCCGATTGGACTAATCCTACTGAATTACAAGCTCGCAGTTCAGATGGTGGTCATATGTATTTCAGCGCTCAAGGACTAGGATATACAGATGCAACCGGACAAGTTTTAAGAGGAGCAATTGATAGTCAAGGGCGAGTTTATGCAGAAGCAATTAAAGCTGGGACGATTGATGCGGTTAATATTACCTCGTGTTTGGTTGAATCTGCTTTAACTGTTGGAAAAGAAAACGGAATGCAAATATTTATTGGTACTAATAAACCTGTTGGAACAGATCTAAGCCCGATGAATGGTGGAAACGTAATTTGGTTAACTTCTCCAAATTATTCGTCTATGGTTTCAAGTGGTCAAATATCGGTTGAAGGATTTAATGATAGTTTTAATGGTGGAGTTTGGGGGATAGAAAAAAATGCTGTTACAACGATTTCCCCAACACATATTACGGTGGGGTCATCAGGTAATGAAGTATTAACCTATGCAAACTTCGATGAGATTGTTAAGGCTCATGCTAAAAGCTGGGTTCAAGATTGGGTAGCAGATTATATCACTGTTAATGGAAAACGACATACTATTTGGAAAGGCTAATATGGATAATTTAACAGATACAATTAAAACAAGCTTAGCAACAAATGCAGGAAATATTGTAGGTAACCTTCTATTAGAAATTTCTACACTACAAGCTAAAAATGGATATTTAGCTAATGAAAATAGTGAATTAAAGATGCAACTTAAGACATTGCAAAACAATCAGAAAGTAGGTGATAGTGATGTCACTACCAAATCTAGAACTTCAAACAAATAAGAATGTAACTAGTGTTGATATTGACCATATAACAATTCGGCAATCAGAAAAAGGATTAGTGCTTAATGTAACAATTCTTAATGCAAATCTTACTGCTTATGATTTAACTGGAGCAAGAATCCAGTTTGTTGATAATAAAGAACAAAATAAGATAGTTATTGATGATGCAGATGAACGTATTAAGATTACAGATGCTAAAGCAGGTAAAGTTAGTTATACTTTACATCCACAAGTTTATGCAGCAACTGGTAGTGCGTGGCTTGAAATAATCAAAGGATCAGATGTTGTTGATACAACTCAAACATTTTCAATTAATGTTCTTAAAGAAGCCAATCTTTATCTTGATAATAATAACTATGTTTCTGATTTTGAAGCTTTAGAAAATCATTTTAAGGCTTTAATTAAAAGCGCTGAAACAACAGTTAATACACAGATTAGTGATACTAAGAAAAAACTTCAAGATACGTTAAATTCAGCTAATAACCAAGTAGCTGATTCTAAAAACAAAGCTTTAGCAGCAATTAATGAAGCTAAAAATAATGCCACTCAGACTTTAACTAACATGCAAAATGAATTGAATAGTTATAAGGCTAAGTATCAAGCATTAGAGAATCAACTGAATCAAGATATTAAGCAAATTAATACAAATGCTACTAATCAATTAAATGATTTAAAAAAGGCAGCTGATAATCAAAGAAATGCAGATCATACTAGTGCTACTAATCAAATTAATTCAGACCATGCTGCAGCTGAAAAGGCTAAAAATGATGCTATAGCTTCTATTAATTCTGCTAAAGATAGTGCAATTAAACAGGCCCAAACAAATTTCACCAATAAGATTAATAGTCTTCAAAATGACTATAACAATTGGAAAAATCAACGTATTGCTGATTTTAATAAACAAGTTCAATCTATTCAAGATAAGTTAAATCAACAAGGTAAAGATACTACAGCACTAAATAATAAGCTTGATAGTATTAAAGCAGAAATGTCAAAATTATCTGTAGATTTTTCAAAAATTGATTTTAACAATTTCGAAACGCATGATGAGTTTTATGTTTCTAGCCCAGGATTAATTGAAAATACATATCATGATACTGCGACGTTTCATTCAACATATGAAAATGAGTGGAACGCAGTAACTGATATTTCAGATAAATCTTTTTTTGATAAAGATTTTGCTGGCACAAAAGATGGATTAGGAAATACAAGATTACAATGGTACGGTAGCTCTAGTGTCGTTGGACAAAAAGTTTATTTTCATACCGGGGCTACAGTTACAATTAGTGCTCTTTTCCAAAATGTTAATGTTAATGATTTATATGTTGATTATAAGCTTTATGGAGGATTAGATTCTGATACAGGCATAGTTAACTTTGTAAGAGGCGGATTTTATGTACCATGGACTACGCCGTCTTTAATTTTAACTACATCTAGCAACTATGAAACAGGAATAACTGCAGAAAATGCACCTAAATCTGGATTTACCATTATTGATAATGGTAATTTAAAAAGCCTTGGTGGTACTAGTGATGTTAAAGTTTTTGCTACTTTTAAAATCACAAAAGGTGGTTCGTTTACTTTTGGATTTGGCTCTAATTCATCTAGTGATACACGCTTTTTTATAAGTTCATTAATGGTTTCAGAAACAGATCATATGGTTCCTTGGACAACTCACCCTAAAGATTATGAGTCAGCAATGACAAAATCTGTAATTTATGGTGACCAAGATTTAAATCAGTATAAAGTTGATGGAATCTATGACTTATCTAATTCATTAAGTTTAAAAAATTCCCCTACAACTGATGTTTACTCTGTTCTAAGAGTAGTTTCAACTAATAAAAGACATAATGGAACCCAAGAATTAACAAATACTAATAGCGCCCAAAAATGGATTAGAAATTGGTCATCGACCAATACATTTACTCCTTGGGTGTCGATTGCAAGTTCTGATTCAAGTAATCCTCATGACAATTTACTTCATAATACAGACACTTTAACTGGATTTTCTGGACATGTTCATAACAATAGTGTTGGCCATGGCTCTGAAATTCAGCCAATAGATTCAAATTTAAGTCCTTTAAATTTGAAACAAATGCATGTTTGGGGAGATGTATTAGGTAATGCTGGGTTTGATACTAGCTTCTCTGGGAAATTGCCAGCAGGTAATTACACTTACTCAGTATATATTCGATCAAATAATCAAAATGTTAATACTGACGGACTAAGACTAGAAATAGCTCAAGCAGAAAGTTTTATCTTAGATAGAATTACAGTCACTGGAACATGGTCTCTTTTTAAAGTAAGTTTTACGCTAAAAAATACATATGATAATCCTCAGATCATGTTAATGCCACAAAATATGGATATTAAAATTCCAGGTGGATCTTTATGGTATGCAATGCCTAAACTTGAAATGGGAAATGTGGCAACTGGCTGGACGACTAATACTAATGACATAAATAATAGAATTGATCAAGCTGGTAAAGTTAAAAAAGTTAATGGTGTGTCACCAGACGGTTCCGGAAATATTAATGTGCATTCTCAAATAATACGTGGATATGATATTGCGGCTAAAAAAGATACGAATAGAAAAGATGAAGTTATTGGTGGAAGTTGGTTAGTAGATGGTCAGGCACTAGCCCCATTTGCTGATGCTATTAATAAAGTTAATGGCAATACTAAGCTTACTGGAGCAACAGATGTTAACACTTTAACTTCACAAGGTGTCTATGTGCTACAAAATCAGGGCAATACTAACACTCCTAGTTTCTTCCCCGATAAACGTGGAACACTAGTTGTTTATAACTTTGATGGTAATGCAAAAACACAGCTATTTTACCCAGTGGGAACCAATGCAACAATTGAAACTTTTGCTATTAGATACTGGGAAGGCAATCATTATGGTACTTGGCGTAATATTGCCAGCTATGAAGACTTGAAACATCCACCAGAGAAATATGCAGATTATATTTCAGGAACTATTGACTTTAACAATAATACTTACTTACAAGAAACTAAAGTTTGGAAAGCTGGAAATGCAACATTTGTACATGGACCTAATCTTAGTGGAACAAGATGGGGCTGGATAAAAACTATTCACTGGGATAATAACACAACAGTTCAGTATTGGATTGAAGCTGGAGGAGATACTTATTTTCGACGAGGCAATATAACAAAAATGCCTGATAGTTGGAATAAAGTTTCTGATTCAACAGATATAAATAATTTGCAGAACCAAATTAATTCATTAAAGAATAAAGAAACAAGTCATGTATCTGCTAATGAAACAGATGCTTTAAATTATTCGAAGTCTCATCCAGGTATACCTGTATTTGTAGCAGGATAGGAGGTATGCAATGATAATTAATGGTAAGAAAGTAATGAATGTTTATTTTAATGGTGAAAAATTTACTAAAAGCTTAAATGCTCAAAGAATTAACACATTTGACTCAAATAAAGTAAAGATTCCACTTTATCATATTTATACAGGAAATTATGAGGGAGCAAAGCAAGGTGAGAATATATTTTTTGAAAGAGATGAAACACAATCTTTAAGATCTCCTAGTGAATATGAGTGGGGTGTAATTGTAGCAGAAATTTCATATGAAAATGAAGAATTTGTAGGAATTGTTGGATTAAACGGAGTGGACTATACGTATGATACAGGAATGTTAATGGTTTGGTGTAAGAAAAAAGACGTAATACCCTATATAATAGGGGGGGGTAGCTAGGGTATTTAAATGCCTTTTATTAGTAAAGGAGGGCTTATATGTCCGCTTTTATTAATAATAAAGAAATAAAATCAGCATACATTAATGGTAGAGAAGTTTCAGAGATTTATGAAAATGGATTATTAGTATGGCAAAATTATTTTAAAGCTGGTACAGAATTAATATTAACGATGGATTCAACAAAAAAAGACTATTTAGCACCGTTTCATTTGTATGATGAAAATGGTAACCATACTTACGAATATGGGGCTGAAGTTCATTTAAGTAAAAACACGCTTAATAAGTTGAATCCTACTGGCAAAGTTAAGATAGCATATGAGTATGGTCAGTATAATAAGGATATTGGATTTATCAAAGTAAAAGAAGAAGTACCAATTTCATTTATTAAAACGTCTACTGCTTCTCCTATATTTGATAATTATGAAGACAAGGGACAAGTATTAGTGGATAGTAGTGGAGAATATTATTTACCGACTAGCGCAAGTTTATTTCATGTAAATAATAAAAATGATTTTGGTGTATTTGAAAGCCAGCTCCATAAGTTTTCAGATGTTTCATATATTTACGGCGAGCCAGAAAATTTTGACGCTACTTTTGTTATTTTACCTCCCTATAAATCTCACTATCCCACCATTAATAATGGTCCAGAAGATTATCCTTCTAACCCAGAAGATAAATTGAAAATCACTATTATTTAGGAATTATTCTAAAAGTTTATAAATTATTAATATAGTACGATTCATAAAGTGTAAATCTTTTGATCGTGCTTTTTATTTTGAAAGGAAAATATTATGACAGAAGAAACAGTAGAAAATGTAGTATCAAATGAAAGTGCTCAAGCAGTTCAAGAAAATGATTGGGAAGAAAGAGAAAAGGAAGCTAAGGCGTACATTAAAAATGATCCTCTTTATAAGCAGGTAGTATATATTTCTAATGATGATGATGATTGTTTTCCAATTCCTTATCATGAATTAGATAACGATTTGTATCCATATGTCGTTGAAAGACCTACTGGAATTAATCATCCTAAGTACAATTGGACTACTAGACAATGGGAAGAGAATAGTGCACAGGGGCAAGCTACCAAGTTAAATGTTTTAACCAATGAATTAAAAGAAGCACAACAAGAAATTGCTACTTTAAAAGAAAATAACTCAAATATTGCTAAAGAAAATACCCAATTAACTACTCAATTAGATAATTTAAAAGAGGCGCTTTCTTCTAACACAGAGCAGAGTGCAAAACAAGCAGCTACTTTAATTCAAATGTTAAGTATGGCTACAGCTAAAATTGATGCTTTAACTACTAGTGCAGGAACATCTACCGCTGTTACGCCACCTAGTCCACAACCTACTTCACAAGCAACTACTACAGAATCTCAAGCACCAGTTGCGCCTGTAGCTACTAGTGACGATACTAAGAAAGAAGGTGAATAATAATGTTAGATTTAGCAGCAAGTTTTGAATATTTTTACAAAATGTACTATGATATGGGACTTTACACTAAAGCAACCATTGCTAGTTTTGTCCAAATGGGTTGTGTAGGTCCTGATGCATATAAGAGAATTACAGGTGATGACTATGCAAAAAGTACTTCAGCTAACTAATAAATACCATGAACAGATAATTGCAGGAACTGCAGTAGCTGTAATTGGTATTTTTTTAATTGTCAGTCGTCAGTATTTCTTTTGGCCACCAGAATGGTCATCAACACTAAATGATATGAGAATTGATATTGTAGTCTTTATTGCAGGAATTGGAATGGTTACTTCGGCCTACATGGATAATAAAATTAGGTGGTTAAAGATTCTTTCTTTTGTATTATCGGGTGCGGTGATCTTAGCGTTAGGGGTTACACAACTTTTTCATATCATATATGCCGGACAGTTTAGAATGGCACATACGATTATTGGAGATATGGTAATTTTTGCGCTAATTCTATATGCAGCCTACGATAGTTAGGCGGTGAAGAATCTTGCATGATTTGTCAAATCTTGTTCAAATGTTAGCTCTTTTTATTGGGGCAGTAAGTACTGCACTAGCAACTACTCACAAAAATAATCGGAATGATTATTCGTCCATTATTCAAGAACTAAAGTCTGAGCGAGATGAATATAAGCAACGTTGTCAACTTCTTCAAAGAAAGTTGGATAAAACACGAGAAGAATTGCTAAAAGTAAAAAATAAGAAAATAGAAGAAGGTAGTAGAAATGAACGGAAGTAGTTGGGCAGAAATTTTTACATTTATACTTTGGATTTTAACTATTGGAATTGGTGCTTGGTTTGGTAACAAATCACTGAAGCTAAAAAAATTAGGGTTGAAGAATCAGTTTCTTGAAACCTTAGTTAAAAATGCTGTCAATTCCTATGAAAACACTACACTTAATGACCATGGAAAAAAGAAAGCAATTGTAAGAGAAGTAGCAAGTTCTCTTAATAATAAAGGTTTTAAAGTTAGCGAACAGACGATCTCAGATATTGGTAAGAGTGTAGAAAATGCTGTTAAAGAAATTGAAAATAGTTCGGGTTCTGCTAATACAAAAAGTGTGGCCAAACTTGAAGAAACAGTAAAATCCGAACAAAAGAAGTAGGGGGTAAGCCAATGTTAAAAATGGTTGATGTTTATAGTGATAGCCCTAGAAGTTTTGCTACTCAAAGTGGTACTGATATCACTATGGTAAAAGCTACTCAAGGTACAGGATATGTAAATCCATATTGTGATGTAGACTATCAAGCAGCAAAGAAAGCTGGTAAACTTTTGGGAATTTACCACTATTGTAGTGGTGGAAATCCAGAAGCAGAAGCAGAGTACTTTTACAAAAATACTAAAAACTACGTTGGTGAAGCAGTTCCAGCGGTTGACTGGGAAGAAGGTCAAAACGCAAGTTGGGGCAATACCAGCTATGTTAAGCGTTTTGTTACTCGCTATCATGAATTGAGTGGAGTTTATCCACTTATCTATGTACAAGAATCCGGTATTTGGCAAGTAGCTAACTGCTCTAATTTATGTGGCTTATGGGTTGCTAAGTACCCTTCAATGAATTGGAAGAGTTGGACCATTCCAAATATGGCAGTTAATACATCCCCATGGGGGACTTACACCATCTGGCAATTCACTGGCGATAACATGGATAGAAATATCGTAAACTTGGACAAAAAAGGCTGGCTAGCAATTGCTAAGGGAGATAGTAAGAAGAGTACTACTGCTGCTAAGGAGTCTATCTCTTGGAAGTCTGAAAAGGGCACTTTTACCGCTAAGCAAAATCTTTTCTTGCGTACAGCACCAGAGGATAAAGCTAAACACATTGCCACAATTCATAGTGGCGATGAAATCACTTATGATGCTTATGCAGATATAGCTGGTTACAGATGGTTAAGACAGCCTAGAAGTAATGGTACTTATGGATACTTACCATGTAAAAATAACAGGTCGATGAAGTACTTTGGCAATTTTAGCTATAAGTAGTATAATTAATAAGGACCATTGACACCCAAAAAACCACTCACGTTAGTTCGTGGGTGGTTTTTTTACTTTGTCTAAAAGATTGTCTAAATTAAAATTAAATTTCAGTTTAGACAATAACTAGACTAAAAGTTGTATACTAGTGTTTGGCATTATAAATATGGTCAGGGACTGGCCGTGGTAAATTGACGTTTAATAATCAACTTTGAAATTAAGCTGGCAATAACAATGTAATTATTGCTACAAAATTTAAATGAAAGTAAAAATACCACTTAGGAGAAATCCTAGGTGGTATTTTTTTGTTGCAGTAATGTTGCAGCATATAGATTAACAAGTACTGATATAGCGGTAATCCTCAATTATATTAACTCACGTAAGTGGAGGGAATTGCTGACGTTAAAGGCTCAAGAAAAAAATAAGTTAAATCCCTATATCATTAATTTGGTAGGGAGATTTTTGTATAAAGGATAAATTAAAAGCCACAACTTAGGAGATGTGACTTTTTGAAATTACAATACTGGTGATAGCAATCTAGAAAAGTATTGCTTAAATTTACGCCAGTGAGATTGCTTGGCAAAGTATTCATTTGTCATTAAAGTACAATCTTTTAAATCATTTTCAAAAATTGCCTTTAGTTTTTGAGTCAATTCAGGACTATAGGTGAAGGCGTTAACTTCAAAGTTAAGTTTGTAGCTTCTAAAATCTTGATTGGCTGATCCAACAGAAGCAATATTTGAACCACTGACCATAGTTTTAGCATGAATGAATCCATCGTTATATTTGTAAACTTTAATCCCTTGGCTAGTGAGATATTTTGAATAATATTCAGTCGCACGATAAACAAAAGGATGGTCCGGCATACAAGGAACCATAATACGTACATCAACACCGCTTTTTGCGGCGATGATTAATGCTTCAAGTATGGGATCACCAGGAATTAGATAAGGGGTTTGAATATAAACATATTCTTTGGCAGTTGCAATAATTCCTTCATAGGCGCGGCGAATTCCATAATCTTCGCTATCGGGGCCTGAGGATACAATTTGCATTGGTACAGTATTTGGATCATCAGTTGGTGGTTGAAGCTTGAAGTTAGCAATTTCTTTTTCAATATCAAACTTAGGTAAGTGGGTTTTACGACAGGTAGTATTCCAATCCATTGCAAAACGAATTTCCATCATTACAGCCGCTTGACCGACGACACGTAAGTGAGTATCACGCCAATGACCAAATTTTGCACTCTTGTTAACATATTGATCGCCAATGTTATAGCCACCAATGTACCCAATCTTGTGGTCAATAATCACAAGTTTTCGATGTAAGTGATAGTTAAGTCTTGGAGTGGTAAAAAAGTGATTGCCAGAATCAGAGATAAAAGCTTGTGCGTAGCCACCCAATTCTTCTAGATGCTTAAAAAATTTAGGATGTGTTCCTCTTGAACCACTGGTATCATATAAAACGCGAACTTTAACGCCACGCTCAGCGGCATTTTCTAAGGCAGTAAGTACTCTTTTACCTAGGTCATCAGAGTAAAAAGTATAAAATTCCACATCAACTGAAATTTTAGCTTGATTAATATTTTCAATAATATTATCAAAAAGTTTTGGTCCACTTATAAAGACATTAACTTTATTATTGAAAGTTAAGATAGCATCGTCATTATTGAGGTTTAAATCTACCAACATTCGTGAACGTTGATGACTATCATTTTTAGGAAGTAAATCTTTTTCCTTTAGAAGTTTGTGTTGCTCATTTAAAAATTTTTGCCGAATCTTTTCTTGTTCTTGTTGGATAATAAAAATATCATCATGAGATAATTGTCGTCCAACAAAGAGGTATAAAATAAAACCAACGTAAGGAAAGATACATAACACTAGTAGCCAAGCCCAGGTTGAGGCAATGTCACGTTTGCTACGAAAAACTGTCCAGATAGCAAAAGCATCATTGATTAGCCACAAAACTTCAATGATACGTCGGATAACATCCCAAGTCCAAATCATTAACTTTTCTCCTTTATTGTTATATTATTTGACTGAATAATTTTAACATAATTTTAAAGATTTATGAAATTGAGGTAGTAGGGAGAGGAAAAATGCTTGGTTTTATATGGTCAGAAGATTTAGATGGTAATATTGGTTATCAAGGTAAATTACCTTGGCAGCTGCCAGCTGATTTAAAACATTTTAGGGAAAAGACGTTGGGTCACTCAATTATAATGGGGAGAAAAACTTTTGAAAGTTTACCCCAACTTTTACCTGAAAGACTGCATGTTGTTATAACAACTAATACAGAGTTAAAAGAAAAATATAAAAATAGTGAAATAGTAAAAATTTTTAGAAATATTAGACAATTGCGTAGGTGGATAGAGAGCCAAGAGGGTTGTCTAATTTGGGTTATTGGCGGTACAAGTTTATTTAAAGAATTTAAGGATGAAGTAAGTGTTTTAGAAAGAACGATAATTCAAGCTTATGTTAGAGGGGATGTAAAGATGCCAGAGATAGAGTACTCTAAGTTTGAGTTGATAAATGAGGAGTGCCATTGGGTTGATGTGAACAATAAATATAACTTCACATTTTTAACCTATCAAAAAAGAGTTAGCATTCGCTAACTCTTTTAATTATTTGTTTTTCATAATTGGTTGGTAGATTAAGTCAATGAGAATAGCTGCAATTAAGGCAATTACAATGGTAATGCCGAGGTTTACTAGAGTGATTTTCGTCATTGCTAGACCAAAGAGTGCCAAGATAAAGGTTAATAACACATCAATGATTTGCACAACTCCAACCATCTTAGAGGGATGAGATTGCCAGAAAAACTTTTTAGTTCTAGTAATTAAAACAATTAGCATCGCACTTAAAACTAGGTAAACATAAACCATGGTGGAAACAGTGCCAGCTGTGTAATGATGCGCGACTAAGTACCAAACAAAACTAAAGCCAATAACTGTCCAGCCGGCAGCAAGTGAAAAAGCAATTTTGGCAAGTTTTGCCATATTCCAGCTTTCCGGTTTATAAGTAATATAGGTGTTATCAGTCCCAATCATCATTGTAACCATGTTGTTCATGATCGTGTAAATAACCATGGCGTTTAAGGCCATTGGAATATAATCGAAGAATAAGAAGCCAAAAGTTAAAAGCATGGTCAATTCAGCAGTACGAGAAAGCTTGGTAAGAGACCAAGTAGTCATTCTTTGGTAAACACGGTGTCCAGCATCGAGGATTTTCACAATTGGTGTTAAGCCATCGTCTAAAAGCACCATTTTACCACTTTTTTTAGCAACATCAGCTGCATTTGAAACAGCAATCCCGACTTCGGCTTGTTTTAATGCAGGTGCATCATTAACTCCATCACCGGTCATACCAACGATGTAGCCATCTTGTTGGAGCGTTTTTACTACGCGTAACTTGTCTTCAGGTAAAACATCGGCAATTCCTGCTAAGTCTTTAATATCAGTATCTTTATTAAAATCCTGAATTGAGATGACTTTTCCTTGAAGACCAACTTGTTTAGCAACAGCGGCGGCAGTTTTTTGGTTGTCACCAGTAAGCATAATTGGTTGAATACCGCGTCGCTTTAACTCTTTAAGGGCGCTAGCGGAATCTTCACGCACTTTATCTTGCAAAATGAAAATACCTGCTAATTTGTCATCAATTAAAACTGCTACTGAGCGACCAGCTTCAAAGTTAATATTTTTGACTTTTTCATCGGCGCTAGGGTCAATCTTAGAAAGTTGTTTAAATGATCCAAGTTTGATATTTTTACCATCAACTTCGGCCATGGAATAACCTGTATTTGAAGTAAAAGGTACAAATTTGCTTGGAACTGCAGCAGTAATGTTTTCTTGAGCAAGGTAATCATCGATTGCTTGATCGATAATACTTGGGCTACGTTTATCTGTAGCAGCACCAGCGAGGGATAAGACTTCCTTGCTTGGAAGAGTAGAGACGTTATCCCAACTAGCAACTGCAGTTTTATTTTCAGTGATCGTACCCGTTTTATCAAGTAAAAGAACATTTAAATTGGCTGCGTCTTGAATACCAGTTAAATCAGATGTCAAAACTCCCTCATGACTCAAACGAGTTGCTTCAAATGAGTTTGAAAGGGCAAAAGTAGATGGCATTGCTACCGGAATTGAGGCAATAAACATCATTGCTAAGAACGGTAACATGTCAATAACATTTTTGCCACGAATTAAAGCAGCGATAATTAAAATTAAGGTTAAAACACCATCTAATAAGCAAAGATAGTAGATAATCTTAGTAAGTAATTGTTGCAAGTGTCCAGGAGCAGCTGATTGGTTAATTAAATTGATAGTTTTTCCTGAACGAGAATTGCTACCGGTTGCAGTGACATAAGCTTGTGCATCCCCGCTAACAACTGTAGTGCCCGCATAGGCAGTCTCACCGACATTTTTGGTGATTTCTTTAGATTCACCAGTAATTGAACTTTCGTCTACAGCAATTTGTCCTTGAGCAATCTTGACGTCAGCTGCTAAAACATCCCCACGTTTTAAACTAATTAAGTCGCCAACAACCAAGTATTTGGAGTTAATCTTAATCCATTTTCCGCTTCTTTTAACGGCAACAGTAGGTGTGAGTTCATGGGAAATGGTATTTAAAACTTTGCGAGACTTTTTCTTTTGAGTAGCCCCATTAAATGCTGCAAAAAGCAACATTAATAATACAAAGAGTGACTGAATCCATTTTCCTAAAAAACATTCTAATAATAAAGCAGCTTCTAAAATCCAAGCAGAGAGGTTCCATAGTTTACCCATAAATTCTTTTATAAAATTAAATTCAGGTTCTGGAACTTCATTAAGCCCATCTTTTTTTAAACGGACTTGAGCTTGGGCATCTGTTAAGCCTTGAAGCTCTTTTTCTTCCATAAAATACCTCCGTTAATTTCTTTCCGCTATCAAGTTTAGCGCATTTTTTTATAGGAAAAAAGATAATCTAAAGAGTTAGCAGAAAATATTAATAATTTTTTGGTAAAATAATAGGTAGTTCTTCACGTAAGTGGAGGGGCTACCTATAGTTGAACTATATATCTACGTAGAGAATAAGTTTGCAGAGCTTAATGAGTGGTAGATCATATAAATGATGAAGTTAGTGCAGTAGAGGACTACGTTTTTATTTAGATAAATATGATGATGAAAAATGCCGTAATTTTATAACAGATTAGATAGAGGTCCAAATACTGACGACTTAAAAAGCTGGAAAATAATTTTTGGAGGAAAATATGGCAAAAGAAATCAAGGGCGATGATGGGAAGACCTATGTAATTAAGCAAAAGAAGCCTTGGTATAAGCGTTGGTGGGCTTGGGTACTAATAGCACTAGCAGTAATTATTGTATTTGCAATTATTGCTGGTAGTGGAGAAGATGATTCCGGTTCTTCATCTAACAGTTCAAGCCAGAATCAGACATCAGTTTCAACATCTAAGAAAACATATAAAAATACTGCTAAGGCAGTTACTTTAGGTGCTGGTAGCTTTGAAGTTGGAGCGGGTAAAGATATTGAACCTGGACGTTATGTGATTAAAGCAGAGTCTGGAGACGGTAACTTCCAAAGTGACGGTGGAGAAGATATTAATATTATCTTAGGTACTACTCCTGATGAAGATGGGGGTCAAGTTGATTCTTACACTACAACTCTTGTTAAAGGTGAAAAAATTAAAATTAGTGGTATTGAAAAAACTAGTTTTGAACCGGCACCAAAGCCAAAATTTCAAACTTCATTTGGCCCTGGTACTTGGATTGTAGGACAAGATATTAAACCTGGTAGATATGAAATTAAAGCAGTTAGAGGTAGTGGTAATATTACTTCAAATAACTCAGACATTAATGAAATCTTAGGTACTACAGCTGATAATGATGAGGGTCAAATTACTCACTTTACTGCTGATTTAACCGATGGAGAAGCAATTACTACTGACGTTCAAGAAATTGAATTAGTCAAAAAATAGATAAAAGTCCCTATCGGGACTTTTTATTTTGTGAGAATCACTCTAGAATAAATTTTTAGTTGAACGAAAAGCATGGTTAATTAAGTATTGAAGAGTTTTAACTTATGGAGTGTCTTCAATATAAATATAATACCTTTCATCATAATATCTGCTGATTGTTAACTTTTTAAGCTGGATATTAAAGGTGCTATACTAAAGATAGAAATAGTAAATATTGGAGGCATTGAAATGAAAACTACTAAACTAGTTGTCGGAATTCTACAAATCGTAATTGCTGTTTTTATTACCTTTCAGGCTTGTATAGTAGGGATTGGAAAAATTTCCGGAAATAGCATCACCCATCTTAGCGGTGGAAGTGCTGGGTTGTTATGTGCTATTTTATATTTGGCAACAGGAATTGTTTACATTTGTACTCATAATAAGAAAAAAATGGCTGGAGATATAGCTTGTTTAATAATGATGCTAATAGCTTGGTTTGTTTCAATTGTGAACGCAAGTACTTTCAGTGATTTGGCTCTTTGGGGATGGTTAGCATTTATTATTGGAATCGGATTCTTTGTTTGGCATTTAATTTTGAATAGAAGAAAAATTAATTAAATCACCAAAGTTTAGTTTGTAATGAAGTTTGGTAAGGGCCAAAAGTATTTTATTATAAAAGTGAAGAACCCCATAATTGTTAGAAAGAGAGCTAATGATTATGGGGCTTTTTACAGAAACGTTGAGGATCCCATTAAAAATAAAAGATCCATGTATCAAGAAACAGGGCTTCCACTTTAAGGAGAGAAGTGCTCAAAATTAAGATTTCGATTTTGATTATCCCCATAGTTAGAAGGGCGATTCGTTGTTAAGATGCGTTTAGGTTAAATTCCACAACTAATCAAAAAAGACCTTACACTATGTGTAAAGTCTTTAAGTAAACGCCTATTCATGCTATAATTACTTTTGCAATAAGAATTATACAAATCCTTAAGGCTGGTAACAAATAGACTTAAAAGCGCCGAATTTTGGTGTATTGGTAGTACACCCCAGCCAAGCGCTTAACAAAAAGGTTTTTATTTTTCCCACCTCTTGGGTTAATTACTTGGTGTGTGCTTTACTGCATACACTTTTTTATTTTATCAATAATTTTGGTATAAATTATACAGTTTTTGTATCTTGAGTAGTTAAGGATAATTAGCAAGATATAGTAAAATGGAAGTTAATTTACCTCAACCCCTAAGGAGCAATTTACAGTGTGAAGCCGACGTAAATCTATAGTGTTTCAGTATTTACAGGGATGCCCATAAAAGAAAAACCCTAGAATAAAATTCTAGAGTTGTTGTTTAGTTAAATTAGTTATCTAAGTTAAAGACTAAAAAGGAGAGTACAGGATTTGAACCTGCGCGCCGATATAAATCGGTTCGCCGGATTTCGAGTCCGGTGCATTACCACTCTGCCAACTCTCCGCAACATTAAAAGTATATCATAGAATATTTAATCTTATCAAACTTAATTAAATGGTAAAAGGAAACATGTTACACTTTTTTAGCATTTCCTTAACTAAATCCTTACCTTTTTCTTTTAGAATTAATGTATTAATAATAGAAATAAGGTATAGAAGATGAAATTAAAGCCTCTCCCAATAGATATTAAGGAGTTAACAAAACTTCTTGAAAGTAATATACCTGTAAAAAAGGAACAAAAAAAGTAATTTATATCAATTAAATTGCTACCCGTTATTTAATTATGCTGTTAAAATTAAACTATTGGTAGTATTAATTGAGGTAAAGCTGTGAAATTTTTTTGTCCAATAGAGGTAATTAGTACTGGATTAGTACTAGCTCTTTTAATTTTTACTATAAGAAATTCTCGTTTATTTAATTTTTATGATCATTGGGTTCACCATAAATTAGTTCGTCATAGTGATACTAAGCTTTGGCAAATTATCACTTTTTTGAATGAACCAAAATTAATAGTCATTTGGGACTTAATTTTAGCAGGGACATTGTTTGCTACTCATCATCCCTATAGTGGAAGTTGGGTAGTTTTAACTTTGGCTTTTACAGATTTGTTGGGAATTTTACTTAAAAATTCTCTTAAAAGAAAGCGTCCAGTCGCACCCCAAGAAGTTAGAAAGGGATATAGTTTTCCTAGTGGACATGTGCTAAGTGTCACAATCATGGGATTAATGCTTTGGCGCATTTTTGGAAAAAAGGGGGGGCTAATTCTTTTCGTCGCAATTATGAGCGTCTGGGTATTGGTTGCTTTATCACGCTTGAATACGAGGGCGCATTATCCTTCTGATATTATTGGAGCAACGACATTAGGAATTTTTTGTTTTACAATTGCACAACAATTTTTAACTCTGGTTTAAGGACCAGAGTTTTTTTGTGAAAATTATTTCTTGAATATAAGTTTACAACATCACAAAGTTGCATTAAAATAATCCATGTAGGCAAAGGGCAAAAAGCCCAAAAGCACGACGAATTATAATCATTTATTTTTCGCCACATATTCTAAGGAGGATTTTGACTAATGCTCAAATCAGTTATTGAAAATATTCACGCACTTGAAATCTTTGACTCACGTGGTAACCCAACTGTTGAAGTTTTTGTTACTCTTTCAAATGGGGTCGTAGGTAAGGCTGAAGTTCCATCAGGTGCTTCAACTGGTGAAAACGAAGCTGTTGAATTGCGTGACGGTGGTGAACGTCTTGGCGGTAAGGGAGTTATGACCGCTGTAAACAATGTTAATACTGAAATTAACGATGCTTTAAAGGGCTTGGATCCACACGACCAACCAAACATCGATGCAACTATGATTGCTTTAGATGGTACTCCAAACAAGGGTCGTTTAGGTGCTAATGCTATTTTAGGTGTATCTATGGCTACTGCTGCTGCAGCTGCTAAAGATAACCACCAACCTTTATACCGTTACTTAGGTGGTACTGATCTTGAAATGCCACAAACTTTCCACAACGTTATTAATGGTGGGGAACACGCAGACAACGGTATTGACTTACAAGAATTTATGATTACTCCAGTTAAGAAGACTTCATTCCGTGATGGTTTCGAAAAGATTGTTAACGTATACCACACTTTGAAGAAAGTTCTTGAAGATATGGGTTACGAAACTGGTTTAGGTGATGAAGGTGGTTTCGCACCTAACATGAAGAACTCAGAAGAAGCTTTGAAAGCTTTACATGAATCAATTATTAAAGCTGGTTACAAGCCAGGTGAAGATATTGCTATTGCATGTGACTGTGCTGCTTCATACTTCTACAACAAGGAAGATGGCAAGTACCACTTGGAAGGTAAAGTCTTAACTGATGAAGAATTAAGTGACTACTACGACAAGTTACTTAAGGAATTCCCAGAATTAATTTCTATGGAAGACCCATTTGATGAAAACGATGTTGAAGGTATGGTTAAGTTTACTCAAAGCCACAAAGATCGTGTACAAATTGTTTTAGATGACTTTATCTGTACTAATCCTAAGCTTTTAAACAAGGCTATTCACGAAGGTGCTGGTAATGCTTCATTAATTAAGTTGAACCAAATTGGTACTGTTACTGAAACTTTAGAAACTATTCGTCTTTCACGTAAGAATGGTTACAACACTATGATTTCTCACCGTTCAGGTGAAACTGGTGATACTTTCATCGCTGACTTCTCAGTTGCTGTAAATGGTGGTCAATTGAAGACTGGTGCTCCAGCACGTTCAGAACGTGTTGAAAAGTACAACCGTTTACTTGAAATTGAAGAACAACTTGGTAAAGGTGAACGTTTAGCATTCTTCCCAGATAACGTTGACTTGGACTAATTTTAGCTAATTAAATAAATTAAAGATCGATACGGCAAGAGCTGTATCGATTTTTTATAAGAAAGATTTGAAAACCTTTTCATATTATTATAGAATAATCCATATACTCATTTTTGAAAGAAGAATATTATGGAAAATAATGAAAATAGTAATAAAGAAACCTTATTTATTAGCATATTAGGTAAAGTAGCTTCAATTATTGCAATTTTGATGTATGTTTCTTACATCCCTCAAATTATGAATAATTTACATGGACAATATGGTAGTCCAGTTCAGCCATTGGTAGCTGCTATTAACTGTACTTTATGGTCAATCTATGCCTTAAAAAAGAGACAAAAAGATTGGCCGGTTTTCTGGGCTAATGCACCTGGAATTATCTTTGGTTTACTCACTTTTATTACCAGTTTACATTAAGTCTCTCCTAGGCGAGTTTAAAAAAATCTGCTATACTAAGAACATTATAGTTTTGAAGTAGAAAGGATTATTACATTTGATTACAGTATCTGACTTAAGTTTAAACTTATCTGGTCGTACCCTCTATGAAGATGTAAATTTAAAATTTACTCCTGGGAATTGTTATGGAATTATTGGAGCAAATGGAGCAGGAAAATCTACCTTTTTAAAATTATTAGAAGGTAAGTTAGAACCTACAACTGGAAATATTGCAATTGATCCTAATGAAAGAATGTCTAGCTTAAATCAAGATCACTTTGCATTTGAAGATTTTACGGTTTTGGATACAGTTATCCAGGGTCATAAAGAACTCTATAAAGTAATGAAAGAAAAAGATGCCCTTTATGCTAAGCCCGATTTTGGGGATGAAGATGGAGTTAAAGCGGCAGAATTAGAAACAAAATTTGCGGAATTAGATGGTTGGAATGCAGAAGCTGACGCTTCAAGATTATTGCAATCATTAGGAATTCCAGAAGATGTGCATCAAAGTAAAATGAGTGAATTACCAGAAGCGGAGAAGGTTAAAGTATTACTTGCTCAAGCTTTATTTGGGGAACCAGATATTTTATTATTGGATGAGCCTACTAATGGTTTAGATGTGCACAGCATTAATTGGTTAGAAAACTTTTTAGCTGATTATCCTAAAATTGTTATTGTTGTTTCTCACGATCGTCACTTTTTAAATCAAGTATGTACACAGATGTGCGACGTAGATTATCAAAAAATTCAACTTTATGTGGGGAACTATGATTTTTGGTATGAATCAAGTAAACTAGCTTCTGAATTGGCTGCAAACCAAAATGCTAAAAAAGAAGAAAAAATCAAGGAATTACAAGAATTCATTGCTCGTTTTTCAGCCAATGCTTCTAAATCTAAGCAAGCTACTTCACGTAAAAAGCAATTAGATAAGATTACTTTAGATGATATTCGTCCTTCTTTAAGAAAGTATCCTTATGTAAAATTTGAAACACATCGTGATTTAGGAAATGATTTACTTAAAGTAGAGGATATATCATATTCAGTAGATGGCGAAAAAATTCTGGATAATGTTTCCTTTATTGTTCGTCCAGGAGACAAGGTAGCGTTTTTATCCAAAAATACCTTAGCTACAACTGCCTTGATGGAAATTATTACGGGTAAAGTAACTCCAGATACTGGAACAGTAACTTGGGGGCAAACAACTGCTTTTAATTATATGGCGAGAGATTTAAACGCTAACTTTAATAATGATGAACTCACTATTTTAGACTGGTTGCGTCAATATGCCCAAAAGGATCAAGATGATAATACCTTTTTACGTGGCTTTTTGGGAAGAATGCTATTTAGTGGGGATGAAATCGAAAAACAAATCAAGGTGCTTTCTGGGGGAGAAAAAGTTCGTTGTCAATTATCTCGCATGATGTTACAACCTGCTAATGTGTTAGTAATGGATGACCCAACTAACCACTTGGATTTAGAATCCATTACTTCATTAAATGATGCATTAAAGGATTACCCAGGGTCTTTGATTTTTACTTCGCATGATCATGAATTTATTCAGACAATTGCCAATCACATTATTGAAGTTGGACCAAAAGGAATTGTCAGTCGTGCTGATACGACTTATGATGAATTCTTAGAAAGAGAAAATATTCAAGAGCAAGTTAAAGCTATTTATTAAATCAAATACTGCTAAACGTTAAATGTTTAGCAGTATTTTTTTGAAAAATAATATAATAACTATAATTATTAATTATTAGAAGTGTTAAAATTTAAATTGTAGAAAATTTGGGGTTAAACTCAAAGTGAGTAAAAAGAAATATTTTAATAAGGAGAGTAATTATGTGTACAGGAATCCTTTATAGTTCAGACAATCATTATTTTGGACGTAATTTAGACTTAGAAATTACTTTTGGTCAAAAAGTAACAATTACACCTCGAAACTATGAATTTAAATTCAGTGAAGTTTCAAATATGAAGAGTCATTTAGCCATTATTGGAATGGCAATGATTGCTAATGATTATCCTTTATATTTCGATGCAGCTAATGAAGCTGGACTTGGTATGGCAGGATTAGCTTATGCTGGTAATGCAACTTACATGCCTTCAAATCCTAAGATGACTAACGTTGCATCTTTTGAATTTATTCCATATATTTTAGGTCAAGCTAAAACTGTGGCTGAAGCTAAAAAGTTAATGGAGAACCTTAATATTACTAATACTGCTTTTTCAAAGGAAACCCAACCATCACCTCTACACTGGATTTTAGGTGATAAAACTGGAGCAAGTATTGTAGTTGAACCTGATGCTGATGGACTTCATGTTTATGATAACCCTATTCATACCCTTACTAATAATCCATCCTTCCCACAACAAATGTTAAACTTAGGAAATTATGTAGGAATTACTCCAGGTGAACCTAAAAATACTTTTGCACCAGGCGTGGATATTAATTACTATAGTCGTTCTCTTGGGACACATAATTTACCAGGTGGAATGGATTCAGAAGGTCGTTTTGTAAAAGTTTCTTTTGCTTTGCAACATGCACCAAAAGGTAAGAGTGAAGATGAAAATGTTACTAATTACTTCCATGTTTTAGGATCAGTAGCACAGCCTAAAGGACTTGATGAAGTAGCACCAAATTCATTTGAATATACCATTTATTCTGATTGTATGAATTTAGAAACAGGAATGTATTACTACACTACCTATGAAGATAATCAAATTTCTGCAGTTGATATGCATAAAGTTGACTTAGATGGCAGTGACTTAAGTTCTTATGCCACTAAAAAGTCACAAACAATTAATTACCAAAACTAAAAAGCGCCGTAAGGCGCTTTTATTTGTTCTCAATAATTTGAATTAATAAATCTAAAAAAATGGTCATTAAGGTTATGATGGTATAGATTAAACCTAAAATGAACCAGAGATTAAAATGAAGATGAAGCACAAAAAAGATTAATACTGCGATCACAAAGATGAAAAATATTAATGATGCGATTAAAACAGGGGGAGATTCAAGATATTTTTCGTCTACTTCATCAGGGATATCATATTTTTCTTGAATTTCTTTTTTCCAGGTCGAAGTATAATGATTTAGAAAAATGATAATAATAGCTATTATTAAAAGACAAATTCGGGCAAAAGTATTGATTTCTTGATTAGTTCCATAATAAATCATTCCACAGCCAATAACTAGATTAAAACTCGTACTGAGAAACTCCAGTCTGTTAACCATTTTTTGAGCATCAGAATTTTTCAAAAATTAAATCCTCCTTTTAGTAATTTTAGTCTACTAGGTTTAATGATTAAAAGCAATTTCAAAAATATGAAAAAAATCCTTGACATCATCTCCAGAAGATTATAATATAATTTTAACAAATTTATATTAAACATTTTACTAGTTGAGTAAATATGAACTTCACTCTTAGAGAGTCTATGTGTGGTGGAAATAGATAGGAATTAGTATTGAATATGGACTAGTACATAATGGTAATGGTGAGTTTTAAGGTAAGCCATTAACGGGGTTGCTCTCGTTAACAAAGCAAAGTAATTCTCTTTGTTAGAGAGCTACTTGTTGAGGCTATTTATGTAAATAAATAGTAAATTAAGGTGGTAACGCGAAGCATTCGTCCTTTTGAGGGCGAGTGCTTTTTTGTTTGGGGAGGAAAAAATATGCATAAAAAAAGAGTACGGAATAGGATAATTTGGACGCTAGTAGCGGTGTTAATTGTAGTGGCGGGTTGGTTTAGTTTTGGACCAACTAGCTCAGCTAAGCCAGATGATAAACAAATTGTCGTAGGAGTAGTTAGTCAGACTAAAGAAGATGCAGCGATTTGGAAGAGTGTGGCAGAAGATGCTAAAGAAGAATATGGGATTAATATTAAAATTAAGAATTTTACTGATTATAATCAACCCAATAAGGCATTAGCTAATGGAGATATTGATCTTAATGCTTTCCAACACTATGCATTTTTGAAAGCTTGGAATAAGGCAAATAAGGGAGATTTGGTTGCGGTTGGTAAAACTTATATAGCTCCAATTCGGTTATATTCAAAGAAGTATAGCAGTATTAAAGAAATTCCAGATGGGGCAACAATTGCTGTACCAAATGATGCTTCTAATGAATCAAGGGCACTCTATCTTTTGAAAAATGCAGGTTTAATTAAATTAAAGGATGGGAATACTCTAGCAACAATTGCAGATATTACGTCAAATCCAAAGCATTTAAAAATTAAAGAAGTTTCAGCTGATCAAACAGCCCGTGTCTTAGAAGATGTTGATGCAAGTGTAGTAAATAATACTTATGCAAGACCAGCTAAGTTAACTGATAAAGAAACAATTTATGTAGAGCCAATCAATAAAGATTCAGAGCAATGGATTAATATTTTGGTAGCAGCTAAAGCTAATAAAAATAAAAAGATCTATAAGGAATTAGTTAAGGCTTACCAAACAGAAAAAACGAAAAAACTTATTAAGAAATATTATGGGAGTACTGAAGTCCCAGCGTGGGATACAAAGTAAGGGGGAAATTTGATGAGTGTACAAATTGATCTAAAAAATATTACTGTAGAATTTGGTAAAAATAAGGCAGTTAATGATGTTAGCTTAAGAATAGATAAAGGTGATATTTACGGAGTAATTGGCTTTTCAGGAGCAGGTAAGTCTACTTTAGTTAGGACAATAAATCTTCTGCAACTTCCTACCTCAGGTACAATTGAAGTAAATGGAACAACTTTATTTGCAGATAAAAAAGTTGAAGTAAGTAAAAAAGAACTTCAAGTTAAAAGAAGAAAGATAGGAATGATCTTCCAACACTTTAATCTTTTAAATGAGGAAACAGTTTTAGAAAATGTGGCTTTTGCTTTAAAGCATGCTAAGTTATCTGATCAAGAACTTGAAGAAAAGTGCCTGCACTTATTAGATTTAGTTGGATTAAAAGATAGAGCTAATTATTATCCTGCTCAACTTTCAGGTGGGCAGCAACAACGTGTTGCAATTGCTAGAGCTTTAGCTAATGATCCAGATATTTTAATTTCAGATGAAGCCACTAGTGCACTTGATCCAAAGACTACGAATCAAATTTTAGATTTATTATACGAATTAAATAAAAAATTACAATTAACTGTAGTTTTGATTACTCACGAAATGGATGCAGTAAAAAGAGTGGCTAATAAAATTGCCATCATGGAAAAGGGAAAAATAGTTGAAAAAGGAAACTTAAGGGAAGTATTTTTACATCCAAAGAAGGAGCTTACGCGTCAATTTGTTGGAGGAGCTTTGGAGGTTCAACATATCTTAGAAACTTACCACTTTAGTAATTTAGAAGACAATGAACAACTTTTCCAATTAGTCTATAACATTAATGATGTTACAAAGTCAGTTGTTGCGGATTTAGATGTAGCTTTAGATACTAAGGCAAGCATTCTTTATGGAAATGTAGAAGTGTTAAGTGGACAACCAATTGGAACATTGGCAATTCTCTTAAAATTAGATAAAGCAAAGCAAGAAGAAGCAATTAAATTCTTGGAAAGTAAAAATGTAGTAGTAACTAAGTTAGATAAGGATGTGTTGACTAATGGTTAGTTTTTTTGAAAAATATTTACCTAATGTAATTGCCCTGGGCTGGGGTGGGGATGCAGGCTGGGGTACTGCCATCTTTCAAACTTTATTTATGACCTTTTGGGCTGCAATCTTTGGAGGAATCTTGGGAATAATTTTTGGCTTATTGTTAATCCTAACTAAACCAAATGGTATTTTAGCTAACAAAGTTGCTTATAATATTGTCGATAAGATAGTTTCTATTTTTAGAGCTGTGCCATTTATTATCTTATTAGCTTTTGTAGCACCTGTTACTCAGAAAATTGTTGGAACTCAAATTGGAATGAAAGCAGCCTTAGTGCCTTTAACTTTAGGAGTTTTCCCATTCTTTGCGCGTCAAGTACAAGTAGCACTTGAAAGTGTTGATTCTGGAAAAATTGAAGCAGCTCAGGCTTTAGGTGCTTCAACAAGTGATATTATTTTTGATGTATATTTACAAGAAAGTCGTTCAGAATTAGTTCGAGTTTCAACAGTAACTTTAATTAGTTTAATTGGGTTAACTGCAATGGCTGGTGCTGTTGGAGCAGGTGGTTTGGGTAATACTGCTATTTCATACGGATATAACCGATTCAATAATGATGTTACTTTAGTAGCTACCTTACTAGTATTATTGTTAGTATTGATAATTCAAGTGGTGGGTGATTTCTTAGCTAAAAAATTAAATCACCAAGAACGTTAATAAACTTCCCTTTAAGTCGCATTTCGGTTTTCAATCGAATGCGATTTTTTATAAATTTCTATATCGATATTAAAAAATGTTTTTTAACAAAACACGAATATTTATTTTTAAAATATTTAAAATAGTTAACAAAAAACACATTAAAAATGCTTTTTTTGTTAAATTTGTGTCTAAAATATGTTAAAATCTTATCGTTAATGATTTTAAAAGGAAAAGCAAATGAATAACGATATTGAAAAAGTACTATATACTCAAGACCAATTAAATAAACGAATGGATGAATTAGCACAGGAGCTAACAGCAGAATATAAGAGAGATTTTCCATTAATTATCTCTGTAATGACGGGAGCAATGATTTTTACGGGGGATATGTTAAAGCGTCTAAATTTCAAATTAAATGTAGATGTAATGAAAGCATCAAGTTATGTTGGCGCTCATTCAACTGGGGATGTGAAGATTATTCATGATGTATTAACTGATGTCAAAGGTCGTCGCGTAATCCTATTTGAGGATATTATTGATACAGGTCATACCTTAAAAGCAGTAAAAGAGCTTTTACTAAAAAGAGGGGCAAAAACTGTGGAAATTTGTGCCATGTTAGATAAGCCTGAGAGCCGTGAGGTAGCCTTAAAGGGAGATTATATTGGCTACAGTGCACCTGATGAATATTTGGTGGGATATGGCTTAGACTACAGTGGGATGTATCGTAATTTACCATATGTAGGAGTTTTAAAGAAAGAAGTCTACACTAACTAAAGACCGAAAGGTCTTTTTTATTTTTGAGTTTGAGATGCTTTTCACAAGTAATTAATTATGGTATTATCACTTTAGAAAAATGATTAGAAAGGGCATTAAGAAAAATGATTAGAAAGGGCATTAAAATGGTAGAAAACAATTATCGTATTGAAAGTGATACATTAGGACCAGTTAAAATTCCTAAGGATGCACTTTGGGGTCCTCAAACTCAACGTAGTAAAAATAATTTCCATGCAGGTGCTTTAATGCCAATAGCAATTATTCGTGCACTACTTCACATAAAAAAGGCAGCCGCCTTAGCTAATATGAAGATGGGCAAGCAAACTGCTCAAAAAGGTCAAGCGATTGTAGATGCTATTAATCAATTATTAAGTCTAGATGATGAAAAGTTACGGGTAGATTTTCCTCTTCATATTTATCAAACAGGTTCAGGCACACAAACTAACATGAATGTTAATGAAGTTGTCGCTAACTTAGCAAATAAAAATAATCCTGGACTTGATATTTTACCCAATGATGATGTAAATATGGGTCAATCTTCAAATGATACTTTCCCAACCGCAATGAATTTAGTAGCAGTTGGTGCAGTAGATACCTTAAAAAAGTCAATTTCACACTTAGTAGATGAATTATTAATTAAAGAAAAAGAGTATTGGACAACAGTTAAAGTGGGTCGCACCCACTTGCAAGATGCAGTCCCTTTAACTTTTGGCCAAGAAATTTCAGGATATATTTCTGCTTTAAATCACGGATTAGATTATCTTAAGAAGTTAGAACCAACTTTAGATGAATTACCAATTGGAGGCACTGCGGTTGGAACGGGGTTAAACGCAGCTGACGGTATGGCAGAAAGCATAGCTGAAACTTTGTCTAAAGAATATGGACATACCTTTAAAGTAGAAACTAATAAATTTTTTGGACTTGCCAACCATTCTGGTTTAGATGTTGTCCATGGAGCAATTAAGACGATTGCTGCTGATCTATTTAAAATTGCACAAGATATTCGTTTCTTAGGTTCAGGTCCAAGAGCTGGTTTAGGAGAGTTGGAACTACCAGCAAACGAACCAGGTTCTTCTATTATGCCAGGTAAGGTTAATCCCACTCAAGCAGAAGCAGTAACCATGGCTGCAGTAAGAGTATTTGGAAATGATACCACAATAACTGTTGCGGCATCACAAGGTAATTTTGAAATGAATGTCTATAAACCAGTAATGATTGCTGCCTTTTTGGAATCAGCAGAAATTTTATCAGAAACTACTGTAGCTTTTGCTGACAAAATGATCTATGGAATGAAGATTAACAAAAAGCAAATGCAAAAAGACATTGATAATTCGTTAATGACAGTGACTGCTTTATCTCCCCATATTGGTTATCATGCTGCTGCAGAAATTGCCCAACTTGCTGATAAGGAAGGATTGACTTTACGTCAAGCGGCGTTAAAGAGTGGAAAAGTTACTGAAAGTCAATATGATAAGTGGATTGATCCCTTACAAATGACTAAGGCTACGCAAACAAAGCCAATTAATGATTAATGTGAGGAAATAAAATGGAAAAGTTTATTTTTACACCTCAAGAGCTTAAAGATAGTCAAGATAATTATGATGTAGTAATTATTGGCTCTGGTGGTACTGGCCTTGCTGCTGCAATTCAAGCTCATCAATATGGTTTAAAGCCAGTAATTTTAGAAAAAAATGAAAAATTAGGTGGTAATACTACTAAGGCAAGTTCAGGGATGAATGCTGCAGAAACAGTAGTGCAGTCGCGTTTAGGAGTTAATGACTCAATTGAAACTTTTTATCAAGAAACTTTAAAAGCCGGTGGGTTTATGAATGATCGTCAAATGTTACGCTTTTTTGTTGATCATGCACCTTTAGCAATTTCTTGGCTAGCAGATTTGGGTATTCATGTTGATGATTTGACAATTGCTGGTGGAATGAGTAAAAGACGTACTCACCGTCCAACTACCATGGCACCAATTGGCGCATTTTTAGTAACTGGCCTTTTAAAGGAAGCTGCTAAGAGAAATATTCCGATTATTAATAAAGCAAAAGTAACAAAACTATTGCAAGATGATCAAGGTAAAGTTTTTGGGGTGGAAGTAAACGGAGAAAAAGAAATTACTAGTCAAGCAGTTTTACTTGCAACAGGTGGTTTTGGAGCTTCTAAAGACTTAATGGCCAAATATCGTCCTGATCTTAAGGATTATGCTACAACTAATCAAGCAGGAGCAACTGGCGACGGTTTGAAATTAGCAGATAAAATTGGTGCGCAACTTGAGCAATTAGAATTGGTGCAAGTTCATCCAACAGTCCAACAAGATACTGAGCGCGCATATTTAATTGGGGAAGCTGTCCGTGGTGAAGGCGCAATTTTGGTTGATCAAGCAGGAAAAAGATTTGTTAATGAATTAGCTACACGCAAGCTTGTTTCTGAAGCAATTAATCAGACTGCTACTAAACACGCTTATTTGATTTTTGATCAAGGAGTTCGGGAGCGTGTAAGAGCAATTGAATTTTATGATTCAATTGGCTTGGTCAAAAAGGGTGATACTTTAGCGAAGTTAGCCCAAGAAATTAATGTCGATCAAGAGACTTTGAAGCAAACAGTGGCAAAATGGAATCAAGCGGTTGTATCTAAAAATGATAATGAATTTCACCGTACTACTGGAATGGAACGTGAGCTTGATAAAGGACCATTTTTTGCTATTCATATTGCTCCAGCTATTCACTATACGATGGGTGGTATTCATGTAGATGAACATACACGCGTTTATGATACTAATGGTAATTTAATTCCAGGTCTTTATGCTGCAGGAGAGGTAGCAGGAGGACTACATGGTAATAATCGTATTGGTGGTAATTCAATTGCTGAAACTATAGTTTTTGGTCGAGAAGCTGGAAAGCAGATTGCCCAAACTATTCAAGCTAAATAATTTAAGAGAGCTGAACTTTTCAGAGTACAGCTCTTTTTTTGTGATAAAATTTATTAAGTAAAACAAATTTTAGGAATGTGAGAAAATGACAAAAAAAGAAGATGAGCAGCGAAAGCGATTAAAACCACAGGAAAGGTTGTCCCATCACCATCATATGAGAATTCGCTGGAAAGAATTTTTTACTAGTGATAACCAGACAGCTGCAAAGGATGCAACTTTATCTGAACGCGCAGTAATTGTTGGTCATATTGGAATGATGTTTTTATCTTATGGAACTGGTGCTTGGCGTGTTAGAACTGCAATGAATACAGTAGCTAGAAAGCTGAATATGACTTGTAGTGCGGATATTGGTTTAGTGTCTTTAGAGTATACTTGTGTTGATAGAGATGGAAAGAGCTATACCCAAGCCTTAAGTTTACCTTCAACAGGTGTTAACACCACAAAACTTCACTATATGTCGAAGTTTGTGTATGAATTTGAAAACGATGATGGCAATTGGACAATTGGTGAGATTCATCAGCGATTAACTAAAATTTCTCGAATGAAAGCTCAATATACTCCTTGGCAAGTAGGATTGGCAGCTGCTCTAGCTTGTGGAGGATTTACCTTTCTTTTAGGCGGAGGAATAGTTGAAGTAATTTGTGCATTTTTAGGCGCTGGAGTTGGAAATTATGTTCGACGAAAGATGATTGACCGTCGCTTAACGATTGTGGCAAATATTATTGTAGCTGTTACTGTTGCTTCCTGTGTGTATGTAGGAGCATTTTATCTACTTCGTCTTTTTATTCCTTTAAGTAAACACTTACTTGATGGTTATATTGGAGCGATGCTATTTGTGATTCCAGGCTTTCCTTTTATTACTTCGGGACTTGATATGTCCAAATTAGATATGCGGTCTGGTTTAGAGAGAATGGCATATGCATTAATGATTATTTTAATTGCAACTAGTGTAGGTTGGGGTGTAGCGATGATTTTAAATGTACACCCACAAGATTTTTTACCTCTTAATTTAGGAGCAGTAACTTTAACTATCTTACGTTTGATTGCTAGCTTTTGTGGAGTTTTTGGCTTTTCAATTATGTTTAATTCAAAAATTCAAATGGCGACAGCTGCTGGGCTAATTGGAGCAATTGCTAATACACTACGTTTGAGTTTAGTACAATGGATAAATATGCCGGCAGCTGCTGCAGCATTTATTGGAGCTTTTATCGCAGGGATGCTAGCATCCTTCATTCATCAAAAAATAGGCTATCCAAGAATTGCAATTACTGTCCCTTCAATTGTGATTATGGTGCCAGGGCTTTATATGTATCGTGCAATGTTTAATTTTGGATTTATTTCAATTAATATTGGTGCACGGTGGGCAATGCAAGCAATAATGATTATTTTCTGCTTACCACTCGGATTAATTGTGGCAAGAATTTTAACAGATAAACATTGGCGTCATGCTGGATAGAATAATACCTGTGGAGTTTCCATAGGCATTTTTTGATAGTATATTTAAGCAAAATTGACTTAAAATCATCTTGACAAAAATATGATTTATATTAAAATTATTAACAAATAAATTAAAAGATTTTGAAGAGCAGAGTAACTAATTTTAATTTAGTACAGAGAATTGACGACTGGTGAGAGTCAAGTAAAGGGAATTAGTGAAGATGGGCTTGGACATCAGAGTTAGTGAATTTTTAGCTAACTACGGGGTTGCATTCGTTAAAAATGCAAGGTAATTCTCAATGGAGAGCTACTTACGAAGGTTATTTATGTAAATAAATAATAAATTAAGGTGGTAACACGAAGCACTCGTCCTTATGTGATGAGTGCTTTTTTGTTTGCAATAGGAGGTATGATGATGACAATTTTTGAAGAAGCTAAAAAAGGATTAGTACTTGATGGGGCAATGGCAGATGAGTTGCAAAGACAAGGAACAGATTTAAATAGTAAGCTTTGGACAGCGGCTGCATTAATTGATCAAGAAGAAAAAGTTTATCAAGCCCACTTAAGTTATTTTAAGGCAGGAGCCAATATTGTTATTACCGATACTTATCAAGCAAATATTCCAGCTTTCGTAAAGGCTGGTTACAGTCAAGAACAAGCCAGTGAATTTATCAAAAAAGCAGTTAAAATTGCTAAGAAAGCAAGAGATGATTATGAAAAGAAAACTGGTATTCATAACTATGTGGCAGGGACAGTAGGACCTTATGGAGCTTACTTGGCAGATGGAAATGAGTATCGAGGAGATTATGAATTAAGTAAGCAAGAATACTTAGATTTTCATTTATCAAGATTAAAGTTAATTCTATCTGAACATCCGGATATCATTGCAATTGAAACACAACCTAAATTAAGTGAAGTAGAGGCCTTACTCGATTGGCTAGCACAAAATGAACCAAAGATTCCAGTATATGTAAGTTTTACCTTAAAAAATAAAACTTCAATTAGTGACGGAACTTCGTTAGCTAAGGTTGCCCAAACCATTAATAAATATGAGCAAGTTCTTGGGGTGGGAGTTAATTGTGTAGCTCCAACCTTAGTATCACCAGCTTTAGAAGTTTTGAATAAAAATACTAGTAAGCCTTTAATTGTTTATCCTAATCAAGGATCAAGCTATAATCCTGAAATTAAAGAGTGGGAAGAAGTTAAAGAAAGTTTTGATTTTTCAAAATTAACTAAAAAATGGTATGAAAAAGGTGCCAGAATAATTGGAGGCTGTTGTACTACAGGCCCTAATGAAATTAGCCAAATTAGTAAAACTTTAAATCAACTTAAGGAAAGAAGGTAAATAAAATGGCACATGAAACACACTTAAAAAGAAAGATGAGCACACGTCACATTCAAATGATTTCTTTAGGTGGGGTAATTGGGACAGGATTATTTTTAAGTTCTGGCTATACCATTCATGAAGCAGGCCCTTTAGGGACAGTACTTGCTTATGGAGTAGGTGCCTTAATTGTCTTTGCGGTAATGTTGTGCTTGGGAGAACTATCAGTAGCGATGCCATATACTGGTGCGTTTCATGTGTATGCTAAAAAGTTTATTAGTCCTTCTGCAGGATTTGTGGTAGCAATCCTGTATTGGTTAACTTGGACAATTGCATTAGGGTCAGAATTTACGGCAGTTGGATTAATTATGCAAAAATGGTTCCCTAATACTCCCGTTTGGATCTGGAGTTTAGTGTGTATGATTGTTATTTTTTTAAGTAATTTCTTTTCGGTGAAGGGATTTGCAGAAAGTGAATTTTGGCTAGCTGCCATCAAAGTATTGGCAATTGTAGGATTCATTATTTTAGGTGGGGCGGCTATTATTGGTTTATTATCAGTTAAAGGTGAGCATGGAGCTCCAGGATTAGTTAATTTTTATAAAAATGGTTGGCTTCCTAATGGTTGGGGTGGTGTATTTACCACTATGCTTACTGTTAACTTTGCTTTTTCAGGGACAGAGTTAATTGGAGTTACAGCTGGTGAAGCAAAAGACCCTAATAAAGCAATCCCGCAAGCAATAAAAACGACTTTGTGGCGTCTATTGGTATTTTTTATTGGTAGTATTGTTGTAATGGCCGCTCTAATTCCTTATAAAGTAGCCGGAGTGACAGAAAGTCCATTTGTTTATGTTTTGGATGAGATTCATGTGCCTTTTGCGGCTAATATTATGAACTTTGTAATATTGACAGCAATTATTTCAGCTGCTAATTCAGGGCTCTATGCTTCAACAAGAATGCTTTGGTCTTTAGGAAATGAAAAGACCTTGCCTGCTGTTTTTGCTAAAACAAATAAAGCTGGTGTTCCGGTAGTGGCGCTATTAGCAAGTATGTGTGGCGGTATATTAGCATTAATTTCAAGTAAAGTTGCTGCTAGTACAGTATATTTAGTTTTAGTATCAATTTCGGGATTGGCAGTAGTATTTGTATGGATGGCAATTGCTTGGTGTGAATTAAAGTTCAGAAAGGAATATATAAAAGCTGGTAAAAAAGTTAGTGAGTTAAAATACCGTACTCCTTGGTATCCAGTAGTTCCATATTTTGCATTTTTTGCTAGTTTGATTTCTTGTATTTTGATTTGGTTTGATTCAAGTCAAAGAGTTGCCTTGTACTATACTGTGCCATTTGTAGCAGTTTGTTGGCTAGGGCATTGGCTATGGCTAAGACGAAGAGGTATAAGTAAAGAAAAAAGAGAGGTTGAATAATTAAGTTAGATTATTTCATTTTGGAATAATTATAAAAAATAACAATTTTTGGATTATACTAAAAGGGTTGGTATTTTTTATAGGAGTGTTCAAATGAAAAAATTAAGTAAGCTAGTAGCAAGTGTCGCTTTCAGTGTAGGACTATTAGGAGTAAGTACTACAGCTCATGCAGCAGATAATCACTATGTAGTAAAACATAATTCTTTTGTTTACAATAGTAAGTTAAAGAAAGTTAATCTTTATAAGAAAGTAGCTGGGAAAAAATATACATCAACTACTTACCGTGTAGGTACTACTTTAACAGCCGATAATGTTAAGACAATTAAGGGAAAGAAATATTATCAAATCGGGAATAATAAGTTTGTTCGAACAAGTAATTTACAAACTTTTGCGGACTACTTGAAAAAGAATAAAAATAAAGTAGTAATGCCTGATTTAGATGAAACCGATAGCGATGCTCAAGGAAATTTAACTGATTCAGGGTTAAAGAAAGTGGCAGAAAATAACCAAAAAGATACTACTATTTATCATCGCGAAGATAGTAAAATGAAGAGTAAACTTTTAAGTAAAGCTAAAAATCTTTTTGGTGCCTTTCATTATGGTAATCACCTTGGTTTTGGTAATTGGGCATCCCCAAATCGTAAAGGAACCACTGATTGTTCAGGATTTGTGTGGATAGCGATGAAACAAGCAGGCTACAATGTTTCAGAAAAAGCTTTTGCTACCCCAACTATGGAAAGTGATGCACGAATTAACCACCAATACTTCACCAAAATTTCTGCTTCAAAGGCAAAAGCTGGTGATGTAATGATTGTAAATGTTGGTAACGGATTATATAGTAATGGTCATGCTGCTATTTTAACCGGTAATTATCACGGGCTAGCTACGCCAATTATTCAAATGGGTGGTAATGGAAATAGTGTTAACTACAGTACTCTTGGCCCATCACTTGGACAAACTCTTTTGGGTGGTAGATTTACCTATGCTCGTCCAGTAATGAGCTACCAAAAAGATCAAAATTAATATTAGTTTTAACTAAACTAGTGGATAAAAAGAACGATGATTTATGGAAGAATCATCGTTCTTTTTGTTTGAAAGTATACTTATAGATTTAGCCATCTAATTTTCAACTAAGTCTACAAATTTACCATCAGTAATATTTTGTAACTCCTGAGGATTAATTTTAATACTACGACCTACTTCACCGCTAGATACAATAATAAGAGGCTGATCTTTCATAGTTTCGGAAAGATAGATAGGAAAATGGTGTTGTTCATAAATTCCAATTGGTGTATTAGCGCCATGGACATAGCCAGTTGTAGGAACTAATTTTTTTAAAGGCAATAATTCACATTTCTTATTGCCACTAGCTTTTGCAAGTTTCTTCATACTTAAGTGATCATTGATAGGGATTACAGCTACAATTGGGCTAACTTTATTTCCCTCACAGACTAATGTTTTGTAGACCAATTTGCGGTCTTCGTCTAAAATGGAAGTATCAACTTGTTGGACATCCCCTTGTTGAACAGTTTTAAAAGTTTTTTGTTCATAAGGAATTTTTTTCTGATCCAATATTTTTTCAACTAAAGTTTTTTTAAGTTTTTTATTTTTATTTTTTTTCGACATAATTTTCACCCAATCATTATCATAACGATGTTAAGGTTGAGTGTCAAAAGGAGTAATTATTTATGAGATTATTAGCCATTAAAATTAAAGCAGGTCATGAGATTGAAGATGGATTGACTTATTTTTTACAAGAACAATTAGGAGCCAAAGGAATTGAAGTACGTAAACGTAGCGATTTTATTGAGCAAGAAAATCGTGATCGCTCAATTTTAGTTGAATTAGAAGATATTGCTGATTTACCAGAAGATTTGGAATTAACTGCATATTTTGAAGCAGATGAAGATAAAGATGAGTTAGTTAAGAAAATTACAGCTAAAATTGAAGAAATGAGAAGTTATGGTTTACAAACTGGTAATATTTCATTAGAAACCAACTATGTAGCAGATCAAGATTGGAATACAGCTTGGCAAAAATTTTATCATGTAATTGATTTTTCTCGCCATTTAGCGATTGTGCCTGAATGGGAGGATTATCACCCAGCTTTTGGTGATCAACAACTTATTAGACTAGATCCAGGTTTGGCTTTTGGAACTGGTGGACACACGACAACCCAACTAGTGTTAATGGCGCTAGAGCGGTCACTGATAAGACCTATGAAAGTAATGGATATTGGAACAGGATCAGGAATTTTAGCAATTGCTGCTAGTAAACTTGGTGCAAAAGAAGTCTTAGCAACTGATATTTCTGATGAAGCAGTTACAGCGGCAAGAGAAAATATTAAATTAAACCATTTAGATAATATTAAAGTTAGAAAAGCTAATTTATTAAAAGATACTAATGAAAAGTTTGATTTGATTCTAGCAAATATTTTAGCAGAAGTACTGGTAGACTTGATTCCAGATTTAGATACCCATTTAGCTGAAAAAGGAAAGGTAATTTTTTCTGGAATTGATTATTTACAATTACCTAAAATTGAAGAATTACTGGATGAATATGGATTTGAGATTAAATTAAAGATGCGTGAAGGACGTTGGATTGGACTTTTAATTGCACGCAAGGAAAACTAATGAGAGTAGAGGTCAAGAATGAAAGAAGATAAACAAAGTTTTATCAGCAAACTTAATCAAAAAAATTTTATGCCAGTAATTTGGCTGACAATTTTAGGATTGGTAGTTTGGATAATTAGTCCACTGATACATTTAGCAGTTGTTTGGCGAATGGGGCTAATCTTTTTTATTTTTAATAGTATATTAGCTTATGAAATTGGTCATTTAATTGCTGTACGAAAAGCCAGTAAGTGGTGGTTGCTACTTTTTCCGATAGTATTTGCAATTGTGGTAGCAATCCATTATGCTACTTATAATTACTTATTATGTGTGGTTTATATTTGTATGGAATTATTTGGTTTATGGCGAGACGATTTTTATCATGAACCAAAATAAAGAAATTGAGGTGAATTTAAATGTCAAAATATCAAGAAATGACGCATGAAGAAGTTTATGAAGAATGTAAAAAATATATGAATAAGGAGCACTTAGAGTTTGTTGAAAAAGCTTATCAATTTGCTAAAGCAGCTCATGAAAATCAATATCGCGCTTCTGGACAACCATATATTATTCACCCAACACAAGTAGCAGGTACGCTAGCAACTTTACGCTTAGATCCAGATACAGTAGCAGCTGGGTATTTGCATGATACTGTGGAAGATACTCCAGTTACTAATGAAGAAATTAAAGAAAAATTTGGGAAAGATGTAGCATTTATTGTTGATGGAGTTACCAAATTAAGTAAAATTCCTTATAAGTCTCGTAGTCATGAGGAATATTTAGCTGATAACCATCGTAAAATGATGATTGCTATGGCAAAAGACTTGCGAGTAATCATGGTTAAACTAGCCGATCGTTTGCATAATATGCATACACTTGATCATTTGCGCCCTGATAAACAACGCCGCATTGCTGATGAAACTTTAGATATTTATGCACCTTTAGCTGATCGTTTAGGAATTGGAACAGTTAAGTGGGAACTTGAAGATATGAGTTTGCATTATTTAAACCCACAACAATACTATCGCATTGTTAATTTAATGCAGTCAAAGAGAAGTCAGCGTGAAAAATACATTGCGGATGCAATTTCTGTCTTAGAGAAAAATCTTGATGATTTAGGAATCAAGTATGAGATTTCAGGACGTCCTAAGCATATTTATTCAATCTATAAAAAGATGGTTAATAAGCATAAAGATTTTAGTGATATTTATGATCTCTTAGCTGTTAGAGTAATTGTAAAGTCAATCAAAGATTGTTATGCCGTTTTAGGGGCAGTTCATACTAAATGGAAACCAATTCCAGGCCGTTTTAAAGATTATATTGCTGTGCCAAAAGCTAATGGTTATCAATCACTGCATACGACAATTATTGGGCCAGGTGGTAAACCTTTAGAAATTCAAATTAGAACTGAAGAAATGCATCGAATTGCTGAATTTGGGGTAGCTGCTCATTGGGCTTATAAAGAAGGTTTACAAGAAGCCGAACAAAATGATGTGAATAAAAAGTTAAATATGTTCCAAGAAATTTTGGAATTAAAAGATGAAACAGTTGATTCAGAAGAATTTATGAAGAGTGTAAAAACTGATTTATTCTCTGATCGAGTGTATGTCTTTACGCCAAAAGGGGATGTTTATGAACTGCCTAAAGGATCAAGCCCACTAGACTTTGCCTATTTAATTCACTCTGAAGTGGGTTCTCATTCAGTAGGAGCCCGCATTAATGGTAAAATTGTCCCACTTGATTATCAGCTAAAAACTGGTGATGTTGTTGAAATGCTAACACAAGCTAATGCTCAACCATCACGTGATTGGGTAAATTTGGTAAAAACTTCCCGTGCTAAAAACAAGATTAGACGCTTTTTTAAAGCACAAGATCGTGAAGAAAATATTGAAAAGGGAAAGAAGCTAATTGAAGAAGAATTAACAAACCGGGGCTTTTTGGCGAAAGATTTTTTAGATAAAGAACATTTAGCAAAAGTATTTGACCATTTCAATGCTAAAGATGAAGACGATCTTTTTGGAGCCATTGGCTATGGGGAAGTTTCTGTCCTTACCTTAGCTAATCGTTTAACAGAAGATGTTCGCAAAGCTCAAGAAGACAAGAAAAAGCAAGAGCTTGAAGAAAAAATAATGAATACTGGGCAACAAAGTGTTAATCAAGAAACTCCAAGCCCTAACAATGTTATGCGCCTTAAACATAATAATGGGGTTATGGTTCAAGGTGTTTCAGATTTAATGCTTCATTTAGCTAAATGTTGCAATCCTGTACCAGGTGATCCAATTATTGGATATGTTACTATGGGTCGTGGAGTTACAGTTCACCGCACAGATTGTCCAAATGTAACTGAAAAAGCTAGAGAAGCAGGGCGATTAATTGATGTAGCATGGGAAAATATCGCTAAAAACAATAAAAATGAAAGTTATAATGCTGATATTGAAATCTATGGTTATAATCGCTCCAAACTCTTAAGCGATGTAATTACAGCATTAAATACAAAAACACAAAATATCGTTAATATTTCTGGAAAAGTTGATAACAATAATATGGCTCATATTTATGCAACTGTTTCAGTGCGTGATGCAGCTCACTTGGAAGATATTTTAGTAAGAATGCGTGATATTCCAAACGTTTATGAAGCAAAGAGGTCAAATAATTAATGAGAGTTGTAATTCAAAGAGTTAATAAAGCACAAGTAGCTATTGATGGAGAAACTGTTGGAAAAATTAAACGAGGCTTTTTGTTATTAGTGGGTCTTAAGGAAGGAGACACTGAAGAACAAGTAAAAAAGGCAGCTAATAAAGTAGCTAAAATGCGCATCTTTGAAGATGAATCAGGAAAAACAAATAAATCTTTAAAAGATGTAAATGGTGAAATTTTGAGTGTAAGTCAGTTTACTTTGTTAGCAGATACTAAACACGGAAATCGACCAAGTTTTATGCAAGCAATGCGTCCACCCAAGTCAAAAGAATTATGGGAATTATTTAATGAAGAACTAAAAAGTGCTGGTTTCCAAGTAGAAACTGGTAAATTTGGTGCCGATATGCAAGTGAGTTTAGAAAATGATGGTCCTTTTACAATTGTTTTGGATATTTAAGAAAAATTTATCGTTTATTATTGACTTTTTTTAAAGAAAATAATAAGCTTAACAAAGAATTATCGATGACAAAGATTGAAGATTAGCACGATTCGTTTCAGAGACTGCTTGGCTGGTGAGAAAGCAGATGAATCATAATCTGTGACCCCTTTAACAGATAATTAAGCGTCTCGCGAGCGTTAATCGTAGGAAACCTAAAGGTGGTACCGTGCTAATTTTAAGCGCCCTTGTTTTTCAAGGGTGCTTTTATTTTGTTATAGAAAAAAGGAAGATTAAATGAAAGTTCAAAGACCTAAAGGTACAGTTGATATTTTGCCAGATGACTCTTATAAATGGGAAAGAGTAGAAAATGTTGCACGCAATTTCTTTTCACGAGCTCATTATCGTGAAATGAGAACACCAATGTTTGAAAACTATGAAGTATTTTCACGTTCAAGTGGTGAAAGTTCAGATATTGTTGAAAAAGAAATGTATGACTTTTATGATAAGGGAAATCGTCATATTGCATTGCGTCCAGAAGGAACAGCTGGAGTAGTACGTGCTTATGTAGAAAATAAGTTATACGGACCAGAGCATGTAAAACCATTAAATGTTTTTTATATTGATCCAACTTTTCGTTATGAACGTCCTCAAGCGGGACGTCAACGTCAATTCCATCAAATTGGAATTGAGAGTTTTGGCTCAGATAGCTATTTAGCAGATGTAGAAACAATTGTTTTAGGACATGATTTACTTGCTGAATTAGGCGTAAAGAATTATGAATTACATATTAATTCTTTAGGAAATGCCCAAGTAAGAAAAGATTATCATGACGCTTTGGTAAACTACTTTACTCCTTTAAAAGATAAGCTTTCTGAAGATTCTCAAAGAAGATTAACAATGAATCCTTTAAGAATTTTAGATTCTAAGGCAGCTGAAGACCAAGAATTTTTACCGGGTGCTCCTAAGATTGTCGATTATTTAGATGAAGAATCACGTGAAAACTTTAATAAAATCACCTCAACTTTAACCCAATTGGGAATTGACTATGTCTTAGATGATGATTTAGTAAGAGGATTGGATTACTATACTGGCATTATTTTTGAATTTATGGTTGAAGATCCAACATTGTGGGAATCTGCTACCACAATTTTAGGTGGGGGAAGATATGACCACTTAGTTGAAGAATTTGATGGGCCACAAACGCCAGCTGTTGGTTTTGGAATTGGGGAAGAAAGATTAATGCTTGTCTTGCAAAAGCAAAACCCTGAACTTTTTGGTAAGCCCGCAGTAGATTTCTTTGTTGCAAATATTGGAGAAGGAACTGAATTAAAAGCAGTAGAAATTGTACGCTCAATTCGTAATCAAGGTTATAGTGCTCAATATGATGTTGATCAAAAGAAATTAAAGGCTCAATTTAAGAAAGCAAATCGAGTAAATGCAAAATATGTAATTACTTTAGGTGCCAAAGAACTAGAAAATGGTATTTTGAACATTAAGCGTCTTGCTGATGGTGAAACAATTGATTTAAGTTTAAATGATTTAAATGATATGGAAAATGTAGTAAATAAATTAGAGGGTTAATTATGGAAAAAAGAACTGATTATGCAGGAAATATTACTTCTAAATATATTGGTCAAGAAGTAACTTTATATGGTTGGGTACAACGTGTACGTAATTTAGGAAATTTGGTTTTTATTGATTTAAGAGACCGTGAAGGAATTGTCCAAGTTGTTGTAAATAAAGATTCTGGAAAAGAATTAATGGATATTGCTTCTAAATTAGGTAGTGAATACGTAATTGAAGTAAAAGGTAAAGTTGTAAAACGTGCTAGTGAAAATCCAGAAATGAAAACTGGAGAAGTTGAAGTTGAAGCTAGCGAAATTGATGTTTTAAATAAATCAAAAGTTCCACCTTTTGAAATTAAAAATGATATCAACGCTGCTGAACAAACTCGTTTGAAGTATCGTTATCTTGATTTGAGAAGACCAGATTTGCAACAAGCTATTATTACACGTGCTAAGATTTTAAAGGCAGTACATGAATACTTTGATGAAAATGGCTTTATTGATATTGAAACTCCTATTTTAGGTAAATCTTCTCCAGAAGGTGCACGTGATTACTTGGTTCCTTCAAGAATTTATCCAGGTAGCTTTTATGCATTGCCTCAATCTCCTCAATTGTTTAAGCAATTATTAATGGGGGCAGGATTTGATAAGTATTATCAATTAGCTCGTTGCTTCCGTGATGAAGATTTACGTGGAGATCGCCAACCAGAATTTACTCAGATCGATATGGAAACTTCATTCTTAGATGAACAAGGTGTTCAAGATTACACTGAAGGTTTACTCAAGAAGGTAATGAAAGACGTTAAGGGAATTGATATTGAAACTCCTATTAAGCGTATTACTTGGGATGAAGCAATGAACAAGTATGGTTCAGATAAGCCGGATACTCGTTATGAAATGTATCTTCATGATTTAAGTGATATTTTTAAAGATAGTGACTTTAAAGTATTTTCAGGAGCAATTGCTGATGGCGGAGTAGTGAAGGGCATTGCTGTTAAGAATGGTGCCAAGCAATATTCACGTAAGAAGATTGAAGAAAAGCAAGATTATATTAAACGTTATAATGCTAAAGGTTTAGCATGGGTAAAATATGAAGATGGCGAATTTTCAGGCCCAATTGCACGCTTTTTAACTGATGAAAATAAAGAAGCTTTAAAGAAAGAATTTAATCTTGAAGGTGGAGAATTAGTTGCGATTGTCGCTGATAAGTGGAAAGTAGTGACTGATTCGCTTGACCACTTACGTCGTGAATTTGCTAAAGAAACAGGAATTATTCCAGAAGATACTTATAGTTTTGTATGGGTAGTTGATTGGCCATTATTTGAATATGATGAAGGATTTGGTCGTTGGATTGCAGCTCACCACCCATTCACGATGCCTGATGATGAGGGAATTAAGTTACTTGATACTGATCCTCATAAGGCACATGCTCGTTCATATGATATTGTCTTAAATGGTGATGAACTTGGTGGAGGCTCAATCCGTATCCACAAACGGGAAATTCAAGAAAAAATGCTTAAAGCTTTAGGCTTCAGCAAAAAACGTGCTTATGAACAATTTGGTTATCTTTTGAATGCATTAGATATGGGATTCCCACCACATGCAGGACTTGCGATTGGACTTGATCGTTTTGCTATGATGCTTGCTGGTAAGGATAATATTCGTGATGTTACAGCCTTCCCTAAGAATGCATCTGCTTCAGAACCAATGATGCATGCTCCAGCACCAGTTGCGGATCAACAATTAGCAGATATTGGAATTGAAGTTGAAAAGCAATATCATGATAGTATCGCTGAAACTAATGAACGTTTAGAAAAAGAAGCAGCACAACAAGCTGACCAGAATACTGACTGGGATAAATAATATAAAAAGAGCTAGTTTGATATGAATCCTAAATTAGGACGTAGCACTAGTTCTTTTTATTAGGCAAATAAGTGGCTTGAAGCCATCAGCAATGTTATAACTTAGTAAAGTAAAAGATTAGGAAGGATGAGAAGATGAGTAAATATGAAAAAGCAATTTTTGCTGGGGGATGCTTTTGGTGTATGGTTGAACCTTTCGATCATTGGGATGGTGTAAAAAGTGTTGTTTCTGGTTACACTGGTGGTGTAGTAGAAAATCCAACCTATGAACAAGTTTGTAGTGGACTAACGGGTCACAAAGAAGCAGTAGAAATTACTTATGATCCAAGCAAAGTATCTTATAAAAAATTGCTTGATGCTTACTGGCAAGTGGTGGATCCTACTGATGATGGGGGTCAATTTCAAGATCGGGGTAGTCAATATGAGCCGGTTATTTATTATACAAATGAAAAACAAAAACAAGAGGCTTTGGCATCTCGCAAAGAATTAGAAGAATCTCATAAATTTGATCGGCCAATTGTAGTAGCGATTGAAAAAGCAGAACCTTTTTATCCAGCTGAAGATTACCATCAAGATTTTTATAAAAAAGATCCCCTTCGCTATCAAATTGAAGAGATGGGTGGAAGAGAGCAGTACAAGAAAAATTATTGGGGCAAATAAAATAATAAAGGTAGTGAAGTTTTAAGAAAGGTGTGTTATAAAAGAAGAGGTAATATATTAAATAGCAAGAGGAAAATTCATGGATCAATTGGAAAGATTGACAAGGCGACATAATTATCTTTCAAAAGTTTCAGCGGCTTTGTTTTATGCGCTAGCAGTAGCTGTAGCTTTGAACTTTTTTTGGACACCTGGGAAGATCTATGCTTCTGGGGTAACTGGTTTTGCACAAGTATTGCAGTCAGTTTCAGAAAGATTTTTACCCTTTACTTTAACTACTTCGATAATGTATTTTGTTTTGAACGTGCCTTTATTTATTTTAGGATGGTTTAAAATTGGACATAAGTTCACCCTTTTCACGATAGTGGCTGTGCTCTTGGCTTCTATCTTAATGAAATTCATTTCACCGGTTAAATTAACATATGACCCAATAATTTGTGCAATTTTTGGTGGAGTGATCAACGGAATTGGAACAGGATTAGCACTTAAGTCAGGAATTTCAACTGGTGGCTTAGACGTTCTAGGGATTATTCTACGTAAAAAAACTGGTAAAAGTTTTGGCCAAATTAATATCTTTTTTAACTTGATTATTGTTATTTGTGCAGGTTTTGTATTTGGGTGGAACAGAGCTTTATATACTGCACTAAACATTTTTATAAATGGTCGTGTGATTGATGCAGTTTATACTCAACATCAAAAGTTACAGGTTTTGATTGTTACGGAACACCCTAAGCATATCGTCGAAGGAATTCAGGAGAGAATGCATCGCGGTATTACAATTTTGCATGATGCTGAAGGTGGTTTTAGTCACACAGAAAAAACTGTCTTATTAATGATAGTGGATCGTTATGATATGTATGATATTTATAATATTGTTAAGAAAAACGACCCTTATGCTTTTATGAGCACTACAGAAGTTTCGAAAGTTTACGGAAGATTTATTGAACAAAAACCTGTTTAGTTTTTTATAATAAAATGAATCTTTAGTATTGACCGTTGAAGTTCGGTTAGCTATAATTTATATATATTGTTGTGACACACTAAGTTGTGTCAAGAAATGGAAGGAGGGATCACACATGGCCAAGACAATCGTTCACGAAAACGAGTCTATTGATGATGCTCTTCGTCGTTTCAAACGTTCCGTTTCTAGAAGTGGTACCTTGCAAGAATACCGCAAACGTGAATTTTACGAAAAACCTAGTGTTAAGCGTAAGTTAAAATCTGAAGCAGCACGTAAGCGTAGACATTATTAATAAAGAAAAGCTCTGATAGATTAAGGTCTATCTAGAGCTTTTTTTTCACAAAAAGCTTAAAATATAGATAGAAAAATTTTAGGAGGAATTGATTATGGCATTAACTGATACTTTAATGGAAGATATGAAAACTGCAATGAAAAATAGGGATAAAGAGGCTTTAACTACCATTCGTTCAATTAAGGCTGCCCTAATGAATTATAAGATTAAAGTGAATCATGATTTAACTGCTGAAGATGAATTAAGTGTTTTATCGAGTGCAATGAAGCAACGCAAAGAATCTTTAGAAGAGTTTGAAAAAGCTGGGCGTAAAGATTTAGTTAAGCAAACCAAAGATGAAATAAAAATTTTAGAAAAATATATGCCAAAACAAATGACTCCTGAGGAATTAGAAGCAACTGTGGCAGAAGTAATTACTGAAGTTGGGGCAACTTCGAAAAAAGATTTTGGTAAGGTAATGCAAGCTTTAATGCCAAAGATCAAAGGTAAGGCTGATGGTAGTCAAGCTTCTGCAGTTGTTGGTAAAAAACTCAATTAGTGTAAAAAGGAAGGATTTTTAGTGGAACAAGCTTTATTAGAAGGAACATTAACACCTACCCAACCAGATAATATTATGAATTTAGTTGGAATTAATGATGGTAACTTACGGTTAATTGAAGAATCCTATGATGTAACTATTAATGATACAGGTAGTGCAATTGAAGTTAAGGGCCCAAATGATGTAGTTAAAAAGGTGATGGCAATCTTAACTGCTTTAGATAAAGTCGTAACTAAAGGTGTTTCGATTACTGCGACAGATGTAGTAAGTGCAGTAAAGATGGCTGATAAAGGAACTTTAGAATTTTTTGGTGAACTATACAACAAAGTTTTGATTAAAGATGCTAAAGGCCGGCCAGTACGAGTTAAAAATATGGGTCAAAAACGTTATATTGAAGCTATCAAAAAACATGATGTTGTTTTTGGAATTGGACCTGCTGGGACTGGAAAAACATTTTTAGCAGTAGTAATGGCAATTAGCGCTTTTAAAAAGGGAGAAGTTTCTCGAATAATTCTTACGCGTCCCGCAGTTGAAGCAGGAGAATCACTAGGATTTTTACCAGGTGATTTAAAAGAAAAAGTTGATCCATATTTACGCCCAATTTATGATTCACTTTTTGCAATTTTAGGCGTAGAAACTACTAATCGGTTAATGGATCGCGGCTTAATTGAAGTTGCTCCGTTAGCATATATGCGTGGTAGAACCTTGGATGATGCTTTTGTAATTTTAGATGAAGCTCAAAATACTACTCAAGCGCAGATGAAAATGTTTTTGACCCGTCTAGGGTTTAATTCAAAAATGGTGGTTAATGGAGATCAAACTCAAATTGACTTACCTGGAAAAGCTAAGAGTGGATTACTCCAAGCAGAGCACATTTTGGCTAATATTGAACAAGTTAAATTTATTAACTTCACTTTCAATGATGTAGTTCGTCACCCAGTAGTAGCTAAGATTGTTAAAGCTTACGATGAAAATGGAGAGACTAAATAATGGATAATTTAGATATTTCCTTTAATGATGAAGTAGGATTCTTAAAAACAAGAAATAGAGATTGGAAAGAATGGATTGCGAAACTTTTGTATTCAGCTAAAGACGCAATTGGAAAAGAAAATCCTCAAGAAATAAGTATTAATTTTGTAAATAGTGAAAGAATCCATGAAATTAATAAAAAATATCGAGGTAAGGATCGTCCAACAGATGTAATTTCTTTTGCAATTGAAGATGACGATGAAATGCAAATAATGAACCAATTTTTAAGCGAAGATCCAAATTTTGTTGAAGATATTGGCGACTTATTTATTTGTCCAGAAGTAGTTGAAAAACAAAGCATTGACTATGAAACTGGATTTGATCGTGAAATTGGCTATACTCTTGTACATGGTTATCTTCATTTGAATGGATATGATCATATTGAAGATCAAGAAGCAGAAGAAATGTTTTCCATTCAAGGAAAAGTTTTAAAAGATTATGGCTTACCCCTTTATCCAAATCAAGAAACTCATGGAAAGCAGATCCATTGATAAAGCGCATTTTTAAAATGTGGTTTTTCCATTGAAAATCAAAGAAAGAAGAATAGAAATGGTAGAAAAAAATAATTTTAAATCTGGCTTTGCCGCATTAATTGGCCGTCCCAATGTTGGGAAGTCCACATTATTAAACTATCTTGTAGGACAAAAAGTAGCCATTATGTCCCCTCAACCACAAACAACTCGTAATAAGATTTCAGGAGTTTATACTGATGAAAATGAACAAATTATTTTTATAGATACTCCAGGAATTCATAAACCTAAAAATAAATTAGATGATTTCATGGACAAATCAAGCTATTCAACATTAGATGAAGTTGACGTAGTTTTATTTATGGTGGAACCTGAACCCGCAGGTAAGGGAGACCAATATATTGCTGAAATGCTAACTAAGGTAAAAAAACCAGTTATTTTAGTGATTAATAAGATTGATACGGTTCATCCTGATAAATTATTGCCAATTTTAGATTCTTATAAACACTTAGGTGATTTTGCAGATATTGTTCCAATTTCAGCAAGTCAGGGAAATAACGTTGATGAATTATTAAGAACTATTTCTAAATATCTTCCAGAAGGCCCTCAATTTTACCCTGCTGATCAAGTAACGGATCGTCCGGAGTACTTTATTGTGGCTGAATTAATTAGAGAACAAGTTTTACGCCAAACTAAAGAGGAAGTACCACATGCAACAGCTGTTGTAGTAGATCGAATGAAGGATCACGAAAATGGTAAGTTGCAAGTGGAAGCTACAATTTATGTAGAACGTGATGGGCAAAAAGGAATTATTATTGGAAAAGGCGGTCAAATGTTGAAAAAGATTGGGACAGCCGCTCGTCACGAAATTGAAAATTTATTAGGAGAAAAGGTTAATTTACGTCTATGGGTGAAAGTCCAGAAAAATTGGCGTTCAGATCCACTATTTTTAAATAGAATTGGTTATAATTCCAAGGAATTACGCTAATGGTAAAACAACTGGTTGAAGTTGAGGGAATCGTTTTTAAAAGGAAACGATACCAAGAATCAAGTGTTTTATTAAAGATGCTTACTAAAGAGTATGGGATTATTAGTGTAATTGTAAAAGGAGCTTTAAAAAATAAATCTAAATTGGGTGGTGCAACCTTAAATTTTTCTTATGGAACTTACGTAATTAATACAAATTTTAAAGGAATAAGTAATCTAAGAACTTTTAAAAATACTAATCAATTTGATAATTTATATCTTGATGTGATAAAAAATGCCTCAGCTGCCTATCTTTTAGACTTAATAAGCCATGCTTTTATTGAGTATGAAAATGTAGGAAAGTTTTATGGATTAATTCTGGAAGCTTTAAAGGCAATTGATTTAGGTAAAGATCCTCAAATTATTACTCAATTAGTGCAGTTGCAGTTACTTGAAGCTTATGGAGTAAAGCCGAATTTTGAAGAATGTGTTATTTGTCATAAAAGACAAGGTAAATTTGATTATTCTTTAGAATTGGGAGGCATTATCTGTAGTGACCATTTTGAAAAAGTTTCGCGAAGAATGAATTTGCCAGCAAAGCTTGTAAGTTTACTACGCACTTTAATGCTAGTAGATATTAAACGAATTGGGAAAATCAATATTGATCCATATTTAAAAAAACAGACTCAAGGCGTAATTGATCGAATTTATCAAAATTATCTTGACTTGAATTTAAAATCTAAAAAGGTTCTTCAAGAATTAGAAGTCTTTTAAAGTAAGTCTAGGTAAGAGAACTAGTAATTTTTTGCAATTAGTGCTAAAATATATAAACGGATAATTGGCGATTATAAAGGATAAAAAAGTACTAGAACAGCGAATGTGGATAGTGAGAGCACAACTAGGAAAGGCACCTTTTAGCCAAATTAATTAAGAGCAGGGAGAATACTCCCTGAATTAGGGTGGAACCGCGAACCAATCGTCCCTATGCAAATTTTTGCATAGGCTTTTTTTATAGCCTATGATGTGAGGAGAATACATATGTCAGAAAAACTGAATATTCAGAATATGATTTTTAAATTAGAACAATTCTGGGCCTCTAAAGGTTGTATGATTATGCCATCATATGATGAACAAAAAGGTGCAGGGACAATGAGTCCATACACTTTTTTACGTGCCGTTGGTCCAGAACCTTGGAAGGCATGTTACGTTGAACCTTCAAGACGACCAGCAGATGGTCGCTATGGTGATAACCCTAATCGTTTATATCAACACCATCAGTTTCAGGTAGTTATGAAACCAGCGCCAAAGGAAATTCAACAATACTATCTAGATAGTTTAAGAGTGTTAGGAATTGAGCCTTTAGAACACGATATTCGTTTTGTTGAAGATAACTGGGCAAACCCATCAATGGGATGTGCTGGTGTTGGTTGGGAAGTATGGCTTGATGGAATGGAAGTTTCCCAGTTCACTTACTTCCAAGTAGTTGGAGAACTTGAAGTTAAACCAACAATGAGTGAAATTACTTATGGTGTAGAACGCTTAGCTTCATATATTCAAGATGTTAACTCTGTATTTGACCTTGAATGGGGAGATGGGGTTTTATATCGTGATATCTTTAAACAACCAGAATATGAACATTCTAAATATGCTTTTGAAGAAAGTAATCAAGAGCAATTACTTAAGGCATTTGATGATTACGAAGCAACTGCAAAGCAGCTATTAAGTAAGAACTTGATCCATCCTGCGTATGATTACATTTTAAAGTCTAGTCATACTTTTAACTTGTTAGATGCCCGGGGAGCTGTTTCTGTAACTGAACGTGCAGGATACCTTTCACGAATTAGAAACTTAGCTCATCTTGCTGCAAAGGGATTTGTAGAAGAGCGTGAAAAGCGTGGTTTCCCACTATTAAAGCATCAAGAAAACAAAGAAAAGGTGGCAAATAATGACTAAAGATTACTTATTTGAAGTTGGTATTGAAGAAATGCCAGCCCATGTTGTTTCAAAGAGTGTAAAACAATTAGCTGATAAAACAAAAAAATTTTTAAAAGAAAATGGTTTATCTTTTACTGATATTAAGACTTTTTCAACTCCACGCCGTCTTACAATTTTAGTAAAAGATTTGGCCGAACAACAAGAAAACATTGATGAGGTTAAAAAAGGTCCAGCTAAAAAGATTGCACAAGATAGTGATGGAAACTGGACAAAAGCAGCCCAAGGTTTTGCACGTGGTCAGGGAATGACAACAGATGATATTTATTTTGAAGAACTAAAAGGCACAGAATATGCTTATGTACACGTACAAAAAGAAGGTAAAAAAGCTAGTGATATATTGATGGGGATGAGTGATATTGTTAAAAGTATGACTTTCCCTACTAAGATGCGTTGGGGTGCAAGCGGTGATTTTGAGTTTGTACGTCCAATTCATTGGATGGTGTCACTTTTTGGCAGTGAAGTTGTACCAGTTAAGTTACTTGATATTGAAGCAGGTAGAAAGACTCAAGGACACCGTTTCTTAGGAGATAGTGTAGTATTAGCAAATTCTAGTGACTATGAAGAAGCTTTAAAGAGTCAATATGTAATTGCTAATGCGGCTGAACGTAAAGAAATGATTGTCCGTCAAATTGAAGAACTAGCTGCACATCATAACTGGAAAGTAAAATTAGATAAAAGTTTACTTGAAGAAGTTACTAACTTAGTTGAGTATCCAACTGTTTTTGCTGGAAGCTTCGATGAAAAATATTTAAACATTCCAGATGAAGTTTTGATCACTTCAATGAAAGATAACCAACGTTACTTTGAAGTATACGATGAAAATGGTAAGTTAATTAACTACTTTATTTCAGTTAGAAATGGGAACAGCGAATATCTTGATAACGTAATTTCAGGTAATGAAAAAGTTTTAGTTGCTCGTTTAGATGATGCACAATTCTTCTATGATGAAGATAAGAAATACCCACTTTCTCATTTTGTAGATAAGTTAGCTAATGTTTCTTTCCACGATAAAATTGGTTCAATGTCTGAACATATGACAAGAGTAAAAGAAATTGGAAATTATCTTGCTAAGCAATTTAATTTATCTGATGAAGTGGTTAAAGATTTTAATCGTGCAGCGGATATTTACAAGTTTGATCTTGTGAGTTCAATGGTAGGAGAATTTGCAGAATTACAAGGGATCATGGGTACTCACTATGCTAAATTGGCTGGTGAAAATGAAGCTGTAGCAAATGCAATTAAAGAAAGCTACATGCCAATTAGTGCAGAGGGAGCATTACCTACAAGCGAAGTTGGATCACTTTTGTCAATTGCTGAAAAATTAGATACGATCATTGCCTTCTTTGGGGCAGGGATGATTCCAACTTCCTCTAATGATCCATATGCTTTAAGAAGAAGTGCCTACGGAATTGTTAGAATTCTTCTAAATGAAGATTGGTCACTGTCTATTAAAAAGGTTTTACCAGAGATAATTACTTTAATTTCTGGTAAAACTCCTGCTAAACTCCCTAAATCAGATGAACAAGAAAGTGAAATTGCTGATTTTATTCGTGACCGTGTAAAACAATTTTTACAAAGTAATGACTACAAATATGATGTTGTGGATGCAGTGTTAGCTTCTAGTCAACAAGATCCAATGCAAATTGTAGCAGCTGCTAAAACCCTTCAAAAGCATCACGATGATGATGATTTCAAACCAGTTGTTGAAAGTTTAACTAGAATTACCAATATTCTAAAGAAGGCAGAATTAGCTAACGATTCAGAAGTAAATGCAGATTTATTTACTTCTGATAGTGAAAAAGAACTTTTTGCAGGGGTTGAAAATTTACAAAATGATGATTTAGCAATTGATGAATTATATCAAGGATTTGTAGATTTACAGCCGGTTATCAATGATTATTTTGAAAGTAATATGATTTTAGATAAAGATGAAAAGGTTAAGAATAATCGCTTGACCCAATTGCAAAAAGTAAATGACTTAGCTAGTCGCATGGGTGATTTAAGTAAACTAGTAATTAAGTAGAAAAGAGTCAGGCAATGGCAGGCCGTATTCCAGAAGAATTAATTAATGAAGTAAGAAATTCGGTAAATATTGTTAATGTCATTGGACAGTATGTATCTTTAGAAAAAAAGGGCAAAGATTACATCGGTTTATGCCCTTTCCACCAAGAAAAAACTCCTTCCTTCACGGTAAATGAAGAAAAGCAATTTTTTAAGTGTTTTGGATGTGGGAAGGGTGGAAATGTATTCAAGTTTATCATGGAAAAAGAACATTTGAATTTTCCAGAGAGTGTTCGTGTAGTTGCTCAAACTGCTAATATTCCTTTACCTGAAACACAAGGGTCACGTACCTATACTTTAAGTCCTTTAAAACAAATGTATAAAGATACTGCTGAATTTTATAATTTTGTTTTAGTAGATACTCAATTAGGTGAACGAGGCCGACAATACGCACAAAAGCGTGATTTAGATGATGAAATTATCAAACATTTCCAGATTGGGTATGCACCAGAAAGACCAAATGATCTTTTTAAATATTTAAGTAAGAAATATGACGAACAATTACTAAGTCAAAGTGGACTTTTTGTTCAAGGCGAAGATGGGACTTTATATGATCGCTTTCGTGATCGCTTAATGTTTCCATTAGGGGATGAGGCTGGATACACTGTAGGATTTTCAGGGAGAAGAATCTCTGAAAATAAAGAAATAGCTAAGTATGTGAATTCACCTGAAACGAAAATTTTTAATAAATCGAAGTTGCTCTTCCATTTTTCTGAGGCTAAAAAAGAAGCCCGTAGTAAACAAAAAAATGAGTCACAGTTAATTTTATATGAAGGATATATGGATGTGATTGCTGCCTATAAAGCAGGAGTTAAAACAGGGATTGCATCGATGGGAACAAGCTTAACCGATAGTCAGGTTTCTCTGATTAAACAAGTAACTCCAAATATTATCATTAATTATGATGGTGATAGTGCAGGGGTGCATGCAAGTGAGCGAGCAATCAAAATGTTTGCTAGTAAAAAGCAAGTAAATCCATATGCATCTTCAAATGATGAACGCAACTTAAGTGTGGTAAGTTTACCAGATGGGATGGACCCAGATGAATATGTAAAAAAATACAGTGCCAAAGCTTATCGACAAGCGTTAAGTAATGCTCAACCAGCAATTGATTTTTTGCTGAGCCGGCTTGCTAAAAGGTATGATCTTACTAATACAAATGAAAAAGAAAAATTTGCCAGAGCGGCAATTTCATTAATTGTTCAGGCTACAGATGATTCTTTAAAACAAGGCTACTACCTTAATGAAATTGCTAAAAAGACAGAAATTTCTGTCGATTTATTAAAACCAGAGTGGAATCGGCAACAAATTGCACGTAATCGGGTAAATAGAAAAATTTTTCGAAATACCCTTAGTCAGTCGCGCAGACTCGATGATGAGCAGGTTACTTCTCCTGCGGTTGAAGAACAAGTTGATAAAAATGTTGTCTTAGATAGATTATTGTATTTATTTATCCATTCAAATAAAGCTCGAGATTTAATTTTGAGTAAACATTTCTTATTTCCGGTAGAAAGTTATGCACGCTTGGAAGAACAATGGCTCCAGTTTCAAGAAATGCATCAGAATCCTAATGTAGAAAGTTTTGTGGATTTTGTATCACCAACCAATTTAAGTACAATAGTTACTAATTTTGAAATGAATCAAATGCCACCAATTGAAGATGAGACCTTGGAACAAGAAATTGATGATTTGATCCAAGCAGTTAATGCAGAAAAGTTAGATAATGAGCTTAAAAAGTTAAAAGAAGAAATTGAAGATGCAATTCAAAAGAATGATAATAATAAAGTATTGCAACTCTCAAAAAAAATTATAAATTTACGTAGAACAGAAAAAGAAGGAGGATTACTTTAATATGGCAGAAAAAAAGACTACAACTCAAGAACAACCAAGTCTCGATAAAGTAGTAAAAGAAGTTGTCAAAGAAGTAAAGAAAGATAAGCAGATCGTTGATACAGACTTTACTGCACGCTTAATTACTCCTTATCATTTAGAAGGAAAAGCAGTTGATCAGTTAGTTCAAGAATTTGAAGATAACGGGATCTCAATTGTTGATGAAAAGGGTGAACCTTCTAAGTTAGCATTAAAGAAACAAAAAGATGTTGAAAAAGCTGAATTAAAAGATATGTCAGCTCCATCTAGTGTTCGAATGAATGATCCAGTAAGAATGTACTTAAAGGAAATTGGTCGTGTTTCTCTTTTAAGTGCAGACGAAGAAATTGCATTAGCAAAGAGAATTGAAGATGGTGACGAAGAAGCAAAGCAGGAGTTAGCAGAAGCCAATTTACGTTTGGTAGTTTCAATTGCTAAAAGATATGTTGGACGTGGAATGTCATTTTTGGATTTAATCCAAGAAGGTAACATGGGATTAATGAAAGCAGTAGATAAGTTCGACTATCGATTAGGATTTAAGTTTTCTACTTATGCAACTTGGTGGATTCGTCAAGCCATAACTCGTGCAATTGCTGATCAAGCACGGACAATTCGTATTCCTGTTCATATGGTAGAAACAATTAATAAATTAATTCGTATTCAACGTCAATTGCTTCAAGATTTGGGGCGTGAACCAACGCCAGAAGAAATTGGTGCTGAAATGGATATGCCAACAGATAAAGTAAGAGAGATTTTGAAAATTGCCCAAGAACCTGTATCAATGGAAACACCAATTGGGGAAGAAGATGATTCTCATTTAGGAGACTTTATCGAAGATAAAGATGCAACAAGCCCTGAGCAACATGCTTCATATGAACTTTTAAAAGAACAGTTGGAAGGAGTACTTGATACTTTAACTGACCGTGAAGAAAATGTATTGCGTTTACGTTTTGGCCTGGATGATGGACGTACTAGAACATTGGAAGAAGTAGGACGAGTATTTGGTGTTACTCGTGAACGTATTCGTCAGATTGAAGCTAAAGCTTTACGTAAATTACGTCACCCAAGTCGGTCAAATCAATTAAGAGACTTTTTAGATTAATAGTTAAGTTAAAAGGAGGAAGAAGAAAATTCTTTCTTCTTTTTCTTTTGTAAAATTTTAGTAAACTAGTATTAGAAGACTTACAAGTAGAAGGGAAAATAAAATATGGAAGAAAGATTAGGACATCTAGCAGAAATGGTGGATCAGGATGCAAGATTAGCTGATATTGGAACGGATCATGCGTACTTACCAATTGAACTTATTAAACGAAAAAAGATTGATTTTGCAATTGCTAGTGATGTTGCTAAAGGGCCGCTTGAAAATGCAAAAAAAGATATTGCTGAAGCTGGATTACAGGGAAAAATTGAAACTAGATTAGGATCTGGATTAGAAACTTTAACAGATGATGATAATTTAGATACAATAGTAATTGCAGGGATGGGTGGAAAGCTGATGACAGATTTACTGGAACAGGCTAAAAATTCAAAGAAACTCTATCCAACTTTAATCTTAGAACCTAATGTCGGTGAACCAGGAGTTAGAAGTTGGCTAGTTGATAATCAATATAAGATAGTAAAAGAAGAAATTATTGAAGTCAGTGGCCACATTTATGAATTAATTAAAGCTACCTTGCAAGAGAAAAAAGTTCCCCTCTCGGAAATGGAGATACAATTTGGTCCGGAATTATTAAAGGAAAAGAATTCAGTTTTTACAAAAAAATGGACCAATCAGTTAAAATACCAAACCCAATTATTGAGTAATCTCAATAAAGCAAAAGTTAAGGCAAATGATAGAATAAAAGAAACAGAAAAATTAATAGCAGAAATTAAGGAAGTATTATAACAATGACCCAAGTCAGAGATATTGTAAAACAGTTACAAGAAGTTTTCCCAGAAGATATTGCTAGTAAGGGAGACCCTGTTGGAATTCAAATTGGTTCTTTAAGTCAGAAAGTAACCAAAGTGATGACTACGCTTGATGTACGACCACAGGTAGTAGAAGAAGCAGTAGAAAACAATGTAGATTTTATTGTGAGTCATCATCCAGTAATTTTTCGTCCAGCTCGTAATTTAGATTATGCTGATCCGCAAAATGCAATGTATGCCAATATTATTAAAAACGGAATTACAATTTATTCAATTCATACGAATTCAGATAAAGCAAAGAACGGTTCTTCTCAATGGGAAGCAGAGGAATTAGGGTTAGAAAATATTGAACCATTTGCTCCTGATGCCGATGGCATTGCAATTGGACGTAAGGGAAAATTACCCCATAAGATGACGGCCTATGATTTTGCCTACTATGTTAAAAATAAAATGAATTTAAAAATGGCGCGACTAATCACACCAAGTAATGAAAAAGAAATTTCAACTGTCGGATTAATTTGTGGAGATGGAGGAAAATTCTGGAAACGTGCTGTTGAAGAGGAAGTAGATGCCTTTGTAACTGGTGATATCTATTATCATGTTGGTCATGACATCATTTCTTCAGGTTTAACAGTAGTGGATCCAGGCCATTATAGTGAAAAGCTATTTAAATATAAGGTAGCTGAATTATTAGAAAAATGGAATAAAGAGAAAAGTTGGAAAACTGAAGTTATTATTTCAGAAGTTTCAACAAATCCATTTCAAGATTTATTTTAAAGAGGTAATATAAAATGACAGAATATCCAACCCTTTTACCACGTTTTTTAAAGTACGTTCAAATAAATTCACGTTCAGATGAGAACTCTACAACTGTTCCCTCTACCAAACGAGAAAAAGATTTTCAAAAAGATGTTTTAATGAAGGAATTGATGGACTTAGGTCTAAAAGATGTTCACTACAATGAAAAAAGTGGCTGTGTCATTGCAACTATTCCTTCAAATATTGACTATAAAGTTCCAGTTTTTGGCTTACTAGCACATAGTGATACGGCAGATTTTAATTCAGTAAATGTTAAACCTCAAATTACTAAAAATTATGATGGAAAATCTAAGATCCGTTTAGGGGAATCAGAATTTTATTTAGATCCAGAAGTTTTTCCTCATTTAAAAAACTACAAGGGTCAAACTATCATCTCAGCATCAGGTGATACTTTACTTGGTGGGGATGACAAATGTGGAATTTCTGAAATTATGACTTTTGCGGAATATTTGATGACTCATCCAGAAGAAAAACATGGTGAAATTAGAATTGCTTTCACTCCAGATGAAGAAATTGGTACTGGAGCACAACATTTTGATGTAGATGAATTTAATGCAGATTTTGCATATACTGTTGATGGCGAAGCGCCGGGTAAATTAGATTGGGGAACTTTTTCTGCTGCTCAATTTAGTTTAGATATTCAAGGGGTTAACGTACACCCAGCTGTAGCAAAAGGACAAATGATTAATGCAATTCAAGTCGGAATTGATTTTCAAAATTCTTTACCTCAGAATGAAGTACCCGAAAAAACTGATGGAAAAGAGGGATTTTTCCATTTAATGAATTTTGAAGGAACAGTTGACAGTGCTCATTTAGATTACATTATTCGTGATTTTGAACGACAAGGGCTTGAAGAACGTAAGAACTTGGTTAAAAGCATTGTTAAGAAGATGAATGAAGAGCTTGGCAGTGAAAGAATTAAGTTGAAGATGTGGGATCAATACTATAATATGGCTGATGAACTGAAGAAGCATATGGAGATTGTTGATTTGGCAAGGGAGGCTTATAAAGCAGAAGGTTTAACAATAAACGAAGATCCTGTTCGCGGGGGTACAGATGGTTCTCAATTAACCTACATGGGACTCCCAACTCCAAATCTTTTTGCAGGTGAAGAAAATATGCATGGTCGTTTTGAATACACTGTTTTAGAAAGTATGTGGAAAGCCGTCGATGTATTACGTCAAATTAATAAATTAAATGTTGAAAGAAACAAGTAACAACGGCATTTTAAAGAGGTTACCTTTGATTAAAGGTAGCCTCTTTTTTTGTTAATTTGGTTTTAAATTTTATAAAAGGTAAAAATTTGTAGAGGAGTCGCCCAGTGTTTACTAATATTATTGAATTTATCTTTTTAGTATCACATTATAATCATTTTATAGTATAATACAGATATAAAATGATATTTATTAAAGGAGATTATTATGGAAGTTAAAAAAGTTCAAGTAAATGTGGATAGAGAAATTGCAGAAGATGCAGAAAATGTAATGAACGAAATCGGAATAACTCCAACCGCTGTAATTAATACTTTGTATAGAGAGATTGTTGCAACAGGCAAGATTCCTTTGAGTTTTTCCTTGACTCCTGAACAAATAGCAACTATGAGAATCAAAGAAGCTGCAATGCGTCTACCAAATAAAAAGATAGAAACAGATGAAGAAATTGCGGAGTTCTTTGATGAAGAGTAATGAAATATACATAGCTTATGTATCATGGAAAAATGATGGTAAGCACAGACCAGTTTTAATTGTAAAAGTTAATAAAAAAGAAGTTAGGGTATTTAAGATTACGACGCAGTATGAAAATAAATCTCAATTTATTAAAGAAAAGTATTATAAAATACAAGATTTAGTTTCAGCTGGATTAGTAAAACAATCGTACATTGATACTGGTGAGACGTATACTTTAAATAGTGACAAAATTAAGTTTAAAAAGATTGGAACGCTTGGTTTAGTAGATATTTTGGGGCTTGATAAGTTCATTAATAGAAGGTACAAAAAAAGGTACAAAAAAGAGTAAGATTTCTAAAAATAGAATTCTTACTCTTAATTTTTAGTCTAGGGAGTTTTTCAAAAACTCTTTCTTTATTTTAAATCTGTCTGATTTTTGGATTCTAATCTATTATTATTAAAAACGAAGGTAGCACTCGCTGTGGCATCTCCCTTGACGCCTGTAAGCCAAGTACCAGTTAAATTCTTTGTACCCATAATTAATGATTCATTTAAACTGTCAGGTTCGCCAAATTGCTTTACGATAGTTTCGTATGAAGATCCATCTTTTACTTTATTGAAAGTAGCTAAAGTAATTTTAGTTGGACGACTAGAAAATTTAAATCCACTAATATCTTTTGATACAACATTATTGTTAATTGTTTGAATTACAATAGTAACGTTTCCTTTAACAAAAGTTTCATCTTTAACTTTTATGCCATTTGTTGTACTTGAGGAGGTTGAAGAGGGAACACCTAATAGTTTTTCTACATTGGTGAGGGTTGAACCTCCCTGACCTTCTTGAGCCAAATCACCGACCTTGATTTTATTGAATTTTTGTCTCAATTCTTTATTTTGTGAAATTATTTCATTTTTACTACTTGATTGTGAAGTAGATGTTTTTGTGGAATTTCCTGTATTTCCACAAGCTGTAACTCCTAAAGCTAACAAAAGGGTGGTACTTGCTAACAATAATTTATTTAGTTTCATTTTTGTATTCCCTTTTAAAATTCTTTAAATTAGCTAAGTAGATTGAACCCCCGATGATGGCTAAGATTCCACCTACCCAGCCTAAAGCAGGAATTAACGAAATGGCTCCACCAACTATTAAGAGTACATTTGATGAAGTTTTAACTTGCTCAGTTCCCTTATAATAGATGGCTCCAACAATTCCTAAAACCAAAATTGCTATTTTTATGATGTATAGCAAGATAGTAATTATACTGAATGTTATTGCGCTATCCGAATTATTGCCGACATCCACCATGGCTCCGGCAACCATAAACCAAACACCAAAAAGTAAAACGATACCTCCAGCTAGTCCTACAATCCCATTTGTTAGGGCTAAATTTTTGTTTTTCACTGAAAAACACTCCTTAAGTAAATTCAGCTTTTAAAGTCTTCAGTATCTGGACTGTAAATATGAGATTGTTTTTTTATTTTAAGATATAGCTAAATTATATAATTAATATTTTCACTATCATCCTGTCAGTCAATGTAGTAGCAAATTAATTCTTCTACCAAAAAACACTTTCCTTTACATCCACTATAAATTTTAATATGAGTCCTTTCTTTAAGTAACTCTTTTAATTTCCTATTCATTACTTTTATTTTACTATTTAATGACTATTAATTCTATAAAATTAGTGGTTTATGGAAATAATAGTGAAAGAGGGCGAGGTCTAAAAACGTGTTAAAGGAGAAAAATAAATGAAACGTGAAAATTTAAAAGATCTAGGCTTGCATGACGAACACATAGGGTGGCGTTCACCCTTTTGCGATAGAAGATAAAATTAATATTGCTTAAATAATCCAAGTTATTTAAAATTAAAATTATCTTTCATCTTGGAGGAATTAAAAGTGAAAGTTATTTGTGACTTTGTGTCTGTAAATTTTGGAGAAAAAGTGGATTATGATTACAAATTTTATCAAGATATTTTCAAAAGTATTATTTGCATTGGTTTTAGTGGCAGGAGCTGTTAAGTCGATTCAAATTTTAGAGCCAGCGCAACCAACGTTTGCCTCAATTTTCTCTCCGAGGAGACCTAACTAAGTGGTGCCAAGAAGTCCAGACTGGGTTTATGTTGGAAACTTTAGTGCAAGAATTAGAGAGTTGTTATGGGAACGCATTCAGGAAAATTTAAAAACTGGAGAAGCTACCTTAATTTATTCTACAAATAATGAGCTAGGGTATACTATCAAGACAACACGAAAAGATAAAAAAGTGGTAGACTTTGATGGATTGCCTTTAGTGAAGCATCTTATTTTTAAAGAGACGTCTTTAAAAGAAGAGAAAAATTATGGATGGAGTACAGCTGCTAAGATGCATCAAGCTAGGCGTACTAAAAGTAAATTAATTGTTCATTCTTCTTTATCTAAAGAAAAATATTTAAAAAATGTAGTATGTATTGATACTGAGATTACCGGATTGGATCCTGAAAAAGATGAACTGATTGAAATAGCTGCTGTTCGGCGTAATAAGACCGGTGAAATTATTAAGTTTCAGCGTTATATAAAAATTGATCAAATAGTTAGTTCAAAAATATCCCAATTAACTGGTATTACTAATGAAATACTTAATAAATCGGGATCAAATTTGGATAATGCTTTAACTGACTTGGAAGAGTTTATTGGGGATAATCTTATTATGGGTTATAACATTAGATTTGATTTAGAATTTCTACGTTTTGGATTTATTAAAATGGGTAAAAAGATGTTTAATAAAAGTAGAGATTTATTAAGATTGATAAAAAGAAAGAATAAGTTCATGAGCAATTATCATCTAAATTCTGTATTAGATAAATATAATATTATTAATGAAAACCCTCATACTGCAGCTGGGGATGCACGAGCAACTTTTTTTATTAGGTGAAAAGCTATATGAAGAAGGAATATTAAAGATCTAATTGGTGTTTTTGATATTGCAAAAATTAGCTATAATTAATTCGGCGATTATTAAAACTCATCAAAATTTAGAAGTAGTAATTTAAAAAGGTTGATATAACGGAATTTTTAACTGTATTCTCCACGTAAGTGGAGGCAATTGTAAATATCACTTCCTTACCTATCTTCATCTACTAAAAGTATAGATTTTGTAGATGGGTCAAGATTTGTGTGCTCAGTTATTGATTTTATTATTCGGTATTATCCAATCAACTTTGTAAGCTAATATAAAAATAACAAGTGTATTATTTCAATCTGGAAGATTTTAAGACAAACGTTTAAGAATGGTATAAAGTAAAGGAGTTGAAAAAATTAAATATTTTTGGAGGAAAATATGCAAAGTAATGTAGAGAAAAATGGAAATAACAATTTTTCTGTTAGTTTATTGATGCCTTGGATCAAAGGAGTAATGGAAGTTAATGAGAACTTCATGCATGTCAAAATGCCTAATACAACTTTCTTTGGTCTTATTCCAGCAGGTGGAAGAAATCAAAATATTCCGCTCCCTGGTTTAACAAGTGTAGAAATTGAATCAGTCTACAAAATTGGAAGCATGCTTTTAGGAATTTTGATTGCCATCGCAGGATTTGCTATGTTTAATACTAGTGCCTTAGGAGCAGTGTTAGTAATTCTTATTGGTGCTTTAATATTTTTAAGTGGTATCCGGACTAAATTAATTTTTGAAAAGTCTGGAATGGAACAATCAGTTGCAGTACCATTTTTTGAAAGTGCCCATGTACGTGAGTTTGCAGATGAAGTTAATAATAAGATTCAAGAATATCAAAATGATAGAAATACTCGCGCCCAAATGGATCGCCAAATTCAAAATCAGCAAGCAACTTCTCAAGATATTGTAAATGCGATTAATAATCAGCAACAACAAGAACAAGCCCCTCAACTTAAAGCTGTTAATGCTTCTACGGATGTTTCTAGCGATACAGACACTAAGTTTTGTTCAAGTTGTGGTAACCAAGTAGCTGCTTCAGCTTCATTTTGTACAAACTGTGGAACAAAATTAAATTAATACTGAAAATTTATCCCCTTTTATATAAATCCCCTCATGGAATTATGATTTGATGTAAAATTCAAGCCATAATTCTTTTTTATTAATAACATTAAGTGCGGGGGTACTAAAAAATGGTGGGAGGGGCGCCGTTTAATTCCTGAAGAAATGCCTAAATCTTAAGCCTTTAAAATAACAATTGTATTATTTCAATCTGGAAGATTATTAGACAAACTATTAAAAATATTATAAACTTTAAAAGTTGTAAAAATATTTAATTTTGGAGGAAAGTAATGAAAACGTGTCCAAATTGTCATGCAGAAATGACAGAAGATGTAAAATTTTGTACAAATTGTGGAACAAAACTAGATAGTGCTACTTCACAACAACCTAATACTTCAAATTCAGGAGTTTCGAATGGATTTAGTAATTTTGCCGAAACTATTACTACAAATGTAGATTTTAAAAAAGAAGGAAAAAATTACTGGTCTTGGTTAAAATCAGGTTGGTTCCATCCTATGGAAGAAGTTGACGGTAGTTCCTGGTATGGAATCAGTACATTAGTTGCTGAAATTATTTTAACTTTTATTGGAGTTCGAATTTTAATTGGTAAAGGGATTAGTGAGGCTATCAAGGGATCAACAATTAGTATTGCTGATAAATCAATGATTACTAAGTTTGTTAGTGGACTTGTTTTTAAACTCAGTTTACTAACAATTGTAATTTGTGCTGCCTTACTTGCGGTTACTTACTTTATACGCTTATTTGTTTATGGGCGTAAAGAGAATCCATTTTCTTTCGTTAACGAAGTATCACATCGAGCAAGTTTAGGAGTAATTATAACCGTACTTTCTTTCTTATCATTAGCTTTATTTAGCTCTCCAAGTATTGGTGCAATAAAGTGGAATGTGTTTTTAATCAGTGCGGGCCTTGTATTATTTACCTTAGCAATTTATAGTATGATTTTTGCAGGTGAAGGCGCAGTTCATGATAAATACTTTGGTGCGATCCTTTATGCAATTGCGTATGCCATCATTCTTTACATTGCCTGGTCTGTAATAAAAGATATGGCTGTTTCAGCTATTATGTCTCAATTCCATGTAGACTTAGGCCAATTTTGGAATTATATGGGAGGCAGTCGCTACTAAAATGAAAAAATTTTGTCCAAATTGTGGGAAACCGGTTAATCCGACTGATAAAGTATGTGGTAATTGTGGACATCGCCTTTCTGACCAGAAAGAGCCTGTAGAAAAAGTTTCCAAATCTACTCAGCTTCCCCAAGAAACTGAACATAGTACTCAATCTTCTGCTTTAGATTCTAAACAGCAATCTTCAATGAAATGTCCAAATTGTGGGAAATCTGTTAGTCCAACTGATAAAGTATGTGGTAATTGTGGATATCATTTAAGCGAGCCTTCTAGGGTTAAAAAGGCACCTCAACAATCTAAAAAATCAGTTTCAAATTTTGAATCTAAACCCCAAATTCAAAAAAGAACACAATCTGTTCCTCGTCGGCCAATGAAAACAAAAAATAAAATTTTACTTGGCTTAGGAATTGGAGTAGTGATTATTTTAGGTGGAGGCTATTATGCTGGTAGCCAATATTTTAGCCAATCAAATCAAGTGGATCGAATTTTTGCAGCGGTAAAGAATCCTAATGCTAATTTATCTAAGGATGTAATTTCAGATGATAATACAACTAAAGTAACTGCAGCTAGCTTAAAGCCATTCCAAAATTATTATCATGAAAATCAAAAAGAAGCCGATGATTTAGCAGAAAGTATGAAAAATAACACTAATACTTCTCAAGTTCAATTAGTTAAAAATGGCTCTAACTTCTTAATTTTTCCTAAGTATGTTTTGAAATTGAGAACCTATAAGCCAGAAATTTCAACTAATCATGATAATTCTATTGTTAAGATTAACGGGAAAACTATTGGTAACTTAACTGAAGATGGTGCTAGTTATACAACAACTAGTCCAAGCCTTTTTCCAGGGAAGTATAATTTAGAAGTTCAATCGGATGTTTCAGGTCGTACTTTAAAAACAAGCTCTAGTGTAGACGTTTGGAATAATAAAGATATTAATTTGGATATTAAAACCCAAACTTTTAAAATTAAAGGCACACCTAATGCTGATGTATATATTAATGATCAAAAGATTGGTACGTTAGATAATGATGGTGAAGCTACTTGTGAAGATTATCCAATGACAAAAAATATGAATCTTTATTTAACAACTACTTACAATAAAAAGACTATTAAATCAGAAGTAATCACTGATTTAGAAGGAGAAATTGACAGTATAAGTGATGAGGAAAATGGAACCTCAAACAGTGGTACTGTAACAATGGAAGATGGTAGCTGTATTGTTGAACCTCAGTGGGATGGCGTTATTTCTAAAGATGATGCTGAGAAACTATTGGATAATGCATGGTCCTCACCAGATTCTGATGAATTTATTGATGGTGAAGACAATAAAGACTACAACGATATTAAGAAAGTGCTTAAGGATATTGATAAAAATGAAGAAATAAATTCCGCTGACAAGGAAATCGTTGTTGAGTCAGTAAGTCCTGCTGGAAAAAATATGAGTGCAATAATCTTTAAGATTAATTGGACTTTCCATAAAGATGATCATGATAAAGATCAAACTATGGAGTATAAAGGTGGCTTAATCGAAAAAGATGGTGATGATTACAAGATTAAAACCATTGGAATAGGTAAATTAACTAAAGATAAAAGAGTAGATACAGATGACGATGATGACTAAAAAATTAATTTTACTTAGTAGTGTAGCTTTAATAAGTTTAGGAGCAACTGCTTGCCAAAATGATCAGCAAAAATCAAGTACAACTTCGTCTGCTAGTGCTTCTCAAAGTAAGAATAATTTTCCAGAAATAGGGAGAGATAAAAGTACTTCTTCGACAGCTAGTGAAAAGTCAGGGTCAGTTGATTCTGACTTTTCTAATAATGAATGGATGTTAATGGGCTATTTAACTTATAAAGATAAAAGTATTAATAATCTTCAAAGTACAATTCAAGAAATTGAAGATGACTTTGCTAAAAGAGATTTGACCGCCCAGAAAAACTCGGAAAGCTCATATACTTTATCCAATCAATATGGAAGTGTTGATGTAAATATTAAGGAAGATAAAGTAGTAATCTCAAATGATGGTGTAACTACTGTTTCTAAAGATGAACTAGCAAAAGCATTTTCTGGAAAAATGTCTTCGATTAAGGCAATGATTAAATACATAAACTCTACTTCAAATTCGGATTCTTCAGACCACTCTACTAATGATAATGAAGGTGGTTGGAAAAGTAGCTTACCTGCAGAAATATGGGGTAAGTATGAAACAAAAAAATATGGGGCGGATCTTATGAGTACAGTAACCATTGATGCAAATTCGATAACTCTTTGGGAATCGGGAATGCCACCTCGTGAAGGCAAGAATGTTAAATACAAGCAAGTCTCTAATAATACTTATCTTATTCAATATGATGGAGAAGCTCGAGGGTTATATAAAGGTGAAAAAAATGCCCGAGTATTATTCAGAAAGAATGGCAGTATTTATCAACTTGGTGAGATACAAAATGGGAAAACATCCTGGGACTCACATGATTATTATAAAAGTAATTAATTGGATAAATTGAAGAATTTAAGAAAGAAGAACAATAATGACTAAAAAATTAATTTTACTTAGTAGTTTAGCATTAATAAGTTTAGGAGCAACAGCTTGTCAAAATAATCAACAAACTAGTAGTACATCTTCTTCGCAATCATCTGTAAGTAGTAAAGCAAGTCTACCATCTGTGAATAAAACAAGTAATTCTTCAGTAGAGGAGTCGAATCAATCCTCAAATTCAGAGATAAGCCAAACTTCTTCAAGTGATCAAATGAGTTCCTCAAGCGCATCTTCAACTAGAAGCGAGCAATCCCAAGATACTAACAAAGAATCAGAAACTAACCTTCCAGGGGATGAAGGAGCTTTCCCTATTCCAAGTGAATATCAGGGAACTTGGTATGGATATGACAGTGAGGGAAAAGAAGAAAAGATTACTTTTGAAGGATCAAAGATTATTACTGAGGAAGGCTCTACACAACTTCGTAAAGTAAATATAAAGAAGCTACCAGATATTCCAAGTGAAAAGCAGGCAGTCGCCGCTAAGGATTATAGTCGGGCACTAATAGTTAGCGTTGATGGTATTCAATATATTAATGTTAGAGGTTATTTCCAAGGTGCAGGAGATGGTGGATATTATGGCGCTCATACTGAAAAAGGACAGCCAGTAATTGTCACTGCACATGGAGCTGGCGCTTGGGCAGATGGAGTATATTGGAAATCCCCAGAATTAGCTAAACAATATAAAGATGAAAAATTTGATGATTTAAATTATCAAGATTAGAAATTAAAAGTTAAAACAAAAAGACTACATAATTACCTAACGAAAGTTAAATAGGTTATGTAGGCTTTTTGTTTGAATTTATTACAAATTTTCATATTGGAAGATATTTTGAAGGATTAAGTGTTTGTAGTAAAATAGGTATGTTTTTAGACTAGTTTCTAGCCTCATTGAAAAGGAGTAATTTTTAATGGTAAAATTAGGAGCTGCACTAAAGAACATACGTCTTCAAGCAGGCATTACACAACAAGAAATGTGTGAAGGTGTATGTTCTGTATCAGCCTATTCTAAAATTGAAAGAGATATTCATAATATTGATATAGATACGCTTTGTGAAATTTTTGATAACAACCTTGGTGTAATAGATGTTGACAGCTTTTTAAAAATTATGTTAAGTGAAAATTCTAAATCTGAAGAATCAAGGTTACTAGAAAGTATTTCTCAGGCACTTGTTTTAAAAGATAAAGATAAGTTTGAGAAGATTAGAAAAGAAGCGATAAATAAAAATTTAAGCGAATTAATCAAAGAAGGATTAGCATATGCAGAAACGAGTTTTGGCATAGCTAAAAAGTGGCCAGCCACTCCTGAAATTAAAAAAAGAATTCAAATTTTATATAGAGTAGAAAATTGGGGTGGAATAGCAGTATCGAATTTAAGAACTTTGTTGCCATTTATGGATAGTAAGGAAAGAGTCTCTTTTATTAAATTAGTGCACCGTACTTTTAAAGGAGAAGATCTAGATAACGATTTTAGGACGGAATTTTTATTTTTGCTGGTAGATTATTTGAAAATTTTACTAAATGATGAGGCTCCCAAGGAAGATTTCATTTTACCTTTTAACATAGTTGGAGAAATAGCTAGTCCTTTATACGATGAAGGTCATTTTGGATATAGTTTTATTGTTAAGAAAATTGAAGCTATTGTGACTGAAGATAAGGATCTATATCGAGATATCGTGGTAATCCAGAAAGCTATTAAGATGGTTCCAGAGGATGAATCTGAGTCGTTAGAAGACAATAAGTATTATCAAAAGAGGAATCTTAAATGAAAATTTCAGAGTTATTAAAATTAATCCGCACCCTTACAGGAAAAACTCAAAAAGAATTTAGTGAAGGAATCATGACCGAATCTTATTATTCAAAGGTAGAGCGAGGTATTCATCAGATTAATGCTGATAGCTTTTTTGAATTAATAAATAAAAACTACTCTGATCCAAAACTTGAAAGAAGTATTAGGCGGATTCTAGTTGCTGGTGAAAATACAAAAAGATTAGAAAAAATAAGTAATGAATTATCAAAGACACTTTCTGATGAAGAACAAACAAGGCAGTATTACGAAAAATTATATAAGGAAGTAAAAGAGTTAAATGAAGAAGTACCGCACTCTGTGTACCTAAATTTACTTTCACTAATAGTGGCAGTTTTTCCTAACCTGTTAAATGAGCAAGAAAAAGAGTTACTTCGAATTGATTTGAAAAAGATAAATTCTCCTACTTTAATAACATCTAGCATATTGCTAAGACTACAATATACTACTTCTCTTTATTCAACTGCGGAAATAATAAAACTGATGAAAATTTTAGGTCAGTATATTATGAAGAATAAAAAAGATACTTATTTATATTTAAAATTTGCAGAGGTAGTTGTTATTGGTATCTTCCATGGACGTTATGAGAAAAATGAAGAACTGAGGGAAGAAGTGAAAAAAATGTTAGATTGTGTTTTAAAACTTGACCCTCATAATACGACATTTATTTATATTAAGATTCATATATATTTATATGAAAAAGAAGTCTTAGGAGAACCTTATGCAAAAGTAAATGATGCCGTAAGTAGAGTTGTAGAAAATATTTTACCTAATTATTCAGCAAAACAAGATTAAAAGGAAGATAAGAAATGAAGGTTAAACAAAAACTAGGAGTTGTAACACTTGTGGCAATAAGCTTATTAGCGGCGGGTTGTAGCAAGCAAAATAGTAAAGATGAAACAAAGAATTCAGAATTAAATTGGGCTACTACAGGAGAAATAACCACTTTAGATGCAAGTAAAGTTGCAGATACTGCAAGTATGGGTGCATTGGTAAATATGGGTGAAGGTTTGTATCGAATTGATAAGACCGGAAAACCAAAGTTGGCATTAGCGGATAAGGTTACTGTTTCCAAAGATAAAAAGCACTATGATTTTTATTTAAGAAAGACCAAGTGGGCTAATAATGAAGATTTAACTGCAGAAGATTTTGTTACTACCTATCGCCGTATTAGTGATCCGAAAACTAAGTCTTCAAGTATGGGGTTAATGGGTCTTTTTAAAAATGGAAAGGATATTGTTCAAGGAAAAAAGAAGGTAACTAGTTTAGGAGTATCAGCACCTTCTAAATATCACTTGCATTTTGATTTGCAAGTTCCTAATACAATGTTAAAAGAGTACTTAAGTTTACCTTCCTTTTATCCTCAAAATAGTCGTATTTTGAAAAAGGCTGGTTCACGTTATGGAACATCTTCAAAATATTTTGTGGCTAATGGACCATTTAAAATAAAAAAATGGGATCCAAATCAAAAAAATTGGGTTTTAATTAAAAATGAAAATTATTGGGATAAAAAGCATGTGCATTTAAAAAAGATTAATGTTCAGTCTAATGCAAGTACGATCACTAGTTATAATCTTTATCAAGCTGGTAAAAGTGATAATACCTTTCTAGATAGTAGCCAAATTGCAGCTAATGAGAAAAAGAAAGAATTTCATGATTTTCCGACTTATGCTATTACTAGAATGGATTTTAATTTCAAGAATAAAGCTTTAAAAAATTTGAAAATTCGTCAGGCTATTGCTGCAGCAATCAATCGACATGAACTTTTGAAGTCACTTCATAGTACCTCAAAACCTTTGCTGGGTCTTATTCCAGAAAACTACAATAAAAATCCTAAAACTGGCACTCCTTTAGAAAAAGATGCTTATGTAAAAGAAGCTGTAACCTATAATTTACAAAGGGCAAAGCAACTTTGGAGTGCTGGAAAGAAGGAAGAAAATCTTAAAAATCTTGAACTTACTGTTTTATCAGATGACAGTTCTGCAGGCGAAGAAACCGCTGAGTATATTCAAAGTAATCTCTCAGAATTACCAGGATTAACTGTGAAAGTTCGTCATGTTCCTTTGACACAGCAATTAGCACTAACGGCTGCTAAAAATTATGATCTAAATATTTATTCTACTTCTACACAAATTCCTAGTGCAATTGATCTCTTAAATAATTTCAAAAGTACAACGCCACAAAGTCCGGGCTGGGATAATAAAGAATATGATAGTTTATTAACAGATGCAATCAACAAAAATGGTGCTGATCCAATAAAACAGTATCAAGATTATGTTAAGGCAGAAAAACTTTTGATGAAGCAACAAGTAACAATACCATTATTTGAAATTAACAATTCAGTATTAATTAAATCTAAGGTAAAAGGTTACATTTTTATGCCAAATTACCTAGAGTTTGATTTTAAGTCGGTTTATGTAAATTAATATTTAAAAAGTAAATTATTTTTGGAGGATAAGATGAAATTTTGCCCAAATTGTGGAAACAAAGTTAAGCCAGAGGATAATGTTTGTAGTAATTGTGGTTATCGCCTTAAGCAAAAAAGTAATCAGGCATCTCAGACAAATTCAGATTCTTATCCAGCACCAGCAACTCGTACTGAAATTTCAAGACAGTCTCCCTCAAAAAAGAAGCATACTGCCTATAAGGTTTTCATTACTTTAGGCATTCTTGCAGTATTAGGAGAAGGAGGATACATTGCTTATCATCATTTTAATCAATCTTCTACTTCGCAAATTGAGTCTTCTGCTAATTCTACAAATTCAAGCAGTTCCGTTACTAAAACTAGTAGTGGAGAAAATAGCCAAGAGAGTACAACTACTAGTCAAGGTTCAGGTTATTGGAATTCAGAAAAGGAAGCAAAATTTGAAAGCTTTTTTGCTGATTGGGCTGCAGGGATGAACCAGAATTATACAAAGTACACAGGTGGTCAATTGCGTACAGATTCTGGTAGTGAATTTCCTAAAATGTTTGATCGTTTTGATGTAAATGATGAACCGGTTTCAATTGGAATGAGTGAAAATGGGGAAGGAAATAATGATTATAATGTGGTAGCAATGTATAATTATAATAAACCTGGCGCTCCTGGCACGCTTCATATTACCTACTTTTTTGCTTTTCATAATGGTAATCCAGTAGTCTTAGTAGATCAAAGTACGAATGGGGACCGCATAAAGGCAACAGAGACAGAAAATAAGAAACTAAGTGATGGCTTTGCTCGAATTGCAAATGAATAAGTGATAGGTAGTATTGACTAAAGAATGTAAAAAAGAGATCGTTTTTGTGAAGTGCCATAAGAAAGTTAGACACTTTATAAAATTTTAAATACTTGATAATACACGATTTCTGTATTTTGATATGAACCCTAAAATTAGGACATATTATTAATTAGCTTTGATTCATAATCGCATTCCGATATTCAATCGGTGTGCGATTTTTTAGTACAGTTTTAATTCGTTTAGTATTGTAATATTCAATATATTCTTTGATGGCTTCTTCTAACTCATCTAAATTACTAAAATTATTTTCGAATCCATAAAACATTTCTCTTTTAAGTATGCCAAAGAAACCCTCCATCATGCCATCATCTAAAGAATTACCTTTACGTGACATACTTTGGGTTATGCCATGATTTTTAAGCCATGATTGAAAGAGAGGATGTTGATATTGCCAGCCTTGATCAGTATGAAATACTAAACCATTAAGGGCCGGATACTTTTTATAGGCCAGCTTTAACATATCCATTACTTGTTTTAAAACAGGATGACGACTTAGAGTATAAGAGACAATCTCTTGTGTGCAACCGTCCATAATTGGGGATAGATAAAGCTTTTCACCATTCAAATGAAATTCCGTCACATCTGAATACCACTTTTTATTTGGAATTACAGACTTGAAATTACGTTTAATCAAGTTACTTTTGATCTTACCTACAGTTCCACGATAGCTTGAATATTTATGCTTACGTCTAATGGCAATGCCATATAAGTGCATTTTAGTCATTAGACGTTTTACTTTCTTATGATTGATTTTAAGTCCTTCACGTTGAAGTTGTGCAGTAATTCTTCTATAACCGTAGCGATGTTTGTGCTCTTCATATACTTCTTTGATCCTTTCCATGATATTTTGGTTTTTCCTATCTTTATCATCATGTCCTTGAACATAGTAATAATTACTCCTAGATAGGTGAGGAAGGTCAGGTTTAGAATTGATCACTTTAAGCACAAAACTCACAGTCACATGAAGTTCTTGCCTTAGCTGTGTGACTGCAGAAACTATTTCTTGTGCTTTTGGTTTCTGATTCTTTGTGCCACTAAGGCATCTAATTTTTTTATAAATTCGTTCTCGACAGTAAGCTCTAAATTCTTTTGTTTGAGGTCCTTGATTTGCTTTTGAAGTTCTTGAATCTGTTTGTCTTTGTTCTGCATTAGATCTTCTACCTTTCTTATGATTAATGACATTATACCCATTTTCTTTGTATTTGCGAACCCAATTGTAAAGCATGGCCCTACTACGTAAACCAAGATCTAATGATATTTGGGACATAGTTTCGTCTCCTGAAAGAACCCTTCTAATTGCCTTTTCTTTAAATTCTATTGAATAAAAAGTATAGGGCTTATCTAGGATTTCTAATCCATATTTATCGATTAATTTAAATAAGTATCTAAGACTATCAGAGGTAATTCCATATTCTTTTCCTAATTGAAGAGAAGATTTACCGTAATATTTCCAATTATTATAAATATCAATTTTATCTTGTTTAGACAGTTTAGTCATAATAAAAAACCTCGAAATTCTTGTCCGAATTTCGGGGTTCATATCATTTTACAGGAGTCGTGTATTTTAATTTATTGGAACGACGAATATTATTAAACCAAGTGACATACTTACTTAACACTTGCTTCATCTCTTCAAGAGAGCCAATCTTAAGTCGATTTAGGCATTCTCTTTTCATTAGGTTGAATATAGTTTCACCTGGCGCATTATCATGACAATTTCCTTTTCTAGACATGCTTTGTGTAATATTCATTTCTTTAAGACGGGCTTGATAACCAGCATTTTGATATTGAAAACCTTGATCAGAATGTAAAATTGGTCGTGCATCTTTTGGTAAATTTACTTCAAGTTCATCAAGCATCCTATAAATAGTCTTCATCTCAGGAGAGTAACTAACTGCACAAGCCAGTATTTCCAGAGATGCTTCATCAACTATTGGTGAAATATAGACTTTTTTGCCATTAGTTAATTTGTATTCTGTTACATCGGTATGCAAGACCTTATAAGGGATAGTCTCATCAAAGATCTGATTAAGAATATTAGGAGCCTTTTTGCCAACGCTACCTTTATAAGAACTGTACTTAGCTGTATTCTTATGATAAATCATGGTTTTAATACCCATATCACGCATAATTTTACGAACAGTTTCCTTAGCAAGATTGATACCAGTATCTTTTAAAGCGCCCCAAATACGCCGATAACCGTATGTTTCATTACTTTCATCATAATAAATATGATTAATTTCTTTCTTAACTTTAGCGTATTTATCGCACTTATTAATTCGATTTTTTAAGTTATCATAATATGTTTTTCGATTAAGCTTAAGCAGACTAAATAAGGTATTCAGCTTTACAGTTGGCACTTTAGCCCGAATATCCTTGATAATTAGCGTTTTTTCTTTGTTGGATAGCGAGGATATCGGGCAGCCACTTTTTTTAAGACAAGATTCTCCAGTTTTAATTTTTCGATTTCCGCTTCTTGTTTAATAATCTTCTCTTCATATTTTTGCTTCTCACTAAGTTTTATCTTTTGAGCTTGTTTCTTTTTAGGTTTCTTAGGCATTTTGGATGGATGTCCTTTCTGCTTAGGAAGTAAACCAGCCATACCTTCTTTTTTAAACTTATTAACCCAAGTGTAAACCTGAGAAGAATTTATATTGAACTTGGCAGCTACTGGAGTTATTCCTAAATTAGGATTATTTAAATAATAGCGTACCACATTTAACTTAAACTCAGGAGAATAGTTCATCTTCTTATGTTTAATTTTAAGAGATTCAAGGCCATTTTCATTAGCCTGATGAATCCATTTATATACCATAGAGTAAGGAATATTGTACTTTCTACTTAATCCCTTTATTGAATCTTGATGATTAAAGAATTCAGAAACAATCTTAATTTTGAACCCATTAGAATATTTAGTCATAAAAAATACCTCACAATCGTTAGATCTATGTCTAACAATTATGAGGCACTTCATTGGAAACGATCTCTTTTTGCTTATTAAGTTAAATTACTTAGTTGCTTTCTTAGCCTTAGTATCAGCTTTAACAGTTTTTGAAGCTTTTACAGCTTTTTTAGTAGGCTTCTTAGTATCTTTAGCAGCTACCTTTTTGCTATCTTTGGTAGCTTTCTTAGTATCTTTAGTAGTTACCTTTTTGCTATCCTTGGCAGCTTTTTTAGTGTCTTTAGTAGCTACTTTTTTAGTATCTTTAGTAGCTTTCTTAGTTACCTTAGTAGTCTTTTTAGTAGCTTTCTTTGAAGTTTCCTTCTTAGCAGTTTTCTTTGAAGTTGCTTTAGCATCTTCAACCTTAACATTAGCTAATTTAACGTATTGGTCTTTAGCAATTTTAACGTATTTCTTACCCTTGATAGTCTTTTCTTCAAGTTTGGCAACTTCACGCTTAGTGTTTCTCTTAATTACGCCGCTCTTAGCAACACGCTTACCCTTAGCATTGTAAATAAATGCATTGTGCTTGAATACTAAAGTCTTCTTAGTAGACTTCTTTGTATCTGCTTTCTTAGTGTCATCCTTTTTAGCATCACTTGCAGCGCTTGAAGCTTGGCTTGCACTTGATGAAGCAGCACTAGCTGCTGAAGAAGTTGCAGAACTTGCAACACTAGAATCAGCAGAGCTAGTTGCAGCACTTGCTACTGAAGATGAAGCAGAACTTGCAGCTGAAACATCTGCGCTACTTGCAGCGCTAGAAGCAGCAGAAGAATCTGCAGCACTACTAGTTGCTACAACAGCAGCAGAGTCTGCATCTGCAGCTTTAGCATTAACTCCACCAGCAACTGCAGGTGCTAATGCAAGAACAGTTCCTAAAACAGTTGCAGAATACTTAATAGATTTTTTCATGATATCTTTCTCCATTCAAAATAATTTTTCTATCAATAATAATATCTTACACATTAAGATTTGCAATTAGTTCCTAATATCTAAAGACTTTCTTAAACTTTTTGTAATATCGGCAGATTTTTGAGGAAATATTTTGCAACACTTAATTAATGAGACAGTGTATAATTGAAGAAAGATAAAGGAGAGAAAAATGAAGAACAAATTTATATTATTGACCGGTGTTACCTTATTAGGTTTGAGTTTGGCGTCTTCAGTAAATGCTGCCAGTATTAATACTAATTTAATTCATAATAGTTATGTTTATTCAGGTAGTGGGAAACGTCTTAATAAAAAGACATTAAAGAAAAATAGTATCATTAAAGTCCTAGATACCAAAACAATTAAGAATAAAAAATACGTTAAGATTGCTAAAGACCAATACATTAAAGCTACTAATGTAGCAATGCCAATTAAAAGAACTTTAACCCATAATGCTTATATTTATAACGATAAAGGTAAGCGTGTTAAGAAAGTAGTTTTAAAGAAAAATAGTAAAGTGACTACTTTTGAAACGGTAACAATTAATAAGAAGAAATTTTATCGTATTGGGAAAGATCAATATGTTAAAGTAGGAAACTTTAAGCCAACAAAAGTTTTATCTTCAGATAATAAGATTGAGAAAACTCTTAAACAGACTGCTGCTTTGTACGATGAAGAAGGAAATGTAATTAATGGTGATTATGTTCAAGAAGGTACCACTTTAGAGATAAAAGGTACTAAAATTATCGATGGTGAAAGATACTATCAAACGGCTGGGGGTTATATTAAGGCTGCAATGTTTGAGGATGAAGGAGTAGATTCAACTAAATTATCAACAAGCGTTAATTTTGAAAAGTTGAGTAATACAATTTCTTCAACTAGCTTAACTACTACTCAATTGCAAGAAAAATATCATAAAGCTGATGAAAAAGTTCGTCGTGATTATGATGAAGCAGTTGCTACAGCTAAAAAAGTATTAGCAGACAAAAATGCAAGTACTCAGGACCTCACAATTGCAAACACTGATCTACAAGTAGCTTTTAATGCAATAAATGGAGAACAATAAAAATATCCTTGAAAAAGGATATTTTTTTGTTGCTAAGCAATTATATTTTTAAAATCTAGCTTTATCATTTAAAATAAGAAGGAGTATAAAAGAATAGAGGTGCCTAATTATGGAAAAGAAAATATATGGAGCAGATATTATCATAGATAGCTTAAAAAAACATAATATTGATCTTGTTTTTGGTATTCCTGGAGCAAAGATTGATCGTTTATTTGAAGCTTTAGATGGGAAAGATAGTGCAGACTCCCCTCAATTAATAGTAACTAGACATGAACAAAATGCAGTTTTTATGGCTCAAGCCTATGGGCGCTTAACTGGTAAAACAGGAGTAGCTATTGCAACCTCTGGTCCGGGAGTAGGAAACTTAACTACTGGTTTAATGACTGCTGATGCAGAGGGAGATCCAGTTTTAGCAATTGGGGGACAAGTCCAAAGAAAAGATTTGTATCGTGCAACTCACCAATCGACTCCTGCAAAGCAATTAATGGCTCCAATTACACAATTTAGTGCAGAAATTCAAGATCCAAATAATATTTCTGAAACAATGGCCAACGCAATCGAAGCAACGCAAAATGCACCTAAAGGAGCAGCTTTTGTTAGTTTGCCACAAGATATTGACGATGCAATTATTACGGAAAAGCCTCTTCCTGTCTATCCTTATCCTAAAATGGGACCAGCAGATCCAGCAGATTTGAAGAAGGTTGTTGAATTAATTAAGGAAAGTAAATTGCCAGTTATTTTGGTGGGGCAAAGAGCTGGAGATGAATCTTCAACAAAGGCGTTGCGTAAACTATTAGATAAGTTTCCTTTCCCTGTCGTAGAAACTTACCAAGCAGCTGGAGTTATTTCAAGAAAGTTAGAAAAAGATTCTTACTTTGGTCGTGTAGGATTATTTAGAAACCAAGTAGGAGATCGGCTTTTAGCAAAAAGTGACCTAGTATTGGCAATTGGGTATGATGCAATTGAGTATGAGCCTCGCAATTGGAATAAAGAAGGAAACTTACGAATTATTAATTTGGATAGTGTTCCGGCTCAAATTGATAATAACTATACACCAATGATGCAATTAGTTGGGAATATCACTACCAGTTTAAAACAATTAACTGATCTTTTCTGTGATGAGTGTTACTCATATCCAGATAGTAGTAAGAAGCTGTTAGCTGATTTCAAAGCAGAACTTGATAGAGAAATTGAAGTCCCGAAGCAGACCAAGCCGACAAAGTCCCATCCCTTAGCAATTGTTAAGGCAATTCAAAATAATGTTAATGATGATACTCATGTAGCTTTAGATGTAGGTTCACATTATATTTGGATGGCACGTTACTTTAGAGCTTATCAACCAAGACATTTATTAATTTCAAATGGAATGCAGACTTTAGGAGTAGGTTTGCCATGGGCAATTGTCGCTGCTTTACTTTATCCAGAAAGAAAGGCAGTTGCGGTTTGTGGAGATGGGGGCTTTATGTTTTCAGCCGCCGAGTTGTCAACTGCAGTTGAACATAATTTGAACTTGGTAACTATTGTTTGGAATGATGGCGGGCACTATGATATGGTTAAATTTCAAGAAGAATTGAAGTATCCACAAGCTGCAGGGGTAAACTTTGGTGAAGTAGATATTGTAAAATTTGCAGAAAGTTTTGGAGCAACAGGGATGCGAGTTAATAAGCCGGAAGAACTAAATGAGGTTTTAAAGCAGGCTTTTGCTACAAAAGGTCCTGTAGTAGTTGATGTTCCAGTTGACTACTCCCATAATAAAGAATTAGCGAAAAACTTGATTGATTCTCAATTAGGATAGTAAAAAGGAAGTTAACAATGACAACATTATATGAACATGGAACACTTGCTTCTTTGATGGCAGGTAATTTTGAAGGGACTTTAAGCTTAAAAGAACTTTTGAAACATGGAAGTATTGGAGTAGGAACTTTTAATGATTTAGATGGTGAAGGAATTATTTTAGATGGTCATGTTTATCAAGCAGAATCTTCTGGAAAAATAAATGAAATTACCGATTTAGAACAAAAAGTTCCCTTTGCGTCGGTTCATTTTCCTGAACAAGGAGAAAAAATTGAATTAAATAATACTGATATTAAAGTAATAGAAGATGAATTACCAAGAAAGTTCAACTTACGCAATGTGTTTGCAGCAGTTAAACTTCATGGAGAATTATCCTATTTACACACGCGTATTGCGCCTAAGCAAGAGAAACCTTATCCAAGTTTTTTAGAGGTTTCAAAAGATCAACCAGAATTTACTTATGAAAATGTTTCTGGAACAATTATTGGCTATTATGCACCAGCCATTTTTGACACAGTAACAGCTGGTGGCTGGCATCTTCATTTTTTAAGTGATGATCGTCAGATTGGAGGCCACTTATTAGATTTTAAGAGTAAAAAATTAGTAGGAAATTTGGAAGTTTTTGAAACTTTTGAGCAGCATTTTCCAATTTATAATCAAGAATTTAGAAATGGTAAAGTCAATCTAGACACATTAAGACAAGATATCGCTAGTTCTGAAAAAGCGTAAGAAATATTTTAAAGTAATTAATAACTATCTGATTACCCAAGACTATCTCTAAAGTTAAAACAAGAATGAACCACAAAATTCAAGTGAGGATTTGGTGGTTTTATTTTGTTCAAATAAGAAAAATTATATTAAAAATCGCACCCACAACTAGAGGGATGCGATTGATATCAGGTATATTAATCTTTAAATTGGGTTTTTACATATTCTGCATATTTTGGCGTTGATTTAATTAATTGCTCGTGAGTACCAGCACCATCAACTGTTCCGTGATCAATGAAATAAATTTCATTCGCGTCAACGATTGTACTCAAGCGATGGGCAATTACCAAGGTGGTCCGGTTTTTCATTAAACTATTTAGTGCCTTTTGAACCATTGCCTCAGATTCAGAATCAAGACTAGCGGTTGCTTCATCTAACATTAATATTTTAGGATTACGTAAAAATGCTCGAGCAATTGCAATTCTTTGTCTTTGCCCACCAGAGAGCTTAATTCCACGTTCACCGATTTGAGTATTAAGTCCGTCTTCCATTTCTTTAACAAATTTTTCTGCATACGCCATTTTTAGCACATGCCATAGTTCATCTTCAGAAACTTCTCTTTCTAATCCATAAACAAGGTTTTCTCGGATAGTGCCTGGCATTACAGAAGAATTTTGACCAACTAAACCAATTTGCTGGCGCCAATTGCTTAAATCAAGAGTATCAATATCCTTATCACCAATTAGAATTTGGCCAGAAGTGGGTTGATAGAAGCGCTCAATTAGGGCAAAAATAGTGGATTTTCCTCCACCTGATGGACCTGCAAAAGCGACGACAGTATTAGGTTTAGCTTGAAAATTAATATTATGTAGAATTTGTTTTCCATCCTCATAAGAAAAGTTAACATTGTCAAACTTAAGAACTTTATTGGCAATATCCGATTTTTCTTTATGAGGAAGAAATTCTTCTTTTTCTAATAAAATTTGCTGGAGACGCTCAGTAGAACCACTAGTTTTTGAAAGTTCATTGAAGAACTGACTAATGATAATTACGGGACTCATAATTTGGAAAAGATACATTAGAAATGATACTAAAGCACCCATAGTAAGAGAGCCACGCATTACTCGAATTGCTCCATAGCCTAAAATTCCTAGGAAAAGAATCATCATTAACATATTAATGATTGGTTGAGTTAATGAGTTAATGAAGGCTTCTTTACGGCCAATATTGTAAAGACGATTGATACGATCATGGCCATTTTTGAGTTCTCTTTTTTCACCATTGGATGATTTAACTAATCGGATTTCTCCTAAGACATTAGTAGTGGTACTAGAGAAATTGGCAACCTCATCTTGGCGTTTACGTCCAATCTTACGTGACTGACTCATAATTGGAAGCATGGCAATAACGAAGAGTGGTACCCCAATAAACATTAAAATAGTCATTTGCCAATCCATGCTAATCATAATAAAAAGAGCTCCGAAAAATTGTAGGAGAGAAGTCATAGCATTGGGTAAGGTAGAAGCTAATAATTGCTTCACTTGCGACGTATCATTAACTAAGCGTGAACTCATGTCCCCAGTTTTGTTATTATCAAAATAGTTAACTGGCATTTGAAGTAATTTGTGCCATAAGGCTTCACGCAGACGTGAGACAATGTGTTCACCGAAGATTCCTAGTAAAAGTCCAGAAGCTGCACTAACTAATAATCCCCCAATAAAAATAATAACTGTCAAAATAATCAAAGTAGGAGAGATTGATTTGAAGTTATTAATTAGCTTCTGGGCAAGTTGTGGTACAAAAAGATTAGCCCCAGTTCCAATAAATCCTAAAGTGACTCCCCAAATTAATTTTGAATAATTTGGATGGAGTTTATTTACTAAAGCAAAAAAGTCTTTAAAATTAAATTTTTGTTTTGAATACAAAATGTACTCCTTTCTAGTGATTCTTCAATTTTAACATTAAAATTATAATTTTAATATCTTAAAACATATGTTTGAGATTTGAGAACTCATGGACTAAAATTAAAATAGATTTTGAAAAGTTAGAGGGTTAAGTGATGAAGACAAAGGTAGAGTTACCTAATAATATTGAAGTGCGTGGTGCGCATCTACACAACTTAAAAAATGTTAATGTAGATATTCCGTTACATAAATTTATAGCGATTTCTGGTTTGTCAGGATCTGGGAAATCATCTTTAGCAATGGGAACTCTTTATGAAGAAGGGTCGAAAAGATATTTAGATGCTCTTTCTACTTACATGCGGAGACGAATTAAACAGGGAACCAATGCGGCAGTTGACAGTATCAAGCATATTCCCTCAGCACTTGCTTTGCGACAACGTCCTAGTGTTCCTAATGAACGTGCAACAGTTGGGACAACAACAGAGACCTATAATGTCTTACGATTGATTTTTTCTAGATTGGGAAGCCCAGTATGCCCCAATGGACATCAATTAAAACCAAGTTTAGCAATTGCGCAAGCAATGAGTAAAACAGGAAGTGAAATGGGCGAAATTACTTGTTCAATTTGTAATGTAAAATTCTATGTACCTAGTGCCGAAGATTTTGCTTTTAATTCAGATGGAGCCTGTCAAAATTGTGAGGGTACTGGAAAAGTACGAACACTTGATGAAAGCAAACTAATTCCGGATGAGAATTTAACTATCAAAGAAGGAGCTGTTGCCTCCTGGTCGCTTCCAGGAAGAAATTTTATGCCCAATGTTGCAGAATTTGCAGGTGTAAGAATTAATGTGCCCTTTAAAGAGTTAACTGCAAAAGAAAAAGATTTTGTTTTAAGTGGGCCCGAGAAAAAGTATAAAATGGATTTTCTTTCTGGAACTGGACGAGTATTTCACGATTTTAATGCTCTTTATGAAAATGCCCATCAAGCAGTTTTAAAGTCGGCACAAAGTAGTAAGAGTGAAAGGGCCCAAAAGAGAATTTCTGAATTTTTTACTTATTCAACCTGTGAAGTTTGTCATGGATCACGCTTAAAGCCTGAATTATTAAAACAAAAAGTAAATGGAAAAAATATTTTCGAAGTAGAAAATATGCCCTTAGGTAAACTTCCTGCGTGGAGTAATGAAGTTTTAACAAACTTACCAGCAGAAATGCATGAAATGGCAAATGAACTGATAACAGAGTTTATCAATAATTTGCAGCCCTTACTTGATCTAGGCCTAGATTATTTAACTATGGCTCGTCCTGGTAATACATTGTCGACAGGAGAACTACAAAGAATTCAATTAGCAAGAACCTTGCGCACAGAAACCACGGGTGTGCTTTATGTGTTAGATGAACCCTCCATTGGACTTCATCCAGCTAATGTTGATGGTTTAATTAAGGTAATGAAAAAAATTGTTGCTCAAGGTAACTCCTTAGTGGTAGTTGATCATAATGTTGATATTGTAGCTGCAGCAGATGAAATAATCGAAATTGGACCAGGCTCCGGACAAGAAGGAGGGAGGCTAATTGCTCAGGGGACACCAAAAGAAATTGCCAATAATTCACAGTCGTTAATTGCTCCTTATCTTACTGGGCAAGGAAATCTTTTAGTACGTAAACCTGCGCAAAAAATTAACGAAGATAAAATAAAATTTGAAGTAAATGATTATTTTAACTTAAAGGATGTTAAAACAGAAATTCCTATTAACCAATTGACAGCTGTCACTGGCTTTTCAGGAGCAGGAAAAACCAGTTTAATTTTGGATTCTTTGGTTCCAGCAATTCAGGCAAAAGATAGACAAAGTTTCCCTCAGCAAGTAAGTAATTTTTCCTCTTCTATTAAGAAAGTTGTAAGTGTAGATGCAAGTCCGATTGGGAAAAGTACACGTTCAACAGTGGCTACCTATACTTCAATTATGGATAATTTACGTAAACTTTTTGCTAAGCAACCATTGTCTAAAGAACGGCACTATACTCCAAGCTATTTTTCTTATAATAAGGAAGGGGCATGTGTGACGTGTGGTGGAACTGGAATTGTAACTTTAGATATTCAATTTTTACCCGATATGCAACAAACTTGTCCAACCTGTCAAGGCAAGCGCTATAATGAACAAATACAAGAAGTAAAGTGGCAGGGCTATTCTATTGTAGATATTTTAAATTTAGATGTTAATGAAGCACTGACTATTTTTAAAGATGTCCCTAAGATTGAACGTGAATTAAAATTACTTCAAGAAGTTGGTTTAGGTTACTTGCATTTAGGTGAGAGTACGCCAGCATTATCTGGTGGAGAAGCCCAGCGTTTAAAATTAGTGACTCATTTAAGCAAAAAAGAAGAGAATACTTTGTTTGTTTTTGATGAACCAACAATTGGACTTCATCCATTAGATGTAAAGGTGTTAGTGGAGGTAATGCAACGTTTACTTGACCAAGGTGCAACAATCATTACTATTTCTCATGATCTTAACTTAATTGCAAATAGTGATTATATCTTAGATATGGGCCCGCGTGGGGGAGAAAATGGCGGAAAAATTGTTGCTGCTGGGTTAACACAAGATTTAATTAAATCACCACAAAGCTTAACGACAGAATATTTAGCCAAATATTGGAGAAAATTTAAAAGTTAATAAGTAGAAATAATGGGTATTTTCAAAGGAAATTACCTATTTATTTTTTTATAAAAAATAATATAAATGTGTTACTTTAACAAAAATCAAAAAAAATAAAAAGGCATACACAAAAAAAAACGAGAAATTATCAAGCATACCTTCAAAAATAACTTATATTGACAATTAAATTATTATGTAAAGTTATATAAAGTACAATATTTGAATTTATTGACTTGGAAACATTTTATAAAATAATGTAATTTTATACGCCTTAAAAATAAACTCCTAAAAATGGATTAAGTAATAATGGTGGCAAAAAAACTACCCCATCAAAAATAATCATTAGGAGAAAATATGGAGCAGAAAAAATGGTTTGGCTTCAGCCAAGACTTAGTTTTTGGTGAAGTTATGAAAAATAAGAAATTTTGTAAATATGTTATTCAAGCAACAATTCCCACATTGTATGATTTTGAAATTATCAGTATTGAGTCTCAAAAAGAATTCAAGGGGACTGATGCTAAGGAAAAAGGTGTTAGGCTTGATATTTTGGTCAAAAATAATGATGGCGACCTCTTTGATATTGAGATGCAAAATGCTAATGAGTATAACTTAGGCAAACGGATGCGATATTACCAATCTCGAATGGATACTTTTGCATTAGATTCTGGTAGTACGTATAATGAGCTTAAGAAAACTTACATTATATTTCTATGTATGTTTGATTACTTTAATCAAGGAAAAGCAATTTATACTTTTCATGAATATGAAGATTCAAATAAAGGATTACAGCTAGATACTGCTTCAACAAAGATAATTGTTAATGGGGCAGCTACTTATGTTGAAAATAATTCCAAGCTATTAAGTATTATCAAACTGATGCAAGGGAAAAGTGACTTTTCAAATAAGTATATCGACTATGCTTTAGAGAAAATAGCACAAATTAATAATGATCCGAAGAAAAGGAGAGCAATTATGGAATACGAAACTAGATTACTAGAACGGGAACAATATGGTGAACAAAAGGGAATTAAGCAAGGGGCGGTAGATACATTAGCATTATCTAAAAAAATCAAATATTTAAAATCACAAGGCCTTACAGATGAAGAAATCTATCATCGTTATATGGGTAATAGTTCTCTTTCTTCTGAGCAATTAAAGGAACTAATTACTTTAATTAATTAATGTTAGTTAATTTATTATTAAAAAGAAACAAAGAACAAAAGACGCTCCCAAACTTAGTTTTAGAAAGTTTATACTTTAATTCAAGTACTATTACTATTTCAAAATGGTATTAAGGATTATTTGCAGACCAGCCACTGCTAGATAAAAGAATTGAAGGTCTACAAAAGAGCGCAGAAAGTTAAATTTAAATCTGAAGCTTCAAAAGGAAGTCTCAGATTTTTTATTTATGGGGCATAATTTTACTGTAAAATAAACTTTTAATTAAATAAGTGAGTACCATAGAGCACAACACCATATGATACAGTGCAGCATGAGATAAAATATGAAAAATTATAGTTATAGTTTGGATTTAAATCTACCTCCAACTTCTACAAAAGCCCAACAAGAACTACATCATGTAGTAGTTAAATTTTTGACACAGAATAAAAAGGATAAATTAACAGTATCTAGATTATGTAAAACTGCAAAAATATCTGGAAGTACTTTTTATCTCTATTACTCTTCAGTAGAAGAATTATTAGAAGAAGTCAGAAATAGTTGGTTGCAAAAGTTAATTGATTTAGACAAAGAATTAACAAATTCTCAACGCAAAAGGGGAGAAGATTTTGAATACTTTTCAAAAATCCTCGATTTTATTGATAGAAATCTGGATTTCATTGAAGCTTTTTTAATCAACAATTATGATATCCAACTAGCTGAAAAATGGAAAATAGCTTTAAAAAGGCAGTTTTGGATCAGATTAGGAAAAGGAAAAGTTACTCCAAAACAAGATTTTAATTTTGAAATAATTGCTAGTGCAACCTTAAATTCCTATATTTACTATGTAAAAAATCATTCTGTAATTTCGCGTACAGATATCTACCAAGAAATTGCTCAGGTAATGAATTTTCTAGAAAACTAGACACTTAATTGAAAAGTGTCCTGGGCCCTTTGTTAATTCCTGTTTATAATGTAGACAACATTAATTAAGGAGTTGATTATATGAATAACTATAAATTACACTTATTTCACACGGGCAAAGTTAGAATTGAACCAGAATTAGCTTTTGGAGGCGACCATGCAAGTTTGGCAAAAGCATCTGGATTTTCCTTAAGACGTTCACCCAAAATTTGGCTTCCAGTTTCGGTCTTTTTAATTGAATCTCCTCATGGCTTACTTTTACTAGATACAGGATGGAGTAGATCAATGAGTCCAAATGGTGAATTTGATAAAAAAGCACAAATTAAATCCTTAGGTTCTCGAATTTTATATCACGTTAATCAAGGAGTGGTACCTTACGGGAAAACTGCTTCTGAGCAGCTAGCTCAAAAAGGAATTTCTCCTAAAGATATTCAAGCTGTAATAATTTCTCACCTTGATTGTGATCATGCTAATGGGTTAGATCAATTTAAGAATGCTAAGCGAGTACTTGTTTCAAAGCAAGAATACGAATATGCTCGCAAACATAGGATTCGTTTTTATAAAAAGTGGTGGTCAGATCTAGATAATATAGATTTTTACCAATGGAATGATACTGAAGGCCCATTTAAGCAGTCGTATGATGTGTTTGGAGATAAGACAGTAGAGTTAATTAATATTCCAGGTCATACCGCCGGGCAAGTAGCCACTAAGATTACTAATCCTCAAACTAAACAATTTGTGCTCTACGTTGGGGATGGTGGGTATAGTGAACACTCTTGGAAAAAGATGATCACTTCTGGAATTTCAATGAATAAAGACTGGCAAAAGAAATCTTTGCAATGGATTAAAGAGCAAAGCCAAAAAACTAACTGTAAAGGTGTGTTTGCTTGTCACGATAATCATTTAAAGCCAATGTCAATAGAATTTTAAGAGATAAAAAAATAAAACTCCAGGATTTTAAATAATTTTGGAGTTTTATTTTTTGAAACTATATCATATCGTCTTTTTTAAGATTATACTTAAGACATAGAACTTTATTTATTTTTATAGAGAAAGATAGAATTATGGTTAATAAAAAGAAATTAAAGAAATTATTACATCAAAAAAGTAAAACAAAAATCTCATTTAAGAAAAAAGTTGTCGCGTCCGATGAAGAAGAGATAAGTGATTATGATACTCGTATTCCAATTGCTAAAAAGGAAGATATTAAAAAGAACGGTGAAACACATGAGCTTAATAAAATTCGACGGTTAACTGCTAAAAAATACCTAAATAAATTTCGATATAGTGCCTCCGACCATAGTTTAATTAAATACTATTACTATCTAAGAGAATGGTTTGATTGGACAGGAATTATCGCTGATATTTCTATGCCCACAGGAAATGATTCAACGAAATTAGATGGAAAAGTATTAATCGATAAGTTTTGCTACTATGACAAAAACTCAGGTAAAAAAGAATTATTAGATCATCACATTTGGCTAAATGTTAATAATATTCGTTATCTAATGAGTGGATCCAAGCTTACCTTGGGTATTGGGGACGTCATTCAAGCATCTAGTCGCATCATGCAGTATTCAGGTAATAAGGGAACAGTTGAAAAATTTGGCTTAGGTTCCACAATTATTCATGCAGGTGGGGTGACAACTTCTCATACTAATTTTACTAATAAAAATTCTCAAACAATTATTAGTAATTACGATCATGGGGATGATTGGGTATTAAAGCTGGACAATAGTGGTGTTCCAGATACCACGATTGAGAACTACCAGTCTACTAATGATATTCGCTTTTTTGCTAATCGAGAACATGGGCACGTCTTAGCCACCTATCAACCTAGTCGCTACCAACATTACTTTGAGCGCTTGCAAGAAAGTGAGTCGGATTCACTTATTAATCAAAATCCAACTGAACGAGTTTATACAGGAACGATTTATGATTTACGAGTGTATGAAGAAAATGGCGAAGCAATCCCCAAGCTTGTTTTTGAAAAAATAGAAAACTCCATTGGAAGAATAGTTTGTGCCCGACGAATTCTTGAATATAATGAAGAGTTACGTAGACTAGGTACGCTATATAAAGGGGATAAGCTAAGTTTTACATATAGCGGAAATGATTTTGATAATATAAAAATTGAAGACCTACATAAAATTAAGCGCTTAAGTTCTCATTCAAATTATAAGCTTCCACGCAATAAACAGTTACTAGCTGGTTGGATTATGAAAACTTTTTATTATGGGCCAACCCAAGATTATGACTTAGTGGGGAAATATTTGCATTGGCAACAAATCAGTAATGGAGAAGATGCAGAAATTGATGAAGAAGATTTTGATAAGATTTATGGACTTACAGTTTCAGAAATTGCTAGAAAACTCCATTTAAGTAGAAGCAAGGTACAAGATTTTTTAGAAACAAAGTACCCTAATAGTGGGGATGTGTTATATTCAATTATTGATCTCCAAGATAACGAACATCGGTATTATAAACCTGATGTTTTAGAAGAAGTAGAGAATCACCTTAAGTACAAGGGGGTCAAAGCTCAAAGTGCTCTTGAGCGAGTTAAAGCTACTAAAAATAATTATTCTCATCAAGTTAAAGAAAAAATTTCTGCAATTCCGAAAGCTAAACAAAAATCAGAACTTAGTGAAATGGAAATTGAGCAGGAATTTTTGGCCGGAGCTAAGGAACAAGCTGCTCCTAAAGATCAACTAGCAGAAAAAGAAAAGAATCAAGAAAGTTTATTACCTAAGCTTACTGCTCCCATTTCTATTGCTAGCAAAGAGAAAAGTAGCTTAGAAGACCATAAACCAATTAGTGAAGAAGATAAAGTTGTAAAACAAGATGCAGTTGCTAAAGAAAATAAAGAATTACATGGAGAAGATAATTCAAACTTCACAGTTAAATTAATTTGCGAAACGGGAAGCTATACTAGTACTCAATTTCAAAATTATGGTGAAGCAATTAACTTTTTCCAAAAAGGTCTTGAACTTAATAAGTTGAACCAATTCTTACTTGTAACTGATAAAAACGGCCAGGAAAGTTTAATTTCCATTAAACAAATTTTAGAAATAAAGCCAGCTAAATAATAAAAGCATCCCTATCAACTAAGGGATGCTTTTATTATTTAGCGTTGCGCTTGTTTAGCTAAGATATTTGCGATTATATCAGATAAACTTATCTGCTTCATTTTATTAAAAGCAGCAATTTCTATTTCTTGATAAGATTCGTTTAAAGTATCTTGGATATTACTGCCAACAACACAAGCTGGGTTAGTTTTAGGATCAACGTGAAGCAAATTATGATCCATGTTGATTGCACAATAAATATCGTAAATATTGATATCTTTTGGAGATTTTAAAAGTTTGGCACCAGCTTTGCCCTTTTGGGTAGCAATTATTCCAGCATTGCGTAAGTCAGACATTAATTGACGTACTAAAGTTGGATTTGATTCGATACTTCTAGCAATTGCCTTGCTAGAAAGATCACCGTCTTTATAGATTTCGAGATAACTGAGTAAGTGAATTGCGTCACTTAGTTTATAAGAATACTTCATAATCTTATTTAACTATTATTTTTATTATTTATCAAGAATAATCTTAATTGCCTCAACGAGTGGGGTAACGGGACGATTTAAGGCTTGAGCCAAATCATTTGTTTCCTCATTAAGAGATCCATCGTCAATTGGATCTTCAAAAGAAGCAAACATCTTAGCAAGGTTGCTATCTAAGCCCGTACCTTCAAGGAATTTAATGTATTCATCTTTAGAAACTTGTTTAGCTTCAATATCATTTCCAATAGCTTCTTTTAAAGCCTTTCCCAATTCTTCATAGGATCGACTTGGGCCAGCAAATTCATAAATCTCTTTTGCATTTTCACTAGCTAATACTTTTGCGGCTGCTTCTGAATAATCATTTTCAAGAGCCCAACCTGCATTATTGTTTGTCCAATAAAGAGGATCTTGACCATTTTTTCCCATTTGTAAAAAACTAGCTTCATTTTCTAAATACCAGTTGTTACGAAGAAAGGCATGAGCAATTCCAGCTTCTTTAATTGCATTTTCAGTTAGACGGTGGTCATTAGCTAACGCACTTTTTGAAGTTTGAGCATGAGGGAAGCTAGTATAAGCTACAAACTTTACGTTAGCTTTCTTTAAAGCATTAACTACATTTTTTTGTGCTTGGGCGCGACTAACTTTTCCACCTGGTTGAGAAGAGATAAATAAGACTTTATCTACTCCTTGGAAAGCATTTTCCATTGAAATAGGTTCATCATAATTACCTTCTCTAACTTCATAGCCGGGGAAAAGTTTTTTAGCTTTTTCTACGTTACGGTTAATGAGGATAACATTTTCTTTACCAATGATTTTACTTAGTTCTTTAACGGCATTTTGACCAAAACGTCCGGTTGCAGCAGTTACAGCATATTTCATAATATTATCTCCTTTATCTTGTTAGTAATAAACTTACATGTATTATAATAGCACATGTATTTTTATTTGCAACAAGTTAATTTTTTAAAAAACTTATCTCTAACTTTTTAGAAATAAGTTTCTATTTTCTATCGTTGAATTAGCTCTACTGTTGCATTAGCACAAGTAGGGGAGATCATCATATCAATTGGATATTGACCATGATACTTTTCTAGATATGCTTTAGTTACATTTTGTTCCTCGGCTTTATCAGTCACAGGGCGGTAATTAATCTTAAAAATTTGCCCATCTACTTTGATTTGACCACCATTTTTAATGCCTGCTTGATACCATTTGCTTTCTTTACCTTTTCCTGCTCGTAAATAAATATGGTTATTAATTGTAACAACCCAGAGAGGAATGTCTTGTAAAGGCGTTTTGTTTTCATCAAAAGGTTGGTTTTGAATGGTAGTACTTTGGTTAATTTTATTAATTATTTCTCTTGTCCAACTCATACTTTCTCCTTTTACTTGTCCATATCCGGTTCCCAACTACCGGTAGTATTAACATTGATTTTTTCAGCAACATCTTCTAATTCTTGAATTTCACTTTTAGTTAACCGAGTAGCAGCAACTTGAGCTGCATCTTCAACTTGGTTAACCTTGGTTACACCAATAATTGGAAAGGTATCTTTAGATAAGGCCCAGGCCATTGCAGTTTGTGCTGCAGATAAATCATAGTTTTTACCAATTTCTTCTAATTTAGTTACTAGGTCAGTTAACTCAGGCAATTTATCATTATAAACTTGTGCGCGTACACTACCAGCGGGAAAGGGATTATTTACATTATACTTACCAGTTAGTGCTCCTTGTTCTAAAACCATATATGCAAAAAATTCTAAATTATTTTCTTTGCAGTAGTCTAGAATACCGGCTGTTTCTGAACTACGATCTAATAAACTCAAATGATTTTGGACAGTAGCTAATTTAAAACCTTCTTCTGCTAAAATCTCTTGTACACGTTTAATTTCACTTAGAGTATGATTGGAAACACCGACATGTTTAATTTTTCCTTCTTTTAAAACTGGTAAAAGATCATGGGTCCATTTTTCTACATCTGCATCATTATGAATCCAGTAATAATCAATATAATCAGTTTTTAAGCGTTTCAAACTTTCATCTAACATTGTTTGGACTGGATTATCTGTCTTCGGTGCCATTTGCGGGGTGAATTTGGTAGAAATAGTTAATTCACTACGTGGTGTATTTGCTATCAAATTACCTAAAATTTCTTCAGATCTTCCACTACCATAGGCAGTAGCTGTATCAAAAAATGTTAAATTTTTAGAAATTGCTGCTTCATAAACAAGTCTAAAGTGGTTTTCATCATAGCTATTTCCAAAATAACTATTATTATCTCCCCATGCCCAAGTTCCTAAAACAATTTTATTTTTGATCATCATTTTCTCCTAATCATCTAATATTTTATATTCTTCAAAATAGCTTTTATTCTGCTTAATTTCACCAGATTCATACAGTGAAATTTTATGCTTTAAGCGCTTAATTGAACGATTAAGGTCATTCTTTTTATTTTCTAGTTCTATGAGCTGTTCTTTTAGCAATTCCTCACGCGCTTGCAAAGTCTCATCCCCAGCACGTAACATGTCTGCATAGTCAATTAATTTTTCAATTGGAACACCAGAATGACGTAAACACACTATCATTTCAATCCAACCTTGCATCCCTTCACTAAAATAACGATTGCCATTACTTTTACGTGGAACAGTAGGTAATAAGCCAATTCGCTCGTAGTAACGAAGAGTATCAGGCTTTATATCGTATTTTTTGCTTACTTGTGTAATAGTTAAATCAGCCATTTTTCGCCTCCTGCATATAATTTACTACTTGGAGTTAACTCCAAGTCAATAATTTAAATTAATTTTTAAATAAAAGCATCTTTGCTTGTAAAAAGTAAGTTAAATGTGTATATTAATCATTGAGAAAGCTAAAAACTTTATTTACGAGTATTCGTTTTTATTATGCTAGAATAAAAATTAAGTAATTTCTTATTTAGATAGTTATTTTTATAATTAAAGTAATAAGAAAAAAGGAGAGAAAACATGGTTTATTCTGAATTAAAAGACAAAGTTGCTGTAGTTACTGGTGGGTCAAAAGGTATCGGTACAGCCATCAGTGAACGTTTTGGTAAAGAAGGAATGAAGGTAGTTATTAACTATCACTCAGATAAAGAAGGTGCGCAAAAAGCTGCTGATGCCGTTAAGAAAAATGGTGGGGATGCAGTTATTGTGCAAGCTGATATTGGTTCTGAAGAAGGCGCACAAAAATTAATTGATGCTGCAGTTGATAATTTTGGTACTTTAGATATTTGGGTTAATAATGCAGGGATGGAAAATCAAGTTCCAACCAAGGACCTTTCTTTAGAAGATTGGAATAAAGTTATTAATGTTAATTTAACTGGTGTATTTTTAGGAACTAAGATGGCACTTCGTTACTTTACTGATAATAAGAAGAAAGGTAACATCATTAACATGTCTAGTGTTCATGAACAAATTCCATGGCCAACATTTGCTCACTATGCAGCAAGTAAGGGTGGGGTAAAATTATTCACTGAAACAGTGGCAATGGAATATGCTAAGCAAAATATTCGTGTTAATGCAATTGGACCAGGTGCAATCAATACTCCAATTAATGCGGAAAAATTTGCTGATCCTGAACAAAAGGCAATTACTACTTCCATGATTCCAATGGGAAGAATTGGAGATCCAGAAGAAGTTGCTGCAGCTGCTGCATGGCTTGCAAGTGATGAATCAAGTTACGTAACTGGAATTACTATGTTTGTAGATGGAGGAATGACCCTCTACCCATCATTCCAAGGTGGACGTGGATAAAGATCCATCTTAAAAAGAACTTAGGAGCTTTGAAGAGCCCTAAGTTCTTTTATTTTGCCGGTGGCATTATCTGCAGGATAATAAGCATCTTTTTAGCAGATTTTTCAATTGATAAGGTTTGTGCATATTGCTGATATTCTTGGCTCATTTTTTGTAGTTGTTTGGGATGATTTTTCCAAAAAAGTATTTTTTTAGCCAGAGCTCTACTATCACCTGCAGGGAAAAGATTATTTTTAGTCAAGGAATAAGAAGAGGTTGAAGAAAGTGGGGCATCAGCAATTATTGGTACACATCCACTTGCGAAGGCCTCCATACAAGCCATCCCTTCAATTTCAATATCTGCACAATGAACTACTAAATCACTTTTTTGCATAATTTTTTGTAATTGCTGAGGTTTATAGTAAGAAAAAGTAATTTGTTGAGGTAGGTGTTTGGCTAAGTTTCGATAATTTTTTTCTAAAGGTCCTTGGCCAGCAAAAATTACTCTAATATTTTTAGGAAGATATTTTAATGCTCGTAACAAGACTTCCTGTTTTTTCTCATGCGAAAATCTTCCGATGCACAAGATTGTAAAACAGTGGTCTGTTTGCTCTGGGCGCTTAACTAAATAGGTATTACTAATGCCATTAGAGATGACATGCAATTTTTGCTTGAAATTATTTTTTCTAAGGTAGTGGGCTACTTTTTCAGTTGGGCAAAAAATATCTGTCACATGACGGTAAGCAATTTTTTTAGCAAAGTTAAGTAATAAGTGATTAGACCATTTGTAATTTAGAAAAGGGACAGAATATAAAATATTTTCTGGATAAATATGAAACATTGCGGCTAACTTTTTGTGCTTTTTAGCAGCTACTTTGCCTACAACTGCTGAAACAGGGAAAGGTGTCTCTAAAATCACTGCCTCTGCCCAAGACACAGCTCTATTAACCATCTTGCGTTGAGAACGTGCTAATTGAAAACCTTGTTTATCAATGATTTTTTGAAAAAATGGTAATTTTTGTACTGGAAGAGGATAATCCACCGCTCCATTTGCTTCATTACCTAAAATTCTAACTTCATGACCTAATTTTTCAAATTCTTTTTTAAAGCGCTGGGTAGAAATGGACAAGCCATTTGTTTGACAGCCAAAATCATCAATAACAAGTAAAATCTTCATACTTACTCCTCTTCCAAAAGTGTCTTTATACATACTATTTTATCTAAAAAATATAAAAATCAAAAATAACTAATCTGTGGCCTGGCTGAATCAATCTTTTAATGGAGTTTGTTAAATGATAAAATTAACTTGTTAATTTTATAAAAGAAAGAAACGAGTAATTTCATGAAAAGATTTAAATATGCTGTATACATCGGCTTACCAATCTTTTTAATTTTTGCTATTTCAATTATTATGCATCTTGCATGGATTAACTCATTTGATAGTTTTTTCCAAGAAATAGTAAGAAGTGCTAGTGGCTTGGATGGTGTAATGAAAAAGATTACATTTTTGGCTAAACCAGTAGTTGATTTGGTATGGATGTTAATTTTATCAGTAATTCTTTGGTTTAGAAATAAGAGAGCGTTGGCTACAAGTATCGTGATTACTTTGGTAAGTGCAGATATTGTAGGTTGGATTGTAAAACATCTAATTCAGAGAAGCCGGCCGGTAGGACACCTAGCAGCTGACGATGGATTTAGCTTTCCAAGTGGACATACTTTAGGAATGGGCGTTTTGGTGATTTGGATAATTATGGTATTGCTTCCCAAAATTATGAAAAATCGCTCCCATCGGCTTTGGATTGATACTATTCTTATTCTTTGGCTAATCATTGTGATGATTTCTAGAGTTTACTTACTTGCTCACTATCCATCAGATGTTTGTGCTTCAGTTTCGTTAGCATTACTATGGGTAGGAGTAGTAGAACTTTGCTTACATGCTCTTGCGAAAAGACTTTGGGATATTAATGTATAAATAATATTAATTTATAATTGACCAACTCATTATTTTGAGTTGGTTTTTTATTAGCAAAAAATCGGCAGTATCAATAATATTTAAGAGTAATATGAATATAATCTATTTGGTTCCATACTCTTGTTTTCCTTTTTTTATCATTATCCAATGCCAATCAAGATTAATAATTTGACTTAGAGTAAACTCCAAGTGATAGTATAAAGTTAGTAGAGTTTAGAAGGGAATAAATATTATGAATCAACATCCAGATTATCTTTTAAATAATATTAAAGGGCCAAAAGATTTAAGAAAATTAAATATTGAACAATTAAACCAACTAGCTCAAGAAATTAGAACTTTAATTTTAGAAAAAGACTCTGTGGAAGGAGGTCACTTAGGACCTGATTTAGGAATTGTTGAAGCCACAATTGCCTACCACTATGTTTTTGATGCTCCTAAAGATAAAATAGTTTGGGATGTTTCGCACCAAACTTACCCACATAAGATGCTTACTGGACGTGCATTAGCTTGGCTTGATCCAGATCACTATGAAGATGTCACTCCTTATACCAATCCAGATGAGAGTCCATATGACTACTATGCAGTAGGTCATACCTCTACTTCAATCGGTTTAGCTACGGGAATGGCTAAAGCCCGTGATTTAATGGGAGGTCATGAAAATATCACTGCCTTAATTGGGGATGGTTCAATAACTGGTGGATTAGCATTTGAAGGACTTAATAATGCAGCTATTGAGAAGCATAATTTGGTCATTGTTTTAAATGATAATCAAATGTCAATTGATGAAAATGTTGGTGGAGTAGTTACCATGCTTGAAAAACTACGTAATTCTGACGGAAAAACTCCAGATAATCCTTTTACAGCAATGGGATTTGATTATCGTTATGTAGCAGATGGTAATAATATTAAGGATATGATTGAAGCATTTAAAGCTGTAAAAGATGTCGATCATCCAATTGTCCTTCACATTAACACTCTAAAAGGTAAAGGTTACCAACCAGCTATTGACGACGAAGTTGGACACCATTGGGTACTTCCATTTGATTTAAAGACCGATAAAACTACAGTACCAGCACCCAAGGGGCCTACTGCAAATTCTATTGCTTTGGATGAAGTCATTCGCCACATTAAAAAGGGCGAAAATATTATGGCGATTAACGCAGCTATTCCAGGAGTATTCGGCTTAGGAAAAATTAAAAAGGAATACCCTGAACACTACACTGACGTTGGAATTGCTGAACAAGAATCTGTAGCTTTTGCGGCAGGAGCTGCAAAAGAGGGGGCTGTCCCAGTTTTATTTGAAAATTCTACTTTCTTACAACGTGCCTTTGATCAACTTTCTCATGATGTTGCCGCAAATGACTTACCAGTGGTAATGATGGTTGCAGGTGGTGGAATTTCTAATGCTTCAAAAACACACTTAGGAATTTTCGATCAAGTAATGGTCGGTAATTTACCTAATTGGAATTATTTAGCACCTACTACTTTAAATGAAGAACGTGCAATGCTTGATTGGGCAATTAAGCAACGTAAGCATCCAATTGCAATTAAAATGCCAACTAAACCAGTGCCAGAAGGCGAAAAAATTGAAGATCCAGACTACAGCACTATTCACTATCAAATTATTCCCGGTAAAAATGATGTTGCTGTAATTGCTTTAGGGGACTTTTATGAACGTGGTCAAAAAGTCGCAGCAGAATTAGGAGCAACTTTAGTAAATCCACTTTCAGCAAACATTTTAGATAAAACAGCTCTAGATGATTTGGCTGAAAAGAATCAATTAATCATTACTTTAGAAGATAATTCTTTAGATGGTGGCTTTGGACAAAAGGTGGCCAGTTATGTTGGTAGTAAAACTAAAGTGCTTAACTTTGGCCAAATTCGTGAATATAGCGATCAAACTCCACTTGAAACTTTATATGAAGATAATCAACTTAATGTGAACCAAATTGTAGCAGCTGCTAAAAAGGAATTATAATAAAAAGCATCCCTTCAAAGGGATGCTTTTTATATAGGATTAAAACCCCTAATAGCGAGGTAACATTCATACTAACTTACGGAAACTACCCAACCAAATTTATCTGGTAAATCACCATTTTGGATACCTACCAAATTATTGTACAATTTTTCTGTAATTGGTCCAGGCTGATTTTTATTACCGAAATTATATTTATGATTGTGATAAGTTAAAGAAGCAACAGGTGAAATTACGGCAGCAGTTCCAACTGCTCCAACTTCAACAAAACGTTCAACATCAGAAAAAGGAATTTTAGTCTCAATTGGATTAAGTCCCATATCTTGTGCAAGAGTTAATAATGAGCGTTTAGTGATGGATGGTAAAATAGAATCAGATTTAGGTGTTTGGAATTGACCTTCAGCAGTAATTCCATAAAAGTTAGCACCACCAAATTCATCAATATATTTATGTTCACGAGGATCCAGATATAAACAATCCGCAAATCCTTCTTTTTTTGCTTTAATACTTGGTAATAAACTGCCAGCGTAGTTTCCAGCCGTTTTTGCTTGACCAGTTCCTGCATGGGCTGCACGATCATAATCAGTTACCTTGTAGGGCATTGGATGTAATCCTTTAACATAAGGGCCAACTGGTGTCGCATAAATTCTAAAAGTATAAGTATCTGAAGGAGATACACCAACTAGTGGTGCACTTCCAATCATAAAGGGGCGAATGTACAAAGTACCGTCTGAACCATAAGGTGGAACAAAATCTTGGTTAGCTTTAACCACTTGTTTAACCGCTTCTACAAATCTATCTTCAGGATAAGCTTCCATCATTAAGCGCTTTGCCGAATTAGTAAATCTTTTAGCATTTTGTTCAGGTCTAAATAAGTTAATACCACCATCTTTACGACGATAGGCCTTTAATCCTTCAAAAACCTCTTGACCATAATGAAGTTGTTCAGCAGCTTCGTTAAAAACAATATTAGAATCTTGAGTCAATTCCCCACCTTGCCACTGACCATCTTTAAAGGTATCAGTCCAGCTGTAAGGTAAATCATGATACTTAAAACCTAAATTGTTCCAATCAAAATCTTCTGGCTTTGCTTTTGTCATTTTCTTTTCCCCCTTCAATAGGAATTTTTTAATAAAATAATAATTAAATAAATGAAGTTTGTCAACGATTTATTAATAATTAATAAATAAAAAATTAAAATTTTAAATTAACTTTGATGGCGGTCTAAAAAGAGATAAAATATAGTTCTAAGCTTTAAAAAGAGGGTTAAAAGAAGATGAAAATCAAAAATTTTGAATTCAAAACGATTGAGGAATTGAGTGGAAGAGAAATGTTCTGTATCGAAAGATTACGAATTAATACATTTGTAACTGAACAAAAAATAACTCTTCCGGAGTTAGATAATATAGATTTAAGTGCTATCCATGTTTATCGACTTAATGAAGAGAAGACGAATGCTCTTGCTACTTGCAGAATTTTTCAAGATGAAAAAGGAAAGTGGTTTTTAGGTCGAGTTGCTGTTGATAGAGCTACTCGTGGACAAAAACTCGGAAAGAAAATGTTAGAAGCAGTCCATAAATATCTTAAAGAAGAAAAGGGTGCAAGCCATCTCTCTTGCCACGCTCAACAATATGTGCAGAAGTTTTATGAATCATTAGGTTATAAAATAAAGGGTGAAGTATTCCAAGAAGCTGGTATCGCTCACATTATGATGACCAAAAATTTAGGTTAATTCCATGAATAGACAGTTAGTTAGTTTAGTAACTTGCTTTGGAGTAAGTATTTTGCTTATCCTTTTCTTCAAAACTCATAATCAAACTCTCTGGATCGGGATTTTGGGATTATTTTTCTGGGCAGGAGAATCGTTTTTGCAAGATAAATATCCAAAGTCAAGATCTTTGATTCTAGTGATAAATGGGATTCTGGCATTATTGGTAATATGCGGAATAAAAATCTTTTTTAAATATTGATAAAAGTAAAGCATCCCTAGATAGTTTGTTTCATCAGAGATGCTTTATTTGATTATTCTTGATAAGGATTGAAATGTTCAAAATGTGTCAAATTATCATTTTTCTTAAATTTCTTCCCATAAATATATTCAAACAATTTTTGATATTGATAATACAAAGTTTGTTCATTTTTATTTGGAGCAGGCTCATAATAATGCCGTCCAATTAAATCAGCTGGTAAGTAAGGTTGTCTAGCAATTTTTTTAGGTTCTGCAAACATATTTTTCATAATTCCAGCTCCACGTAATTTGTCGGCTCCTTTATAATGGCTATCTCTTAAATATCCAGGCATGGGATGCTGATTAGCATTTTTAGCGTCAGCTGCTGCACGACGATAAGCTTGCATAATAGAATCAGATCGCGGGCTAACAGCTAATAACATAGTTGCCATCGCTACATGAGTACTGGCACGTGGTAAGCCAATTTCTAAAGCAGTATTTGCTAAAGTAATGACCTGTATACTTCGTTCTGAGTCAGCCAAGCCTAAATCTAAAGCACTCATATCTTTTAAGCTACGTACAACGGATTCCAAATCTCCTGCTTCAAGTAATACAGCTAAATAGTACAACGCAGCATCTGCATCAGAACCTTCAATAGAATCTCTCCACGCAGATAAATAATCATAGTGCTGGGTGGCATCTTTATCATAATTAAGATGTTGCTGACGACTAAATTCTTTTACTTGGTCAGTTGTTAACTCTTTTTCGTACATTGCAAAAAGGGTTTCCAGTACATTTAAGGCAGTACGCACATCCCCATTACCAGTATTGGCAATTAAGTGGGCAACATTTAGAGGGATTTCATAATCAAAAGCTTCATTTGCAGCTCGAATAATCATTTTTTCAATTTCTTTAGTTTCTAAGGGATGAAATTCAAAAATCTGACAGCGTGATCTAATTGCAGGTACCAATGACATAATAGGATTTTCTGTAGTTGCTCCTATCAAAAGCACATGACCATTTTCTAAATGTGGGAGCAAAAAATCTTGGATTGGCTTAGTTAAGCGGTGGATTTCATCTAAAAGCAAAACAAAGGACTCATTAGGGTGGGAATTGAGGATCTTATTTAATTGGGCTTTGTTTTCAATACTTGCATTAAATTTCTCAAAAGGATACTGAAACTCATTTGCTACTACATGGGCAAGAGTAGTTTTCCCCGTTCCTGGCGGTCCCCACAAAATAAGTGAGGTAGGGATACGTTTTTCAATGATTCTACGTAGAGGTTTCCCTTCGGCAAGTAAATGTTTCTGACCAACTAACTCTTTCAAAGTTTGGGGTCTTATTTTATCAGCTAATGGTTGTTTAAAATTACTTTTTGTATTTTTACTGTTAAAAAGAGATGTATTTTCAAACATTTGTCTTCCTTTCAGATCTATCATTTTATTTTAACATCCTGCAAAGATAACGAAAATTAGTTAATTATACCTAATTTTAAATACATTAGTTATATAATATACATTCTAAATATTAACTAGTATTAATTTTGATTTTTCTGTATAATCAAAACTATATTTTATATACATGGAGAAGAAATATGCAAGATTATATGGCTTCCAGCCTTGAAAAATCATTTCATAAAGATATTCCTGTAAAATATGATAAAAAGAAAAAACTTTATGTTATCGAACTAGATAGAGGAAAAGCTAATAATAGCCTAGAATTTGCAGTAAATGAAGCCAAATCTGGTGATACTGATGATTGGGAGATCTTTGTAAAATTCTTTACAGAATATTCAGATACATTGAATGAAGCAGGAATGAAATCAAAAATCGTTGTTAATGATCCTAAGAGCTCCAAAAAAGCAATCTTAACTGTGGAAAAGGGAAAAGTAGTTGAGGATCTTGTTAATAGTAGTGATATTTAACTAAATTATGAGCAGGAATAACTTCCTGCTTTTTATATGCTAAAATAAATTACGAATAGTAAAGGAGTTTTTCAATGAAAGTTGGTTTTATTGGTACCGGAGTAATGGGTACTGGAATTATTAATAATTTGCTTAAAGCAGGGAACGAAGTAACTGTTTATAATCGCACCAAGGCTCATGCACAAGAAGTGCTTGATAATGGCGCAAAGTGGGCGGATAATCCTGCAGATGCTACTAAAAATAATGATGTAGTTATGTCAATGGTGGGATTCCCACAAGATGTTGAGCAGATTTACTACGGTCAAAATGGAATTTTAGCTGCAGCAACTTCTAAGCAAGTTTTGGTAGAAATGACTACTAGTAAACCTTCTTTAGCACAAAAACTAGATAGGGATGCTCGAGAAAAAGGCTTACATATCATTGATGCACCAGTTTCAGGAGGAGATATTGGTGCTAAAAATGGCACCTTAACGATGATGGTTGGTGGAGATAAAGTGGATCTAGAAAAAATCACACCACTTTTAAAGCAATTTAGTAGTCAAATTCATTACTTTGGCCCTGCTGGTAGTGGCCAACATGCAAAAATGGCAAATCAAATCATGATTGCAGGTACTATGACTGGAATGAGTGAAATGCTTGCTTATGCTAAAGCAGCTAATTTAAACCTCCAAGAAGTAATTAAGACTGTTTCAGGAGGAGCGGGAGAAAATTGGAGTTTGAGTAATTATGGGCCCCGGATTTTAAGAAATGATTATACTCCTGGATTTTTTGCTAAACATTTTTTGAAAGACTTGCGGATTGCTCTGGAAGAAGCAGAAAAGATGAAGTTGAATTTGCCTGCTACTAGGGATGCCAAACGCCTTTATGAGGTTTTGGTAGATGAAAAGGGGCTTGGTAATGACGGAACGCAAGCCTTAATCGAGCTATGGTGGAAATAAGAATTTGATAATAGAGAGACTAAAATAATTGCAAATCTAAAACCTCTTTGAAAAATAGTTAATGTGACTAATTTATTCAAGGAGGTTTTTTATATGTCACGAAAAAAGTACAGTACAAAGTTGTTTTACAAGTATTATTTGGACTGGATTCGTCTCTATAAAGAGAATGCAATTCGTCCAGTTACGCTGGATAAGTATTACCTTGTCCAACGCACTTTAAAGGAAATTGCTCCAGATCTACATATGAATGAACTAGATCGGAAAAGCTATCAAAATTTACTTAATATCTATGCACAAACTCATGAAAAAACAACTACGCTTGATTTTCATCATCATTTAAAAGCTAGTCTGTTTGATGCAGTAGATGATGGTATCATTAAAATGGATCCAACTAGAAGAGCAATTATTAAGGGAACTGTAACGAAGAAGAAAAGACCAAAGTTTCTTAATCTTTTCGAACTTCAAACTTTATTAAGATCACTAAACTTAGGCTCAGAATTAAATTGGGATTGGTTCATTCTTTTAGTTGCAAAGACTGGTCTGAGATTTGCCGAAGCTTTAGCCTTAACGCCAGAAGATTTTGATTATGAAAAACAAAGTATTATAATCAACAAATCTTGGAATTATAAAGAAAAAGTTGGTTATTTCCAACCTACTAAAAATCCATCATCTAATCGAATAGTTATGGTTGATTGGCAAATAATGCAACAATTTAAGCAGTTAACAGAAAACAAGATGTCAAAGAAACCAATCTTTTTTGAAGAAAATCAGAGAGTATATAATTCAACCCTAAATCAACGGTTAGCATCTTATTGTAAAAAGGCAGGTATTCCACCAATTTCAATTCATGGATTAAGCCATACACATGCATCATTATTACTTTATGAAGGTGTGTCAGTAGCAAGTGTTGCTAAACGGTTAGGCCATTCAAATACAACTACTACTCAAGAAACCTATATTCATATTATTCAAGAATTAGAAAATGAAGATAATGATAAAATTTTGTACCACTTAAGAAAACTATGATTATTTCTATTCTGTAGCTAATATATCCTCTTAATTATGCAAAAACTCGTAAGTTCTCAACTAAACTTACGAGTTTTATAGGATTTTCTAATTTTTCTTTTCTTGCTGGGCCATTAGTTCATTAACTTCCTGTGTCCATGAATCTTTGTGAAAATGTACAATAACAAATGGTAAAACAGTAAGGATAATACTAATGACTGCTACAATAATAAAGTTTAACCAAGTTCCTACAGCAAAAGTAGCAACTAGAGCAACAATTATTGTGGCAATTAATAATAGACCGATAAACCAAGTCATACCTAAATTTCCGACTTTGAAAGGACGTTTTAAATTTGGCTCTTTAATTTTTAACCTAATAAATCCAACTGCCATGAAGATGTAAACAATGCAATAGAGAACAGTAGTTGCATTTACTAAATCAAGAAATGCTGTATTAATCGCAGGAATTAATAGATACACTAACGCAAAAAGGGAGATAATAGTTGCTTGTGTAAATAGAATAGTGTGCGAATCACCGAATTTATCAGTCTTCCAAAATTTAAATTTGGGTGGATAAAGACCTTGTTGGGCGCTAGAAACAATTGTCTTACCTGGTCCTGAAGCCCATGCAGATAGTTGAACACTTACTCCAATGAAAACCATAATACTAAAAACATTAGCAATCCAAGAAGGGAGACCCAAAATTTTATCATAGATGATAACAGGTTGGACAATATTATTTAAGTCAATTGCAGATGGAGAAACAACAGCTGCTTCTAAGAAGCCATTAACAGTATTTAAAAGAAACATAAATACTAAAGTTACTAAAACTCCAATTGGATAAAATGAAACTTTTTTAAGTCTAGTAATATAGACTGAAGACATTTCAATTCCAGTAAAAATAAATATTATTGGCGAAAAGAACTGCAGTGATTTCATATCTGTAGGATCTGGCCATAACTTATCTACAGAAAAGTGACCTAAAATAGCTGTAGGATGAATTCCTGTTTTAATGACTGCAATAATTCCTAAAATTGTCATAATCGCAAGTGGGATATAAATACCTAGCCATGATCCAACTTGTCCTGTTATTTTAGCCATATCAAACTTCATATTCAAAAAAGTGATTATCCAATAAACAACTAAAATTACAATTAACGTAAAAATATTGTTAGTTCCCAATTTTGGTTGATTAATTGCAGTAGCTAATAAAGGAGGAAGGGCAGAGGCAACCATTACCATTCCAGGAAACATCTGTACCCAAAGTAACCAAGAAGTTGCAAAGCCAAATTTCTGTCCTAAAGAATTGTTAACCCATAATTCAGGACCACCTTTTTGTGGGAATGCACTCCCAAACTCACCAGCAATTAAACAAATTGGTAAAGCAAAGAGCAAAGTAGCAACAGCCATGTAGAAAAACATTGTCCAGCCACTACCAGCAACATCGGGAATATTACGAATACTTGCTGCTAGAGCTACTGTCATCCCTATGAAAGTAATTAATCCAACTTTTGATGTCTTACTTTTCATAAATTAATACACTTTCTATAGAATTTCGCTTAATTTCTTTTCCATTGACTTTGCAATTCCTTTTGAATAGAAATCAAAGAGTTTGTCATCATTCAAGTAAGGTGTCATAATAGCAGCTCTCAAAAGGGTTACTTCACCAACTTTATTCCATTCATCTTCAGTAAAGCCCATCTTTTCAATAAATGGAACAGGAGATTTGCCATAAGTGCCTTTTCTAAAGATAGTATGTGAGGTTAAGAAACGATTTTCGTAAACATGACTGTCATAAAATGAAGAAAAATCAAATACTTTTTCATTAAGGGCATTGGTTTTTGCTAAATCAGTTTCGCCATCAACTTTCAATACCCAATCCACCATATTAAAATCTGGATTATCAAGAGGATAGACACTCACTGTTTTTCCTTTAACATTGAATTTAAGATTACTTAAGAAATCTCTAAATCTCTGGGCTGCTTCCATAGATGAACCTACTAAACGTCCATATCCAGTTACGTTAAGTGGTAGTGTGCGGTGTGCGGCCCAAACTGCAGCTGCAGTAGCACCTGCTTTGGAACCACCAATAATGTATGAACCTAACATATCTGGTAGGGATGCGGTTTTCTTTTCAAAAACATATGGAGCAAAGTAAGAAATGGCATTTCTCATTGCCAGGTGTTTAATTGCAATCCCACCAGCTGCATATGGAACATAACCCATCTTATGAGGGTCAACTGTAACTGATTCTGCCTCTTTAATCGCTTTAAAAGCGTTATAGACATGTTTAGAAATCTTGACAGGATAATTAAAGACATCGTGTTCTTTTAATAAATCTGCTAGTTGATCATATTCAACATAATTGCCATTTTCATCTTTAAATAAAGCTCGACCGTAACCACCGTATGCAGCATCAACGTGAAGGTAGAAGTAGACACCTTGTTTTTCCATTTCTTGACGGAATTTAACAATTCGGTCTACTTCATCTATTTGACCTTCTTCAGTAGTACCAACTACTGCTACTACTCCTAAAATTGGAATCTTTTTAGCAGCTAAATCTTTGATGGTTTGTTCCAAGACATCAACGTCCATCCTAAAATCACTTTTAACTGGAATTTGGACCATTTGGTCAAGACCCACACCAGAAATATCAAGTGCTTTTAACCAAGAGTAGTGTTTAGTATAAGGAACAATAAATTTACCCAATTTTTGAATGTTTTTACCACTTCTAGAAGAGTGGGCCTTAACTTCAGTAATTTGTTCTGGAGTTAAAGTAGCCATAATTTTTAATACATCTTCAACAGACATATTAAGTAATTCCCATTCGCTCATTCCTTCAACTTTCTCGGGAACTACTTCCTTAAAAGCAAGTGGTAAAGATTTGAATTGACGAGCATACCACATTCCTTCAAGATTTGCCATCGAACCGTCATGAGTAATATGGCCCCAGCCATCTTTATAATCAAATAATTTTGCAAAGTCTTCACCAACTTCTGCTTCCATCTTAGAAGTAGCCATTGAAGATTCAAGGGCAACATTGTTTGAATTCCAAAGCATTGCATAACTATAAGCAATCATTGCAGGAGCTAGGGTATCAGAGTTCATCTGGCCCCAATAACGGCCAGCTGACATCCAAGGAACGGTCCCTGGTCTTAAGCGACGATCTAATTCAGTTAATACTTTATGTTGTCGTTCCTGCGAAACGAAAATTTTTAAATAATAATTTTTCTCTACTACTTATGTGCCATTTTAACAATAAATTTACCTTACAAAAAAGGGCATATTATTTGCAATTAATCTTAATGAGATTATGCTTAAGGTGTTAGTAAGTTACTGAAAGGAGTCAAAAATGACTAATAAAAAAGATGTAAATTACAAGTCACTTTTTATCGGTGATAAAGCTGAAAATGGTGATAAGTACCTAGATGAATTAACACATTTAATTCATGAACATTTGGGTTGGCGAAAAAATTATCTACCAGGTGATTTACCCGCAATTACTGATGATGACAAGTTAAAACAAGAATATATCGTTTCGCAGGAACAAATAAATTAGCATCCCTAATAAAAGTAAATTTTATTGGGGATGCTTTTATTTTTACAAAAAATAAAAAAGTAGTATGCTAGTCTAAAAACATGCTATGGAGATTTAAAACAATGAAAAAATATGATTATATTATTTTAGGAACTGGTCCTGCAGGATATGCTCTAGCTAAGAAATTATCAGCAGCTGGTAAAAGTATTCTGGCTATTGAAGGTGGTTTATTTGGTGGTACTTGTCCTAATGTAGGATGTGAGCCCAAAATCTTCTTAGAAGGGACGGTTCACACTGCATTAATGACGCAACAATTAGTGGGACACGGATTAGTACAAGAAGCTAAAATTGACTGGCAGGAATTAATGCAAAATAAAAAGAAACGCTTTGATTCTTGGCCTGAAGAAACAAAAGCTATTTTTTATAAACTAGGCGATGTAGCTGAAGGTTACGGAAAATTTGTTGGCAGTCATACTATTGAAGTTAATGGTGAAAAATATGAAGGCAGTAAAATAATTATTGCTACCGGAGCGCATCCTCACAAAGTTCATTTTCCTGGTGATGAGTTAACCCATACCTCTACAGATGTATTATCTTTAGATAATCTTCCTAAGAAAACAACAATTATTGGTGGTGGCTATATTGGTATGGAACTGGGAACTTTTTTAGCTGCAGCTGGTAGTGAGGTGACTATTTTAGTACGTTCAGATAGAGTCTTACGTAACTTTTATTATGATTATACTGTGCAACTCGTAGATGAAATGGAAAAAAGAAATATTCATATTCGTTTATTTATAGAGATAGCTACCCTAGAGAAGACGACAAATAAAAAAGAATTAATAATTACTACTAAAGATGGTTCAAGAATTGAAACGAATTATGTTCTAGATGCTAGTGGACGACAACCTAACGTAGAAAGACTTAACTTAGATGAAGTGGGAATTAAGTATTCACAGCATGGAATTGAGGTAGATAATCACTTAGAGACTAGTATTAAAGGGATATATGCCATGGGGGATGTAACTAGCCAAAAACTTCCAAAATTAACCACTGTTGCTGAAAGTGAAGCTGACTATCTCTTTAATTTACTTGAACAAAATGTCAATATTCCTTACTATAAGCCAGCGATTGGGACAGCAGCCTTTACTTTTCCTGAAATTGCCCAAGTAGGCCTTAATCCAGAGCAGGCTAAACTTTCTCCAAGTCAATATAAAATTGAAGAGCACAATCTGCAAGGTAGTAGTCTTTATGCTGGACTTAATGAAAAGCCAGCAAAATTAACACTAGTGTTTGACAAACATAATAAATTAGTTGGAGCAAGTGAAATTTCAGCAACTGCTGCTGATGATATTAATAATTTTGTACCAATTATTGGACTAGGATTAACTAAAGAAGAATGGGTTAAAAAGGTTATCCCAATCTATCCAGCACTTGCTGATAAAATTGGTGGTTTTCTGAAATAAAACTACTAATCTTTTATGAATTAAAACATTAAAAAACCAGGGTAGTCAAAGTACCCTGGTTTTTTAATACATATTCTAAGAAATGAGCTAATTTATTTAATGACGGTGTTGAGTTTGAGGCTTTTTAGCGGGCTTGCTTGCGTAATAAAGACCACCCAATAAGACAATAACACCAATGATTTGTGTTGACATAATTTTCCTCCCAAACTTACTTTATGTAAGTATAATAACAACTTATTAAAAGTAAGTCAAGCAAATAACTTTATTTTTTTACCTTATCTAGCCATTTAATTAATAAGTTTGCAACTTCTTTTTGCTGAGTAGCATTGGAAATTGTAGCGTTGCCATCACCTTTTTGCTTACCATAAGAGCCAAATCCGGCATGGTTTCCTCCCTTAATTGAGGCAAATTTGGTATTGGTAGGTAAATATTTCTTGTTTACTTCATAATTTTTCCAATTCAATACTTTGTCATTGGTGGCTGTAATTGATAGGACATCTAAATTTGTTTTATCTAATCTACCTTTTTCATCAGCATAAGCGCCAAGTAAAAATAGACCACGTAAATATTTGTTATGAGAATTATGAGCATAGCGACTTGCCATTGCACCGCCTAGAGAGTGACCTCCAACAACATAATTTTTATTTTTACCAGCTAAATTATCGGCAGCATTTTGATTGAAAAATGCCATATTTAAAGGAAAATGAACAATCTTAACCGTATAACCGGCTTGCGCAACCTGCTTAGCCCAAATTGAGTAAGAATCAGGCTTAACCATTGCTCCTGTATAAAAGATTACTGTCATTTTGTTGTGCTTTGTCTTAAAGACAGTAGCCTTATTAATAACTTGGCTACTCTTAGCGGCTTGTTGCGCTGCTGCAGAAGGTTGGTAAGTAGAAAAATGAACGTAAGTGGCAGCGGAAATTAAAATAATGGCAATAATGCTGATCACTGTAATAATTATTTTTTTAAAAGTCTTCATATTCAATACTCCTATGTTTCATCCTTTTGATTTTAATTATAGCTAAACAGATGAAATTAATTGAGCAAAAAAACTTAGCTTTTGCTAAGTTTTTGGCCAGGGTATTCAATTTCGTATTTTATCCAGTGATGGACGGGTGCTAAGGGTCTCATGGTAATATCACCAAATTCGGGATGGTGAGGTGCATCGGGAAGAGTTTGAGCCTCCAATGCAAGAGCAGCCCAAGAACACCCTGGATGATTAAGCTTTACTGTATTTGGCAAACCATTTGCACTAAACATTACTAAAGCATTACGGTCAGAGTACATTCTCATCTTTAAATTAGTAACCGGATTAGCTAAACTAGCTATTTCTTTACCAGCATAAGTAGAGCTTGGAGTGACTACAAAAAAGTCATCAAAACCTTTTTCAGGAGTTTTATTCATTTCAATCAAGGCGTTCTCTAGTCTTTGTCCCTTTTTAAAGTCGTAAGCATTGGTATTTTTAACTAATTCTCCTGTAGGAATCTTTTCTTTGTTAACAGCTAAGTGATAGTCTGAGTTGATGGTTAAAATTTGTTTTTCAATTGTTAAGTCAGTTTCACTTAAGTTCCAGTAAGTATGACTTGTAGGATTAAAAAGGGTAGGTGCGTCAGTTTGACCGTAGAGATCAATTGTAACACTATCATCATTTCTCAAAGTATAAACCACATAAATGTCTGTATTAGCTGGCATCCCGTCAGCGGTAGGAGAATAATTATTATGCAAAATTAAATGAGCGGAATTTTTATCAATCTCTGCCTTAACATCCCAAAAATGATTTTGCCAACCTTTAGATCCACTGTGAATATTGTTATTGCCTTCATTTTTTTCAAGACTATATTCTTTATCATCAATTGAAAATTTAGCTTGATCAATTCGATTGGCAACTGGTCCAATTAGTTGGCCAATACTATAACCAGCATCTAAGTAGTCTTCGATTGAATCAGCAGCTAGTAACATATTAAAATGGTCATTGTTACTTGGAATACTGTATTGTTGCCAAATACCACCGTAATTTAGGACGCTAATTTTTACATTATTATCATTACTAATCGTATAACGTGTAACATCCTGATCATTTACTTTTCCAAAAGAATCTTCAAAAAATTCCATTTTATCCTCCTTAAAATATGAAAACGTTTACAAATATAATTGTAGCACTTTAAGATTGATAAAAAAAGAATAAGCAAATGAAGGGGCTAATTTGAAAAATAATTTAAACTATTTATAAACTTGTATAGCTTCTAAGCAGAATACTTTTTTAGACAGAGTGTTTGCACTATAGAGTCTTAATTTTGCAACACTCTTTTGCGTTGTCTTTTTCTAAGTTTCAAAGCAAAATTGATAATATAATAAATTATTTACTAAACTAAATAGGCTCAGTTGCATAGGATTATAGAATGTGCATCTTTATAGCGTATCTGCTATAATAGGGATATGAAAAAATTTGAATTTAGCTATTATAACGAAAAAGAATTCGAAGAGTTTTTAGATAAACTGCCAGTTAAAGAAATGGAAAAATTAATTCTTCGTATTTCTAACATTGAAGAAGCAGGTTTTAGAATTTCTAGTAGACAAAAGTGGACAAAAAAATTAGTAGGATATGTTAATTTATTAGAAATTAGATCTAATTTTTCTAATGACATAATTAGAGCATTATTTTTTCACAGCTCAACTGGTCAATATGTGATTACCCATGCCTTTAAGAAAAAATCACAAAAAACACCACTATCAGAAATAAATAAAGCTCTTTCAAGAATGAAGGATTATGAGAAGAAAAATGGAGGAAAAGACTAATGAGTTTTGCAGATAGATATATTGCTAAAAAAATAAAAGAAAATCCAGCACTTAAATCTGAATTTGAACAAGAAGATTTGAATTTGAAAGCAAGTATTCTAGTGAGAGATATGCGAGATGATCTCGGAATGACGCAACAAGAATTTGCAAATTATATAGGTAAACCTCAATCGACTATTAGTCGAATTGAATCAGCTTCAATGAATGTAAGTATGGGATTACTTTCTGAAATTGCAAGGGCAGCGCACAGACAAATTAAGTTAGTTTTAATTTAGAAGATTCCAGTGCAGATTGGGGTCATAGAGACTACCTAGAGGACTGTCAATCGGATTAGCATTAACGACTGATAAACATTACTATGAAAATGCAGTGTCGTTTTTAATGTTGAAGGCAATCACTAATAATAGTGTAAAACTATTATACGAATTAAATCTTAAGCTAAAAGTTATTAGTATATTACTGATAACCTTTAGCTTATTTTTAATTTTTGCAATTCACCCACAAAGATAATTTCTTTTCTAAAATAAGAATCAAGAGTTAATGCAACTCAAAATTTTAGAAAGGAAAGTTACTAGAGATGAAACAAGTAAGAAAAAAGAGGAAGCTAATTTTAAAGCCCCTCCAAATATAGGAAGCTTAATTGACTAGTGCTTTAAGCATAATCTTCCCAGCTTTTAAGGTACTGGTCAAAAAGCCTTTGCGATCAATAATGTGGACTTTATCTAGACTTCCCAATCTATAATCCAGTTTCAAGTAATGCACAATAAAATCCCGAGATTTCTTTCCGGCAATCTCGGGATTTTATTTGATTTCATTTCATCCTATTCACTTACTTCATTTGCGGCTTTTTTAGGCAAAATCCAATTTAACAACATCCCCATGATGGTACATAAAGCAACTGCAGTTAACTGGAAACTACCAATTTGTAGATAAGTACCACCGATTCCAATTACCAAAATTACTGAAGCAATCATCATATTTCTTTTTTTACTAAAATCGATTTTGTTATCTACTAAAATTTTTAAACCACTTGAGGCAATCGTTCCAAATAATAAGAAAGAAATTCCTCCGATTACTGGCATGGGAATAGTATCAATTAGGGCAGCGACTTTTCCAACAAATGAAAAGATAATTGCTAATCCAGCTGCACTAGCTAAAACCCAGACCGAATGAATTTTAGTCATGGCTAAGACGCCGATATTTTCTCCGTAAGAGGTAGTAGGAGGGCCACCAATAAATCCGGCAATAATTGTCGAAAGTCCATCGCCCATCAAAGTACGATGTAAACCAGGATTTTTAAAGAAATTACGTTTGGTTAAAGAATTAAGCACCATGATATGGCCCATGTGTTCACTCATTGTTACAAAAGCAATTGGCGCCATCGTCAAAATAGCTGCCGGATAAAATTTTATTTTATAAGAAATCCCTGGTAAATCTAAAGCTGGCCAAGAAAACCAAGCACCTTTAATTACTGGGGTGAAGTCGACAATCCCTACCAAACATGAAAGCAGATAACCAAAGATGATTCCTAATAAGATAGAAACTAAGGCAGTAAATCCTTTGAAAAACATTTGGAAGAACAAAGTAACCGCTAAGGTAAAAATAGCAATTCCAAAAAATTTTAGGTCATATTTTGAATTATTGAGCATGGCATCATTAGCAGCAGTTGTTGCAAGTGATAACCCAATGACAATAATTACTGGTCCTACTACAATTGGCGGTAAAACTTTGTCTACCCAGCCAGAACCGATTTTTGCTACTACTAAAGCTACAATTACGTAGACAATACCAGCAGCGATCGCTCCTTGAGCAATGGCTGGATAGCCATCTGCTTTCATTAACGCTTGCATTGTGGCAATATAAGCAAAACTTGATCCTAAATATGCCGGAATTTTAAAGCGAGTTAATGCCATGTGCACTAAAGTTCCAACTCCTGAAGATAGGAGGGCAATGCTGGGACTAAGTCCTACTAAAATTGGTACTAATACTGTTGAGCCAAACATTGCAAACAAATGTTGTAAAGCAAGTAATAATCCCTGTCCAACTTTGGGCTTCTCATTAACATCTAGTAACGCATCTGGATTGCGAAATTCCTTTTTCACTATAACCTCCCTATAATAAAAAACGACTCACCCTAATCTGTAAGGACTAAGGAAGAGTCGTTTCTGACAAAAATTAGTCCTATAAGACTAATTTACCTAAAATTATCTAATATTAAACATGTAATAAAAGGACTTGTCAAGGACTATTTTTGAATAAATCATTAAAAGCTTCACTTCATCTATCAAAAAGGTAATTAATTTTTTGATTTATTGAATGCCTAATTTAGCTTTTAACGCATCGGTGAGAGTAGCTGAAAAGTTAATATTGGCTTCTTTGGCTAACATATTTACAAAAGAAGGAATAGTTAAAGTCTTTTTTACGAGCTTATTTTGTTCTTTTTCACGTTCAAGCTTTAAATCGACTTCAACAGGAACTAAAAAGTCTGGCGCAACAATATCAAATTTACTTGGATCTTTTGTTGGCGCAGGAACTTTTTCATTAAAGTCTTGCTGAGTGAGTAAGTATCCAGTTAATGAATCGTGGGAACTTTGAAGAGCTTCTTCCAAAGAATCTCCAAAGGTTGCAGCATATGGTTCTAAATCTGGAAAAGTTACTTCATATTGTTTTTTAGAGTTTTTATGAAATCTTGCAAAATATAATGTCATTTTTAACCTCCGTTTAAAAGTCAATTTAATGAAACTAAAATACCAAAACAAACGGATTATTTCCAACCCGCTTGTTTATAAATACTATCAAGAGTTCCTTTAGGGATGTCTTTATTAGGATGAGGAACTGTGACTATTCCCTTTTTAGTAGGGTGTTTAAAATGATGGTGGTCACCTGTAATGCGGGCTAAGAACCAACCTTCACGTTTAAGTCTCTTGATAACTTTTCTTGATTCCATTAAATCTCCTCCCTAGTAACACGTATCTTAATACGTCTCACACATATATAATAGCACGTATCTTAATACGTGTAAATAAAATGGAATAATTGAATAAAATATCTAATTTAGAAAGGACGCGCTTGGTTTTGAAAAGCTGGTAAGTCTTTAGCATAGACCTAACCCTAAAAGAAAAAGGCTACAACTACCATTCACATTAGAATTTGATTGGTAATTATAACCTTTGAACTTAACAAAACCATCATAAAGCGATGGTAAATCAAAAGGGAAGGATTGGGTCTCCCTAACCGAAGCTAAACTGTGGTTCTATTAAGAGACATTACCTTTAATAAAAGGACTATTTTTTGAATAAATCATTAAAAGCTTCACTCATTGTAGGATGAGTATAAATTTGATCACGCAAGACTGTGTAAGGAATATGCATCTTCATAGCTAGTGAAATCATATTAATCAATTCATAGGATTCAATTCCATATAAAGTTGCCCCAATAATTTCGTTATTAGCAGGGCTAACTAAAGCTTTGAATAAACCTTTAGGATTTTTAGCAACGTGAGCCTTAGGAATTGCACTAACTGGTAAAGTAAAGAGTTCGTAAGGGATGTTTTGCATTTTAGCTTGTTTTTCATTTAAACCAACTGCAGAAAGAGCTGGGTCAATAAAAACGCTGTAAGGAATAACCTTACGGTCTTCTGTTGAACGAATTTTGCTACCAAAAAGTTGATCTTTAATAATTCTAAAGTCATCCAAAGAAATATAAGTAAATTGTGGACCACCTTTAACATCCCCAATTGCCCAAACATTAGGAACAGTAGTTTCGAGATACTTATTTACGACAATGGCACCACGAGTGTCAGTCTTAATTGATGTACTTTCCAAATTTAAGTTTTGGGTATTAGGAGTGCGGCCAGTAGCTACTAAGATACGATCACCATCAACAACATGAACACCTTCTGCATCATTAAAGATTACTTGAGCACGCTCTTGTTGATCAACAATTTTTTCTAATTCAACACCTAATTTAAAGCTAACTCCTAAGTCTTCCAAGTCTTGTTTAACTAACTTGGCAATGTCGTCATCTTCTTTTGGTAAAAATTCACTGTTATGATCTAACACAGTTACATGAGAGCCATACTTAGCAAACATTGCGGCAAACTCTAGACCAATGTAACCACTACCAATAATTACTAGTTCTTTTGGAAGGCTCGTTTGATCCATAGCGGCGGTTGAATCCAAAATGAAGCGACTTTCCTTTAAACCAGGGATGTCTATCATTCTTGGTTTAGAACCAGTATTAATAAAGATTCTCTTACCTTCAAAATTCTTAGTACCTAATTCAGTTTCTACAGCAATAGTGTGGTCACCAGTAAAGTGTGCTGTTCCATCTAAAACAGTAACTGTCTTTTCATCAGCTAACATATGATAGTTTTTGTTGCGAAGCATGGCTGTCATTTGGTTTTTGTTAGTGACTGCGTCCACATAATCCATTCCATTTCCCGCTTCAATAATTAGGCGTTTGGAAGGAAGACAGGCGATATTAATACAAGTTCCACCATACATTTGATTGCTTTTTTCGATTACAAGAACTTCTTGTCCTTGGCTTGCTAAAAATTTAGCTAAGGTTTTACCACCTTTACCAAAACCAATAATAATATTTTCTACTTTTTGCATGATAATCCACCTCGTTATCTTTTTACTTTAATTATATTAGAAAATTATCATCTTGTCACTTTAAATGCTTATTTTTTATAAGTGAATTAAGTGCTTTTAATTGGCTTTTTAAGAAAAAGCGCTATGATTAAGCTAAAAGTATAGTGTGATAGAAAGGTTTAAAGATGAATTTAGATTTAAATAATTTAATTAAAGAAAATCTCCCTAAACAAACACAAGGAAAAGTAGCAAGTTATATCCCTGCACTAGCGGAAGTCAATCCTAACCAGCTTGGAGTTGCTTTGTATGATTTAAAAAATAAAGAGATCATTCAAGCTGGAGATAGTGATGTTCGGTTTGCAATTGAAAGTATTTCTAAGGTAATTACTTTATTGTGGGCCATCAAAAAGTTGGGGATGCAAGAAGTATTTACCCACGTTGGCTCACGTCAAACAGGCTTTGCCTTCAACTCAATCTTAAATATGGAAATTAATAAGCTCAAACACCCGATGAACCCATTTGTTAATGCTGGTGCCATCATGACTACTTCATTAATTGTTGAAGATAAAAAAAGAGATCCTGAACCTTTTGCAGAGATCTTGGATTTTGCTCAAGAAATCTGTAATGACCCTGATTTATATTTGGACGATGTTATTTACCATTCTGAAAGAAGAACTGGTAATTTGGATCGCTCGTTAGCCTACTACATGAAGTCAAAGAATATGATGATTGCGGAAGTTGAACCAAGCCTAGATACATATTTTGAGCAATGCTCAATGATGGTAACTGCTAAAAGCTTAGCTAATTTAGGAGCTGTCTTAGCAAATGATGGTATTAAACCTTGGGATGGTGAAAGACTAATTTCTAGTGAAAGTGCTACTTATACTAAATCCTTAATGATGACTACAGGATTATATAACCAATCAGGGACCTACTCCCGCTTAATTGGTGTTCCTACCAAGAGTGGAGTAGGTGGTGGCTTAGTATCAGCTGCACCTCATGAATATGGTATTGGTGTCTTTAGTCCTGCTTTAGATAAAGAGGGTAACAGTGTAGCCGGCCTAGCTTTATTACAAGATATTGTTGATGGACTAGGATTGGACATCTTTAAATAGAGAATTACATTTATTCATTTTAAGCATTAAATTTTAAGAAAAATAAGCATTTCACATAGGAGGAACTTACTACTAAAATGAATTAAAGCAATCGAATAATGTAATCACTTTAAGGAAGGATGTTTCTAATGACAGAAATACACCAAACTGCAGGAAGAGATCAATTAGGTAAATTTGCACCAGAATTTGCTCATTTTAACGATGATATATTATTCGGAGAAAATTGGGCTAATGATGATATCAGTCAAAAAACACGCTCAATTATTACTATCTCTGTCTTTTTAGGTCGTGGACTAGTTGATTCATCATTAAAATATCATCTTCAAACTGCTAAAAATAATGGGATAACTCGTAAAGAAATTGCGGCAATTATTACTCATGCTGCGTTTTACGCAGGCTGGCCTGTAGCTTGGTCTGCTTTTAATATGGCTAAAGAAGTATGGGCAGATGAAAAGACTGATGACGAAAAAGCAGCTTATCAAAATACGATTATTTTTCCAATTGGGGAATCAAATGATGCTTACGCAAAATACTTTACTGGCCAAAGTTATTTAGCCCAAATTACTGATGATGCTTTTCCAATTAGTAATGTAACTTTTGAACCTGGGGTTATTAATCATTGGCATGTTCACCATGCTTCTAAAGGTGGCGGTCAAATGTTAATTGCTGTTGGAGGTCGTGGTTATGTGCAACTTGAGGGACAAGATCCTGTTGAATTAAAACCGGGAGATAGTTTCTTTGTACCAGCTAATACTAGACACTGGCATGGAGCTGCACCTAAATCATGGTTCTCACACTTAGCATTTATGGTTCCGGGAGAAGAGATGAGCAATGAATGGCTTGAACCAGTAGATGAAGAGTTTTATCGAAAATTGAAGTAATAACGAATTAGAAAAAGAGGTTGTATTCAAACTATGGAATATAACCTCTTTTATTATCAGAATGAAGGGAAAGTAACAATAGGAGTGTTTATAAAGGGATGTTCTAGTATATTAAAATTTCGATTTAGAAGATAGGCTATTTTCAATTACACTCCATGATAAAATACCTTGTGTGAAGAATGGAAAAGTTATTTAAAGCACAAACTACCCAAACACTAATGGAGGTTTAAAAATGAAAATTAAAAATGTCGTGAAAAAAGTTACTATTGCAGCCATGCTGGCTACGCCTGCACTCGGCGCTTTCTCTCATTCTGCCGCCCTAGCTGCTAGTTGGGTGCCTAACTCCAAATACTATGTATCTAACCCTGATGATGCTACTAATGAAGATACTTATGATACCTATGATGGTGCCTCTAACCGTAACTTTAAACGTCGTAGCGCTAACATCTATGTCAAAGATAAGTCCATTTTACCCGCTGTTAAAAAGGCCATCAAACTCTGGGCTCCTAAGTTTAAATTTAAGTTAGTTAAGTCTGCTAAACATGCTAGCTTTAACTCTGCTAAATACGCTAATATTGTGGTTTATGATGATAATAAAGTTGACACTACTGAACGTGGTGGTAGTAGCAATATTACTACAACTCGTGTTTATGAAAATAAAAATCCTGAAGTAATTAAATACCTTGGCGTTAGATATCAACCTTATGCTAATGACCACTTAACACCTAAACGCGTTAAGTTCCTTAAAAAGCACCCAAGTTACACAACTGCTAATAAGTTTGCTCCTAAAGATTGGAAAAAGAAAGCATTTACTAATCATATGAATCTTGTTGTTCGGTCTAACAATTTAACTGAGCAAGGTAAAGTTAATGCCGTTGCCCAACAATTAGGGCGTGCTATTGGATTAGGATCTTTAACAGATATTAAAGAGTCATTTTTAAGCGACAAGAGTGACATTATGGCCGCCACTCAAGGCCATTATAACCAAAACTGGCACGTTACCCAAGATGACTTAGATCATATTGATTGGATCTATTCACATCCTTATACTAGTCTTGCTGATAATCCTATTTTTAGTGAATCAGAAGCACATGCCATTTAATATTATTAATAAACATCCCTTATGGGGGATGCTTTTTTATTGCTCAAAAATTTAACTTAAACTTTTTTTGTTCTTTTTATAGTTGCTCTTAGAAATTATTTATACTAATTACAATCTCAAATAGAAAGGTTGTAATTATGTGAAAAAACGAAAACGTTTTCAAAAATTCATGTTAAGTGCTGTCGCACTAACAACTTTAATTCCTTTTACATCTCAAACTAGCATTGTCCATGCTAAATGGGATGGACATTATGACCCTAGAAGTACTGACCAACGTCCAATCAAAGATGCCTATGGTATAGCTAACACTAAGTATAATGGTAAAACAAAAGCTATTTCACCATATATTGGTATTGAACAAGGTATTAAAAATGGTAATCAAATGGCGGATTATGTAAATGCCCATAAGACTACCGGTTTCTTAGTAGAAAATAAAGGCCTTAGTGGTCAACCTTTTGGTGGCACCAAAAAGCAATGGCATATATCCAACGAAGCTGACCCAAAAAGAATTAAAAAAGGTAAGAAACACGAGTGGTACGTTTATCACTTGCCTAAAAATGATCCCGAAAATGGGGACGGTGTTTCAGGTAAACTTGGAATGTTTTATAAAAATGCATTGACTTATTATCCTAATGAGAAGGGTAAAGAGCAGACGCAAGGTGCTAAAGTTAAATTAAATGCCCGCATTGTTTGGAATGGTGACTACCACTATGATAATAAAGGCAAAATGGGTAATCCAAATATTCACTTTGATACCGAGCATTTAGCTGTCAAAGAACCTTATGATGGCGAAGGTAATTTTTCTTTAATTCTAACTTATGCAACTGGGAAAAATAAAGGAAAACCCTTTAAGAAGATTAAAAGTGAATTATCCCAAACTGATATAGACTCTCAACAAGGAATACTTTTTAACACACCAAGTTATATCATTGTTAATAAATCTACTAAATTAAATGCTGGTGTTGAGACAGGTTATGGAATAAATTCTGGTATTCAAAACGGTCTAGCACGTATCTTTGGTGATGAACATCGTATATTGCGTGACAAAAAGACAGGTAAGAATTTACGTCAAGGTACTGTTTGGCCAGATGATCCAGATGGTAGATTCTCTTATATTCCCAAGAACCCAATAAATGAGTATAATGTAACCTTTGTTCACGGGTATAACAATCAAACCTACCTTTCACAATCACATAGGTACGCCCATCCTTCTGCTTCATTTAAAGTGCTTACTGGTAAATTTGCACACGACGCTAACAACATTGATAGTAAAAGTAACTATGAAGATGCAGCTCAAGCAGACTACTTTGGTTTTGATTTTGACAAAGGTGGGACTTCTTCATACGAAGTCCCCGTTGATAAGTGGGTCTCTAAAACCAATAACTTTACTAAGCACTCAACTAAAGAAACAATCAATGACACTGGAACTGCTTATTTTGACATTCATACTAGCTTAAAAGCACCATCAAGTGCTTTAGTTAAATCTGGTAACACCAAAGACAACTACAATGCACTTCCTCTTGCAGCAGCTATCAATGATAAAAATGATCCTTACATGGTGGGTGTTAAGAAGTCTAAACATGCCAAGCAACAACTTGTGCTAACCGACTACGTTGATCCTAGTTTAGAAGTAGTTAGTGCCAAAGTTTATGAAAGTGACTGGGGCGATAAATACGGTAAGCACCGTACCGATATTACCAAAAAGAATATTTTTACCGTTCAGTCAGACAAGAAAGGTCTTCATGATAAAAAAGGTTATACGGTAGTTGAAGCTAAAATGACAGACAAAGCAGCTGAAGCCACTTCTGATGCTTGGCACAAAAACTACCACTTAGTTATTCAAGTTAAACCTAAACCTGATCAACAACCTGCAGAAGGTAGTATCTACAGCGGTTCTACGGTTGTTAACAACCAAGCATGGTTAAACGGTAAAGACAGTGGTGCAAAAAGTAAACTTATCGTTAAATACAACCACACTGATACAACCACTAAAGGTGACTCGAAAAACGGTTTAACTGCTCACAAGTTTGTTTATGCAGCCGATCCAAAGGATCCAACTAAAGCTAAAGATACTGGTGCAGCAGACATTCATGAACAAACCGTTTATCCAAATCAATACTTATATTACCGGTTGCGTTTCAAGCTCAATAACTTTACCCAAGTAGAGAAAAAAGACGGGCACAAGTTAACCAGTAGCGACGGGCAAAAGCTGGTAGATGACAAATATACTGACTTTACCATTCACGACACGCTCGACGATAAGTTTAGAACTAAACTCGACAGTAGTGGTGATGCTGCGGTTGACCATGTGCAAGTTAGCTTAGATCCAAAAGATTTTAACAATAACTCTGCAACGCACGGTGCAACTATCAATGGTAACAAGTTAAGTATTAAGATCAACAAGGACAGCGGTAAAGACAAAGATAAAGACAAAACCATGCTTAAAGAGCTTTCTAAGAATGGTGGTACAATCTGGGTGCAATACCGCGTTCAAATTAGACCTAATGAGGTCGGCGCAAATGCTAATAAGTACTTGAAGCCACTTAACTTACATTACGAAGATAATGTTTATTTAATTGGCCAATTTATCATTATGAACTTGCTGAATTAGTGATACTTAGTATTGACGTAAACAAGTAAAATATGACAAAATAATTGATGAATTATTACTAGGAGAAAAATATGAAAATAAAAACAAAGTTTACTGCAGCTTTTGCGGCAACTTTATTAAGCGCAAGTTTTTTAACTGTAAATGTTAAAGCAGCAGATATTGATATCAATAGTCAATCAAATAGTTCAGATAAAACTATTCAAACGGTAGAAACACCAGTAAAGAAAGTTAGCTACTTTAAATCTAATCCTAAAATTATTCAATTAAAGAAGGAAACTACTCTTTACAAAGATGCAGCTTTGGCTCATCCTGATCATAAGGCTAAAAAGAACTATCACTACTTGATTTCCTTATTGAAGACTAATAATGATGGTAGTAAGATATTGAAAACTAATTCTGGTCTTTATATTTCTGCAGATACATCCCTTTCTAAAAAGATAAAAGGTTACCAAAATCCAAAGAAATATCATCAAGTACATTATACTCAACTCAAGCCTTATGGTAAGGTGGGTTACACCTTATCTCGCGGTTATGAGGGTATTAAGACTTGGAAAGTTATGCATAAGATGGGTACTTGGGCAGGGACTAATTACTATAATCAAGCTACTTATAACGCAGTTAAAAATTTCCAACGTAAGCATGGCTTAAAGGTTACAGGTAGTGTTAACTTAAAGACTTGGCAAAAAATGGGCTTTTCTAAAAAGGAATGGTATGACATTGATAGTTATGTAGCTCCACTTGGTGCTAAAGCATGGCAGGATAGAAGTGGCCATATCGAAGCAATGATTAAACAAGCTTATAAGTACATAGGTAAGCCATGGCTTGCTGGTTGTTCTTCAAGTCCAGCTTATGGTGTTGATTGTTCAGGACTTGTAATGCAAGCATTGTATGCTGGTGGTATTAGTCCAGAGCCAACAAGTTCAATAGGTCATGCTCATCCTGGTAACGAATGGAATTCACGTAACTTATGGGCAGATAAGAAATTAAAGAAAGTCTCTTACTCTAGCCGGAAACGTGGTGACTTAGTATTTTATTACCAACCGGGTACTCATACTATTTGGCACGTTGCAATTTATTTAGGTAATAATAAGGTAATCGAAAGTTGGCCACCATCTGTAATGGTTCAGCCAATTGTTAATGGTCAACGTAATGTAATTGCCGGTATTAAACGTCCGTTTATCTAGAAATAAAATGTATCAAAAATATTGGTTTTTGATACATTTTTTATGAGGAACTAAATTAAGAATGAAATTAAAATACAAATTATTAGCTGCAGCAGCTATTACAATAGGATTAAATGCTAGAAATTCCCAAGTTATTTTGGCAGCAACTGACAATAATATTGAGAAAAATTCGCAAACACAAGCAAATCCAACTTCACAAGTCTCACACTGGCAGACAGTCAATGGTAAAACTTATTATGTGAAAAATGGGAAAAACCTCAAAGGTTATCGCCAAATTGATGGTAACTGGTATGTTTTCAATAAAAAGGGTGAAGTCTGCACTGGTGTACATCAAATTCCACATACCAAGATTTTAGGCTATTTTAATAATCAAGGTCATCGCATTTTCTCTAATGTAACTGTCGGTAAAGTAAAGTACTGGATTAATAAAAAAGGGACGATTGTTGGAGTTAAGAATAATGCCAAAGTAGTTTCTCAACTTCCTGAAATGCCTACTGGCTGTGAAATAACCGCTGTAACGATGATGCTCAACTATGCAGGAGTTAATGTTTCAAAATTCAAAGCAGCTAAGATAATGCATTATAGTTTTAATCCTAACAAAGGATTTATCGGTTCGCCTTATAAAAAATGGCCTTTGGGATATTGGGTAGCTCCTGATGGTGTTAAGTCAGTAGTTAAACATTATCTCGGTACCTCCAAAGTAATGACTAGGACAAGTATGGCCGGAATTAAGAATAAGTTAATTCGCTCACATCTTGTTGTAGCATGGGTTGGAAACTTTGACGGCTTTTCTAATCATGCAATCACATTAACTGGTTATATCATGGTAAAACTTTGTATTACAACGATCCTTGGACTGGTACTAAACGTTCCATTGGTGAAAATTCATTTATGTTACATTGGGAAAAGGATGCTAAAAGGGCATTAAGTTATTAAAAGGACCGGGGTAGGTCCTTTTTTTGCTTTAATCCATTACTCCAGTTAATTTTGGTACTTTAATTGCTATTAGGCATGACATTTAAAATTTAGACTTTTTGCCTCGTTCATTAGTACCGATAATATTTTTATTGGTAAAAGTATAATTTAGAAGGATACCTATTCTCCTCTTTTGCAAGGGAAGAGTCAAAAGAAGAGTTTTAGATATAATGATTAAGTTTAATGCTATATATTATTGAATATTATATATTAAATATATATGTGTGTATCATAAATATATGGAATATAAATTTTAAGACTAATAAATTTATCTATTAAACACTGAAGTTTATTTTATTAATCAATTTTAACCAGTACAAAGTTTTAATTTAAGCCTATGAAGATCGATGAAAAATCAGTATCTAAAAAGCTAGCCAGCCATAGGTCGGGACTTATGAATTTATTGTGATGGGATCCAAGATAGTTTAATAAAAGCAACAATTAAATAAAATGATTTTATTAGGAGAGATTTTCCGGAGATGAGTCGAGTAGAAAATAAATTTGTCACTAAAACAAATAAAAATTAAATGGCAAAATTAGATAAGTGAAGACATATTTATATAGATAAATAATAGCAGCTCTATTCTTTTCATTATTTAACTTTACATAATATCGATTATAGGAAATTGTATAAAATTTAGTTTCTAATCTCCTTTTGGCTATTTTGGAGAGATTTATTATTTATCTTTTGGATTTAAAAATTCGTCATTATAAAAAATGCATCCTTTCAAAGAGTTTGTAGCCAGAAGAAATGCATTTATCAAAATTTATTTTTATGAGATTCAATCTTTTCCCTAAATTATACTTTTCCCAATAAAAAAGATAATTGGTACCAATAAACTTGGTAAAAAATTCAAAGTTTTTATATCGCGCAACTTTAAAAGTACAATTCCAGTAATTGTAATCAAAAATCCTCCTACAATTGAAATTTCTGTAATTAATGGCCCACTAAAAAAAGAAGCTGATAAATACTTTGCCACTAAATAGATTCCTCCTTGCCAACAGAATAAAACTGGCGCACAAATCAACATTCCCCAACCAAAACTAGCTCCAAAAATAGTTGAAGATACAAAATCTAAAGTAGCATTTGTAAATAGCATGGTATGGTCTCCTTTAGCGGCTGCCATAACAGGACCTACAATTGATAAGGCTCCGATGCAATATAATAAAATTCCAGTTGCAATTCCTTCACCGGTAGAAGCTTTGCCTCCAAAACGATCAATTAAATTGTTATAATGCTTATTTAAGTCAAGCCAATTTCCAAACAAAGCACCTAGTGCCAAACTAACAATAAATAAGACGGGATACTTACTTTTAGGAAGATTGTTAATTACATTTTCTAAACCAATGCCCAAAGCTGCTAACCCCATGGCAATGTATAGAGCATCTTCATATTTATCTTTAAGGCCATTTTTTAGAAAGCATCCAATTGTTGTTCCAACTAAAATTGCTCCTGTATTTACTATTGTCCCAATCATACTTTTCCTCTTTTAATAATAAATTAAATCTCTTTAGATAGATCTTCTTTTATTAACAGTACAAAGAAAAGATCCTACTCAAAATAGTTCATCCCTCTCACCATCTAATAAATGTTCACTAATCTTTTCATCAAAATAAACTGGTAAATCATGATCAAAATTATATGCTAGTTTCGAATGGAGTAATTTATCCTTTGTCATCCAAGTTAGAGTCCCTTCTTCACTTTCCTGTAAATTACCACTGAATTTTGTTGCAGTATAAAAGAATACTAAATAGCGTTGTTGGTTAGCGTCATAAAACTGCTTAACGCCTACAAGTTTAGGAGCTTCAATAATTAAACCGGTTTCTTCTTTAACTTCACGGATTACTGAATCATGAAATGACTCATGAGCTTCAACGTGGCCACCTGGAAAAGTTAGTCCTGGCCAGACTGGATCTTTTCGATCTAAAACTAATATTTTATCTTTGTTCTTGATCATACACATGTTTGTTAAAGTAACTGATTCAGTTCTACTCATTAAATTGCCCTACTTTCAAAAATTTACGTCTTGTATTTAATTATAACTTTTTTCATTTCATAGTCTAAAGGAAATAAAAACACTATTGCTACAAATCTAAGCAATAGTGTTTTATTATCTTCACAAATTTTAGTAAACAGGTCTAGGAGAACCTTGAGTAGCTTCATCAGCAAAGCCAATACTCTCTCTACTGTATTTTTTAGGATCTTCAATAATTTCTACAATTAACTTTGCGCAGCTCTTTCTTGAGACAGAGACACCAATATACTCTTCACCCTTGTGAGTAACAGTATAATTAGTATCATTCCGATCATTAAGCCAAGCTAATCGAAGTACTGTATAATCTAAATCTGATTCTTCAATATACTTATCAGAAAGTACAACTGCATCAGTTGCTTTAACTTTTCCGCCAAAACAAACTTCTCGGTTATATGAACCAAATGGCTCAGGTACTTTGTCATAAATTCCAAGAATATTTGAAGAAATTAAACGTTTAACGCCTTCTTCATCCATAATTTTAATAATATCTTGGGTAAGCTTAGCTTCTGCACTATGATCTACAAAAGCCACATAGACAATATCTTGTCCTTTAATTGCTTTACGCAAATCGTCTGGATTATTAGCATCCCCATCAATAATGGTCACTCTGGGATTATCTGCTAAATCAGCAAGACGAGCAGAATTCCTTAAAAATAGGGTTAACTCAATATCATTAGTATCTTTTAAAATTTTTCTTCTACTAAGCGAGCAATTTGTCCATTTGCTCCAATGATTGCTACTTTAGTCATTTTACTTTACTTCCTTTCAATACTTAACGTAAAGCTTTCAAACTTGAACCAAAAATACTTTCAATAGCACTTGGATCACGATGATCGAAGAACTGACTTTCTTGCAAATCAAGTGAATTCATTTTCTTCATGTCTTCATCACTTAATTTAAAATCAAAAACATCAAAGTTTTCTGCCATGCGAACCTTATGAACAGACTTTGGAATTACAATAATACCTCTTTGAAGTAACCAGCGTAAAATTACCTGTCCGTTCTTCTTACCATATTTCTTACCAATTTCAGCGATTGTTTCATTAGTGAAAATCTCATGCTTACCTTCCGCAAATGGTGCCCAAGCTTCTACTGCAATCCCTTGTTTTTGATTCCAGTTTACTTCACTATCTTGTTGGAACCAGGGTGAGACTTCAATTTGGTTAACTGCAGGTTTAACATTACTCATTAATTCTAAGTTTTTGAGTTGATCTGGATAAAAATTAGAAACCCCAATGGACTTAATTTTACCAGCTTTTTGAGCTTCTTCTAAAGCTCTCCAAGCTCCATAAACATCCCCATATGGTTGGTGGAGTAAATAAAGATCCATGTAATCCATTCCAAGCTTGGCTAAAGATTCATCAATTCCTTGTTTAGCTTTTTCATAAGTAAAATGATCTACCCATAGTTTAGAAGTTACAAAGAAGTTGCTTCTATCGATGCCACTTTGGTTAATTGCTTTACCAACAGCTTCTTCATTTTGATAAGCTGCTGCTGTATCAAATAAGCGATACCCTACTTCAATTGCATCTTTAACTGCAGTTTCTGCTTCTTTTAGATCTGGAACTTGAAAGACACCAAATCCAAGTTGTGGCATTTTATTGCCATCATTTAAAGTAATATATTCCATGATAATTCCTCCGTTTTTATGATATCTCTTAACAATTATTAGTATAGCTTGAAAAATTAAGAGAGAAAATTACCCTTTATGTATATCACGATACGATAAATGTATGGTGTGATTTTAGCTTAGAAAAGTAATGTTAAAATGTAGTTTATTTTAAATTAAGTAGCGTTATCTGCTCAAACTCAGTAATTAATTTTCAATTTAATTCATGTTATTATACATATAATGCATACTAAGGAGAGAATTGTAATGATAAGTTTTGAATTGCTAGAAGAATTAGTTACCTTCGCTAAATATGGGACTTTAAGAGCAACAGCTGAGCATTTGATGATTACTCAACCTAGTGTTACACGCGGGATGCAAAAGTTAGAACAAGAATTGGGTGTTAAGCTTTTTGACCGCCAAGCTAATCGAATTTCCTTAAATGAAACTGGTAAATTAGCTGCAGCTGAGGCCAAAAAGTTATTAGCTGCAGAAAATAATTTTGTGGAGAAAATTGCTAATTTTGACCAAATGAAAAAGAATATTACCATTGGTTCCGTAGCTCCTGGTCCTCTTCTTTGGTTAGATAATAACCGTCCTAGTTTTAATCAAGACCTTGCCATTACCCAGCAACTGATTACACCTGATCATGTTGTGCAAGATTTACTTAGCTACAAACAAAGAATCATCTTCACAAATTATGAAATTGAATCTGAGGAAATCGAATCAATGTATTTAGGTAGAGAAAAATTATTTGTTAGAATTGATAAATTTAATCCTCTGGCTGCCAAGAAAAGTGTAACTTTCAAAGATTTAGCAGGTTTAAGTTTCTTAGTAGTTAGGGATGTGGGACCTTGGCGTAAGATTCAAGAGTCCAATATTCCAGATGCTAAATTTTTATACCAAGAAGATTTAAACTCACTAGATGAATTAACACAATATTCTAATTTTCCCGTCTTTAGGTCTAACTTAACTTTAGCGAGTCATTTTGAAGAAAAAGATGACGATCGTATCTTAATACCAATTGAGGATAAAAATAATACTTTAGAAATTTACGGCTCGTATTTAAAAGAGCAGCGGTCTACTGTACAGCCCCTTTTAAAGGAAATATCTCAAAATTGGCCAGTTCAAAAATAAAAAGTCTAACTTTTGGTGGTATTTCACACTAAGTTAGACTTTTTATTTACTTATCATTTACAATAATCAAAGACTTAATCGCTTCACGCTTATCCATTGCAGCATAAGCATCTTGAATATGCTCTAAATCAAAACGTTTAGTAAATACTTTACCTGGATTAATATTTCCCTTTAATACTTCATCTAAAAGTAAATTTTGTCATAAGTAGTAACACTAGCAATACCACCCCGAAGACCAATATTTTTCCAAAAAAGAGTATTAGAAGCTGGTTCGGTCTGAGGTACACCAACACGACCAATAATTGCACCTGGACGAGCAAGTTTGCCAGCTTGTTCTATTGCACTTGTAGCACCGACACATTCTAAGACGCTGTCAGCTCCTGCACCGTTAGTTAAAGTCATGACTTTCTCTACTGCTTCATCTCCACGTGCAGAGACAATATCAGTTGCACCAAATTCTTGTCCTAGTTTAGCTCGAACTTTATGGTGACTCATTAAGATAATTCTTGAAGCACCAAGTAAACGTGCTCCAATTACTCCACATAGTCCTACTGCTCCATCCCCAATAACTACAGTAGTATGACCAGGTTTAACTTCAGCAGATTTTGCGGCATGAAAACCCGTTGCCATAACATCGGCTAAAGTTAAGAAGTTGTTGAGTTGTGCATCTGAGTAGTCTTCTGGTTTACCAGGAATTTTGATTAAAGCCCAATTAGCTTGCTCAAAACGTAAATACTCACCCTGATAACCACCATTACTACCCTCTGGTTGGTTTAGACACGAGCCGTCAAAACCTGCTCGACAAGCGGCGCAATAACCGCAACCGTGAGTAAAAGGTACAATTACAAAGTCACCAGGATGAACTGCAGTTACTTCATCACCAACTTCTTCAATAATTCCTATCGCTTCATGCCCTACTGTCGAGCCACTTTCGCGCTTAGAAATGCCACGATACCACCATAAGTCAGAACCACAAACACAAGCTCTGATAATACGAATAATAGCATCAGTAGGCTTTTGAATAGTTGGTTCAGTTAATTCTTTTATTGCCATCTTCCCTGGTTTAACAAAAACTGCTGCTTTCATTTTATCTATTTCCTTTCCGTCATTTAACTTGCAATGATCATTGTAGTGCTAAATTTTTCTTATGAAAAATACCAAAAGTTGATGCTAGTATGCCTAAACCGTATAATAAAAAATATTTTTAAGGACTATAGACCGGATCTACTGCTACTTAATATGGGCTAGCCACTTGTTTAGCTATAACCCACTTGCCATTTTCTTTAGCAAAATACATTTTCATTTGAAGTGGCCAAGTAGAAATACTACCGCCCCAAATTCTGGCTTTAACACGATTTTTACCAATAAATGATGCTGTATTCCCATTAATTTCAATATCTTCAATCGCTTCTTCATCAGAAGAATAATATTTCATTTCTTCATTTTGGATTTGGTCGATCCATTCCATCTTCGGTTGAACATAGCCAGTCATATGAGTTAATTCCATACTTGGAGCTAAAATTTGGTTAAGTGTGTTAATGTCTTTGTTAACCATCGCTTGGTTTTCTTTGCGGTAAAGTGAAATTATTTGTTGTTCATCAGTCACAAAATCACCTCATTATCTATTTATATTAATTTCTAACTTCGTCAACATTACCGTACCAATACTGAGCGGTAACACCACCATCAATTAAAAAATCACTCCCTGTAATAAAGGCTGCTTGGTCACTCATTAAATATTGAGCTAAACTAGCAATTTCATCCGGAGTTGCTGGACGCTTAGTTACCATCGATTCAAACATTTTCTTGTAGCCGGCACCACGTGGGCCATTTAATTCATCCAAGGCAAGTGGAGTCATTACTATTCCGGGAGAAATGGCATTAATTCTGGCACCACGCTTTTGCCAATTTACTGATTCACTAGCAACACGCAACACATTCTCACGTTTAGCATATTGGTAAGCAAAAAGTGAATCGGTAATTACATCAGGTTGCAAAATATCTAAATCAAGCAATTTTTCAGTTGGAGTCATAGCAAGTTTTTTGTCGTTCTCTTGACCTAATGCGGGTAGACGATGTCCAGATTGAGAAGAAATAATAATTCCACTACCACCTTCATCAATAACTTTTCCGAATTCTTCAAGCAAAACTGAGGTACCATACAAATCCACTTTCAAGACTTGCTCAGGAGTAGTTTGAGATGGTGAAACACCTGCTGCATTGACTAAGTGCTTAATTTTACCCAACTCTTGAGCTTTCTTAACTACTTTTTGAATTGATTCACGAGAAGATAAATCAGCCTTGATTGTTTCTACATCAAAACCTGCTTCTTGTAATCTCTTTTGCACATTTTTTAAGTTGTTTTCATTGTAGTCAGCTAGTAATAATTTTTTACCACTAGCAACCCGTCTAACAATAGCTTCACCAATTGATCCACTACCAAATAAAACAACTACTTCTTTTTTCATATTTTTCTCCCTTAATAAATTGATTTAATCCACCTAAAATTAAAACTTTTTTATTTGAATTTACTCTTAATGATTTATTCTTCTGAAGTATTAATACCCACACTATCTCTAGAGTAAAGCGAATCATCATCGACAAGTTTTTGGACTAAATCACCAATTGATGCAACCGAAACATCATGGCCACCAAATGGTTCCCCTTTTCTAGTTACTTCGTAATTAACGGGACCATTAGTGAACCAACCAGGACGAACAATAGTGTAGTTTAAATCGGATGCTTCAATGATATCAGCTGCTTCACGATAAGGTCTTAAAGTAGAATTAGTTCTTAAATTACCACCACCAACGCTAGCTGGAATTTCATTGTAAATTCCCATGGAAGTAATGAATACTAAACGTTTTACGCCATTTCGGTTCATTGCTTCAACAATGCTCTTAGCAAAATGTCCTAAGTTACCACTTAATGCGGCAAATACAGCATCTTGTCCTTGTAAAGCCTTGTCCAAGTCTGCTGGATTAGTTACATCCCCAGAAATTGTCTTTTCTCTACTTGGATCAGCTACACTAAGTTTGTTAGCTGAGCGAGAGAATAAAGTAAGATTGTCATTTGTATTTTTTAAAATTGCTTCGGTTGCTGCTCTACCCACAGTACCAGTAGCACCAATAATTAAAACGTTTGTCATAATTTTCACCTCATGTGTTTAATTCGATTTTCAATTATTATTGTAGAAGCAAAAAGACCTAGGAACAATTTCTTGTTCTTAGGTCTTTTGATAAGTAAAACTTATTAATTATTAAATTGTTTTTCTAAAATATCAAAGAAGCTCTCAATGTAGTAGCCAGAATTATCTGCTTTCCAAAAGGCATAGTATTCTTGTGATAACTGTTGATCACCATTGTATAGAGGCAAACTAACCAAATCATCATTCAAAGTAATCGTATCTTTAACACGATCATTAATAATTAAATAGCCTTGATTCAAAGTTGCCATCATAATTGCTTCATCATAAGTAGATGCAGTTACAAAATCACCGCTGATATTTAAAACATCTTGATAATACTTCTCTTCATCGGCCTGTTCATTGGCCCTACAATTAAAATACATGGCAAATCACGCAAGGCTTGACTTTCAACTTTAGTTTGATTGGTATTGACTTGTTTTTTATTAATCAAAACTTCGAAATTACTTGAAGTCAAAAACTTATTTACATATTTATTAGAAGGAGCTCTTCTTAAATCACTAAAAGCAATATCTAATTTATCTTCTTCTAGCATGTTAAATAGTTTTTCGTGACTACCACTAGTAATTTTTAATTGAACATCAGGAAATTCCCCTGAAAATTCCGTTACTGCTCGTAAAAATTCATTAGTTCCAAAATTACGCAAATAACCAGCATGCAAAATAAAAGGTTCTTCTGTTTGATTATCAATTTTCTTTGTCTCGGAAATTAATTCATCTAGGTTGTTTAATAAATCTTGGCTATGATTATAAAAATATTTACCAGCTTGAGTAACAGTAAAGCTGCGCCCTATTCTTTCTAAAAGTTGGACGCCTAATTCTGACTCGAGCTCTTTAATTTGCTGTGAAATGGCTGGTTGTGAGATATGACATTCCTCAGCAGCTTTCGTAAAATTTTTATTTTTAACTACTGAAATAAAATATCTAATTTGATTAAACATAATTATCACCTGTATACAAAAATAAAGAATACAATCCTACTTGCATCCATTATTTAAATATTTTTCTCTTATAATGTCTAATAATTTTTGTCACTGTCTGTGCATCATGATTTCTACCTTCGATATATCTAAATTATCAGAAATTTGAACACTGTATCCTATTTATCAAAAATTAAAAGGTACAATTAAAAATCTGAAAATAATTAAATACTTTCAGATTAATAAATTCCCACGTTCATTTTTATACCTTATCCTTTAATTTCTAACTATGTACTTACAGTGGTTACCCTTATTCATTTGGTGTTTAGACTTTTACTACCGGCTTAAAAGTAATTACAGCTTACAATCCAAGCCAATCATCTAATCTATTTAAAGCCTTTGCGATTTGTTAAAGGAGCTAGATTAAACCTATTGAAATCTTATTTAATTTATTTTATAATTGTAAAAGAAAAGGAGCTAACGAGTGCCAGTCGTTAACTCCAATCGTAACTTGAATGACTGAATAGTTAGCTAATCCTTGTGATTAGCTTTTTTTGTTATTGCATAAGCCTTTGCACAACTCACTAAGAATTTACCTAGTGCATTGAGTGCAATAGCAGAAGCTATTTGCAAGGAAGCCTACTTCTCCAGTCTATTCCATGTGGCATGGCTCTCACCTCCGTAACTGAAAATAGGTTGAGGGGTGTGTAGCCATCCAAAGTTACTAAATCATCGGTTAGCTAAACCAATGACCTAATAATATTGTAACAAGATGATAAACAAAAAGCGATCAAATTTTGAAGTGCCTCATAATTGTTAGACATAGATCTAACAAGTGTGAGGTATTTTTATACTCCCTCTTTGCTTAACTTTTATTAACAGTTTATAGAGAAAAGGAATACTTGAAAATTACTAGTTATTTATGCTAGCTTACGTATAACGTAAACTAATGAATTTATCGATCTTTTAGGTGAAAAGATAACTTTCAAGCCGTTACTCCGATTGATCAAAAGCTAAAAAATAATCAAAAAGCCGATGAAATTCATTCATCGACTTTAAAGAAAACCTTACTACCAAGTCCTACTAATAAAATCTAACAACTTAAACATTATTTTTTTATTTTCTTCTGGCACACCGTGTTTTATTATTTCTTGATAAGTCTGGTGTAGAGAATTGTTTTCTGCAGGATATTCTTGATCATTAATAGCAATTTCACGAAGATTATCTTCTTCAGGCTCAAAATGGAATTGCAGGCCAATCACATTATCATTAAGCAAAAAGCCCTGATTTTTAACTAAATCGCTAGAAAACAACAACTTTGCTTCTTTAGGAATTTCAAACATTTGTTGATGCCAATGTAAAGCAGTTAATTTTTCTGGAAGTCCTGGAATTGTTTGATCTTGCAAATAAACTGGGGCCCAGCCTACTTCTTTGTAAGGCGCATCTAAAACCTCATATCCAACAGCTTTAGCAATTTGTTGAGCACCAAAACAAGCCCCAAAAATTGGTTTATGCGCTTTAAGCATCTCTTTGATTAATTCACGTTCTTGTTTAATCCAAGTTAAATCATCATTAGGACTCATTGGCCCACCTAAAATTACTAGCAGATCTGTTTCTTGCGCACTAGGCAAGTGGCCAAATGTTTCTGGATGATAGACATAAAATTGATAATTATTCTTGTCTGCCCAAGATTTAATCGCCCCTGGGCCTTCATTGGGTGTATGCTGCAAAACATTAATTCTCATTTTTCCTCTCCTCTCTAGTGGCAAAAAAGTTTTTAATAATTTCTTGATATGTTTCAATTATCTTTAAGTAGCTTGATATTGTAGTATATTCATTACTTTGGTGAGCTTGTTCCCATTTATCAGGACCTAAAACTACTACAGGAAGGTCTTTTCTTTTCAAGGTGAAAACACTCGCATCAGTTGCTCCATTAATAATATCTAGTTTTATTTCATCAGAAAAATTATTTTTTGCGGCCTTAAAAGCTAGCTGTACAAAAGAGTCTTCTGGCGCTGTAGCAATCGGATAAAAACTTTGAATCACTTCTAACGCTAAATTGTAGGGAGAATTTTGATTAATATCATCAACTAGCCCTTGTAGTCTCTCGATCACCTTATCATTATCAAAAACAGCGGTTGGACGAATATTTCCCTTTAGACTTGCTGTCGAAGGAATGATGTTGACCTGACTACCTCCCTGGATTAAGGTTACACTATGCTTAACTGCGCCTAAATAAGGATCTTGTGGCACAGCATCAAATAAGGTCTGTTCTTTTTTGATGAATTCAACTAAACCATTAATTGCATTGATGCCCTTTTCCGGTTTTGAACTGTGAAAAGATTTTCCTTTACTTTTAATCTCATAATTGAGGCTTCCTGAATGAGCAAAAATAATATTCCCGCCCGTCGGTTCTCCAACTAAGAGTGCGCTTAAATCCTGAGCAATATTTTGTTTTTGAAGGCGATTAGCGCCGGGAGTGCCGTATTCTTCGCCTGCAGTAATTATCAATCTTACTTTTCCATTTTTGGGCAGTTTATCTGCTTCTTTCAGCTCGATTAAAGCAATTATTTGAGCGGCTAAACCACTTTTCATATCACTAGAGCCACGCCCATATAGTCTATCACCTTTGATAGTTGCAGAAAATGGAGGATAAGTCCACTCCCTTTCAGACACAGCAACTGTATCCATATGGCCAGTTAATCCTAAGATATTTTGACTATCTTTATCTCCTACTTCAGCAATTAAATTGGCTCGCTTATCACCAAAGGCATCAATTTTTGCGTCAATGTCATACTTTTTTAATAATGATCGAAGGTATCTAGCAACCTCTATTTCATTACCGTTAACCGAATTAATCTTAATTAAGTCAGTCAAAATTTTGATTTTTTGCGTTTTGTCCATACTTTCATCTTCTTTATAAAATTAATTAACATTATGATAACATGAAAAGTTTATTCTTAAACTATTTTCCATAACAAAAAGACATCCCTTACAGATGTCTTTGGTTTGCTTTATAAAAAGTGATGCTTCTTCATTCTTTGCTCAAAAATACCATTTACTAATTTGGTCATCTCTTCTTTATCGGCGGTACTTACTTCATCATTTTCAAATTTTGCATACAAGTCGGGATGTTCTCGAGCAATTAACTTACAAGTACCGCCAGTAGCATGCTTACGAAACATCTTGGGAATCTTTTCTAAATACTCTGGTTTTACTAAAGCAATAATTTTCTCATTAGCTGTCATCTTTAACCCTCCTTCGGTTCTTTTAGTTGTCCTTATTTTATTATTTGGCAGTCAAAATTGCAAAAACTTAATTACCCTTTAAAAAAGATTTTATTTTTTGCATGTTATCATAGGCAGTTTTAACACCAATCTCATACACATTTTGAATTGCTTGAGGTGAATTTTTAAAAGTCTTCACCTTTAAAGGCTCAGGCGGCGCAATTATTAGCATTTCTCCACCTTTTTCTAATTTCTTCATTTTATCCAAAGTAGCATTGTAGTTAACTGCACGATTTAAAACTTGCTTTTTAACCGCTGGATAATCTTTAAAAATTCTTGAATAAAGACGTTGATGTTTCCCAGGAGTTTTACGATATGAGCGTGGTTGGGTAGTAATTACAACTTGTTTGGTTGGGCCAAATCTAGGAAAGAAGTCAATTGGAATTGAATCACTCACGCCACCATCCCAATAATGATTGCCATTAATTTCAACTGGTTTGGCAAAAACAGGAATCGAAGCAGAAGCCTTGATCCACTCCATATCTTCACCCCGTCCACTAATCAGACGATGAAAGGTCGGCTTCCCAGTTTCAATATTAGTTGCGCAAACCCAAAAGTCCATCGGATCACTAGCAAAAGTATCATAATCAAAATAGTCTAATAAGTCAGGAATAATATGATAGCACATTTCTACATTATAAAGATTACCAGTTTTGCGCCAACTTTTAAAACTAGCATAGTTATCATCTTTAGCAAATCTCTTATTGTAACGCAGGGCTCTTTGGGGTTGGTGAGATTTATAATTTACTCCAAAAGCAGCTCCAGCTGATACCCCTACTGCTTGATCAAATTTAATATTGTTTTTCAAAAAGACATCTAATACACTTGTAGTAAAGATATCTCTGATTGCTCCACCTTCGAGCACAAGTGATGTTTTTTGTTTCATATAATGTAATCTTCTGATGTAATTTTTTTCTTTGTAATAAGAAGAGATATCCCAGATATCAGGTTAAAGTAAAAAATTAACTCTCCATATAACAATTTTGTATCTATTAAGCAATATAATTTATTCTTTTCCTACAATGTCTTCTACATATTCCTGGAGTAAATCAATTGTTTTCTTATTTAAATGATTAATAATCTTTCCGTGTCTTGCAACAAAATCGAAATTTTGTAACTGCCACAAAACTATGTACCCTTTAACTCCTGTACCGTTAGAACCATTAATAAGAATAGGAAGATATCTTGGATTATTCTCATAATTTGAAGTAGTTATTGGAAATCCTAAAAACATATGCGTTGCATGATTATAACTATTCGTACTCATTACTACATAATGTCTACGAATATTATTAGTAGAAGGATCATGTCCTCCCATTTCATGTCCCGCATGTGGTTCAGCATCTACAATAATAACATCACCTTTATTTGGAAAAATCATTACTAATCTCCTTACCAACTGGCTTAACCTCTTGTAGTAACGGATCTTTTTTAACATCATGTTGATAATCATAATTTTTCCATTCAGGAGTACTAAAGATATTCACATGTTTTTTAACAGGCGTAAATACTATAGTCTGACCTACATTCTTAACATCATACTCATTCCCAAGTGTTTTAATATCTTTAGGAACAGTTAAAGTTTTAGAATTTCCTACAGTTCGTAATTTTACTGACATTTTGTTTCTCCTTTGTATACATAAGTGTATACAAAAATTATAAAGATGTCAACTAAACTATAAGTGACTGTTTAAATCAACTAAATTCTTACTTGTCTACTGATTTACTAACTTTTTATCTTTCAGTTCAATAATTTGTATTTTTTCAAAAAGAGATTATTGTAGAGATATAAGATAATAGTTTGTTTTAAGGAGGTCTCTTTTATGGATAAACGCAAAGTTATTATTGTTGGTGCTTCTCATGGTGGTCATGAATCTGCAATTGAATTATTAGATAAGTATGATGATGTTGATGTAACTGTTTATGAAGCAGCTGACTTTATCTCATTTATGTCGTGTGGCATGCAGTTATATCTTGAAGATAAAGTTACTGCTCGTGATGATGTCCGTAATTTTAAGGCAGAAGATATTGAAAAACGTGGTGGTAACGTTTATGACAGCCACCTAGTTACTGGTATTGATGCCGATAAGCACACTGTAACTGTAAAAGATCTAAAGACTAATATTAGTAAAGAAGAGCACTATGATAAATTAATTCTTTCATCAGGTGTTACTCCACAAACTCTTCCAGTCCCTGGTAGTGATTTAGGAAATATTTACTTAATGCGTGGGCGTGATTGGGCTATGCAATTAAAAGATGCAGCTGCTGATCCCGCAATTAAAAATGTAGCTATTATTGGTGCTGGTTATATTGGTACCGAAGCTAGTGAAGTATTTGCCAAAGCTGGCAAACATGTTACTTTAATGGATATGATTGGTCATCCTCTTGAAACTTATCTTAACCAAAAATTCACCCATATTCTTGAACCTGTCTTTAAAGAACATATGGATCTTAAAATGGGTGCAAAGATCCTTGGATTCGAGGGAGATAAAAAGGTTAAGCGTGTTAAAACTGACAGCGGTGATGTAGATGCTGACTTAGTTGTTATTGCTGCTGGTGTTAAACCTGCAACTGATTGGTTAAAAGGTACGATCGATTTAGATGAGCGTGGATTTATTAAAACTGATGATTACCTCCGCACTAATCATGAAGATGTTGTTGCTATTGGGGATGCAATTAAACCACTTTCAATCCCAGCAAATCAAAAGATGCCAATTGCGTTAGCAACTACTGCAAGACGCGAAGCTCAATACGTTGTTAACAATCTTTTCGATAAAAAACCTGCTCGTCCTTTCAAGGGTGTAGTTGGTGCATCTGCTTTAAGTTTCTTTGATTACAAATTTGCCACTGCAGGTCTTAACGAATTTTCTGCTAAAAAGCTTGGGTTAGACCACGCTGAGAGTTATTATGAAGATTCAATGCGTCCTGCTTATATTCCAGAAGCTGATAATCCAAAAGTTTATGTAAGTTTAACCTTTAATCCTCTTACCCATCAAATTTTAGGTGGTGCTGTTTTATCTAAGTACGATATTACTGCTCAAGGTAATGTATTAGCATTAGCCATTAGTCATAAAATGACTTTGGAAGATTTGGCTGAACAAGATTTCTTCTTCCAACCTGGATTTGATCGTCAATGGAGTTTGTTAAACTTAGCAGCTCAACATGCTTTAGGCAGAGCAAGATTTTAGAATTTTGAAATAATTTAGAGCTAAAAAGGCATCCCCGCTATGAGGGATGCCTTTTTTACATACTGCACTAAGCAGGATTATTAGTGATTGTCACAGTTTTGATGTCTGACCAATCACTTTTAAGAGAACTAGTTAATGCACGAACTCGTACTTCATATTGTGTTCCCTTTTTAAAGTCTTTTTCTCTATCTATTTCAGTTTTGGATTTGCTACCGGTAATAAAACTTTTCCATTCGGAAGTCCCCTTAACTCGGTAAGCAACTTCATAACTATCGACAGCTTTATTTTCATTCCATTTTACAGAAATATAAGGTTCATCATTACCATGATCGTCATAGTAATCTAAGTTAATATTTGGTTTAACTGGTGTCTTATCGTTTGATGTTAATGGACGATAGTAAGTAAATTGCTTAACTGCAGATTTTGTACCATAAGCTTTATATGGCTCATTAATTCCAATAACCGCTGTCGTCAAATTTTCACCATTAACAAGGGAAGAATTAGGAATTAAACCACTTGTAGTATTTGAAAAGAATGCCGGATTTCCATATAAATATCCTGAATGATTATTATCAACATTGTAATAAATTCCATACTTAGTTGCGTGGTCAGTAGGTGTGTAATCTACTTGAACTCCTTGATCAGTTGACTTAATGTTAGTAATCTTAACAGCTCCTGGAATTTGATCAGTATCTTCTTCGGTAAGTTTAAAATTATATTGTCCAGTTAAGTTAGAAAATGAAAGGTTGTAGCTACCAGCACCTACGTACCAGCTGAAAGTACGATGACGTACACCACCGCTTACATCGTATGGAGCAAAATCGTAGGCAGCGTTAAAATCTTTAGCCAAAGACTCTAAGTCAACACCCAATTTGCTCATGTGTCCGTGATAAACTGGCATTGTATTAACATCAAGAGTAACTTTTTTAGGTTTGTCTAAGGTAATTTCATAGTCGTGCCAAGTATCAAATTTATAAGTATGATACATATTCAGTAATCCTTTAATAGTCTGCCCCGATTGAATTTTTTCTACCTTAGGTTTCTCCTCCTTACTCATAATTGGAAACGTATCTAGGTCCTTACGCAAGCTAGTGAGTTTAGTAAAGCTAGTTTTAATCTTAGCATTTGCAGTCGTCGTTATAGTATAGTTACCAGAACGTAAGTAGTAAACCTTGGTGTCCTTGGTTTTGCCAGGATAAGCAACAGCATTCCATTTATTAACATTTTTGATAGTGTATTTGTTACTTCCTTTTACAGTCAACCTACCTGGGACTTTTAGGCGAAGTTTATAGGTTTTTCCTTTGATTAAACTACTAGTTGCATGGGTTGATACAGTGTTTGTAGCAGCATTTGCAGTTGGGGCGGTTAAAAAGAGAGCTCCAGCTGCAAATGCTGTAAATAAAATTGTGTGTTTCTTCATTTTTTCTCCTTAATAATTATTTTCTTTTAAAATCTTGGCTAAGATAGAATTGAATTTATCTGGTCGCTCTGCCATAATATCATGACCACTTTGGTCAACCAAGATAAAATGAACCTTCTCATTTTGTTCATCCATCCATTTTCCAAAGTTAGCATCATAATAGGGGCTTTGAGCAGCTGCAACAATGTAAAGTGGCACCTGGGTGTGTTGAATAGTTGGACGCCAGTCATGTCTCATATGTTCTTGAAGCAAGTCCAAGTTATCCTGGCGACTAAAAGGAAAATCCTTTTTAGCGGGTTTTAATTTAGCAAAAATATTATCATCTAACCCATGTAATGTTTCGTGCACTTTAGGCACTGTTTGGGACAGTTCAAGATAATTATTTTTGTCATAATTAAGATAACCATAAGGCCAATCTTTGTCATTTAACATATAAGGTGTTTGATCGACGACAACAGCGAGTTCAATAAGCTCAGGTTTTACATGTAATAAGTTATATAAGAGACTGCCACCCATTGAGTGACCAATAAAAGTAGCTTTAGAAATCTTTAGAAAATCTAGTAATTCAATTAAATCATGGGTTAGTTGTGCTGAAGTGTGGCCCACTTTTGTTCGTTGACTTTTACCAAAATTACGATGATCATAAGTAATTACTTGATAGCCTTGCTTAGAAAAATAGTCTATTTGACTACTCCACACTTCTTGGTAGCCACCAAATCCTGTAATGAGTACTAGAGTTTTCCCTTCTCCTGTAACTTGATAATCTAATTCAGTATTATCACTTGTTTTAAATTTCATAACTTGTGTCTTTTACTAATTAATCCAATTTATATTTTAACAATTATATCAAAAAACATCCCTACAAGAAAGTTCTTCCAAGGGATGTTTATTAACTGTTAACTTAATTTTATTTAAACATCATATTTTCTAAAGCAGTATAATTAACATCACGCGCTTCATAATTTTTAAGTAATTTCACAATTAACTTATCTAATTGTTCTTGTTCTTCGGGTGTAATTGAACCATAAGCAGCTTCTGAAATCTCATTTCTTCTATCTTCAAGTTTTTGCGCTTCGTTAAATCCAGCATCAGTAAGACTTAACTTATATTCTTTATCATTAATATTTTCTTTTGTAACAAGGTTATAAGTAAGTAAAGCACTCGTTGCATCTTTAACTTCACTTGTACGGAAGTCAAAGTTAAGTACTAATTCTTTATTGGTGAGCGCTCCACCCTGTTTTGCTAATACTCTGATAGTACGATTATAAATATGTTCATCTGGGAACTTTGGTGAGTCAACTAAAGTTTCTTTTGAAAGGTGAACTTGTTTTTTGAGCATTGCTTGGTATTTTTCAAATTTTTTAACATCTAAAAATAATTTAGTTGATAATTCAGTCATAATCTTACGCCTCCATTAAATTAATGATTTATCTACCTGAATAGTAACACCTGCTATTTTAATAGTAAAATAAAAGGCTCCAAGTTATTAACTATTGATTTTGCTACCACGCTCTTCTTGTATTGTAGGGGAACCTAGTTTATACTTACTGAAGACATTATTTATTGGAGGAATTTTATGAAAAAAAGTTTTTTAATGCCATTTTTAGGTGCTAGTTTATTAGGGATAGGTGGACCAATAGGTTCTCTTAAAAATGCTCCTCATCAAGTAGTACAAGCAGCTAAAAGTAAAAAAACTTCACCAAAACAAAAAAATTATCACTTTTCCGGTACTGTAGTAATTAAAAAGAAAAGTTCTAAACATCTTTCGCTTTATTCAAATTCACTAACGAAAGTAACTTCTCACCTTAATAATACCAGTTATGTATATGTATCATCGGTTAAGAAAGTAAATAAAAAAATTATTGCTTACCGCTATAAAAATAATCAATGGATTAAAACTAATGATATTTCAAGAGTAAGCAATAAGCAGAAAGTTTCAAAGGATAAAGTATCTAGATTAGCAGCCGGATTTAAGCCTTACAAAGAAACTTTTAAAGTTGGTTACACTGGTGCTTATCTAATGACTAAAGATGGTAAAAAAACTGATACTATTGATAAAGGAAAAATTGTGAAATTAATTGGAGTGGGTAGTATTAAAAATAATCGAGCTTGGGAATTAAACAATGGCTCCTTTATTTATGCTAAGTATCTAGTCTCAGCCAATACTTCCATTTCAACTCAGAAACTCCCTACTATTTCTACTAATTCTATGGATAGTTTAGATCCACAAATTGTTAGTCAACTTAAAGATTCTAGCGTTCCATTACTTTCAAAATATTCCATTGTTAAAAGTTTAAGCGGAGAACAACATGAGCTTGCTGAAAAATTACTTATGGATCAAATGGGTATTAGTTCAACAAGTACTAGTCGTTTTGACAGTATCATGAATAATATTTCTCAATCAGCTACTACTTCCCTTAATTGGATTCATAATTCATAATAAAAAATCGTTGATAGATGAAAATAAACTATCAACGGTTTTTTGTTTAAAATTAACTTCTTATATCTTTTTGTACCAATCGGCATGTCGAGCAGAAATAATAAAGAATGTTCTACTATTGTGATAGTATTTTTTGTTTGTAACTATCCAACCGCCAGTACTCATAATCCAGTAAGAAATATGTAATTTTGTCCCCTTTTTAACATATCCAGCCTTATAAAAATGGTTCTGAGCTTCATATTTTCCAGTTCGAACTCGATAAATAGGTATTTTTCTTGTAACTTTCACATATCTTGTGGCTGCTCTAGCATAATCATTTCCATTTAAGTAGCTGCTGGCTTGGACTGTATTTGATTGCTTGGCACCAATTATAAATAATAACAGCATTGAAAGAATAAATAATACTTTTTTCTTCATTTGTTTCTCCTCATTACTTTTAATTATCCTTACTAAGTATACAATATTTTTCCTTATATTTGCTATGGAGTTAGCTCCATAGTTTATAATGAAACAAACGAATAGAAAGGTGATTATTATGAGTATTAAAGATAAAGTTGTAATTATTACTGGAGGTTCTTCAGGTATTGGAAAAGCTACAGCTAAGTTGCTAGTAGAACAAGGTGCCAATGTAATTCTTGGTGCACGACGAGAAGAAAAATTGGTTAAAATTTCTGAAAAATTCAAAAAACTTCCCGGTACAATCTTAACCCAAAAAGTTGATGTAACTAAGCGAGAAAATATTCAGCAATTAATTAAACTTGCATTAGATAGCTATGGCCGGATAGATGTTTTTTATAATAATGCAGGAATAATGCCTCAAGGCTTCTTACGTGATCGTAATTATGATGAATGGGAAGCTATGATAAATACAAACATCATGGGAACATTAAATGGGGTTGGAGAAATTTTACCTGTTTTTCGGAAACAAAAAGATGGATTGATTATCGCAACTGATTCAGTTGCTGGACATGTAGTCTATTCTGGATCTGTTGTTTATAATGCAACAAAATTTGCTATTAGAGCTATTATGGAAGGACTAAGACAAGAAGAAAAAGATGCTGGTATAAAGTCTACTCTTATATCTCCTGGGGCAGTTAGCACTAATTTAGTTGAAAGTATTAGTAATCCTAATTTTAAAAATAACATCCAAACACTCTATAATTCTCCTCGTGAAGAAAAATTAGTACTTACGCCAGAGGACGTTGCTAAAAGTGTAGTATATGCAATTGATCAACCAAAACATGTAACTATTAGTGAGATAATTTTAAGACCTACTAAACAAGATGTGTAACTATAATGAAAATTAATGAAATTTCTAAAAAATATAATCTTTCAGTAGATACTTTACGCTATTGGGAGAAAGTAAAAATTATTCCTCAAATTAAAAGAGATAAAAACGGCTACCGAATCTATTCAGAAGAAGATTGTGAATGGATAGAATTTGTTCACTGTATGCGTAATGGTGGTGCTACAATAGCATATTTAAAAAAATATTTATCCTTAGCATCTAGTAAAAGAGATACACGTAAAGAAAGAAAAAAATTGCTAGAAAAACAACTATTAAACCTAAAAAACCAGCTACATATTTTACAGCAAAACTATGATTTTTTAGAGCATAAAATTAATAATTGGAATAAATACTTTGAATAATACAAATTTCTGGTGTTGATAGTTTTGTTGAAATTGGTGCCGTCGGTACTGCTGCGGTAATCTCTCCGCTTCATTAACTTACCACAACGAAAAACTACTTTTGGTAGTGAAGATCATCCTGGACCAGTTACTCAACAATTATACGAAAATTTAGTAGGTATTTAAAATGGTGATTTACCTGATAAATATGGCTGGATAGTTTCTTTAGATTAATCTACTATAATAAACCCTCTCTATAAACTAGGATATTAGTAAATTCGCTAGTAATAGAGAGGTTTTTGTAAAAGTATGAGTTAGTAAAAGTCGTTAAAGTGGAATTCTTAATAGCTTACGCTAAAGCTGTCTTTAAAGCTGTGATTAAGCCATCGGTAGTTGCTGGAAAAGCAAAAATCATCTTGTTTAAGTCTTGGAAAGTTAATTTTTTATCAATGATAATAGTAACTAAATTAATCATTTCCCCTGCTTCGTTTCCTAGTAAAGCAGCTCCAGTTAAAGTTTTATCTTTTTTATTAACAATAAACGTAAAATGAGCAGTAGCTTCTAATTTATTTTCAAAATTTATTGGCCCGCCAAATGGCACCTCAACAATCTTATACTTATCTGGTTGATTCGTTGCTTCTTTTACACTAACACCAACTTGTGCAATTCTTGGAAAAGTAAACACTAAATTTGGAATTGCAGGATAAGTAATCGGTTTAGTATTACCAAGAATTACAGAAGCAACGTAGTTAGATTCAAAAGTTGCTGTTGGAGTTAATCGAGGTATTGATTTATCAATAACATCCCCTGAGGCAAAAATATTTGAAACATTAGTTTGTAAGTGATCATTAACTTCAATTCCGTTTTTATTATATTTAACCCCTACGTCTTCTAATCCTAAGTTAGCTGTATTTGCACTACGACCTGTTGCATCAACAATATAATCTGTTTCAATTTCTAGACCTTGAGCTGTAATTAATTTGAAGGAACCATTTTCTTTTACAATTTTACTTACAGCTTGATTAAAATGAAATTTTACTCCTTCTTGGGTCATTTTATCTACTACAGCTGAAACCATTTTTTCTGGATATGCAAGTAAAGCACGATCTGCAAACTCAACAATATTAACTTCAATTCCCTCTTTTATAACAATAGAAGCAAATTCCATTGAGATAATACCGGCACCAATGAATGTAATACGTTTTGGTAATGAATCTAAGTCTAAGAATTCCCGACTATCGTGGGTAAACTCACTGCCAGAAATTTTAAGTTTATTTGGATGCTGTCCAGTTCCAATTACAACATAATCACTAGTGTATTTTTGATTATTAACTACAACAGTATGAGCATCTGCAAGTTTTCCCTTTCCCTTTAAAAGAGTAATTTCACTTTGCTCAAATTTCTTTTCAAGTAATGGAGCATAAGTAGAAATGATTTTCTTCTTATATGCCATCAGCTTTTCCCAAGAAATTGTTCCCACTGTAGCAATATCTGCTTGTTCATAACGATTTAAATCATCTAAAAATTCAAACGGGGTATCTAAAATAAACTTTGCATTACAACCATAGTTTGTGCAAGTTCCTCCGGCTAGTTCTTGTTCAACGATAGCAACTTTTTTACCAGCTTTAACTAAATCTTCTGCACCATGCCAAGCTGCATGTCCTGACCCAATAAAAATAACATCATAGTCATAAGCTATTTAATATCTTCTCCTTTATTTATCTACTTTTATGTCATCTTATCACTAAAATGAGGAAGAAGTGAAACTATTGAATTGGAATATTGAAAAACGTTGTATCTGTCATCTTAAAAAGCTAAACTGTTTACAGAGATTATGATGAGTAAATACTAAAAAGATTTTCTTTATAAGTAGCTTATTAAACTAACTAATAAGGAAAATCTTTTTTATTAATTATTTTCTTTGTATTTCTTATAGTACTCTCCTAGTAGTTCGAGTACCTGTTCACCAATTAAAGTATAATCATCAGTTGGCAAGTTTGCCTCAGACACTCGTAGTTCCCCTGGTTTAGCACCAAATCCAACACCATCAACTAAAACGACACCATTTTTCTTAGCTAAATTAAGTAAAAAGTCAATTTGATTAAAATCATCTTCTAAATATTTTCTGAATCCCTTCCCATATTTCTTTTCAGCTAAACGATAAATATCTATTAGAGAGTAATAGTGTGTATTTGTATCAGTTTCATCTTTTGGAGCGTTCATTGCATTATGTAAATCTTCATACCTAATTTTAACTAGTTTTCTTGCACTATCAATATATGCATCAGTAGAACCTTCTGCATACACTAAATGAGTTAATGAAAATAAACTCATCATAATTTGTTGGGGAGTAGATAAACCTGCAGTATGATAGAGTCCAACTGATCGACTATCTGAACACAAACGGTCAATAAAAGGCATATTATTGGGATCTACCACATTACTCTTGTAGCGATTAAATAATTCTCTTTTTTCTGCTTCTGGAAGCTTTTTAATCTTAGCATCAAAAATATTATTATCATTTAAAGCAATTGCCCCTAGACGCCAACCCGTACAACCAAATAGCTTAGAATAAGAATAAACTAACATTGTATTATAAGGAAGTACGCTGTAAACACTAGTAAAATTAGGTACAAAGCTACCATAAACTTCATCTGAAATAATCATTAATTCTGGGTTGCTTTTTACTACATCTTTAAGGGCATGTAAAGCTTTAGAATTAAATTCTTTGGAGGTAGGATTAGTTGGATCAACTACAATTAAAGCTTTAAGAGCAGGATCTTTCAATTTTTCAATTTCAGCTGGCTCAATTTCCCAATTATTTTTTTCGTATGAAGCTAAATCTACTTCAACTAATTGATAATCATTCAGCTCTGGAATCATGATATAAGGTGGAAAAATTGGCTCATTAATCGCTATCTTATCACCTTTTTTCAGAAGATGATTTTCTTTTAAGCTATGAAAAGCATATGCAATTGCAGCTGTTGCACCTTCAGTAGGAAAGATACTAGTTTGATTTGCTAATTTTTTTCCTCGATAAGAAATAGATTGTAAGTACTCATTAACAATAATTTCATTGTACTTTAAACAACGACTAGGGACTGGATAATCATTTCCAATAACTCCATTTGCCCATTCATAAATTAAGTCATCACAATCAACTTTCAAATTTTCTTTACAATAATTTATGGCATCGATAATAAATTTATCAACTTTACTGTTATTAGAATCTAAATAAGAAAATAGACGCTCTCTAATTCCTTCTTTATTAATAAAACCAGCCATTATTCCATCATTAATTGTATTTTTTGACTCATTCACACTAAATTCCACTAAACGTGCAAAAGCTAGTCTTGCTAAAGTCTGAATCCAATTAGGATTTCCTCTTCCAGCATTTAAAAAGATATTCCCTTTTTCATTATTTTTAGCAAGTGCCAATAATTTTTGACTAATTTCAAAAGTTCCGAGTTGTTCTATTTTCTTTTCACTAATGTTATCCATGATTGTCTCCACTATAATATTTATTAATTATTATCATTAGCGTAACTCCCTGTTTAAATAAAGGCAAATTTTATGTTTTGATGAGAAAGGGAGTTAACGACTCTACTCGTGGACTCCTTTAAAACTAATCTTAACTCTTCTAAAACTGTTGCGTTGCCAGCAGACTATGAACAATCTCAGAAGCAAAAAATTTATTAGTTTACAATTAACCAAAGTCTACCCTATCTAATAGATGTTCACGTTCTTCTTGATCTAATCCTAGATATGCCAAAGTCATTTGTTCCGAAGAGTGATTAAGTAATTTCATTACTAAGGCAATATTATGGTTAGTTTGTTGATAAACACGATAAGCTCCAGTTTTGCGCATTGTATGAGTTCCCAAATAATTAATATTAAGAATCTCTCCTACTCTATGCATAATCATGTAATATCTTCTTTCGTCAATATGCTTTTCAGGCTTAGTCATTGACGGAAAAAGCCACTCGCTAAAGAAAACACTCTTATCGGGATTCTTTAACTGCCAACCTTTTAACCAATCATAGTAGTCTTCTAGATCTTCCTTTACGGGTTTTAAATAAAGTACATTTTTCTTTTTAGTCTTTTTATCGATGATATAAGCATTTTTCTTAACTCGACCATTTTCCTCATATACATCTGATTTTCTAAGACGCAAAACATCACTCACTCTTAATAAAGTAGCTTTCCCTACTTGAAAAATAGTGTAGTTTCGTCTTCCTGATTCAAATCTGTTTAAGAGAGTATCTTGGACTGAAGATAAAACCCAAGAATCCTTAATTGGTTTAACTATTTGTTGCATCAAATTGCATCTCCTTTATTTGCATGAATGATTAGTTATTAGTCTTTTTGGACGAATAATGCAATAGAATCGTCCTCTCAGCATGATAAGAAAATTGATTTTATTGATAATTTTATGGAAATTCCTTTATCAACTTTACTAGTTTTACAAACAGTCTATAAAATACCTATTTGTAAAGCTTTATAATATACTAATGTTATTTATACTATATTAAGAATTATAACACTAGCTATTTTTGGGACATCTTAAAATTGGCGTTATTACGCTATTCCTCAAGCTTGTTACTAGTGTTATTATCTCATTATAACACTAGCATAATAGCCAAAAGTAAGAATTTATACCTAAACCTTATAAATTCCACTGTTTATATTTATTCGGTTGATTTTGCAACTGGCATTTTGATTCTTTCGATTGCTGCAATTAACTTTGCAAAAGCATATCGAATAATCAAAAAAGCTAATCATAAAGATTAGCCTTTCCCCTAGTTATTCAAATCTACGATTGAGAGTAACGAGCCACCACTCGTTGCTCTCTTTTCATTTGTACTTATATTATAATTGGACGGATTAATTAAAGCAAATTTTAGATAAAATATCGTGATAAATAATAAGATTCTCTTATCAAAAAAGTTTATTGCCAATTAAATAGCCATCAATACTAGCAGCACCAGGAATAGCGTATAATTAAGATAGTCTCTTAGAGATTAGAGAAAGGAGTAAAAAGTTATGCCAGATAATTTTCATGCAAAAAAAACAGATGATAAAATGAAAAAAATATTTGACGAATTAAACTTTGTAAATAAAGAAACCAAAAAAGATATTCTTTTAGCGCTTGCTAAAGATAGAGGTTTAATTGAAGACAATACTCCCGGTTTCACCAATAATAAAAAGTTGATGAATTATATGAAAACTCATGCAACAGCAATTAAGGAAACAATAGAATTAGAATCTAATGGAGTTGGAGATGTAGTTCGTAAACGTGAAAAGGATAAAAGTGGATTTACAAATATTGAAGAGATTGATTGGGGCAAGTTATAAATATTTCAAAAAGGAATATAGCTTCAAAAATACAAGAGTAAGGTTACTGAAGTCTTACTCTTTTAAGCTAAAAATTATTAACTATTACTTTACATAATATTTTTACCGTAAATATAACTTTTTACTCTATAATTCTCTTCTACCATTTATGAACTACAGCAGGATTAAAATCCCGCATATACTAAAGGAGCTAGACTACTTTCTCTTGAATTTTTATTTAATTTCTTTTATAATTGTAAAAGAAAAGGAGCTAACGAGGTCGAGTCGTTAACTCCAATCGTAACTTGAATGACTGAAGTGGTTAGCTAATCCTTGTGATTAGCTTTTTTTGTTATTGCATAAGCCTTTGCACAACTCACTAAGAATTTACCTAGTGCATTGAGTGCAATGCTTAGTGCAATAGCAGAAGCTATTTGCAAGGAAGCCTACTTCTCCAGTCTATTCCATGTGGCATGGCTCTCACCTCCGTAACTGAAAATAGGTTGAGGGGTGTGCAGCCATCCAAAGTTACTAAATCATCGGTTAGCTAAACCAATGACCTAATAATATTGTAACAAGATGATAAACAAAAAGCGATCAAATTTTGAAGTGCCTCATAATTGTTAGACATAGATCTAACAAGTGTGAGGCACTTTAATTAGTCTATCACTTTAAAATTATCCAGTTTATTAATTGCAAAATCGCAAAAATAGCCTCATTAATAATGAAAAATCTTTTCCAAAAATTTTTCCAATTAAACTTGTATTTCATTTAAAATTTCCTTTCGTCCAATATAGAACACAAAAATACAGGATTTTTAATCCACTGTTTCTTGGCTAAGGCTTAAAGCTAAAATTGTTATGAGGTTTGCAACAATTCTAGCTATTACTAAGGTAATTGTCTTAGCTTTTTTTGTTGATTTTATTATTTTTGCTATTATTTGCTTAAGCATTTATGTTAGCAATTATTACGTACTTTATTATAAAAATTAATTATTTTCGATGTAATTTTCCTTATATAAAAGTTGAGTCTCATTATTAACCTTAAGTTCTACTACATCTTCTTTACCTTCTGTCATCTCTAAAATGATTGCTTCTTGTACGGCTTCTTTCATCCCTTCAGTAAGATCATTGAAATTGCAATTAACGAGAAGCACCTCTCTATTTTGTAATTCACCATTTATTGAAGAAGTTTTTTCTGCTTGTAAAATTAATACATGATGAAAAGCATCAGTAAGCTTTTCGATGATTTTTTTATTTAAGTCTTCAAGATTATAAGTTTCCTTATCTCTTTTAACTAAAGTTAGTGTAATTTGATTTTTAAAGTCTTTCATTGTCTCTTCCTTCTTTTAATACTTCTGCCCATTCTAATACCGAAGGGGCTTTTTTTATAGTAATTTCATCACCATTAAGTTTGAAAGAAAGTTTTGTCCCTTTTTCTAACCCCAATGCTTTTCTAATTGAAACAGGAATAACAATTTGTCCCTTTTGGGACATCTTTCTTATTAATTGATTTTCCATATGATCACCTATCCCTATATTGCATCTTACATAAAGAGTACACCTTAATTTTATCTTCTACAATAAATAAACTATATTACTTTTTATTGTTCAGATTATTTGTAGAATCAAATTGCACAATCCTACGAGGGTATTTAAATCCTTTTTTCTTTGATATTAAATTTTTGCACTATTTTTTAAACGTTCAATTCTTTTATCTAGTGGCGGATGATCGGAAAACAATCTTTGATACCATTTGGTAATTGAGCCAGCATTAAAATATAGACTTTGCAAAACTAAGTTATTATTTGTTTTTTCATTCTGAGGTAATTTTTTGCCATTTTCTAAATCTTCTAATTTTTGTAAACCAGAAATTAAACCTGATGGTTCTCGAGTTAGATCAGCCGATCCGGCATCAGCTAAATACTCTCTTTGACGGGAAATGAGTAATGATAATAATTTAGCGATTGGAATTGCAAAAATACTCACGATTGCCCCAAAGCCTAAGATTAGTAAACCAAAGCCCTTAATTAAATAAGTTCCCCATCCCTTTCCGTCAGAGGTAACCAAGGTCCAACCACCTAAGAGAGTCCCAAGGCCAGTCCAAAGAATAAAATTAACAAGAATGCTCGATAGAACTGTAATGCGAATATCATAATTACGAATATGAGCTAGTTCATGTCCAATAACTCCACGCACTTCATCCCTATTCATAATATCTAGCAAGCCTTGGTAAAGCACTAAACTAGCGTGCTCGGGATCAAAACCAGTTGAAAAAGCATTAACTTCCTTCGTAGGCGAAATATAGATCTTAGGCATTGGCATTCCAGCGGCTAAGCATAATTCTTCAACCATTTCATAGATTTGGGGATTACTTTTCCTAGTAACTTCTTGGGCACCGGTTACTTTCAGCAAGGTATTTGTTGCTCTAAAATAATTCCAAGCTACATAACCTATGCTAAAAATGAAAAATATGACACCAAGTATTGGTAAAAGGCATCCTATTAATACACTGATTGCCAGGAGCAAAACTAAAAAGATTCCCAACATAATCCAAGTATTTCGCTTATTTTGTTCAATTTGCTTATAGAGCACAAACTTCCACTTTCTATTTAGGATGTTACTTATAAAGTATAACACTAATTAAAATAAGGATTTTTACAAGGATTAACTTAACTAACTCATGTGCATGTAAACCTTGAGTATAAGATCTAACTTCTTACCATCCCAATGAAAAGATTTGACTTTACCAAATAAAAGATTCCCCTCATCCATTAAGCGACTTAAAATTAAGTTGTTCTTTCGTGGTAAGTAACCTAACTTTAGGCCACTAGTGGTCTGTACATTAATTGCATGTTCATCATAGTGATTACCTGCTTCTCTGATCAAAATTAATGGGTCATTTTCTTGTAACCTTGGAATAAGATGATCTTCTAAATCTAGATATTGACTGCCAACTACTTCACAACCGTATAAGAAAACATCACGCGAATTCTTAGAATTGTTGTAATATTGTTTCTTAAGTTCATCAATCTGCGTCTCCATCTTGTCCATACGATCAAGTACATCTTCAAAAAATCCTGCAGGTGGAATAAATATTGTTTCATCATTGTTAAATTCCATGATATGACTCCTATATTATAATTTATAAATTTCATTTTGCTACACTTGAATAAATTTTATCAAATAAGCAAAAAGCTAATCACAAAGATTAGCTTCGTCTCGGTTATACCATTCTTGAGGTGTTAATTTCTTACTACTGTGTTTATCGGTAATAGCTTTTTGAAGAGCCTTTCTATTTTCTGATGTTGATAGAAGGTAGTTTGTTTCTTGCCATGAACTGTATTCTTTTTCAGATAATAGGACTACATTTTTATTTTCTGGTCTTGTTATAAATATTACATCATTATAATTAGAGACATCGTCAGCAAGTTTTTTGAAGTTTTTTCTTAATTCACTTGTGGTTGTTGCTTTAATAGTCATAGTTTTAATCCTTTCTACTAACTTTAAGTTAAATAATTAGGCAAGTGATAATTGCTTAATTTGGTTATAACTGCCACTATGTTCTATTTCTGCATTTCTTAGCTCAATATCATTTTGAATATTTAAAAAGTACTTTGGAGATACTCCAAATAATTTTCCTAAGCGTATTGAAGTGTCTACAGTAATTTTTCTTTTATCATGGAGAATATCTAATATTCTTGAAGATGGGACATTAATAGCTTTAGCAACTGCATAAGCAGAGATATTTAAAGGCAACATAAATTCTTCATACAAGATTTCACTTACTTTTGTTGTAGAAATATTATTCTTTAACATAGATATTTCCTCCTTATTAATGATAGTCTACAATTTCTACATTATAAAAATAATTTGGCGTTTTAACTACAAAACAAATACGGTATTGCTTATTAATGGTAATACTATATTGCCCTTTTCTATCTCCATCAAGTTTTTCTAAATAATTTGCAGGTGGGATTCTCAAATCATTTATATCTTGTGCTGCAATTAATTTTGTCAAAGCATATCCCATAATAAAAAGTCAATCATAAAGATTGACTTTCCCCAAAAGTTATTTATTATCTACGATTGAGAGTAACAAGTAGCTGCTTATTACTATCTTCTCACTTGTATTATAATTGAACAGATTGATTAACGCAAATTTTTTATGAAAGTATTTTGTAGAATTATATACGAGTTATTGCAGCAATGGAGAAATTCCTAGGAAAATACTTATCTTAACTCTAATAAAAAGAATCTTAATGAAATAAAAAAGCAGTTTGATGAAATCAATTTAGATAATTTAACCATAGATACTAAAGAAGCAATACTTTTAGCTTTAGAAAAGATATGGAGTTAAATTGGTACTTTTCACCGCTAATCCAGTATTCTATCAACAATACCTAGTTTATTCAAAAAATTCCTTATCTAATTCATATACTACTTTTGGTTTGACAAAAACTTGGTATTTTGCAACTAAATCTAATAACTTTTCACCATCAATTAAAGTTATTACTCTTGTTCCTGAACGTGCTGCGTTAATTGCACCTCTCGTAAAAGAAGTAGTGGTAATGAAGATGCCATATTCTGCTCTAAATTTATCCATTGCCCCTCTAAATTTATCAATTTCAGGAGATGAGACGGTAGTATTTAAATTCCAGCGTTTTGCTTGAATGGCAACACGTGTAGTTGGCAACACGTGTAGTTCTGAAATCATCATTAGTCAAGTAACCGTACCCATCTATGCCACCGTCACCCGAAATATTTATACCAATTTTTTCATCTATATCAACACCCATTTTTTTAATTAATTGTCGACAAAACTCTTCAAATTTTGTGGGCGCAAGACTATTAATAGCCGTTTGAAGTCTTTGGCGCCAATCTTCATTGTAATCAACTACTTTTTCAATTTCTTTTCCCTTATCTTTCGAATAAGTCATTTTAGCGTTTCTTTTAGCTTTTCCCTTCCAAAGAGGCTCAGTTATTCGGTAAACAGATGCTATAAATTTCTCTGGCTGATCTTCAAACTCGTAACTAGCTTTTCTACCCTTTTCTGTTAACACTACGGCACCTAATTTAGGACGGTCAAATAATTTTGCCATATTTAAATTTGTCACGGCAAAGTTAAATGGATAGTCAAAGGGATGGTAGAGATTCCCACTTTTTGAAGTTTTAATATGTGTTAATGCATCTTCTGGAATAAAATCTATATTCTCAATCAAAGAACGTTTTAATTCTTTAGTAGTTACTTTTCCGCCCAATCGTTTTAATTCTTTTATTAAAGGAAAAAGTAAAGATGCTTCTTGGTCACGTCTTGATAGATCCTTAAATTCTTTCATTTTGATTAATCCTATTCAAACTCATTAAAATACTTTATCTCATATTAGTATAACCTTAATTTAAATATATTACTATTCAATTACTTTTACTTGGCAGCAACAAAAAGGAACTTTAATTTTTAAATCTAAAACAGAAAAAGGATTTCCGAACCTTACTGTATTATCTGCTACTCAAAACAAAGGAATGATACCTCGAAATAAAATTGGAGTAGATATTAAAACTTCACGAACTAGTCTTGAAAGTTATAAAAGAATAGAACCAGGCGATTTTGTTATCCACTTACGTTCCTTTCAAGGAGGTTTTGCTTACTCAAGAATGGAAGGAATCGGCTCCCCTGCTTACACGGTATTTTCCTTTAAAGTGCCTGAGAACTTTAATGATAATTTTTGGAAAGAAAAATTTACTAGTTATAATTTTATTCAGTTACTAAAAAAGTAACCTACGGAGTTAGAGATGGAAGAAGTATAAGTTATTCAGATTTTTTAACTTTAAATCAAAAATTTCCTTTAAAGTTAGAACAAGACAAAATTGGTAATCTTCTTTCAAAACTTGATGAGACTATAACCCTTTTGCAAAAGAAATATTCTTTGCAATCTCAACTACAACAAGCAATGTATCAAAGGTTATTTTCCCTTAAGAGTACTCAACTTAAAGTTAAAAACTTGAAAAATGATTGGAAAATTTTATCCTTAAAAGAAGTTATATCTAAAGAATTAAAGGGAAAAGCAAAAAAAGAGATGATTGGAAATAATTCTATATATCTTGACACTGCCTATTTGAATGGTGGAACTCCCACTTATGTCTCTGCTTCTAAAGATGTAAAAAATGATGATATTTTAATTTTATGGGATGGATCTAAAGCCGGTACTATCTATCGTGGAATTGAAGGTGCTTTAGGCTCTACTTTAAAAGCATATTCTCCTAAATACTCAAGTTCTTACTTATATCATTTTTTAAAAAGTAATCAAAATAAAATTTATTTTAATTTTCGCACTCCTAATATTCCGCATGTGGTTAAAGATTTTTCTACTAAATTTATGATTAAAATACCATCTAATGAAGAACAAAAAGTTATAGGCAATTTATTAGATAAAATAAATATATATCAAGAAAAAAATAAAAGTAGAAGAAATTCATTAAAAAAATTGAAACAATTCCTCCTTCAAAATATGTTTATCTAATTTTTTGCAAATTAATCTCACATAAAAAAGAGTTAACGACTGAACATTCCATTATTGCATTACCTAATAGTCGCTAACTCTTTTATCTTTTAAATAAGTGAGGAGTAAAATTCTAAATATTTTTATTAATCTAAATTTCCTTGTCTAAGTTCATTATGCGTAGTGATGGTTGTAAACCTGATAGTTCTTTTTGATTCTAACTTATAATAGACTACTAATACATCGCCTAAAATATGATATTCATTGAATCCACTCCAAGGCTCATCTGTTAATTTATGGTCATAATAAGGTCCATCAGGATCAGTAGAGCTATTACCATTTCGAGGTAATTTTCCATTTTGCTGAAGTAGCATCATAGTATATTTCAAGGATTCAATAGCATCATTGGCTTCATCTTGTGTCAAATTAAAAAGTTTCTTTAAGTTAGCAAATCTTTTATCAAAAAGTTTAGTTGTTTTAATTTGATACATACTAAACACCTAATTTTTTGAAGTAGTCATCCAAATCATCAACTTTATTATCATCATCAGGTATCAACCCATTGACGATAGCAAGTTCCTTAATCATTGCGTTTTTACTTTCCTCATCAAAAGTCTCATTTTTGTTTGGTACCACTTTAAGACTAAAAGGAACTGCTTGTTCTCTTGCTACACGAGTAACAAATATATTTAGTAAAGCTGATGAAGTTAATCCCATTTTTTCTGCTGCTTGATTAAAAAGTTTCTTTGTACTTGCATCAACTTTAAAGTTCATTGAAGCCGTAGTCATAATATATCCCTCCTTAATATCACCTTTATATCTGATGTATATTTAAATTATACCCAATGGCTACATATTAAACAATTATAGATATTACTACTTTACATAATATTTTTACGGTAAATATAGCTTTATATCATATAGTTAATTTCTATTCCCTCTTCTTTTGTTTCCAAATCATCCTACTTTCAACCTAATATATTATTTAAGTCATCTAGCAATTAAATTGTTTTTTTCTTATTACTTCAATTTTCTCTATATCTTTAACCAAAATTATTTTAGGAAGACCTGAGACAATCTCTAAGTAGTTACCGTTATTTATAGATTTAATTAACCTATACTCATGTTGAAATTCGTAAGACTTATCTTTATAAAAAAGTGTAGTCCAATTATCTTTTGAAAGAGTTGGTAAAGATTTTGAGTATGTAGAATTGTAATATTTTATATAGCCTTGTTGCTCCTTTTTGAAATTGTAAAAACAATTTTTGGGTATTGCTACAAGATCTCTTTGATTATCAGGATCTATTTTTTTACAATCTTCTATAAATTCTTTTTTTAATTTAAATTTTCTCCCATTTTCATTCTCTTCAACAAAAACAAGATCATCAGTAGTTACTGCAATTAGGGAAAAAATTCCTATTTCATTATATTGTTCATCACTTAATATTTGTCGATTTAGCGTTACTTCACAATCAGTAATATCAAAGCTTTCCCCATTTAATTTAATCGTTTTCCATTCTCCTGGTAATGATTTTTTAGTTATGTGTCCCTCATTTAAGTCTCCAATATTATTATCACCGTTCAAGCCCAAGTCTTTAAAATATCTTACTTTCGTAAAATAAAACTTACCCTTAATAATGTCTTTGGTATAGCGTGGTTTTACATATTTTAAATAAAATACTGTAGACGCAGAACTATCTTTTTTTCTATTTTTCATATTTTACCTTTCTTAAATCTTGGAACCTGTCTATCTTTATTTATCATACTCTTTATTAAAAGGTTATACCGATAGTTTTTGAAATTGTTTCACATAAAATAGTTAAGAAATTCGCCCTTAAATTTCAAGATTAGAACGACATTATATTTAAGATTGAGTATTTTTATAAGGTATTAAAGGATAAAGTTATAAATAGGCTAATAAAATGCCCGTTTCCTAAATAAATTAATATAGATTTATTTTACTGCTTTCTCTAACGCTTTTTGTAATGCTGGATCAACTGCATGAAGATAAAGTCCGTGAACTCCGCGTGTCAACAAAACATTTAATTCATTCTTCAAGAGCATTTCTGCGTAACTTTTAGTTGAATTTCTTTTTTGAGTAGCTTTTGAATTTTTACTACTAGAAGGATCATGAATAAGCTTTCCATCACGATATTTTACTGATGGACCTAACTCTACTCCAACATAATTTAAGTCAAAGCCTTGCACAGTATAGGTGGATCCAATTTCATTAATTGTATAATCTTTCTCAGCCCAAGCCTGTTGTTTATAAGTAACTGGTCCATAAGGATGATTATGTTTTTCATAGCCATCACGCCTTCTAATCTCATAGTTCCAAGGCATTTTCCAACTACCTTCGACTACTTCCCAATACTTTTGCCCAGCTGGTAACTCTGCTTTACCTCCTGAATATTTCCAATCAAATGTTGCTACCATTCGACTAATTCCACGTTCTTGATTTTTATCTTTATTCTTGATTGCAGCTTGCATTTTAGCAGGATCAGAAAATACTTTTACTTCATATTTGTTATCTTTAGGTAATTTTCCAATTTTACCATAATTAATAATATTTTCTATCCAATTAATTGTTTGAGGATTAGCATCAATTCTCATCTGATTATGTAAATAAATAATATTCTCAGGACCAATTTTCTGCTCTAGTTCTTCTAATTTTCCATCTTCCCAAACTGAAGTAGTTGATAATACCTGTTTAGGATCATAAACTGCCATTACAATTTTTGCTCTTTTTAAAATATCTTCTAACATATTTTGACCTAAACCAGCATAAGATTGACTTCGTTGAGTTAATAATAAATGGACTTCATCAACCAAAACAATGTCAGTTTTATCATCAGGTGAAACGTTTTTTATAAATGAGACCGGCTTTTCAACTGTAACATGATCTTGTTTTTCAAAAAGTTTTCTTTTCATTTCTTGGTATACAGTTAACTGTTCATTTTGATTGACTAATAAAGAAATGGATAAGTGTTTGTCATTTTGCGTTTCAGTTTCATGTACCAAATCATAGAAAATGTTACTCATTAAAACTGTTTTACCAGCTCCTGCTTCTCCTTTAACCAAAATAAGTTCTCCATCAGCCGATAATTGCTTATTGGCATTAGTTAAAGCAAAATTAATTTTATCAATTATTTTTTCTTTTGCATTTAACTGCTCAGTTGTTAGCTTATTAAAAGGGGAAGATTTAAATAAGGCAGAACTTTCTAAAATACTCTGTGCTGGAAAAAGAGTTTTATTTTCCTTGTTTAATTTCTTCCAAATTAAATCAAATAATTCATCAAATTCATGTGAATCATAATATTTATTTTGTTCATTATGCCGTCGATTATTAAGATGTTTAACCGCAGGAACACTACTCAAATATTGCATTAAACGATTTTCAATATCTAGAGTCATAGATTTATTAAAATGTTGATGTCCAATAACATACATCATAGTATCTCTTGATCTCTTTAAGTTTGAGAAGTCCTGACGATTTTTAGGATCAACGTCTAAGTGTTGTAATGTTCTTCTTTGAATATCGTTTGTTTCACCAACATAAACAGAAAAGTTATCCTTATGCTGATTGGGAGTATCATTAATAATATAAACAGTCGGATATTCGGTTAAAATTGAACTTTTTTCTGAATGATTTCCGTACTCTTTCCGAATTGCATCTTTTAATTGAACTGCACTGTTGAGATTATACTTTGTTTGGTAAATTATTGGTTCTTTCACATTAACCTTCCTTTTTGAGTATCAGCTTAATTATCATTATACTATTTTGCTCGATAATATAACAATGCAGTTATCTAAAACGGTTTATAGATACTTTCCCATAAGTAATTTAAATCGTCTTTAATATAATTTTCAAAAGATTAAATACTAGTTACTATACTATTTTTTCCAAAACAAAAAAGCTATCTTCAAATGATAGCTTTTTAACTACAAATCAATCTTGTCAATATCTAACAACCATGTAATACCAAGTGATTTTTCACCTAGGTGAGTGGCTACTACTGCGTCAAAGACCTGCATTTCAACTGGTTGATTTGGATATTTTTCTTTAAAGTGTTCAGCTACTTCTGCGGCTTGAGCTTCATCATTAGAATTATAGATAATGAAACGTAACTTATCCTTGTAAGGTAATTCTGCAATCTTTTTATTAGCAATTTCTTCACTCTTTTTAATTGCGCGTTTTAGAGATCTAACTTTATCAAAACTTTTGATTTCATAAGTTTCAGAATCAAAAGTAAGTAAAGGCTTAATATGAAGCATAGTACCAATAAAAGCAGAGGCGTTACTTAAGCGTCCACCTCTTACCAAATTTTGCAAATCATCTACAACAAACAAAACGCCAATGCTTGCCCGAATTTCATCTAATTTAGCAAAAATTTCTTCAACACTGCGACCCTTTTTGGCCATTCTTGCTGCTGCTAAAGCCAAATAACCAATTGAACGTACAGTCATTCCTGAATCATAAGGATGTAAATTATATTCAGGATGTTCTTTAGCAATTGTTAATAAGGTATTATAAAAGCCAGAAATGGCAGATGTTAAAGTAATAGTAATAATAGCTTCATAACCTTCGTCGTGGAGTTTATCAAATAATTCTAACATTGTTCCCAAAGAAGGTTGTGAAGTTTTAGGAAATGAGGCGCCGTTACGTTGTGTTTCAAATAATTTTTCAGCAGTAATATCTACTTTATCTAAGTAAGTTTTACCATCAATAATTACAGGAATGGGTACTACTGTAATATCATTTTCTTTTGCTTCTTGAATTGTTACATCACTGGTACTATCTGTTACAACTGCTATCTTCAATCTGAAAACCTGCCTTATAATATATTAGTCCGTTTAGTAGTTTAATTATAGCATACTTGAATGCTAGTCTGGTATCAATAAGAAACTTAAGAAAATAGGGATTTTTTTAGATTAATAGTATAATAGTAAGGAAAGAAATTTTGAGGTGATTTGATGGCTTATGATGGCCTTTTTATTCATAGTTTATTAGCACAATTAGATACCGATCTTGTGGGAGGAAAGCTAACAAAGATTTATCAGCCCTTCCCTTACGACTTAGTACTAAACTTTAGAAAAGATCGTAAAAACAAAAAACTACTTATTTCTGCTAATGCACAAAATCCACGCTTTTATATTACAAATGAAAACATTGTCAATCCTGATGTTGCCCCAACTTTTGTCATGGTACTACGTAAATACCTGGTGGGATCAGTTTTAGAAAAAATTGAACAAGTTGGAGTTGAAAGAATTGTTAATTTTTATTTTTCCAATCGTAATGAGCTGGGAGATGAAATTAAATTAGTATTATCAATTGAACTGATGGGTAAACACAGTAATGTAATTTTGTATGATGCCCATACTAATAAAATTATTGATCTACTTAAACGAATCAATCCTGATGAAAATCGGGCACGGCTTCTCTTGCCTCACGCACCTTATGAACTTCCACCATTAAAGCCAGGAATTAATGGTTTTGAAGTTGATAAATCTAAGTTCAATGAATTAAAAAAAGAGTTTCCTACTCCTAGCGACTTCGCTCAAAATATTAACGGAGTCGATGGCGATGATCGGCGGGAGTTAGCAGGATATTTGGAAGACGACTTTTCTTATCCTTCATTTACTACCTTCTTTTCTCATTTTGATCATCCTAAAGCAACTATTTTACAAACTCCTAAACATAAGGACCGGCTGTTTTTATACTTACCTTACCATTTAGATTTACAAATGGTGCGTACTTATCCAGAAGTAAACAGTGGCATTGAAGATTTTTATAAAGAACAAGCCAATAAAGAATGGGTTCGCCAAAAATCAAAAAAGGTAGAAACTGTTGTTTCAAATGAGCAAAAGAAGCTCAGTAAAAAGCTAGTTAAACTTAAAAAGCAATTAAAGCAAGCAGAAAATTCTGAAGAGTATCGGATTAAGGGCGAATTATTAAACACCTATCTTCATCAAGTTAAGCCAGGAATGACGGAAATTTCCTTACCTAACTATTATGAAAATAATCAAGAATTAAAAATCAAACTGGATCCTGCTCTCTCTCCTGCACGCAATGCTCAAAAGTATTTTACCCGTTATCAAAAACTGCGTAATTCCATTAAGCATGTCAATGAACAAATTAAAATTACCAAAGAAAATTTAGCTTATTTTGATTCTATTCAAACAGCAATTGATAATGCTGATCCACAAGATATTGATGCAATTAGTGAGGAATTAATTAATCAGGGTTATTTGAAACGTCCTCAAAATCATCAACGCAAAAAGAAAATAAATGAAAAATCACTTAATACTTTTGAATTAAGTGATGGTAAAAAAGTGTTAGTCGGTAAAAACAATTACCAAAATGATTGGCTCACACTTAAAAAGGCTAATAAGAAGCATTACTGGTTCCACGTTAAAAATATGCCTGGCTCGCATGTGATTTTGGAAGATGAAAATCCAAGTCCGCAAGACATTCAAGAAGCTGCAGAAATTGCAGCCTACTACTCTAAAGGTAAAAATTCCGCTCATGTTCCAGTAGACTATGTTCAAGTTAAGAGAATTAAAAAGCCTAATGGTGCAAAGCCTGGTTTTGTCATTTATACAGGACAAAATTCAATTGAAGTTACTCCAGAAGAAGAAGTTGTAACAGGAAAAAGAATACAGTAAAAGCATCCCACTTACAAAGTAAGTATCTAGGGATGCTTTTTTCTTTATTATAATGGTTGCGTAGTCATCGCCATGGTTTCTAAAACCGTTAAAATATCTGCTGCAGACTGGAGACTAGATAAAACAGGGATATGAGTTTCTAAAGCTGTATCTTGAATAACAATTGCATCATGGCTAGCCGAATCAGAAAGGCTGGTCACATTAATTACCATATTAATACGATGCTGCGTGATTTTTTCCAAAATACCCTTATTTCCATCTTGTAATTTACTAATAATCCCAGTAGTAATTCCCTTTTCTGCTAAAGTTGTTGCTGTACCTTCAGTTGCTAATAAGGTAAACCCTAAGCGGTGGAATCTGGCAGCAATTTTAACAGCATCCTCTTTTTCACTATCTTTAACTGAAATAAAGACAGTCCCATAACTTGGAATAATCAAGTCACTGGCTTCGTATCCTTTGTACAAAGCGGTTGGCAATCTGACAGCTTGCCCCATTACACTTCCTGAAGTTTTCATAAGTGAATCAAAAGTATTTTCGCCATGGTATTGTAAGGATGAAAATACTGGCATTTTTACATGAATTAATGATGAAGATGGCCAAACATCATTTGTTAAATTTAATTCTGGTAAATCAGCTCCCAGTAAAACTTGCGTGGCAATTTTAACGATATTTTGATGGATAGATTTTGTTAAAAAAGAAATATTATGCCCCGCATATGTCTTAATTTGTAAAACATAGATTTGATTATTAGCAATTAAAAAGTGCAGATTAACTGGCCCCCGCAATTTAAACTGCTTAATGATATTTACTGTGCTATCACGTAGTAACCGTTGCTGGGTTGAACTTAAGTTTTGAGGACGGTAAATTGCAATTGAATCTGAAGCATGTGAGCCACTTTGCTCAAAGTGTTCAATAATTCCTGGAATTGTAACATTTTCTCCATCTGAGATAGCTGTTACTTCATATTTTTTACCTTCAATAAATTTAGAAATAATTATTTCTTGTAACTCATTTTCAGTAATATATTTATTTAAAGCCGGAATATCAAAAACAACAGCTGATTTAGGCTTTTTTTGATTGTTGCTTAACCCACCGATTAAAAGTGGGAAGCCATGTTTTATAACAAATTCTTCTACTTCCTCTGGTTGCTTAGTAGTTAAAGCTGGCACTGGACTTACATTTGCATTTTCAATTACTTTTGTTTTATCCAGCTTAAGAGTATGTTCAATATTTGGTTGGCCAATAATTTTAAGGCCATTTTTAAGCAGCGGGATTCGATAGCGATTTGCCTGTTTCCCAGAGAATTGCGTTAAGACATACTCGATGTTCTCTTTTTGTGCAACTGCGAGAATATTTTCTAAAGTAATCGGCTCAAAATAAACTCGGTCACATACATCATAAGAAGCACTAATACTTTCGGGATTATTACTAATAATTACTGGACTTATCCCCTGCTCTTTTAATGTTTTAGCTGCGTGATAAAGCATGTAGTCAAATTCACCAGTCAGTGAAACTTGAAATGGCTTAAGTCCAAGGATTAAACATTTCTTTGCAGCTGCTAATGGTTTAATTTCATCCTGAACCCCATAAGCAGAAAATGTTGCCCTGATTTCTGGTTCTTCCAAACCAGCAGTTCCATCTACTCGAATATATGAAGGATAAATTTGCCATTGCTGAGCTAAGTCGATAATTTCATCATAAGGTTTGTTAGTTAGGTAGGCAATTAAGCGATTAGAGAAGCCGTATTTTTTAACTTTAAGCAAAAGGTTTGAAGAAAGTGGTTCTTCCTTTAGTTTTTTGGTTAAAGCAATTAAGTGATTAAATTTTTGTAAGAAGACTGGATGAATATGAGTAGCTTTTCGTAAATCCTTGTACGGGATTTCTTTAAAAATAGCAGCGACTAAGATTAGAAGGTGATTTTCCCAAGGATCAGCTAGGTCTTGCAAAATCTCTTCTTTGCTTTTTCTAAGTTCTGTTCTAACTGTCTGTAAATTATTAGTAAAGCTGGTGGTTGATTGAAATGCCTTCATAAAGGCAGCTTCAAAGTTCATCCCTTTCCCTAAAGCTGCTCCTCCAGATGTGGTTTTATTTCCTAAAGTATAGTGGTTTGTACCTGACTCTACAAAGGACCAGTAAGGCAAGCGGACATTGAAAGAATCTTTACGCGGTTCAATAGCTGCATTAAGACCAGATTGGGGATCAATTATTTCATTTAAATGATAGCCCAAAGCTATTTTCGCAACTACATAACCTACACTATATACCCCACTGCGATAGGCGAGCAAACTAGTATGTGTAAGACGCGGTTTAACACTCAAAACCTTAAATTTGAATTCATCATTACTTTGTTTAACCGCAAAATGGATTGACAAAGCACCATGGAAATTTAAAGCATCCGCAATTTTTTTACTGTAGCGCCGTAACTGTTGCATTTGATTATTATTACGAGTAATAACCGGAGTTACTAAAAGCGAATCTAATGAATCAATTCCAACAGGTTCAAGACTGCCTGAATTATTAATAAAACAGAAATTACCGATTGGGTCGCGGATAACATCTAGAATTAATTCTTCAAAGTTAGAAAGATCTTCAGTAAGACGATAATTTTTGTAATTGAAATGATCTTGATCTACTTCTTTTTCATGATCAAAATATAATTTTAGTTCTTCATAATTTTTAAAAGAACGATGAATATCTGGCCGGTAACGTTGCTTTTTAACTAAAAGAAGTGGATAAGTTACTCTACTTAACTCATTTAAAATAGTCGCTTCATCTTCGATTAACCATTGACGCGTTGTTGGAATCTGATGACGATCCAAAAATTCATGAAATTTTCTTGAATCTTGTAAATCTAGACTCAAATCATTAATTCCTAATAAACTAATGTCCATGTCGGATAAAATACCATCTTTTTCCAATGCCTTAAGCAAGCGTAATGCTGGTTTGCCTCCAGCTGCTGCAAATATTGCATCTGGTTTTTCCATCCGCAAAATCCTTTTAGTAAAATCCAGTGTCATGGGTTCCAAAAAGACTTTTAAGTTCTTCTTCCAATCAGTTTCAACAGTAGCTGGATTAGGATTTAACAAAACAACCTGAATATTTTCTTCTAAAAATGATTCTAAGACTTGCTCTCCCAAAATATCCATTTCTGAAACTTCGCCAATTATTGTTGGTCCAGCTCCAATAATCATTATCTTATTAAATTCATTATGTAGTGGCATAATTTACTCCATCATTCTTACAAATTGATCATAGATACTATCAGCATCAAAATTACCAGGTGAACCTTCTGGATTAAAGGCAGTCGCAATACACTTTTCCTTTTCTAAAACGTATCCAGCAAGTAAATCAGATTTTAAATCATAGTATACTCTAGAAAAGTTTAAAGTGATATTTTCTGGAAAAACTAATTGTCCCAGATTCATTGCAGTTTGCCAAATTCGATGATTCTGTTGATCAATTACTGGAAAGTTACTTCCATTATACGGTGGCTGCAATTCAAAAGTTTCTAAATTTAAATAGTCACTAATTGCTAAGAATCCCAACCCAATTCCTAAAATTGGCAATTTACCGTAAAACTGGTCAAAGATGGGCGCTAAATCCTTTTTCAATTCTTCTGGATTACTTGGTCCATTAGAAAAAATAATTCCATCAGCTCGAATATTAATTATGTCATAGATTGAGGCATTGTACGGCAACACAACACTATTAATCTTTCTTAAAGATAATTCACGTAATAAAGAGTGCTTTAATCCTAAGTCAATTACTGCAACAGTTTTACCAATATTAGGTGCGGCGTAAGGATTAGAAGTAGAAATTTGGGCGGTTTTATTTTTAGGTAACACCAAGGCCCGAATTTGATCAAAAGCATGTTCATCATCTGTATCCATAATTGAGGCCTTAATTGTCCGCTGTTGTTTTAATTTTTGGACTAAAGCTCGCGTATCTACCCCATAAATTCCGGGGATATTTTTTTCTTTAAGAAAATCATCTAAATCTTGAAAAGTATTACTATCAGAAATGTGAAAAGCGATGTCGTTAGCGATGATTCCTTTAACTGAAGGGTTGATAGATTCATAATCAATTGGATTAATACCGCTTGCTCCAATTAATGGTGTAGTAAAAGTAAGAATTTTTCCAAAATTTGCTGGGTCAGAGATTGCTTCTTGATAGCCAAAATTTGCTGTCTGAATTGCTAATTCTCCAGTTGAAGTAATTCCTGCTCCAAAGTCATGGCCACTAAAGGAAGTGCCATCTTCTAAAACTAAGTATCTTTTCATTTAACTTTTTATCCTCGACGTAAATTCTCCAACTGCTTTTGAAAAATTTCTGGTACATCTACGCTAAATTCCAGCCATTTATCAGATGTAGGTTGATAAAAGCCTAAAGTTTTCGCATGTAAAAACTGGCCGTTACCTTTAAGCGTTTTTTTAGGACCATAGACTGGATCTCCAGCTAAGGGATGCCCAATATATTTCATGTGTACCCTAATTTGATGAGTACGTCCAGTTTCTAAAATACACTTTACGAGCGCATAATCTTTGAATTGTTCTAAAACTTCAAAGTGAGTTACTGCATTTTTACCGTTAGGATTAATTGCCATCTGTTTTCGGTTATTTGGATTTCGTCCAATCGGGGCATCAATTTTGCCACTTTTTGTTTTAAAATTACCATGCACTAGAGCAAGATATTCTCTCTTATTTGTTTTAGAAGCAAGTTGTTTTTCTAAACTTTGCCTTGCATGATCGTTTTTAGCAACCATTAATAGCCCTGATGTATCTTTGTCAATTCGGTGAACAATTCCTGGCCGAAAGCCTTCTTCACTATCTGCCAAATCTTTTGTGTGATACAAAAGCCCATTAACTAAAGTATGATTAGGATGGCCCGCAGCTGGGTGAACAACCATTCCTTGAGGCTTGTTTACTACAATTACGTCATCATCTTCGTAGATGATATCTAAGTGTAAATCTTCTGGTTCTAAATTTAATGGTTCTTTTTGGGGAATCACTACTTCAATTTGATCCCCACTTTTAACCTTATAGGAAGCTTTTTCTTTTTTAGAATTTACTAATATATTGTTATTATCAATAAGTTCTTGAACTTGGGTTCTGCTTAATTTTTCAATTTCTTTGGATAAAACTTTATCTAACCGACCTGATTGATCGGTAATCGTTAAGTTGTGCTTTTCTTCCATTTCTTTAATCCTTATAATTTTAACCTGTTTATTCCTGTATAAGTTTAGCACATTCTTAGAAAAAATCGTAATAAGAAAAGTACAAGATTGCTCTTGTACTTTAAGAATTATTTTGTTTTCTTTTTGTCTTCTAAAAAAATTAAATAGATAAAAACTAACAACAAACCAACACTAATTGCCATGTCAGCAATATTAAAAATATTGAAATTGATGAAATCTAGCTGAAACATATCTACTACATAATGCATTTGTAGCCGATCCATGAAGTTTCCAATTACCCCACCAAAAATAAGTGCTAATCCAATGTCAAAAGTAATATTTTGATACTTTAAATTGAAAAGGTAATAAATTACTACTATGCTAGCAATTAAAGTGATAATATAGAAAATCCACATTTTACCTGCTAGCAGATTCCAAGCAGCGCCGTTATTTTGTAAATAATTAAAAGAAAATACGCCAGGAAGGACTTCTCTTGTTTCACCAACTCGAAAATTTGTTTTAATATAGTACTTTAAACTTTGATCAGCAAAAATTACTGCAAAGGAAATTAATAAATACCAAGCTTGTTTAAGTTGTTTACCCATTTTAGAATAATCCTGAAATTTTACCGTTGTTATCTACGTCGATATCTAAAGCTGCTGGATGTTTAGGAAGACCTGGCATATCAAGAATTGATCCAGTTGCTACTACAATAAAGCCAGCTCCATTTTTAAGAGCTAAATCCTTCACATGAAGAGTAAAGTTTTCAGGAGCACCTAATTGTTTCTTATCATCAGTAAAGGAAGCTTGAGTTTTAGCAATGATTACTGGAAGATGGTCCTTGTTCATCTTTTTAATTTCTTTTAATTGGTCTTCAGCTTTATCGCTGTATTCGATATTACTTGCACCATAAATATTTTTGGCAATTTTTTCAATTTTGGTCTTAATATCATCATCTTCACGATAAATAGAAGCAAAGTTGCCACCCTTTTCAGTTAGTTCTACTAACTTTTCAGCTGCTTTAACTCCACCCTTTGAGCCTTCATCATGGTAAGAAACTACTTCACAAGTAAATCCTTCTTGTTCAACTAGTTCCTTGAGGCGGTTTAACTCTGCATCTGTATCAGTAGCAAACTTATTAATTACTACCATAACAGGCATGCCGTACTTAGCCATGTTAGTCATATGACGTTTCAAGTTTGCAAAACCTTTTTCTAAAGCTTCAAGATTTTCTTCATCTAAGTGATCAGTAGTCTTTTCAGCTTGGTATTTAAGTGCACGAACAGTAGCTACTACAGCAACAGCATCTGGACGTTTTTCCAAGTGTGTTGAAACAAAGTCCATGAATTTTTGTCCACCTAAATCAGCTCCAAAGCCAGCTTCAGTTAAGACATAGTCACTCAAATGAAGAGCTAAATTAGTTGCAATAATTGAATTGGCTCCATGAGCGATATTAGCAAATGGTCCACCGTGGACTAAAGCAGGAGTATGTTCTAATGTTTGAACAAGGTTTGGCTTTAAAGCATTTGAGAGCAAGGCAGCAATTGCTCCTTCAAAACCTAAATCTTTAACAAAAATTGGTTCGTCTTTAGTTGAGAAACCTACTAACATATTACCGATACGACTCTTTAAGTCATCGATATCTTGGGCTAAGCAAAGAATAGCCATTAATTCATTAGCTACAGTAATTGCAAATGAACTTTCGTGTTCAATACCATTAAAACGAGAACCTTCTCCGACGGTAACTTTTCTTAGAGTACGGTCGTTCACGTCAATTCCACGCTTTAATAAAATACGGTTTGGATCTAAATCTAAACTATTATCTTGGTAAATATAGTTATCTACTAAAGCAGCTAAAGTATCAATCGCACTAGTTAAGGCGTGCATATCCCCAGTAAAGTGGAGGTTAATGTCTTCCATAGGAATAATTTGCGCATATCCTCCACCTGTAGCACCACCCTTTAATCCAAATACTGGACCCATTGAAGGTTCACGTAATGCAATTAAGGTATCTTTATGAAGTTGATTTTTAATTGCATCCCCTAAACCAATGGTAATAGTTGATTTACCTTCGCCAGCAGGTGTTGGTGAAATAGAAGTTACTAAAATTAATTTTCCTAACTTATCATTTTTTTGAACGCGATTAATTGCTTCCCATTTAATCTTTGCTTTATCAGCACCATAAGGTTCAATATCAGCAGCTGATAAATTTATTTTTTCTGCAATTTCAGCAATTGGGTTAGCAGTAGTTTTTTGTGCAATTTTAATATCTGATTCCATGTAGATTCTTCTTTCTTTTATTTGCTAATTGACAATACCAAGTATGAATGAGATTTACCTTTTAATTCGTAGATTTTAAAAAATTTCCATTTCATTCGCAATTTAGGTGAATTAATTGTCATGGCAGCTGCGTAAGGAAGTTTTAAAATATAATTTGTTTGATCTTCTTTATAATAAGAGGTTAGCCAAGTATAAATTACCAATAAAACAAAAATTATACTTAAACTTAAACATGGGATACTTACCCCCTTATTTGCTTCATAGCCGAAAATTACAGCTACAAAAATTAGGGAAAGCAACCAGGAATAGTAAGTAACCCCTTCTACTCCTAAAAAGATAAAATGTTTTTTCATTAGAATTTAGGTCCCACCTTAATTAAGCTATCTTTTTTATTATAACAGATTTAGTATTTTTGGTTAATATATAGCAAATACTAAATTTAAACGCTTTTTAACCTTTTATTTAATTAAAATTTAGTTTAAACTATTAAAAAAATGCTTAATTTAATTAAATAATAAGGGAAGGAAATTAAAATGAAAATTGGTGTCTTAACAGATAGTTCTGCGTATTTAACTCCTCAGCAATGTGCTGATAACGGAATTAAGGTTATTCCAATACCAATCATTTGGAATAAACAAGTTTACCACGATATGGTAAATATTGGTTTTCATGAATTTTACGAAAAACTAGCAACAGCCTCCACTTTACCTTCTACTTCTCAGCCTTCTATTGGAGATATTCAAAAGTATGTTGATTCTTATGTAGAAGCTGGCTATACTGATTTGATTATCGTTACTATTTCAAGTGGACTTTCCGGTTTTTATGAGAATGTCTTATCAATTGCCAAGACTGAAAAAAGAATCAATATTCATCCCTTTGATTCAAAAATAACCTGTGCTGGGCAAGCAAATGCTGCTTTATTAGCTGGAAAACTTGTTAAAAAAGGTGCAGACATTGATTTAATCATGCATGACCTCGAAGACTTACGCAATACAACTGATGTTCGTTTTGTAGTAGATAACTTGCAACACTTAAAGCGGACTGGTCGCCTATCAAACGCTGCTAGTTTCGTAGGTTCCTTATTGAGAATAACCCCAATTCTTTCAATGGATGTTCAAGACAAAGGAAAAATTTCTGCAATTTCTAAAGAAAGAAAATATCAACGTGCTTATAACAGAATTCAGCAAGATTTTACTAAATTAATTACTGATCTTCCCTATCCAGTTCAACTAACAATTTTTCACGCAGATGATATTGAAAGAGAGACCGCTTGGCTTGAAGATTACGAAGAAAAGTTTCCACAAGTCGAAATTAACTCAAGTATCATTGGCCCAGTAGTAGGAACCCACGTGGGACAACATACCATTGCAATGATTTGGAGTCGTAATATTAACTCTTACTTTGACCAAGATGGTCAACCACTACCTGCTAGTGAAATTCACTCACCAATTGTTGAAGACTAAAATATCTAGAAAATTTATAAATTTAAAATCACCGATACATCCAGGTTTATATTAGCTTAAGCCAAGATTATTGGTGATTTTATTTTGCTCTAAATAGAGGACAATCTACATGACTAATTCGAAATTATTTTAAGATTCATAAAGCCATTAAACTTAACACAATTAAGTAGCCAAGTTAAAAAGCTATAATTGGTCTAAAAATTTCTTTACTTTTATTCCCTCAGTAAGCTGAAGTTGGTTCAAATTTAACTACTAGCCTTTGTTTAGTAGCATTACCGTTGTATGAAGCATTAAAGTCAGTGTCGGAACTAGCGCTTGACCAGCCACTAGGAAGTTTTACGCTACCTTTTTCTAAAGTAGTATTTTCAGGAAGTGGGTCGCTAATCTTCAAGTTGCGTAAATCACGATCAGTACCGAGTTGGGCATCAATGCGGTAGCCAATTTCGTAGTCATGATTTGGATTAAGTGGTGGATTACTATCACCTTTAGTGTTACCCGGATCAACATCTTTGCCAGTAGTTAAGTCTTTGATGCTAGTAATTGACTTACTTACAGCAGATGGAATTTGATCCTCTTCAACAGGTTTACCTTCCCAAGTTGCATCATCAGAAACTACATTATTATCTGGATCATTTTCAACACTAGTTTCAACATAAGCTTTGTCACTGGCACCGTCCCAACCAGCTTTGTAGCTGTACGAGTGGTGAATAGTACCAGGAACTGCTAAGACAAAGTTATTTTCTTCCTCATCAGGAAGTTTATCTAAATACCCCTTATTAGCATCTGCAATGACAGATTTACTTGAAGTTTGAATGTGGAAGTTACTTGTTACATCTTTACCGTTTCTAAAGACGCGGATTCCAGTATAAGTACCATCTGGAACATGACCATCATTTTCACTAGTCCAAGTCTTAGAAGCATCTAAAATTTCACTACTTTCAACTTTATCTTTTAAACGTACTTGAGTTAAAGGTTTACCTTGCTGCGTATTAGAAGCTAAGTTACTTACTACTTCCCAGACCTTGTCTTGGTCGTTGACAACATTTCCACTATCTTCATAAGAGCTGTTGACATTTTTAGTTAGTCCACCTGTTGGAACCATAAGGTAATTCTTAACTTTGTTAGTTTCGCGTTTCTTAATTAAATCAGATTCACCAGCAATGGACTTAATTTGTGTTGTCCAAGTATCACTTACAGTGGTGCGACTATATGGATTGCTACCACTAAGGTATTCGCTGTGATTTTGGCTAATCTTCTTTTTAGCTGCTGAATTAGGAGCTTTTTGCCATTCACTGTACCAGTAGTCATAGGTAGCTTCCCATTCTTGGTAATCGGTACTTTCAGTTTCTTCACGTGTCTTATGTAACCAGTGTCCATCAATGTTAGCCTCGTTTTGAATGGTGTGTGCTTCATCACGTTTACCATTATCTTCGTAATGTAAGTTAAGTGGCTTCAAGTACTTATTAGCATTTTCACCAACTTCATTAGGCCTAATTTGAACACGATATTGCACCCAGATTGTACCACCATTCTTAGAAAGCTCCTTAAGCATAGTTTTATCTTTATCTTTGTCTTTACCGCTGTCTTTATTAATCTTGATACTTAACTTGTTACCATTGATAGTTGCACCGTGTGTTGCAGAGTTACTTTCAAAATCTTTTGGATCTAAGCTAACTTGCACATGATCAACCGCAGCATCACCACTACTATCGAGTTTAGTTCTAAACTTATCGTCGAGCGTGTCGTGAATGGTAAAGTCAGTGTATTTATCATCTACCAGCTTTTGACCGTCGCTACTGGTTAACTTGTGGCCGTCTTTTTTCTCTACTTGCGTAAAGTTATTGAGCTTGAAACGTAACCGGTAATATAAGTATTGGTTTGGATAAACAGTCCCATCGTCCATGTCTGCTGCACCGGTATCTTTAACTTTAGTTGGATCCTTTGAATCGGCTGCATAAACATACTTGTGCGCACTTAAATCGTTTTTCGAGTCGCCTTTAGTGGTTGTATTAGTGTGGTTGTAAGTAACTTTTAATTTGGTGGTTTTAGTTGTCTTACTTTCATTTAAAGTAGCCGTATTATTAACAATTGTAGAACCGTTGTAGATACTACCTTCGGTAGGTTGTTGGTCGGGCTTAGGCTTAACTTCAATAACCAAATGATAGTTCTTATGCCAAGCATCAGAAGTGGCCTCAGCAGCTTTATCTGTCATCTTAGCTTCAACTAAGGTGTAACCTTTTTTCTTGTTAATGGCTGGAGTACCTTTATCGCCACTAACCATTTTAAAAGCGTTACTTGTTTTAAGTTTCTTACCGTACTTATCGCCCCAGTCACTTTCATACACTTTAGCACTAACTACTTCTAAGCTAGGATCAATATAGTCTTTCAAAACAAGTTGCTGTTTAGCATGCTTAGCCTTAACATGGCTAATCAAAGGATCATCTTTATCCTTTAAAGCTGCTGCAATAGGAAGTGCATTGTAGTTGTCTTTGGTGTTACCAGATTTAACCAAAGCACTTGAGGGTGCCTTTAAGCTAGTATGAATGTCAAAATAGGCAGTGCCTGTATCATTGATTGTTTCTTTAGTTGAGTGCTTAGTAAAGTTATTTTTGGTTTTAGAAACCCACTTGTCAATTGGTACTTCGTATGAAGAAGTCCCACCTTTGTCAAAATCAAAACCAAAGTAGTCTGCTTGCGATGCATCTTCATAGTTACTTTTACTATCAATGTTGTTAGCGTCGTGTGCAAATTTACCAGTAAGCACTTTAAATGAAGCAGAAGGACGTGCGTACTTATGCGACTGTGACAGGTAAGTTTGATTATTGTATCCGTGAACAAATGTTACATTATATTCATTTGTTGGGTTCTTGGGAATATAAGAGAATCTACCATCTGGATCATCTGGCAAAACAGTACCTTGACGCGCATTATTCTTTTTCTTATCACGTATTATTTTTCCATTATCACCAAAGACACGTGCTACACCATTTTGAATACCAGCATTTATTCCATAAGTAGTGTTAACACCAGCATTCAATTTAGTAGATTTATTAACAATGATATAACTTGGTGTGTTAAAAAGAATCCCTTGTTGATAATCTATATCAGTTTGGGATAATTCACTTTTAATCTTCTTAAAAGGTTTTCCTTTATTTTTCCCAGTTGCATAAGTCAGAATTAAAGAAAAATTACCTTCACCATCATAAGGCTCTTTGACAGCTAAATGCTCAGTATCAAAGTGAATATTTGGATTACCCATTTTACCTTTATTATCATAGTGATAGTCACCATTCCAAACAATACGGGCATTTAATTTAACTTTAGCACCTTGCGTCTGCTCTTTACCCTTCTCATTAGGATAATAAGTCAAAGCATTTTTATAATACATTCCAAGTTTACCTGAAACGCCACCCCCATTTTCGGGATCATTTTTAGGTAAGTGATAAACGTACCACTCGTGTTTTTTACCTTTTTTAATTCTTTTTGGGTCAGCTTCGTTGGATATATGCCATTGCTTTTTGGTGCCTCCAAAAGGTTGACCACTAAGACCTTTATTTTCTACTAAGAAACCGGTAGTGTCATGACTATTCACATAGTTCGCCATGTCATTACCATTTTTACTACCTTGTTCAATACCAATATATGGTGAGATAGCTTTTGTTTTTCCATTAACCTTAGTGTTAGCTACACCATACTTACTTTTGATGTTTCTTTGCGGTATGCCATATACACTTGGATCTTTATCCCACCTAGCATGGACAATGCCAGTTTGAGATGTAAAAGGAATTAAAGTTGTTAGTGCAACAGCACTTAACATGAATTTTTGAAAACGTTTTCGATTTTTCACATAATTACAACCTTTCTATTTGAGATTGTAATTAGTATAAATAATTTCTAAGAGAAACTATAAAAAGAACAAAAAAAGTTTAAGCTAAATTTTTGTGTAATAAAAAAGCATCCCCATAAGGGATGCTTGAAAATTCATCTTAAAGCCCACTAGCCATTGAGCCATTCCGAACAGTGTTATCAGCAATACTAGTATAAGGATGTGAATAAATCCAATCAATATGATCTAAATCATCTTGGGTTACACGCCAGTTTTTGTTGTAAGAAGATTGATCAGCGTACATAATATCGTTCTTTTCTCTTGGATCAGATTCATCTGAACAGCCCAATCCAATAGCTCTTCCTAATTGTTGAGTCACAGCATTAACTTTTCCTTGTGCAGTTAAATATTTAGATTCAACATAGAGATTCATATGGTTAGTAAAGGCTTTCTTTTTCCAGTCTTTAGGATAGAATTTAGTCCCTGGAAGCATGAGAGGGGAATTATGACAATACTTTTTAATGTACTGGATACGTTGATGATTCAGACGTGGACTAGCATAACTAACATATCTATTACCGTGCCAATATTTAATCACTTCCGGATTCTTTTCTTCATAAACACGTGTGCAAGTAATGTCGGCAAAACCACTTTTATCAATTACGCTGTTACCATTTTTGTCATTCTCCATCATTATACCCTTATTATCATCATAAACCACAATATTAGCGTATTTAGCAGAGTTAAAACTAGCATGTTTAGCAGACTTAACTAACTTAAATTTAAACTTAGGAGCCCAGAGTTTGATGGCTTTTTTAACAGCGGGTAAAATGGATTTATCTTTGACATAGATGTTAGCGCTGCGGCGTTTGAAGTTGCGGTTAGGCGCATCGGCATCTTCACCGTAAATATCTTGTTTAGTAGCATCATCCGGGTTAGATACATAGTATTTGGAGTTAGGCACCCAACTAGCAGCTAGGGCGGCAGAATGAGAGAAAGCGCCGAGTGCAGGCGTAGCCAGCATGGCTGCAATAGTAACTTTTTTCACGACATTTTTAATTTTCATTTTTAAACCTCCATTAGTGTTTGGGTAGTATTGTGTTTAAAATAACTTTTCCATTCTTTACACAAGGTATTTTATCATGGAGTGTAATTGAAAATAGCCCATCTTCTAAATCGAAATTTTAATGTACATTCCCTTCCAACTCAATAGCATAAAAATAGGCTGTATTTCATATTCTAAATACAACCTATGTCTCCTTTGTTAATTTGCTCTCCAATTGTAAGTTTTAAAGTCCTTGATCTTTAATTTGGTATTTCTCTTTTAGTCGATGTGGTTTTATTTTAATAATTAGTATAGTTTAAATATTTAGAAGCAAACGTCTTACTAATATAGTTAGAGGCCACAGTATTATAATCACCAGTATAAGGATGTGAATAAAGCCAATCAATATGATCGAAATCATCTTGGGTTACACGCCATTTTTTATTATACTGATCATTTGGACTCGCCATGATATCGTCAAAGTCACCTGCTGCATTTGCACCAGGTTTATCATCATCAGTTTGGTCTATAGTACCCAGTCCAATAGCTATCCCTAAATTTTGTGTAATTGCATTAACTTTACCTCGTTCAGTTAGGTGTTTAGAGTGAACAATAAGATTCATATGATAAGTACTATCTTTCTTTTTCCAATCTTTAGGCCAAAACTTAGTTGATATTAAAGCACTAGGATCTACTTTCTTGATATATTGTATACGTTTATGATTAAGACGTGGGCTAGCATAAGCATAATACTTATTATTATAATTGAATTTTATTACTTCAGGATTCTTTTCTTCGTAAATGCGATCATTATTAATTTCTGCCCAACCAGTTTTATTGAATATCGGTTTATTCCTATTTGTCAAAAATTCACCATTCTTGTCACGTCCATCTTCGGGCTTATACTTAAGTTTATAACTCTCTACTAGTTCACCCTTCGGTTCATCGTAAATAATAATATTAGCATATTTAGTGGAATCCAAGTTAGCATGTTTAGCAGACTTAACTAACTTAAATTTAAACTTAGGAGCCCAGAGTTTGATGGCCTTTTTAACTTCAGGTAAAATAGATTTATCTTTGACATAGATGTTAGCACTATGTTGCTTAAAGTTGCGATAGGAAGGTTCACCATAAGTATCTTCATTAGTAGCATCATCAGGGTTAGAGACATAGTACTCCGAGTTAGGCACCCAACTAGCAGCTAGGGCGGCAGAATGAGAGAAAGCGCCGAGTGCAGGCGTAGCCAGCATGGCTGCAATAGTAACTTTTTTCACGACATTTTTAATTTTCATTTTTAAACCTCCATTAGTGTTTGGGTAGTTTGTGTTTAAAATAACTTTTCCATTCTTTACACAAGGTATTTTATCATGGAGTGTAATTGAAAATAGCCCATCTTCTAAATCGAAATTTTAATATGCCTCCCTCTCTAAATCTTCGCATTTTTGTAAAGCATTCCAATTTGGCCGTGATTTTTACTGTAATCACCATTAGGGAAAGTGTAAATATACCAGTAATGGTGATTGCCCTTTTAATGGTGTCTGGATCACCTTCATCAGATTTACTCCAATTTTTGGCAGCAGATCCAAATGGTTCACCCTTCAGAGCTTTGTTTTCTACTAAGAAACCTATAGTATTAGGAATTTTATTTTTTAAGTCCTCGGCCGCCCAAGCAGCAAGTTTATTACCATTTTTATAACCTTCATGAATGGCGATTTTACCATTATTATGTTTGGCACTGAGTTCACCGTAAACGTCTTTAATATTGAGTTGTTTCAGGTGAGTCTTACTAGCCACATTTTTATTCCACTTAGCCTAACGCAATGCCAGGTTGAGATGTAAAAGGAATTAAAGTTGTTAGTGCAATAGCACTTAACATGAATTTTTGAAAAAGTTTTCGTTTTTTCATATAATTACAACCTTTCTATTTGAGATTGTAATTAGTATAAAGAATTTTTAAGGCGTGTTAGGTAAGTGACAAAAAAAGTTTGAGATAAATTTTTCTGAATAACAAAAATAAAATTTTGCTATGGTCAAAAACACCCCCTTTAATTTTAAAAGCCAAAAAATCACCCCCTTAACTTTCATTTTTTCTATTCTTAAAAATAGTCCCCTAACTTTTTTAGTTAGAGGACTATTTCTATTTAAGCAAATCCGCAATTGCTAATTCTTTCTTATGATAAGACTTATACTGTTTTAAAGCTTTAATTAAGTCATCAAAATGATTATCCCAAAATTGATAATTATCCTCATATGTCTTTACATGCTCTAAATCTTTATAATGACTACGAACATACTTACTGGGTTTATCATTATTGCCATTAGTATAATATTGAAAATCATTATGATAAATAATATAAAGAATTTCAATTTCTGGCCTCGTAGTCACATTATTTATCTCTGAAATTTTTCTTTGATAAACTTTTGGTAACTTAAAGTTTTCTTTTCTAGAGTCTAAAATTCTAATTATCTTTATAGGGACTGAAAAACTTTTATTTAAATACATTTTTGCAAAGTTTGCTCCTTTTCTGGTTGTAATTATTTCTTCTTGGAGCATTTCTCTGCGGTCAAATGTTAAAGCTTCATGATCTAAAAGAACATCAATTACTGCCCGTTCACTTTCACCTTCTGCAATCACAGCAATTAGTTCTTTACTCATGTTTATCTTCTACCACCTTTTTCGTTTGTTTCTTTAATCGTAAATATGATTCATATTCTGGAGCCGTTCCTCCTAAAAGATCAGATTCAAATACTTCTGACTTTTTATAATCATTGCGAATATCCGTAGAAGAATAACGTTGAAGTTCTATTTTGTCTTTTCTTTTAGTTATATAAATTTCATCCCCTCTATTTATGTCATCTAGTAATTCATGATAGTGCGTACTAAAAATTAAAGTAGCTCTATTTACATTTACTTTTGGATCACTAAAGTATTCAATGAATGAACGTACAATTGCGTGATTAAAGTGGTTTTCTAATTCATCTACAAAAATTATTCCTCCAGATTTTAATGCAGATACTACATTGCCATATAATGTAATTCCTTTAGATGTTCCTGATGATAAAAAGCGTTGAATTACATCGAACCCAGTGGCTGTGATCTCTTCATCTCTATTTTTAAATTTTAAGCGGTATAACAGCTTTATTGCTCCCGCCTCATCCCTTTGTTGCTCAACCTTTAAATAATCAATTGTAGGATCTAAAAATCTTAATATTTCAGTTGGTACCGTACTTTCACCGTAGTAAATAGCATTTACATTTGTAAATATTATATTTTCTATTATAGTTTGAGTTTTATAATTTTCTTTTGCGATTATTACTCTAAATATAGAGTCATTTGTTGCTAAAATAGTTGCGGCTACTTCATCTAGTTCTTTTCTATCAAGAATTGGCTTAATTCCAGTAAAATCAAGGATTTGCTTTTTTGTAAATTGTGGCTTGAATTCTTTCTGATAAATTTTTTCACTGTCTATTATCCACTTCTTGTCTGCTCCATTATTTTTAAATACTATTTCATCCTTATACAATTTTTCATTACTACCGTAGAAAAAAGTAGTAATTTTTATAGGATTATTCCCTATTAACATATTCTTTAGGGAGGTCTGTTCAATTGATAAATCATAGAAAAGTAAGGTTAAGATACCAGCAATAGTATTTAAGATTGTTGTTTTACCTGTAGCATTTTTTCCAACAATTGTTGCTAAATTCGTTACCCATAATTTTCCACTTAAATTTGTCAATTGATCTTTAGTACGTGCAGTTACTCGTGCACCACTCATCAAAGAGAATTCTAACCCATCTTTAAATAATGGGTGATTCTCTATTTTTACTTTCAAAAACGTAAGTTTTGGCTGTATTTTTTTAATATGCCTTGTTTCTCTGTTGGTCACCTGTTATTCCTCCTAAAATACAAACCTTATATTCTACTTAACTATTATACATTATTTTTAAACGGATTATACGATTAAAAATATTTACTAAAAAAACATCTCTCTTAATTTTTTTAAGCAAAAAATACCTCCTAACTTTTTAGCTAGAGGGTTATTTTGTAGACTTTATATTATCTTTTGTAAATTTATAATTTTTATAATCTAATTGATTATGTTTTTTGCTTGGGTATATCAGATGATGGTCAATAAACAATGGATAAAATCTAGTAATTTCGTCTGGTATCATGATTCCTATTAACATAATTTCTTCTTTTTTTGCTGCTAATTCCCATAAATGGCCTTTTTTTAAATTATGACATCATATTATTGCTTTTATTTAAAAAAATAGCTGTTTTTTTAATTTTAAGCTAAATTTTTGAATAATAAAAAACATCCCACGTAGGGATGCCTATAAATAATATTAAAACTCTGTGGCACGTGACTCATAATAAACAGGATTATCATTAATATTGGTATAAGGGTGTGAATAAATCCAGTCGATATGGTCTAAATCACTTTGGGACACATGCCAATTATCATTAAAAGAATCTTGATTATCAGAATTACAGCCAAATGCCATGATGTCAGTTTTATCTTTTGGCGCAACATCTTCAGCATTTTCAAAGTCCCCTAACCCAATAGCATGTCCTAACTGGTTAGTAACTGCATTTACTTTACCTTGTTCAGTCAAAGCGCTAGACAAAACAATAAGATTCATATGGTTGGTGAAAGAGTTCGTTTTCCAATCTTTAGGGAAAAATTTACCTGCCGTAGTCATTCCCAGATGCTTTTAAAAATATTGAATGCGTTTATAGGTGAGGCGAGAACTAGCATAGTGTAATTGAAAATAGCCCATCTTCTAACTCGAAATTTTAATATGCCTCCCTCTCTAAATCTTCGCATTTTTGTAAAGCATTCCAATTTGGCCGTGAGTTTTACTGTAGTCACTATTAGGGAAGGTGTAAATATACCAGTAATGGTGATCGCCCTTTTTGATATTGGCTGGATCACCTTCATCAGATTTACTCCAATTTTTGGCAGCAGATCCAAATGGTTCACCCTTCAGACCTTTATTTTCTACTAAGAAACCTGTAGTATATTGTAATTAGTATAAATAATTTCTAAGAGAAACTATAAAATGTTGCTAATAAATTTGATTCCATCGCTAAATTAACAACTGTCCAATTTTCTTTTTTTCTAATTTTTCGACCAACTTCCGTAAAAAAGTAGTTTTGCCCACACCACGAGTCCGATAGACAATGGAAATTTTGTATGGGCTATTAGGATTATCTAATTCATTTGTTACGTTATCTATTAACTGTCCTCGATTTAGAAAAATCTCAGGTATTCTACCAAAACTTGGGTTAAATGGATTATTCATTTTTATCTCCTTGTGTATCTTTATGTATCCTTATGTATCTTGTCATATTTTGTGTATCTCTGTGTATCTTTATGCTTATATTATTAAACTCATATTCATTCTTCTAAATAAAAAATCACCAATGATCTTAGCTTGATTTACATCATCAAACTTTAATACATTGGTGATTTTTACTATTATCTAGGCAAACTTTAACTTTCCCAGATCCTTTTTAATATAGCCACTTAGTTAAGTCTGCACCTTCACCTGTTGGTAATTCATCAACAAAAGGATTAAAATCTTCATCTTTAAGTGGTTGATTAGTATTTAATTTTTTAATAGCATCCATTGCTTTTTCCTCCTTGAAAATTATTAATAGTTAGTTTAGCGTTTTCAAAAAGAAAAAGCAACAAATTTGTTTCTATCCTTCTACAAAAAAGTCATCTTGCATAGTTTGCAAAATCTTGTAGCCAACTTTTTTAGCCACCCCATTATCACTTGGAGTCTGATTTAAGAAGATAACAATTCCATTGGCGTTATCAGGAGTAAGTTCCATCCAGTTGCTAAAATGCGTATAGCCAATATTTCCGTAGGCTACTTTAAATTTACCTCCTGCCCTGCGATAGATGCCGCCTGAATAAGTTGTCTTTTTTGCCGAAAGAGTAGTCATGTAATCATATTGCGTAGGGGTTAAAATTTTGCCATTGTACAATCCCTGCATAATCTTATAGTAGTCTTGTGGTGTTGTAAATAAATTGCCTGCACCAGGTAATTGACTAGCTAAAGCTTTGGTGACTTTTACCGGATCTTGATAAGAACGGCCATGGCGATATCCATAAGAAGTTGCGATGGTTTTATTTTTGGGAATATCTTGATACTCAAAAGTGTTCTTTAATTTAAGAGGCTTAATTATTCGATTTTTTAAATTAGTATCGTAGGATTTACCAGTTACCTTACGAATTATGCCAGCAAGTAATAAATAATTAGCATTATTATAGTTAAAGCTATCACGTTTAGAACTTGAAGTAGAATTAATCTCGTTTATTGCCCATTGAATGGCACCAGTTTCAGAATAAAAATGATTTTGGGTTCTTTCTGTACCAATAATGTTGATACCAGAAGTGTGGGTCATTAAATGCCCAATAGTGATATTTTTACTTCCCTTAACCTTGGGAAACCAACGTGATAATTTTGAATCTTGGGTGATAGGATTTTCAGAATCCTGCGATTCAAAAATTAATTGAGTCATCATCGCTGCGGTAACAACTTTTTCCATTGATCCTAAAGGGTACAACACACGATTATTTAAAATCTTATTTTTATAATTACCATACCCATAATTTACGATTTGGGACTTACCATCTTGTACCACCAAGACGCTCCCACGTACATGATTTTTTTCTAAGATAGATTTTATTTTGCTAGTAGTATTTTGTTTACTAGAAGCAGCTGAGGCTCGGGCAGGTAGGTGACTAAGAATAGAGCTAGGTGCTCCTAAAATTAAAGTTAATGAAGCAGTAAGCTTTAAAGTAAAATGTTGCCAATTTTTCATTAATTAGATACTTCCCTTTCTAAAAGCAAAATCCTATGCTCTATTTTAACACGCATGCTAAACTTGGGGAGACAATTATTAGATGCTACCTACACAAAAAGCATCCCTGAAGTATAAAATAGGATGCTTTTTGCGAAATGAAAAAATTATATTAGAATTGATCCAAAGAGGATCTTATAGAAAGTAGAGACAAAAGTTTCTTCCCACATCGCTTTTGTCCTAAAATTATTATAATATAAACTTACCTAAAATTCATTAAAATTATTTTGCTTATTTTTCTACTCTGAAATAACTTGATAGAAAGGATTACTTAATGAAACACAGACTCATTTTCAAAATTTTGTTAGCAACTAGTATGATGTCGCTCTTTTCTTCCCAGCCTGTCCAGGCAGCTACAAAAGCTGCAAAAGCAACAGTAAAAACTAAAAAATACCAGCAAGCAAAAATTATTTTACCCAAGAATTATACCCGGCATAATTTATTACAGGCTTTTACTAGTAGCCCTTCTACCAAATTTAAACAAGCTTGTGTAAAAGGGATGAACGAAAACAACTTTTCAAGAATTACTGCAGCTGAAAGTAAAAAAGATAACCAAACTAAGATCAATCTTAACAAACTAACTCCAACTCAAAAAAGAAAGCTAGCAGATTTTACTCTCAAACTTATTAATCAAGCACGTAAACAGTTAGGATTACCTGTTTGGCGCTATAGTTCCAGTGCACAAAAATTGGCTAACGATATTGCCATGCAGTACGCCCTTCACCATAAAAGTATCTCTGATCAAACTGGTCACTACATCAAAGGCATTACTACTGCTACTAAAGCAAATGGCTTTACAGGCCCATTAACACAGGATAATTATGTGGAAAATATGGGAGGCTTTTTAGGAAAGCAAACTATCACAATGACCCAAGCTAAAAAGAAAATTTACTTCATCTTAAAACAAATGATTTTTGGTTTTGCTGGCAATAATGAAAGTCAACGTCAAGATCAAACTAAATACTTAGAGTGGCAACATGCTGCTTCAATTTTTAATACTCAAGGCTCTAAACATGATGGCGATTGGGATTACTTTGGTCTTAGTGTTTCTAAAAAAGGCAAAGCTTACACAATTCACTTTATTTGCATTCCTAGTTTTATGGTGAAAGAATATCATCATGGAACTTGGAAATAGAAAGTGTGAATCTAATGAAAAAATTTCCTCCGATTGAAAAAATAATGGAAGCTTATACAGCTATTGGGGATCATCATGTTAAGATGTTTGAAAATTACGCCCTAGTTACTTCATCTAATAATGCTAAAACTTATACAGTAAAATGGCATGATGGTATTTATCAAGCAAATGATAATGCTACTTATTGGCAAGGATATGCTGGTTATCCGATCATCGCAGTATTATTATTACAAAATAAGCTCCCCTTTGATGAAGCTTTAGCTAAAGCTTTTGCCGGTATTAATTGGCATGAACTTAATGAAAAATTTAAGCGCAATTACACCGAAGCAGCTAAATTTATTTTTAAAGAAAAGAAGCTCGATGAAAATACCATTCTAACTAAAATTGATCAATGCTACGCTATTTTAAAAGAACTTCCTTTAACTATTAAACGCACTACTACAAAAGTCATCAAAAATTAATTTTAACTTTATGCAAAAAGCTACTATGTCCCTTTTAACGAAACATAGTAGCTTTTATAATGTTTAATTTTCTTCAGTGAAGTTTGATTTTTGGAAATGGTCACCAACTAATTGGCGGTAGTAATTAGCCCGAGTTACACCAAAATATGGACGCAACCATAAAAAGCCAATTCCGCAAGTAATAATTGAAAGCAAGAACCAACCAATAAAGCTCAAGTCTAAGCAAAATAATTGCCACTTATGTCCTTTCATTACTTGACGGCTTAAGCGAATTGCTTGCGTTGGTTGAACTTCATTTCCATTATCTGTTAAATCTTTAATAATGTATGGTGCCATAGAGTAAGCGTAAGATTTAATAATTCCTGGAATAATAAATAGCATACTCCAAAGAGCGATAAAGACGCTTGCTAAAAAGCTAGTTAACAAACTTGGAATTATTCGTTTATTAGTTACAGCTGCAAAAGCGCCTGTGAACACATTGCCTGCTTGCTCTGTATCTACTAAGTTAAGGTATGCATAGTAAATGCTGTAACTGAGCATCCCTACTACAATTGAGCTAAGCGCTACAGTTGAACTGGTACTACTTAATAGTGCAGATTCTTTAGGCGCTTGGCCCAAAAATCCATTACTAAATCCAATAAAATAACTTGGATTTGAAACAATACCAATAACTCCAGCAAAAATACTATTTACTAGCGGCACTAAGATCGCCCAACCCCAGTCTCCCCTTAACTGAGATTTTGCATTCTTTTTCAATGTAGAAAATTTCATTTTTTCCCCCTAAATAAAATTATTAATTCCTAGTTATTATAGCAATAATTTTATTTAGAATCTATTCTATCTTTGATTTGCCCAATATTGATAGTAATCTGTTCTTAAGTTACCATTGAAAAATTTTCTCTTTTTAGTAGCTTTTTCACCAAAGTACTTTTCAAATTCAGGATCAGAGGTTAAATAGTACTGACTAAAACTTTCAAGTGGACGCAAAGTTTGCCCCATTTCCTCATAAATTTTTTCAGCAGCTTGCCGGTCTTTTAATCTTTTCCCATAAGGTGGGTTAGCAATGATAATTCCATTTTCTAAGTCAGTTGAAAAATCTTTAACAGCCACTTGCTTAAACTTTATATCTTGTAAAACTCCAGCATTATGGGCATTAACTTTTGCAATTTCCAAGATTGATTGATCGATATCACTGGCAATAATTGGAGCATGATCTTTTATGATTTCGGCTTTAGCTTTTTCAACTAATTCTGGGTGTAACTTTTTATCGAACCAGTCAAAATCATCAAAAGCAAATTTACGCCAAATTCCTGGTGCAACATGCTTAGCAATTAAGGCAGCTTCAATTGCAATTGTCCCGGAACCTGTCATTGGATCAATAAAGGGATGACTACCATCGTAAGGTGTTAGTTCAATTAAGCCAGCTGCAAAATTTTCTTTAAGCGGTGCACCACCATGTTCTACGCGATAACCACGTTTAAATAAACTTTGTCCTGTGGTATCTAAGCTTAAACGTACCTTATCTTTATAAATATGAACATCTAGTGGGTATAAGGCTCCTGTTTCTGGTAAAAAGCCACGTCGATGGTACTGATCTGTCATTTTATCTACAATTGCTTTTTTTACAATTGATTGGACATCAGGTTCAGAGTGCAATTTACTTTTAACACTCCGCCCCTTAACAGGAAATTGCGCATCCATTGGTAATAACTGTGCCCAATCATAGCTATAAGTTTCCTCATAAAGTTTGTCAAAATCAGTTGCTTTAAATTCTTTCAGCAAAATCTTAACACGATCAGCACTTCTTAACCATAAATTAGTTTTAACAATGTCTTCTTGCGTTCCCTCAAAAAAGACACGGCCGTTTTCAGTTTCAGTTTCATAGCCTAAATCTTGTAATTCCTTAGCTACTACACTTTCAAATCCTGCACCCATCGTTGCATATAATTTGTATTTTTCCATAATATCATCTCCATAAAAAAAGTTGAGCATTAATGCTCAACTTACCATACAAGTTTCTATAAGCCACGTTTTGTTCCAACAAAGCTTGGCAAACTTTGTTTTCAGCAATCATCTATCTCTACTATGTAGTCTCACCCATCGTTCATTTCCTTAGGTGAAAACGCCCCTACCAAATTTGGGTTGCTCACTTGCAGGGTTTACCTCGTTCCACCAACAAAATTTCTTTTGTTGCTCCGTCACTGTGGCACTTTCAGGATATTCACGCATGTCTAACAGATTTAGCGCTTTTTCCGCCATGATTTTTATAAAATCCCTCAGCTTATTGGGCTGAGTACAAACACTACGAGCATCGCAGCTCGTGTGAGCGTGGACTTTCCTCAGCTAGCTCTTGGCTAACCGCGATTGCTCAAAACTTGCAAAATAAATTATATCACAAATGCTAATAAAAATTAATCTCTATAGCCCTTGCTTATCAAGTCTTTGTTCTAGATTAAAGACTTTACGCTCTAAAGTAGAAATTCTTTGAATCATTGCTACGTTAGTCGTAATTTCGTTACTTCCATATTTATAATCAGTTATCGGCGGTACACTCTTATTACCCTCACTTGAAGGATAATACATCTTAACGTCGTCTTCCTCAACAGATTTTGCATTTGGAAAACGTCTACTATCTGTTTCAGCTTCTTGCTTTTGCTGTAATTTTGTATTTAATTCTTGTATTTTTGTTTGATATTCATTAATGATTTGGATGAAATTGGTATAATCTGCAATAATTGTATCTAAATAACTATCGACCTCTGTTTGGTCATATCCTTTTACTTTAGATTTAAATCTCTTTTGCAGAATATCATCCGCTGACAATTTAATGTCTTGTAAATCTGCCATGTTTCTCACAGCTCCTTTGCTTATATTTTAGCAAAAAAGCTCCTTTATTAAAATAGAAGTAACCTCTATCTTGCTAAATATTCTTCTGCTGTCTCTTGCAAATCATAAAAATCAATTAAATTAACATCATAATTGCTTTTTTCCTGGTTTCTTTTGATAAACTCATAATCATATCTGCTTTTGCCAGGATGTTCTGGGTCGTAAATCAGTAAGGCTTGGTCGCTATGAGTAAACATAAATTGCTGATAGTTTTTCAATTGGCTTGGATTTTGATACGATTGCTTAGAAACAGAAGCATAAAAATCAACTTTATTTTTTAACTCTTCAAAATGAAGTTGGTTTTTTTCATTCCAATTTTTAGCAAAATCTGCATAAGGTGTTAACATCCCCACCTGCAAAGGATACTCCTTTGCTAATTCTAACCCTACTTCTAGACTCCATTGTTCAACGCCTAAATTTCCCCCACTTAAGATCCAATCGAGTTCGCCGTTTTCTAAAAGAGATCGATAATATTTCTTTAATGCATACTTTATTACTTGCAGCTTTTTTTCTTTCTCATTAAAAATATTTAATTCATAACTGCGATATCCTGTTACCCATAATCTTTTCATAATTTTTCCTTACTTTTTCACACTTTTAAAATTTGTTCAATAACTGCTATAATTGATGCTATCAGGAGTGAAGTAAATGGTCAATTATCCTACTGGAAGTCTGATCAATTTTAATGATGGTCAGACAAGAGATTTAATTAATAAAACAAAGAACAAAAAGGTAGCTCGACATAAAGATACTGTTTTTTCTGATCGTGGAATGAACTTAGAGCAGCAAATTAATGAATCGAATAACTATTACCTTTCAAAAAATATAGCTGTTGTCCATAAAAAGCCTACTCCCGTTCAAATTGTCAAAGTCGACTATCCTAAACGTTCACGCGCCGTAATTAAAGAAGCTTACTTCAGACAAGCTTCAACTACAGATTATAATGGTGTCTACAAAGGCTACTATCTTGATTTTGAAGCTAAAGAGACCCGTAATAAGCAATCTTTTCCTTTAAAAAATTTTCATGAACACCAAATAATTCACTTAAGTCAATGTCTAAGACAACAAGGAATTTGTTTTACGATAATTAGGTTTGCGACTTTAAATCGGTACTTTGTTACGCCTGCCAGTTTTATTGTAGATGCTTGGTATGCGTGGAAGAAAAAAGATAAAAGTTCAATTAGTTTAATTCAGCTTAGTGAAAATTCAATTGAAATTAAAAGTAGCTATCGCCCTACTCTCCCTTATTTACAAGCTGTTGACAAAATTATAGAAAGATCGGAAGTAAAAAATGACAGATAATCAAAATCAATCTCGACCCTCCAGAGTATCTCGCCTACGTTCAAAAGGAAAAAAGAAAAATATTTTTCTTAGAATTATAAAATGGATTTTTATTACTTTTTTGATTGTAATTGTGGGTGGAATTGGGCTTTTTGCTTACTATGCTAAAGATGCACCTAGCATTTCTCAAGCACAACTCCAAAGTGGCGGAACAAGTAGCTTATACACTAATAATGGAAAGTTTCTTCTTTCTTTAGGTTCCTCTAAAAGAACTTACGTCAAAAATAATAAAATACCTACTACTTTAAAAAATGCCGTTGTCTCTGTCGAAGATAGACGCTTTTACAAAGAAGGCATTGGTCTAGATCCAATTAGAATTATCGGATCAGTTTTAGTTAATGCTAAAAGTGGTGGCGTTGCTGCTGGTGGATCAACCATTACCCAACAATTAGTGAAGTTGTCCGTTTTTTCAACTGATGCTTCTCAGCGTACACTTAAACGCAAAGCCCAAGAAGCCTGGCTTTCAATGAAAGTAGAACGTGAATTTAGTAAAAACCAAATTTTAGAGTTCTATATTAATAAGGTTTATATGAATTATGGTATTTATGGGATGGGAACAGCCGCTGAGTTTTATTATGGTAAAAGTCTAGATGAGTTATCTTTGCCGCAGTTAGCTTTATTGGCAGGGATGCCTAATGCACCAGTTGCGTACGATCCTTATGTATATCCTGCAAAGGCAAAATACAGACGTGACATTGTTTTAAAGTCGATGCTAACTAATCATAAGATCACCAAGGCACAATATAAAAAGGCAGTTAACACTCCAATTACTGAAGGACTACAGCCTAAGAAAACAACTGTTGATTCTACTTTGAGAAAAGTTGATGATCCATATATTAAAGAGGTAATTTCTGAAGTTAAAAGTAAAGGATTTAATCCTTACAACGATAATTTAAAAATTACTGTCAATATTGATCAAGATGCACAAAATAAACTTTATGAACTTGCAAATGATGGCGAAGTGCCTTTTACCAATGATAAGATGCAAGTGGGTGCAACTATTGTCAATCCAAAAAATGGACACGTAATTGCTATCCTTGGAGGGCGAAAACTCCCTTCTGTTCAATTAGGACTTAACCGTGCTGTTCAAACTGGGCGTTCAACCGGTTCTACAATTAAACCAGTACTTGATTATGGACCAGCAATTGAGTACCTGTACTGGCCAACTTCTTACATTCTCAATGATAGTAAGTACATTTATCCTGGTACTAATATTCAACTCTATGATTGGGATAATACTTATAAGGGTAAAATGTCTATGCGCCAAGCACTAGTTGAATCACGAAATGTTCCAGCTGTCCAAACTTTGGCTAAAGTTGGTGTAAGTCGTGCTTCCCTTTTTGCTAAAAAAATGGGTGTCAATGTTCCTTCAGATTCAGGTTTATCTGTTGGTATCGGTGCCAATGCTTCTTCTCTTCAAATGGCAGGTGCTTATAGTGCTTTTGCTAATAATGGTGTATACCACAAGCCACAATTTGTTTCTAAAATTGAAACTCCTGATGGAATTACTCGTAAGTATGACAGTGAAGGAACTCGTGTTATGAAGGACTATACAGCTTACATGATGACAGATATGCTTAAAGGTGTCTTCACTGGAAAAGGATCTGGGACCGCTGCTAGAATTGATAACCTTTATGAAGCTGGTAAAACGGGAACTGTAAAATATTCAGAAGATGATCTTGTTAAATATCCGCAATACGCAAATTCTCCAAAAGATGCTTGGTTTGTAGGATATACTAAATTATATTCAATGGGTATCTGGACAGGATATGACAATCTTAAAGATGGAACCCCATCAGGTGTTGGAGAGAACTCAGCTCAACTTCTTTATAAAAAGATGATGCAATACTTAATGGAAAATAAACCAAATGAAGATTGGAGTCAGCCTTCATCAGTTGTTGGACGTAAAATTGTTAATGGTACTGAAAATGAGGTTGCAAGATCTGGAGCAAGTAACGCAACTTGGCAATTATTTGTTAAAGGCCATGCTCCAATTGATCCTTATGGTAACAGTGATGAAAAAGTAACCACTGTCAAAAGAAGAGATGAAGATTATGATGATGATACAAAAGTAGATAATGATGAAAAAATAAGTAGCTCACGTAAAGATAAAGATGAGGATGATACTTCTTCCACTTCAAAGAGTTCTATTTCTGAAAAAGAGAGTTCAGCCTCCTCATCTAAACAAACTGCTACACAATCTTCAACTCAAAACAATGAAACAACAAATACAAATTCACAGTCAAAAGCTGAAACTACTTCTCAGTCTACCTCTCCATCATCTTCAGAAACTAGTCAGACAAATGCTCAACCTAAAGCAACCACTGATAATAAGGATACAAATCCTAACTAATTAAATAAAATAATAAAAAGCTTGATAATTTCGTTTAAAACGTTGAATTATCAAGCTTTTTTATTTTAACTAAGCAAACTATAAGGATCAATCCCTTTTTTGCGAGCTGGTAATTTATAACGACCAAAGGCAATTAGGGCATGATGAGCATGAATCCACTGCTCCTGTGGTAAAATTTCTTCCAGGCGTTTTTCAATTTGATGAGGTGTAGCTTTTGCAGGTACAATTTTAAAAAGTTTAGAAATTCTAGACACATGAGTATCAACAGCGATGGCAGGTATTTGAAAGGCTTCTGCTAAAACAACATTTGCTGTCTTTTCCCCTACTCCCGGAAGAGTAATTAAAGTTTGTTTTTCTCGGGGGACTACCCCATTAAAGCGGTCTGTAAGAATAGTTGCGGTTTCCTTTAAATGTTTAGCTTTAGTACGATAGAGACCAATAACCTTAATTGTAGACTCTATTTCTGAAAGAGAAGCATTTTTTAAACTTTTACTATCCGGAAACTTTTGATTAAAATTAGGAGTTACCTTATTTACCATCTTATCTGTAGTCTGTGCGCTCATCATTACTGCACATAGCAAGTGAAAAACACTATCCCATTTTAGTTCTCCTTTTGCATCAGGAAAAATATTCATTATTTTTTGAAGAACAACTAGCGCTTCTTCATCAGAAAGTAATTTTTCCATCTTTGGTATCCCTTCATTTAAAATTTTGTTCTTTGTAAAAATCCCTTAACTTGTTCTGGTGTCTTTAAGTTGTGTTGTTGCCAATTTAATAGAATTCGATCAACATATTTAAAATTATATACTTGAGCTAAAACAGCTTCACGTAAAGCCATCTTTATTATTTCATTATCATAATGATCAATATTTATCCAAGCAGCTACTTCTTGACGTTCAATTGGACTTAACAACCTTCCAAACTCTACTTCAAATTGATGGACTAAAACTTGAATTGGATCTTCTTGAACTTCCTTAATTTCTAAATTCTCAGTGGCCACTTCCTGATGATCTTTAAGGTAATTGTCTAATTTTGTATATAATGGCGAAAGGTCATAATAGCTTGTAATCTTACCATTCTCATCCTTCTTTTGTCGCAAAGCAATCACTTTATCATCAATAAGTTCTTGAATTACTTCCCCAACTTGTATTGGACTAAGTGTCATTTCTTGAGCTAGTAATTCATTGCTAGGAAATAAATTATTCTTTTGATAGTATGCTTCCAATTTTAATAAGACCAGTAGAGATAATTCACTTAAATTTAAATGAATATAATTTTTTAACAGTACATTAGGAATACTCAAAAAACCATCTGTGCGGTAGTTGTTAAAAGATACCATATTTCCCCTCCTTTAAAAAAGAGCTGAACAATGCGTTCAGCTCTTTTTAATCTGATTTATGGACGTAAGCGATTGATCATTCTTGGGAATGGAACAGCTTCACGAATATGATCTAACTTACAAATCCAGCCGAGATATCTTTCAAATCCAATACCAAAGCCAGAGTGAGGAACAGAACCATATTTACGTAAATCAAGGTACCATTCATAATCTTTTTCGTTTAATCCTGCTTCTTTAATTTGTGCCTTTAAAGTTTCATAGTCACTTTCACGTTCACTACCACCGATAATTTCTCCATAACCTTCTGGAGCAAGAACATCAGCACATAAATATTCTTTTGGATTATCTGGGTTCTTCTTCATATAGAATGGTTTGATAGAAGTTGGGTAATTTAAAATGAAAACTGGACGATCAAATTGCTCAGAAATATAAGCTTCATCTGGTGCACCAAAGTCGTCTCCCCACTTAAAGTCACGTCCTGCATCTTGAAGCATCTTAACAGCTTCATCATAACTTAATCGAGGGAAATTACCTTCAGTAGTTGGTCTTAACTTTTCAGGATCTCTTCCTAAAAGGCGTAATTCATATTCACAGTTATCTAAAATACGCTTAGTTACGAAAGCCAATAATCTTTCTTGAATATCTAAAGATTCATCTTGACTCATCCAAGCCATTTCTGGCTCCATCATCCAAAACTCAGTCAAGTGACGACGTGTTTTAGATTCTTCAGCTCTAAAAGTTGGCCCAAAAGTAAATACCTTACCGAAGGCAGCTGCTCCAACTTCTCCATATAATTGACCTGATTGTGAAAGGTAAGCATCAGTATTGAAATAGTCAATATGGAATAATTCAGTAGTTCCTTCTGGAGCTGATTGCATTAAAATAGGTGCATCAAATTTTATAAATCCTTCTTGTTCGAAGAAATCTACAATTGCCTTGAAAGCTTGATTTCTAATTTGCATGATAGCAAAAGGTCTCTTAGATCTTAGCCATAAATGACGGTGATCTAACAAGAAATCAATCCCATGTTCTTTATTACCAATTGGATAGCCTTCATTATTAGTTACAATCTCTAAATCAGAAATTTTTATTTCATAACCAAAGTGAGATCTTTCATCTTTATTAATTGTTCCAGTAATGTACATGCTTGCTTCTGGGTGTAAACTCTTTGCAGCATTAAATACTTCTTCTGGAACATCCTTTTTTAAAAGAACTCCTTGGAAAAAGGCAGTACCATCACGTAATTGTAAAAACATGATTTTACCACTTGAACGCTTGTCTGTAAGCCATACATGCATCTTGACTTCTTCGCCAACATGCTTTGAGGCATCTTTAATTGAAATTAATTCTGTCATTCGTTACCAACCTTTATTGAATAAACTTAACTTAATTATACTAAAAAAATTATTAACGTTAAGATGCTAAGAGAATCTAATTTATAAATTATCAATATAAGAAAGTTTTTCTCCAGACTTAAAACTATAAATTACATAGAGATAATTTCCATTATCTTTCTTATAAGTGATTTCCCAAACTGGGGTATCCTTATACCACCCCAATTCCACTTGAGGATTTTTGTAATTAGGATACTGCGTATTAAATAATTTTAATACTTTTTGCTCACTAATACCATCTTTTGAATTATAAAGATACGATTTTTTACTTTTTGGAAGATATATAAAGTAATATTTTTTTCCTTTTTTATCTGTTCCTAGTAAGCTATTACTTTCTGTATCCCTACTTAAATGGTATGTCTCTTCAACTTTAGTAATTGGTGTTTTCTTAAGGGCAATCTTTTCGACTGCTTTTTCTCCTTGTGCTCGTGAATTAGTACCGACTAAAAAAATAACCACACAAATACCATAGATTATGATTAAAGTGGCAATAATCCCACCTAAAATTTTTAAACCTCTTTTAACTGTTTGATTCATGTTTAAATCTCTCTGCAAGTAATTTTCTTAATTCTTTTCTTGAAACTTTTTTAGCTCCAACTGGTAAACTCTTTAAAAAATTTTTACCATAATTTTTGTGCCAAAATCTTTGATCTAAAATTACAAAACTACCATAGTCTTTTTCATTTCTGATTAATCTTCCCACTCCCTGACGGAAACGAATAATAGCTCGTGGAAGAGTATCTAATTCAAAGAAATGGCTCCCAACTTGTTGTTTCAGTCGTTCATCTCTTAATTTAATTTCTGGTTGATCTGGAGATTCAAATGGTAGGCGTGTAGCTACCACAAGATCTACACCACTATCTTTAAAGTCCATCCCTTCCCAAAAACTATTTGCTCCTAAAAGAATTGATTTTTTGGCAATCCCAAATCTTTTAGCTAGACGCTCATTAGAGCCGGTAATTCCTTGGGCTAAAATTTCATAGTCTTTCAATTCTGGCGCATTATTTATTTTAGCAAAAACTTCTTTAATAGTTGAGAGATTAGTAAATAAGACTAACACATGATTTTGTTTTTTAATATCATTAATCAAAAAATCTGTAATAAAGTCTGTATATTCTTCTTCATTAGGATCTTGCGGAGCCTTTTCATCATCCAAAGCTAAAACCTGAAGGTGCTTTTCTACTGGATATGATGGCTTTGCACTGTAAAGTAAAGTCTTACTTGGATCTAACTCTAATTCTTTCAAAGAATAATTATAATTACCCTGTTGAGTTAAAGTAGCAGAAATAAATAATTTCTTTTTAAAATTTTGATATAGTTGCAATAATTCAGCTTGCGGATCTAAAGTTAACCATTGTAAATTCGTTGATAAAGGATCTTCAATATTTGTAATTTGTAAAACAAATCCCTTTTCGCCAAATTTACTTTGATCAGTTAATTGATCACTCAAGAGAAAGGTTTGCTGAGAATAATAATCTATCTTATCAATTTCCTCTTGTAACTCAATAATTAAACTATCAATAATTTGTTGGTTACTTGCAGAATTGCGGTATAAGATCGACTCAACGTTATTTACATCCCGACGAACCAGTTCAATTTTTCCCTGCAAAAAATTAAGCTTTTCCTTGAAGTTAGCTATATTTGGAAATAAAGCATAGCCTTGAATTCCTAAATTAACTCGTTCTTGATTCCCATATTCCTTTGTAAGAGCCTTGTCTTTTTGTGCATATAATTCTCTTTGAATATTATTAATAGCATGAATCAAATCATCGATTTCTTTCTCAAGTTTCTCTAAGTAAAAAGTTACTTGTTTATTTTGAGAAAATTCGTTTTTAACACTCTTATCTGCAAATAAGAGTAAATTTTTTAAATGATTTGCTACACCCCAAAAACTTTCAAATTGAAGAGAATCATTACGAGAATTAGCGACATTATCAGCAAAACGATGCGCTTCATCTACAACTAAATATGGATTTTGTCCCCAAATTGAATCTAGATAGTGGTTGGCAAGATAAGCATGATTTGTAACTAAAATATCTGCTTTTTCTTGCTTATCCCGGGCTAAGTTCCAAAAATCATATTCAGAAAACGTAGTACCTATTCTTGCATCCCCTGGATGGCGAATCATTTCAAATAAAGGATCTTTAAAATTAGTTAATTGTAATTCGTCTAGGTCTCCTGTCTTTGTTTCCGTCAGCCAGATGATAATTTTCATTTGTAAAATTAAGGTTTGAAGAGGCCAGTTTTTTTGTAATAAAGAGGCGTAAAAATTATCTAAATCTATATAGTGTGAACTTGCTTTTACCTCTTGCGCCGAGAGATCTAAGCCAGTTATCTTTAATAATTGCGGGATTTCCTGATTCATTATTTGTTCTTGTAGAACTTTAGTGGGAGTCGCAATAACTAACTTTCGTCCTGAATATAGTTCATAAGCATAGGCCATTAAAAAACTTAGTGTTTTTCCACTCCCATTAGGAGCTTCAACAACCATGTTTTCTTCTTTAGAAGAACTTAAAAAATTGTGGATTCTATTAATCAGGCTAACCTGTCCTCTTCGAAAACGTACAATATTTTTAAAAAGAGCTTTCTTTTCATCATCGCTTTCTGGAAATGTAGTCTGTTTTGTAGAAACTTCCTTACCAACTTGTTCAGTTTGTCTTCTCAAAACAAGATTTTTTACTTGAACTAAATCTTTAGGGAGTTTTCTTTTCTGTAACCGTCTTTCTTTCGTAATTTCAGCGAAAACATCTGCAGTATTTTTTACCAATCCTTTGGATAAAGAAGTTAAAGTATTTAATGTGGATTGAGGAAGAGACTCAAGTTTTTCAATTATTTGAAGCAGCAGTTGTCCTGTAACGTAAGCATCTGAATCAGCCTGATGAGGATTTAAGTGTTCAATATGTAGCCGATCAGTTAAATCTTTCAGTTTATAAGATGGAAATGTAGGAAAAGCAATTTGTGCTAATTCTACAGTGTCGATTGCTTTGAGATTTAAAGGTTTTAAACCTGCATTCTCTAATTCGTAATTTAAAAAAGGAAGGTCAAAGTTAACGTTGTGTGCTACAAAAATGGTATCTTTTAAAATTTCTCGTATTTTACTTGCATAGTGAGAAAACTCTGGTGCGTGCTTAACTTCTTCATTGCTGATTCCTGTCAAATTTTCCACTGACAAAGGAATTTCTTTGTTGGGATTTATTAAAAAAGAATATTTTTTTACAATTTTACGATTTTTGATAATCACACAACCAAATTGGATAATTTTATCTCCCTGCTTTTTTTGTGTACCTGTTGTTTCCAAGTCAACTACTGCAAACGTATCTTTTGAAAATGCTTGGCTCATAAAATATCCTCCCTTGTTTATACTCTTAGTCTAATTTTACTAACTTCTTTGCGTCAAGTAAAACAAGAAATTTTGACTTAACTTTAACATCCTCAATCTCATTTAAAGCAGCTTCATATAGACGGAGCTGACCACTATATTTTTGTTTTATCTTCTCAATTGCAGTTTCAAGATTATTTTTATCAATGTAGTCTGTCTTGTAGTCAAATAAGACAATACCATCCGTATCCTTATAATATCCATCAATAGTCCCATGAACTAAAATTTCTGCAGTAGGATCAGAAAAGTTATCAAAAATCTTCGTTCCTTTGACTAAGCTTGAAAAAGATTGTTCACGATATAACTTAGTTGTATTTTTCCAAAAGTTTGCAGAAAACTCACTAGTTACGAACCACTTAATAGCCTCCTTATCGATGTGTGGTATCATATCAGGATTAAGCTTCCTCAAGTTAACTAGCATTTCAATTTCTTGATCTAAATTTTCTGCAGTAGGAGCATTTGTATAATCGTAATATTGCAAAATTAAGTGTGTTGCTGTTCCAATCTCTACCCCACTAAATTTTTGGGTTGGTAAAAAGCTTGGTACTGGATCGATTGGTTGTAAATATCGATTTGAAGATTTAATGAGATGGGCATTTTTTAATTCTGGATCTATCTTATCATTAAAAGCATCCTTAATTTCCGAAACGGCTTGGTAAGCGGTTGTTTGCGTAGCATCTTTGAATGGGTATTTAAAATTATATAGTTCTTCTACTTTTTTCTTAAGAGTTTCAGGAATTTTTTCTTGAATATCGTTTTTTGAAATTGAACTTATTTGTTTATTTTCCTGGTCTTTATAAGTTAAGTAAACTAGCTGATTACTGTATTCTATATCATGATTGATTTCAGAAATTTCTTGGGGAGTTCCAAGAGAGTCCTTAAGAACATCATCCATAAAACTCAGATAAGAACTATTATTCTTAGCATTTGTTTTTTGACCTACTAAGATTAGTTTTTGACGTGCTCTTGTTAAGGCAACATATAGAATTCTGGCTTCTTCCTCTAAATCGAGTTTTTTCTTTTCTTCTTTAATTGCAGACATTAAGAGAGATTGCACATAAAAATCTTCTGTTTTAATCTTTAACCCTATCCCTAATTCTGGAGAAATCATATATTTCTTTTTGCTATCTTGAAGAGAAAACGGCTGCTCTAGTCCTTCAACAAATACAATCGGAAATTCTAATCCTTTAGATGCATGGATTGTCATTAATTGAATTGAATCGTTAGCACGATCACTTAGTAATGGCTGAGCGAGATCACGGTCATTTTTACGCATTTTTTCAATAAAGTTTATAAATTGATATAGTCCTTTAAAACCTGCACTTTCATACGAACTTGCGCGTTCATATAAGGTTTGCAAATTGACTCGTCTTTGCTGCCCGTTGGGAAGAGAAGTAACAATTTCTAATAAGTGCGTCTCTTCATAAATACTCCAGATAAGCTCTGAAATTCGATGATTAGTGGTGAAGTTTCTAAAAAATTCTAATTGTGCTAAAAACTTCTTAACTCTCTTGCCTAATTCATTATTAGTACTGGCATAATTAGCAACAGCTTCAAAGAAATCAGCCGAATTTTTTGATTTAATTCGAATTTGCGCAAGTTCTGGTTCAGTAAAGTTAAAAATTGGAGATCGTAGAACTGATACTAAAGGTATATCTTGATGAGGGTTATCAATAATGCGTAAATAGTTCATGATCATTACTAATTCAAAAGTTTGAAAGTAATTTTCTGCGTCTGTGATAAACAAAGGTAAATTAGCTTTAGCAAATTCCTGCATAATTTCTAAATTGTGACCCTTTGTACGCGTCAAAATTGCAATGTCTGAATAACGTATTAAACGAGTTCTTTTTTCTTTTTCATCCCAAACTTCAAATTTTTCTTCAATAAGATGATTAATTCGATTAATTATTCCTCTAAATTGATGACTTTTTTCTGTTTCACCATCTACATAAATATATTCACTCGCACTTGGAATATCTTCATTTTCGTCAAAATCAGCTGCATGTTGCAATTGAGCTTCTTTTTTATAATTAATCCCACCAAATTCTTCAGTCATTATTGAATTAAAAAAATTATTAACTGTATTAACTACGTTTGAGCTAGAACGATAGTTTTTTGAGAGAATTATTCTTTTGTGATCTTTATTTTCTGATTTAAACTCATTATATTTTTCTAAAAAGAGTTTAGGTTGAGCCTGTCTAAAGCCATAAATGGATTGCTTAACATCTCCTACCATAAACACCGCATTTTTTCCTGGCTTCTTTAAGGCTTGAATGATACTTTCTTGTAAATAATTAATATCCTGATATTCGTCAACTAGAATTTCTTCAAATTTATTTTGATAAAACTCTTGTGCTAAATCGGAGTTGGAATCGTTGCTAGTCAAAATTTCATAAGCAAATTGTTCCATATCTTGATAATCAAGAAGTTTTTGTTCTCGCTTAAAACTAGCATATTTTTCAATAAATTCTTTTTCTACCTGCGCAATTATTCTATTAAGTTTGTAGTTAGCATTGAGATAGCTGAGTTGCTTTTTTTCTTCTTCAATGAAATATGTAGCATAAAATTGTTTTAATTGCTCTTCTGTTTCCTTTTTGTAAAGTTTAAAGTCTTCATAAGTTGGGCTGTCTTTAATTACTTTTGATTCAAGAGTTAAAGTGGAAAATTGAGAGCGTAAATCATCATAGGCTGAATTGTTATTCAGATTAGTTAAAAAAGTTTCTGTTGCTTGGATAAATTTATTTAAATTTGTAATGTTGAAGGCATATTTTTCAAGGATTTTTTTGTCGGTTTCGGTGGTTTGTTCTGTTTGCAAGCGATTTGTAAAATCGCTTGCTTTGTTTTTTATTTTGTCTACTTTTTGTAAAAGTAACACTTTTATGCTTTTATTCCAAAAATTTAAATTTGTAATGCTTTTTGCTTCTTGGTCACCAACTTTTTGTAAAAAATTCAAATAATTTGGCTGCGTCATTACAATATTGTATAAATCATGGATTAAATTTTGTGCTTCCTCTGCATTACTATCACCCGCAAAATTATCATAAAACTTTAAAAACTCCTCATCTTCATTTTGAAAATGCTGCTCTTCTACTTCCTTTAAAGCCCGCTCTTTTAGCAGCATCCCTTGCACCTCATCAGTCAAGATACTAAAACTTGGATCTAGCCCAATTACATAGTAGAATCTCTTAATTACATCTAAACAAAATGAGTCAATAGTTGAAATGTTAGCAACATCAACTTTAAGCAATTGCTCTTTTAAAAAATAATTTTTGGGATCCTCATTTACTGCGCGAGAAAGGCGAGCCTTTATTTTCTCTTTCATTTCACTAGCTGCTGCCTTAGTGAAAGTAATAATTAATAAATCCGTAATTGGGACATGGTTAAAAATCTTTTGTATTACCCTTTCTACTAAGACCGCCGTCTTCCCCGACCCAGCTGAAGCCGAAACTAAAATATCCTTACCATTAGTTTTAATTGCTTCTTCTTGTTCTAAAGAAAAACTTATTTTTTTACTCGTCATTATCTTTCTTCCCTAATTTTTTATCAATCTCATCTATTAACTGTGAACTATCTTTTATTGTTGGCAAATCATGGTATTCATTTTCTGGCAACATTGGATCAAAGAAAAAGATATCTTTATAATCTGAATACTTAAGTGCCGAATTTTTTCCATCCCTGAACGGATTCAAGGTAATTTTTCCGCTTAGTATTTTCTGAGCAGCTTGTTTAATCAAAAAGTCATTATACTCAAGCAGCTTATCTAGCTGATTAGGGGAAAAGATTACTGTTTTCCCCTTTCTTTTACTAAAAGTTTGATCTTTGTTTAACTGAACACCATTGTAAAAATCAGATTTTCTACTTTCTGCCAAAGTTGGCTCAATTTCCTTTAACAAAGATAAATCTTTTACCAAAATTCCTCTATACTGAACTTGTTTGCGGTTTTCGGCCTTTAAATCTTTTACTTTAAATCCTTTTTGAATGTTAGTTTTCTTATTTATTAACTCTCTTTTATTCGCAATAGTTTGATAAAAAGCACCCATAATTTTTAAAGGCTTATCACCATCAGCAAAATAGCCCGCATTTTTCTTTAAAACGTCTAGATATGACATCATTTGTAATGAAATTCCAGAAAAGAATTTGTTCATTTCAAAATTCTTTTCAGACGACTTATAATCAATCAATTGTGCTATCGTTTGGTCATCAATTTGAGCTAGATCTATGCGATCAATTTTTCCTCGGAGTCCTACCTGATGCATTTTCCCCTTAAAATCTGGTACTTCAAATTTTAATCCCTTAACTTTTTGTGAACTTCCGAAACTTAATTCTGAATACTGAGGCCTAAAAAGAGTTTGATTTAAATGATTATGCCAAAAATTAGCTACATAGTTAGTAGTGGAGTCCAATCGTTTAAATAAATACTGATTAAATGGATCATTTAAAAGTTGACGATATTGGCCCTTTTTTTGTAACTCTAATTGAATTTCTCTTAGAATCTCATTTAGTTGTTCTATGCTAATACCTGCTAAATCTAAATGATGAGCTTTTAAATATTTAACCAAATTATCAAAAGTTTCATGATAGTAGTTTCCTGCTTGGATAACATCCAATTCATTCTCAACTCTTTTATGAAGTCTTAACCCATAATTCAAAAAATATTCAAATGAGTTTTTGTAATATGTTTCCAACTGAGAAATTGAGGTTTCAATTGTTTGACCATATAGCTCTTGTGCCAACTCTTCACTTAAATCTTCTGGAACATTCTTAAATTCACTGGACAAGATTAAATGTTGGGCTAACTCGGGTTCTTTCGGACTAGTCAATTCCACTAATGCCTGTGCATAGGAAAAATTATTATTCTTCATATAAGTTAAATAACCCAAACTAGCTTTAGGATTTGTAACAAATGAAAGAACTTCTTCCTGATTTACAGGTAAGTCACGCTGTCTTTTTTCTGGCTGCTCTGTTAATCTACAAAGTTCCTTATAGTACAAAGAAGGTTGCATTTTTTCATTTGAAGCATTCAAAATGGGGTAAGAAAAATATATCTTATCTGAAGCTAGACTTAGTACATTACCAAATTGATAATTTTGATCTAAATTATTGACTTTATAAGAATCTTCTAACTGATTTTCACTTTCAGTAATTGTATTATTAATTTCTTCAATATTTTCACTACTTAAAAAACCAGGGGTAGTTTGTAACTGTGGCAAATTAGTACTAGTTGCTCCCAAAATAAAGACTTGTTTATATTTTGGAATCTGCACCATCCCTAATTCGGAAATATTCACAGCATCTAATGTTGAAGGAATTTGAGAAAAACTTGCCTCTCCAAACCCACTAATTAATAAATCAAAAAATGAGTCAAGATCGTATTCTTTTGCAATTAATAGGTAGTCCTTAATTAAAGTTTGTAATGTCGACCAAACTTGCTCAGGTTCCTGCGCTAATTGTAAATCACCAGTATCAATAGCTTGTTTACGCCACTGCTCAAATCTTTCCGGAACATGATTTTCAACTAAAAAGTTCCAAAATTTATTTATTCCTTCTTCTACCTCTGTTACCTGCTTTAATTGCTCGATGATGGTTTTGATGGTTTTCAGTAAATAAGTTCTTAACTTATCTAAAGTTTGGACCTTCTCTTGAGCATTATCCAATTTAATGACATTAGCATCTACAAAATCTGTCAGGGGTCTTTCCCAAAGAGAAAAGTTTATTCCATGAGCTAAGACAAAATTTTCTAGATCATCTAGGTCTTCTTGATACTGTTGTTCAGTTTGATACCAATCTGGAAGAAATAACTTTGTTTTAGCAAAGGCTAAGATATTTGTAGTAGAAAAATTACCCTTGGCTATTTTTCTTAAACTTTCAATGACTACCACTAGTGGATGATATTTCATTTGTTTCTGTAAGTCATTGAAGAAAGGAATTTTATTTTGGCGCATAATTGGGGCTAAATAAGTTTCGTATTCACTAAGATTTGGTGCTAAAACTAAAAAATCACGATAACGATAATTATGTAAGGCAACTTGTTGATAAATTGTTCGTGCAACAAAATAAGCCTCTGCATATCGTGAATCCGCCTTTATAAAATAGGTAAAATCTTTAAATTCATTACTATCTTTAAACGGAGGAAGCTCTTGCACCCACAGACCATTTAACTTTTCAGCTTTTGAGATTTTATTCTTACTTAGGAAAGCTTCTTCTTTAACCTCTAATCCCTGCTGGAACCAACTTGCTTTTAATTGCTTAATAGTTTTTTGCACAATGTAATCGTAATCTCCTACTTGAGAAGTTTTCTTTATCGTGCCATCCTTTGTTTTAAAAGCAAAAGTTATATTATTAGCTTTAGTAGAAATTAACTGGACATTTTTCAATTCTTGAGATGTAAAATGCGAAAAATCTACAAAGAAGAAATTCATTTCTTTTAAGTTCTTTGCCTTCATCAAAAACTTGTTTAATAAATTTTCTACTTCATCTTTTGTAGCAAATTTATCAGAGAGTCTAGCACTGAAAGCATGATAAATTAGTTTTAAATCATGAATTTTTCTTTTAGTTTCTTCATCACCAAGCCCATCTTCATCAATTTCTTCCAAATCTAAATTTCCTTGTTTAATTGAAAGCATTGCTTCATAGACTTGTTTTAATGAGCCATTATTAACTTCTGAATCTTTAAAGATCAATAAATTATCTTTATTTTCCTCGACAATTTGTTTCAAAAGCATGACACTTCCAGCATCATCCAAAATCTCTGGAAAATTAATTTTTTCATTTTTTAAAAAGAACCATGCCAAGCGGGAAAATGAGAGTACCTGCAAATTTTTTACGCTTGATTTTTTATACCTAGAATTTAGAGTGCTTAAAACATCTATTTCTGTGGTAAACTTTATATGATTTGGTACGATAATAAAAGTTAACTTATCTTCGTCATCTCTATAACATTCAATTGCACGTCGAATAATTTCTTCTTGTAGATTATCAGTTTGACGTCCAGTTAGTAAATTAATCAATTTACGGCCTCCTCAGAGCTAGTTAGTCAATTTCTTGCTTTATGCGAACACGTATTCTAATTATACAAAAAAGATAATTCAGAGAAAAGAGGATAAAACGAGAAAATAATGAATAAAACTACTATTACAAGTCATGGAAAAGTAATTCTCATTGGTGAACATTCTGTTGTTTACGGTAAAAATGCCTTTGCAATGCCAATTAAAGCTTTGCAGATCAAGACGACTATTGAACCTCTTGCTGTAGGTAATAGTCAAATGATCACAAAAAACTATCACGGCGATTTTCTTAGTGCACCAGCTACTTATGATGGTCTTAAATATATTTATAAAACTTTAACTTCTCGCTTATCTTCTCCTCCCACTTTAAAGATAACCTATGAAGGAGAAATTCCAATAGAACGTGGTTTAGGATCAAGTGCAGTAGTTGCGTTAGGCACTACGAAAGCTTTAAATGAATTTTTAAACCTTAATCTTTCTAAAAAAGAAATTATGAAAATTGCCAATCATGCAGAAATGATTAATCACGGAAAAGCTTCAGGTTTAGACACAGCTACGGTTAACTCTGATTATTTGGTAAGTTTTAGTAAAGCAACTGGTCCCACAGCTCTTAAAAGTCATCTAGGAGCAAGTCTATTAATTATGGATAGCGGTCAGCTTGGCAATACTCGTCAAGCTGTTGAATTAGTTCGAAAGCAACTTGAAACTACTCAAGATGGTAAAAAACGCATTAACCAACTTGGCTCATTAGCCAATGATTTTAAAAAAGCATGGCTTAGCAAGGATATTTTTAAAATTGGTGATATCTTTAACCAAGCCCAAACAATTTTAGCTTCTTTCCATCTTTCCACTTCTAAAATTGATCAGATCATTGAAGTAGCTAATGCAAATGGTGCTTTAGGAACAAAAATTTCAGGTGGTGGTTTAGGGGGTATTGTCATCGCCCTTTGTCCTACGAAAGAAATAGCTCAGCAAATTATAGGAAAAGTAAAAAGTAACATCGTTAATTATTGGATAGAGGAAATTTAATAATGAATAAAAAAACAGCACGTGCCCATACTAATATTGCGTTAATTAAATACTGGGGTAAAGCCAATCCTGATTTAAAGCTTCCTTTAATGTCCAGTCTATCTATGACACTAGATGCTTTTTATACTGACACAACTTTTGAACATAGTCCTGAAATAACGGAGAATAGCTTCTATTTAAACGGCCAAAAACAAGATTTAAGCAGTAGTAAACGTGTCTTTGAATATATTAAACGCCTCCAGAAAATGTATGGTTTCAATGACCACTTTAAAATATCTTCGATTAACCATGTCCCCACTGCTGCTGGCCTTGCCTCTTCTGCATCTGCATTTGCAGCCTTAGCTGCTAGTTTTGCAAGTAGTTATCAACTTGATTTAGATAAAAAATATCTCTCTAAACTTGCTCGCTTAGGATCAGGTTCAGCAACACGCTCTGTTTATGGTGGTTTTGTCATTTGGGAAAAGGGAAATTCTCATGATACTTCTTTTGCTACTTCCCTTATTGAAAAGCCAGCTTGGGATTTACAGATGTTAGCAGTTGAAGTAAATACCCAACCTAAAGAAATTTCTTCTTCTACAGGGATGAAATTAGCTCAATCTTCTCCCTTTTACCAAAATTGGCTTGCTCGTAATCAAGAAGAGATTGATTTAATGAAAAAGGCTATTGATAACAAAGATTTCACTCAATTAGGAGAACTAAGTGAATTATCAGCTAACGAAATGCACTCCTTAAATTTAACTTCCCAGCCTAGTTTTACTTATTTTTCTCCTCAAACAATTGCTCTAATCAATTTAGTTCATAAATTACGTCAGCAGGGTATCGAATGTTATTATACGATTGATGCTGGCCCGAACGTTAAGATTCTTACAAAACATAATTATACTGAAAAGATTGTTAACTCTGTTCAGGAACTGTTTCCTAATGTTAAAATAGTTACTGCAGGTTTTGGTCCAGGAGTGACCATTTTAAACTAATATTATTGAATAGATTAGAGGAAATTCTTTTGATAACTGAAAAAGCACCTGGAAAGTTATATATTGCTGGCGAATATGCAGTTTTAGAACAAAACTGTCCAGCTATTTTAGTAGCACTTAATGAATTTGTAACTGTTTCAATTGAAAAATCGACTGGATCTTCAGGATTAATTCATTCCAAGCAATATTCTCAAGACTCCCTTCATTGGGTTCGCCAAGGTAATCAAATGGTTATTGATAATCGTGATAATCCTTTCGAATATATTTTATCGGCTATTAAATTTACGGAACAATTTTGCTTAGAGCAAAAAATTTCAATGTCACTATACGATTTACATGTTAATTCTGACCTAGATTCTCCAGATGGTAAAAAATTTGGTTTAGGATCTTCAGCTGCAGTTACTGTTGCAACTGTCAAAGCTATTTTGAAATTTTATGGTTTAAATTGTAGCAAAGATCTTATTTTTAAACTTTCAGCTATTTCTCACTACAGCGTTCAAGGAAATGGTTCAGCAGGTGACATTGCAGCCAGTGTTTATGGTGGCTGGTTAGCATACCAAACTTTTGACAAAAAATGGCTAAAAAAAGAACTCAAAGCTAAAAGTTTAAGTGCTGTTTTAAATGAAGCATGGCCTGGATTAAAAGTACAACTTTTAACTCCTCCAGATGATCTCGAATTAGTTATTGGCTGGAGTCAAAAGCCAGCATCTACTTCTCAACTTGTTGATAAGACAAATGCTAAAAAAGCCCACATTCGTCATCAATATGAAGATTTTCTTCAAAATTCTCGCGAGTGTGTTCTAAAAATGATTGAAGGGTTTGAAAAGGGCGATATTTCAATTATTAAAGATCAAATTCGAATTAATCGCACCCTTTTAAAAGAATTTGCGGCTCTCAATCATATTGCAATTGAAATTCCACGCCTCAGCAACTTAATTGAAGTTGCTGAACAGTTTGGTGGTGCCGCTAAAACCTCTGGTGCTGGAAATGGTGATTGTGGTATCGTAATCGCTGACACCAATACAAATATTGAACAAATGAAAGTCCTATGGAAAGAAAATGGTATTTTACCATTAAATTTTTTAGTTCATTCCATTAATTAAAGAGGTTCTTATGTCGCAACACTCCCAACGAAAAGATGATCACTTAAAATTAGCAAAAATGCTCTTTTTTTCTTCTCATAACGAACTTAATCAAGTCCACCTTATGCGACCTGTTTTACCAGAAATAGCCCTTTCCGACATTTCACTTACTATTAAGCTTTTTAACAAAATAGTTAGTGCTCCTTTTTTTATTAATGCAATGACTGGTGGATCAGCTAACGCAGAAGTTGTTAATCGACGTTTGGCTCAAGCAGCTGCTAAAGAAAATATTGCGATGTCATTAGGATCAGCTAGTATATTAGAAAAAGAACCTAAGCAGCTAAATAGTTTTTTAGTTGCTCGACAAGAAAATCCTCATGGTTTTTTATTTGCTAATGTCAACCCTAATACTTCTCCAAAAACAGCCGCTAAGATTGTCAAAATCCTCTCTGCCGACGCTCTTCAAATCCATTTAAATGTCTTACAGGAAATTGTAATGCCCGAAGGAGATCGAAACTTCCACTGGTTAGATAACCTGAAGAAAATTCAAGATAGCGTAGAAGTTCCTGTCATCTTAAAAGAAGTTGGCAATGGAATAAGTAAAAAGAGTTTAGCTTTTTTGAAAAGTAACGGCTTTGAATATATTGATATTGGTGGAAGTGGTGGAACTGATTTTGCCACTATTGAAAATAATCGTCGTGAAAAAAATAAGCTAAATTTTATCGATGATTTAAATCTATCTACTGCCAAATGTCTGCTTGGAGCTCAAGAAAATCCACCTGAAATTTTAATTTCTTCAGGAGGAATCACTACTTCAATGGATATTTTTAAGTCCTTGATTCTAGGAGCAGACTTTGTTGGAATTGCTAACTTATTTCTACAACATGCGGATTCTACAACTAATCTTATTCAGTTAATTCAACAATTAAAATCAGAATTAACTACTTTATTTGCTATTTTTGGCATAAGTGATTTTTCGTCTCTCTCTAACATTGACTACTACTTAGATTCAGCTTTATTTAACTATTTTAAACAAATTAATACCAAAAAAGTTGACTAACTCTTTTAGAGTTAATCAACTTTTTTCATTTACGAAGTCCTTTAGGATAAAAGTTTTTTAAGATATTGTCTCCACCTACTTTACCAAAACTAAAAATATTTCCTTGGTAGCTTACTAAGACAAATCCTCTTAATTGATTATCAGTTAACTTGATACTTTCACCATGAACAAACTTTTTAAATTCTTCTTCATTTAATTTTATTTCTTCCGTTTGTGGCTTTTGGCCCAATACTTCAGCTAATGCATGTGAAGGTTCAAAACGATTCTTTTTTAATAAGCCTAACTCGACCCCATTATTTAAAACATGTAATCCTTTTAATAAAACTGGATTTAAGGCTGGAAAAACCACATGATCATTTCTCTTAATAGTCTTCTTCTCCCAGTTTTCCATTTCTGTGGGTAAGTTAAATTTATCAAGAACTTTTTTAATTAGTTCAACTTCTTTTTTATCAATTTTTTCAAAGCTACTCTTTATTTTTTCCTTTTTTCGCTTCTTTTTCTTTTCCTTCTCTTCTTTGGGTAATTCTCCTGGTTTTTGCAATAAACTCACAAACTGGCCTTCTCCAATTCCATTTTGAAACCACATTCTAACGGTATTTTTTAAATTTTCTTGCTCATCTCCCCATTCGGGCTGACCTGCACTCATCCCTGGATAGTGTTTAAGTGGTAAGATCTTAAAATCATAATTTTCTACTAGCCAACTTACTATCTCTTCATCTTCTTCTGGCGCATAAGTACAAGTTGAATATACCAACATCCCACCTGGCTTTAGCATTTCTACAGCAGAGTTTAAAATTTCTTTTTGCCGACTTTGACAAGTTAAAACATATTCTTGTGACCAATATTTAATTGCATCTGGCTCTTTACGAAACATCCCTTCCCCAGAACAAGGAGCATCAACAACAATTTTATCAAAGAAATTTTTAAAATTATCTACTAAGCGAGCTGGATTTTCATTAGTTATCACACTATTTACAGCTCCCCATCTTTCTAAATTTTCCCGTAAAATTTTAGCTCTAGCAGTAGATATTTCATTAGCTACTAATGTTCCTTTACCTTGAAGCTTTTCTACTAGCGCTGTTGACTTTCCTCCAGGAGCTGCACATAAATCTAATACAACTTCTCCTGGTTTGATTTGTGCTGCTTCTGCTGGATACATGGCAGAAGGGTCTTGCGAATATACTTTTCCTGCTAACCACTCACTATCTTTTCCTGAAGCTGTCCCATAATATCCATTCTCAGTAAAAGGTACTCGACTATCTAGCGGATAAGCTACATCTTTAAAGCCATTCTTTAAACTGTTTAATCTAAATCCCTTTGTCTTATCTTCAGCTTCAATTGCTTTAAAAAACTTAGCTGCTTCTTTTTCTCCCAGCAACTTATTATATTTTTCTTTAAACTCGGTCGGTATTTTTTGCATGATTTTTATCCTTTCGCTGGTTAAAAAGTAAACTTAAACCATAAGTGGCACATTCTAATAAGTAAATAATGAAATATAATCCCAGTAAAGATTGCTTATTTAAGAAGAAGCATAAAGCTTGAATTGCTAAATAAGTAAAACCGATTAAAATTAAGTTTTCCATTACAAATCTAAAAATATTATTTTTAACTAAGAACTGAATAATATCTCTTTTAACCAGTAATCTTCTATTTTGGTTACTGTCAATCATTCCCCAAATCCAAGAACTACATAAAATAACTACTACACATAATAAAGTGAAGATGAATTTTTTAGTTGGATTAATTCCGTGCTGACGGTTATAAGTTGTTGCATAGTCTACCACTTTGTGGGAGGCCTTTAACTGTTTAGCTAAAGTAGTAGCTTGTTTATTACTTAAACCATCTACAGATATGATATAATTTTTTAGTTTCTCATTGGCAGTTGGTAAATTAACTCCAGTGATTAGGTAGTATCCCTTTGCTTTTGCTGAATTTTTAAATTGGCCAATTACACTAATATACTGATTGTCTAGTTTTAAATAGGGATGATTTTGATAAGTAATAACATTATTTTTTGCAGCCTCTCCCACTACTGCTAAGGGTACTTGATTGGTAAAATCACTCTTTGAAAAATAACGATCACTACTTTTTTCTAGAGGTAAACTTGAAGGAGTATAATTAGCCCAAATTAAAACTCTATCAGTATCATATTTCGACTTTAGATGAACCTGTATTTGATTATTAGGATACTTATTTAAATCCGTAATTAATTCTTTAATAGTTTTATTATTACTTACCTTATAAACATTATACTTGGGTGACAAACCATTATTATTCAAAATGCGGTCTGCTTGTTGGGACTGTTGGAGTGATAAACTTAATCCAATTCCAACTAAAGCCAGCAAATTTATCACCAAGAGAAAAACTTTTTTTATATTTATCATTTTTACCTTATTCCATAAAACCTTTCATCTATAAAATCAAAACTTTGAAATACTTGATTGATCTTCTTTATTTTCTTTTTATCAATTAATTTTGCTTCTTGCCAAAATAGCGGCGTATTTGTTGCGCCATCCTTTTCGCCAATAAAAAGTAATTTTGTCCTCAAATCGCAATATTTACGATAACTTTGAAGTAATTTATAATCTTCACTACCAAAATTAGGCGCCCAAGCACATAAAATTATATCTACATCGGAATACTTTTTCACTGCTTGCTCAGCGGTTAGTTTTTCTACTGGATAAAATCGATTACTACCAGTTTGAGAGGTTTTCGCCCATTCTAGTGAATCAGTTGCTTTTGTCTTAATACCCACCTTATTTAAAGCTAATGACCAATAACCATTACCAGCCATTACCTCTAAAGCTGTTTTAGCACTAAACTCTTCTTTTACCATTTCTGCAGCTGCTAAATTAGGTAACGACCAGATACCATACTTTCTTGATAAATAGCTTCTAAAATTAGTTAATAATTTATTTAAGACATTTATGTCTTGAACTTCACTTAAAGTTAATCCTTCACTGATTTCCTCAAACTCATCTGGGAAAATTTCTAATCTTGCAGGCATTGTGGATATTACATCTTTTTTACTAATTTTATCGATAATTTTTTCTACTTCTACTACTCGTTTATGAACAAGCTCTGAATTAATTGATTTATCTAGTGTAATTAATTTATTTACTAAATTTTCCATTTTATTTATCCTTTACAATAGATTTTAACATTCAAAAACATAAAAAACAGTTATAATAGAATAGTAAAGATAAAGGAGTTAGATTTATGGCAAAGGATAATAAAAAAACCTCTCAAAAAGAAGAATCTTGGGGGAAATCACTACTTGAAATTGTAGTAATGGTTTTAATTTTCATGGGAATCTACTTTATTATTTTTAGATTCTTTCTTTCCAATGAAACTGTCTCAGGGCCGTCAATGCAGCCGACATTTGAAAGTGGCGACCGAATTATTGCAGTTCGACATACTAAGTTGCAAAGAGGAGATATTGTAATCTTAAAGGCCCCTGATGAGCCAGGTGCTCTTTATATTAAGAGAATTATCGGCTTACCTGGTGATACAGTGGAATCAAAAAATGATGTCATGTATATCAACGGGAAACCAATCAAGCAACCTTATTTAACCCAATATGAAAAGAAATTACCTAAGGGACAACTTTACACTAATAATTTTTCTTTACAACAACTTTTTGGAGTTAAGCGAGTTCCTAAAAACTCCTACTTTGTAATGGGTGATCACCGGAATGTCTCAAAAGATTCCCGACTGATTGGTTTTATTAAAAAGAGTGCAATTATTGGAGAAGTTAAGTTAAGATATTACCCACTTAACCAAATCAAGTACTTTAGTAATTAGTTTAGAAAGGACTTTACAATGAATACAAATGATTTAATGGACGCAATTATTGATTACGAAGTTAAAAATGGAATTAATGATACCGCATTAGCATTTGGAAGTCACTTATCTGTTGAAAAAATCCACGCAATGAAATCTGGTCAAGATAATTTTACTAATGAAGAAGTGGAGCAAGTTTTGAGTTACATTCAAACTCACTAATATCAACATTTTTCGATGAATTACTAGATAATTTCTTGTATGCCAAATGTGTACCAAATAATTATAAAATAACTGCTTAATATTTTCATCCCCTGTTAATTTAGAGGGTGAAAAGATATTAAGCAGTTTTTTGCCTTAATTAACTAACAAGCTGTTTTCATCTTAGTAACAAATTATCCAGTTTTTATCAGCTTATCCCATTATAAAACTCCCAGTTTGGATTCTGATTCTTTATCCAATCTGGGAGTTATTTTTTATTTACTATCTTTTAAATAATGTCCAATTTTTAACCAATCTTGTTCAATCGTCTCTTGTAGTTTACGTCGATATAAAACGGCTGCAGGATGGTACTCAAGAAAAATCGTGTACTTATCTTTTGACCATTCATATCCATCTTCCTTTTGATTTAATTGTAAGATTGCTTGATTTTCTAAAACTTTGCCATGATCTGTCGAAATTTTGTATTCTGATCCTAATAATCGTTCAACTGCAGTTGAGCCCATTGCTACGATGATCTTTGGCTTTACTTGCTCTACCTCATAATCAAATAAGGGCGCATGAGCTAAAATCTCTTTCTTCGTCGGCTTACGATTAGGATACTTAACTATTTTTGTATTAAGCTTTTTATCAAATACTTTCTTTTTACTATAAGGTCTACTTCTTACAACCGAAGTTATGTAAACATCTTCCCTTTTTAATTTTAACAAAGCAAGTGACTTCATCAATTCTTTCCCCGAGTTGCCATTAAAAGGAATATTGGTTTTAATCTCATTACGTCCTGGTGCTTCCCCCACTAACATTAATACAGGGTTCACAGGACCAGCACCTTCATTTATACCTTCTAGCTGCATCCCTTGACTTCGTTGCCTTACCTTTTCTAATAATTTTTCTGGATATTTCATATTATTAGACTATTTTCCTTCGTAATAATTTTTTAAAAGCCAAATATTGATTAAACTAAATATTACCACAAAAATTCCCACAGATACATTAAATACGCCAAAGCTTTCTAAACTACCACTCATTAGTGAGAGAGCAATAGATAGATTATTATAAAGTTTTTCAATAAAGTTGAGTGAGCTAATTAATAAAACAATAAATAAAACAGTTAATACGATAAAACGGTACAAACGATTAAATTTTTCCGGTAAAAAATCTACAATTACTCTGGAACTGAGATTAAGCAGTGTTACCCCAGTGTAAAAAATTAGGATAATTAGTAATAAAGCTATCAAAAAAGATAACACAAGTGAAATAAACTCTAATCCTCCATCTTTAAGTCCATTTCCGATTTCCCTTAAAGTCACAGGATTAAATAGCCCATCTTTTTTATTACTAAATAGAATTCCTAATCCTCTTCTTACATCTTTATTAAAAAGTAAAGGTAAAGATGTGAGAATTACACCTACAATCTGCAAAAGCCCTAAGTAAATCCCACCAATAATATCACTCAATAAGTTTCCTAGATATAATTTGGTTGAACTTACCGGTACTAATCTCCAGGTAGTTGACCCATAAACTTGTTCATTTTTCCAAGCTGAAATTACTAAGTACAACATATCAACTATTGGTGCTAATATACTAAAAATTTGTACCAAGACAGTTAAATTATGAAAGGCTTCTGTTTTTAAATATCCAAAAATGCTCAAAAGTACAGTTGCAACTACTTGGAGCAAAATTAATGTTTTTACACTTCGCCAACGTATTGACAGAAGTTCTCTAAATAAAGCACTAAATTTTGTCATTTTATTCTTCATCCTCATAAAAGCTAGTATAGTATTCCTCGATTGTTTTACCTTGCTGCCTAATATCCTCTGCTGAAATTTGTGCTGCTATTTGATGATCCTTGATAATGACCACTTCATCCAATAGATTTCTAATTTCATTTACAAAATGATCAGAAATTATTAAGGTACTATCCTCGTCTTTCCAAAGTAAAATAGAATTAATTATTTTCTTTCTCGTCATTGGATCAATTCCCGAAAATGGCTCATCTAATAGATAAAGTTTTGCATGGCGACTTAAAGTTAGTGCAATACTCAGCTTTTCTTGCATCCCTTTTGAAAGTTGCCCTAATTTCATTTCATCATTTAACTTCATGAACTTTTTTAATTCTTCAAATTGTTCTTGATCAAAATCCGAAAATAATCTTTCATAAAATTCTTTTATCCACTTAATACTCGTACCATTTCCAAGTCCACTTAAAGAATCCGACATTGATACAAGGGCTTTTCTATTTTCTGACTTTGTCTCACATTCTACTTGAATTTGACCTTTGTAATTATTAGCTAAACCAGCTATTAGGCGCATCAAGGTTGTTTTGCCTGCACCATTTTCTCCCAAGAGTGCAACAATCTTTCCACTAGTAATATTTAAATCTATCTTACTCAAAATTGTTTTTAGATTTTTATGGTAAGTTAAGTTTTCAATTTGTAGCATTTCTTTATTTTTCATCATTTTTAATGTAATTTCTCAAAACTTCTTCTGCTTCTTGCTTATCTAAGCCTAACTGGCGACAGCTTTCCAAAAATTCTTTTATTGTATCTTTCACTAGCTCCATACGCTTTTTTTCAATTAACCTCTTGTCGGTTGTCACAAAAGACCCGAGTCCTCTTTTAACTTCTAAAATACCTTCACGATTCATTTCAGCCAAAGCACGCTGCACCGTATTTACATTTACGGTCAATTCAACTGCTAACTGCCGTACTGAAGGAATCTTCTCACCTGCCTTGATATTTCCCAAGGCTATTTGACGGTACAAGTATTTTTCAATTTGTAAATAAATTGGTACATTATCTTGGAATTCCATTATCTCTCCTTTTAAGTGTAATATTAAACTATTACACTGATATATTAACAAAAGTCAAAATATTAAACAACCCACTAACTTAATTGTTTCACACTGTCTAAACTCCTCATTAGCTTTTTTTAGTTATTGGTTATTATTCCTGTTGTAGCAGTACTTTACTGGGAATGGCAAAAAATTAATACTATCGGTGTAAAACTCAATTTGTTATCTTATTCTAAAATATTTACCCAATTTTCTTAAAAATATACTATTATATTAAATAAAAAAATAGCCTATTTTTTTGATTTTTAGCAAAAAAGTTTCACAGCTCTTTACTAAGCAGCGATGTAGTAAGATAAAAAGACCTAAAAGTATTAAACTTCTAGGTCTTAAATGATTATTTTAGGAAATGTTTACCGTATTTCATTAATTAGGACTTCTTCTTTACGCCAAAATTCTATCTTATTTTACATCTACATCTGTATCCCACTTAGGAGTTACGATGTAATCAAAATCATCATCGTCAGAGCTCCATTTAATTACTCCGGAATCTGAATTTGCACCATAAGTATTAAAATCTGCTAGTTGGTCAATTAACCCTTTGATAGGTTTAGATTTTACTGTCTTACCATCAACCACAGTGGTTAAATAGAATTCTCCATCTTCATCTGGATCATATTTCTTATGAGAAGAAGAGGAGCTTTCATCATTACCCCCACGAAAATATGTTCTAATGGTTTCACCATTCTTATCCAATGTACCTTCTTTTTCATGGATACCATTAAAATAAATCTTACTATAAGCTGGTCCTTTTATTTTTACACTATATGTTTTTACATCCAGGAATACTGGATCGTTATTAACTATATCGACAGTCTTGTTAGTTTCTTGTTTCTGTTTATTATAGACAGTTATATCATACATTCCTGCTAAAAGATTTACCTGTTTCTTGCCATTAGATTTTATTTTTCCCATATTAGTCCCATTGATATAAAGTAAATCATTGTCATCATCTGTATTAATTACAGGACTATAGGTTCTAACTTTTAATGAATATTTAGGGAAAATCATAAAATAATTTCCATTTCTCACTAATTGAAGAGTTTCTTTAGAATTTGGTTGTTTTAAAGAATTAACTAGGTAATCTTTTAAACTCTTTTTATCACTTTTGTTAAGATATTCATAAGATGTTTGCAAAGGCTTTAAAGTTTCTGGAGTAATTTTAACAGTCGAATTATCAGTAATAACATAGTTTTTTAATTTAGGAGAATTAGTAGTAAGAGCATTTACAATTCTAGAAGCCTGACTATCCTGACTATAATATTTGGTGCCAGCAAATCCTAGAGCTGCCACAATTACTAATATTCCAATGTAAATTAAATATTTTATTTTTTTCTTTTTTGATTTTAAGGGTTTAGGATTGGGAGCTGTTGGGGAATTTTGAGAATTGTTGGTAACTTGACCACAATTTCCACAAACTTTATCAGTAGGTTTTAGGGGATGGCCACAATTTGTACAAAATTTTTTCATTTTTATTTTTATAATCCTCTCTAATCATCAACTTCTTCAGGTGTTGTAGGGAAGCCACTAACTTTAACTTTTATTGGAGTTAGATCCACATTATATTTAGATAATAATTTTGTATCTCCATCTAACATTACCTCTACTTTTTCACCATTAATTAATTCTTGGGTAGTTGGAGAATAGGTCACATAATATTTTGAACCAGTAAAAATATTTTCCGTTGCGTAATTATAATTTTTCTCTGGGATACAACTATCCATCCAAGCTTGCCAATCTTTCCAAACTTGGGCTGCCTTTTTATCTTTTTCTACTAGTCCTAACCAATCCTGATATTCATAGACTACTTCCTCTGAAACATCTCTATATCTTTTTCCTAAGTTAACATGGTTAAAAAATCCACTAGTAGCTGCTACATTTTGGAGTAGTTTGGGATGACTTTTAAAATACTTATAACTCTCCGACTTTCCATCTCCATTTTTATACATAATTGAAAATATATTATTCACTATAGACACTGTTGACTCAATTGAAACTCTTTTTACTGGAGCTTTTGTAAACGTTCCATCCTCAGTGTTATAGGTTACACGCTTATATTTATAATATCCAAAGGTTATATTCTCTTTATAAAAGGGACTATTAGGGTTATATTTGGGAGAATTATGCAGATGAATCCCAATTATTACAAGAATTGCTACAATAATACCACCAGTAATTAAGATTATTTTATTATGATTTGTTCTTCTTCCTTTAGAAAAAGAAGAAGGAGCTTTTAAATTGTTATCTTCCATTTTTCACCAAACAAAAGACGGCTGAGTTGTTGACTCATCCGTCTTTATTACTTTCTAAACCAGATATACTACTTAATTACGAGACTTGTCGCACGAATCCAGTAGCTTTTACCGTAGACTTTGTAATAAGTTTTACCCTTAATTGTTTTCTTTTGATTTAATTTATAAGTATGGTGTCCGTAAACCTTAGTTCGAGTAGTCTTTCCAGTTGAAGTGTAAGTGGTAACCTTGGCATTCTTTCTGCCTCTAACGTAGCCTTTTAAGTTAACCTTCTTTACTGAAGAAGCTGAGGTATTGTTTTCAACTTTAATTGGGACGACAATTGAGGCGGCGTTCTCATTACCACGCCCTTCATATCCTAAATCCATTTTATCTCCACTAACAATATGTGGTTCTGGTGCCCCATTATCACCTGTATCCCATACATATAATGACCATTCTTTGCCTACATAATTTCCCCAATTCCCTTGTTGTAATAATCTGCTATAGTGAGAGCCATTTTTCACATTAAAAGTTAGCACAGCACTATAACTTTTTCCTTTTCTTAAGGGAGTATTTACACTTAGAGCTTCTGTGTAGTCTGGATCACCATTATCCATATTCGCATAAACTGACATTCCCAACATTTTTGTTACTTTACTTACATTAGAAGTAACATCGCTAACTGGACGTAGAGCAAGAGAACCAACTGTTTCCCCATTTTTAGCAACAAGATATGGAGTCTTTTTCTTAAGCCATAAGGTTGCAGTTTGATCATCATCGTCTGCGGCTTGAACAATGTTTGGATGAATGCTGTTTGCCACAACACCAGTTAAAGGAGTTACTCCTAATAATGCAGCTACAACCAATCCTAAGTATTTCTTCTTCATGTCTTTTGTCTCTCCTATATTAATATAATTTTTTCAAATTCTACTTTACTATTAAAAATCACATCTGTCTTGAAATCTTCCATATTGATATAATACAAGCGTTATTTAAAATTACTTCTACTTATCATTAATTTTTTAAACAAAAAGGTTGATTCCAACTAATAATTGCAATCAACCTAATAAACTAGAGACACTAACTTATCTTCTATAATGCTTCAAAGCAGCTGACTTACTTTTATAATAAGTCTGCATAGCACTCGCATCCCTTAAACTTTGGTGATTAGATGAAAGGTTTAGAGGATAAATTCGTCCACCAATGTAGTAAAAAGTCAAAGTATTTCCTTTACTACTAATTAAAACTTTACTTGGAATTGAAAGTGAGGTAGCTCTATATGCCTTAGAAGAATACTTGTATACTCGAGCATTTACTCCATCTAATTTAATTCTAGTACTATTAATCTTATAGGCATGAACTTTCTTTCTAGATGTTGCTAAATACCAAGTACCTCTAAATCTTTTGGGAACAGTTGTTGTTTTTAAGACACTAGCTTGAGCAGATTTCACATTAACTTTATCTGAAACTCCGACTACGCCAATAAAAACTAATAATGCAATCCCTAATAACTTTAAGCGTTTCATTTTGTATCTCCTATATTAATATAATTTTTTTCAAATTCTACTTTACTCCCAAAAATTACATCTGTCTTGAAATCTTCTATATTGAAATAATACATTTGTTATAAAATTAAAACTCGATAAATTTTACTTCAACTTAAATAATTCTTTTGCTTCGTTAATTTAAGCCATAAATCAATTTTATTTAACGTGTTACCTCTAATTATTTACGTGATAATTTTCTAGACAATTGTCTATTAGTAGTATTAAGGGCTTCATTCATACCATCTAATTTTCTATTCGTATTTCCCAGTTGTCTATTTGTTTCATCTACCTTAGAAGTAAGCGATGTATTTACTGCTACATTTGCTGCTATGCCACTTTGAATAGTTCTCTTAATTCTTTTAGCATTCGCATTAATAGACGAAGTGATATTATCAGCACTATTTTTCATATCGGTATCTATAACATTAACACCCTGCTTAATATCCTTTAGTTCTTCCTTAATATTTTCAATCCCATTACGAATTTCTTGATGTTGCTCAATAATTATCTCTAATTTATCTGATACGTTTCGAAAACCTTTTTCAACAGTATTTCTCATTAAAGTACTATTACGTTCAATATCTTGACGTAATGCTAAATTTTCTTCTGCTCGTCCCCAACGATCCTCAGCAAGCCGAACAGCATCCCCCGCAGTTAGTGCTTGCTCAGTACGAACAAGTTCATATAACTCTGCATAATATTTTAAATTACCAAACCGCTTTGCTGGAACATCAATAAACAAATCTTCTTTCGATTTAAGTAACTTTCTGAATTTTTTTGCTTGCTTTAAGTAATAAGTACATTGATCTTTCAGATACTCATAATTTTTAATTTTAATCTTATTTTGCCCAATTATAGCCGGAAGTTCTTTTACTGCTCTCTCTGCCCCAGCTCTACGCCTTTTATTTTCCTCTATTCTCTCATTTCGGCTAGTAACTTGTATCTGATACTCTTCATATTTTTTCTGTGCAGCAATCTTTTCTCTATACTCAGATATAGCTAGTTCATAGTTTTTTATCTTTTGATTGTATTCAGCCATCTTTTGATTATACTCACGCTTAGGCACCGTTTTTCTAAATATAATAATAATACCAATAATAACGATCAATCCTACAATACATCCAATATTCTCTGCTTTACCAGAAGCCAAGAAATTAAACAAAGTTTGATCATTTTTAGAAGGATTTTTCATTATTGATAATGCTATAATTTTGCTTTGAATTATCTTAGATAGTCCATAAGCCCATAAAACTAAAGGTATAAAGATTAATAGAGCATACTCCCACCACTTCCACTTGTGCATAGGTTTATAATCAGGTTTCTTCAATTTACGAAGCTCATCTTGTTTTTTCTTTAATTGTTGTCTATATTCCAGGATTTTTATAGTAGTATTATTCGGTGTTTCGTCGCTTAGAACTGGCTGAGTTTTTTCTATTTTGGGAACAGATACTGCTTTAAATTTTCCTGAATTGTTTTTAGCGTTTGTTAGGTCTATTTTATTACCACTCATAACTTTTTGAAAAAAATTAATTTCAGAATTTATATCCCTGATTTTATTATGTAAATCTATAATATTCTGGTTATTTTTCTCTGTTTCTTTAATTACAAGATATGTTTGCTTAATTTTATAGAGTAACGCTTGCTTTTTGTCATTCATTTTTCTATCCACCATTTTACTAAAAGTAATCCAATTAATTATTAAACTTAAATAATACTTTTAACTCTTAACTTCCATTTTATCTACTAAATTCTTCACTTCATCGCTATCTTTAACTTGCTGAATTTCTTTAGCACTTAAGGTTGCAAAGGGAGTTACATGGCGCGTTGCAGAATCTTTTGAAGATTGCTCGTAACAATAAACAGTTGATCCATCTGAACTTATCCGATATTCAAGAATTTCTCCACCATTTTGCCCGTCACTGGTAAACATATAACTTACTCCCGTTCCAGGCTCAGAATAATTTTCATTTTCTGCGCTTGCTTGAATTACATTGACTTCAAGACTATCTTGAGTTGCAAAACTCTTCCAGCCTTCACTTTTTTTTCCACCTAGTAATAAAACAGAAGAAGCTAATGTTTTAGGACCAATGTTTGCTACAGTTGCTCCATCACCGTCATCTTCATTATTATCAGATGCCGCATCTTCTTGATTACTACTGCTACCAGCATTAATACTTTGTGCACTATCAGAACTTGTTACTGAAGAAGAGTTTTTTGTTTCCATCACTGCCGAGTTATTTGAATTATCCATATTTTGATAAACTAGATATCCACCTTCGGCTAAAAGTGCTACCACACCAATTCCAATAAACCATTTATAAGCAGAATGATTTTTCTTACTAGCTTGCTTAGCTGGTTGCCTCATAGATCCCCTATTTTTAGTAGATTGATTAATTTGCTCTACTGGAGTAAGGGGTGTCCCACAATTTCCACACACCTTATCAGTATTCTTAACTGGATGACCACAATTTGAACAAAATTTATTCATTAATATCCCTCATTTTTACATTCAATAATCCTTACTTTATCATTAAAGTTTATTTTCGTCTTAAAATCTTCCACATTGAAATAATCCGCCTGTTATATCTACTACCTACAAATAAAGGATAAGCCGATTTTATTACTAGCTTATCCTTTATTATCCTTATTTATTTGTAACTAATTTTCGCCGGTCAGTTCTCTCTTTGATTTTTTAACAATCATAATTCTACTAGTTTAGTAGATGGAGTAGCCATCATAGGGGTGCGCATAAATCCAATTTATATGTTCTACATCCATTTGCGTTACAACAAATTGTGAATTTAACATTTTTTCAGACACGTAATTTTCATCTTCATCTTCTCCATATTCCTCTAATCCATGGAACGCAGAGATATCATTTGTGCCATAAGTTTTATAAATATCCTCGAAAAAGGCATCATTATAACCAATACCGATAATTTGTCCTAATTGACTCGCTATTTCATTAATTTTTCTTTGCTTGGACATATTTTTAGTAAGTACACAAATATTTGCAACATCATCATTTAAACGAGCTTGACCTTTTTTCTTCTTGTGAACTTGACCGTTACCATCCCAATACTTAATATGTCTTGATTTTATTAGTTTTTTATCTGTAACTTCAATTAATTCCGATCCAGTCCAAGATTTATTTCCATCATATTCTTCAGAATAAGGATCATCACAAATCACAATATTAGCATACTTTTTTGAAGTTGAACGAAACTTGGCATGTTTCATTGAATTAACAAGATTAAATTTAAAACCTGGCTTCCACATTTTAATTGCCGCCTTTACTTCTGGCAACAAAGACTTATCCTTTACGTAGATATTTGCTGAACGTTTTTTTAAATTACGATGCGCCATTCCTTCATAGGGATATAAATATTTCTTACTAATATAATTAATATACATATTCCAATTATCTGGATTCTCTCCACGTTGCCAATCTTCATATCCCGGAACTTTACTTTTATTATACACATCATTGTATAAATCAACCTTTGCTTTTATATGTTTTGGAGTATCATCTTCCCAAGGATGGAAATTAGTAAAATAAAGAGACTGAATAGAATGGACTTGGTGATCCCATGCTCGATCCCATGGCAGAGTTGTACCTACATTATTAGCTGCTTGTACCTTTTGAAGTACCCCGATTGGATGCACAATTGATATACCACCTAAAAGTAACCCCATTCCTACTAAAGTTGATAAAAATTTCTTCATGTCTTTTGTCTCTCCTACTATTAATATAATTTTTTCATGTTCTACTTTACGCCCAAAAATTACATCTGTCTCAAAATCTTCTACATCGAAATAATACAAGCGTTATCTAATCAATTGTAAAAATTCTTTCTTTAAACCAGCTATCGATACTTGATTCTCAATCCACTTTACTGTCTTAAAATCCCTTTTTCTTTTAGCTACTAGATATTGAACGGCTAATTTTTGAAGAAAAATATTTGGGGTAGTTTTCAATGAATCCAAAACCTCTATTCCATATTCCTTTAAAGAAGACCTTTTATTCGCTTTACTTAACAAAAAAGCTACTACGATATCAGCAATCAGCCTTACAGTAGAATTTGCTACATCTTTTTCATCATATTTATAGAATATTTTTTCAACTATTACTGCGAAATTATCATTTGGATACAATTTTAAGCTGACTAGTAAACACCACAAAAAGTTATCATCGTAGTCTTTTAACTTAAAAAGTAATTTTTTAACGTTTTCATTTTCTGTAAGTTTCTCACCTTTTAATGATCGAATCATTTCTTTTATTAATAAATTAAGTAACCTGCTTTTCACTTCTAAATTATTAAAAAGAATACTTAAGCTTGCGACATCTTTATTTAAGAAGTAATAGAGTGCTTGATCTTGATAATAACGAACGGTTTTTTCAACAGTAGAATATTCTCCTAGAAATTTCATCTTTGTAATATGATTATTATCTAAAATATTTATTAAATCTTCCGCAAATATTGTCGTATCTTCACGCTCAATTCTTGAGAGAGCCGATACACTAATTGTATTCTTCCCCACTAGGTTGCTTTGAGTAAGTCCTAAAGTTCGTCTAAGTAATAATAGTTTTCTTGAAATTAACATTCTTATCTTTGTCTATCCTCATTATTTAACTCAGGTAACTCTTTACTGATTTTTTCATAGCCATTGAAAGTTAAAAGTTCTTTAATCGTACTAATTTTCTTAGTATTTTTCTCAAAGAGTGCATGATAATATTGCGCACACAACTTTTCAATAGCTAAAATTGGATATGGGGGCAATCTTTCAATAAATTTAATCACTTTTTTACCCTCAGCTACCCAACTATTAACATAGCAATGATGTAAATACCTAATAGCTAAATCTGCTACTTCAGCTTTTTTATCAATCTTATTTTCTTCAGCTTCTTTAAATAAAAGCTCCATTAAATCCCAACTATCTTTTTGGGGTAAGGTAAGCAGACTAGTTTCTAAAACATCAAGAGTTGTTTTATCAATTTCTGGATTATTAATTTCAAAAAAGTCTTCTAAAGAAATTCCATTTCTATTCAGCATTGTTAATAAAGCATCTATTTTAACTTTACTAATATCCCGCTCAACTTTAGAATAATAAGATTCAGTCATCACTCCTTCTGACATCTCTGTTTGTGTTAATCCTAAAAAAAGTCGAACCGTTTTTAAACGTTCTCCAATTCTCATTTCTCTCATCCCTTCTACACTTCTATAATAGTGATTTACCAATAAAAGTCAGAAAATCTTCTATATCGAAAATTATTTGAGGGAAAATAACGTTTTATTAAATTAAATTATCTATAATTTAATAAACTACTTTATTTCTTGAATACTAGCATCTAAATTTTGCTATAATAATCAATTATGGAAATTCGAGTATTAAGATATTTTTTGGCAGTTTGTGAAGAAAAAAATTTTTCCCGTGCAGCAAAGAAATTATTAATTTCACAGCCTGCTCTTTCAAAACAAATTAAAGATTTAGAAACAGAATTAGGAGTTAAGTTATTTATTAGAGATCATCAGTTAAAACTGACTCCTGAAGCTTATTTTTTACGTCAAAAGGCTCAAGATATCGTCAATTTAAGTGATCTTACTGCACAAACTCTCAAAAAAGATAAAATAATTAGTGGAGTTTTACGTATTGGTGCAGGAGAAAGTCCTGAATTGGGAAATTTAATGAAAATTTTAGGCGAACTAGGTAAAAATAAAAATGTTCAAATTATGATGGAAGATGGAAATGCCGATCAAATCGAAGCTAAAATAGAAAATGGGCTCCTTGATTTTGGGGTAGTGATGGGTAATCGCCAATTAAGTAATTTTAATACTATTGTTTTACCTCAAAAAAATGAATTTGTTGCTTATTTTAAAGATAATTTACCTCTTGCAAAAAAGGTTGCTCTCACTTCAGAGGATTTGATTAACTATCCTTTAGGAATAAGCAGTCAACGAATGGTTAATGATAAATTTAAAGTCTGGGCACAAGAAAACTTCGATAAATTAGATTTTTATGCGTTATCTAACTTAGCTTACAATTCTATTTTAATGGCTTATGAAACAAATACGGTCGTTATTACTTACAAAGGTTTACCCGCTATTAAAGATCCTCACTTTATTTATCGTCCACTCTCACCAAGAGTTTTTGATTTAAATACTCTAATTTGGAAGAAAAATATTCAATTAACTTCTTTAAACAGCAAATTTTTGGAAAAGCTTAAAGACTCTTTGCACTAAATTTAATCAAAAACAGACTATCCGTTTTAGAATAGTCTGCCTTTATTACAAATCTGAATTTTTATCTTTCAAGATGACTCAACCTATAGATTCTTTTTAAAGAATGACTCTAATTTATCAAAAGGAATTTTGTCCATTTGGTCATATAAATCTACATGTGTTGCATCAGGAACCACTATTAATTCCTTCTGAGTTCTTAAACGATCATATGCTTCTTGTGCCATATAACGTGAATGCGCCTTTTCTCCAGTAACAATCAAAGCTGGAGCAGTAATTTTCTCAATTTTTTGTTGCAAAGGAAAGTTGTAATAACTCACAGGAGTAGTTGCATCCCAGGCTGAATTAGAATTAATTGAACGTGGATGAAAAGCTCTTACTTTGTAATACTCAAAAAATTGAGTAGTTACTGGATCTGCTCCATTCGGTAAGGTACTCCCAAATAATTTAGGTGCATAAATTGGATTATTATCTTCATCAAATGGTAATTCATGTAGACCAGTAATTTGCTCTCCTTGATCTACTTCTTTCCATCTCATTTCTGCCAAATATTCTTTTTCTTTTTTCTGTTGTTCAGCTGTTTTTGTATTATTAAGACCTTTCCACATTGAATCAGCCATATCATACATTACACTTGTGGCAACTGCTTTAAGGCGTATATCAATTGAAGCGGCTGTTAAAACATGTGAACCCAACCCACAAATACCAATGGCACCAATCCGCTCTCTGTCAACAAAATTTTGTTTTCCGAGAAAATCTACTGCTGCACTAAAATCTTCTACGAAAATATCACTACTTGCGACATCCCGTCTTTTACCAGAACTTTCCCCAGTCATTGATTGATCAAAAGCTACTGTTACAAAGCCTCTTTCTGCTAAAGTTTGAGCGTAAAGACCACTGGCCTGTTCTTTAACTGCTCCAAAGGGACCAGAGATAGCAATTGCGGCATGTTTTTTACTATCATCAAAATTTGAAGGTATATATAAGTGACCCGCTAAGGTAAAGCCATATCTATTTTCAAAGTGAACATTTTGAACATCAATTTTAGGATTTATTTTGAAAACTCGCGTATCATTAGCTAATTTACTCATAAATTTCCACCCTTTCTTTTAATAAAATTATAAACTAAATTATTAATCAAAGATAATACTTATTAGTTAGTAACTCCAATAACTTTTTGCTATGAAAAAACATCCCTCTCACAAGGGATGTTTTATCTTACTTCCATAAAAAATTAATTAAATATTTATCTACTTCTTTATTCTCATGCAATTTACTATGTTGAGCATTTTTTCCAGTTATTTCAATTTCTTTATATGATTTAGCTCGCCCATTAATTAAATATTTATATGATTGCGCCGAGGCTACTGAAACAGAGCCATCTGATTTCGAACCATCTTTTTTATCACCGTAAATATTTAAAACCTGGCTATTTTTAGGATAAGTCTTTCTCAAAGAAAGTAAATTTTTAAAACTTTCTGCGTACTCATCCGGCTCACCTGTTTGCTTATTTTTTATTTTTGCTTTCCGGCCTACTTCTTCACCTAAATAACCATTATAATGGCCGGCAATTGAAACTACTTTATTAATTTGTGGGAGGTTCTTGTTATTGTAATTATCTTTAATATAATTAGCAATCATCAAATTTCCCATTGAATGTCCTACTAAATTAATCTTTTGGTAGTGATATTTTTGCTCAAAAGCTACAATTACATCCTTAACATAGCTAACATTACCACTCCTATTATCTTCTAAATTTACTTCTACGATTGGATTTTTGGTACTTTTTGCCATTGTCTTGTTAAAACTCACTTTACCGTCAGCACTAACATTAGCTCGAATTACCGTATGAGTTACATCAGCTTTTAAAGCTGCATTAGTCATTTGGTGTTCAGCATTTGCACTAGAACCATAGCCATGAAAAAAGAAGGTAGGAATACTACTAGTATTTGTTAAGGTTAACTTTTGCTTAACATTCGGCTTAGCTCCAGTATTTTTACCGCATCCTGTAATTACTAATAGGAGGATTGCCAAGGATAAAATTAAACTAAATTTCTTCTTCATAATTACTCCTTTTCTCTCCCTAAAATGGAAGGTCATCATGATTAGAATGATCATACTTTTCTACAATTGCTTCTCGAATTAAAGGTACACAAGTGAATACGTCTTTTTGGGTTTCTGGATAAAGTTCCAATAAAGTTAATAAATAATCAAAAAATAGTTGAGCAAAATTCTGTGCACTTTCATCTTGAAGCAAATGGGAACCGCCAAAGATTTTAAAGTCAAGCTCAGCTATCAGCGGAAACTGGGTAGCAGCTAATACTCCTTCAATTCCATCACTTCTTTTATAAGTTAAAGGATCTTTCTCCTCTTCTCTAATAAACTTATTAAGAGCTATTACTTTTTTGGGAGCATCCTCAAAAGTAATCCATTTTTCTGGATTAAATTCTTTAGTCGGTTTAAAACTTTTCATTAAACCCTCTAAATAGTCTAAACTCCGATTCGCAAAATCTAAAGGAAAATAGAAACGATCTATTTGATCAGCACTTACTACTAAAGCCTCAAACATATCAAAAAGTTTTGCTACTAATTGACCTTTTTGATAGGTCGTTGCTAAATAATTTGTTCCTGGTGTTTGCACAAATAAAGTAATCCATGTTCTCTCAAAGTCGGCTGCTTGTTTTTGCGCAGTTTGCAAAAATAATTCTTGCCGCTTCAGCTCTTGAAAAGTTTGTTGAAAGCCACTATCACCTCGAGGTACTTTATAAGCAATAATATTTTCACCTTTAGGCGTAGTAAAGATATTTAATAATTTAGCTTTAGAAAATTTATTATTAAAATTATTGACGTTAGCCACTGAAATTCCTTTCTAAACTCTGAAATACATGCGAATAAGTATAACCTAATTTATAAACTTGAGCAATTGAAAAATATTTTTAAATGAATTTAAATATTTTTCAAAAAATTCTTCCATTAAAAAATTCTCGTGTTATAATCATTATTGATATGTATCATCATTCTTAGATACATATCATCTCCTAATCTTGCATTAGTAAGATATTTGGAAGTTTAATATTTTAACTTTTTTTATAAAATTAGCTACTATCTCTAATTTTATAATATCATCTCTTTTCTTTAAATGTTAATTTAATTAACATTCAACATTATACTTTGTTTTAATTAAATGCACCTTCTCTAATTCTTCAACTGAAGGTGTATTTTTTTGTACAAAAAAGGTGAAATTCATTTTATTTAGCAGAATTTCACCTTTTATTTCATTATTTAACTTTTACATTCCAATAGTAAACGACATTACCATATGGAGATAATTGGAAGTTCTTAACGTTAGACTTTAATAAGTAAGAAGTTGCAGATTGATATAATGGAACTGCAAAAGCATCCTTCTTAATTAATTGATTTTCAGCCTTAATTAGAGATTGAAGTCTCATCTTCGGATTAGTGGCATATTTTGAGCGTGCATTATCAATTTCATTCCAGAAATTATCATTGTGATAATCAGGAGCTAAGTTAAACAGACCACCAACAGTTAAGAAATCAATTGGATCTTCATAACTTGGTTGCCAAGTACCATAAACCATATCATAATTATGATTTGTAGTATTAGCCAGACGTGACTTAAGTGGCATTGAGCGTACTTTTACAGTCAAGCCTGGGAGATTTTCCATTAAATTACTTTGTAAAAATTCTCCAACTGCCTTAGAATCTGTAATATCTGAAGTTAGCAATTCAATTGTAATCTTTTTACCAAGATCTTTTTGGGCTAACTTCCATTCTTTACGTGCTGCTGCAACATTATAAGTTACTACATCCCCAGCATCTTTTCGGTAATCATTACCAGTTGCTTGGTCTGTAATAAAGTCTGAAGCAACAATACCATTAGAAACTTTGCCGGCAAATAATACATCATTTACTAATTGCTTCTTATTAATTGCTTGACTGATGGCACGACGTACATGCACATTACCTGATACTTTACGCTTTAAGTTAAAACTCATATACCCATTAGTTGGAGTAATCTTTGAATGATACTCATCATTATTACGATATTGTTTTACATAAGCAGAAGAAAGTGGAGTATAAGAAATTTCATTAGATTTAAACATATTAATTCCAGTTGACGTTTCCTTAACAACTTGGTAATTTACCTTACTTAAATTAACAATCTTTTTATTCCAGTAAGTTTTATTTTTATTTAAAGACCACTTCAAGTTAGATCCGGTCCATCCCTTAACTACAAATGGACCATTGTAAGCCATTTTGTCACTACTTGTACCATACTTTGAGCCATATTTTTTTACTAAATTGGTATCTTGTGGGTAAAATTGTGCTCCTTCCAAAATTTGAGGAAGATAAGGAATTGGATTTTCTAAAGTAACTTGTAATTTATATTTTCCAATCGCCTTAACACCCAGTTTACTTGGAGATTGCTTTCCTTGTGCAATTGCATCACCATTTTTAATAATCGCATAACTATCTGCATCCAAAGATTGACTCTTCGGATCAACAGTTCTTTGCCAACCTGTTACATAGTCTTGAGCAACAACAGGATCACCATTTGACCATTTTGCATTTTTTCTTAAAGAAAATGTGTAAACTTTTTGATCTTTTGAACGACTAACAGCAGTCGCTCCAGCTAGCTGAGGTTTATTATTTTTATCAAAGCGATAAAGTCCTTCAACAGTATTTTGTAAAATTTCTGAACTTGTAGTATCACCATACTTACTTGAATCCAAGGTTGAGATTTCATTCGGCGTTGAAGTATTCAAACTCGCAGTATCCGAACTAGTCGCATTTTTATTTCCACATGCTGCTAAGAGTGCTCCAGTAGTTAGTGTAACTAATCCAGCAGCAAAAACTTTTAATTTAGACATTTTACTATTCCTTTCCTACACAAAAGGCGAGTTAAATTCCAACATCCAGAATCTAACTCGCCTTATTAATATCCTAATATAAAAATAAATTTTAAAGAGTTAAGTTAAAATGGATGCACGTCAAATAAGTTACTATTTTCACAGCAACACATATCCATATTAACTTGGTTCAAGTTAAAATAAACCATTGTTTTCTCCCTAAATACTTATTATTTATAAGCAATAATACCTATCTTTAGTATAAATGTCAATAATTCTTTAAATAAATTATTTCTTTTTATCAACTAAAATTAATCTTCTGGGTTCTTTTTAACATTGCCAAATAAAGAATGTTAATTATTGCAATCACAACTGCTCCAAACCAAATTGTTTTCAAATAGAAAAAATTTTGTAGATAAGAAGAGACAATTGCACCAAGGGCAAATGCAATAACTAACCATAAATAGTTTTTTGCAGCACTATATTTTCCTTTATCTGCACCAAAAAAGTAAGCTGACCAAGCAACTGCAGAATTACTCAAATTTCCTGTGGTGAAGGCATTACTATAATTCATTCCTTCAATTTTACTAAAAGAAGCATTTTGAAGCGCCATACAGAAAGAAGTAGCCGGTACAATATAATAATTAGGGAAACTAGCCGGTAAAAAGCCCACAATAATACAAATCAATAAAATTGGAAATAGGCAAAACAATCGCCAATAATTGCTTTTTACATATTTATGAAATAATCCTACCATTAATAATCCAATACTAAAAGCTACAAAAGTACTTCCTCTCGTCAGCATCCCTTTAACATTTTCTGTTACTACAGATTCACCAAAAAAAATTACATTTGCAGTTTGCTCAGCTGAAAGGGTATGCCCTCTTTGAATATACGTATAAGCGTCTACAAATCCTCCTGAAAAGGTCAGAGCAGTTGCTAAAATACGGGATTGAGATGGAACTTTTTCCGTGAAAAGTCCTTTTATTTTTTTGATTACTTTCACCCTTTATTCCCGCTTTCTTTACAAGTTTAATTTCTTTTTTCTTTTTAGCAAGAGAAAGTATCCCATATTAATTAAGGCTAATAAAATCGCCCCATACCAAATTGTCTTTAGTCCATAGCTTTTTTGTAAAAAAGCTGACACCATTGCCCCAATTGCAAAAGAAATTACTAACCACATATAATTTTGCGCAGCCGTGTATTGACTTTTATCTTCTCCAAAAAAATATGCAGACCAAGCTACCATTGATTTCTTTAGGTTTCCTGTTGTAAAAACGTTATTATAACCCATTCCTTCAATTTTACTAAAAGAAGCATTTTGAATTGCCATACAAAAAGCAATTGCCGGCACAATAATATAATTAGGAAAACTAGCTGGCAAAAAACCCACAATGATACAAATCAATAAAATTGGAAACAGACAAAAAACTCGCCAATAATTACTTTTTACATATTTATGGAATAATCCTACAATCATCAAGCCAATTGTAAAAGCAATAAATGTGCTCGCTCTTGTAACCATTCCACTAACATTTCCTCGGGCTAATGAATGGGCAAAAAAGATAACATTACCTGTTTGGCCAGCTGACAGAGTATGACCTCTTTGAATATAAGTATAAGCGTCTACAAATCCTCCTGAAAAAGTAAGCGCACTGGCTAGTAAACGCGATTCAGAAGGAATATGATCATTAATTAATCTTTTAAAACTCACTTGTACACCTTTTCATATAAAAAGGCGGTCTCCCGCCTTAATCTTCGATAGAAATTGTCTCAATAATTACATCTTCTACTGGCTTATCAGTACTGTCTTTTTTAACTTTAGCAATTTTATCAACAACCTCCATCCCTTCAATTACCTGGCCAAAGACTGTGTGTCGCCCATCAAGCCAAGGAGTTCCACCTTGCTTATACGCCTTGATAATTTCCTTAGGATAGCCCGCTCCATCTAATTCTCTGATGAAACGCTTAGGCATATTCTTATTTTGAACAATGAAAAATTGACTACCATTTGTGTTAGGACCTGAGTTTGCCATTGAAAGTGCACCACGCAAATTGAACACTTCTTTAGAAAATTCATCCTCGAAGGGATGACCCCAGATACTTTCTCCTCCAGTACCATCCCCTTCAGGATCTCCACCTTGAATCATAAAATCATTTATTACCCGATGAAAAGTAGTACCATCGTAATAACCCTTTTTAGATAAACGAACAAAATTTTCAACTGTCATTGGAGCTTGTTTTTCAAATAGCTTAATTTTAATTTGTCCTTGATTAGTATCAAGAGTTGCTACTGGACCACTTACTTTTTCTAAATTTAATTGTGGATAGCTCATATTAAACACTTCCCTTTTCTTTATCTTCTCTAATCATTATACAATTTTTAGAGAAATCATGTGAAAAAGAATCTATGCTGCACTTAAATTTGTTACTCTAACCACATCTCGTTCAATCATTAACTCTTCATTAGTTGGAATAATTAGTGCTTTAATTTTAGATTCTGGTTTACTAATTATTCCTTCTTTATTTAGCTCATTTGCTTTAAGGTCTGGTACAAGTCCAAAAATTTTCAGTCCCTCCATTACACTCTGCCGGACTCCACTGTCATGTTCACCAATCCCTGCTGTGAAGATTATCGCATCTGCACCAGCCATTTCAGTTATATAAGCTCCTACATAGCGCAAAATTCTATTTTTAAATATATTTCGCGCTAAAAGTGCTTGTCGGTTATTTAGATTATGTTTTATATCTCTCATATCCTTAGATAACTCTGAAATACCTAACAAACCAGATTTGGTTTCCAAAATATCAATCATTTTCTTCATTGGTATCTTTTCTTTTTCCATTACATATTCTAGCAAAGAAGGATCTACATCTCCTGAACGTGAACTCATTGTAATACCAGCAACAGGACTAAAACCCATTGAAGTATCATATGACTTTCCATTTTTAACTGCAGTAATAGATGCTCCAGAACCTAGATGGCAAACAATTAACTTTAAATCTGCTAAATTTTTATGCATTAATTGAGCGGCTCGCTGAGAAACATAACGAATTGAAGTACCATGAGCTCCATACTTACGAACTCCATATTTTTTATACCATTTATAGGGAACTGAATATAAATAGTGAATTGGATCAAGTGTTTGATGAAATGAAGTATCAAATACTCCTACTTCTGGAACACCTGGTAAAAGATCCATGAATTTTTTTACAACCTGACCTTCAATCCTATTATGAAGAGGAGCATACTCACCTAAATCAAAAATTTCTTGTAGATTATCTTGAGTAATTAAAGTTGAATCTTGAAAAGACTCTCCTCCTGCTACAATACGGTGGCCAATTCCTATAATTTCATTTAAATTATTAATAATTTTATATTTTTTTAGAGCACTAATTAATAATTCAACTGCAGCTTCTTGGGTGGGGATTTCTACGTTTTGAACATATTTTTGCTTATTTCTTCCTGTAAGCGTAAAAGATGCATCAGTCATTCCAATTCTATCTGCCATCCCCTCTGCTAATACTTCTTCATCTTTTAAAGCAAATAATTTAAACTTAAAAGACGAACTTCCAGTATTAATTGCTAAAACACTTTTCATAAACTTCCTCCTAACCTATGTAAATTAAAAATCAGAAACCATTTAATAATCTAGTTTCTGATTTTAATGAATTTTCTTTATTGATTACTCACCTACTTTTTTCACATGATACTTTTCAGCAAAATAACTAAATGGTTTCAAATCTTGAGCTTGGTATTTCTGAACAAACTCTGGATCATCTAAAGTATTCAATTCAGTTGAATATGGCATCTTATGAGTATATTTAACATCGATCAGCATAGGACCTGACATCTTTTTCCATTCTTTTACTGCTTGTTCAAATTCTTCCTTTGTTCTTACAGTCACACCTTTTACATTCATCCCTTCAGCAACTTTGGCCCAATCATTATCCGGAAGAATAACTCCAGACAAAGGTTGATGAGATTCATCAGTTTGTTCTGCTTCAATAAATCCTAATGTTTCATTTGTGAAAACAACGTTTAAGATATGGAGATTGTACCGTGCCATAGTTAAAAGCTCTTGATTCATCATTGCAAATCCACCATCACCAGCCAACTGCCATACTTCACGCTCAGGATAAGTTAAAGCTCCTGCTATCGCAGCTGGGGCAGCATAGCCCATAGTTCCATGGAGACCTGAAGTAGTCCATTTTTGGTCACCATGCATTTTTAAGTTACGAAGATGATCAATGTTTACATTCCCTACATCAATTGCAAAGACAGCATCATCAGCAGCTTGCTTACTAATCACATCCCAAATTGGTTCACGACGAACTGGCCTTTCCTTAGAATCTTTAAAGCTATCAACCCATTCATCCCAATTGTTACGATCAGCTAAAGCTGCTTTAAATAGCGGAGACTCACTACGCTCTTCTCCATTATCAATCAAAGCTCTCAAAGACTTTTTTGAATCAGCTAGTAAAGATACATCGACTGAGTGTCTTTTACCAAATCTAGCTGGATTAGTATCGATTTGAATAACTTTAGCTTTCTTATCAAACCAAGCAGCTGAGAACGGAGAATTATTTCCAACCCAAATTACTAAATCAGCATATTTTTGAACTTCATTAGGTGCTTTTGTACCTGCACGTCCAATAGTACCAATATAAGTTGGATAGTCATCCTCAATGATTCCTTTGCCAAGGTAAGAGGAAAGAAGAGGCATTTTAAACTTTTCAGCAAACTCCTTTAATTCTTTTCCTGCTTTCTTTGCTCCATTCCCAAAATAAACAACAGGATTTTTAGCTTCTTTAATAAGTTTAAGAGCTTGAGTGACTGATTCAGAAGTAGGTTCCGGATAATTTGCTTGAGGATAAGCTTCTTTATTCACCCTAAAATTATCCTCTATCTTCTCCCATCCTAAATCTTTTGAAACAATTAATACAGCCGGTCCTTTTTTAGCATAAGCTTGACGAATTGCTTCATCCATCAAAATTGGTAGTTGTTGTGCCGTTTTTGGTTGAGCTGACCAAACTGCTGCATTAGTAAACCATTTGTCTTCATCAAATGCTTGGAAAAAATCTACATCTTGATGATCTGTTGCTACATTAGCAATGATTGTTACCATTGGAGATTTATCATATTTTGCATCATACAACCCATTAAACATATGGGCTGCTCCTGGACCAGCGGAAGCAAATGCTACCCCTAGCTTACCAGTTAATTTATATTCTGCTGAAGCAGCTAAACTACCTGCCTCTTCATGACGAACTTCAATAAATTTGATTTTATCCTTCCAATTATGAATTGCATTCATCGTCGAGTCAAACGAGCCACCTGGCAAACCATAAATATGATCAATATCCCAATCATACAATACTTTTAACATTGCATCTGAACCACTAATTTTACTCATAATAAAATCTTCTTTCTTATAATCTTTTTTAACCTTGTTTATTCCTTTTTTATCGCTAATGATAGCGCTTTCTTTTTACATCTTTAATATAGCATCTACTTTTTAAATTATCAAACAATTGATTTCCTCCACAACTCAAAAAGGCACACCCTTATAAACGGATGTGTCTTTCTTAAGTTATTTAGTTAATCCTTTTTCTTTTTACTACCTCTCAATCCTAAAATTGCTGACATACTTGCAATTGCTAAACCTAAAATTCCTAAAGTATTGGTATCTTTAACCCCAGTTTGTGGCAAAGTAGATTGATTCTTATTGCTACTTACTGATGCATCAAAGTTTCCATTTTCAGAAACTGTATTATGATTTGGTTTAGTACTCATACCTGTTTGTGTTGGCTTACTTGTCGAAACAGTATTAACAGGTTTATTTGAAGTAGTAGGCTTGCTTGCAGTATCTGGTTTATTAGGTGTACTTGGAACTGATGGTTTTGATGGTTTGTTTGGAGTGTCGGGAACCGATGGCTCGTCAGGCGTAGTTGGTGTATCAGGAATTGATGGTTCATCTGGGGTAGTAGGCTCATCTGGGGTACTTGGAACTGAGGGTTCATCTGGCACAACTGGTGTAGATGGTTCAGTGTCCTTAGTATAAGTTACTGTTACAGTGCTATCAGTGCTATCCTTAGTAATTCCATCTTTTGCAGCTACTACTGAATGATCAGGCGTATAGCCTTCAATAGTTGGTGAAACCACACTTTCAAAACTACCTGTAGCTGGAGTCCAAGTAATCTCACCAATCAACTTTCCAGTTACCTTATCAATAATCCCTGTTCCCTTAAAAGTAATGGTTTGTACTTTATCGGGTGCAGCTGATACATTAGTATCTTTGTAAACATACTTAATAGTTCTAGTTACAGTCTTGCTCAAGCTCTTAGCATCAAATGGATATTTTGGACTATCTGGATCATCCGGATTAATTGGAGTATCTGGAGTAAAGTCATCATCTGGTCCGACTGGGATAGTTGCGTGCGTGAAGTAAACTTTGAATAAGTTCTTATAGTTATCTTCTTGGAATGTTGCACCTTTATTATAAGTACTATTTTCTAACTTGTAGCCGCGAGCCTCATAGTAAGCAATCATTTGGTCAGGTGAAGTTGGGAAACTAATCACAGTACCAAACTTACCTGCGGCGTTTTCGCTATTTAAGACAACATTATCAGTTTTATCAATATATTCAATTTGAGCTGTTTGTTCATTAGCCAAATATTTTACAATCTCAACAATATCTTTTGAATCCTGATTAATATTGCCCTCTTCTACCACTTCAATCGGTTCAGGACTATAATTTGCTACTTCTGGAGAAGTTACTGCAGCAAAATGTGTGCCATTTATTGCAGTCCAATTAATTGTACCAGCTACTGGTTTACCTTGAGCGTCCACCTCAATTTCTCCATTTGAATCAAGATTTACTAATTGCCCAGTTACTTTATCAATAATTCCCTTACCAGTAAACTTCAACTCTTGAACTTTATCACTAAGTCCTTCTACAGGTTGGTTATTTGATGCATATACATACTTGATAGTTCTAGTTACGGTCTTGCTCAAGCTCTTAGCATCAAATGGATACTTCGGACTATCTGGATCCTCTGGGTTAATTGGTGTATCTGGAGTAAAGTCATCATCTGGTCCAACTGGGATAGTTGCGTGAGCTAGGTAAACAGTAAAGTTGTTAACATTTGGATTTTCTTGAGAATCCCCATATGTTGTTACGCCATTAATAAACTTAAATTGATCCTTAGCTACTTGTTCATAACCACGTTTTTCATAGTCTGCGATTATATCTTGAGGATCATTTTCAAAGAAAATTGACTCATTATATTTTCCGTCAACACTTTGTTTTTCCAAAACTTTATTAGTTGTAGTATCAATATAAGTAATTGTAGCCTGTTCTGGATTAGCATCGTATACAACAGTTTCATAAATATCAGGTGTATAACCATTAACTTCATCAACTGTTGGAACTTCCAATCGATCAGCACTATATCCTGTAATCTTAGGAGAGGTTACAGCTGCAAAACTCGTTCCCTCACTACTCCAGTTAATTGTACCAGCTACTGGATTACCATCACTGTCTACTTCAATTTGACCATTTGAATCAAGATTTACTAATTGACCAGTTACCTTATCAATAGTACCAGTACCGGTAAAAGTAAGAGTTTGTACTTTAGTTGGAGCTGCAGTTGCTCCGGTAATATTGTAAATATAGTTAATAGTTCTAGTTACAGTATTCTTTAAACTAGCTGCATCTAAAGGATATTTAGGGCTATCTGGATCCTCTGGGTTAATTGGTGTATCTGGAGTAAAGTCATCATCTGGACCTACAGGAATAGTTGCATGCGTTAAGTAAACGATGAAGTTGTTAACATTTGGATCCGTTTGAGAATCTCCATATGTTGTTACACCATTAACAAACTTAAATTGATCTTTATCTACTTGTTCATAACCACGTTTTTCATAATCTGCAATTACATCTTGAGGATCATTTTCAAAAGTAATACCTTCTTGATACTTTCCATAAACAGAATCTGAAAGTAAGGTCTTTCCAGTTACCTTATCAATGTAAGTAATATTGGCTCTTTCATTATTTTCATAGTAAGTTACTAAGAATTCTGTATCAGCATTATTTTGAGTCACTCCACTGATTTGGTTAATAACTGTTTGATCTGCAGTATAACCCGGAATGCGTGGCGAAACTACTTCACTAAAGCTATCACCTGATCCAGTCCACATTAATTGACCAGTAACTAGGGAACCGTCTTCATTTACCATGATGTTACCATCATTATCTAAAACTACATAATCACCAGTAACTTTATCAATTACTCCCATAGCTTGGAAATGAAGCGTGTCACTTACTGGTAAAGCAGCTTGACGCCCATCAACGTATTGGTAGTTTACAGTTCTAGTAACATCTTTTTCTAGCTTATCAGAATCAAGAGGATATTTTGGTCCATTTGGATCATCTGGATTAATTGGTTCTCCTGGCTTACCTGGATTTTCGGGATCAACAGGTACGGTACCATGCTTTAGTAAAACGTAAAATGTATTATCCTTTTCATTATTAGCAAACTTGCTTCCTACTTTAAAGCCATCCTCTACTAATTCGTAGCCCTGATTCTCAAGAGCTGTAATCATATCAGCAGTAGAATAATCAATAACTTCATTATATTTACCTGTGACCGTTGCTGTCTTTAAATCTTTATTTGTAGTAATGTCACGATAAATAATTTGAGCTGTTTGGTCCTGAGCTCCATAAAAAACAATTTCAGTAAGATCGGGTTGGTCGGGAGTAACAGTTACTTGACCTACTTTTTCTTGATCAGGTACATAGTTAGCAATTACTGGTGAAGTTACTTCTGCAAAATCGCTTGTTTCAGGGGTCCAACTGTAACTTCCTTCTTTGATAATCCCATCCTCAGTAACAATCTCGTTATTGCTATCAAGTTCTACTAAATTACCAGTTACCTTATCTTTGTAACCATTTCCTTTAAACTGTACTGTTTGGGTTACACTAGGAGCAGCTTGGCTACCATCTTCTGCATATTTATAGTCAATGGTTCTAGTAACTTGTTTTTCAGTGCTTACAGGTTCAATACCGTGGGTAAAGTAAAGATTATAAATATTTTTATCATTATCTTGTTGATAAGTATAAGTTGCTTTAGGGTCAAAATTCCCCTTACCTGGAATTAAGACATAACCTTGGCTTTCAAAAAGTGCAATCGTCTTTTCTGGATCAAATGGGAAAGAAATTGTATCTCCATACTTACCTAAAGCATAGTCAGTACCAATTGCTGCCCCAGTTACATCATCCCAATAGTTAAGTTGAGCAGATTGTAAGTTTTTCTTATAAACAACAATTTCATCAATGTCATTACTTGTAGGTACAACATACTTAGCTGGAACTTCAAGCTGATCCGGACTATAACCAGTGATTGCTGGCGAAACCACAGTATCAAATTTTTCATATTCTGGCTCCCAATCAAGGTTTGATACTGTTTCCCCAATTTCACCGTTATCATCAAGCTTTACATAGTTTCCAGTTACCTTATCTTTGTAACCAGTCCCAGTAAATTTAACTGTTTCCACTTTAGTTGGTACTGCAACACTACCATCTTCATAGACATATCTAATATTTCTAGTAACACTTCTCTCTTCATTGACAGGTTCTACCCCATGTTTAAGAGTAATCACATAAGTGTTAGCATCTGGTTCATCAATTGAATCCTTATATTTAGTACCAGCTTTAAATGGATTATTAACTAAAACATATCCTCCAGTAATATAGCGGTTAATTGCATTTGTAGGACTGTAGGAAATAGTTGTATTGTAAATACCTTCAGCAATTCTAGTTTCTAAGATTTTATTATCAGTAATATCTTGATAAATGAACTTAGCTGTCTCACCATGAGAATATTTAACTGTTTCAACTAAATTACCGGTAGTTGGAGTCACTACTACTGGTGAAACTTCAGTTGGATCTGCATAGTAATCTTCCACCTCGGGTGATTCTACACTATCTAGAACAACGGAAGATTGAGTCCAACTTGGACCTTCAGCCGTACCAGTAATATCATTATTTTCATCAACAGTTACCCATTGACCAGTTACTTTATCAAGATAACCTGTAGCAGTAAATTGGGCGGTTTGAACCTTGTTCTCTAAACCATCAACTGGTTCATTATTACGAGCGTAAACATACTTAATCGTCCGAGTTGCAGTTGCAGTCAGATGACTGGCGCTACTATTTTGAGGAAAAGTAGGACCATCTGGATCATCTGGGTTAATTGGATCACCTGGCTGACCTGGGTTATCAGGATTTACAGGTAATACACCGTGCTTTAAGTGAACAACATAGTCAATTTGGTCTGTCCCTAACTGTTGTCCTGGAACATAATTGCTACTTACTAGGACATAACCTTGCTTTTCATAACTTTTAATTTGAGTATTCGGATCGACCCCAAAATCTATCTCATCCTCATATTCTCCATTAAAACTATCTGCATATAATACTCTATTCGTCGTATCATCAATATAAGTTATTGTGGCTAATGATTTGACCTTAACATATTTAATTGGATGATCTTGACCCGGATTGGTAGGATTATAATTTTTTTCATTAAGATTTGCTAAGGTCCAGCCCGGGATATCAGGGGCACTAGTCGTAGTGGCTTTAGAGGCATCTGCAAGGTTATTATTATATTGAGTATTATATTGTCCATCATCAATTCGATTTCCATCTTCATCAACTGGGATAATCTTTCCAAGTGGACTGTAGTATAAGTTAGCGACACTGACATCATTAGGAATATAGGGACTTCTGGCATAAATTCCATTAGTAAATTGCTTATATTGACCGGGTTCAACGGTTAGCGTTTCAATAGCATCGCCATCTTTACCCGCATATAAAGAAGCATTCATAGTACCTGTATACAACCCATCTGCATTAGGAATTTCATAATATACAATTGTATTTGTAATTTGTCCCTCACTATCAAATAAAACTTTTTTATAATACCTATTAGGTTGGAATAAGGAAATAGTCCCTGTATAGTTAGCCCCATCGTTGGCAATATTATCACCATTAGTTAAATATTCACCAGTAATAACTTTTTTATATTGGTTAATATTAGGAATAGTAAAAGTTTGCCCACTTAATCCTTCTACATTAATTCCCTCAATATCATGATCTGGATCTTCATATTCATGATATTTTTTATCGTCTCCTAAAACATAATATTTTACTGCTGCTTGATTAGATCTAACTGGGTCAATATCTACCTTTTGAAAAAAATCAGTATCATTTTGTGCCCCTAAACCATAAATATTTTTTATGGAGGTATCGGTTGTCATTCTTTGAATTCCAGTAGCACCTTGGGTAGGTCTTGATACACCATCAATATTTAAATTATAGACACCCGTATTGTGAACCCAATATTTAGCGTTCCCTACAGCAATGTCAACATAATTAGTCGCCTTATTGGGGTCATTATCCACTTTAACAATCTTATTAGTATTATTAGGATCTAAACTAGCAAAATCAGAGTTAGTAATGAAAACGTGAACCTCTTGACCCGGATTCATTCTATCAGTTGCAATAATCATTCTGGCACTTTTGCCACCATATAATGCATTATTTAATTGTAAAATTGAATAAATATATAAATTATTATTTTTAATTAAATTTTTAGCTTGGTTAAGAACAGTATTATTAGGATCTTTACCAATAAGGGTATTTACTCTAGCCTGTTTATCACTAGTAGTAGCAACTACCTTTGAATCTTTAAGATTTTGAAGATTAGTTTCTTTGTTAGTAGTTATATCTTTTACATCAATTGATGTGGCAGTGGGAGAAGTGTTATCTTCCTTAGAAAGGTTTATAGAAGGCCGTTCTCCCCCCCCCTATTTTTACTTTATTGGTTGCATCCCCGTTAGCACTAGCATCTTTACTTGAAGCACTAGCTTGAGGAGCTGCTTTTTTATCTAGAGTTTGTTCTTTACTACCTTCTTTTGAATTTTCTGAATTAGTAGTTACTCTAGCTTCACTATTCTTTTGATTTTGAGTATCTCCAGTTTGCTTGGCAACATTATCATCTACTTCAGTCTTATTATCTTTAGTTGCGTCTTGTGAAGACTGAGTAGTCACCGTAGTAGATTGAGCTGGGCTAACTTCAGCTGCTTTTGCAACTCTACCAGAACCCATAAAAGCTAGTCCAATTAAAACTGAACTAACTCCTACCTTTAAAGTACGGATAGAAAAGATTTGCTTTTTCGGCTCCATCTTTCTCAATTTTTCTCTAAAATTATTTTTTGATAACATTTTTTCTCCTTCAATAGTTAAACTACTACCATATTGTTATTAATCACAGGTTTATTATACTTCTTATTTTTATTAAAAGCATTAAAAACAGCAGTTTTTTAATTATAATATTTCTTATATTTAACATATTAAGTAATTTAGACACAAAAAAAAGGCCGGTTTTCCGACCTAGTTTATTAATCTTCGAAAGCTGCTGTTAAAGGAGGAACAATTTGCTTTTTACGAGAAACTACTCCTGGTAAAGCAACACTTGAATCATTTAATTTTGTATCAAAAGCCTTTTCAAAAATTGCTTTATTCTCATCACTACCAACTACAATAGCTTCTGAATTTGAATTTAATACATCAGTTAAAGCCAACATAAACATATCATAATTATTATCAGCACTTGCCTTTTCCATTGCTTTAATGAAATCAGCTTTTCTTTCCATTGCTTCTGGTAAGTCAACTGTGTTAACTTGAGCAATACGCACAGTGTTGCCGTTTAATTCAAAGCTTTTGGCATCTAAATCAATGAGTTCCTCTTCAGATTTATCAGCAATATTGGTACCAGCTTTAAGAAGTGCTAAACCATATTCCTTGTAATCTACACCAGCAATTTTGGCTAAAGCTTCTACAGCTTTTTTATCTTCTTCAGTAGTTGTAGGTGATTTTAATAATAAGGTATCAGAAATAATAGCTGAAAGCATTAAACCAGCTATGTTCTTTGGAATTTCAACTCCATTTTCCTTAAACATTTTGTAAACAATAGTACTGGTACAGCCAACTGGTTCTGCACGGTAAAATAGTGGACTAGCAGTATTGAAGTTCATAATTCTGTGGTGATCAACAACATGAGTAACTGTTACCTTATCAATATCAGCAACACTTTGTTGAGGTTCATTATGATCGACAAGCATTACAGCATCTACTTTATCTGCAGCGGTTTCAATAACCTTAGGTGCTTCAAAGCCGAACTTTTCTAATGCATACTTAGTTTCATCATTTGCTTCACCTAAAGCAACTGGCTCAGTATCGTAGCCTAATTTATTTTGTAAATATGAGTATGCAATTGCAGTACCAATTGCATCAGTATCTGGATTTTGATGTCCAAAAACAAATTCTTTTGCCATGATTAAAAACTCCTTTAAATCTATCTACAATAATTATCACAGTATATCTTCATTTGGTCAATTCCTAAATTAGGGTTTCCACATCATCTAAACGGCTGTCGTAACTAGTGTGAGCTAGATAATCTTCCCATTCTTTCAAAAAAGAATCTAAAAGTGAAAACTTAGAATTTAGCTTTTTAATTATAAAATAACTTTGAAAATAAATTTTTGGCTGAAGTTCTACTGGATAGAGTGAAATCTTACTACGATGAGCTTGATAAAAACTCTGTGTTACATAAGTATTATACGGACGAGCTTGAGCAAATTGTAAGAGCTGGTAAGTCGCAGAAAAACGAGCCACTACTTCAGGTGGATTAGGTAAAAAGTTTAGCTGATAAGTGGATCTAATTAAATCCGGTAAGTAGGTATCTGCAGCATAAGAAACCCATTTTGTTTTAGTTAATCCCTCATAAGTAGCAGGAGTATTTTTATCATGAGTTAAAAATACTATTGAATCTTCAAAGACTTTTTTGACAATGATACTCTTTAGTTCTTCACTCGTTAGACTACTTTCTGGCAAATAGGTAAAAGCTAAATCAATTTCCCCATTACGTAATTTATTCCAAATACTACTTCTTCCAAAAAATTCAACTACAAATTCTACATTTGGCTTAAGTGAATTATAGTGGATTAAAAACTCTTCTAAAATTCGTGCTTCCATAATATTTAAAACACCAATTTTTATTACTTTATTATCTAACTCACTATTTGCAGGTCTAGAAGGACCTGTTACCTTCTCCATCATTTTATTTTCCTTTTTAATCAAATAAGTTGCTTATGTCTTTATGGTTAGGAGCAAGTGGCTTAGAAAGGTTAAGAGATATGGGTTGTCCATCAGTTGTAGGATCCAAAACAAACGAGCCATTAGTGTAGCGATCTCCTAATGGAAATTCATTGGTATTAAGAGTTAACTGGCGATCACTGCTAGTTGTCACAATCAAATCATGATCCTGACCATACCAAGTAATTGCATTAATACGATGAGGTTTAGTCTTTAACTCTCTTAGAATTAATACGCCTCGTTTTGCACGTGTAACTACATTCACTAAATTCAAAGCAAACTGCTTGAAAGCTCCTCTTTGGGTAATTAGACCTACTTTCACTTGATCCACTTGCTCTGGCTTAACTAAAATATAGCCTACAACATAGTCCTCTTCTTTTAAGTTGACTGACTTAACACCAACAGCACGCGCTCCACTACTTGGAACTTCATCAGTCTTGTAGCGCACTGCATAAGCTTGATTAGTAATCAACGTAAGATCATAATCTTGTTTTTCATCTAAAAGATCAACACCAACTACTAAACTATCATTTTCTTTTAGCTTAATTGCCATCATTGCACGTGATTTATATGTTCGAGTTGGTTGTAAGTCACCTAATTTAACTTGCTTAATGTAACCATCATTAGTTGCTAGTAAGAAGTTTCTTTCTGCACTTAAATCTGGTACTTCAAATACTCTTAAAATCTTTTCATCGGGATCTAGTCCAATTTCTTGAGATAAGTGTTGCCCAGTTTCCTTCCACTTGGTGTCGACTAACTCATGAACTGGTCTGAAAATAATGTTTCCCTTAGTAGTAAAAATATAAAGATTACTTAGAGTAGATATTGTCTTTTCAAAAATTATTTTATCTCCATCTGGCAATCCATTTTCACTTGCAGCAGTTGATTGGAAAGAACGTAGTGATGAGCGCTTTAAATAACCTTCTTGACTAACCAATACTCTAACATCTTCATCTGCCATCAAAGCTTTTTCATTAATTTCAATTTTTTCAGCTTTATCAGTAATTTCAGTTCGACGTTCACTGCCAAATTCCTTTTTGACAGCTCTTAATTCCTTAATAACTACTTTCTTCAAAACCTTTGGGTCGTTAAGAATTTCTTGATAAGTAGTAATTTTTTCTTTCAAATCAGCTTCTTCTTTTTGAAGTTGAGTAACATCAGTATTACTTAAACGATAAAGTTGAAGAGAAACAATGGCTTCTGCTTGATTAACAGTAAAATCAAACTTATCTACTAAATTTTTCTTGGCTGTCTTTTTATCTTCTGAAGCTCTAATAGTCTTAATTACTTGATCTAAAATATCAAGCGCATGAATCAAGCCTTCAACAATTTCTAACCGTTGCTGAGCTTTATTTAAATCAAATTCTGTTCGTTTAGTAACAATTTCTTTTTTATGGTCTAAGTATGAACTTAAAATTTGTTTTAGTCCAACTTGTACAGGAGCCATATGATCAATTGCTACCATATTAAAATTATAAGATACCTGTAAATCAGTATTTTTAAATAAATAATTTAAAATATTCTGACTGTCAGCATCTTTTTTTAATTCAATAACAATCGATAATCCATGACGATCAGTTTCATCTCGAACTTCCGCAATTCCATCAATTTCTTTATTTAATCGGATTTCGTCAATTTTTTTGACCATTAAAGCTTTATTGACCCCAAACGGTACTTCACTAACTACAATTTGCTGACGATGGCCCTTAATATCTTCAATTCTAGTTTTAGAACGAACTTGAATTCGACCACGACCAGTTTCATAAGCTTCTTTAATTCCCTTTTTGCCGAGAATAATTCCGCCGGTAGGAAAGTCAGGTCCTTGAACATACTTCATTAATTCATCAGTTGTAGCTTCGGGATGATTTAATAAATAAATTGAAGCATCTAGCACTTCACTCAAATTATGTGGAGGAATTTCTGTAGCGTAACCTGCTGAAATTCCTGTTGAGCCATTCACCAATAAGTTGGGGAAATGAGCTGGAAGAACTGTGGGTTCATATTCAGTATCGTCAAAGTTCAAAATCATTTGAACAGTGTCTTTATCAATATCTTCCAACAAGAGATTAGAAATTTTGTTTAGACGAGACTCTGTATATCTCATTGCAGCTGGTCCATCACCATCCATTGATCCATTATTACCATGCATTTCAATCAATGGTTCACGCATTTTCCAATCTTGAGATAAGTGAACTAAGGCACCATATATAGAAGAATCACCATGAGGGTGAAAATTACCCATAACATTTCCGACAGCTTTAGCTGCTTTTTTGTAAGGTTTATCGTATGTATTATTATCTTTATACATTGCATAAAGAATACGTCTTTGAACAGGTTTTAGGCCGTCTCGAATATCTGGTAAAGCACGTTCTTGAATAATATATTTTGAATAACGTCCGAAACGTTCACCCATTACCTCTTCTAAAGGTAAATCTTTAATTCGTTCTGTTGTTTCTACCATCTACAAATTAGTTCCTTTCTTAAATTATTGACGACTCGTTTCTAAAATGGAACCTTCTTCACCCATTCTAAACTTCACATTTTCATCAATCCATTTACGTCTAGGTGCTACTTTGTCGCCCATTAAAGTAGTAACACGTTTTTCTGCTAGTTGTGCATCATCAATCTTGACACGAATTAGAGTTCTTGTTTCTGGATTCATTGTTGTTTCCCAGAGCTGATCCGCATTCATTTCACCCAAACCTTTAAATCTTTGGAGCGAAAAGCCTTTCCCCATTTTTTTAGAGACTTCAGCTAACTCTTCATCTGTCCAAGCATATTCGATTTTAGCTTTTTTATTGTTGCCTTTTTGCAATTTATATAATGGAGGAAGTGCAATATAAACCTTCCCCGCTTCGATCATTGGACGCATATATCTATAGAAGAACGTTAAAAGTAAAATTTGGATATGAGCTCCGTCTGTATCCGCATCCGTCATAATAATAACTTTATCATAATTTGAATCTTTTACTTCAAAATCTGGACCTACTCCTGCCCCAATTGTATGAATCATAGTATTAATTTCTTCATTTTTGAAGATGTCTTGTAATTTTGCTTTTTGCGTATTTAATACTTTTCCTCTCAAAGGTAAAATTGCTTGGAATTTTCGATCTCTTCCTTGCTTTGCTGAACCCCCAGCAGAATCACCTTCGACTAAGAAAAGTTCATTTTTCTTAGGATTACGAGATTGAGCTGGTGTCAATTTACCAGAAAGAATTTCTTTCTTTCGTCTCTTTTTACCATTTCGACTTTCATCGCGTGCCTTTTTAGCTGCTTCACGAGCATCACGTGCTTTTTGAGCTTTTTGCACTAAACTCTGGGCAAATTCACCGTTTTCCATTAAGTAGTAAGATAATTGTTCATAAACAATATTATCAACTACACTTCTTGCTTGTGGTGTTCCCAACTTACCTTTTGTTTGACCTTCAAACTCAAGTAATTCTTCCGGAATCTTGACTGATAAAACTGCACTCAAGCCTTCACGATAATCAGATCCTTCAAGACCTTTTTCTTTATTTTTAAGTAAGCCTTGCTTCTTAGCAAAATCATTAAAAGCACGTGTAAATCCACTTCTCGCTCCTGCTTCATGACTACCACCATCAGGAGTACGGACATTATTTACAAAAGAGACAAAATTCTCTGAATATCCATCATTATATTGACCAGAAAATTCAACTTCAATTCCATGTTGTTTTCCTTCAAAGTAGAAAACATTTCCCATGGTATCTTTACCCTCGTTTAAATATGAAACAAAAGATTGAATTCCCTTATCGAATAAAAATTCATCATGGTGATTAGGATCTCTTTCATCAGTTAAAGTAAATTTAACTCCCTTTAAAAGAAAAGCTGATTCTCTGATTCTTTCTTGAATGGTTTCATAATTATATGTAGTAGTAGAAAAAATGGTTGGATCTGGCTTAAAAGTAATTGTTGTTCCTGTTTTGTCAGTAGTTTTACCTAAATTTTTTAAAGTACCTACTGGATGACCACCATTTTTGAATTCTTCTTCGTAGGCAATTCCATCCCTCACAACACGAACTTTAAGCCAAGAAGAAAGAGCATTAACTACTGAAGACCCCACTCCGTGAAGTCCTCCAGAAGTTTGATAATTCTGTTCGGTAAACTTACCTCCAGCATGTAGTACCGTCAAAATAACTTCAATCGTTGGTTTACCTGAGGGATGCATCCCCGTTGGCATTCCCCGCCCAAAGTCTTGCACAGTAATTGAATTATCTTCATGAATAGTTACATTAATTTCTTTCCCATATCCTGCCATTGCTTCATCAACAGCATTGTCTACTATTTCATAAACTAAATGGTTAAGTCCATAACGGTCAGTTGAGCCAATATACATTCCGGGACGTTTTCTAACTGCCTCTAAACCTTGTAAGATTTGAATCGATGAATCATCATAAGTATTTGTATTAGTTTTAGTCAAAAAAATTCCTCCATTTTTACAACAATTACCTTCAAATTCCCATAACCTAGTAATAATTTGCTACAATAACTTTATAATAAGATGAGGTTGAAAAATAATGTCTATATTAAAATATATATTTGTGTTTATTTTAGCATACTTGATCGGTTCCTTTCCGACCGGTGTACTAATTGGAAAATTTATTTGTCACAAAGATTTACGTCAATACGGTTCTGGAAATATTGGAACAACTAATGCCTTTAGAGTCTTAGGTCCACTTGCAGGAAGTGTAGTTTTAATCATTGATGTCTTAAAAGGGACATTAGCTGCAAGTTTGCCATATTTTATCTTGTCAACTTCGCCACATTACTTTGTCCTTCTAGCAGGATTAGCTGCTATTTTAGGACATACCTTCTCAATTTTCTTAAAGTTCCATGGTGGAAAAGCTGTTGCAACAACAGCTGGGGTATTATTAGCCTATAATCTTAAATTCTTTGGCTTAGCTGCCATTGTATTCTTACCAATGGTATTTATTACAAGTTATGTAAGTTTATCGAGTTTAATTTCAATTGTAATTTTATTTATCTGTTCTTTCTTTTTTCATGATGTTTTTTTAACAGTAATTATCGGATTTATGACTATCGTTTTATTTGTTCGTCATCGTTCTAATATCAAGCGTTTACTCCATCATCAGGAAAATATTATTCCCTTTGGACTATGGTATTGGTATAAAAAGGCACATCATGAATTAAAGAAATAAATTAATTTAAACTCTGATTTTTTCCTTTAAATATTATATATTTCAAAACATTTGTTCGCAAGTGCTTTTAAAAAAAGATAAGTCCTTTTGAAAAGAAATAACTTTTTCTTAAAGACTTATCTTTTTTATTATGAATGACGTAATTGATTTAAACTTTCTCCAAAAATATCGTCAATAACAGCTGGATCACGGTGATCAAAGAATTGACTTACACCCTTGTCTAAACCACGAATATTCTCCATTTCGTCTTTAGTTAATTCAAAATCAAAGATGTCCATATTTTCTTTTTGGCGATTTGAATGAACAGACTTAGGAATAACCACAATCTCACGTTGAATAAGCCAGCGTAAGATAACTTGAGCAGGTGTCTTACCATATTTTTCGCCAATTTCTTTCAATAAGTGATTATTAAAAATATCATTTTTACCTTCTGCGAATGGTGCCCAAGCCTCTACAGCCACATCACGTCCTTGGAAAAACTTCACATCATTAGTTTGTTGGAAAAATGGGTTAATTTCAATTTGGTTAATAGCTGGTTTTTCTTCATGAGCTAATTCTAAGTTCATGTATTGATCTGGATAAAAATTAGACAACCCAATTGATTTTATTTTACCTGCCCGCTTTGCAGCAGCCATTGCATTCCAGGCACCAAAGATATCTCCATATGGTTGGTGGATTAACATTAAATCAATATAATCTGTATCTAGTTCTTTCAAGTCATCATCAATTGCTTTTTGAGCTTTTTCAAAAGTAAGATGATTTACCCAAATTTTACTAGTTAAAAAGATCTCTTCTCTCTTAATGCCACTTTCTTTAATCGCTTCACCAACTGCTCTTTGATTTCCATACATTTCTGCAGTATCAATTAAACGATAGCCATTGCGTAGTGCTTCTGCAACTGCCTTTTTAGCTTCATCATGATCTGGAACTTGGTATACTCCAAACCCTAATTGGGGCATTTCATTACCGTCATTTAAAAAAATTGTTGGAATCTTAGTCACAATTTAAACCTCCTATTTCTATCCCCTTCATTATACTTCTAATTCTTAGATAAAGTCTTCGAAAAGAACTCAATTACTTATTTTTATCTTGGAAGGTCATCACAAAACCAGCTTTCCACGTTTTGCCAGCAGCTAGATGATTCATTCCCTTTTTATCTTCTAAATGCCCTTTAGTCTCTAAAATATCTGCTATTCCCCACCATGGCTCAATGCAAACGTAATCTGCTGTTTGAGGGTATTGCGACCATAATCCAACATAAGGTGCATCCATTTTAATACTTACTTGATAATTATTTTTATCTGTCGCTACGCTCACTTCATTTTTACCACGTAATTCTAAAACCCAAGCATCTTCTTTAAATAGTAGGTCACTGATTTTAATTAAGGAATCTGTCGCAGCTTGCGATCGCTTACTCCAATCTAGGAGCGGTGCCTTTAAGGGAATCCGCATATGCTCTACTGAGGGGGCAAATTTGAAGTAATAATCATCTTTCTTAATTTCTTGATTAGTTGGTAAATTAAATGCCGGATGACCACCAATTCCAAAAATCATTTCCTTAGTATCTTGATTTATAACTTCAAAATTTTCTTCAACTGAATTATTACTCAAGGTATAGGTTACTCTAAGTTCAAATTTAAAAGGATAATTTTTTAAAGTTTCTGGGGTATCCTGCAACAAAAAGGTAATACTTGTTTCACTAGCATTTTCCACCCTAAAATTCATATCTCGAGCAAAACCATGCTGAGACATATTATAAATCTTGTCCTTATAAAAGTACTGATTATCTTTCAAAGCTCCGACAATTGGGAATAAAATTGGCGCATGTCGTTTCCAAACTTTTGGATTTGCTTGCCAAATATATTCTGTTTGAGTTTCATTATCAACGATACTTTGAATCTCAGCACCATGATCAGAAATAGTAACTGTCAAAAAATCATTTTTTAATCTATATTCCATCGTTTCTTTTCCTTACCACTAGCTAACCTTACTTACAAAAAAGCTGCTTCATCACAGGGATGTAGCAGCTTAGTAACTAAAGAATAAACTTAGTTAAATCTTTATTAGTAACAATATCTTGAAGCTTATCATCCACATATTTTTGAGTAATAGTAATTTCTCCCATGGTCATATCTGGACCTTCATATAGTACATCTTCCAGTAATTTTTCTAAAATCGTAGCTAAACGACGAGCTCCAATATTATCTGTACCTTGATTTACTTGATAAGCAATTTGAGCAATTCGATCAATTGCTTCTTGTGTAAAGACTAATTCAATTCCATCAGCTTTTAAAAGCGCAATGTACTGTTTTAAAAGAGAATTTTGTGGATCTTTTAAGATCTTTACAAAATCTTCTTCAGTTAAAGCATTCAATTCTACACGAATTGGGAAACGTCCTTGAAGTTCAGGAATTAAGTCACTTGGCTTACTTTCTGCAAAGGCACCTGCTGCAATAAAAAGAATGTGGTCTGTAGAAACTGGACCATATTTAGTAGTTACAGTTGATCCTTCTACAATTGGTAAAATATCTCTTTGCACACCTTCACGAGAAACTTGTGCTCGACTATTTTTATCGCCACCAGTTGTTTTGTCAATTTCGTCGATAAAAATAATTCCATTTTGTTGGGTACGTTCTATGGCACGTTGATATAAAGAATCATAATCAATTAACTTTTTGGATTCTTCTTGAACTAACACATTACGGGCATCTTTAACCTTCAAAGTACGCTTTACTTTCTTCTTAGGTAAGATATCACCCATCATGCTAGACATATCCATTCCCATTTGTCCCATCATGTCACCCATTGGATTTACACGGGGAGCTTGTTCAACTTCAATTGTTACTTCATGATCTTCTAATAATCCCTGATTTAACTTTTGAGCAGTACTCATTCTTTTATTTTTAATATCTTCAGGAATTTCTTCCTTAACTTCTTCTTTATTTCCGAAGTTTCCTGAGAGCATCTTCATCATTTGATCAAAAGACTGCTCACGATTTTCTTGACGTACTACAGGAACTAAAACTTTAACTAACTGTTCATTAGCTTTTTTAATTGCCTCTGTATTTACACGTTCAAATTCCTCTTTTTCTTCCATGCGGACTGCTTCTTTTACTAAGTCACGCACCATTGATTCGACGTCTCGACCAACATATCCAACTTCAGTAAACTTAGTTGCTTCTACTTTTACAAAAGGAGCATCTACAATTTTAGCAAGTCGACGGGCAATCTCTGTTTTACCTACTCCAGTTGGTCCGGCCATCAAAATATTCTTAGGAGTAATTTCTTGTTGAAGAGTTTTTGGCAATTGTAAGCGACGATAGCGATTGTACAAAGCAATAGCTACTGCCCTTTTAGCTTCATCTTGACCAATAATATATTCATTCAAAATATCTACAATTTTCTTGGGAGTTTTTTGTGTTGTCAAATTAATCACCTAAATTTCATCTGTTGTAATATGATCATCAGTAAAAATGTCAATTCCAGAAGCAATTTTTACAGCTTCTTGAGCAATCTCTTTTGCACTCATTCCATTGCTATGACGTGTCATTGCAATTGCAGCCGCTTGGGCAAAATTACCACCTGATCCAATTGCTACTACATCTTCATCGGGCTCTAAGACTTCACCATTTCCTGAAATTAATAATAAGTCCTTGCCATCAAAAGCAATTACCATAGCTTCTAATTTAGCTAAAGTTGGATCCTTACGCCAACTTTGTGCCATTTCAACTGCTGCACGTCGTAAATCACCTGAATAAGTTTCAAGTTTTCCTTCTAACATGTCTTGTAAGCTGACTGCATCAGCCACTCCACCTGCAAAGCCTATTACTACTTTATTATGATAAATACGGCGAATCTTCTTAGCAGTTGCTTTAGCAATAACTTTTTCACCTAAAGTGACTTGTCCGTCACCTGCAATTGCAGTTTGTCCATTGTATCTTACAGAACAGATTGTTGTCATTTACTTTGCCTCGTTTTCTTTATTATTTCTGGGGAAAAACTTTTGATAGTCGCTTTGTAATTTCTTGGTACTGATGTGAGTATAAATTTGGGTAGTAGATAAAGATTCATGTCCTAACAATTCTTGTACACTACGCATATCAGCACCATTATCAAGCATTTGGGTAGCAAAAGAGTGTCGTAACATATGGGGATGCGCTTTAGCACTCACCCCTGCTTTTAAAAATACATCTCTCATTACCTGTGCAATTCCACGTTCCGTGATTTTTTTACCTCGATTATTCAAAAAAACATCCCCTGCATCAAAGTTTGTTTTTAACAAAACAGGACGTGAATTTTCTAAATAATTTTTTAGAGTCACACAGCTTTCCTCAGTGAAAGGAACATAACGATCCTTCCTACCTTTACCATGCACTAAAATGACGCGCATGTCAAAATCTATTTGCTCTAACTTTAAATTCGCTAGTTCACTTCTTCGCATTCCGGTTACATAAAACAACTCAATAATTGCTTTATTACGCATTGTCAGCGGCTTAGAATCATTTAAAGAATCAATTACTTTTTTTACTTCATTTTGGTAAAAAAATTCTGGTAATTTTTTCTCTCCTGCTCTAATCGAAATTGCAATGGTAGGATCAATTTTTAATAAATCCCTTTTTACTAAAAATTGATAAAAAGAGCGTAAAGAAGACATCTTTCTTTGTAGTGTTCTTCGACTCGCTTCTTTACCTAATTTTTCTAAAAATCTCTCAATATCTCTAGTTTTAACTTGATCCCAGCCTATAAATTCACCATTTTTTCTTAAAAAATTTTGAAATTGTGTTAAGTCTTCAAGATAGCTATTCAAAGTGTACTCACTATAAGCGCGTTCATACATCAAATACTCTTTGAATTTTTTTAAATAGTCATCAAGTTTAATTGAGTTGGTCATAAGATTTTAAAACATCTTCTTTAAATTTATCTAAACTAGCTAGAGCGTTCTTTGAAATCTCTAAGTGACGCTCTTGTTTATTACGTACCTTGTGATCCAAGCTAGGAAGTAATGCATAAGATGCATTCATTGGTTGAAAATGCTTAGCACTAGTAGTAGTGATATAGTTTGCCATTGAACCCAAGGCTGTATTTTTAGGAAAGGCTACTGTATCTTGACCAGCAGCTTTTAATGCTGCATTAATACCGGCTACTAGGCCACTTCCTGCACTTTCAACATAGCCCTCTACCCCTGTCATTTGTCCTGCAAAAAATAACCCTGATTGAGTTTTTGCTTCATAAGTCGCATTTAAAACTTCAGGACTAGCAATATAGGTATTACGGTGCATCTTCCCATAGCGAACAAATTTAGCATTTTCTAACCCAGGGATTTTAGAAAATACACGTTTTTGTTCACCATATTTCAAGTGGGTTTGAAAGCCGACAATATTATACATACTTCCAATTGCATTGTCTTGACGTAGCTGAATAACGGCATAAGGAGTTTTTCCAGTTCTTGGATCTTCTAACCCAACAGGCTTCAAAGGTCCAAATAGCATAGTTTTTTCACCTCGGTGTGCCATCACCTCAATTGGCATGCATCCCTCAAACACATTACTATTTTCAAATCCATGTAGTTCAGCCGTTTCTGCACTAATTAAAGCCTTGTAAAACTCAAAAAATTCTTCTTTTGTCATTGGGCAATTAAGATAAGCAGCTTCACCTTTATCATAACGTGATTTTTTATAAACAATATCATAATTAATGGAATCAGCTGCTACAATTGGAGCCGCCGCATCAAAAAAGTGCAGACTATCTGTTCCACAAAATTCCTGAATTTTTTCAGCTAAGTCATCACTTGTTAAAGGACCAGTTGCAATTATTGTAATGCCATCTTTAGGAATACTAGTGATTTCTTCTTCATGGATTGTAACATTTGGTAAAGATCTTAACTGGTCAGTAATTTCCTGTGAAAACTTGTCTCGATCAACTGCTAAGGCACCTCCAGCAGGAACAGCAGTCTTATCAGCAGCTCTTAATACTAAAGAGTCAAGCTGGCGCATTTCTTCTTTCAAGAGCCCAACAGCATTAGAAAGTTGATTTGAACGCATTGAATTAGTACAAACTAATTCTGCAAAACCACTCGTATGATGGGCGGGAGTTTGTTTTTTAGGACGCATTTCATAAAGATCTACATTAATTCCTCTTTTTGCCAATTGCCAGGTAGCTTCACTCCCAGCAAGTCCTGCACCGATTACTGTTACTTTTTTTGTCATATAATTCTCTTTCTACTTTATATTTTGTTTTTCTACAAAAATAATACCATTGCTTTAAAAACAATGATATCATTTTTAAGTTTAAATTTTGTTAAATTATTCTTCTTTTGGTTCTTCTTTGTAATCACCATTAGGACACAAAATAGTTAGACCTTTTTTGGATTTCTTTTGCACTAAGAAATGGCCATCATTAGGACAGTTACGTCCAATTGGTTGATCCCAAGAAACAAAATCACATTCAGGATACAGAGAACAGCCATAGAATTTTCGATTACGCTTCGACTTTTTCTCAATAACTTCTCCCTTACCACACTTAGGACAAGTTACACCAATTTTCTTAACAATTGGCTTAGTATTGCGACACTCTGGGAAACGAGAACAAGCATAGAACTTTCCATATCTTCCCATTTTAATAACCATTGGGGCACCACAGATATCACAATTAAAGCCCGCAGGTTCATCTTTAATTTGGACTTTCTCAATTTCACTATCTGCTTTTTCTAATTCTTTAGAAAATGGTTTGTAGTAGTTGTCAACAACCTTTACCCAATTTTTCTCTCCTTCTTCAACATGATCAAGATCATCTTCGAGTTGAGCAGTAAAGTCGACATTTACGATATCTGGGAAAAATTCTTCAATTAATCCATCGACAATTTCACCAAGTTCTGTTGGTACAATTGAACGGCCTTCAAGTTTTACATAATATCTCCGTTGAATTGTATCAATTGTTGGGGCGTAAGTTGACGGACGACCAACACCGTTGGCTTCCAAAGCATGGACTAAACTAGCTTCTGTATATCTTGCTGGTGGTTGGGTAAAGTGCTGACGATCATCAGTACTATTTAGTTTTACCTTATCGCCCTCTTGTAAATCAGGTAAAGCATTATTCTTTTCTTTACCAATATCATAGACTTTAGTAAAGCCTGCAAATTTCATCTTTGAACCCGTAGTTCTGAAAATTACACCATTTTGTTCTAAATCAGCTCTCACAGTATCATACACTGCACTAGTCATCTGACTTGCAATGAAACGGGCCCAAATCAAACTATAAAGACGATATTCTTCACTAGTTAAATATTGCTTAATAGAGTCTGGGGTGCGAAAAGCAGAAGTTGGACGTATGGCTTCGTGAGCATCTTGAGCTTCAGAATCATTTTTGAAATTCTTTGGCTTAATTGAAGCAAACTGTTCTCCATATTCCTCATGAATAAATTTCGAAGCTTCTTGTTTAGCAACATTAGCTATTCTCTTAGAATCTGTACGCATATAAGTTATCAATCCTACAGAACCTTTACCAAGGTTAACCCCTTCATAAAGTGATTGAGCTATTCTCATTGTTCTACGCGTACGATAACCTAAACGTTTGTTAGCTTCTTGTTGCAAAGTGGAAGTAGTGAAAGGAGCTGCTGGTGCACGCCGACGCTCTTTTTTCACTACTTTAGTTACTTCAAACTTTTTACGCTTATCAATTCTGCTTAAAACATCTTTTACAGCTTCTTGATTTGGAAGATCACTCTTCTTCCCATCTAAGCCATAGAAGCTACCCTTAAACTTTTCTTTGTCCTTTTGGAATTCACCATCAATTGTCCAATATTCTTCTGGTTTAAATTCCTTAATTTCTTTTTCACGATCAATGACTAATTTTAAAGCTACTGACTGCACACGACCAGCAGAAAGTCCTTTTTTAACTTTTGCCCATAAAATCGGACTTAAAGAATATCCCACAAGCCGATCTAAGACACGGCGAGCTTGCTGAGCATCAACAATATCCATATCAATTGTACGTGGATTTTTGAAGGCATTTTTTACTGCATCTTTAGTGATTTCGTTAAAAGCTACTCGATTAGGTTCTTGAGGATTTAAATCTAAAGCATGGGCTACGTGCCAAGCAATTGCTTCTCCTTCACGATCGGGGTCAGATGCCAAATAAACATATTTTGCTTTTTTAGCTTCACGCTTTAATTCTTTAATTGTTTCCCCTTTACCACGAATTGAGATGTACTTTGGTTGATATTCATTTTCTAAATCTACACCCATTTGGGATTTAGGTAAATCTCTAATGTGACCTTTTGAGGCAATTACATGATAATTACTTCCAAGATATTTCTCAATTGTCTTAGCTTTATGAGGCGATTCGACAATAACTAAATTTTTCTTTTTCTTTTTAGTAGGCATTCAGATGCCCCTTCCTTGTTCTATAATTCTAATTATAACTTACCAGAAAAAGTCACCTTGTCAACTACCACATATCTTTAAAATCAAAATTTACAATTGGCTGAGCGCCTGCGGCAATTAAATAATTAGGCCCTTCTGCTAGTTTACTGCCTAAGGGACCAGGAATTGCAAAGATATTTCGATTTTCTTGCAGCGCAATATTTGCAGTAATTAATGATCCAGACTTTTTCCGAGCTTCACCCACAATCACATTTTCACTTAAGCCTGCTAAAATTCGATTTCTTTGCGGAAAATAAGGTGGAATAGGCTCGGTATCTGGTAAGTATTCACTTAAAACAAGACCTACTTTTTCGATTTGCTTTTGTAGATCTCGATTTTTTGCTGGGTAAAAATAATTTAATCCATTTCCTACAACTGCTATTGTTTGCCCTTTACTTGCCAAAGCTTGCTCATGAGCAATTGTATCAACCCCTTTGGCTAATCCACTAGCAATTACAAAATTTTGTTTAACTAAATTTGGAATTAATCGCTTTAAAGTAGAGGTACTATAAGAAGTTGGATTTCGAGAACCTACAATAACAGTAATTCGTCTAGAAAGCAAATTTAAATTTCCCCGTGCAAATAAAATTAACGGGGGATGATACATTTGTTTTAATTGAATAGGATAAATGTCATCAAAAAATGTTAGTACTTCACATTGTAATAAAATCCGCTCAACTAGCTGACCTAATTTAGGACTCTTGTAAGCCATCAAAACAAGCTCTTTTAACTTATCAGGTAAATCTGCTTCTTGAATGATTGAAGCTGTGATTTCAGGGCAATCTCCTAATGTATCCATTACCTCACTTATTCCCTTATATCCAATTCCCTTTTTCAATTTCAAGCGAATATAAAAATCTCTTTGTTTCATAACAACAAAACCTCCAATTTTTACATACGCAAAAATAGAGGTCGATTGTTAATTTAATTAAAAAAGTCACTTACTGGTGCAAAAGTTTTTCGATGAATGGGAGTTGGACCATATTTTTTTAAAGCTGCAATGTGTTTAGGAGTACCATAGCCAGCATTATGAACAAAATCATATTGAGGATATTTTTCAGCATATTTATTCATCAAATTATCTCGATATACTTTTGCAACAATGCTGGCTGCCCCAATAGAATTGGATTTTGTATCCCCTTTAATAAGTTTAATTTGAGGAAGTGGTAAATCAATCTCCATCGCATCCACCAAAAGTCCATCTGGCTTAACTTTCAATTTTGAAACTGCCTGTTTCATGGCCAATCTATCGGCTTCATAGATATTGATTTTATCAATTACTTCATTATCTGCAATCCCAATTGCTACACTAATGGCTTGGTCCATAATCTTGGGATAAAGTTCAGCTCTTTTTTGAGGAGATAATTTCTTTGAATCATTTACATCAATTAAATTAAAATCCTCTGGTAAAATTACTGCAGCAGTCACAACCGGGCCAGCTAATGGTCCACGTCCTACTTCATCTACTCCCGCAACAAGCTGATTATTTTGCCAAAATTTTCGTTCATATGAAAAACGCAGGTCAAATTCATGCTGCTTTTTTTTCAATTTTGCTAATTTATTATCATAGGAAGCTAATAATTTTTTGACACCTTTACGTTCATCCTGACGTAACATCTTTATGGTATCTGCATTTAAACTGGGATCCTGCAGTAATTCTTTAATTTCTTTGATTGTCATCTTAAATCAAGTGTAATCCTTCCAATTTTGGCTTTTCTAAATCGCTGTAACATGTAAAGTGAAAAACGCTCATAATCATCTCTCATGCCATACATCTTTGTCATTTCTAACATCGCATCAACATCTGATAAAGATTCTAGTTGGTCTTTATCTAAGCGAGAAAATTTAACTAAATCACTTAAATAATGTTCTTTTAAGAAATTTATTAAAAAAAGTGCTACGTCATCTGCATGAAAAACATTATCTTTAATTGCTCCACAAGCAGCTAATTTATACCCAACTTCTTGATCGGAAAATTTAGGCCATAATATTCCTGGCGTATCTAAAATTTGGATACTAGAATCAGAAGTTTTTAACCAGCTTTGTCCTTTAGTTACTCCTGGTTTATCTCCAACAATTGCTGCATTTCTCCCAACCATTCTATTGATAATAGTGGATTTACCACAGTTGGGAATACCAGCAATTGCTACCCTAATAATTGGATTTGAAGCACCTTTGTTTACTAAATTATCAACTTTCGCTTTACCAGCTAGTTTTATTATTTTAAAGAGTGCTGTCATATTAGTGTTGTGCTGAGCATCCATTGAAAGGACAAAATTTCCCTCATCTTGAAAATAATGAGTCCATTTTTTGGTCTGAATTGGATCTGCTAAATCGGCCTTATTCAAAATAATAATATGAGGCTTTTGCTTAGTTATTTGCCCAATCATCGGATTGCGTGATGATACTGGTAAACGCGCATCTAACACCTCAATTACTACATCAATTAAATTAAGCTTATCTTCTAATTGATTTTTGGCCTTATTCATATGACCAGGATACCATTGAATTGTTGCCATAATTTCCTCCTATTTAGCCTTTTAGACTTAATGCTTTCTTTAAAGCAGGATTATCTTCTGCAGCTTTTTGAGCCACTGTTAAATAAAGTTGTTGCTTTAATTGAGCGTCTACTTTACCAGTTTCTTTAATACCTTGACTCTTTTGGTATGCCATTACTGCTGCTTTAGTATTACTATCAAAGACTCCAGTTGGGTACTGATCTAAATAACCTAATACTCGTAAGTATTGTTGTAAAATTGTCACATCAAGCCCAATCATTTTTTCTTTTAACGTATCACTAGTTTGAAATGCTGGCAAGTCTTCAAACTTAGATACAGGAGTTTTATACATCGGCTTAATTCCTTGATGATTAATCCAAGTACCATTAGGAGTTAACCATTTAGCGATTGTATATTTATATTCTGTACCAGCTGTTGAACCAACTTGTTGAACTGTCCCTTTTCCATACGAAGTTTGACCGACGGTAATTGCTCTTTTATTTTCTACTAAAGCCGCTGTAAAAATTTCACTTGCACTTGCAGTGTTTTTATTTATTAAAATTATTGGTTTTACTTTGACTTTAAAATTATCAGCTAATTTATTAGATGATTTGATTGTCTGCTTCTCTGTCTTTGATTCATACTTCATTAAAGTTTTTCCATTAGGAACAAAGTAGGCTGCACTAGTTAAAGCACTTTCCATGACTCCACCTGGATTATTTTGAAGATCGATAATTAATTTAGGATATTCCTTAAAATTAATATTTTTCAAAGCTGCTTTTAGATCCTTAGCAGTATTTGTATCAAATTGCGAAATAGTGATAATTGTCGCATTCTTCTCATTTTTTACTGTTAAACTAGATTGATTAATTTTTGCTCTAGTCAGTACGACTTCAAAAGTTTGACTCCCTCTTTTTAAAGTTAGCCTTACCTTGGTCCCTGTTTTTCCCCTAACAAGTTGAGCCACCTTATCAAAGTTCTTTGCAGAAACTGGTGCATTATTTACCTTTATAAGTTGATCATTAACCTTAATTCGACTTTTTGAGGCGGGAGAATCACTAACAATTGAATCTACTAAGATTTTATTGCCGGAAACTTTCATTTGGATTCCAACTCCGCTAAAACTCTCACCTTGGATAACACTATTTACTTGTTGCTGAGTTTGACCAGAAAGTGTTTGAGAATACGGATCCTTTAAACTAGCCAACATCCCATCAATAGCACCTTGAGCAAGTTGAGATGAAGAAATTTTTTGATAGTAAGAAGCTTGCAGCTGCTGATAAACACGATCAACTGTTGCTAAAGGTGAAGAAAGTTCTTGATATCTCATCACCCCAAAAGTACCAGCAGCTCCAATGATAATCCCACCTACCCCAGTTAGCAAATATTTAATTGGTTTAGGAATTTTTTTCTTAGTTTGTTTTTTATCTTTATGATCACTTTTTTCCATTTAACTAATCCCTCAGTTCATCGCTTCTTTATATAATTCATAGGCACTATCAAAAATACTCATTGTTGGTAAGTAAGGTGCATTTAGTTCTAAGTATTCAGACAGCTTTTCATAATCCTGCTCTTGTTTAGGGAAAGAACTATCAAACTGAGCATTATTAGCAAATTCTGCAATATCATCATGAGAATGAGGATTTCTCTGTGTCATCAAAAAACGATAAAAACTTTCTCGATACATAAATTTACTCCGTGTAATAAATAATCGCATAAGCTCCTGTGCCTGAGTGAGTAGCAATTATTGGACTTGTTTGTTGTACTAAAATATCAGCATTTGGAACTATTTTTCGAATTTTATCAGCTAATTTTTCCATTTCTTCAGGAGTATCTACATAAGAAATTCCTACTCCTTTAACTTGATCCTTCTTTTCTTCTAAATCATGAAGAACTCGTTCATCAAATTGACGAGAAAATTTCTTCCCCCGTCCCTTTTTAAAAATATTGAGATTTCCTTGTGGCATTTGCAAAGCAATCCGGATATTTAAAAAACTAGCAATTGTACCAGCTAATTTACCTAAGCGACCACCTTTAATAATATTTTTTAAATTCACAACCATCATTTCAAGTTGTTGAGAATCAATAATTTTTTGTACATGCTCAAGAATTTCTGCTTTGCTTTTTCCAGCTAATGCATCTTTTGCAGCTGCCAATACTTGAAAACCTTCTCCTCGATCTGTAAGCTCTGAATCTATTATTGTAATTTGATCTTCTTTACCTAAAAGTTGTGCAGCTTGGCGGGCGGTTTCAATTGTTCCACTTAAATTATGAGAAAGGAAAATTCCAATAACTTGATCATCATTTTGAGTAAGTTCATCAAAGGTCTTTTCAATTACTCCTAATGCTGGTTGACTAGTTTTAGGTAATTCCGTAGAAGTGTCCATTTTTTTAACAAATTCACTTCGTGAAATGTCTACCCCATCAATATAAGTTTCTCCATCAATAGTAATTGTTAAAGGAATCACAGTTATATTATATTTTTCAACTTCCTGGGGACTTAATTGAACAGAAGAATCAGTAACAATATTAATTTTTGACATTTTCCAAACCTTCATTTCTTACTAAGTTTTTAATTCATCCGTAAAATGAATTGATAGTATGTTAGAATTTACCTTATAGATACAAGGATTAGTATAACAAAAGATTACTCCAATCGGTAAAAATTATTTAATTCTCTTGGCAAATCTACTAATTCTAATTTTTATTTTACGAGGATGACTTTATGCGATTTAAACAATTGTGGGAACCTCCTACTAATCCCTCGAAGACTTATCTAATTTTAGACAATATCTTCAGTGCCATTACTCACGGGGTCGGCTTTGGGCTCTCAGTAGCTGGATTAGTTATTTTGATAGTACGAGCAGTTCAGACTGGGGGAGCTTTAAAAATTGTCTCTTTTACTCTCTATGGTAGCAGTTTAGTGCTTCTATATCTTTTTTCAACTCTCTACCATAGTTTGGTATTTACACGTGCACGACGCGTCTTTCAAATATTCGACCACTCATCAATTTTTATTTTGATTGCAGGTTCTTATACTCCATATACTTTAGTAGCTATTGGAGGCGCTAAAGGATGGACCATGTGGGGAATTATTATTGGATTGGCAACTCTTGGAATCTTATTTTATATTTTTAATCAGGGGAAGTTTATTATTTTAGACACCATCTTATACGTCTTGATGGGCTGGATGGTAATCTTTGCAAGTGCTGACCTATACCCCATTTTAGGCCGAGCAGGTTTTACTTTATTGTTCATGGGCGGAGTCGCTTATACAGTTGGAGCTGTTTTATTCACAATGCGTCGCATTCCCTTTATCCACGTCATTTGGCACTTATTTGTAATGCTAGGTTCAATCCTAATGTATTTTTCTATTTTACTTTATATTTAAAAACGAGTACTTATCATCCCTTGATGATAGATACTCGTTTTTAATTATAGTGTCTGCAAATAAGCACTAATTTCTTCTTCGTTATTTGCTATCTTTCCTTCAACCACTGCTTCAGTAATCGTATCTAGTAACTCACCAATTTTCGGTCCCGCCGGAATACCACTCTTTAATAAGAACTTGCCATCAATTGCAAGTTCTTTTGCACTTTTAACTGGTAGAGCTTCATAACGATCGTACAAGGCACTCCCATTGATGGGCTGTCCCAAAATATGGGCTAAATCAATTGTAGCTAGAATCGTCTTTAAATCGCTTTTAAACAGTTCATAATTACTTGGAGTAGTATCACTAATTAAATCAAAAAATTCAATTATTTTTGTTACTTGATGGATCATTGCGTTAGAATTTTTCCAAGCTCGCATAAACTTTGGAACATCTTTTGTGTTTAATTTCAACAATACAATCATCGTTGTCCAGAGGTTTTCTTCTGTACTTGGACTAAAATTAAGTTTGGGAAAAATTGCCAATGCATCCCTTTTACCTGCAAAAAATGGCACTTCCTGGTATAATTCTGTTTCTAAAAAAAGCTCAAAAGCTTCTTGGCTACCAGGACTAGTTCCCATCTTTACAAATTCTTCTCTAACTCTTTCTACTGCAATCTTACTTAGCAATTCATGGTTGTCTTTAATGGCTTGTTTAGTCTTTTCTTCTAAACTAAATTTTAATTGACCCATAAACCTGACCGCTCTCATCATTCTTAAGGCATCTTCATGAAAACGATTCTCTGCTACTCCAACAGCACGGATTACTTTCTTTTTTAAATCTTCCAAACCATTAAAGTGGTCGATTATGTTTCCCTCGATGTCCATGGCTAATGCATTAATAGTAAAGTCACGTCGTTTAAGATCTTCAGATAGATTTTGCACAAAACTTACATGATCAGGTCGGCGAAAATCTTGGTAACCAGATTCTGTTCTAAAAGTTGTTACTTCATAACTTTCATGGTCATATCTTACGGTAACTGTTCCATGTTGAATTCCAGTATCAATCGTATGTTGAAAGATTCTCTTTATTTCTTCTGGATAGGCACTAGTTGCAATATCAACATCATGAATGTGTCTGTCTAAAAGTAAATCTCGAACACTTCCACCTACAAAATATGCTTCATAGCCCGCAGAAATTATTTCTTTTAATACTGGAAGAGCCTTAGTGAAAACTGGTGATAATTTTTCAATCTTCATTAAAACACTCCTCTTATCTAATCCTTTTAATCTTGTCAACTTAATTTTACAATAAATCGCCTGATAACTCTAATCCTTTTAAATAACAATTAAATCTACTTCTATAATTCATCATATAAATTTTGCATTTCATCATCTTCAGGGATGAGTTGAAGATATTTACTAAGAACCTCTTTAGTAATCTGATTTTCTCCGATTTCCTTAAAGAAATTTGCCATCTGACGTAAAAAGTCAGGATTTTCTTTAAAGGCAGGATAGGCCAATAAAAATTCATTCTTTGCTTGTTCATAGTCTTCTAAACGTTGGTAAGACACTGCACGATTCCAATGAATTTGGGGCTCTAATTCTTCTTCTGGCAACTCCTTAAACAGGGCTAAATTCTTTTGATCATCTTTTTTTAATAAATATAAATTTGAAAGCTGGAGAAGTAAATCACTATTTTCCGGTGCTATTTCTAGTCCCTTTTTTAATAATCTCTCAGCTTCTGTTAATTCATCTAAGTTAGCTGCTGCTTTAGCACCCAAGTTATACAAGACCTCATCAAATTCATTATAGGTTAATCCTGTCTGGGCCGTTTCTAAAACTTTTTCATTATTATCTTCTTTAGAATATGCAGTTGCTAGCAGAGGATAAGCATTTACAAAATCTGGTTGTGTCTGCAATACTTCAGTCAAAAACTTAATTGCTTCTTTGTTATCTTCTACTGCTAACATAATGAGACCTGCTTCATATAAAGCATCAATACTTAAAAACTCGTTTTGGTGTTCCCTGACTACTCTAGCAGCCTCCTCATATTCTCCTAATTTTGCTAAGGAAGTCGCTATTCTTTCATTGATAACGACCTCACCAAAAGTTTTATAATTTTTTGCAAGCTCATCATAGTATTTCAATGCAGAAACGTAATCTCCAGTTAAATAATCCAATTCTGCAAGACCAAAAGTTATCGCATCTTCCTCAGGAGCTAAATTCTTTGCTTGAAGTAGCTTTTGCTTAGCTGGCTCTATTAACCCATTAGTTTGATAATAATCAGCCTGCGCTAATAAACTCTCAACGTAAGCATCACTATCTGAACTAATATTAAATAATAGGGTAAGGCCATCATCTTCTTGCCCATCATTTAAAAGAATTTCACCCAAATATACTTTAAAAAGATCTTCTTTTGGAAATCGTGCAATTAAAGCCCGATAAACATCTTTTGCCAAATTGGTAAAACCAAGATCAGTTAAGTTACTTGCTAGTGATGCTAAAATTTCTGGTTGATCATTATCTAAAGCCTTTTTTAAGAGAATATTATTTTCAGAAAAATCATGATTTTGGATTGCATCCAGTAATTGTTCAGAATAGCTCATTAGTGTTGTTCCTTTCATGAATACAAAAAAGCGTTAAGCAGTAGGCTCAACGCTTTTACTAAAGAAGTGAAATATTACTTAACAGCATCTTTAAGTGCTTTACCTGGCTTAAATGCAGGAACCTTAGATGCAGGAATTTCGATTTCTTTACCAGTTTGTGGGTTACGGCCCTTACGAGCAGCACGATCACGAACTTCAAAAGTACCAAAACCGATTAATTGAACCTTTTCACCTTTAGCAAGATTTTCTTGAATTGAGTTAAAGATTGCGTCTACAGTAGCAGCAACATCCTTTTTAGTTAAGTCAGTCTTAGCAGCTACTTCAGAAACTAATTCAGCTTTATTTGCCATTATAAATTCACCTCCTAATTTAAACTTTAAGTAAGATAAAGTTTAAACTTGTCATTCCTGAAAGGAAATGGAAGAATGATGACTACCAATCATTAGCTCCCTGTATTAAAGTTAGCATACCAGCCCTTTAACTACAAGCTTTTTAAGAAATTATCTTATGCATAAAGTTAACATTTTATAGTTTACCATACTATTTGCGCTTTCGAGCCATAATTTTTATTGGTGTACCTACAAAATCAAAGTTTTGTCGCAATTGATTAATTAAAAATCTCTGGTATGAAAAGTGAAGCAATTCTGGCTCATTTACAAACACTACAAATGAAGGTGGATTAGTTGCTACTTGAGTCATATAGTAAATTCTTAAGCGTTTCCCATTTACTAATGGTGTAGGTGTAATTTGGGTAGCTTCAAGAAGTAAATCATTTAAGACACTTGATTGAATGCGACGATTTTGATTGATGTGCACCTCTTTAACAAGGTTTAAAATTTCTGGAACACGTTGTCCTGTTTTGGCAGAAACAAAGATAATTGGAGCGTAATCAAGATACTGAAATTCTCTTCTAATTGTATCTGTAAAATCTTTCATAGTAGTACTATCTTTTTCAGGTACATCCCACTTATTAACTACAATGATAACTCCACGTCCAGCTTCATGGGCATAACCTGCCACATGCTTGTCCTGTTCTCTAATTCCAGTACTGGCATCCAAAACTAGTAAAGCAATATCACTATTTTCAATAGCACTCATTGAACGCATTACAGAATATCTTTCTGTGTTTTCATAAACTTTACCTCGTTTACGAATTCCAGCAGTATCAACAATTGTATACTTTTCACCATTATGCTTAAATGAGGTATCAATAGCATCACGTGTTGTCCCTTCAATATCAGAAACAATTACGCGTTGCTCACCTAAAATCGCATTTACCAAAGAAGACTTCCCAACATTTGGACGTCCAATTACACTAAAACGAATGCTATCATCTTCATGGCGATTAGACTTATCACCAAATTCTCCCACAATTGCATCTAATAAGTCTCCAATACCAGTACCATGACTTCCGGAAATTGGAACTGGATCTCCTAAACCAAGACTATAAAAATCATAAATATCTTGGCGCTGTTCAGGATTATCAGCCTTATTAACTGCTAAAATAATTGGCTTTTTAGTTCGATAGAGCATTTTGGCAATAGTTTCATCCATATCTGTCATATGACTGGTTACATCACCAAGCATGACAATTACATCTGCTTCTTCAATAGCAATTTCAGCTTGAGCTTTAATTTGTTCTTCAATTTCACCTTGCTCTAGTGTAATCCCACCAGTATCGATTAAGATAAATTCGTGTCCCATCCACTCTGCACGAGCATAGATTCTATCTCTGGTTACTCCAGCTTCGTCTTCAACAATTGCTACTCGGGAGTTAATGATTCTATTAAAAAGTGTAGACTTCCCAACATTTGGACGTCCAACAATAGCTACAACTGGTAATCCCATAATTCATTCCTTTCTCTTTACTCACTATACTTTGTTTAATAAAAAAAGCTGACGTAAGCCAGCTTTTTTTATTAATCGTTATCTTTAAGTTGATCACCGATAATATCACCTAAAGCAAAACCGTTATCATTGTTATCGCTCATGTACTTCTCAGTTACAGATTCTTGGCGACGACGTGGACGATCTTCACTCTTAGCGTTTGGATCAGCTTGTTTAATTGATAAAGAAATGCGTCTATCGCTTGGATCGATATTTAAGACCTTAACCTTAACTTTATCTCCAACCTTTAAAACATCACTAGGCTTTTCAACATGTTTGTTTGAAATTTCAGAAACATGAACTAAACCTTGAATACCGTCAGTTACTTCTACAAAAGCACCGAAAGCAGTTAATGTCTTAACTTCACCTTCAATGATGTCACCTTCAGTTAAGCCAGAAGTTGCTTCTTCAAATGGTGATGGCAAAGTTTGCTTAATAGAAAGGGAGATGCGGTGTCTATCGTTATCGATACCAATTACCTTAACTTTAACATCTTGTCCAGCTTTCAATACATCGCTAGGCTTATCGATGTGCTTGTAAGAAATTTCAGAAATGTGAACTAAACCATCCACACCACCGACATCAATAAATGCACCAAAAGCAGTTAAACGAGATACTTTTCCTTCTACAGTGTCACCAACAACTAATTGACTAGCAACATTTTCAAAGGCTTCTTCACGTTCTTTTTCAATTAAGTCTTTTCTTGAAAGAATTAATCTATTCTTGTTTGGATCAATTTCAGTGATCTTTAAGTTCATCTTCTTACCGATGTAAGGTTTCAAATCTGATACGTAACGATTTGAAATAAGTGAAGCTGGTAAGAAACCTCTTGTACCAACATCTACTAACAAACCACCGCGAACAGCACCAGTTACAGTACCTTCAACAGTTTGTCCATCTTCAAATACCTTTTCTAATTCCTTGTAAGCTTCTCTTTCCTTTAAGCGAGTTACAGATAAGAAGAATTCACCGTTTTCCTTATCTCCACCAGCTCTTCTAAGTACTAAAGCTTCAAAGGTATCACCAACTTTTACTAAGTCACGTAAATCTGCGTTACGATCTGCAGTAAATTCACGTTTAGTGATTACACCTTCAACACCGGCATTTTCTACACCAACAACAATTTGACCATCTTCAACATCTAAAACTTCTACGTTAACGATGTTTCCGACTTCAACACCTTGCATTTCTTTTAAAGCATCTAAGAATTGATTACTATTATCTGACATATGTACCTCCCAATATCAAATTCCATTTTAAATGAAATAAGGAATTTTTTCTACTATTTTGTCTAATTTTTTTCGTTTTTTTCAATAAATTTAGTGATTTCAGCTACTACTTCTTCAATTGAAAGATTTGTAGTATCTAATTCTACTGCGTCAGCAGCTTTTTTTAGTGGAGAAATTGCACGATGTGAATCTTTATAATCTCTTACTTCAATGTCATGTTCAATTTCTTCAAGGGGTTGCTCGATACCTTTTTCTTTAAAATCTAAAAAGCGACGCTTAGCACGAGATTCCACGCTTGCAACCAAAAAGATTTTTATATCTGCATTTGGTAAGACGGTAGTTCCAATATCACGCCCATCCATAATTACATTTTCCTTACCAGCCATTTCACGTTGTAGCTCGACCATTTTTTCTCTAATTTTTGGTAAAGCTGAAACTTGAGAAACATTTTCTGTAATTTCTGGTGTTCTGATAGTCAAAGAAACATCTTTACCATCAATGAAAACCTTCTGTTCACCATCTATCTTTTTGAATTCAATTGAGCTTTTGTCAATTAAATCCACAATTTTATCTTCATCTCCGTAATCAACATTATTTTCCTGAGCTAACAAGGTACATACTCTGTACATTGCTCCTGTATCAATGTAGATAAAACCTAGATTATTAGCTACAATTTTTGCAACTGTGCTCTTACCAGCAGATGCTGGCCCATCAATAGCTACTTGCATTAATAAAAAAAGTCCTTTCTCTATCTCTAATTCTAAATTTTACCATATAAATGAATAAAAGGTAGAACTTATTTGTCCTACCTTTATCTCTAATAATGTTTTTTTACAAATTTAACAAACGTTGGTAAAAATGTTCTTGCTAATAGTAATACCACAGCCCCATTAATAAGTCCTTTTAAAATATTAAAAGGAACTACCACTGAAACTACATATTTTAAAATTGTAGAATTCAATTTAAAGCCAATCATTGTAATATACATTGGCATTAAGAAAAAGTAATTAGCTAAGGACATAATCACTGTTAGTGAAATAGTCCCAACAAGAATCCCACCAATTTGGTACCAAAACTTTTCATGATGCTTTTTACTAATGAAATAGATTGGATAAATATAAGCTAGAGTGGCTAAAAACGCAGCAATATCACCAACAAGAGAAATTGGATTAAAGCCTGCAAATATCAAACTTAGCAAAACTTTAATTAAGGTAATCATAAAACCACTTAGTGGCCCTAAGGCCATAGTACTGATTGCAATCAAGGCATCCGAGAGATCGAATTTTAAGTAATCAAATCCTGGCATAAGTGGAAATTCAATCTTCATTACTAGAAACGCTAAAGCTCCTAGCATTGCCCATGTTAGCCATAAATTAAGTCCTTTTCTAGATGACTGCATAATAAAAACTCTCCCTAAATTTAAATTTAAAGTAAGTAGTCTGTTGCTCCAGCCCAGACTTAAATTAGGGAAAGCTTAATTTCTCATAATCAGTCTGTCTTCTTCCATCTAGACTTTACTATCGGTATCAGAATTTCACTGATTCAGCTTAACGCTCGCGGACTTTAACCACCGGTCTGGAATTTCACCATGCCCTGAAGACAACATTTATTACTTTTAATAAGTAGATTATAATCCTAATTATATTTTTTGTAAATATGCAGTATAATTACTGGTTATTTTGTACTTGCGTATCGGTTGTTGAAGTATTTGTAGTAGTACTATTAGTATTATCAGTTGACTTATTGCTCTCAGAAAATCTTTCAGTAGTCTGACTAGAGGTGGCAGCACTTTCTTCTCTAGTATCCTCACTAGAAGAGGTATTTTCAGTATTAGAAGTATAATTATCTGTGTTTTGGTTATTTGAAGTATCTGAAGTTGTAGTAGCTCCTACTTCTTTAATCTTTAAAGTTTGTCCAACTTCAACATCATTCTCACTGGTCAAATTATTTAATCTGATAATTTCTGCCACAGTCGTATTATTTGCCTTAGCAATTTCTGCTAATGTATCGCCTGCTTTTAAAGTATAATAGCCTTCCTTATTTGCTAAAAATTTATTTTTAGTAGTACTCTTTTTCTTTGACTTTTTATGAGAAGTAGTTGAAGTCTTTCTAGTAGATACTTCTTTTTGTGCAAGATTTTGGCTGCTTCCATTTAACTTGGATTCAATAATTGGAATAATAGCAATTAAAATAATTGCTATTATTATGATGCCTGCCCAAAGTTGTGGGTGACCCTTTTTGTTTGGAGTAACTTCTGCATGTTTATTACTAGCTCTTCGAGGGGTAGTAGGACGTTCAAAGTGTTTGTAAGGTCCCTTTTCATTTGTATTCTTATTATTTTCCATTAATTCACCTTAAAATTACTTCATATTTTTTAATTGATGTACTTCTTCACGGGTTAATTCACGATACTCCCCAGAAGTCAGAGACTGGAGCGTTAAGAAAGCATACTTTTCTCGTGACAATTTATCTACTAAATGACCAACTGCCTGAAACATCCTTTTAACTTGGTGATAATGACCTTCATGAATCGTTAATTGAACAATTTGGTACTTTTTATTTGCATCGGTCCGTAAAATTTTCAACTTGGCAGGAGCTGTTTTCTTACCATCAATCTTAACTCCATGAGTAAGTGAATAAATTTCCTCTGGAGTTAAAATACCTTTTATTTTTGCGACATACACTTTAGGTACTTCATGGCGGGGATGCATCAAGCGATTGGCTAATTCGCCATCATTAGTCATTAATAATAATCCAGAAGTATCATAATCTAAGCGTCCTACTGGATACAAGCGATAAGGCACGTCTTCAAAGAAATCAACCACGGTCTTTCTTCCCTTATCATCACTTGCTGAGGATATAACCCCACGGGGTTTATAAAACAGATAAGTGTGCAAACTTTCGCTTTCAATTGGAACACCATCAACTTCTATTTTATCACTTGGTTCTACCTTTGTTCCTAATTCTGTAACAACTTTTCCGTTTACTTTAACTACTCCGGCTGTAATTAGCTTTTCTGCTTTTCTACGTGATGCTACCCCTGCTTGGGCAATTACTTTCTGTAGTCTTTCTGCCATGTTAACCCTCTTTTCTATGAATTATGCTTCGTCAAAATTTGGCTTATCAAACAAATCAATTGCTTCATTCTCTTCAAATTTTTCAATTACTGGTAGCTCTGTTAAATCTTTGTAGCCAAAATACTCTAAAAAATAATCTGTTGTCCCATATAGATTAGGCCGACCAGTTACATCTTTTTTTCCAGTTACCTTAATTAAACCACGCCAAATCAAAGTCTGAAGTGCTGCAGAGGAATTTACTCCCCTTAATTCGTCTATTTCAATACGAGTTATTGGTTGCCGATAAGCAATAATTGCTAAAATTTCTAGTGCTGATTGACTTAAATGTTTATTAACATCTTTTTGAAAATAGTTTTCAACTATTTCGCTATATTCTGCTGCATTAGTCATTTTATAACTATCTGCAATTTCAATTATCTGCAATCCTGTTTTTTGCAAAGCTGACTTTAACTCTTCAACATCTTGAGTCAATTCTTTTGAATTCTGGCCAAGCAATTCCTCTAAGGTTGCCTTAGATAATCCTGCATCCCCTGCCACATATAATAATGCTTCTAACTTAGCTGCTTGTTTTTTCACCTTCGGCTCTCCGCTCTATTCTAATATCACCAAAATCTGCAGTTTGACTAACAACAATTTGATGATTTTTTTCTAGTTCTAGTATACTCAAAAATAGACTTACTACTTCATCAATCCTTGTAAAATTACTAACTAAACTAAAAAAGCTCAACACGTTTTTTTGATTTAACTGTTCACTTAATTGTGCAGTCATTTCTTCAATTGAAACTTCTGCAATTTCAATTTTTCGTTCAATTGGATTCTTTAATTTAAAACGATGCAAAACATTTTTAAAAGCATACACTAAATCACTTTCTTTCATTTCACCTAAAGGAAGTGGTACTACTTCTACTTCAGGAGCACTAGAAGGCTCTTTAGCTAGTAGCACAGGAGATTGCTCTCCTTTTTCTTTTAAATATTCTGACACTCTTTTAAAAACAGAATATTGGATTAATTGCTCTACTAATTCAGTTCTTGGATCTTCATCTTGTTCTTCAATTTCAACAAAGTCATTTTTGGGTAATAAATACTGAGATTTAATACGCAAAAGTGTTGAAGCCATTACAAAATATTCTCCTGCAATTTGCAAATCCAGTTTTTGCCAATAATTAAGATGATCTAAGTATTGCTTAGTAATTTGAGCAATTGGAATATCATAGATGTCTATTTCCTGCGATTTAATTAAATGTAGTAATAAATCTAATGGCCCAGAAAAATTAGGCAAATTTAAAGTTAAGTCATTTTTATTCAACTGTATTTCCTCTTCTTAAAAATGGTAACAGGAATGTATAGCTAGGAAAAACAGTAATGTTTTCCTTAGGATAGAGTTGTTTTAACTCTGTCATCATTTCCTGACGTGTCTGATTGTTACGGAACCCTGGATCTAGAGAAACATAACGAATGACTAAGCAATCTGGCCCTTCCTGCAAGCTAATAATTCCTCGTACATGTTGACCACCACTTCTAAAAAGTAAAACTTCAAATTGATTGTCTTGTTCATTATAAAGTTTCAATTCTTCTTTTAAATTGGTTAAATTTTTAAAATCAGGCAAGTAAGATAAATAGCCCATCACTACTTTTTCGAACTCTTTTTTATATTTACTTAACATAGGTATTTAAATACGTGGATGCGTATTTTTATAAACCTCCAAAATATGATGTTGGGTTAAATTAGTATAAATTTGTGTTGTGCCAATGTCACTGTGACCTAAAATTTCCTGCACAACTCTTAAATCTGCTCCGTTTTCAAGTAAGTGAGTGGCAAACGTATGGCGGAGTGTGTGCGGAGTTACCTTCTTTTGAATCCCTGCTAATTGGCAATACTTTTTAATCAATTGCCAAACAGCTTGACGCGTCATTGGTTTACCACGTGCATTTAAAAAAATCTTATCACTCCAGACGCCAGTTTTTAAAAGTTGTTCTTCTCGCACTTTAGTATTATATTTATCGATCCAGCTAAGTGCTACTTCAGTAATAGGAATAAGACGTTGTTTGCTTCCTTTCCCAATAACTTTCACTAAATGCAACTCTTCGTGTAAATCGTCCTGTTCTAAATTTAAGAGCTCACTTACACGCATGCCAGTAGCATATAGTGTTTCTAAAATAGCTCGATCTCGAATTCCTAATTTTTTATTGATGTCTGGCATTTGAAGTAATTTATCAACTTCTGCTGCTGTTAAGGCAACAGGCAAGCGGTGCTCTTTTTTAGGTGAGTCAATTTTTAAAATTGGATCTATTTGAATAAGGTCTTTTCTGACTAACCACTGATAAAATCTTCTTAAGCTCGAAAGCAAACGTGCAATAGAAGCAGTTGCTTTACCTTGATCTTTTTCCTGGGCTAAAAAATGGTTTAATTGGTCCACACTTACTTCCCAGCTAGTAATATTGTGCTTATTTAAAAAATTAAGATATTCAATTAAATCTAGCCGATAAGATTCTACTGTATTTTCACTCAGACCTCGCTCAATTTGAGCGTATCGTAAATAATCTGCTATATTATCCTTCATTTTCATTATTTTCTACTAATGAAATTGTTCCAGCATCTTTATCTTCAGTGATTAAATTATCTTTCAATAACTTACCCAAAGCACGTTTAAAAGCAGATTTTGAAATTCCAAAATGTGTTTTAATCTCTTGAGCATCACTTTTATCATAAAAAGGCAAAGTCTTAGTTTGTTGACGTCTTAAACTCATTAAAATCATTTGAGCATCATCATCAATTTCCTCAAAACTTCTAGGTAAAACACTTAAATTCAGGCGACCATATTGGCTGACACCAATTACACGTGCTTTAATTTTTTCACCTAAACGTAATGGTCGATAAGTTTCTGAATTATGAACAAATGCCAAATAATACTGATCGGTTAATACAAATGAACCAACTTCGTAATTACGATATACAGTACCATTTATATTTTTATTTTCTAAATGGCTAGGGAAATTAGCAGCCAACTGTTCAAAAACATTTTCTTCTGCCATTTTTGCCCATACTCGATTTTTATCATCTGTTTCAAGTCGAACTAATAAGCGATCATCACGCTTGGGCCATTGATTTTTATCTAAAGGAAGGTCATCTAAAGAAATAACCATATCTTTATCATTTAGTCCAATGTCTATGAAAACGCCTAGATCCTTTCTTACTTCTGTTACAGTTCCCCATCCATATTGATCTTGCTGAGCAAAAGGATAAAACTGTGTCATTTCTTTCTTTTTATCTTTATTTTCATAGATAAAACCTTGAACCATATCACCTAATTTAATGGGATCTTCTTGGGTTATTTCAATTTTCTTAAGTTCAAAAGTTACCCCATCTACTTGTACATAATAAGATTCTTCATTTTCATCAGTAACTTTACCCTTAGTAATTTCACCTAATCTCATCTTGAACCCCTATTTCTTATAAAATAATTTCTTTTAACTTTAATTCTAGTATAAAGTAAAGATAAAAGAAATAAAAATAAAATAGCCAGTAAGAACTGGCTATTTTATAAAATGATTTAATTATTAAGTTAAATTATTTAACTTTTCTGATAGTCATTAAGTTAGTCTTACCAGTTTCACCTAATGGTAAACCAGCAACGATAATGATATCATCGCCAACTTCTGCTAAGCCGTTTTCTTTAGCTAACTTCATAGCTTCTTCAAGGGCATTATCAGTGTTTGATGGCTTATCAGCAAGAACAGGCTTTACACCCCATACAACAGTTAATGAGTGTTCAATCTTTTCGTCAAATGTCATAGCAAGGATGTTAGCATTTGGACGGTACTTAGAAATCATACGTGCAGTGTAACCTGAAGCAGTAATAGTAACAATAGTCTTAATACCTAATTCTTCAGCAGTTCTAACAACTGATTCACCAATTGCTTCAGTAATGTTTGAGCCTTGGTATTCTTCGAATCTTTGAAGAGCTAAAGTGTTACGTTCAGCAAGTTGCTTTTCAGTACGCATGTCGATTTCAGCCATAGCCTTAACAGCTTCAACTGGGTAAAGACCGTTTGCTGATTCACCTGAAAGCATAGTAGCATCAGTACCATCTAAAACAGCGTTAGCTACGTCAGTAACTTCGGCACGAGTTGGACGTGGGTTTTCTTGCATTGAATCAAGCATTTGAGTAGCAGTAATAACTGGCTTACCTAATGCATTACATCTTCTAATGATATCTTTTTGTACAAATGGTACGTTCATGAATGGAATTTCAACACCCATGTCACCACGAGCAATCATAATACCATCAGAAACATCCAAGATTTCTTGAAGATTGTCAATACCTTCTTGTGATTCAATCTTAGGGAAGATCTTTACGTATTCACAGTGTGCTTCTTTAAGTAAGGCACGAATGTCTAAAACGTCTTGTGCTTTACGTACAAATGAAGCAGCGATGAAGTTAATACCTTCACTTAAACCAAATTTAATGTCATCAGTATCTTTATCAGTGATTCCTGGGAGGCGAATTTCAACACCTGGTGCGTTAACACCCTTCTTAGAACCAATAAGACCAGTGTTTTGAGCTACACAAACAAGTTCGTGGTTAGCATCATCTTTGTCAGTAATAAGTAAGTCAACTAAACCATCATCGATTAATACGTGACCACCCTTTTTGGTGTCATCGTATAAACCTGGGTAGGTAACGTAGATCTTGTCCTTGTCACCTTCCTTAGTTGCATCCATAGAAATTCTAATGGTATCACCAGTATGAATAGTGAACTTACCATCTTTTTGAGCAGTAGTTCTAATTTCAGCACCCTTAGTATCAAGTAAAATACCAAGTAACATGCCAGTATCCTTTTCAATCTTACGAACCATGTCCATGCGTTCCTTGTGTTCTGCATGGTCACCGTGTGAGAAGTTAAAACGGAAAACATTTGCACCGGCTTGTGCTAATTTGGTAATAGTCTCAACATTATTTGAGGCTGGTCCTAAAGTACTAACAATTTTAGTCTTTTTCATTTGAAAAACTCTCCTGTATAAATAAATAATCAAAAACTATTTGGCTAAGTCTTTGTTTAATGAGTATAACGAGTAATCACCGTGGTGCTTAGCATCAAACAAGTCAAGCATATTGTGTGAACCAAGTTTACCATTTTCGATACCTACGGCTAAGCCACCTTTACCTTCAAGTAATAACTTAACTGCATAAGCACCCATCTTGCTTGCTAAAACGCGATCACGAACAGTTGGACTACCACCACGTTGCATATGTCCTAAAACATTTGCACGTGCATCGAAATCACCATATTTCAAAAGTTCGTCCTTGAATTTTTCGGCGTCCATGACACCTTCAGCCAAAACAACAAGACCGTGCTTTTTACCATTAGCAAATCCTTGCTTCAAGGTTTCAGCGATTTCTTTGATATCATATTTTTCTTCTGGAATTACAATAGCATCTGCACCAGTTGCAACTCCAGCGTGAAGTGCGATATCACCACAATCGCGACCCATAACATTTACAATAAAGACACGTTGGTGACTTGTTGCAGTGTCACGGATCTTATCAATAGCATCCATAGCTGTATTACATGCAGTATCAAAACCAATTGTGTAATCAGTGTATGGAATATCATTATCGATTGAACCTGGAAGACCAATAGCATTATAACCATGTTCGGTTAATCTCAATGCACCGTGGTAAGAGCCATCTCCACCGATAACAACTAAAGCCTCAATACCGTGTTTCTTTAACTGTTCGATTCCCTTAAGCTGAGTTTCTTCTTCAGCAAATTCTGGAAAACGAGCAGAGTAAAGAAACGTACCGCCGCGGCCAATTTTATCCGCAACTGTTTCGGAAGTCATTTGGAAAATATCACCAGCTACAAGACCAGCAAAACCATAATGAATTCCAAAAACTTCAATATCATTTGCCAAAGCTGTACGAGTAACAGCTCTGATAGCAGCGTTCATGCCTGGAGCATCCCCACCACTAGTTAAAATACCAATCCGTTTCATGAATTCACCTCTACGATTTTTCTGAGTTTAATACTCACATCGACTTTATAGTACCATTTTTTTGCTAAACTGTCTTGTCTGTTTAACAAAAAAAATCGGATTTTAAAATGAATTCGTTTTCAAATTCTTTTTTTATTCCTTTACGTTAATTTTTTCGTGTACTTTAATTTTTCGTGCATCTTGTAACAAAAACTGAATTTTATTCGGATCATAGCGATCGTTTTGGGTACTAACTCGTAATAAGTAAATCTTGCCCTCATCCAATTTATCTTTTAACTCTGAATAACTTCTTGGAAAAATAATTATTTCAAATTCACCACTTGTATCTTTAAAAGTAGTAAAAGCCATTTCTTCATCATTTTTGGTTCTTACTTTCTTTAAACTAACCAGTTCTCCAATCGCAATTCCTTGCTGCCGACTAGTAAATTCTCCTAGTTTTTTAGTATTATATTTTTTCTTAGTAAATTGCTGTAAAGTCATTAACATACTAGCAGTAACTGAAAAACCCATTACCTCTTCTTCAAGTTCTGCCCGCTTGTACTGCGAACTTCTGTCTTTATTTTGCTTAACTACCGCATTATACTTAGCATCCGCATAGGAATTTTCTTCTTTAAATTTTACAGTAGAAATTATAGAAGACAGTCTGCTTAACACCTGTAAACGATCAATTTTAAATTCATCAAATGCTCCCGCTTTTACTAAAAGCTCAACTTGATCTTGTCTTAAATATTTTTTATCTATTCTTTGCAAAAAATCTTCCAGCGAATAAATAGACGTTAAGTTTTCAATTTCTTTAATAAAATCTTGGTTTAAATTTTTAATTTCTTTTAACCCTACTCGAATTCCATCTTTTTCAACTGTAAAAGTAGCTGCACTTTTATTAATTGATGGGGGTAAAATTCTAACCCCTTTATCTCGTAAAACTTGCAAATATTTTTTAACCTTTTCGGTATGAGCAAAATTATCATTTAGCAAGACAGTATAAAATTCTTTGGGGTAATTAGTTTTTAAATAAGCCAACCAATAAGCTAATTTTGAATAAGCAACCGCATGAGAACGATTAAAGCCATATCCAGCAAACTGAGCAATATTTTCATAAATTTTTTCAGCTAAATTCTCAGGGTGACCATTTTTCAGTGCTCTTTGAATAAACTTATCTTTTTCGTGAGCAATAATTTCTTTATCTTTTTTTGAAATTGCTCGCCTCAGCAAGTCTGCTTCTCCTAATGAATACCCTGCAAATGCTTGGGCTGTCTTCATTACTTGTTCTTGATACACCCAAATTCCATAAGTAGGTCGTAAAATATTTTCTAAACTTTGATCAGGATAAGTTACTTTTTCATGACGATTTTTTCTTCTAATAAAAGAATCAATATTTTGCATTGGACCAGGACGATAAAGGGCATTGATGGCAACAAGTTCTTCAAAACTAGTCGGCTTTAATTTTCGTAAAACACGTTTAATTCCTGCTGACTCAAACTGAAAAATCGAATCTGTCTCTCCCTTTTGAAAAGTCCTAAAAGTTTTTACATCATTCAAAGGAATCCTTTCCAATTCAATTTTGGTTCCTTCTTGTTGCACCAAAGCTAAAATATTTTCTAAAATCGTTAAGGTTTTTAAGCCCAAAAAATCAATTTTTAATAATCCAAGTTTTTCCACATTCTCTTTTGTTTGTTGCGTAATCGGAATGTCTAAAATTCCTGGTTGTAATCCAACTACTTCATCTAGTCTTTTATCTGAAAGGACAAGCCCTGCTGCATGAATTGAAGTCCTAAGAGGTAGTCCTTCCAAATGCTTAGCAGTCGCAAAGAGTAAATTGTTCATGGGACTAGCATTTACCAAAAATTGTAATCTTTTTGATTGCTGGTAGGCTTTCTCTAACGTCATCTTTCCTTGACCTGAAGGAACGGCTTTAGTCCACTTAGCTATTTCACTTTCATTAAAGCCAAAGACTTTCGCTACTTCTCCTAAAACTTGTTTAGCTGAAAAAGTCACAAAAGTTAAAATTTGGGCTGTATGCTCACGCCCATATTTTTCAGCCATGTATTTAATAATAGTACTTCTTTGCTTATCAGGAATATCTAGGTCAATATCCGGCATCTGCTTTCTCGCTGGATTTAAAAATCTCTCAAAAAGTAAATTGTACTTTATTGGGTCAACACTAGTAATATTTAAAGCATATGAAACTAAGGAGCCAGCTGCAGACCCGCGGCCGGGTCCTGTCAAAATGTTTTTGCTGTGAGCATAGTTGATGGCATCCCACACAATTAAAAAGTAGTCATTAAATCCCATCTCATGGATAATTTTTAATTCATATTCTAGTCTTTGCTGATAATTTCTAGGAATGTGGTTATTAAACTTCTTTGCTAGTCCTTCTTGAACTAAGTTAACTAAATATTCTTGAGAAGTAGAAAATTTATCCTGAGGATATGTTGGAAGCTGCGGTTCTTGAAATTCAATTTCAGCATTTGCTTGCTGTGCTATCTTTTCAGCATTTTTTAATGCTTCCTGTAAATCAAAATTTCGATATCCAATTTCAAGTTTTTGCTCGTCCTTTAAATATTTTTCCCCTCTCTCATTCAAAAGCGATTTAAGATTACTTTTTATTACCTCTCCAACCTTGATATTTTGTAATGCAACTTGCAAAAACTTATCTTGGGGATTTTGGTATTGCACATCTTCTACAGCAACCAAAGGTAACTTAAACTGCTTGCTCATTGTCTTTAGATAATTAATATAATTACTTTCTTCTTTGTCGGCATGAATTCCTAAATATAATTCATTACTTGAATCAAGCAAGCTTGTTAATTTTCTTAAATAGCTTTCTCCTTGATTATCACTTCTATCTGCTAGCTGCACTAATTCACTATCTGCATTAGCAGGTACAATTACAAATAATTCTTTAAATTCCTTAATCACTTCTTCTGCAGCCAAGGTTTTATTTAATTGAATTTTACTAGATAAAGACAAAAGATTTTGATAACCCTTATTACTTTTAGCAATCAAAATTAGATTATAATTCTCACCACTACTGATCAAACCTGTTAGAGTAATTTGCATCCCTAATAAAGGTTTAATACCTTCTTGTTTTGCTAATTTATAAAAATTAACTAATCCATATGTAACATTTAAATCGGTTAAGGCAATACTAGAGTATCCTTTTTGTTTAGCACCTTGCAAAAGAGATTGCACTGTCATTGGACTTTCTAGTAAAGAATAGCTACTAATATTTTGCAAACTCACTACCATTTAATCGCCTCTTTCTCTTTTAAAGTATACCAAAAGTCTTGCCACAAATGATTTTTTTTGCTAAGATGACTAGCGAAAGAGGGAGATCAAACTATGAGATTTATCGTAACAATGGTATGGTCAACTATTTATTGTGAAATCATCGGCTTTATTGCTGCTGCTTTAACTCAAATGGCATTTGACCCAATTCAAGCAGGAATTATCGGACTTATTTTTGGCTTCTTGTTTGCTTTAATTATTCCCGGTATTACCGCTAAAAGTCACAAAGGTAAAAGTAAATTTAGTAAAATGATCTAAAAGAGAAGCATCGCATGCTTCTCTTTTTGCTTAGTAAAATTTGTAATTTTTTTGGACATCAACACTAATTTTTTCTTGGTTTAAATACTCTTTAAATAATTGTACGTAATCTTGGTCATATATTTTTTCAATTTTATCCATCCCGTATCCTGGATAAAAGCCACCACCAAGTGCTCGATAATTATTAACTGCTAAGTGATAAAACTTGTCATTACTAATTTCTTCCCCATGAAGCGTTAACTTTGTAATTCTCTTTCCTTCTGGCCGAGAAATATCTGCTTCATAATGAACTGGATAAAATAAGTCAAAATTAAATAAGAGATTTTTAGGTTTTAAAACATTATCTTTAAATTTAACCTTACCATTTTTATCTTTATCCAAGAAACTCAAACTATGTTCAATTATTTGTCGAATATCTGCTCCCGAAACTTTAACGAGTGCTAGCTGATTAGCAAAGGGATAATTTAGCAAGATCTCACGCATTGTCACATCTTTTGAAAACCCTCCTGCATCTTCTGCCATAATAGCTGTTGCCGACAAATCAGCGTTAGTGAAATACAGTTGCATTTGGTGAATTAAGTTGATAAAAGGCGCCCCTTTTAAGCGTCCTGTAATTGCATCTTTAATTGGTGCCGCTTGCGAAAGGGATGCAATTGGCTCATCGAGCCAGTTTTGGGTCTTTTTATCTAACTCTGTCATTAAAGAAATAATTTTTTATCAGGAGTTACTCCTTTAGTTTCAAGTAACTTAGTAGTTAAGTTATTGATAATAACTTTCCCATTTTTTTCTTTATCAAAATCAACTATAACTTCAGCTACTGTTTCGCCTTTATGCCCAGGTTGAACAATAGCTGTTTTATTTTTGACTAAATTTAAGCGTCGATGCTGATGACCAGTTAAAAATACATCAATTTCTGGGATATTTTCAAATATTTTATAACCCTCATTTTCACCATTATGAGGTTCCGTGGCTTTGCCCGTTTCCAAATCACTTTCAAATCCTCCGTGGTAAAGGGCCACTAAAAGATCAACTTTGGGACGAAGTTCTTTTACTTCTTTTTTTAATCCTTCATAAGCAGAAAAAAATTCTAAGTTAGGAATATTTTCAACTGGTTCCCATTTGGAAATATACTGCGTTGTCACTCCAATTAGTCCTATCTTGAGACCAGCTTTTTCAATAATTATACTTTTCTGCCCAAAAGCAGGCTTTTTTGTGCTTTTATTTAGGACATTATCATTTAAAAAAATCCCATGATCATAACTAATAAATTTCTTTAAATAATCTAGTCCAAAATTAAAATCATGATTACCCACTACTCGCACATCGTAGCCAACAACATTATATGCTGCTGATAATGCCTGCACTCCACTATCTTCTGGCAAACTCTTTAAGTAAGAAGCTAAGGGAGAGCCTTGAAGTGAATCACCACTATCAGTTACCAAAACATTGTCTTTACCATATTTTTCTCGTTCCTGAGCAATTAAGGTGCTAACTCGGCTTAAAGAAAAAGGTGCAGTATAATTATTTTTATCTTGATAATTTGTTGGTGTAATAAATCCATGAGTATCACTAGTATGTAAAATTGCTAATTTCATCTTTTCCCCCTTTATACAAAAAAAGACACCCTGCGGTGTCTTTTAATTAATCGTTATTTTGTTGCTTTGCTTCGTTAGCAACTTGACGGCCTTTGTAAAAGCCCTTACGTGATACACGGTGGCTTAAACGGTATTCACCAGTAGTTGCATCGTAATGCATTGCTGGAGTTGTTAACTTAATATGACCACGACGTGAACGTTTCTTTTGCTTAGAAGTTTTTCTTGCAGGAACTGCCATTAGTTAGATCTCCTTTTTTATAGAATTGAGACTTGCGGACTTATACAAATAAGTCACTAAATACTCACGTATTTCAATCATACAATCTAAAGCTAGATAAATCAAGTCTAATCTTTAGTTGTAGCGGTAGATTTTTCTTTTAATTTTGAAATTTCTTGCTTTAACTTGTTAATTTCCTGATCTTTTTTATTAATTTGATCATTGAGTTGCTTTTTTAAAGTAGCTTCTTGTTTGCTATATTCTTCTTTTACATGCTTTACATCCTTATTAGTGCCCAATAACATTGAAATGAAGGCTCCTAATAAGATCATTGTAATTAAAATAATAATTAATGGCATCTTAGGTTGAAAAAAGCCAAAATTAATTGCTACTTGTTCAGTATTTAAGCAAGCAAAAATCACCAAAATTAAGACAATAATTAATCCAAAAACTAACTTTCTTTGTTTTTTCACGTTACTCCCCTTTTCCAATGTTACTTTCTGCTCCCAAACTTCAAACTTGCCCAATCACCAAGCTTAGGAAAAATTTGATACAACTTAGCTAAAACAGCCAAACTCACTGGTAAGTTTAATTCTCTTCGATTAGAGCCAAAGAAATGAACCACTTGCCATGCTACATCATCCGGATCAAGCATAAAGCGTTGAACATTAGTGGCATATTCTCCAGTTTTATCTGCAACATTGAAGAAGTTTGTGTAGACTGGTCCTGGATTAACTGTCATCACTTTTACACCAAAAGGTTTAAGTTCTAAACGTAAAACATTTGAGAATTGAATTACAGCTGCCTTAGTAGCACTATAAGCTGCTGTCTTAGTAGTTGGAATAATGCCAGCAATTGAACCAAGATTAACTATCTGTCCTTGTTTTTGGTCAATCATAATTCTTGCAATTAAGCGCGTGAAATACATCAAGCCTAAAACATTAGTTTGGAACATTTCAGTCACTTGTTTAGGAGTAGTTTCTAAAAAATTTTCAAATATTCCAAAACCAGCCGCATTCACCAAAAAATCAATGTGCTTAACATGCTGAATAATTTTTCCAAAAGTACTTTCAATTTGATCTGCTTTGCTCATATCAGTTGGAAAAACAAAAGCTTGTCCACCAGATAGTTGCTTGGCTTCTTGTGCAATTTCCTGTAATCTTTCTTCATTTCTAGCAATTAGAATTACATCTGCACCTCTACTAGCACTTTCTAAAGCAATTGAACGACCAATTCCACTAGAAGCACCAGTAACCACTACTACTTTTTCTCTTAATGTTTTACTCATAATTGTCCTTTCATTTCATTGGAATATTAAAACTATCTAAATCACGCACCAACTTTGTATGTTTAAAAATTGAACGAGCTTGTTTTTCTAAAATTTGACCACTTTTACCAGTATAACGAGCAGAAATATGTGACAAATATAATTGTCCGACGTTTTTTTGCTTTGCTACTGAAGCTGCATCAATACAAGTTGAGTGGAAATAGCGGTGAGCCATTTTACTATCTTCTCCGCTAAAAGTAGATTCGTGAACCAACACATCGGCATCTTGAGCCAGTTTGCCAATATTAGGAGTTGGCCTTGTGTCATAGATAATCGTAATGATTCTTCCTGGACGATCTTCACCCAGAAAATCTTTTCCATCAAGCACTCGTCCGTCACCTAAGGTTACTGTCTCTCCAGCTTTTAATTTACCATAAATTGGTCCATTAGGAATATGATATTCAGCTAATTTTTCTACTTGCAATTCACCTGGATGTGGTTTTTCAACAACTCTAAAACCAAAACTTGGAATACGGTGATTTAATTTAGCTGTGTATACCTCAAAATGATCATCTTCAAAAATTAATCCATCTTCTTCTAAGATTACATATTTTATTGGATAACTAATTTGGGTACGTGAAACTTTAAGTGATGTTTGTACAAATTGATCAATTCCAGCTGGTCCATAAATGGTTAATTCACCACCATCCCCTTGGAAAGAACGTGAAGATAACAACCCAGGTAACCCAAAAATGTGATCCCCATGATTATGAGAAATAAAAATTCTTGTAATTTTTCGTGGGCGAATGTTAGTCTTTAGAATTTGATGTTGGGTTGCTTCTCCTACATCAAATAACCAAATTTCATTTATTTCGTCTAATAACTTTAAAGCTAATGACGAAACGTTACGTCCTTTAGAAGGTTGGCCTGAGCCTGTACCTAAAAATTCTATTTCCATGAAAACCTATTTTCTAATAAAGTCCTTTTTCTACTAATTCTTTTGTAATAAAACTACTATAATACTTTGATCCTATGTCATTTGGATGTGTATGATCATCATAAAACCAATTTGGATGAGCAGTAGCAACAGCATTCCAGTTAATAATATATAAGTTTTTGTATTTCTTACTTTCTTTTTGCAAAAGATTATTTACTGGTTTTTGCCAAGTACGAGTTGGCACATAAACATTGACCCAAAATACGCGTCGTTTTTTACCAACAATCTGCATTACATGTTCCAAATCTTGGGGTGGAAACATTCCATTTGTTCCTAATCCAACCAAAACATTTTTGTTTAAAACTCCCTCAGCTTTGTACTTTTCAAACAAAGGAATTGTATCAGATAATTGACGAGAAACGGCAGCATCAATTATGGCATGGGGCATCAACTTCTTAAGATTTTCACTAGAGCCGGCCATTACCGAATCGCCAATTGCAGTTACCGGAAGCTGACGCGCTAACTGAAGTTGTTCTTGGCTAATACCATATTTTTCAAAACTTTTATTTACTGGGTGTGCCTTAGCAGCCTTTTTTGCCTTAGCTAATAAAGTATTTTTAGTAGTTGTTTTTTTAGATTGACGTTTTGCTTTTGCAATTAATTTCTTATTATCTTGAAGTTGTTGCTTTCTATTTTTCTGAATTTGCTTTGCAAGTGGAGAAGCATTAGGATCTTCTGCTTTAGCAGCTGGTGACTTGAGAATTGCTACACTACCTGCTACTAAGAAAAACGCACTTACGATACCTACTACTTTTTGAGCTACAAAGTGTCCATTAAAAGTAAAGAATCTTCTAAGATAAGTTTGAACCTTTTTAACAGTAAGTTTGCCAAATGGTTTTTCAATGTAACGATATGTTAATTCAGAAACTATTAAAATTAATGCTACTTCAATTACACGATATAAAATCACATGGTCGGCAATATTTTTAACCTTATCTTCAAAGAAAATCATAATTGGAAACTGATAGAGATAAATCCCATAAGAACGTGATCCAATCCATTTAAAAAGTGGATTAGTTAGCCAAGCATTCCAATGAGAAGAAGGATGGGCAATTACAGCAACTAAAATCATTGTTAAGAATGAGAAAATAAACATCCCGCCACGATATGGGAAAGCATGCTGTGGATTTAATGCTGGGGTTGCTGTCATCCAAAGTATTAAAATTAAGGTTAAGGCACCAATTAAATCTAAAATTACTCCGTGAGTTTTGCCGGCTTTTTTATTAAGCTTCCAAGTTGGCCAAATTATCGCCAACATTGCACCTAATCCCAGTGAGAAAAAACGTGTATCACTACCATAATAAATTCGACTAGTATCTACACCTGGCTTGAATAAAATTGCCATTTCAAGTGCTGAAAAGATTGTCAAAGCAGTAATAATCCAAAAGCGTGTTTTTTTCTTCTTTACTTTGGTCATTAAGAGCCAAATTACAAGAGGCCATAAAATATAAAATTGCCCCTCAATCGACATCGTCCATAAATGAACAAAGGGTGATTCATTGGCTGCAAAACGTTCAAAATAGCTTTGTCCGTTAAAAATTTCCCAAATATTATAAACATTCAATAAGTTAGTAATTACTATTTGATACAACTTTGCCAATAAATTTCTTTGAAATAGCAAAATATACGTTCCCGCCATCCAAATAACAGCTATCATTTGAGGATAAAGTTTTTTTATCCGGCGCAAATAGAAACCTTTAGTATCATATTTTCCACTTTCTTCATATGCATGAAACATATGATCAGTAACTAAATAACCAGATAATACCAGAAAAATTGGTACTCCAAGATACCCACCTATGAATCTATTAGGATCTAAGTGATATAAAATAACTCCAATTACGGCTAATGCTCTTAAACCAGCATAACCAGTAATAAAGCGGTTTTTATTTTTCAAAAGTATTACTCCAAATTCTTATTTTATTCTACAAATTCAAACGTCAAATCACCAATGTGCACTTCATCACCTTCATGTGCACCCTTAGCACGAAGAGCATCATCAACACCCATTTTCTTTAACTTACGTGCCAAAAGCATAATTCCATCTGTGTGATCTAAGTTAGTCATTTGAACTAAACGCTCAAGTTTTTCACCAGTAACTGTGTAGTCACTTTCACCAGTTTTTGTGATTTCAAAACTATTATCTGGACGTTTATAAACAAATTCTTTTTCTTGAACTTCTGCTTCTCCAGGTTCTTGGGCTTCCTTTTGAGCTACCTCATCAACCACATCAGCTGCTGCACTCATTAATTCATTTACACCTTTATGAGTGACACTTGAAATTGGATAGACCTTTTTATCACCAAGTTTTTTCTTAAACTCTGCTAATTTTTCTTCACTACCAGGAATATCCATTTGGGTAGCGACAATCAATTCTTTCTTGGTAGTTAAATCAGAAGTGTAATTTCCAAGCTCTTTCTTGATAGTTTTGTAATCTTCATAAGCATCACGGCCATTATTAGGATCCATCGAAACCATGTGCAAGATAACTTTTGTTCTTTCCACGTGACGTAAGAATTGGATTCCTAATCCTACTCCATCAGCTGCCCCTTCAATTAATCCTGGTAAATCAGCCATTGAAAAGTCGCGTCCATCTGGTAAAACAACCATCCCTAAATTAGGAGTTAAAGTTGTAAAATGATAAGCTGCAATCTTTGGCTTTGCTTTAGTAACTACCGATAAAAGCGTAGATTTACCTACTGAGGGAAAACCTACTAACCCTACATCTGCCAAAACTTTTAATTCTAAGCGTAAAGTTCTGAATTCTCCAGGTTCTCCATTTTCTGCAATTTCAGGTGCAGTGCGTGTTGAAGTAGCAAAGTGAATATTACCACGACCACCACGGCCACCCTTAGCTACCATAAGTTCTTGACCATTTTTTACTAGGTCACCTAGTAATTCACCAGTATTAAAATCATACACAGTAGTTCCCATTGGAACCTTTAAATAAACATCTTTGGCACCTTTACCATACTGAGATTTAATTCTTCCATTTTCACCATTATCGGCTTTGAACTTGCGTCTAAAACGAAAATCCATTAATGTTCGCAAACCTGAGTCTGCAACTAAAATGATGCTACCGCCACGGCCACCATCACCGCCAGCTGGGCCACCAAGTGGAACATACTTTTCATGGCGGAAAGCTACAGCTCCATCGCCACCTTTTCCAGCTTGAACATCAATTTTTGTTTGATCAACAAACATCTCTATCCCTCCCATTGTTTTATTCTATCTTATAATAACATAAGCACCTTGATATTTTAGTACTCATCTGTTTAATTTCTCATAAACTTAATTTTATCGTCTGTGCTTGTGGCAGAGTTAACCCAGCCTTTTTTAAATCATCAACTGACGCTTCTTTTATTTTTTTCAAGGAGCCAAATTCACGTAGTAATTTATTACGCGACTTGGGGCCAATGCCTTTGATTTCATCTAACTTACTTGCAAGAGAATTTTTAGCATGCGTTCTACGGTGGAAAGTTATTGCAAATCTGTGCACTTCATCTTGGATACGCGTCATTAGATAAAACCCTTCAGACTTTGGATCCATTGGAATTAATTGATAATCTTCTCCTTTAGTTGGATCGCCAAAAATCAAGTGGTTAGTTCGGTGTTTATCATCTTTTACCATCCCTGCTACTGGAATCTGAATATTTAATTCGTTTCGTAACACATCCAAGCAAGCATCGACTTGAATTTGACCTCCATCCATTAAAATTAAATCAGGAAGAGGTTGATGTTCTTTTAAAAGACGACTATATCTTCTACGCACTACTTCACGTGTATTTCCTACTTCATCGCCTCCATTTTGGTGCTCTACTTCTCCCTTTAATTTATATTTACGGTATTGCTTTTTATCAGGTTCCCCATCTGTAAAGACTACCAAAGCAGATACAGGATCTGTTCCTTGAATGTGAGAATGGTCAAAACTTTCAATTCGGTGACCGTAAGGCAAATGCAAGGCATCAAAGATTTCTTTCTGGGCTCCCTTAGTTTTCCGATTACCTAATTCTAAGAGTCTAAATTTTTCATCTAACTTAAGTTGGGCATTGTCCTTAGCCATTTTTAATAAGGAGGCTTTTTGCCCACGTTGAGGTGTTCTTACAGGTACTTTTAGAACCTCACTTAGTGCTTCATTATCTAAACCTGCTGGCACTAAGACTTCTTTCGGCAAAACACGATTCTTTTGATCATAAAATTGAGCAATAAATGATAAAAATTCATCTTCTGGATCAGTTGTATCGGTCAAAGGAAACATGCGAGTTTCTCGGCGCAATAATTTAGCTTGTCGTAAGAAAAAGATTTGAATTGAAATCCATGATTTATCAACATAAAAATTAAAAATATCTCTTTGAGTATGATCATTAGAAATAATTTTTTGCTTTTCAACAGTTTGTTCAATGTAGTTTAGTTGATCACGAATTTCGGCGGCACGTTCAAACTCAAGCTTTTCAGCTGCTTGAGCCATTTTCTCATTTAAAGTCTTTTTAGCTTGTGAAATATCACCATTTAAAAAGCTCTTTATTTGCTTGATCTGTTCATCATATTCTTGCTTAGAAACTTCTCTAAAACATGCTCCTAAACACTGCCCCATATGATAGTACAAACATGGTCTTCCTTGATGACCACTACACCTACGCAGAGGCCAAACTTTTTGAATAAACTTCAATGTTGCCTGAGCTGCATAAACATTAGGATAAGGGCCAAAATAATATCCACCATCTTTATGAACAACTGAAGTTAACTTTGTTTGCGGATCTCGTTCATTAGTAATTTCAATATAAGGATAACCAGTACCTTGTTTTAATTGCACATTATAGTAAGGCTGATATTTTTTAATTAAAGTAATTTCCAGTAAGAAAGATTCTTTATCTGAGGAAACAGTAATAATATCAAAATCTCTTATTTCCTTAACTAATTCTGCTCGGCGACCTACTTGCTTGCTTTTAAAATAAGAACGAACTCTATTTTTTAAATTTTTAGACTTACCAACGTAAATTACCTTTCCGTTAACATCTTTCATTAAGTAGCATCCCGGCTGACTAGGTAATAATTTAAGTTTATTTTCAATAAATTCAGTTGCCATAATTTTCCTACTTTCTTTCTCATTATTTAAGGATTGATAAAATTAGCCTTATTTCTATCTTTTGATTTACCTTATCTGCTGAATCGATTAAAATATAAAGTATATAATTCAGATAAGAGAAAGGTAATAAAAATGAAAAATATTTATTTTAACCATGACGGAAATATTGATGATTTTGTTTCTTTGCTTTTACTTTTACAAGCACCTGACATTAAATTAATTGGTGTCAGTGCAATTGATGCAGATGGCTATATTGAACCTTCAGTAGAAGCTTGTCGCAAAATGATCGACCACTTTAATCTTCGTGGTGATAAATTAGAAGTTGCACGCTCAAACTCAAGAGCTATTCACCAGTTCCCTAAAGAATGGCGAATGGCTACATATTCATTTAACTACTTCCCTATCTTGAATGATACTAATAAGATTGAAACTCCTCAAGCAGCTTTACCTGCACACTTAGACATGATTGAAAAAATTAAAAACTCAACTGAACCAGTTACTTTAGTAATGACTGGTCCTTTAACTGATTTAGCCCGTGCCTTAGAAATTGATCCAAGCATCCAAGATAACATTGAAAAACTTTACTGGATGGGTGGCTCAGTTGATGGTCATGGCAATGTAATGAGTGTTGATGCAGATGGTACCCAAGAATGGAATGCCTTTTGGGATCCTGAAGCCGTTGAAAAAGTTTTGGATTCAAAACTTGATATTCAAATGGTTGGTTTAGAAAGTACTGAAGAGATTCCTCTTACTGATGATTTACGTAATCACTGGGCCAAAAATCGTCAATACCCAGCTTTTGACTTAGTTGGATTGGGCTATAGTCTTATTGTTTCAATTCCTGGAGCAGAATTATATCTTTGGGATGTTCTGACTACGATGAGTGCCTTAGATGATTCTGTAGTAAGCACCCAAAAAGTTAAAGCAGGTGTTTTAACAGAAGGCTTAGGGGCTGGTAGAATGTTTGAAACTCCAAATGGCAAAGAAATAACTTTAGTTACAAGTGCTAATAAGAATGCCTTCTTTGATAAGATGGATAGTATTCTCAAACGTCAAGCCTAATGATTACTTGGATTACAAGTTTTATAGAGCAATTTGGTTATTTAGCCTTATTATTATTAATTGCGATTGAAAATATTTTCCCACCTATTCCATCAGAAATCATTTTAACTTTAAGTGGATTTCTATCAACCAAAACAAGTCTAAACCTGGCAGGAATTATTATCTTTTCCACTTTGGGCTCTTTAATTGGAGCCATAATCTTATTTTCAATTAGTCGAAATCTAACTTTAACACGTTTAGAAAAAATTTTAAATACAAAATTTTGTAAACTACTCGGCTTTAAACAAGAAGATGCCCAAAAGGCCATCTCTTGGTTTGAAAAATACGGAATTGGCGCTATTTTTTACGGTCGTTGCATCCCAATCGTGAGAAGTTTAATTTCTATTCCAGCTGGTATCGCTCGAGTTGGTTGGGGAAAGTTTATTTTACTCACAACTGCTGGAAGCTTAATCTGGAATACTATTCTCATTCTTTTGGGTTACTACACCGGCCAAAACTGGGCAGTAGTTGTTAAAATTTTCGATGATTATACACTTATTATTGCTTTCATTATTTTATTAATTTTAATCTATTTACTTTACAAGTGGTATAAAGCTCGCTTGAAAAAGTAGTATCTGGCGGTTCTGCAACAGCAGAACTGCTTTTTATATGATATAATATTTTTGTAAAAGTAACAATTATATTATTTAGGTGATCTTATGTATAATTATCCATACATTAAAAATTTCAATGAGTGGTGTGCTGGTCGTAATCTGCGCCCTGAAACCGTTATTTCAATTAACCAATCAATTAATTATTTTTGGAATTACTACCGGGATACTTCTAGCCATCCCCCTACCCTAGAAGATATTACCGGCCAAGATATTCGGCAATTTTTAGTGGAATTAGAAATTCGTCAAAATCGTTCTATTCAAACTATTAACAAATATGTAACTCATTTAAAAAAGTACTTTTCTTTTTTATACGATCATAAATTAATGCCAAACTATGTTCTCACTGATATTAAAGGTTATACCTTTGATCGTACTCCTCGTTTTTGCTTAGATTGGATCGATCATTTAGAAGAAATTGTTAAAAATTCTGCTGTAAGTCTAGATGCTAAAAAAATTCTGATTTTAATTGCCCATGGTTATGAACCTGAAAAATTTTTAAAGTTGACACTTACAAGGGTCAAGGCAGACAAAATTATTACTAATTCTTTGTATCTAACTACTCTATCTCAGCCTCTAATTGAAACGGACTTAATTTTTCATACCAAAAAGGGACTACCAATCACTGCTCTTACTTCTTTGAGTCGCCGTATTATACCTGATCGGGAGATTTTAAACTTCAATTTAACGCCAGGCAGTTTACGTTTAAGCTACATTTATCGCTTAGTTAATGATTCTTCTCTTTCAGATGATGACTTAATGAAGTTGCTTCATGTCAATCGTAAAAATATTACTTACTATCGTGACCAAGCATATAAAGCTAAATTTACTAATTTTTCTCCTTCTTGGAAAAAATAATACTTTATACTACTCTTCTTATCATAAAAAATATTACAATATATATTAGGTACAAGAATTTGTATAATTTATATTTAGAGGTAAGAGAAAATGAAAGAACAAACTTCTGTACCTAAGAAACTGTCGTTTATCTCGATCTATTTTTTAGGTATTAATGCTGTTATTGGATCTGGGACATTTTTACTTCCGTCTACGATCTACAAATATATGAATTTGATGGCAATTGCAGTTTTGCTGTGTACAGCACTTACTGTCTCAATGATTGCCTTATGTTATGCTGATTTATCAAGTCGTTTTAAGGGTTCTGGAGCTGCTTGGCTTTATTCTTACAATGCGTTTGGTAGATTTGCTGGGTATGAACTTGGAATATTTACCTGGTTTTTAGGATGTACTACTTTGTCAGCCGAAGTTGTAGCTTTGCTTACTATTCTTAAAAGTTTCCTACCAGTCTTTAACAATCCAGTTGTTTACACCTCAGGAGTTATTTTCTTAATTTTACTTTTTTCTATCATTAACTTCTTTGGTAGATCATGGGTAAAAGCTGTTAATAATGTTTCTGCTGCCGCAAAGATTATTACTTTGATTGTCTTCATTGCAGTCGGAGTTTTCTTTGTTAAAAAGTTTAACTACAGTCACATTATTCCAGCTGCTGCTTTGACTGGGGTAGGACCATTTTTTAAACACTTCGGTGCTGCCTTTACTCCTATCTTTTATTTATTTACTGGATTTTCATTTATTCCAATTGCTGCTAAGCAAATGAAAAATCCTGAAAAAAATATTCCTCGAGTTTTAATTGCAGTTATGACTAGTGTTACTATTTTGGACTGCTTGATGTTATTAGTAGCTATTGGACTTGCAGGAACTAAGTTAGGTGGTTACTCTAACCCACTTGCTAGTGCTTTAAAGACTGGAGTTGGTGAATGGGGCTTTGCCTTTATGATTGTTGGAATGTTAATTTCAATCTTTGGAGTAGCATTTTCAGCATCATTCAACACCCCTTCTTTAATAGCTTCTTTAGCTACTGAACATGATATGTTACCAAGTTGGATGGGTAAAAAGAACAAACATGATGCACCTTGGGTAGGTATTATTTTTACCGCTATTTTATCAGGTGCCCTAGCAACTCAAAGTTACTTATTCTTAGTTTCATGTACTGTTTTAGCATCATTTGTTCAATATGTTCCATCTATTTTAGCTGTAATTAAGTTTAAGCACACTAATGAATATCCAACTCATGGATTTTCACTTCCAGGAAAATACACTATTCCAATTATCGCCCTCTTAATTTCTTGCTACATGGTAACTAATTTTACTGCCAAAACTCTCTTAATTGGTAGTGCAGTTGCCGTAATTGCTGCAGGTTGTTACTTCTTTATTGATCGGGACAAAGATAAAGAAGCTAAACATGAAGCTTGGCTTGCTTCGCTAAGAAATAAAGATTTTAAAGATTAATTATTAACTAAAAAGCAACCTAGCTCTTGCAATAGTTAGGCTGCTTTTTGTATGATTAAATAAACAATTAGGGAAAGGATGACTAAAATGGGTTTAACTTTCAAGAAAAATGATGACTTAGAAAAGGCTTTTGAACGTTTTGCGATCTTGCCAGATGATCCTAAAGTAGATGGTAAGAAAAAGCCAGAAGATGAAGATAAAAAGAAGAAAGATAAAAAAGACTAGTTAAAAGGGATGCTATCAATTTATGGTAGCGTCCCTTTTAACTTATAGCTTATCTTGGGTTAAATTATAACAAAAATGATGTTAAAAATGTGTGTAAAGGAAATCTAACATATTTTCTAACACTTTTTGCGCGTAAAATCTTAAAATACGCACATAATGTGCGCGTAAAAATGTTAGAAAAGAAAATCGCACATCTTTTAACACTTTTTTGTGCAGAAATGTGTATTTGCCATCTACCAGCTTTTGCCCATCACTACTGGTTAACGGGTGACCGTCTTTTTTCTCTACTTGGGTAAAGTTATTGAGCTTAAAGCGTAACCGGTAATACAAGTATTGGTTTGGATAAACAGTGCCGTCGTGCATGTCTGCTGCACCGGTATCTTTGACTTTAGTTGGATCCTTGGAATCGGCTGCGTAAACATACTTGTGCGCAGTTAAACCGTTTTTCGAGTCACCTTTAGTGGTTGTATCAGTGTGGTTGTATTTAACGATAAGTTTACTTTTTGCACCACTGTCTTTACCGTTTAACCATGCTTGGTTGTTAACAACCATAGAACCGCTGTAGATACTACCTTCTGCAGGTTGTTGATCAGGCTTAGGTTTAACTTGAATAACTAAGTGGTAGTTTTTATACCAAGTATTGGATTTATTTGCTTGAGTAGCCTCAGGTTTCATTTTAGCTTCAACTACAGTGTAGCCCTTTTTATCCTTAAGGCCTTTCTTGTCTTTTTGTACAGTGAAAAGGTCGTCAGTAACATTTTTACGGTGCTTACCGTATTTATCACCCCAGTTACTTTGATATACTTTAGCACTAACTACTTCTAAACTAGGATCAATGTAATCAGTTAATACAAGTTGTTTCTTTGCATATTTAGATTTTTTAGTGCCAGCTAGATAAGGATCGTTCTTATCATTCATAGCATCTGCTAGTGGCAGTGCATTGTAATTTTTGTCAGTGTTACCAGCTTTAAGAAAAGCAGTTGAGGGCCCTTTTAAGCTAGTATGAATATCAAAGTAAGCACTACCTGTATCACTGATTGTCTCTTTAGTTGAGTGCTTAGTAAAGTTATCGGTTTTAGAAACCCATTTGTCAACGGGTACAGTGTAAAGAAGGGATGTTCCCTTGTCAAAGTCAAAACCAAAGTAGTCTGCTTGAGCGTGATCGGCATTATACTTTTCACTATCAGCATTACGGTGAGGATCGTTCTTAATATTCTTGGTCTTAATTAGGTTATATGAAGAAGCAGGCGTTGCCCATTTATAAGAAGTTGCCCCATAGTTTTCATTATTAAAATCGTGAACAAATGTTACATTATATTCACTCATTGCTTTCTTTGGAATGTAAGAGAATCTACCTCTTGGGTCAGTCTTTAAAACAGTACCTTGACGCGCATTTTCTTTCTTTTTATTAAGAATTGTTGGCCCATAATCACCAAAGATACGTGCTACGCCATTTTGGACACCAGCCTTTACACCGTAATTGGTGTCAACACCAGCATTTAGTTTAGTGTCGTTACCAGCTTTATTAACAATAATGTAGCTTGGTGTGTTAAAAAGTATCCCTTGTTGATAATCTATATCAGTTTGGGCCACTTCACTTCTAACTCTAAAGGGTTGTCCTTTCTTTTTCCCACTTGCATAAGTTAAAAGTAAAGAAAAGTTACCTTCACCAGTGTATGGTTCTTTGACAGCTAAGTGGTTTGAATCAAAGTGGACATTGAGGTTAGGCATCTTATTTTTATCGTATTGATAGTGATAATCGCCATTCCAAACAAGGCGTGCGTCTAACTTGACAGGCTGTTTTTGAGTCTTATTCTTACCCTTACCTTTTTCAGCTTTTTCATTTGGATAGTAAGTCAGAGCATTTTTGTAAAACATTCCAACTTTACCAGCTCCTGCATTGGAACCATTTTTAGGCAAGTGATAAATGTACCACCAGTGCGTATCGCCTTCACCAGCTTCGTTAGACTTACTCCATTTGCTGGTAGTACCACCAAATGGTTGCCCACTAATCTTCTTATTTTCTACTAAAGAACCAGAAGTATCATTATCTTTGACATATTTCGCCATGGCACTACCATTTTTACTATGTTGTTCGATGGCAAGATATGGTGAAATAGCAGGATTAGATTTATTATTGTAACCCTTTATTTTGGCTACGCCGTATTTACTTCTGATGGGCCGTTGTGGATTATAAGGATCATTTTTAGTCCAAGAATTGTTAGCCCATCTAGCATGAACAATGCTAGTTTGAGATGTAAAAGGAATTAAAGTTGTTAGTGCTACAGCACTTAACATGAATTTTTGAAAACGTTTTCGATTTTTCACATAATTACAACCTTTCTATTTGAGATTGTAATTAGTATAAATAATTTCTAAGAGCAACTATAAAAAGAACAAAAAAAGTTTAAGGTAAATTTTAGACAACAAAAAAGCATCCCTATAAGGGATGCTTGAAATTTAGTCTTAAAGTCCACCAGCCACTGAGCCATTACGAACAGTGTTATCAGCAATACTAGTATAAGGATGCGAATAAATCCAATCAATATGATCTAAATTATCTTGAGTTACACGCCATTTCTTATTGTAAGAACATTGATCAGCCATCATAATATCATCGTATTCATTTACTGAATTTGGAACAGGGTCATCACCTTGTTCTATATCACCTAATCCAATAGCGCGCCCTAATTGATAAGCTACCGCATTAACTTTTCCTTGTTCAGTTAAATGTTTAGACCGTAAAACAAGATTCATATGATTGGTGAAAGCTTTCTTTTTCCAGTCTTTAGGCATAAACATATTAGAGTTTTGCCAGCCAGGATTTTTCTTAAGAAACTTAATCCGCTTAGGAGTAAGGCGCATTTCTGCATATGGGCCATATTTACTACCATGGGTATACTTAATTACTTCCGGATTCTTTTCTTCATAAACACGAGTTGTAGTAATGTCAGCAAGAGGACTATCTGCTTTAGTGTCAGCCTTATTATCATCATAAACCACAATATTAGCGTATTTAGAAGAAGTGAGGCTAGCATGTTTAGCAGACTTAACTAACTTAAATTTAAACTTAGGAGCCCAGAGTTTGATGGCCTTTTTAACAGCGGGCAAAATGGACTTATCTTTGACATAGATGTTAGCGCTGCGGCGTTTGAAGTTGCGGTTAGAGGTATCAGCATCCTGATTATAAATGTCCTCATTAGTAGCATCATCAGGGTTAGATACATAGTATTTGGAGTTAGGCACCCAACTAGCAGCTAGGGCGGCAGAATGAGAGAAAGCGCCGAGTGCAGGCGTAGCCAGCATGGCTGCAATAGTAACTTTTTTCACGACATTTTTAATTTTCATTTTTAAACCTCCATTAGTGTTTGGGTAGTGTTATTTGGTATCCTTTGATTTTTCTTTTTTATCAATTGAAATTTTATCGGGAGAAATCATTATCTGCTTAGACTCAGCATTTGCATTATCTATATTCGTATTTTCCCACTTTACTTCATAGTATAATACTAATATTAAAACAAGGATCATTAGTACAAGGTCTATACTAGCGAGCACATTGTCAGCAATTATATCATCTTTAAATATAGTCTCAAGAAGAGTGGGAATACTAATTACCGTTATTAAATTTTGAACAATTCTACAATAAGCTATACGTGTCGTCATATTCTTAGATGAATGTTTAGTGTTAGACATTATTCCCATAATAATAGTAATAACTAAAATTAAAATTAATCCCACTAGAATTACTAGCCATAATTTACTGCTATAACTAACTGCTGTTAATTGTAAAAACTTCATTCTTGCTCCTTTTTAAAATTACTTTTCAATTACTAACTCAAAATAAGGAAACATATTCTTTTCCTTTGAAAATTGAATCAATTCAGCTGGTTTTACTATATATGTCCCCTCATTTTGCTTGTCTTTAATTATAGTAGGGGAAAATATAATGCCTGTGCCTTCCAATCTAAAGTAAATCTTCTTTTGATTTTCTCCTACTTTAAGCCAAATCATTTGATCTGTTACTGGCATTCTTACCTCCTTTTTACTAACTACTTTCTCTATACGCTTTGAGTAAACTTCTATATCATCTCCACTTATTACCAGATAATTACACGGAATTAATAAATTTTCTACTGATGATTCTTCTAATTTAGTAACTGCTCCTAATAAACAGATCGCAAGTCCTATTTCAGCAATCAGGGGAAATGTTTGAGAAAATTGGAAATTCTCTCCAATAGAAATAAGCTTTAAAAGTACTGGAATGATGTATATTGTTACAATAGTTTTAGTAAATTTTCCAAATACTATTTCTTTTCTCTTATATTTACTAATTTTTGCAGTGTATATCAAAGAAATTCCAATTCCTACATAACCAATAATTAAATAAATCCATAGTGCAGACACTTTATACTTTTTCCTTCCTCACCTATATTGTATTTTTGACTTAACCACCTTTATTTTTCGATCACACTCTTTGATATATGGAGCAATGTAGTCAATATCCTTAGCTATTGGTCCTACAATTACTTCATCATAATTAACTGGCAAATTTTCATTGTCTTGTTCTATCACCCCTTCCTTATTCTTCTCTACATCCTTATTTTTAATTGTTGTATAAACAAATGGAACCGGATATCCGGGTTTCTCATCAAAGAATACTCTTTCATCCCTATCTTCTATATTTTCCAAATTTATAAAAATTCTAAATTCATTTTCATAAGAATATTCCATTCGTTTAAAAGAATAGATAATATCTTTGATAGATGCTAAATTACTCAACTCTTTTAAAGACTGGAATTTTTCCTTTAGATCTGCTTCTTTTTCCCTCACATCTTCTCCCGGAAAAGATGCTAGTTTCAAATTAAAGTCACCTGTATCTTTCCAGTCTAAATAACAAACTCGTCGTACTTGAACAAGCCCACTGTTACACAATTTTTTAATGTAATCTGATGAATATTTCAGAAATAATCCTTTACCATCATTTGCATATTGTTTCCACATAGGTAAGATATCAATTGCCGCAGTTGTAGAAGAAAGAAAGATATCACTTGCTTCATAATCCTCTTGTGAACTTCCTGGTACTTCACCTTCTTCTTTCTTGCTCATCTTATCTAAAATTTCCCAGAAAATTTTTCCCTCTTTAGGATCATTAAGTTGATTAGAATTAGTTAATCTTAAAGTACTCATCCCCGGATTATTATTAGCATCTATTTCATGTTCTTTATTTATAAGATATTTTAGATTTTCTGCTGATGTATATTGTCCTAGTTTTCTTTCCTCCACATTTTCAATCTCACTCCAATTTAAAGTTAAAATATTTCTTATATCATTTATTAGAGTGGAACCTTTTTTCAAATTATTAAATAATGTTACTAATTCATTATTTTGATTAAAGACTTCTATCGTCTCCAATTTATCAACAAAATCTTTTGCCTCTTTCTCAATCCTTATTTCATTTTTCTCACTATAATCCATTAAATCCATTAACATTCCATCTGTAAGAGAAAAAATATCATTCTTTTCATACTTTTTTATGTCAAATTTAGAACTATTTTTTAAAATTGCACCAATTATATTAATTACTACATTTTTCAGCTCTTTTTCCCCATCATCCCATTCGGCTTTTAAATTATCATTTAATTCTTCAAATTGCCCATCTACATCTTCAAGAAGATTACCTATTTCACCTAACAAATCTGGTGTTAATTGCTTTGCTAATTCTTCTAAAGTAAGGTCAATCCATTTTTGATCATGCTCATTTTTTCGAAAAAGTCTGTAAAAACTAAACATAATTCTAGTTCGTGGATAACGAAAAAATGAATTACTTAATAAACTTTTACCCTTATCTTTAAAGCTCAAGAGATCGTCATACAAAGTTGGAGTTAAGGCTAAATCCCCCATTGTTTTCAAAAAATCTTTTGCCTCTTCTAACTCCATCAAATCTATTAAATTTTTATAAACCTCCGGGCTATCTCCAATCATAAAAAAATTATCTATAAGTCCCTGATACTCAGAGAGTGCCAAGAGATCTTCATTAATTTCTTCATCTACAATTTTCACTACTTTTATTCTGCCAATTAAATTATCGGCTGACTGGTAGTATAAACTGTAATTTGTACTCCAACCATAATCATTCCAAGAAATCTGCTCTAAGAAAAATGTCCCAGCCTCTTCATACTCTATTTCATCCTTACTATTTACCAACATAATATTATCAACTATCTGTTCCATACTTATTCCTTCTCTACTATTGATAGCTTTTGTAAGAGCTCATTCGCTGCATCTCTTGTAAACGTATCTTCTGTATTAAATAAACACTCAGTAGCTATCTGAATTAAAAGTACCTTGGTTTTTTGTGATATCTTATAAATATTCTTAATATCTAATACTTTATCAACCACCATATTCCAATTTTTATTTTTATAAATTTTTACACTTACCAAAACACACCAAAGAAGTGCATCATTAAATTTATCAATGCCTTTAAGTATTTTGTAACTTCTATCTTCGTTTTTAACAGGACTACCTTCTAGCGTTAAAACCATATCTTGCACCAAATAAGTTAGCAGCCCGTGTTTACTAGGTATCTTTTTTGCCAACTCTTTTAATTTAGGGAGATCTTGGTTTAAAAAATAGCTTAGCAATTGCTTTTGATAATCTTTAATTCCAAATAACACTGGCGAAAATTCTTGTAAAAACTCAATAACAGAGATATTTTTATTTTTAAGTATCTTTACAAGAGCATTAGCAGATAGCGGATTTTCATCTCTTTAAACTCTTGATAGCGTCGGCGTACTCACTACCCCTTCAGTAAATTCTCCTTGAGTAATTCCAAGAGTTTGTCTTAGTTCTAATACCTTTTTATTAATCCTCACTTTTTGCTGCTCCTACTTACTCCCTCAAACTTCTCCAAAAAAATCTTGCAAAGAAATTCTATTTTTATTCAAAATGGCAATTAGAGCTGTAATTCTAATTTCTCCTATTCCTCTTTCAATTTTTGAATAATAAGATTCACTCATGATTCCCTTAACAAATTCTTCTTGCTTGCATCCTAACAATATTCTGAATTGCTTGAGTCGTTGACCAATATCCATACTTTTAATTTCCTTTGATAAATTTATTCACATCTTCTACTGTGTAACTTTCTTCAAGTGTTCGAATTAACCACCAATCTAAAGCCAATACACATATCATGAACCCCATCATCCACAACTGTTGCGATATATCAGGGATTTCAGTAAAAAAAGTTAAAAAAGCAGGTAATAAAATAATTGTGGCGATATCTCTATATACCAAAAGAATTGCCCTCATTTCTTTCATCCGACGATAAGTTGGATGCTTTAAAACAAATCGATCACTTATTTCCATTAACATAACTCCTAATGCAATGGTTAAAAATAATACTCCCAACATAAATTGACCTGAGCTCATAAACTCCTCCATATTTTATAAATTTAAAGTTTATAGTGCCCATTCTACCCCCCCCCTCAGTTATTCTTGTCAAGTTCACTTTTTTACTACTTAAGCAGCTACAAATCGCGTAATTTCAACATTTTAAAAACCAAAATTTAATTAATCTACACAAAATGTGTAACAAAAAACACCATTTCAGAAAATCTTCCAAAATGGTGTTATTTTAATCATCTAATTATTTTAGTTTCCTAAATAGCTCAAAGCAATTTGCAACTGCAATAAATCACTAATTGCATCTGGGACATTGACCAAATCCTCAACTTCGATGAAAATTACCCCATGTTGTTCATCAAAGTCAAAACCAGACCCAACTACAATATCTTCCGCCTCTTCCAACAAATCATAATTTTCCTGAAGCGGATCTAACTTAAACATTAATTGGCCATCATCACTAATTCGATAATAATCCTCTATTTGCTCTACCCAAGCATACAAGTTATCTCCATATGAGCCAATCAATGGTGTAGTAACTTCAATTGCATCCCCTGCCTCAACCAACTTCACCCGCTTATTAAACCAATCAACCCCTACTTGCTTCAATTCTTCTAATTCCATGACTCTCCCTTTCTACTAAAAAAGTCTCGGTTTTATCCGAGACTCTAATTAAAATCTTCTTGCTAAATCCATTTCTCTAACTAGCAAATCTGTAAATTCATTCAAAGCATCTGATAACTCTTCAGCTTTAATTCTTTCTTTTACAAACTCACCGCGTGCATTCATTGCCACTCCGTAATTAGCAGCGAGGGCAGCTAATTGTTGTGCTAAATCTTGGACATTAGCTAATGAACGAGCAATATGGTAACTAGTTAAATCACGATCTGATAATGTAAAAGTATTATCTTCATGTGGAGTCAAGTAAAAATTAATTCCGTTTCCTAAACCGTTAACATTATCAGTATAAATAATATATTCATCAGTTTCTGTTGGCTCAATAGAAAAACGGGTATCATCCCAATCTTTCCAATAATTGTCTAATAATGAAATTAATGGATCTTCCATTTTAATCACTCCTTTATAACTCTCTTTCTTTATTATAATCATTCTTTAGCGAAAAAAGAATTAAAAGGATTTTTAATGTTAAAATAATCCACTCCCAATTACAAGTACTATCACCATCACTGCTAGTGCAATAACAATAGGAAGGTTTTCACTTCCTTGATGAGCTTTAACTAGTTTTTGATAATTTTTTTCTTCCTTTACCAACTTATTTTGTTCTTGCGCAATTAAAGGTTCGTATTTTGTCGTAACATTTTGCTTTTGTTGTTGGAGTTTTTGGTATTTTGCTACTTCTGTTTCAATATCATTCATTTTTAGTTATCGCATCAATAAAGGTATAATCATGAGTTTGTAATTGATTATTGTAATATGCTTTTGCTTGAGCAAATCCTTTATCGACTGCTTTCACCTCTTTTAATGCATCTTCTTGAGCCTTTAAAGTTTCAAGTTCATGTTCAAGTCCAATTAAGTGTTTTAAAGCTTCATTCAAAGTTTGCAATTCTTTTGTTAAAGAAGTTACCTTATTAATAATCTCTTTGAATTCCTTATCAGTAACTTCCCCACCCCAAAAGACCAAGTTACCTGCATGGCCTTTATTAGCACGATCTTTACTTTTTTCAATCAATACCTCACCAATTGCTTTAACTTCTTCATCAGTTAAACTCACTGGCACATCTGTCTTCACACCGTTAGAGACTACTAACTGCACATCTGCTAACTTTAAGACGTGGGCACCTTTTTGAGTATAGAGTTCACTATTTTTAAAGGTGAAGTTTTGCTTACTTCTACTAATGAATACTACTAAATTATGAACTAGATATTGACCTGCAGGTTTTTTAAGTAAGTTTTTGATAACAGGATTATCAGACTTTCGAAGTGCATAACCAATCGCATCCCTGTGCTTGGCAATTTGACTACTAATATCTTGATAACCACTACTTACATTATATAAACGAGAAGTAATTGTTCTTACTTTAGTTTCAATACAGAAAATTCCCTTATTAGAAACAACTAAGTTATCAATTTGATTACTATTTAAAGATGGTCCCTTATTATCATAAGGATAGGGCAGAATCACATTGTGGCCAATATATTTTCCTTGTCCAATTTGGCGTAACTTCTTGTCAACTAATAATTCACCTAGTTCACCAGCATACTTATTACTTAAACTAGTAATATCATGTTCAGTTAGTTCTAAGGTTTTTTCTGGTAACACTAGATCTAAAGTTTTAAAATTCTGCTCTTTTAACTTATTAAATTCAGCAAGTTCCTTATTTAAAGCAAGGTAATACTTTTGTACTTCTTTTAAGCCTAAAATATTATCTTTTGACAAATTATTATCATGATCTAGACCAAAATATTTTCGACTAACTGTCTCAGCATTAATTAAGGACTTATTAGCCAAATCATCTTTAAACCAATGACCGTCACTATCTTTTCTTAAAAACCAATTACTAGCTGCATCTTGAATCTTCTTAATAACTACCACTTGATGATGCAACTTATTCTTCAATTGTTGGTAATACCAGTTCTTTGAAGTAAGTTGCGCCTCAATAGTTTCCTTTGCTGGTAAGTTATGAAGGTCAATTGTACCTTGATAGTTTGAATGATATTCAAATTTAGGTGGATTTTCTCTAAAGTCTACTCTGGTATAAGTATCAGGCGTTAAAAAATGCCAAAATTGTAAAATATGACCTTTGCTATTGTAAATGAGTTGGTATTTTAAACTTTTAGCATCATATATTTTACGAATTACTAAAGTTTGCTGATTGTGATAAGTAGAAATTTCATAGGTTTGAACTGAAAGATCTTCCGAATTAGGGAATTGATAAGGAAAGTGTCGTTTCTTTAAATTAGAAACCAACTTATTTTCTTGCTCATCAATTTGTTCTAATTCCTTTGTTTGTTCCTTTTTTAAAGAGCCAATTTTTTCTTGAAGCTGAGTAACACGTTGTTCTTGTTTAGCTAAATTTCCTTTATCTTTAACTAAATATGAGCTTGCCCAATATACTATTGCTCCTAATAGAATTGCCCCTAAATCTACTAAAAATTTATTTTTTAAAAATAAAAGCAGCGTAATCAAACCTAAAACTACAATCACTTTCCAACTATTAAGTGATCCTTTTAATTTCATTGCTTTAATTTCTTTCTAGAATTTAAGATTAAATCTTCCTATTAAAATTATAGCAAGATTTTTACTTAACAGCCACGTTACTTACTCAATATTATTGAACTTTATGAGTACTCAGCATTTAATCCACTTTTTATTGTAAAATATTTTAATTTTCCATCTTTCAAATAATTCCTTACCTGAAACCATTGTCGACATCTTTTACTATAAAAATTGAAATTTTGTTTAAAGGTTGGATTAAATTGATTAATCGTCTTCCTTTGCTTAGTAAACTGCAGATTATTTTCATTCCATATTTTTTGGATACATTCCAAACTATCTTTTGGATCTAATAATAAATTATTACTTTGATAACGTAGCTCGCTAATCTTCCCTTTCTTAACTAAATAAGAAATCTGCGGAAGTTCTTTATTAACGTAAAACTGTTTTCTTTTCTCAACCAAGTTTAAATTGATCTTTTTTCCTGGTAATAAATTACTTTGCTTTTTCACATGCTGACGATAAGCGGTTGAATTATTAAAAATAGTTATCACATCTACAGTTCGATGACTATCTTCCAAATTTAAAAATAGCTCCTGTTGGGAAGCAGGTAAAGAAAAAGAAATCTTAGTTACCTTATTAGGCTCAACACTAACAGTTCTGATTAAGTGATTAAAACCTGTCTTGTTACCAGATAAAACTTTAACTTCTCCGACTCTTAATCCCTTCAACTTTAAAGTATAGTCTCCTGCTTGATCAGTTTTAAATTGATAGTTTTCTCCATTATAATCTTCTGGCTTGGCCACAACGTCAAAAAAACTTGATCGGGTTTCTGACAATGTGGCATGTGGCAAGCTCTCATGAAGTTTATTAAAACTTTGCCATCCCTGATAACCTGATCCTAAAGCAATCAAGAGTAAAACTATTCCCCCACTTAAAGCTAGCTTTCTTTTGCTTTTAACCGCATAAGATGTAAAAACTATTGCTAGAAAAATAGCTCCTAGCGCTAGGCCAAAAGCTAGATATATTTGTTCTTGATAATTCAAAGAAAACATAATTTTAATTATTTATCTTCTTGATCATAGATTGTTTGTAGCTTATCAACATATTTTCTTAAATCAAGGTTACCACTGGTGCCACCTTTTGCTACATTTGAAAACAATTCATAACCAATATTTAAATCATCAGGCGTTTGAATTCCTTCTAAATCACTGTCAGTAATCATTTCAGCTTCTTGTCCTGATGCTCTAAAAATTGTTACTAAGAGATAGGCAATATCCACATTAGTAAATTTATGAGCTTTCATGTTTTTGGCTATCATCATTAAAAATGGTAACGAATAGTCTCCCATAAAATCCTTACTCCTTTAAATTTCTTCCAGATATCGTATATAATTGTAGCATTTTTTTGAGATAAATGCTTGTCGATTCAAAAGGAGCCTTTTATTTTTGCTGTCCTTTTGATGCTAAAAGAAGAGAATTTAAATTTGCAGAAGGATATTTAATATTAATTTTGTCTAGCGCTGACAACTTGTTTTCTGCTCTATAGAGGGCCTTTTCGATCTCAATCGAACTAGCAGTCTTAGCAATGAATAAATTTAATTTTTTCTCTTGGTGATACTTTCTTAATTTTTCATAAATTTCTGAACTAATATTATCTTTGACCACAATCACTATTTCTGCACCAGCAATTGCAGATGTAATTGTTTCTTTTGCCTCATTGCCTAAAAGCCTTACTTGCCCATTATGAGCCTTAATTATTTTTTGACCAATTCGGCCAATTTTATCTTGAGCATAGACTAAAGCCACTTGTTTATGATGCAAATTAAAATCTAATTGGGGCACGTACAACACATTACTATGTAACTGTTCATTTAAGTGATGTTGTTTAGGAAAGGATTTACTTTTTTGAGAATCTTTAACTTTTGATTTCTTTGCAGGCAGCTTAACATTTTTTTCTAGTGTTGGCTTTTGTTTAAGTGAATCTTGATATACTTTTACAATCAAATCTAAAGCCTGAATGCTCTGACTAAGTGACTGCTGGCTAGCTGTGGTTGATTTCATTAAGTTAATGACATCATTACGGTAATCATACATTGTTAAAATTCCTTTTATTTAGCGTTCGTTATATTAATCATACCAAAAACAGTGGATTTTATTCTTCCTTTTTTGCTATTTTCACTTATCTAGCGAGCAATTAATTTATAATAACTTCCTTTTTCATCTACAATTGCTTTTAACTCATATTCTTTTCCAGTATTATCACTGACATCGCCAATTTCGATTTCACCATATCCTTTTTCAGGATCAGTAATTTTTAATTCTTCAAATTCATTTTTGAAAAATTTACTCATTATCTTTCTTTTAACTTTAACATCCTTAGCTCTTTCATAAGCTGCTGCTAAGGTATATCCCTCATCTAAATTATGTTTAATAATTGCTATAAAATATACTGTAATTAAGTTATATCTTCTCACTCCACTATTTTCTTTTAAAGGTGCAATATAACCTTTTTGCTCCCAATAGCGCAATTGTCTTGGCGATACACCTACCACATTACTAACTTCTCCAATGCTAATTCCAGTATTATGGGCCAAAGAAAAGAAGGTATCTTTTAATTCCATTATTATTCCTCTCTAATTGTATTAATCTTAAGCCCCATTTTAAATTGTTTTGATAAATTATGCAACATTATTGTTAATTTGTATAACTTATTTGTAAGATAATTTGACATTTTATTTAAAAATGCTAAATTAAATAGTGGACTTTATATTAAATTAGAAAGAAGGACTCCTATTGAACTCAACTCCTACTGATATTCATGGAAAAAGTTATAATAGAAATCTCTTAGTTCTTGTGTTGATTGTAGGATCATTTTGTACCGTACTAAATGGTACACTTTTATCAACTGCCCTACCTTCAATTATGAGAACTTTTGATTTATCAACTGCCACTGCTGAATGGCTTTCTACCTCATTTCTATTAGTTAATGGGGTTATGATTCCAATTTCTGCGTGGCTAATTAACCGTTTTGGTTCTCGCAAAATGTACTTAACAGCAATGTCTGTTTTCTTTACTGGAACTGTGATTGCTGCGATTGCTCCTAACTTTGGTACTTTACTTGCCGGAAGAATTATTCAAGGACTAGGAGTTGGTGTAACTATGCCACTACTTCAAACTATTATGTTAACTATTTTCCCACCTGATAAACGTGGTGCTGCCATGGGAACGGTGGGAATCGTTATTGGACTAGCACCAGCTATTGGTCCTACTTTATCCGGTTGGATTGTTGACAACCTTTCTTGGCGATACTTATTTAGCATTATTGCTCCAATCGCTGGTTTAGTAGTCATTTTGGCCTTCTTTTTAATTAAAGATGTCTTACCTACTAAAGATGAAAAAATTGACATTTGGTCAGTTGTAACTTCAACTTTTGGCTTTGGAAGTTTATTATACGGTTTTTCCGAAGCTGGTAATAAAGGTTGGACTAATCCCGAAATTTTAGGCTTTATAATTTTTGGGACAATTTTTGTAATCTTATTTGGAATTCGTCAACTAAGAATGAAAGTTCCATTTTTAGATATTACCGTCTTCAAACATTTTGAATTTTCTTTGGCTGCTGCTTTAAGTGGAATTACCAACTTGGCAATGGTTGGAATTGAAATGGTGTTACCACTTTATTTACAAAACTTACGTGGAATTTCAGCCTTCCGTTCAGGATTAATGTTACTGCCTGGTGCGTTAATGATCGGGATTATGGCTCCAATTAGTGGTCGTATTTTCGATAGATATGGTGCGCGCAAGATGGCAATTACGGGGATGGTTTTACTTACTTTAGGAACAATTCCTTTCATCTTCTTGACTGATAATAGTTCTTATACCATGATTACCATCTTGTATGCCGTCCGGATGGTTGGAGTAGCTTTAGTCATGATGAACGTAACTACTTCAGGGATGAACTCACTTCCTCTTAATAAAATGTCTCATGGTACTGCAGTTAACAATACCTTTAGACAAGTATTGAGTTCAATTGGTACTGCTATCTTGGTTTCGGTATTAACTACTACTACCAAGAATAATATGCCAACTAAGCATTTACTTCATACTTCACCACTTCAATATAAAAATGATGCTATCAATGCCACTTTAGCTGGATTTAGAGCTTCATTTGCAATTAGTATTGTCTTTGCTTTAATTGCCTTAATTCTTACTTTCTTCTTAAAGAAAGGTAACCGTGCTCGTGAAATCGAGAAAGGAGGCCAACAATAATGATTATTGCCATTTTAATTGTAGCGGCCATCTTATTTATTTACTTTAATGTCATCTCTGGCAAAGCTCATACTCTGCTTGCTTGGATAGCTCTAATTTTTGTTGGCCTTTCAATTGCTGGGATCACCCTCCATGATTGCAGCCACTACGGTATGAAAGAAAAAGTTCAAACTCATACTACTACTCTTTCATCTAGCGCTAGTCCTCAACTACCCCTTTTACTTTACCAACCTCTTGGTAATGGAACCGAAAAAATTTATCTTTATAAGACGAGCGATAAACAAAACAAGCCTCAAGCTATCAAAACCGATAAAATGAAAGTTGAGGTCAAACAAGGAGCCACTCCTAGATTAAAAATTACTACTACTCGTTATACCTATAAAAATGACTGGAATAAAATTTTATTTGAAATTTTTGGTCACAACAATGAATTAAAAGAACGTAAATATACTTTCTACGTTCCTAAAAACTGGAAAGTTCTTTCTGTCAAACAAGCTCAAGAACTCCAAAAGAAAATGCAAGCTCAAGCAGCTTTAATGAAGAAAAAGCAACTAGCTGCTCAAAAAGCTCAAAAATGAACCAACTAAAAAGGAAGTTAACTCAATTAAGAGCTAACTTCCTTTTTAGTAGCATTAATCTTCTTTAGGAGCTTCAACTGTGATATCTTCGTCATCATCAGTTTCTTCTTCAGGAGTTGAAAGTGTGCCTTCTTCAATGACATCACCATTTTCATCTTCTAAAGTACCATAGTAATCTCTTGCTTTCTTAACACCAAGTGCAATTGCTGCAGCTCCTACTAAAGCGCCAGTAATACCTAAAAAGATTCCAAGTTTTTTACTCATTTTTAACACCTCATTCATTAAACTTTATTTCTGAATTCACTTTTATTATAGTCCCTTAGCTTTTGAAATTCACTTAATACGACTTAGCAAATCTATCCTAACTTTAGGCCAGCTTGAACATAAGCTTTTTCTACTACATCCATTACTGCATCACTATGGTCAAGACGTTTTTTAACTTCAGCCATATCATGTTCTTCAATCATGCGATTAAATTCTTCAAATTCTTCTCGCATTCGGTGTGTATATGGGTTATCAGCTACTTCTTTAATCTTATCTTGACCACGATAGATTTCAAAAGAATTTAATTCATTTGTTGGTCCTTTAACAATAATTGAACCCTTTTCTCCTTCAATAGTTGAAGTAATTGGTGCACTGCAATCTTTAGCTGCAATCAATACCGCCTTAAAATCTCCATAGTCCATGGTTAAAATACCAGAAGTATCAATTCCATTTTGAATGTTTGGTAAATAATTTACCTTTTTAGGTTTGCCAAACAACCCTACTACAAAATGAATATTATAAACATTTAAATCCATTAATGCACCGCCAGCTTTTTTAGGATCAAAAACTGGTAAAATATTTCCTGCTTTGAAGTCATCATAGCGGTGAGAATATTGTGAAAAGTTCATCGAAACAATTCTAACTGGACCCAAGTCTTTTAGATTTTCTTTGATTTTCTTGTAGTTAGTTAAATATTGGTTAGTAATTGCTTCAACTAGTACTAAATCTTTAGCTAAAGCTTGTCCTTGCAATTCTTTTAATTGATCATAGTAAACTGTAAATGGCTTTTCACAGATTACATTTTTATTAGCATCTAATGCTTTTTTAGCATAAGCATAGTGGAGAAGGTTAGGTACTGCAATATAAACTGTATCAATATCTGCCTCCCTTAAAGCTTCATCATAATCCAAATAGATCTTTTTAATTCCATATTCAACTTGGAGTTCTTTCATTACTGATTCATTACGTCCAGTAATTCCTACTAGCTCAATTCCCTTTATTTCTTTAGCAATTTTTAGCCAATCATGCACAATGAATCCTGATCCTGCTACTAATAACTTCATTATCTTACCTCATTTCTTACTCGCGAATATCTTCATAAACGTATGAAATTTCTTTAGGCCGATATACCCCATTTAATTGTCCTACTCGTTTAAATCCCATCTTATCAATCAAATGTTGCATTGCCTTATTATCTTCGTGTGTATCAATCCGGATACTATCAATATCTTGACGATGATCACGAATATAACTAATTACTGCTGCTAAGAGTTTAGTTGCATATCCGTGACCCGCATGCTGTGAATGAATTGCTACTCGATGAATGACAACGTATTTATCGGTGTCAACTAACCATTTTCCTTCAAGTTGGTCATAAGAAGGATCTGGTGCTTCAACCACTGAAATTGCTCCAACAGTTTCGCCGTCATCAGAGACTGCTAAATAGGCAAAGCCTTTTTCAATATCCTCCTTAATTTGATCTGGTGATGGATAGTCTCCTTGCCACTGGTCAACTCCATGTTCGGCAAGTTGATTTGCCCCATCTTTTAAAATAGACATAATTTGGTCAAAATCTGACATTGTTGCTTGTCTTAACTTCATTTTTCGCCATCCTTTCTGCTTTCAAAAATATTATATCCAAAACCAGATAATTCTCTCAACCTTTAATAGAATTCTTGGTTAAGAACATCCTTTAATTCTTCTAAATCTAACATTTTTGGAAATTCTTGGCCATTAATTTCCATAAATGGAACACTATTAACTCCGCGCTCAGTCAACATATCTTCTTGTTCAATTACCAAATCACGATATTCTTCAGAATCTAAAAAGTTTTTTACAACATCTTTATCAAGACCTACTTTTGCAGCACGATCAATTAAAACTTGGTGATCAGCTAATTCAACATTTTCTGTAAAGTTTGCTTCAAAAAGAAGATTTGCTAACTTAATTGCCTTTGCACGATCTTCTAGCCCATGCTCTACCCATTGAACTAAACGGTGAGCATCCATCGTGTTTGTTTCTTTCACTCCAGCATAATTTATTTTTAAGCCAGCTTTTTGTCCCATTTCAACAATTGAGGCAAATCTTTCCTTAACTTCTTTTTCAGTAAGATTATCTTTTTTTGCTAATAATTCCCCATTAGTGTCCTTGGCTACTTTAGGTGCATTTTTATTAATTTGTGCAGCATGGATATTAATTTCTACCTCTTCAGGTAAATTAACTTCAGCAATTGCCTTTTGTAATCTAGTAAATTCAACATAGCAATACGGACATGCATAATCTATCCAAATTGAAACTTCCATATTAATTACTTCTTTCTTTTTTACTTTGTCTTATCACTTTAATTGTAGTTTTATTCCCTTCACATAGCAAAAATAAGAACCAAAATCTTTATTTTTCCACGAAAAAAGCTGCCCCGAAGGACAGCCAAAAGGATTTTCTTTTATTAATTATTCACTAGCTTTTTCAATAAGCTTCTTTAATTCAGCTTCTGAGAAAAGATTACTGTATTGTGAAGATAAACGTTCAAGAATAGTACCGTTATCTTGGTCACGGTGGATCATTTCTCTAACTTCTTTAATAATCTTTTCTTCATCTGCGTTAAATTCTGGCATTGCCATAATAATCATCCTCGTTTTCTAGTAAACACATTACTTCTTTTGCTTACATTTATATAATAGTTACCCTATTTTTAAAATGCAAATATTACGCCTTAAAATTAAAGATCTCCATCCATGACATCACTAAAGTTAGCGGTCATACTTTTATCATTACTTACTGTCAGGTTAACTTTTTTACCTAACTGGTTAGTATCAACTAATACGATTGGCTTTTTATCATGTAAACAGAATAAGAAAGTACTATAGCCTTTTGTTCCACCTAGATTTTCATTGTAAATAGCCATTACCTTGTAGTCGTATGTATCGCCACCTTGAGGACTCCACCCAATGCTGATCTTTTTACCATTTAAATAAAAATTATCTTTCTTAAAAGTATCAGGGTAAAGCTTTTGAGCTGCTACTTTTAATGACTTTCTTCCATTATATTTTTCATAAGTAACTTTACGTTTCTTAGCTAAGGCTTGCATGGCATCTTCTAAATGAGCATCTTTTTTCTCAGTCCAAGTAGTTTTTTCAATTCTTTCTTGTAATTGCTTTTGCTTAGCTTCTGAACTACTTTTACTTGCAGAAAGACTAATACTTTTTGACTTGCTAATTGACTCAGACTTTTTAACTGAATTTTTATCCTTGCCAACGATTACATTATTACCATCTGGAGACACTTTGACAGTGCTACATCCCGCAGCTAATCCTCCAACTAATAAAATTATCCCACTGATTAATACACTCTTTTTCAATTTTACCTCATCCTTTTTACAATATATATTAATCTTATCACTTTCCCTATCCTTCTTCACTTGCAATTACTTATCAATTATTAGCAACTTTGCTATCATTATTACTAGAGATTATATCTTAAAATTATTTCAAGGAGCAGAATATTTATGAAAAAGAAAAAACTTCTTAGTATTTTTTTGATGCTAGGAATATTTTTACTAATTTTAACTGGCTGTGGTAAGCAAAGTACCACCTCTTCCAAAAAAATAAATATTGTAACAAGCACAAATATTTATGCCAACATCGCACAAAATATCGTTGGAAAATACGGCAATGCTACTGCGATTATTAAGTCAGGAGCAATAGATCCACACGATTTTGAGCCTACTACTAATGATGCAAAAAGTATTCAAAATGCCCAACTAGTGATTAGTAATGGACTTGGTTATGACGATTGGATGGATAAACTAGCCAATGCCAATAATAAAAGGATTACCAAAGTTGGTAATGATATTTTAAAACTACCAGCTAATGCTAATCCTCATATTTGGTATGATTTAGAGATGCCTACTAAATATACTCAATATTTGGTTAAACAACTTTCTAAACTTGATAAAAAACACGCTAGTTACTATCAAAGTCAAGGAAAGAAATATCTAAAGCGAATTTCTGAAGTCAAAGCTATTGCTAATCACATTGATGGCAAACATAGCAAGCCTGTTTATGTGAGCGAACCAGTATTCGATTATGCGCTTAAAGCTACCGGCTTTACGATTGGTGATAAGGCCTTTGAGGAAGCAATTGAAAAGGAAACTGATCCTACTCCTCAAGTAATTAATGAAATGACTACCAACATTAATCATCAGAAAATTGCCTTTTTTGTTAATAATACCCAAGTTAATAGTTCAACCGTCGACACTTTTGTCAAGAAAGCCAAGGCACATCAAATTCCAATTCTTTCTGTCAGAGAGACAATGCCTACCGGAGATAATTATCTTTCTTGGATTAAACAAAATTACCAAAACTTAGCTAAAGTCGCAAAAAAGAAATAACAATAAAAGGGATGCAGGAGCATCCCTTTTATTTATCCCTATTTTTCTTGCACAATTTTTTGAAAACCATCATTTAAAGTTTGATCGGTGTTTATTGTTAAGGGGATCACAGCTACATTATGAGTTGAATCCAGTAAGACTACAGGCTTACCCTTATGTAAACAGAATAAATAAGTATTATGCCAGCCCATATTATTCACATTTTGATTGTAGATAGCTACTACATTATACTCATATTTATCTTTACCATCTGGACTCCAACCAAGTGAAATATTATCATGATTCTCAATCGAAAATTTCTTACTTGAAAAAGCTTCTGGATAAGTTACTCCACCAACTGTTTTGATAGAGTCATGACCATTATATTGTCGATAAGATTGGGAAGCAGCCTGGCTCCATTTTTTCACAAACTTAGCTAATTCTTTATCTTTTTTCTGGTTCCAGTTAACCCCTTTTTTAGAAGGGACCTTCATGTCCTCAGCTTTTTTATTTGATTTACTTAGACTACTTGCTCTCTTTGGCGCCTGAGTAACTGGCTGAGAAGAAGAATTGGTATGAGAAGAGGCTTTAGGATTAGAACACCCAAATAATCCTACACTACATAATGATATTAATAATAATTTCTTATACACTGTTTGCCCCACCCTTTCTTATAATTTTCAATTATAACAAATTTGCTTTTCTGCTGAAATATAAAAAGGATTCTCTTAGTAGAAAGAGAATCCTTTTGAGCTAGTCTACATATGCATACTTATAACTCCACTGAGTTCCAGCAGTATTATGAATAATACCATGAACTCGACTCTTTTGCATATAAGCAGTTGTTTGTTGGTAAATTGGCGTAATTGCCTGAGTCCGATTAATTAACTGAGCAGCCTTCCTCAAATCTTCCCAACGCTTTTTAGAATTATTAGCGTCTTCATTTGTAGCTCTATCAACTAATTCATCGTATTTTTCACTAGCAAATTTCCCATAATTATAAGAGGTACCAGTCATTGGAATTTGCATAAAGGTCATTGGATCATTAAAATCTCCACCCCAGTGAGAAAGATAAAGATCAAATTCCCCTTTCTGTGCTCGACTAGTTGCAGACTTTTCAGGAATATCAACTACATTAATCTTAATTCCTGGTAATTCTTTTGTCCATTGCGATTGCAAATATTGAGTTAACGCTCCACTATCTGCCTCATCATTTGATGATAAAAGAGTAAGATCTAAGTTTTTAATTCCTAACTCTTTTAATCCTTCATGCCAATACTTTTTGGCAAGTGTTGGATTGTAATCTACTGTGTCTTTTACTTTTTGTTCTTGAGCAAAGTCCTTTTTAGTATTTGGATCAGTTGCTAAGCCAGTTGCTACAAAACCAGTTGGCAGTGTTGATCCATTTCCTAACACTTTCTTTGTAATGATATTTCTATCAATTGATAAAGACATTGCTAACCGAATCTTTTCATTATTCAAAGCTCTACGATTAGTAGAATTAGGTGCTTTAAAATTGTAAAGTAAAAATCTTACTAATGAATATGGATAAGTCTTAAATTCTGGATTTGACTTAAGATTTTTGACTTGTTCATTTGAAAGTGGAGTTAAATCCAATTTATTCTGTTCAAATAATTGATAACCTGTATTAGTAGACTTCACTACCTGATAATTTATTTTGTTTAACTTAACTACTTTCTTATCCCAATAATATGGATTTTTTTCAAAGCTCCAAGTATCGTTAGTACCATTCCAGTTACTAATTTTGAATGGACCTGAGTAGACCATATATTTAGAATTAGTTGCGTATTTCTTTCCGTATTTGTCTACTACTTTTTTATTTTGGGGCCCAAATAATGGATAGGTCATTAAGACCTTAAAGTATTCAATTGGTCGCTCTAGTTTAACTTGAACTGTTTTATTATTTAATGCCTTAATTCCTATACTGCTTGAAGATTTTTTTCCAGCGGTAATAGCATTGGCATTTTTAACTCCTGAGAAAAGATAAGCATATGGTGACTTAGTGGCTGGATCTAAACTTCTTTGCCAAGAATAAACAAAATCTTGAGCAGTGATTTTATCTCCATTTGACCATCGAGCATCACGCAACTTAAAAGTCCAAGTTTTGCCGTCTTTAGATACAGTACTGCTTTTTGCAAGACCAGCTGTAGGCTGGCCATTTTTTCCTAAACGATAAAAACTTTCAAATACATTTCCAGTCTGTCCATACCCAGTTGATTTGCTAATATCAATCGTATCTAAAGGTGCATTAGTTGAAAGATTTAAAGTTTGTTTTTCTCCACCACTTGAAGAGGATGAATTAGCACAGGCAGTCATCACCACTCCCACTGATAATGTTATAATAGCAGCAATAATTTTTTTCAAACTGCGCATAATTTCAATCCTCCTTCAATAAGTTACTTCTTTTTTGTAAGTTCATTACCACTATACTAATCTTCTTACTTTTTGTCAACAAAATAAAAAGTCGTTTCTCCATATAGAAAAAACGACTTTTTATATTATTTACAATTTATCTTTACCTTTTCCTTAATCCATCACTTCTAATACCTCTGCTACTCTTAAAGTTCGCTCAGAAAACATTATTGGTAGATGTTAATGGGATGATAAAAATAAAATTATGATGGTATTTTTGAACTCAAATTTAACTTTTAAATTTCTCTGAGAACAATACACCTCTAGCATATTCTTGCTGCTTAATTTAATAAGTAATTGAGTTACCAATAAATTGTATAATTATATTATTTTGTTTTATTATATTGTGCAGTTGTCATTAAATATTTTGCGTAAATAAATGATCCATCACTTAATTGCCAAGTACGCTTAGGATCTGTTGCTGCACCTTTTACACCAATTGCTTCAATCTTGGTACCCTTTTTAACAGACTTAATCTTTTTACCATTCTTGTCCATTAAGTAAGCACCTGGGTAACCTACTACCCAGTTTTCTTTTGAAGCCTTAAATCCAGTAGCTACTTTTACCTTTGAACTAGTTTTCTTAGTAGTTGTAGATTTAGAACTAGTAGTCTTCTTGGTGTCTTTGTTTGATTTAACTGAAGGTGCTTGGTGGCCTTTAGTTACCTTATCAACATCACTTGCCTTAATCCATTGATTACTCTTGTAACGATATGCAACTACTTTGCCATTTACTTTCTTTACATAGGTAGTGTAAACATAAGAAGCCTTAAGGTGAGCAGTTACTTTACTTAGCTTGTAATCATAAAGTGGGATATTATTATTTACATCACTATTTACTTCAACAGTTGCTGCATAAACTGAATATGTTGTTTTATTAGAAGTAGTATCCTTTGAAGTTGAAGTTGGCTTTTTATAGCCTGCGGTTACCTTATCAACATCACTTACCTTGATCCATTGATTGCTCTTGTAGCGATATGCAACTACCTTACCATTTACTTTCTTTACATTAGTAGTGTAAAGGTAAGAAACATTCTTTAAACTAGTTGTAACTTTCTTTAATTTATAGTCATAAAGAGAGAGATTCTTTTGAGAGTTCTTTTTGATAGTAATAGTTGCTTTGTAAGCAGGGTAAGTTACTTTATCGGCTGCTTTAGCCTTGGTAAAGGTTACAGCAGAACCTAAGAGCCATTGATCTTTTTTGGTACTACCAATTTGGTAATATACCTTACCATTAATGGTCTTCTTAGCAGTTGTCTTCCAAGTACTACCCTTCTTTACAGAAGTTTTAGTCTTTTTACCCTTACCAGTGTAGACGTAGGTATTTTTCTTAACTTTGACAGTACCATTTACTTTAGTAGCGCTACCTTCTACAGTAAGTACATCACTTGGCTTCACCCAAGCAAAGCCATCAGTTACATTACCAAAAATTACTCTTACATAACCATCATCAGTTACGCTAATAGTAGTGCCATCAGTAAAACTGTTTTCTTCTTTAATAGCAGCAATAATTTTATCTTTTTCACTATCAGTTAACTTAGAACTATCTTTAACACTAACTTTGGTCTCTGGTAGAGTAACTGTAGTAGCTGAAGCATTTAAACTTCCAGTTAGATTAAAAGTACTAATCCAACCTTCATTTACTAAATCCTTATTAGTTAAGTTTTTAGTTGAACCGTCAGTAAAAGTAACCACTACTTTAGAACCAGATTGAGAAACTGACTCTACTTCTTTATTCAAAGATTTAATTAAATCAGATACTTTATCAAATTCACTAGATGATAAAGAAGTTAATTTGTCTACTGCTACAGGAACAACTAAACTATCATCCTTAGCAGTATTTGGAGTTACGAAAGTTCCATTTGCTACTGGACCTTCGTTAATCAAATATTCAACAATCTTTAAAGTCTTAACAGTTTGCCCATCTTTAATAATATTTACTTCAGTTCCATCATCACTGAGTTTTACAGTATAGTCTGGATTTAATGTTTGAATTTTATTGACAAAATCAGCTGCAATCTTCTTACCATTATCATTTGAAGTAAAGAAGTCTTTATCATTTACTTTAGCAAATTCTGAATCACTTAAATGAACACTTAAGTGATCTACCTTTACTTCACTACTAGTAGTTGATGAGCTAGTTGTGCTATCAGAACTCGTAGTTACAGCTGTATTTGTAGTATCAGCTTGAACTTGTTGGCTTTGACTAGCTACACCAAATAAAGTTGTACCAATAACAACTGAAGCTGCACCCACAGCTAATTTTCTAATTGAAAATCTAAGTTTTTTTTCGTATTTCTTCACTGTTGAATCCTCCGACTATTGTTTAATAATTATTCATTCAACACTTATATTATAGGGTAGTGATGGACGGAATATCAATTACAAAAGTATTAAGAATTGGTAAGAATGCAGATCTTTTTCACGTCGTGATTTTTTAGAGGTAAAATATAAGAGAGAGATGAGGTGAACAACACATGGATAATTCAAATAATATTTTATCTTACATTAAATGGCGAGGAGATATTGATCTATCTGCTCTTCCTTTTAATGAAGTGGATGGATTAGCATTTGCAGTTTTATCTTATTTAGATTTTAGTGGCATTGTTTCTGATAGTGGAAAACAAATTACGATTAAAGAAGCTGCTAAAAAATATTTTGCTAGTGAAGATCAGCGCCATAATAGTCTTAAACAGCGAACCTTATTACAATTAATGGCAAATTCAAAGAGATTTGCTAATGCTAAACTTTCTTATTATGTTGCTATTAATAATGATCAAACACAGTTTAGTGCCATTCGCATTACCTTAGATGATGGGACTAATTATATCGCCTTTCGCGGCACTGATGATACAATTGTCGGCTGGAAAGAAGACTTTGAAATCAGCTTTAAAACTACTGCTGCCCAAGCTTCTGCCCTTGAATATTTAGAAAAACTTCTAAGTGAGGTTAAAAAAGACTTTACCCTAGTCGGTCACTCTAAAGGAGGGAACTTGGCTGAATTTGCTGCTTTAAATTTACCTGATGATCAAAAAAAGCAGATTAAAGGTGTTTATACTTATGACAGTCCTGGTCTTAGTAAAAGAGTTCAAGAAGTTCACTCAAAAATTCATCGTTACGTACCTGAGTTTAGTATTATTGGGCGACTTTTTGAACCTGCTGAAGGACAAGCAGCCACTATTGTAGTTTCCAATCGCCCTAAACTTGCCCAACATGATCCAGTGAGCTGGCAAATTGAAGGTTCTCATTTTGTTACTGCTAAGCACCGAAATGCTGAAGCTACACTTTATAATCAAATGATTAATAAGTGGATTGAAGAAGCAACGCCACAAGAACGCGAAGCTTTAACTAATGATTTATTTAGTGCTTTAGCTGCTAGCGGTTCTGACAAAATTACCCAACTTAATAAAAATGGTTTTGGTGGCTTTGGCGCAATTCTTTTTTCATTAACTAATTCTTCACGTAGAACTCGTTTTGTCCTTGGAAGTTTATGGCGGACTATTTGGAACAGCATTAAAGCCTTACATTTAAATCGACTTTTTATTACTAAACAGTCTTTAGTTGGTTGGGGGATGATAGTTCTAGGAATTATTAGTTTAACCTCTCCTGCTCATGCTTATCGAGCTTTTGGTTGGTTAGCTGCCTTAACAGTAATTATTTGGAGCGGTATTCATATTGTTAAAGCCGCTACCTCAACTTTTAAAAACCGCCAAAAACGATTCTTTATCATTACCTATTTGATTACCTTTGGTTTAGCAATTGCTATTATTGCTAATCGACTGCTCTTAGCTTTTCTAGCTCACTACGTCTTGGGAATTTTTCTTTTAAGTTTTTCTTATTTCAAATTGCGAAAAGTAATTCTAAAACGTGTAAAAGAAGGAATGCGCAAATTCGTTGATATTGTTGAAGGACTTTTAGCTTTTGCAGTAGGAATCATTGTAATCATTCGCCCACAATCACTTAATAAAGAGACAGTTGTCTTTTTGGGAATTTTTTTAATAGTTTATGGCCTATTGAAACTGCTTTTAGAACTTTGGCAACAACGTAAAAAAATGCCTACTGACCATCGTTAAGGAAATAGAGGAAACATGGATACCAGGGTTTTAAATTACTTTTTAACCGTTGCTAAAACTGGAAATGTCACTAAAGCCGCAAATAAGTTACATATTACTCAACCTACTTTATCACGGCAAATAAGTGACCTTGAAAAGCAACTTAATATTACTTTATTTGATCGAACAAACCGGCATCTTCGTTTAACAAAAGCCGGCACTTTTTTCAAAAAAAGAGCAGAATTAATTTTAGAATTAGTTTCTCAAACAGAAAAAGATATTCACACCCAAGAAAGTGAGCTGAGTGGTATCATCCGTATTGGCTGCGTTGAAAGTTCTGCTTCAACTTGGTTAATGAAAATTATCAAAAAGATGAATCATCACTTTCCTAACGTTCAATTTGATATTTATACGGCTAATGGGGATGACTTAAAAGAAAAACTAGATCAAAATTCACTAGATCTTGCTTTACTTTTAGAACCCATTGAAGCAAAAAAATATAACTATCTTCCCCCTTCCAATTCATGATACTTGGGGAATTATTACTACAAAAGATGATGAATTAAGCAAAAAGAAGGCCATCACTACTGATGACCTTTCTCAAATTCCACTGGCTATTTCTGCTCGCTCCTTAGTTCGAAACGAGCTAGCACAGTTATTGGATCTTAACATTAATAAACTCAAAATTATTGCCACTCATAATCTTGCTAGTAATCCTCTTCAGCTTGTTAAAGCCCACATGACCTACCTACTGGGAATTGATGGAATTTTAACTTTGCATCACGACCCTGATTTAACCTTTATCCCTCTCATTCCCAAAACTACTACTAGTCATATCATTGCATGGAAGAAAAATACTTATCTTTCTCCTCTTACAAAAAAATTTTTAAAACTAATTAGCGACGAACTCAATCAAAAATAAAAGCTCTTCGTGTCCTCTAGACATGGAGAGCTCTTATTTTTTACTTCTTTTTATCAGGCAAACTAATCGAAATACTTTGATCTTTATACATATTCTTTTCACTAAGTAATCGTAATACTAATTGTGCAATCTCTTTAACTGAAGTATCAAGTGATTCAACGGGAATATCTGCAATAACTATATCATATTTTACTGGGCCATTCTCTATTGCTTCAGATCTCAAAATGGTATAGTTTAGTCCTGAATTTTCTACAAGTTCTTCAGCTTTGTGGAACTCATTCAATACTTCTTTAGAAACTTTATGGGTACCTTCTTCTAAGCTTGCTGCTTCATACATCCCTAAATAACTCGCAAAGATAATCTTTTTTACCTCATGTTTCTTCATTGCTTGTAAAACTAATTTAGTTACCTTTACTACATCTTTATTAACAGCTACAACTACTGCATCTTGCATAATCATCAGGTCATCTAGATCTGCTGCAGTTGCTTTACTTACATCTTTACTGATAAGCTTTTCTCGTTGTGAATCAAATCCCATTGATTCTGCATCAGCTGAAAAAATGGTCAAATGCCAATTAGAATTAACAATCATTTCTTTGCGAATTGCTTTGTCTAAAACGCTTCCTGAACCAATTAATAATACATTTTCCATGTTTTTTCCTCCTCAATTAGGGCTACTTATATTGTAGAACTTGTTTATCAAAAAGTGTTAAATTAACTCTTACTCTAGGGTTACCTCCCCTACTACATCTGTATCAAAAAACTTCGCAATTTCATGAATATCCATTCCTTGTCCTAAAGCCCACATTAACTTGGTAATGGCACTTTCAGAAGTCATATCACGAGCGCTAATGGCTCCTTCTAGTAAAGCTCTTCTCCCTACTTCATAACGAGTCAAATCACTACGCTCATATAAACATTGACTTCCTGCTACTACAGGAATCCCTCGCTTAATTAATTCGCCAACAGTGGCAGCCAAATTTCTTCTAATATTGGTCATCCCTCCTAAGCCATATGCTTCAATCACTATTCCTTTACAACCACTATCTGCCATTGCAAATAAAAGATTCGGATCAAAGCCTGGGAATAACTTAACTAAAGAAACATTAGTATTAATATTAGTATTTAAAGATACTTTTTGTGGATGGGGAATTTTAAGTTCTTTATTAAAAATCAAGCCATCTGAAGTAACGGTTGCCACTGGAGGCATATTAACGCTCTCAAAGGCATCAAAGTTAATTGTTCTTACCTTTACGCTACGACAACCTAACATTACTTTTCTATCAAAGGCTAAATAAATTCCTGGACGACAACTTGTTGCCGCTGCAAAAGCTAAACGTAAATTATCTGGTGCATCACTCCATAAGACATTGATTGGCACCTGACTTCCTGTTAATACCACTGGCAAATTAATTCCTTGTAACATAAAAGATAACATTGATGCAGTATAAGCCATTGTATCTGTTCCATGAGAGACTACTATACCATCATAATCATTACGATTTTGATAAATGTTATCTGCAATAATTTGCCATTCTTCTGGCTGAATGTTTGAAGAATCTAATTGTAAAATATCTTTTACTTCAATCTCATATGGTAAATCACCCAATAACTGTAATAACTCTTCTCCTGATTGTTTAGGAGCTAGTCCTTCCTCAGACGCAACTGATGCTATCGTACCACCCGTTGACAACAAAAGTATATTTTTACGCATGATTGTTCCTGCTTTCATTAGCAATTTTACTTTAATTATACAAAAAGACCTAGGTTTTTAATATCCCTAGGCCTTTAACTTATTTATCTAAACGGTTTTTAATAGCATCTAATGAAACTTGTGCAGTAGAATCAAATTTTACATCTGCATCTTTTAAATCTTTTCCAAAACCAATTGATACTTCTCCAGCACCATTAATTGATTCAATTCCAGATTGAGCATCTTCTAAGCCTGCTACTTGACTTGGTTGTAAATTCATTGCTTTTGCTGATTCAACATAAATTTCTGGATCAGGTTTTCCATGACTTAATTTAGCTGGATCTACTATTGCATCAAAATAATCACTTAATCCTAAGTATTTTAAAATCTTTGGTGCATTTAATGAAGCAGAAGCCAAAACTAATTTATAGCCTTTTTTACGGGCATCATCCAAAAATGCTTTCATTCCTGGCAAAATATCTGCAGGTGTTAAAGTAGAAATTAATTTTAAGTAATTGTCATTTTTTTCTTTAGCTAGTGCTTCTTTTTGTTCTTGAGTATAGTCCTTTTCATGACCACCAGCTTTTAAAATTAATTCTAATGAATCCATTCGACTAACACCTTTTAAAGAGTCAGCCAATTCTGGTGTCCACTTAGTACCTACTTTATCAGCTACTTGATGCCAAGCCTTACCATGAAATTTTGCAGTATCTGCAATCACTCCATCAAGATCAATTGCAAAACCTTTAATATCTTCAAAGCTCATTTTTTACTCCTTAAATTACTTAAGTTCTAACTTTTTACCATTTAAGTCAATTGTAATGGGGTCACCTTCGATTAACTTAATATCGGTCTTATCTCTAGTTACACTTACTTCAATAATTCTGTCTCTAAACATTTGACGGAATTTATATGAAGTCCACTTCTTAGGTAAGAATGGAGCATAATGTAATTCTCCACCACGAACACGCATTCCAGCAAAACCTTGCACAATATCTAACCAACTTCCTGTCATAGAAGTAATATGTAAGCCATCACCAGTATCATTGTTGTAATTATCAAGATCAAGACGAGCTGCACGTTCATATAATTCTACAGCTTTTTCATGGTAGCCAATATCTGCTGCGATAATTGAGTAAACTGAAGCTGATAAACTTGATTCATGAACTGTAAATTGTTCATAGAAATCAAAGTTATTTTTCTTTTCTTCTTGACTAAAGTCATCAATAAAGTCCCAAAGACCTTGGATAACATCTCCTTGCTTTACGTATGGTGAACGTAAAATCTTATCCCATGACCAATTTTGATTTAATGGTAATTGATCACTTGGAATTTCTGAAACAGGTTTTAATTCCTTATCCATAAAGCCATCGTTTTCGGGGAAAATCTTCTTTTCAGCATCATATGGAAGATACATATTATCTACAATGCCCTTCCAGTGACGTTTTTCATCTTCACTAACATTTAATTCTTTGGCAACTTTGTCATCAACTTGATCAAGAATATCTAAAGTATATTGTAATGTCCAACGGCAAAGTAAGTTAGTGTACCAGTCATTATTTACATTATTATCATATTCATCAGGACCAGTAACAGCATGCAACATGTATTTATTCTTACTTTGAGCGTAGTGAACACGATCAGCCCAAAAGCGTGAAATTTCAGTTAAAACTTTAGCCCCTTCATGAAGTACGTAACTCTTGTCACCAGTGTAATTAGTGTAAAGATAGATCGCATAGGCAATGTCACCATTTCTATGAATTTCTTCAAAAGTAATTTCCCATTCATTGTGACATTCAATTCCGTTGAAAGTTACCATTGGGAATAAAGCACCCTTTAAGCCTTGTTGTTGTGCATTAATAAATGCACCATCCAATTGCTTATAACGATACATTAAAAGATTACGTGCAATCTTAGGATTTGCTACCCCTAAGTAAACTGGAATACAGTATGCTTCAGTATCCCAATAAGTAGCACCACCATACTTTTCTCCAGTAAATCCTTTTGGACTAATATTCAAGCGATCATCTTCACCATAGTAAGTAGAAAATAGTTGGAAAAGGTTAAATCGAATACCTTGCTGTGCCCCAGTATCACCGTTGATTTCAACATCTGATTGTTTCCAACGCTTTTCCCATTCTTTTTCATGAGGAGAAAGTAATTCATCGAAAGTTTGAGTATCTAATTTTGCAGATAATTTTTCTAAGGCAAAGTTTAATTCATCCTTAGTTTCATAATCACGTGAAGTTACAATCAAAGAACGCTTTTCAAAATCTACTTCTTTATTTGCAGCTACTTCCCCTTCAAAAACATTAAAAGCAGTCTTTTCAGTAGTACCGTCTTCTTGGTGAGTTAAATCGGTTTTAACTGTTGTTTGCATCCCTACCATAAAGCGAGGTGTACCAAAATCATTCTTTTTAGTCATTGAAAGTAAATAAGCTTTTTCTCCAGCTGCTTTTTTATCCAATACTTCCCAGAATTGTTCATCATAGTTAGCATCCTCATTATAAACATCTGCATCAATCATATTGGTAATGCTTAACTTAACAGGAGCAGCACTCAAATTCTTAACATGAATTCTTTGACCAACTAATTCTTTTTGGGCAACACTTACAAAACGTTCAAATTCAAATTCTAGTTTTGCACCACCTAGTTCAACTTGAAAACTTCTGGTATAAGTACCCTTCTTCATATCAAGATCTAACTTAAAGTTACTTGGAGTTTGTTTAGCTAAATCAAGTTGTTCCCCATTAACTTTAATGATTACTTTCATAAAGTTAACTGCATTGATCATCTTACCAAAATATTGTGGATATCCATTTTTCCACCAACCAACACGAGTCTTATCTGGGAACCAGACACCACCAAGATAAATTCCTTCTAAAGTGTCTCCACTATAACCTTCTTCAAAGAATCCACGCATTCCAAGATTTTCATTGGCTAAACTTGTAATTGATTCTTGGATCCTCTTATCCTTTGGAGCCCATTTTTCAGTATCAACATTCCATGGCTTAATTTCAAAAGTCTGTTTCATAATTATTACCTTTCTAATTTACATATTCTTCTTTAATTGTAACTACACTTACTGCTCCAATTGCAAGTACAACACCTGCCAATACTAACATATTTACTTGTGAAGCACCTAATAATGGGAAAAGAGCAAAACTCAAAAGTGAAGAAACAATTTGTGGTAAACAAATTGAACCATTAAATAATCCCAAGTATGTTCCCATGTGCTTTCCAGAAAGTGCATTGGTTACAATCGTTAATGGATAAGTATTAATACCTGCCCAAGAAATTCCTACCAAAATATAAGATAAGATTAGTAACCATTGGTTGTGGACAAAGAAAATTGAAACAAATCCAACTGCACCAATGAATAAACTTACTGAGTAACATACTTTGTGGTATTTGTTAGGAATTTTTGCCAAAACTAGGGATGCAATAACTGCTGCAATTGATTGGACAGCAGCTAATACACCATACCAGTTACCAGCTGCTTGATATCCGGCCGAAGTTGCATCAGTGGTATTCCAAACATTTTTGGCAATTGCACCTGTTGAGTAAGTCCACAAATATTGAAATGCAAACCAACTAAAAAATTGAACTAGACTTACAGTCCAAAAAGTTTTTGGCGCATTTTTCAATAAAGTGAACCAATTTCCACCTTCTTTATTATCTTCTTCGCTAATTCCATGATACATTGCATAGGTTGCTGGATCATATTCATGGACTTTGAAGACAGAAAACAAACTAGTGATAATTAATAAAGCTGCTCCTACATAAAATGCAATAATAACTGATTGAGGAACCACCCCTCTTTTAGCAGTATTTGAAACTCCCAATAATGTTAATACAAATGGGAAAATAGCTGCTAATACTGCACCTGTATTTGATAAAAAGCTTTGAATACCATAAGCATATGATTTTTGCTTATCATTTACCATGTCTCCAACCATCATTTTAAAAGGTTGCATAGCGACATTGGAAGATAAATCAAGCAAAGCAACTGTAATTGCTCCAAACCACAAAGCTGCTAATGATCCATATCCAAAGCCAAAACTACCAGCATTGGGCAACAAAATCATTACGATAACTGCCACAATCATCCCTAAAAGAAGATAAGGTAATCTTCTTCCTCCAAGCTTTGGCAACCAAGTTCGATCTGAGTAATATCCTACAATCGGTTGTACCACTAATCCTGCCAATGGCGGTAAAATAAAGAACCAACCCAAATTATTAGGATCTGCACCTAAAGTTTGGAAAATTCTACTCATTTGCGAACTTTGTAACGTAAAAGCTGTCTGTACGCCTAGGAAACCAAAGTTAATCATCCAAATCAAGCTTTTGGGTAACATTGGTAATCCAACTGTCTGTTTCTTTTTCTCCTCTTCCATATATTCTACCTACTTCAATCTATAATCTTTGTAAGCGCTTTATAATGTTTACATCAATATATTACCTCTTTTTTTAAAATTATGCAATCGTTTGCACAAAAACAAAAATAAAGATCTATACTTTTTAAGTACGATCTTTAATGCTAAAGTCTATAACCTTATTTTCTATCTTCTTATTAAACAAAACTTCAACGGCCTCTTGCCCCAATACCTCTGGCTTTAAATCCACAAAAGTCCATCTTTTTAATAATTTTCCCACTAAATAGCTGTCATTAAATGTGATAACAGGCAAATCTATTTTCAAAATATGATTTAATTCTTTAATCATTAAGGCATCATCTACACAGACTATTCCATCTATTTCGGGATGTGCCTTAATAAATTGCTCCAAATCAGTCTTCTCGGTTAATCTAATCGGAGTTTTCAAAATGCTTTTTAAGTAGTCTTTATATCCTAAATATCGATCTTGTTCAAAATGCTGATTTTTACTAGATTGAAAAAATAGAGGATTCTTACTACTTTTATTTTTAACTAAATATTCAGTTGCTGCTTTACCAGCTAAAATATTATCATTATTTATAGCTCGCACCTTTTGCTCAGGATGGCCAATAACTAAAAAATTTATCTGATTATCGTTAAGAAACTCAACTATTTCATTACTAAGTTCATCCTTCAAGAAAATAAAATTTTTAATTCTAAACTGATTGTAGTTTTTCGCAATCCGCTTCAATATTTCATCTTGATTTTTTCCTGTTAGCCAAACTAGCTCATAATGTCTTTTATTTAAGCTCTTACTGATAGACTGAATTAAGTCCATCTGAAAAAGATTAGCCGAAGCATCTCCAGCAATACTTTCTGAAACAACCCCTACCAGGTTAGTTTCATCTAAACTAAGATTTCGTGCATTATAATTAGTATGATAATTTAGAATTTGAGCTACCTGCTTCACCTTTTGCTTAGTTGCGGCACTAATTAGAGAGCTATTATTAAGCGCTCGAGAGGCTGTTGAAGTAGACACACCTGCCCTTTTAGCTACATCTTTAATTGTAACTGCCATACTTTACTCCTTTTACTTTAGTATACTAAATTCTAACATTGTTATCTTATCCTTAAAAGTTTATACTATTTAAGTATGACTTTTTAGGGGAGGAATATTTTTATGCCAATAGGTGTTTTAGTTGATGTCGGCTCTGTTATACTAGGAGGTATTTTAGGAGGTATATGGGGAGAAAAATTATCTGAAGACTTCAAAGAAAAATTAAACATGGTTTTTGGAGTTTCTTCGATGGGCATGGGAATCTACGCCATTGCACCCATGAAATACATGCCAGCAGTTATTTTTGCAATTATTTTAGGAACAATTGTTGGTTTATGGATGCATTTAGGAACAATCTTTAATAAAGGAGCTGCCTTAATGCAGCGTCCTATTACGAAGCTCATTCCAACAGAAAAATTAACAATTACTCAAGATGAATTTACAAGTTTAATGGTTACGGCTACCGTGTTATTCTGCGCAGGAGGAACTGGAATTTATGGATCTATGACTGAAGGTATTTCTGGGGATAGCTCGATCTTAATTTCTAAAGCAATTCTGGACTTCTTTACGGCAGCTATCTTTGCCGCTAGCCTTGGCTATGCTGTTTCAGTCATTGCGATCCCACAATTTATTATTTTTTATTTACTCTTTTTATTAGCGCGTTTCATTATTCCGTTTTCTTCTCCCAGTATGATTGCAGACTTTAAAGCTTGTGGAGGATTTTTAATGGTCGCTACTGGCTTTAGAATGCTTCGTCTAAAAATGTTTCCAATTGCGGAAATGATTCCCTCAATGATTTTCGTAATGCCTCTTTCAGCTTTATGGGTTAATATAATTTTACCCTTGATAAAATAAATGTTTGAAAATCATCCAACTTTCATTAAAAAATCGTCAATAATTCTAGGCTTTTATCACTAATATTGTGAGATGAGCCCGGAAATATTGACGATTTTTACTTAATAATTCTTCTTAAATACTTTTATTTTCTAACTTTTCAAATAATCCTTTGCATCCCTTTTGTATTTCCTGATAAGCTTTTTCAAAATCACCTGTATACCAAGGATCTTCAATATCGCTCCAAGAAGATACAAAATTTAAAAGTTTTGTTTCCTTTTTTTCAGGATCTCCACCTGTAATACGATTCATATCAAAAAAATTTTCTTCATCCATTCCTACCAGATAATCATATTTTTGATAATCTTCCTTTTGCAAGAGACTAGCATGATGGGTTCCAAAGGGAACATGATGCTTTTCCAAGACTCTTTTAGCCCGCGTGTCCATTTCTAAGCCTAGTGCATCCTTAGTAGCTGCTTTAGAAGTAATCTCATATTCTGCTTCTTTATCACCATTCCAAACAATATCTTTCATAATAAATTCTGCCATTGGAGAGCGACAGATATTCCCATGACATACAAAAACAATCCGTTTCATCTAACCTTTCCCTTCTAAGCTTGATGCTTATAATGTGGCTGAGCAGGTTTACTACTTACCTTTTTCTTGCTGCCTACTTTTGCCAAAAACAGCCAGCCGATTGAAATGATAATCGCTATTGTAACACTTGTCATAAACTCTCCACCTAAGTTAATCTTAATCCCTGAATATAGGGTTTGCTGCAAGCTTTCCATTGCTTGAGTGCTACCATACTTCAGAATCTCATACGAGCCTACAGATGCAATCAAAAGCGGAATAATAGCGCCTCGATTCCCAAATAATACCATAATAATTGCAATCAAATACAAAAAGAGAATTATATAATAACCTAATTGATAATATTGAGCTATTTGATTAAATGTCTCCTTATTCTCCTGAATTTCATTATTTGCTAATTTTACCAAAACATCATTTAAAATTTTTTCCTGATCTGTGGAATTTTTTAAGTCAAAATCATTAGCGGTTACACTATGATTTGTCTGAATGGACTGAGCCGTTTGTTTAAATTTTGTTAATGAAGTTTTTAGAGTTATTTTTTTCGGTAGTTGATTGGCAATTAAGGATTCTAAACCTAAAGATTGAAATAGTTGTACCCCTGTTTGGACTCCCTCATTTCCAGAATTACTTGCAGCTTTATTTAGTCCAGAATTAATGAGTCCACTAGTTGAAGATGTCATGGTAATTGAGCCATTTAGTGTAAATAAGGCCGATATTATAATTCCAATGATAGCAATTACTTTTATTATTAAACCGTTTAACTTTCTTAACATACTTGCTTCTTTCTATAGTTCATGAAGATGTTTCTTCAGCAAAACTAATCCTATCCATATCGAAATAAATGATGGTAAAACAATAATTACAAAAATATTTGGATCTAAAAAGTCCCCAATCTTTATATAATGTGCTACTGAAGTTAACTTTTTAATATTCGAAAACATTGTTTGATAGATAGTGATATAAATTAATACCCACTGAATACAGTATTCAATTAACGTCAATGTTGTAAGTGAAAGTGGGAAAACTTTATTAAATCCTCGTAGTCCCCAATATATTATAATTCCTGAAATTACCACTAAAATTCCAATCAGTAAAAATAAATTTTTTAGTTCTAAAGCCTGATCACTTCTTATCAATAGAAAGGCTACAAAAAGCAGAATTACAAAATTTAAAAAACTAAATGCCAACATTCCTAAAAATAAAACACAGGCTTTTAAAAAATATAAATGTTGTTTATCTTTAAAAAGTGTTATTGCTAATATAACAAGCATAATTGCTAAAAAAATTGGCCATATTTGATCCATTATTTTCCCCCTTAGTTCTCTTCAAAAATAAAAGCATAGCAAGGAGCGCTATGCTTTTATTTATTCGTGTTCTTCAATCCAATCCCAAAACTTATCTATATTAAGTTTTTTTACACTCGAAAATGGCAAAAATGAAACATGTTCTTGGTCTAGATCAAGACTCTTACCAATTTTTTGCTTAATTTGACTTGCTTCCATCTTTTTTAATTTATCCATCTTAGTGGCAACCACTAAAATGGGAATATCTAAGTATTGAGCATATTCAAACATGCTAATGTCATCTTTAGTCGGATCATGACGGGCATCAACTAGTAAGACTAAACCTTTTAGATCTGCTCTTGTTTCTAAATAGTCTTGAATCATTTCCCCAAATTTTTCGCGTTGTTTTTTTGAGACTTTTGCATACCCATACCCTGGAACATCAACTAAATAAAGCTCATTATTTACTTTATAAAAATTTAAAGTCTGTGTTTTTCCAGGTTGTTGAGACGTTCTCGCCAATTTTCTTCTATTTACAATTGCATTGATTAAACTAGACTTCCCTACATTTGATCTCCCAGCAAGTGCAAATTCAGGCAAATCATCTTTTGGATATTGTTTTTCTCCTACAGCACTGATAAAAAATTCACTATCTGTTACTTTCATTTTTTATTAACCTGTGCCTTTTCTTCTTCCTTACGAATAATTTTAGCTGGAGCGTGATTTTCAATCACATCTTTTGTAATTATGATTGTATCAATTGTATCGTCACTAGGAGCAGTATACATGATGTCCATCATTGCATTTTCAATAATAGTTCTCAAACCACGTGCTCCCATATCTCGCTTCAAAGCTAAATCAGCAATTGCCTTAACTGCTTCGTCATCAAATTCAAGGTTAATATTATCAAGACCTAACAATTTAATATATTGCTTTGTTAGAGCATTTTTGGGCTCTTTAAGAATTCTTGTTAGTGATTCTGAATCTAACTTATCCAAAGTAGAAATAATTGGAATACGTCCGATAAATTCTGGAATAAGACCGAATTTCACTAAATCACTAGTAGTTAAAAATCTTTGCCAATTGTCATCTGTAACATCTTTACTACTATTTTCAGCACCAAAACCAATCACCTTTTCACCTAAGCGATCTTTTACTATATTTTGAATGCCATCAAAAGCTCCACCCACAATAAATAAAATATTGCTTGTATCCATACGAATCATTTGTTGTTGCGGATGCTTACGTCCACCTTGAGGAGGAACAGAGGCAATAGTTCCTTCTAAAATTTTCAAAAGAGATTGTTGTACCCCTTCACCAGACACATCTCTTGTTATTGAAACATTTTCAGCCTTTTTTGAAATTTTATCAATTTCATCAATATAGATAATTCCCTTTTGTGCTCTTTCAATATCGTAATCGGCATTTTGAAGTAACTTAAGCAAAATGTTTTCAACATCTTCCCCAACGTACCCTGCTTCTGTTAAGGTAGTTGCATCGGCAATGGCAAAAGGTACATTTAAAATTCTAGCTAATGTTTGCGCAAGATAAGTTTTTCCTGATCCAGTAGGGCCGATTAAGGCAATATTAGACTTTTGAAGTTCTGTATCAGACTTACCCAAATTTACTTGACTAATTCTTTTATAGTGATTATAAACAGCTACTGATAGAATTTGCTTAGCCCGATCTTGACCAATAACATATTCATCTAGTTGCTTTTTAATATCCATTGGCTTAGGGAGATCCTTTGCTTCTTTAAGAGAATCAGCACGTAATTCATCTTCAATAATCTGCTGTGAAGTGGCAATACATTCATCGCAAATGTATACGCCATTTCCAGCGATTAGTTTTCTTACTTGAGATTGAGATTTGCCACAAAAAGAACATTTTACTTCTTCTTTAAGAGTAATATCATTGTTCATTTATGGTCTCCTTTCTACACTTTCTATTCGCATAGAATAAGTTTATCATGTTATGAGTGATTAACAAAAAAATTAGTTTGGAAATAAAAAAGCGACTAAAAAGTCGCCTTTTTATTATTATTTTTTGTCTTCTTTTTTAGTTGTCTTTTTTGCAGTAGTCTTTTTCTTCTTAGGAACTTGCTTTGCCTTATCAGTTACTAAATCAATTGCCTTTCTTACAGCAATATCATGCTTAAGCATGTCATCTGTTAAAGTACGACGTACAACTGCTTCTTCCATATTGTAGTCATTAGCTAAGTTAGCAATTTCTTCCTTGATTTCATCTTCATCAGCATCAAGTTTTTCTTTGTCAACAATAGCTTCTAAAACAAGATTTGTTTTTACACGTTCTTCAGCATCTTGTGCTAATTGATCACGTAATTGTGCTTCAGTAGTTCCAGTTAACTTGAAGTAAGTTTGTGGATCGATACCTTGACGTTGCATGCTACCCAAGTATTGATTCATTTGAGTTTGAACATCTTCTTGAATCATAGCATCTGGAATTTCATCAATTTCAGCATTTTCTACTGCCTTTTTAATTGCAGCTTCTTGAATTGCATCTTTAGCTTGATCTTCCTTAAGCTTCTTTAAATCTTTCTTGATTTTATCTTTTAATTCATCAAGAGATTCTACAGAGTCATCTACATCTTTAGCAAATTCATCATCTAATTTTGGTAATTCAGTAGACTTAACTTCGTGAATCTTGGTATCAAAGTGTGCTTCTTTACCGGCTAAATCCTTAGCACCATAATCTTCTGGGAAAGTAACTACTACATCAACATCATCCCCTGCTTTGTGACCAATAAGTTGATCTTCAAAGCCAGGAATAAATGTATTTGAGCCTAATTTTAAGTTATAGTTTTTAGCACTTCCACCATCAAATGGCTTACCATCAATTGTACCAGTGTAATCAATAGTTACAGTATCACCTTTAGCAGCTTTACCATCTTTTAAGACTAATTCTGCATTTTGTTGGCGACGCTTATTTAATTCAGCATCAACATCTTTTACCAATACACGTGTACTTTGCTTAGGAACTTCTACACCCTTGTAATCACCTAATTTAACTTCAGGTTTTACACTAACAGTAGCCTTCATTTCCCAAGGCTTACCTTTTTCCATTGAAACTGGAGTAATTTGTGGTTGACCTACTGGGTCAATACCAGCTTCTTTAACAGCTTCAGTATAAGCTTGTGGAAGCACAATGTTTAAAGCTTGTTCGTAAAGTGCTTCTTCACCATAGTATTGGTTAAAAATAGTACGTGAAACGTGTCCTGGACGGAAACCTGGTACACGTAAGTTTTTCTTAACACGCTTAAAAGCTTCATCTAAGCCTTTTTTTACTTCACTAGTAGGAATTTCAAAAGTTAATTCGCCGGTAGTTTTACCGGTCTTTTCCCATTTTACAGACATTAATAAAATACCTCCGATGTCAAATTTGGGTTTGTGCACTTGCATACTCATTTATCTTACCCTAAATGGCTTTAAATCGCAAATTTACCTGTGCTTTTTCAAAAAATAACATAAAAAAAAGACATGTCCGAAGACACGTCTTTTAATGAAAAATTAGTCAAGAATTTCAGTTACTTGACCAGCACCAACAGTCTTACCACCTTCACGGATAGTAAACTTAGTACCCTTTTCAATGGCAACTGGCTTAATTAATTCAACAGTGAATTCAACATTATCACCAGGCATAACCATTTCAGTACCTTCTGGCAATTCGATCTTTCCAGTTACGTCAGTAGTGTGGAAGTAGAATTGTGGACGGTAATCTGAGAAGAATGGAGTGTGACGTCCACCTTCGTCTTTGTTTAAGATATAAACTTGGCCCTTAAACTTCTTGTGAGTTTGGATTGAACCAGGTGCAGCTAAAACTTGACCACGTTCGATTTGATCACGGTCAACACCACGAAGCAATACACCAACGTTATCTCCGGCTTCACCTAAGTCAAGAGTCTTGTGGAACATTTCCAAACCAGTAACAGTTGATTTTTCAATCTTGTCAGTTAAACCAACGATTTCAACTTCGTCACCAACTTTAACAGTACCACGGTCGATACGACCTGAAGCAACAGTACCACGTCCAGTGATAGTAAATACGTCTTCAACTGGCATTAAGAATGGCTTGTCAGTATCACGTTCAGGAGTTGGAATGTATTCATCAACAGTCTTCATCAATTCTCTGATTACGTCTTGTTGTTCCTTATCACCTTGAAGTGCCTTTAAAGCTGAACCACGGATTACAGGTACATCATCACCAGGGTAATCGTATTCTGATAATAAGTCACGTACTTCCATTTCAACTAAGTCGATCAATTCTGGATCGTCAACTAAGTCAGTCTTGTTTAAGAATACAACGATGTATTCAACACCAACTTGACGAGCAAGTAAGATGTGTTCACGAGTTTGAGGCATTGGTCCATCAGTTGCAGCAACAACTAAGATAGCACCATCCATTTGAGCAGCACCAGTAATCATGTTCTTGATGTAGTCTGCGTGTCCTGGAGCATCCATGTGAGCGTAGTGACGGTTAGCAGTTTCATATTCAACGTGGGCAGTGTTGATAGTGATACCACGTTCCTTTTCTTCTGGAGCTGCATCGATTTGTGAGTAATCTTCAGCTTGTGCTAAACCATCTTCTGCTAAAACAGTAGTAATAGCTGCAGTTAAAGTGGTCTTACCATGGTCAACGTGGCCGATAGTACCAATGTTAACGTGCGGCTTAGTTCTTTCGTAATGTTCTTTTTCTGCCATTAAAATGACCCTCCTGTAAATATATTTGCAAGAAGTCCGTTGAGTAAAGTAACGGATAATTCTCTGTTGATTATTATACTACTTTCAAAGGTAAAAAGCCAAAGAATTAAAGTGATAGCCCGTACCCCTTTGAAAATATCCTTAACTGATTATACTAGATAGCACAAAAAAGTAAACCTTTTTAAGAAAAATAATTATTAATTTTTTTCATAGTTTAAATAACTATATATTTTTCCCAATAGCTCTTTGTTTTCTCCGCCATCCTTTTTTTCAATATATGTTCTTAAATCATGAGCAAAAGCATCTGGATTTGAAATATAAGTATGTAATTTAGGATATAACATACCCATTGCAATTTTTGCTTCATTCAACATCATTAAAAGCTTTGTTGGATCTTTTTGATAATAATCCGCAATGCTCATCACCACTTCATGATATAAAGTATCTTTTTCAAATAAACTCGTCTCTTTAGGAATGAAGCCTTCTTTTTTACCTAACACTAAAACTGACATTTCCTTGTCATAACCAAGCTTTACTAGATCTTCACATAAAGATAATCTAATTGCAAAATCAAGTGTTGGATCTAATAATAAACTTTGAGCAAAGTTTACAAAATTCTCCATATCCAACTTATATAGTTCTAAGTACTCCTTTTCTGTAGGTTTAGCAATTGTACGAAAATTTTTTATAATTTTTTGCTGTTCTGGCATCGAAACAGGTTTTACCTTTTCTGAGATACTAAGTCCCGCTAAATTACTCAATTCTCGTGCTTCTATATAAAAATGACATTTTTGGAGTATTTTTACGTATAAATCATAGATTTTTTGATTAGAAAAAAGATCTGGCTCTTCTTTTATTAATCGATATGCTTGAAAAGGTTCTTTTTTTTGTAAAAAAATATTACATAATTTTTCTACTATTTCCCATTTATGGCCTAACCTCAATGCTTCTAAGAGATAGCTTTGCGCCTGATTTAATTTATTTTTTGTTAAAGCTTCATCTGCCAATTTAATTAAATTATTTTGGCTTACCTCTTTCATTAAGCTTTTACCTTCTTTTGCTTGTTAGCATGAACACTCTTGTGCTTTGAAGAATTTTTTCTAGTTGGCTTATTATTTTTCTTCTTTGTAGATCCATCACTCTCTTGCTTAGCATTATTTTTTTTAGCCATTGCTCGGTGACGATTTTGGTTTACTTCCATCACTACTGGAAGTACAACAGGTCTTCTGCCAGTTTCTTTATACAAATACTTTTCAACTGAACTTCTTACATCTTGTTTTAATTCAGACCAGTCGAAACGTTTATTTTCAAAATTATTTTCAATTGCTTCACGAATAACTCCTACAGCTCCATCCATTAAAGCATGGTTAGCCTTAATATAAACAAAACCTCGCGTAGAAACTAAAGGGTTAGAAACAATTTTTTTCTTTTTTCGGTCAATAGTTACAGCTGCGATAAAAATACCATCATCTGATAAAACTTCGCGGTCTCTTAAAACTATATTTCCAACATCTCCAACACCTGCTCCATCAATCATAATGTCTTCTCCAGGTACTGGATCAGTCAAATAAAATCTACCATTTTCTAAGCTTAGTGTATCACCATTCTTGGTTAAGAATATATCATGTTTATCCATTCCTGCTTGAATAGCTAAGCCTTGTTGTAATTCTAAAAGTCGATATTCCCCAATTACTGGAATCAAAAACTTAGGCTTTAAAGTATTAATTAAAAGTTGCAAATCACGTCCTGTGGCATGACCACTGGTATGACGATCTCTTCCTAGTTCCTTGACTACCCCACCAGCTTGGTAAACTAAATCACTAGTCTGTGCAACCATGGTCTCTACAGAATGAGAAGGAGTAGTTGCAATAAACACCAAATCTCCTTCTTTAATTTTTATCATTCGATGACGTTTAGTTGCCATCTTTTGAAGAGATTTTAAGGGTTCACCCATTCTTCCAGTTTCAAGAATTACTAATTCATTATCTGGAATTTTTTTCAAATCTTTTCCATGAACCAAAAGATCTTTTGGAACATCTAAATATCCCAATTTCATAGCCGTATATACTACTCGACCAATATCTCTACCCGTTAAAAATACTTTTCTTCCAGTAGCATGGGCTGCCTTAAAAATTTCTTGTACCCTATTAATGTTAGACGCTTTTGCAGCTGCAATAATGCGCCCATTATGGTTTTGAAAAGTTTTTAAAATATATTTTTCAATTGAAGTTTGTTGGTCATTAGGGAAGACTGCTTCTGCATTTGTAGAATCAGCTAATAGAGCTAACACACCCTTTTTGGATATTTCAGATAAGCGAACAAAATCTGTCTTATATCCCTCTTTAGCTGAAGGATCAAATTTAAAATCACCTGTATAAACAATTTCTCCTTCTTTAGTTGAAATATCAATCCCTAATGAATCTGGAATGGAGTGAGTAGTCGAAAAGAAAGAAACAGTAGCATTTTTAAAATCAATTTCAGTATCTGCATCAATTACATGAAATAAATCATTCTTTCGACGCTTATTTTCTTTTTGAACAGCATATTTTGCTAATTCAATAGTTAATTTTGAACCAAACACTGGGATATCATGGTCTCTTAAAATATATGGTAAAGCTCCAATTGAATCTGCATGGCCATGTGTTAAAAAGATTCCTGCAATGCGATCACCATATTCTTTAAAAAACTCTAGGTCAGGGATTACCACATCAATTCCCAGTAAAGAACTATCTGGAAACTTTAAGCCAGCATCCATAATAAAAATTTCATCATCAACTTGTACGGCGTACATATTCTTTCCATTTTCACGTACACCACTTAAAATCATTAATTTAATTTTTTGTGACATAATTAATTCCTTCTAAATTTAATTTTCGGATCTCTAAAGATCAATTTGTAGTTAGTCTAATTAATTTTATCACAGATAGGAATTTTTTTAAATTTAAACAAAAAAGACTGGCCATAAGCCAGTCTTTTCAAAGTTAAAATTAACGACGTAAACCTAATTTGTTGATCAATTCACGGTAACGGTTGATATCCTTGTTCTTCAAGTAACGGAGTAAATTACGACGGTGACCGATCTTCTTAAGCAAACCACGGTATGAGTGGTGGTCTTGCTTGTTATTCTTTAAGTGTTCGTTCAAGTTGTTAATATCGTGAGTAAGTAATGCAATTTGAACTTCTGGAGAACCTGTATCACCTTCGTGACGTGCATAATTCTTAATTAATTCGTCTTTTTTTTCTTTACTAATTGCCATAATATAAGAAAACCTTTCTTTGATCAATTTAAAATAATTGCCACTAACAACGTTAACCGTCGGCAGCGAGGAAACAGCGTTAGTGGTTCCAACAAGTATTATAATACAGGATATTTTTAAAAAAGCAAGCAGATTTTAACTTGCACCTTACCGCTGGATTAAGTATAATTAACGAGTAAATCTTATTTTTATCGAGGTGAACTAATATGCCACAAATCAAGTCAGCAATTAAGCGTGTTAAAACTAACACCACTGCAAACAAGCGTAACTCTGCTGAATTAAGTAAATTGAGAACTGCAATCAGAAAATTCAACCAAGCTGTTGAAACTAAGTCTAAAGATGTCCTCGATTTAGAAATTAAGGCTGCTCGTGCTTTAGATAAGGCCGTAACTAAGGGACTTATTTCAAAGAATAAGGCAAACCGTGATAAATCACGTTTTGCTAAGAAGGCTAAAGCTGCTTCAAATAACTAATCTCAGCTACTATTAAAAACCACACACTATTTTAGTGTGTGGTTTTTTACATGTCTAAAATAAACATTTCTAAAAACTCATTCTCATGATAAGTACCATTTTTATAATTATAATCTAGCTTAATAATCTCTTTTACTAATTGCTTTAGCCTCTCTGCTTTTACTTTCTTTTCTAATGCAAACTTAACACGATAAGGATTAGCATGTAATTCCTTAATAATTTGGTCTTTACTCCATTGCCTTTCTTGCAAAATTTTTACGGCTAACAAAAACTCTAATTGACTTTCAAATACTGCTATTAATTGTACGACGGTTACTCCTTCACGTAAGTGATTCTTCAATCGCATAATAGCCTTCAGCTTATCTCTATTAAAAACATTAGTTAAAATTTCAAAGATATTTTCAGATAGTGATTGCTCAACATTATTTATAACTATCGTTTCAGTAATTTTATGATCATCACAAATATTTTTTAATTTTAAATAATTGCTTAACATCTCATCAAATACTTGGTCCGTTCTTTGTTCTAAAAGTGATAAAGCTGACCTTGTAAATTGATAGCCTTCCTGTTTAGCAATCTTTTTAATATATGCAATACTTTCATATGGTTTTATTTTAGTGGTAATAACATTTACTTGATCCAATATCATTTTAGATAATTTTTTTCGACGATCAATTTTTTCATAATTTGCCAGAAAAATCACTGTGTCATCCAAGTGACTTAAATTTTGCAATATTGGCGTTAATTGGGTTATTTGCTTTTTATATTTTACTGGAACTTTACTCGTTAAAAAAAATGGATTTTTTACAAGTACTAATTTTTGTTGACTAAACAAAGAAGACTCCATTAATGTTGCCATCAATTCATCCAGTCCTTCATCATTACAATCAATAATAATTTTTTCATAATCAGCAAATTTACTTTGCTTAATATAATCCTCAACAATATATTCATTAAAAAAACTATCTGGACCTTCAATAAGCAAATTATCTTTATCTGGGCTGGTTTGTTTAAAAAGTGAAGTAAGTGTCATTTTTTCCTTCTAAATAAATACGTCTCAAAATGTTCTTGATTAAATATGTTATATTTCCAAGTTATTGTACCACGATCTTGAGTATTTAAATATGCTATTTTTAATTCATTTAGTGTCTTCAAAGTTTCTAAATGAGGATGTCCATAACGATTATTGCGTCCAGAAGAGATAAATACCATAGATGGACAAATCTGCTTTAAAAAAGCTGGATTACTTGATGTCTTACTGCCATGATGGCCTAATTTGAAATAATCAACCTTTAACGGATACCTTTCTATTAATTTTAATTCTCCCGCTTGATCTAAGTCTCCTGTCATTAGCCAATTTTTATGCGCTAAAGTGAAAAATAGTGAAAGTGAGTCTTCATTTTTGCCTAATCCTTCTTGAAAGGGATAAACAACGTGAAAAGCAATATTTTGATCTTTTACTGTATCTCCTGCCAACAAGGGTGTTAATTTTGTATAGTTTACGCAATTAGAAATTCTTTTTTGAAAGCTCGGATTATTAGTTAATCCTTTTGCAAAATATAAATTGCTTACTTTTATATTTTGGAGCAAAGTCCTTAAATCACCAATGTGGTCAGCATCTTGATGTGATAAAAACACTCCATCAATTTTGTTAATTCCTTGTGCCTGAAGAAACGGCAATGTAATTCTCTCAAGTTGAGCCTGTGTAATCTTTTTCTTACCAAAGGTAACTTTACCACCTGTATCTATTAAATACACCTTTCTTTTTAATGGAGTTGTAATCAAAATACTATCTCCTTGACCTACATCAATAATACTTACTTGGCCAACTAGTGGAAAATGAATACTAACAAAGATTAATACATAAGTCATGATCACTGTTCCAAAACATAATCTGCTCTTTTTAGTTTTTTCTTTAGTTAAAATAAAAACTATTGTAATAATTAACAAAAGAAGTAATTGCCACCAATTAATTTTTCCAAAAAGAACCTGTCCAATTCTCGTTGAAGCTAGGCCATCAATAAAAATATTGATTTTTTGAAAAACTGGTTCAATAAAATACAAGGTAATATTTGGTAACTGCCAGAAGGAAAAAATTCCAATCACTGTTAAAGGCAACAGAACAAAATTAAAGATTGGCACAATAAGAAGATTAAAAAAAGGAGTTAAAATATTCACTTGATAAAAATAATATAAAAGAATTGGAGTAATCAATAAATTTAACTTGATTCCCTGAAACTTTATCGAATTACTCTCTAAAAGTTCTAATCCACCAACAAGTAAATAGCTTAAGATTGCCCCACTTGATAAAAATAAAGTAGGATTTAGCAATAAATGCGTCAAAACTACTGCACCTAATCTGTCACCACGTGCAATTGGCAAATGATGTTTTTCTACTATTTTTCCGTAAATATAGCCTAAACTTGCTCTTACAAACCCAGCTTGCCAATTTGAGATAATAATTTCAAAACCTAAAAATATACTACAAAATATAAAAATTTCATCTGGTGATCTTTTTAATTTAGTTAACCCTAAACTAATCGCTGCTACATAAAGACTTACATGTAAGCCAGAAATACTCAACAAATGAATCACACCCAAATTTCTGTAATTGCTTAAGATTGATTTATTATCTGCACTTGGATTTTTGGCTAAAATCATTTCACTTGCAAAAAACTTAGTAAGTTTGGGCATCTGATCAAAATACCGCTGCAATTCATACCGAATTTTATGAAAAAATATTTGTAAGTTTTTTCCATTATTTATTGAAAAGTTTGTAGATACAACTTTTAGACGATACTTGATTTTCTTAGTTTGATAGTATTTTCTAAAATCAAATTGTCCAAAATTAGTTTCCTGGTCAATCTCTTCTTTTTCAAGATTGACTTCACTTAAAACTAAGGGCAATCCCTGTTTGATAGCCTCCTCAAGTCCACTAGCTGTTTTCATCCCTACCAAAAACGTATTTTTTCCATCAGAAATTTGTCCCGATAAATAATGATCTGTGATACTGACTTCATCAGGATAAATAAAAAGCCTATTTCCAATACCCTGATTGTCAAAATTGTTTTTATTTATCAAGCACAAAAACACGCATCCTAGGATAATTATCCACCCTTTAGCTACTCGGTATTTATACTTAATTAAACCTCCTAAGTACAAAAGTAAAATTCCTGATACTACAAATTGTCCCCAAGTATGGGCCTGAAAAACTATTAGAGAAATAATAATACAAGTAATACTTATTAAAAGTAAATATCCTGGTCTTAAAAATTCATAGTTCCAATTGATCTTTGAACTTTTCAAACGTCTTGTCCCCAATACCTGATACTTTCGTTATTTCCTCAATTGATTTAAATCCACCATTTTGATCTCGGTAGCTTACAATCTGCTCAGCTTTCTTTTCTCCAATACCTGACAGTTTTTGAAAGTCTTGCACACTGGCACTATTAATATGAATTTTTTCACCACTTTGTGAATTGGTACTAGAAGTCGCAGTATTCTGATTATTCCCTGCAGATGAGCTACCTACACCTTGAGAAGAAACTGCAGTTTCAACTTTCTCTCCTTTTGTAGGAATATAAACCTGGTCCTGATCTTTTAAAATAAGGGCACGATTTACTTGTTTCAAATTTGCATTCTTTTTAATTCCTCCAGCTGCCTTAATCAGATTATCTAATCTTGCCCCATTTTTTAATGTATATACCCCTGGTTCCTTCACTGCACCTGCAATATCGCAAGTTACTGTACTCTGAGAGGAAGCAAGATGCTCGGTTTTTGAACTTTCTAAATTTTGGGTAGAGGAAGCCGTAGCACTAGAGCTAGCTGAATTTGTAGTTGACTGTCCATCTTGCGTTACTAAATTACTATTGTCTACAGGTTGCTGCCCTTGGCTTTTTAAGAAAAAGATTCCTCCAATCCCTAACACCAAAATTACCATCACATAACTCTTTTTTTCTAAAAGAAAGTTTTTTATCTTTTCAAAATCCATAAAATTAACCTCCAATTTTTTATACGAAAAAAAGATTGATTTTCATCAATCTTTTTCATATTTAATTAAATAATTTAAAGCATCATCAAATCTTTTCACAGGAATTATTTTCATTTTACTATGAATTTTCTTAGCTTTTTTTAAAGCCTCTGCATAATTGGTTTGATCTTTCCTTACCCCTTGTGGTTGTTCACTAGGAACAAAGAATACCTTCATTCCACTACGTGAAGCAGCAACTACCTTTTTATCAACTCCACCAATCATTCCCACATGACCACTTTTATCTATCGTTCCTGTACCAGCAATTTTGTTTTTAGGAGATAAGTTTTCTTTTGTAAAAAGCTGGTAACATACTAGGCTCATCATTAAGCCCGCAGAAGGCCCACCAATATCTTGAGTATTAATCTTAATTTCTGGCTTTGTCATTACCTTGGTATGGTCAAATAATTCAATTCCTATGCCATATTTTCCATTATTAAGTTTAACCAGTCTTCCAGTAAAAGTTTTATAATTTTTCCCTCTTAGTACCTTAATTTTTATTTTACTAGTTTTCTTTAAAGATTGAATATAATTCATAAAAGAATTACTGCTTCTAAATTGATGGTTATTTGCTGCAACAATCAAATCACCAGGTTGAAGTTTTCCTTTAAAGGAAGAATTAGATAGAACGTTAATAACATTGACACCTAGGAACTGCATTTTATGAGAAATTCCTGCTTTTTTAGCAGCATAATAAATTGCCTGATTTTGACTATTCTCCATAAAATATTTTTGCATTTGTTGATAGGTACGATTATTTTGATTACCTAACAGCTCTTTCTTAGAAATCCTCGTTTCATTTTTACTAAAAAAACTTAATAAATAGTCTCCTACACCGGCTGGACGTTCACTCACTGTTACTAAATAAAAATTTGGATTGGCTTGATCATGCTTAGCAGAATCTTGAATATAATTACTAATTTGATCTGTTGATCCAGGTGCTTCAATATAATAGTTCGTGGGCCAAAACGCAACAGCTAAGGTTAGCAAAATGCCTATCCAAATATAGATCCATTTACGTGATATTTTATGCTTAATCATTTTTTAACTTTTCATTTAGGGCAGTTACGACATTTGAAGGTACCAATTTACTAACATCTCCCCCAAAGGTTACTGTTTCCTTAATCATACTCGAAGAAATAAAACTATTTTCTGGACTTGTCAAAAGTAAGACAGTATTCAAGTCCGGGGCTAATGATTTATTAATGGCTGCAATTTCTCGCTCATAATTAAAGTCTGCATCATTGCGTAATCCTCTTACAATTGCATCAGCTCCCAGTTCCTCTGCTACCTTAACTGTCAAATCGGCTGGCCGAGAAATAACGTGAATATTTTGATCTTTACTAAATATTTGCTTAGCTAGTGTCACTCTTTCTTGTTCAGAAAAAAGATATTTTTTATTAGTATTCGTCATTATAACAAAGTAAACTTCATCAAATATTGAACTAGCAATCTTTGCCGTCTCTACATGGCCATTAGTAACCGGATCAAAACTTCCAGGAAAAATTGCCTTTACCATCCTTAAATCCTTTCATATATTTTAACTTTAGTTCTACCTAACTGGTGATTTTTTAACATTTTAAAGCCCTCTACTATTGAAGGTAGCTCTGTATGTTCATCCGTCTCTGCTACAATCCAAGCTTTTTCATTTAATAAATCAGCTTCTAGTAACTTTGTCATAATCTTAACAATTTTTTCTTTAGCATAAGGTGGATCTAAAAAAACAAGATCAAATTTCTTGCCATGTTCTTCAAAATATTTGAGAGCTTGTGTATCTCTCATTCTTAAGATGTCAAATTTTTCTGGTTCTTTAGTTAAAGCAACGTTCTTTTTGATAATTTCACAAGCTTGTCCACTAATGTCCACTAATGTTGCGTGATCATAACCACGTGAAACTGCTTCAATCCCTAAAGCACCACTACCTCCATATAAATCTAAGACTTCGCCACCATCAAAGAATTGTCCCATTGAATTAAATAATGAGCCCTTTACCTTATCACTTGTCGGACGAGTTTTATTACTCTTCAAAGTGAATAAATTACGTTTTGCGTACTTGCCAGCTATAATTCTCAAACTCTTAAATCCTCATTTTCTTCTCTTAACTTTTCTGCCTTTTCTTTCATTTCCCGCATTGTTTTTTCCTGATATTCAGGAGAAAAATCTAAATAGGATGACCTTGACTCTTCTACCTTCTTTGTAAACCCCTTATGATTCAAAATTGATACTGTTTTTTCAATATTTTCTTGATCCACATATAATACTGCATATTTTTTAGCTCTTGAAACATAAACAATATCACCATAGTATTTTAACTTTAAAAAATCTTTTTCTTTTTTTAGCCAGACGATTAATGAAATCCGCCGCTGTAAGTTATCTTTATCATTTGGCTGGTATACTAAGCTCATTTTACAATACTTCTTTCTTTAACAAGCCTTTTTCATTTGCAGAGATATTTAAAACAATTCCTAACCCAGCTGTCAATACAATCATTGACGATCCTCCATAGGAGATAAACGGTAAAGTCACCCCTGTAATTGGCAATAAACCTAAAACAGCTCCCACATTAAATAAAGTTTCTGTAAAAATCATCGTAGCAATCCCAAAACATACTAGTGCATTAAACTGTGTTGAAGCATGAATTCCGACATCCATTACTCGCCAGATCAAAAAGCCTAATAACCCTACTACAATGCTTGCTCCAATTACTCCGAATTCTTCAGCTACGATTGAAAGAATAAAGTCAGTATAGGGTTCTGGAAGATATCCTCTTTTTTGCATACTATTACCAAGTCCTACCCCAAAAAGTCCCCCATTATGAATTGCATAATAGGAATTTACTAACTGAGCTCCACCCTTTCTTTCTAACTCGAAGGGATGCGCAAATGCTAAAAATCTTTGAAGTTGATAAGAGTTTTTCATAAAGGAAGGTTCAAAGTTAATCACAATGAATAGGACTGCGAGAATTCCTCCAATTAGAATTAGTAACCACGTTACGGCAGTCTTTGTTGGAATTCCAGAAACTAAATACATTACAAAAACAATCGTAAATAAAATTGCAGTCCCACCAAAATCTGGCTCTAGTATTACTAAAAACATCATTATAAATGCAATTAAAGTTGGGCGCCACAATTTTGTACTTAATTGCGCAAGTTTACCATCAACTAATTGACCATCTTTTTTATTAAGTACATAAGCTAAATAAAGTACTAAACTCAATTTTGCAATTTCTACTGGTTGAATATTAATGAAGCCTAAATTAATCCATCCTACCGCTCCATTAACTGCTGCTTTACCATGAGTTATAACTTTTAATAAAATTAAAGCTAGTAGCATTAAGATAGAAACCAGTAAAAATATACTAATAACACTTCTGTTTTGAAAAATTTTCACCCGCATAAAATAGGCTGGCATTCCAAATATCACTAAAGCTGCCAAGAAATAAATTATCTGTCGCATCATATAAACATTGGCTTTAAAACCATTCACAAGTAATATATCGGAACTTGCAGAATAAACCATAATTATTCCAAATGATGCTAGGAGAAGATATGGAACCAAAATCGTCCAATCTACATATTTTAATTTGTTTCGCACGCTACAATTCTCCTTTAGTCGAATAATATTATTCTTATTATATCACTCACTTTTACAAACAAAAAAGTAGCTAAAAACTTTTAGCTACTTTTAATCTATTTAATTTGCTTTCTTACGTTTCTTATCAGCCTTTTGACGTTCACTAGTATTCAAAATCTTCTTACGTAAACGAATACTTTCTGGAGTTACTTCACAGTATTCATCATCATTTAAGAATTCAATTGATTCTTCTAAAGTCATTGTCTTAGGTGTCTTAATAGAAGCTGAGTGGTCTTTACCAGAAGCACGAGTATTAGTTAAGTTCTTACCTTTAGTAACATTAACAGCAATATCACGTTCACGAGAAGATTGACCTACAATCATTCCTTCATAAACTTCAACACCTGCACCCACAAAAAGAACACCACGTTGTTCTACAGATTGGAGTGAATAAGTAGTTGATTGACCTTGGTTAATTGATACAAGGGCACCATTACGACGACCAGGTTCCCAGTTTTTAACAACAGGCTTGTAAGAGTCAAAAGTATGGTTCATGATACCGTAACCTGCAGTTTGAGACATAAATTCATTGTTATATCCAATTAAACCACGAGATGGTACTAAGAACTCAAGTCTAGTTTGACCATTACCAGTTGAAGTCATGTTTTGCATTTCACCTTTTCTTTGAGAAAGTGAATCAATTACAGAACCTACATATTCATCTGGTGTATCAACTTGTACAGCTTCAAAAGGTTCACTAAGGACCCCGTCAATTTCACGGTAAATTACCTTAGGACGTGATAATTGTAATTCAAATCCTTCGCGGCGTAACTCTTCAACTAAAATAGATAAGTGTAATTCACCACGACCCGATACTGTCCAAGCATTAATTTGATCAGTTGGTTCTACCTTTAATGAAACATCAGTACGAGTTTGACGAATTAAACGATCTTCTAACTTCTTAGGAGTAACTTGATCACCTTCGCGTCCAGCAAATGGTGAATCATTAGCAACAAAATCCATTTGAAGAGTTGGTGGATCGATCTTCAAAACAGGTAAAGCTTCTGGCTTTTCAGCGGAGGCAATAGTTTCACCTACATAAATATCATTAATACCAGAAATAGCAATAATATCTCCTGCTTTAGCTTCTTGGATTTCATTACGCTTTAAACCAAAGTAACCAAATAGCTTAGTTACACGGAAGTTTTGAGTTGAACCATCACGTTTCATAACAGTTACTTGATCCCCAACTTTAATCTTTCCGCGGTAAACACGTCCTACTCCAATACGACCTACATAGTCATCCCAATCAAGCATAGTAATTTGGAATTGAAGTGGTTCATCTACATTATCAACTGGAGCTGGAATGTTCTTAACAATAGTTTCAAAAACAGGATCCATAGTTTCTTTTTGAGTACTTAAATCTTCATCATAAGAAGAAGTACCATTTAAAGCACTAGCATAAACAACTGGGAAATCAAGTTGTTCATCAGTTGCTCCCAATTCAATGAATAATTCTAATACTTCATCTAATACTTCACTTGGACGAGCTCCTGGACGGTCAATTTTGTTAATTACAACGATCGGCTTAACTCCAGCTTCTAAAGCTTTCTTCAACACAAAACGAGTTTGAGGCATAGTTCCTTCATAGGCATCAACCAATAAAAGGGCTCCATCAACCATGTGCATGATTCGTTCTACTTCCCCACCAAAGTCGGCGTGACCTGGAGTATCTAAGATATTGATAGTAGTATCACCGAATTTAACAGCAGTATTTTTTGATAAGATAGTAATACCACGTTCACGTTCAATATCATTAGAGTCCATCGCACGATCTTCTAAGTTCATGTGTTCTGGTAATGTATCAGACTGTTTTAATAATTGGTTAACTAAGGTAGTTTTACCGTGGTCAACGTGAGCAATAATCGCAATATTTCTAATATCTTCTCTTCTTTGCAAAAGAATTCCCTCCGAATTTCATAAAAAAACTGTGACTGAAGTCACAATCTTCTACAGTAAGTATTTAGTCAACTGTCTCATAGGCTGACCTTTTATGTAATAATTGTTTTTTGATTTTATCAAAAAAACCTTAAAACGTCAATGTTATCCTAATTAAGTAGGTTTGATTGATGCTAATTTTACTTATTTATTTTAACACATCTTCTAAATTATTTAACTTGATTTTTAAGATTATTCACTAAATTAACTTTTACACTATTGCTAACAATTTGAGTTTCTAGTTATTTTTTTTGCTATAATTAAAATGTATAAACTTAAATAGTTTTAAATGACAAATTTACTTTAATTACAAAGGAGATTATATAAATTGATTTTAATGCATGATATTGTTCGTGATGGACACCCTGTTTTGCGTCAAGTAGCAAAACCTCTTACTTTTCCTTTATCTGAAAAATATCAAAAACTTGCTAAGGATATGATGGAATATTTAATTAATTCCCAAGATCCAAAAATTGCTGAAAAACATCAATTGCGTGCTGGTGTTGGTCTAGCCGCTCCCCAGGTAGGTGAAGGTGTGCAAATGGCAGCTTTATTAGTACCGGATGATAAAGGGAACATCATTTTTAAAGATGTTTTTGTAAATCCTACTATTCTTTCAGAATCAGTACGTCAAGCTGCTATCGCTGAAGGTGAGGGCTGTTTGAGTGTTGATGAACTTATTGAAGGTTACGTTCCCCGTCCTGATAAACTTAAAATTCGTTATTATACTGTAGACGGTGAAGAAAAAACAATTCGCTTAAAGGATTATCCAGCTATTGTGGCTTCACATGAAATTGATCACTTAAATGGTCATCTTTTCTATGACCGCATTAATAAAGAAAATCCTTTCAAACTAGACGAAGATACAGTCATTATTTCTTAAAAGCTTCGCTCTTATACACTTTTTTACTATAATATGTTAAAATATTATTAACTGTTGAATCTTCATTTATTGAAGATTCTTTTTTGAACGTTTATAAAAATTAAGGAGATTAAACAAATGATCTATAAAGTTTTATACCAAAAAGACCAGATCGTTAATCCACGTCGTGAAACTACACAAACTTTATTTTTAGAAGCAAACAATATTGTTGAAGCACGTAGCTTGGTTGAAGATAAAACCCCTTACAACATTGAATTCATCCAAGAATTAACTGGAAACTCTCTTGCTTATGAAAAGCAAAATCCAGATTTTAAGCTTACAACATTTGATGCAGATAGCAAATAATGAGTGTTAAATTAAAGAATAACGAAGTTGGAGTTTTCGCCGTCGGGGGGTTAGGCGAAATCGGTCGTAATATGTACTGCGTTGAGTACCAAGATGAAATTATCATTATGGACGCAGGAATTAAATTCCCTGAAGATGATATGATGGGAATTAATTACGTTATCTCAGATTATTCTTATCTTGAAAAAAATCGCCATAAAATTAAGGCTCTCGTAATTAGTCACGGACACGAAGATCACATTGGTGGGATTCCATTTTTACTAAAAAAGATTCCCGAAATTCCAGTGTATGCCCCACCTTTTGCTTTAGCCTTAATTAGAGGTAAATTAGAAGAACACGGTCTTTTAAAGACAACAGAATTACACGAAGAACACGAAGATACAGTTTTAAAATTTCCAAAACTTTCTGTTTCTTTCTTTAGAACAACCCACTCTATTCCAGATACACTTGGAATTACAGTGCATACACCTGAAGGTGCAGTTGTATTTACTGGAGATTGGAAATTTGATTTAACGCCAGTTATGGATCAACCAGCTCCTAACTTTCAAAAGATGGCTAAAATTGGTCAAGAAGGTGTCTTAGCTCTGTTATCTGATTCTACAAATGCAGAAGTTCCTACTTTTACAAAATCAGAACGTTTTGTTGCTAAGTCCTTAAAAGATATCATTAATGGTATTGATGGTAGAATAATTTTTGCTACCTTCGCTTCCAACTTATATCGTGTTTCAACTGCAATTGAAGCTGCAGTTGAAAGTGGTAGAAAAGTGGCTATTTTTGGACGAAGCATGGAAAATGGGGTTCAAAATGGTATTGATTTAGGCTATCTTTCTGTTCCAGAAGGTACAATAGTTGATGCAAATACCATCAACCACACTCCACCTGAAAAGGCAATGATTCTTTGTACAGGATCTCAAGGAGAACCACTAGCTGCTTTATCACGAATTGCAGACGGAACCCACCGGCAAATTAGCATTCAACCTGGAGATACAGTTATCTTTTCATCTAACCCTATTCCAGGAAATACAACAAGTGTGAATAATCTAATTAACAGATTATACCAAGCCGGTGCTAATGTTGTTCATGGTAAGATTCACAATGTTCATACTTCTGGCCACGCTGGTCAAGAAGAGCAAAAAATGTTAATTGAACTAATGAAACCAAAGTACTTCGTTCCTGTTCACGGTGAATACCGAATGCAAGTTGTACATACAGAAACAGCTCAAGCAACTGGAATGCCTAAGGATCACACTTTTGTTTTAAAAAATGGTGATATGCTTGCTCTTACTAAAGATTCAGCCAGAATTGCTGGTCACATTAATATTGGTGATGTCTTTGTAGACACCTCAGGCTCTGCAGATGTAGGAAATGTAGTAGTAAGAGATCGACAAATTTTAGCTGAAGAAGGTTTAGTAGTTGTTGTAGCTACAGTTGATTATAAAAATCAACGTGTCTTAGCTGGTCCAGATATTTTAAGTCGTGGATTTGTATATATGCGTGAATCAACTGAATTGATCACTCAAGCGCAAAAACACGTTTACCACGTCTTAAGAACAGAAATGGCTAAAACACCTCAACCTGATGAACGTGCCATAAAGAAAGCCATTATTGAGAATTTACAAGATTTCCTTTATTCTAAAACTGAAAGACGTCCAATGATCTTACCAATGATCATTGAAAAAAAATAAAATTTTAGTTATAGTCCTAGTCCGACATGTGGGGCTGGGACTTTTTTATTGGAAGATAAGAATGAAAAAAACTATCCATCTTTTAGTAAATAAAGTTTCTGGTAGTAATCACGGAAACACACAATATAATCTACTCACAAAAGAACTCATCAAAAGAGATATTCCTTTTACTAGTGCGATCTCTTCCTATTCAGGAGAACTCGTCTCCTTAACAACTAATTTAGTAAACAAGATTGGAAATTCTTTTCAGGATAATTCAATTATTGTTATTGGAGGAGATGGTTCTTTAAACCAAGCTGTCAATGGTCTTAAACAATCCCATTTTCCTAATACACCTTTAGCCTATTTACCTTCAGGTACTGGCAATGATTTTGCACGTGCAGTTAAACTACCTCATACAATTGAGGAACTCTTAGATCACCTGTCACATCCAACGATCATTAAAGTAGATTGTGGTTTTTATAAAGATACTTTTAATCATAAAAGTGCCTATTTTGTAAATAATCTAGGAATTGGATTTGATGCTTACGTTGTCGCCCTTTCAAACCACTCTTCTCTGAAAGACCGGCTCAACAAGTGGCACTTGGGTAATTTAACTTATGGGCTTCATATTTTAAAAGTTTTACGGCACCAACCAACTTTCTCAGTTACAGTAAATGCTCAAGGAAAATCTCACTATTTTAAAAAGGCTTATTTGGTTACTACAACCAATCATCCCTTCTTTGGAGGTGGAGTTCCAATTTTGCCTCAAGCAAAGATTAATAATCATCTTTTAGATACAATTGTTGTAGAGAAAGTATCTGCCTTCTCCTTCATCCGTCTCTTTACAAAATTATTGATTAATGGATCTCACGTAAAGGACTCTCATTTTCACTACTTTGAAAGTGAAAAAATTGAAGTTAGTGTAGCTTCCAAACAATATCGGCAATTAGACGGAGAAGAACTGGGAAAAGATGCCTCAAATCTTATCTTTGGGATCGATTCCTTCAACCTTTTAACTTAAAGTTCAAATAAAAAGATTAATCAAGCTTTATTTTAAATCTTGCCTGATTAATCTTTTTTATTTTTCTATCTAACTTGATAATTTGGTTTAATACCTTCCATGCCAATCATGGGATCAATTTTATGACTTTTAATTATATCAGCAGTCAAAATATAGTTTTCTTCTAGATTTTCAACAGTGCTTTTTACCTTATTACTAGAATCTTTTTTTATTTCTTCTAACCCCAAAGATCTTCTAATTTTGCTAGTTAATCCTGTAGCTCGATCATTTCCAGGTGTCTCCAAAGCTTTTAAGTAAGCTCTTTTTTCTCCAATCATAACTAAATTCTTAGCTGCTCGAGTAATTCCAGTATATAAAAGGTTTCGTCTTAACATCATATAATTTTGCATGGTTAACGCCAAGATCACCAGTGGAAACTCAGACCCCTGTGACTTATGGATAGTAATTGCATACGCACGCGTGATTTCACTTAAATCTCTTAAACTATAAGAGACTTCATGTCCATCAAAGTCTGCAACTACACAATCTTCTTTTTTATCCTCTTCTATTCCGATAATTTTTCCTATCTGACCATTAAAGACATCCTTAGGGGTATTATTTTTTAATTGAAGAATCCGATCACCAATCCTAAAAGTTTCTCCGTGAGCTTCAATTTTCTTTCCAGTTAAATGCTCTTCATTGAGAACCCTCTGCAGTAAATCATTTAAAGCTGTAATACCACTCATTCCATTGTACATAGCTCCCAAAGTTTGGATATCGTCTTTATTAAATTTGCTCATTGCCTTAGTAGTAATTTGTGCAATGGCCGACCCAATTTGATCAGGGGGACATGGAATAAAAGAATAATTATTAGTTTTACTAAATAAAACCTCTGCTCCCTTTCCTTGGTTGATAGCATGCGCTAGTTTTACAATTGAGGAATTTTCACCTTGACGGTGAATTTGAGTTAACCGAGTAGTTGGGAAAGCCTGCGAGCTTATTAAATCGCCAAAAATATTTCCTGCTCCTACTGAAGGAAGTTGATCTTGATCTCCCACAAAAACAATTCTCTTAGTACTATCAATTCCTTTTAAGAGTAACTTAAACAAAAACATGTCTACCATTGACATCTCATCAATGATCAACAATTCTCCATTTAACAAATTAACTTCTGAATACTCTTCAATTTTATCTTCTAAGCCCACACCTAAAAGTCGATGAATAGTTTTTGCATTAATGCCTGTAACTTCCGCCATTCTTTTAGCTGCTCGTCCTGTAGGTGCACTTAATAACACCGGTGGATCGTCACTATATAATGAAGCATGGGGGATTTTTTCTAAGTATTTTAAACTTAAAATAATTCCATTAATAATAGTGGTTTTCCCAGTACCAGGTCCCCCTGTTAAAAGCGAGATGGAATTATTTAAAGCATTTTTTATTGCACTTTTTTGAATTTCATCGTAGGAAATGTCTAATTCTTTTTCAACCTTACTAATTACTTTTTCTAAAGTTTTATCGTCATACTCCTGAACTTCTGGCCTTGTTTTAATAATTCTTTTTAATTCGTCCGCAATTTCAGATTCAACTTCATAAATTTTTTTAATCGCAATATTTGAATCTTCATCAACCACTATTTCTTCATTAAGAACCAAGGTCTTTAAACTGGCTTCAATTATTTCATAATCTTGTATTTGAATTAAGTCTGCTGCCTTTACTAAAAGTTCCTTAGCAGAAACATACGTATCTCCCTTTTCAGTCATTGCTTCTTGCAAGACATGCAATATTGCTCCTTCAATTCGCCGATGATCTGTTAGTGAGATTCCTAGCTCATGCCCTATTTTGTCTGCAGCCGCAAAGCTATATCCTCTTATACTACTTACTAATTGATAAGGATTTTCTTCAATCTTATTTAATGATTGACCTTCAAAAACCTTATAGATATTATTGGCTACTCTTTTGTTGAGACCAAATTTAGCTAACTTCAAGACCACTTCCGCATATGAATCCATTTGTTGCACACCTTGGCGCAATGTCTCTTTTTGCTTACTGGTTAAATCTAATGTAGAAATTTTAATTGGATTTTCCTTTAAAATTTCTAAGGCATTACTTCCCAATTCATCGATTATTTTTTGAGCAGCTTTTTTACCAATGCCAGGAAATTTTGTAGAGCTTAAATAATTTATTAAACTATCTTTTTCTCTTGGTAAAACTTGAGTATAATTCTCTACCTTAAACTGTTGGCCAAATTTAGGATGAACTACAATTTCACCTGTAAACTCATATTGGCTTTCTAACTGCATTTCACCGAAGGTTCCAGTTACCCGAATACTATCTTCAGAGTATCCTTCTAGCTTACCAACAATATCTACATCAAGAATTTTAAAAAGATTTTGGGTATTTTCATAAATAATATTATTAACTTTTCCGGTAAACTTACTTGTTCCCATTTTTTCCTCTAATCAGTTTTAATAGACTTGCATATTGAGCATTTGCTTGCTTAAAATAGGTGGGATCTTTTTGCTTAGATAAATCAAAGTGTAAGTGTGCCTGCTCTAAATTCTCTTCAAGTAAAGTAAGGCCTAGTAAAAATTCAACCTTACTACTTCGATCCTGAGCTTCAATTTTTTCATAATTGGCTTTTGCCTGGTTTAAATCACCTAAACTGAGCCAAATATCCCCTAGTAATTCTAAAGTACGCTTATCTTGCTTTCTTAAACTTAAAGCATACGCTAATGCCTTTTGATATTGACCCAATTTTAAAAATACTAAGGCTTTTTGATATATAGTTTCTTGAGTATTTTCTAATTGATTCAAAAGAGAGAGAGACTTATTAAAATCCCCCTCAAGATAATAACAAACTGCTAAATTATAAGCTAAATCTTGTGGCTTATCTACTACTGCACTAGCTTTTTGTAATAACTCTAAAGCCTGCGCAATTGAATTTTGATCAATTAAATAAGTTGATAATTGAAGATAATTGTCTATATTCTTTGAATCGTGATCTATTTTTTCAATTAATTGATGAATAGCTAAGTCTGTTTTTCCACTATCATACAAATCTGCAATTTTCTTATCCATTTAAATTACATCCCTCTGTGTAATAGTACGGTTTAAATACGAAGTTTCATTCCATAACTTTTCTTGGAAGCTCTTACCTTGATCATCAGTTTCTAAAATGGTTAAACTGGTATTTGCTAAACCTCCTCGTTTCCGGATATCTGCAATAGAATATCCTTCTAAAGTTCTCGTTAAAGCACATAAAGCTGCCCCATGACTTACTAATAGAACTTTATCATCTTTATTAGGATATTTTTTCACAATATCAGCAATTAATTCTTTACCACGCTTTAACATGTGTTCAAAAGTTTCCCCATTAAATGCCGTGGGATCATATTTCTCTGGAATATAGCGAAAAGCTTTGATTTGTTCAGGGTACTTCGCTTCCGCATCAACAAATTTCATTCCTTCTAATTCTCCTAAATTAAATTCTCTTAAACGTGAATCAATTTCCACAGGAGCGGAACTTTTCATATCTTTTTTCAAAGTAGTAGCGGTAGTCACTGCTCTTTGCAGAGGACTAGTATAAAAGGCTTGAAATTTAGTATCTTTTTCTTTTAAATATCTAGCTAATTTTGCAATATCTTTATAGCTTTCAGGAAGAAGTGGCGAGTTTCCATGCCCTCCTTGATATCTACCTTCCAAATTCCATTGCGTTTTACCATGTCTTACAAAATATAATTGCATTGTCTCATTCTCCATTCTCTTACTCTTAATTATAAGTTTTTAAATGAAAAATTAACAGACAAAAAATGCTTACGATTTCAAAATCATAAGCATTTTTAATTATACTAATTGTAATTCAGCATTATTCTGGTAAGCCTTATCAATTGTAGCTCCACCTAAACATTCTTCACCCTTGTAGAAGACAATTGCTTGTCCAGGTGTCACTGCACGTGCTGGTTCATCAAAATCAACGTGAACAGTATTATCTTTTGCTCTGTAATGCATTGTTACCCCTACATCTGCTTGACGATAACGGAACTTAGCACTACATTTAATATCCACATCATGATCTGGTAATCCAGTAAAGAATGAAACATCACTAGCATCTAAACTAGTACTGTATAAAAGCTTACTATCATAGCCTTGCTCTACAATTAATTCATTCTTTTCTAAATCTTTTCCTACTACAAACCAAGGAGCAGTTGACTCCTTAGTTGATCCTAAGCCAAGACCTGAACGTTGACCAATTGTGTAATACATTAGACCTGCATGTTCACCAACCACTTTACCATCTGGAGTTATCATTTTGCCAGCCTTAGCAGGTAAAAATTCACTTAAGAACTTTTTGAAATTTCTTTCTCCAATAAAGCAAATTCCAGTTGAATCTTTTTTCTTAGCAGTTGCAAGGCCTGCAGCTAAAGCAATTTCTCTAACTTGTGGCTTAGTTAAATTTTGCAAAGGAAACATTACCTTGTCCAATTGATCTTGAGATAGTTGATTTAAGAAATAAGTTTGATCTTTATTACCATCTTTTGGACGCATCATATGAGTTACACCATTTTCATCAACTTCAGTTTTAGCATAATGACCCATTGCAATATAATCTGCATCTAGTTCCATTGCAAAGTCTAGGAAAGACTTAAATTTAATTTCTTTATTGCACATTACATCAGGATTAGGAGTTCTACCCTTTTTATATTCATCTAAAAAGTATTCGAATACTCTTTCCCAGTATTCTTTTTCAAAATTAATTGCATAATATGGAATGCCAATCTTGTCTGCAACTTTTTTAACATCTTCATAATCTTCTGTTGCGGTACAAACACCTGAATCATCTGTATCATCCCAGTTTTTCATGAAGACACCAACAACATCATAACCTTGTTGTTTAAGCAATAAAGCTGATACTGAAGAATCAACTCCACCACTCATACCAACGACAACTCTGGTTTTGCTGTTATCTACCATACGTAAAATTCCTCCTACTAGCCTGGCACAATAATATTACGATCTTGGAGATCTTTCAAAATAAAATCTAATAACTCTACCATCGGTTGTAGCTGTTTATTTTTAAAGATATTTACCTTCTGTAACCCATTAGTATCAGTTACAACCATCGTCAAGTGATCAAACTCCTCACTAATAGTTATTTTTAACTTACAAGTTGCATTATAAGGAGATTCATTATACAAAGGATGATTATAAAGGTAGTTACCTCGTTTAGTGGTCTGAAAACCTGCGTCAATTAATGCATAACGCTTAATTTCAGGACTCAAGGTAAACTTTCTTTGATCTCCGTTAATTATTACTGTGTTTGCCATTTCAAATTCTCTTTCTTATATTATAACTTACATTTTGTAAGTGTCAACCTTATCTTATTTCGTTAAGCGCTCAGCCATCTTTACTACATCTTGAGCAAATTTTTTCACTTCTTCTTCAGTAGTAAAACGACCAAACGATACTCTAATTGATTCTTGGATTCTTGGTGACTCAGACCCATACATCGCTGTTAAAACATGTGAAGGAGTTAAGGAACCAGCTGTACATGCTGATCCACCTGAAATTGCATCTCCTGCTAAATCTAAATTAGTTAAAGCTGAATAAGTTCCGATTCCTTTTAATCTTAGATTTAAAACGTGGTGAGAAACCTTACCTTCTATACTTCCATTTAACTCATATTTAACTCCCGCCTTATCCAATTCTTCTAAGATAAGACTTTGAAGTTTCTGATAGTGAGCTTGTAACTGTTGCTTATCTAATTTTTCCATTTCTTCAACAGCTACTTTAAATCCAGCAATTGCAGGTACATTCTCAGTTCCCGGTCTTCGCTTAAGTTCTTGTTCTCCACCCAAAAGCAGTTGAGAAATATTTACTCCATCTTTTTCATATAAGAAGCCTAAAAATTTTGGCCCGTATATTTTATGAGCAGAAGTTGATAGAAGATCAATATTCATCTTTTTAACATCAATCTCAATATTCCCATACCCTTGCACATTATCTACATGAAAATAAGCATTAGAATCCTTTACTATTTTACCAATTTCTTCAATTGGCATAATACTTCCTACTTCATTATTTACTGCCATAATTGACACTAAGATAGTATCATCCGTTAACTCCTGCGCTAATTGCTTTAAGGAAATATGCCCACTAGTATCTACATCAAGATATACTACTTCATATCCTTCTTTTTCTAACTGTTTCATTGGATTTAAAACAGAGGGGTGTTCACTTTTGGTAGTAATGATTTTTTTACCAATTTCTTTACGTGCATGAGCTGTTCCAAAAATTGCAGTATTGTTACTTTCAGAACCACCAGATGTAAAGATAATTTCCTTTGGTTGGGCATTAATTGACTTGGCTAAAACTTCACGCGATTGTTCAACAACATGTCGAGCTTTTCGGCCAAAAGTATGTTGACTTGAAGCATTACCAAAATCATTTGCCATTTCTTGACTAATTACTTTCACTACCTCTGGTGCCATTGGCGTAGTAGCTGCATTATCTAAATAGATTAATTTATTATCCATTATTGTATTGCCATCCCCTATAATTAATATTCTTATCTTTGGTAAGTATCAAGTGGCTTGTACTATTTTAACACAAAAAAATAAGCTAAGACTACTTAGCTTACTTTTCTTGACTTAGACTTTTGTTTCCAAATATTTTGAAATTGTTTCAGCTGCTTTCTGACCTACTTCTTTAACAAAAATATCAAAATCTTCTCCAGCACTGTCATCCCCGTTATCAGAAATTGCTCTTAGAGCAATTAATGGAACGGCAAAATGATTAGCAACTTGTGCAAAAGCTGCCCCTTCCATTTCAACACCTAATGCAGTGGGAAACATTTCTTGAATAGCATCTTTTTGTTTTTTCGAAGCAATAAATGAATCTCCAGTTACAATTAGCCCTTCTTTAAAATCAATACCTTCATTTTTTAAAAAGTCTGCGAATTTTTTCCTGGCCTCACTATTTAATTCATACTTTGCAGGTTCTTGAGGAATTTGTCCCTCTACATAATCTCCTGCCAAAGTATTATGAGCATCATGATAGGTAAAAGCAGTTGGTAAAACCAAATCTTTTTGATGAATATCTCTTTGAAGTGCTCCAGCCGATCCTGTCATAAAAATTAAATTTATTTTTTCTTTTGTCAGCAAGCTAGTCAAATTCATTGCTGCATTTACTTTTCCAATGCCACTAAGTCCCAAATAAATCTCATTTCCATTCACAGAAAAGTGTTCGAATTCAGCTGATCCGAACACCTTTTTTTCTGAATGTGGGAAATGTTGATGATAATATTCAGCTTCTTGTGCCATTGGCACAATGATTGCAATTTTCATAGTTAAATTTCCTCATTATAATTTAAATAAAGCTATCAAAACTAAAATAATTAACCCCAAAACAATTAAAATTGCCCAATTTAGTCTTTTTTTTAATCGATCTCTCTTTTCATCAACTGTTATTTGCTTCTCAGCATCTACACTATCTGAAAAAAATGTTTTATTTTCAGGGACATCAGTTTCATTTTCTGCTTCATCTTTTGGTTTTGATGTCTTAAAAAAGCTATGCCATAAATTCTTAAATTTCTTTTGTCTTTGCTTTTTGCGGTAATCTTTTCTTGTTTCCACCATTTTTTATTCTTTTCCTGATAAAAGCATATTTTCCCAAAAAGTAATTGCCATTATTGTTTTAGCATCTACAATTTTTCCTTCTATCATTAAAGTTTTTAATTCTGCTAGTGAATACCACTTATGAGTTAAAAATTCATCTTCATCCAAATCTCGCTTATGCTCTAATTTGGTTAAAGTATCACAATAGAAAAGATAAATTTTTTCATCACAAAAACCTGGTGAAGTATAAAACTCACTTACCTTTTCCCAATAATCCGCCTTATAGCCACCTTCTTCATTCAATTCCCTTTTCATTGCATCTAAAGGGGAGGCATCTGTTGGATCAATTAATCCAGCCGGAATTTCTAAGGTAACCTGCTTAATTGGTTCACGCCACTGTGCAACTAAAAGCATTTCTTTTTTTTCATTAATTGCAATTGCTGCACTAGCATCAGGATGCTTTACTACTTCCCGAGTTGCCGTTTTTCCATTAGGTAGACTAACAGTTTCTACATTTAAATCAATAAGTCTACCTTCAAAAATAGATTTATTGGAAATTTCGGTCTCTTTTAGGTCCATTTAATTACTCCCTTATGGCATTTTTATCAACATATACATTGATACATTGCAATCCTTTTTTTCCTTGAGCTAATTGATATTTTACTCTTTGACCAACTTGAAGTCTTTTATAACCATCATCTTTAATAGATTTATAAAAAACAAAATAAGAAGATCCAGTTAAATCATCCTCAATAAATCCAAAAGCTGAATTTGCATCAAATTGTTTTACTGTACCTGTACGCATTATTTATCAAAACCCTCTTCCGCTGCTTGTGGGAAATTTTTCTCAACGATTTCTGCACATCTTGCACATAATTCTGGGAAACGTGGATCACTACCAACATCAGTGGTGATGCGACGGCATCTTTCACATACTTTGCCTTCTGCTGGTTCGACTACAATTGAACCACTTTCATATTTTGGTGCATCTGCTGGAGCTGGAGCATCTGAAATTGTTAATTCAGAGACAATCAAAATTTGACGGAGATTCCCCTTTAATTTCTTCAATAACTCAGCAGTTTCTTTAGTTGGATATAAAGTTACATGAGCTTCAAAAGATTTACCAATAATCTTATCTGCTCTTGCTACTTCTAAAGCCTTCAATACATCTGCTCTGACACGCATAAAGGCATTCCAATCTTCCAAAATTTCACTTTCATTAGCAAAGTGTGCAACTTCTGGCATTTCGGCTAATTGAACGTAATCTTCAGGTTCTTTTAAATATCCCCAAACTTCTTCCATTGTATGAGGCAAAATTGGGGTCAAAAGTTTTGTCAATTTAACCAAAACATCATAAATTACTGTTTGCATAGAGCGACGCGTTTCGCTGTTTTCAGGATCAATGTAAAGAATATCTTTCGCAAAGTCAAGATAAAAGGCTGATAAATCATTGGAAATAAAACTAAACACCTTTTTATAAACTGTGTTAAAGTCAAAGTTTTCATATGCTTTAAGACATGCTTCAATTAATTTGTTTAATTTAACCTCTAAATATTGATCTACACCAGACATATCTGGATAAGCAATTGCATTTTCCTTTGGATCAAAATCTGAAGTATTTGCCAACATATAGCGCATAGTATTTCTAATCTTTCGGTAGCTTTCAGCTGCTTGACGCAAAATATCTTGTGAAACTGCTACATCAGAAGTTGTATCTGCCCCTGCTACCCAAAGACGAATAATTTCTGCACCCATTTGCTTGATAACATCATTTGGTGAAATTACATTACCCAATGACTTAGACATTTTATGGCCTTTATCATCTAAAACAAATCCTTGAGAAAGAATCTTCTTATATGGTGCCTTCCCAGTAGTTGCAACTGAAGTGATTAAGCTTGAGTTAAACCAGCCACGATATTGGTCACTACCTTCTAAGTATAAATCAGCAGGTGCCTTGAGGTCTGGACGTTGATCCATTACTGCTGACCAAGAACTTCCTGAGTCAAACCATACATCAAGGATATCTGTTTCCTTAGTAAACTTTCCATTTGGTGAATGTTCGGAAGTAAATCCTTCAGGTAACAATTCTTTTGCACTCTTCTTAAACCAAGCATTTGAGCCTTCTTTTTCAAAGATATCAGCTACATGGTTAATTGTTTCTTTAGTTACAATTGGTGTGCCATCTTCGGCATAAAAGATTGGTAATGGAACTCCCCAAGCACGTTGACGTGAAATTACCCAATCTCCACGATCCTTAATCATATTGTAAAGACGAGTTTTACCCCAACTTGGTGAGAAGCTAGCGTTTTCGATTTCATCCAAGATTTGTTGTCTAAATGGTTCAATTGAGGCAAACCATTGAGTTGTAGCACGGAAAATAAGTGGCTTCTTAGTTCTCCAATCATGAGGATAGGAGTGAGTAAATACTTTAAGTTTTAATAAAGATCCGTTATCCTTTAACTTTTCTACCATTAACTTATCTACATCTTGGTAAAACATCCCTTCAAGTTCTGGGACCTCGTCGGTATATTTTCCTTGTGAATCCACTGGACTAAAGACAGGTAGATGATATTTTTGACCTACATTAAAGTCGTCTTCACCAAAACCAGGAGCTGTATGAACTAATCCAGTACCATCATCTAAAGTAACATGGAATCCCTCAATTACAAGACTTTCTCTGTCATCGTAAAGGGGATGCTTAGCAGTCATATATTCCATGTCTGCTCCCTTTAAAGTCTTAACAACTTCGTAGTTCTCCCAACCAATTTCTTGGGCAACTTGATCTAACAATCCGGTTGCTACTACAAATTGTTTATCCCCCACTTTAACTACTGAATATTCAAAAGTTGGGTTAACAGCAATTGCTTCATTAGCTGGAATTGTCCATGGAGTTGTAGTCCAAATTACAAAATAAGTATTTTGTTCATCTAATAAGCCTTTACCATCTTTAACAGGGAAAGCCACAAAGATTGAATTTGCTTCAACATCTTTATATTCCACTTCTGCTTCTGCCAAAGTTGATTCTGATGACCAGGACCAATAAACAGGTTTCTTACCCTTATAGATGTATCCTTTATCAAACATTTCACCAAATACACGAATTTCAGCAGCTTCGAATTCTGGTTGAAGTGTGATATACGGATGTTCCCAATCCCCCATTACACCTAAGCGTTTAAAATCAGCTTTTTGTTTTTCGATCTGAGACATCGCATAATCATAACAGAGTTGACGATATTCAGCCATCGACATTTCTTTACGCTTAATGCCTTTCTTCGCTAATTGCTGTTCAATAGGTAAACCATGTGTATCCCAACCTGGTACATAAGGAGCATAAAAGCCGCTCATATTTTTATAACGGACGATAATATCTTTAGAGATTTTGTTCATGGAGTGTCCCATATGGATATTACCATTAGCAAATGGAGGACCATCATGTAGATCAAATCTTGGCTTACCCTCATTTAGTTTTAGTCTTTTTTCATATAATTTATTGTCTTCCCATTCTTTTTGCCATTGTGCTTCACGAACGGGAAGATTACCACGCATTTTGAATTTAGTCTTTCCCAAATTCAAAGTATCTTTCATTTTCATAAAATTCTCCCTTCTAACAAAAAAACTTCACCCAACTATAGGGCGAAGTTTCTTCGTGGTACCACCTAATTTGAACATTTCTGTTCCACTTAAGTTCCCATTTAACGCATGGGAAAACGCACTAATCTATCGGCAGCTGATCAACTTTCAATTATGTTAGCCTCTCACCCTCACTAACTCGCTGTGGTCATTTACTTGTTTTACTGTCAATTAGTTATTATTCTTTTTTATTTTCATCTGGAAAAATAATCTTTGGTCCATTATTGTTCTGAGATGAATTCACTTCCAACTGTTTTTCGCTTGATTTGTCTTCTAAAACAATTTTTGGAGCAGTTGTTGATTCAGATTGTACTTCATTATCACTACTTTTGTCAATCACTACATTTTCATTAGATTTTTTTTCAGTTTCTGAATCTTTTTTGCTTTCTAATTCATTTTCAGATTGAGCGATGGGTTGTGACCCATCTCCTGGATAAAGACGACTACGGCCGTAGTATTCATCTAATTCATATTGCCAACTATCATCACTTAAAGCATCTAATTGTTCTTGTAGTTGCTTCTTCATCTCACTACGAAAGTTGCTAACTTTTTTCTTCAAAAGTTCATAGTCTTCACTTAGAGTTGTGTATTCTTGTTTTAAGTTTTTATCTAAGTCTTCAGCGTTTCCTTTTGCCTTTTCCACAATTTCTTGTGCTTGTTTTTGTCCATCTTCAACAATCTTGGCTGAATTTTGTTCTGCCTCTTCTTGCAATTTTTGGGCCGCAATTAAAGACCGGTTTAAGGTTTCTTTTAATTCATCATATTCTTTTGTTTTATCAGTTAAAAGTTGATTTTGTTCCTCTAAATGTGCAATTTTATTCTTTAAATCTACATTTTCATCTAACACATCACCATAATCATTCACAATTTGATCTAAGTATCCATCTACTTCGTCAACATCATAACCTTTAAATTTAGTTTGAAATTGCTTTTCATGGATATTCATTGGAGTTAATCTTGCCATATTTTCACCTTTTCTTTGACTGCCATACTTGATAATTTATTCGATATTTTCCTTTTTTTGTTGTAAAAATTTCGTTGATTTTCACGCGACCAAAGTGTCGAATACTTAAAATATCCTCTCTAGAAATCATTATATGAGATTCTTTAATATCATGCCAATTTAATTTTATATTTTTCTCTTTTAAACTAGCTTTAACGTGACTTCTACTTTGATTAATTATACTACTTACTACCGTATCTAAACGTAAGGAAACGACTACAGCACTTCTCTCTTCACTATCATCATTAACTTGAAGAATTTCCTTTTCAGAAATTTCGTGTAATTTAACTTTTGCATGACCAATTTTAGTGACTTCTTGCTCTACGAATTTTACTAATTGTTTCTCAATAAAAAATTGCCAATTCCCTTTTCCATCGCTAATGATATCACCAACAGTATTAACTTCAATTCCTGAATTTGCTAATACTCCTAAAATTTGACTATGAGTAATTTTCTCCCATTTTTTATTATAAGATATTTCAAGTACAGCTATGTCAAACTTCTCTGGCAAAAAGCTTTCTTCCCAATCACATAGCAATAACCGAACTTTTTCGGCACTTTGATACCCACCCCAAGTTAAAACTTGAGCACAATTACCTACTATTTTTTTAAAAATAAAGACTTCGCGCGGATTTAAAAACGGAGTCAAAATTGGATCATTTTGAAATAAATACCTATTAAAAAGGCCGACGAAGAAATCCACCGTCGACCTTTCATTTACATCAAAATGCTGATAAAAATCACTTGCTTGTTTTTTCTCAATCATCTAATGCACCAAATGGACTACAATATTTGCAATCCACACTAAAACATAATTATTTACAAAATATATTACTAATAATGCAACTACCGGGGCAAAACTTATATTTGCAATTGGAGGGATAATACGTTCAAAAAAATTCAAATAAGGTTGAACAATTCTTGCCAAAACTCTTCCCAAAGTTGTATTTAAAAGTCTTGGTACCCACGTTAACAATGCATAAATAACAATTAACAATCCATATACATTCAATAAAGTTGAAATAATTCGCAACAACCATCCGATTATTGGTAAGATCATTATTCTAAGTTATCTTTCTTTTCTACTAATTCCGCAATCTTTCCATCAGTTTCAAATTTTGGTGGAGTAGCTAAAAATATTTTATCTCCCACACGCTGAATTTCCCCATTTAACGCATAAACTGTTCCTGTAACGAAATCTACAATTCGACGTGCTTGGGCATCATCCATTCGTGCAAAATTTATAATTACTGCTTTATTTGCCAAAAGATTCTGGGAAACTTCTTTTGCATCTGAATATACACGTGGTTCTTCTAAAACAATTTTACTAGTAGGGGTTCCAGCAGAATTAATTGGCACAACATTTCCTCGTCTTTCATTCGTTGGAATTTCATCTACCGAAGAATCATCTCTTACTTCAATTTCTTCTTCATCAGATATGTCTTCGTCATTACCATTCATCCCAAAAAAACGTCCTAATTTGTCAAAAGCCATAGTTCCTCCTTACCCTTCTTACTTAGTTTCTACGACGGTGTTTGAAAAATGGAATATCACTATCCGAGTCATCGTCAGCACTGGTTTCAATTTGTGAAATACTACTTTGTTCATCTGCACTGAATGATGAAAAATCATCTTTTTTAGCAGAAGGCGTAGGATTTTCAATTGGAGGTTGTGGACGCGTATTTTCACCTTTATCTTGCTTCCAAACACTTGTTGGATCTAAAAGATCATCTGAATTCTTTGGAGTATTTGCTCTTTCCTGCACTGGCTCTTGCTTTGCAGTTGAGGCAGCAGAAGCTGGATTTGCAACTGGTTGTTGAGAGGCAGACTCTTCAGTTGGTCGTCTGCGACGCATTGGCTGACGTGAAGCTGCTTCTTCTGCCTTGGCATCAATTCCAGTAGCAATCACTGTAACTACTACTTCATCACCTAAATTTGCATTGATTGAAGTACCAAATATAATATTTACTCCATCACCAGCAGCCTTTGAAACAATATCTGATGCATCTTGAGCTTCAAATAAGGTTAAATCTGGTCCACCAGTAATGTTTAATAATACTTGCTTAGCACCATCAATTGATACTTCAAGTAAAGGTGAAGAAATTGCTAGTTTAGTTGCTTCAACAGTTCTATTTTCCCCACTTGCTCTACCAATTCCCATTAAAGCAGCGCCTTGATTTTCCATAACTGTCTTAACATCAGCAAAGTCCAGGTTAACATAGTCAGTTGAAGTAATTAAATCTGAAATTCCTTGCACACCTTGGCGCAAAACATTATCTGCTTCTTTAAAGGCATCCATCATTGGGGTCTTTTTATCAACCATTTCAAGTAAACGGTTATTTGCAATAATTACCAATGTATCTACATATTGTTTTAATTCTGCAATCCCTTCAGCTGCGTTTTTTGAGCGTTTAGGGCCTTCAAAGGTAAAGGGGCGTGTAACCACACCGACAGTAAGTGCACCAGTTTCACGAGCAATTTTTGCGATTACTGGGGCAGCTCCTGTACCTGTTCCTCCACCCATTCCAGCAGTGATAAAAATCATATCTGCACCTTTGAGTGAATCCTCAATAGTTTGTTGACTTTCTTCTGCAGATTTTTCTCCCACTTCTGGGTGAGATCCTGCTCCAAGTCCACGAGTCAATTTTGGCCCGAGTTGAATTTTGTTTTCTGCTTTATTACTATTTAATGCTTGCACATCAGTATTGGCTGCAATAAAGGATACACCTTGAACACCTTCATCAATCATTCGGTTCACAGCGTTACCACCAGCACCACCAACACCGATTACTTTAATGACTGCATTTTTATTGTCATCAGAATCGAAAGTAAAATCCATTAATAAACCACCTTAATTAATCAAAAAACTTTTTGAAAAAGTCTTTGACTTTATTTCCTTTTTTAGTCTTTTTTAAATCTTCTTGCTCATCTTCAAAAGAAGAGGATACTGTATTTCTATTATAATCTTCTTTCGGTTCGATTTCACTAGAAGATGTAGGTCTTTTGAAAAACTTCATGTTTTCTCTATTTGGTTTTTCAATTTCCTGAGCTACTGGAGTACTATCTTCTCCATAAATTACGCTATTAACTAAATAATCAATGTCATCTAAATCGTAAGCATATTGAACAATTCCAAAACCAGCTGTATAAATTGGATTTCGTAACCCCATTTGATTAGGCTGAAAAATTTTAGTTTTTACTCTAAAATCATTCTTTACTACATCACCCATTCCTTGCAAAGCACTGGTTCCACCTGTGATTACAACTCCCCCTGGAAGGCTAAAGGCATCATGATCAGCTAATCCTTTACCAATTCGTGAAAGAATTTGCTCTACACGTGCATTAATTATTTCACTTAAATATTCCTCATCAATCATCTTTCCACTAGTTTCCCCCACTACTTTGACAGGAAACTGATTTTCAGGTGAAGTTAGATCTGGATCTGCATATCCAAATTCAATTTTAATTTTCTCGGCTTCTTTCTTTGAAGTATTCAAGACAGTCGAAATATCCTTAGTAATATCAATGCCACCTTCAAGATCAATGGTTGCATACTTAATCTTATTTTCATGAATGACAGTAGCCGTAGTGGTACCACCACCTAAGTCTAAGAGTACAGATCCAAATGTTCTTTCTCCCTCATCTAAGGCAATGCTAGAAATTGCCAATGGAGTTGGAATAAAGAAATTATTTTTAAACCCAGCTCTTTCTACAGCTTTTTTTATATTATGAAGATCAGCTGTTGGAGCAGTAAGTAAAATTCCATGTACTTCTAATGAATGAGCAATCATTTTACGTGGATCGTCTACATCAGTCTTACCATCAATTAAAAATTTACTTGGTAAAAAAGAAATAGCTTGGCGACCATCTTTTAAAGCAGCTCCAATTGCGGAAGATAGGACCCTTTTTACATCACTATCGCCCACTTCTTGACCTTGTTCTCCAATATTTATCAATCCAGTAGCATTTTCTAATTGTAGTAATCCCACTGGAATACCTGTTACTACCCGATAAATTTTTGAATTTGTTTTTTGTGCTACTTTATTTACTGCACGTGAAATACTAGCAGCTGTTTCATCAATATCAACAATTTTCCCATGACGCATCCCACTAGTAGGTTCAGTTGCTGCTCCAATTACACGTAATTCATTTGATGTTGTATCTGCTACAACTGCTTTTACACTTGTGGTTCCAATGTCTAATCCCACCAGTAAATTTGATTTATTCAAGACTATGCCTCCAAATCATATCCTAATTATTAAAATTCTAACATATTATTTTTTATTTTGACTATTAAACTATTTAGTATTCTCTACAAGCTTTCTTTCACTTGAAGTCAATGGATGACTAAATGCTCCAATTTCAAAATCTACTACTGAAGGTTGTTTTAAGTTTTTAGCAATAACTGGATAATACTTAATCTTATCTACAATCGTTGGAGTACTACCTAAAATAATATTTTTATCTTTTAAGATCAACTTAATTTGAGTAGTTCGTTTAGTATCTCCATCAATTACGCGAACTTGATTTTTGATAACTTGAGGAAATTGCTTATAAATATTAAGTGCTTGTTGTAATCTTTTTCCATTACTATAATTAATAAAAATTGGTTTATCTTTTTTTATTTTTGCTAATGGCAAGGTATAAGTACTTAATTTTCCATTAACTAGTAGTGCTCTATAACCCACATTTTCCTTTACGTATCCAGCTACTGCATATTGCTTAACATTAATTATAAAATTATTCCAGTTTTTAACTTGAATACTACTTTCTTTAATTTCTGGAAAATTTTGGCTTAATTTTTGTTTGATTTGACTCTTCTTAAAAATAGTTCCTATTACTTTATCTTGTGCTTTAATTCCAGAAACAGTCACAATCTTATGAGGATTAATTTCTTGTGCTCCTAACACACGAACACTCTTCACATTAGAAAGTGGTGATATAAAATACCCAAGTCCTAATATAAATATTAAGGCTACAACAATAATTAACCCCAACCGTCTTAAAACAGATTTTCTTCTTTCAGCATGCAGTTTTTTCAGTGAGGCTGAAACCTTTTTCCCACTGGTAGAATTAGATTTATTTTTATAATCTACCCACCCAGAAATTTCTTTACGTGGGTCTTTCTTAGTTATTTTTTTCTTAGCCATCTGCCTCACCTATAACTTTAAGCACTTTTTTGCTTGCTAATCAAGTTTTCCATAACTTTAATTACTTGGTCAGAAGCATCAGGAATACCCATTTTCTTTGAAGCCTGCTTCATCTTCTTGGCATAGTCAGTATCTAACAAAATATGATCAATTGATGACACAAAATTATTAGGGTTTAAATCATCTTCACTAATTACTAAAGCAGCCCCTGCTTTCTCCATGTCCATCGCATTCTTCATTTGGTGATTATGAGTAACATTAGGACTCGGAATTAAAATCACTGGAATTCCTAAAGCAGTAAACTCAGCTAAACTAGTTGCCCCTGAACGTGAAACAACACATGTCATCTGAGGAAGTAACCCCGGCATATTCTTTATATATGGTACCACTCGAATATTATTTCCAACTTTTTTATCAGCTAATCTTTTTCTTATGCTGTCGTAGTATAATTGCCCAGTTGCCCAAATAATTTGATAGGGTTTCTTAGAAAGATCTGCAAGAGATTTTTCTACAATTTGATTAATTGCTAAGGCTCCTCGAGACCCACCAAATATTAAAACTGTTGGAATTGCTGGATCTAAATCCCATTTTTGGTTAATATCTACCTTTTCTTCATTCAATCCTAGTACTTGTTGTGAACGAGGATTTCCTGTTTTAACTAATTTCTTCTTTTCAGGGAATTGTTTGGCAGCATCATCAAAAGTGTAACAAATTTTATCTACATAATGAGCTAAAAACTTATTTGCTAATCCAACCACAGAATTCGATTCATGAATGATAGTAGGAATATGAAGTTTGGCAGCTTCAAACACAATTGCACCTGATACATACCCACCAGTTCCTACTACAATATCTGGCTTAAAGTTTTTAATAATCTTTTTTGCCTCTTTACTAGATTTTAAAAACTTATTAATCGTTGAAAAATTTTTCAATGGATGACGTCGATTAAACCCTTGAATATCCAAGGTTTTAAAGGGAACTTTTGCATTAGGCACAATCTTTGATTCAAGACCTTTCGTTGTTCCCACAAAAAGAATCTCATCATTTGTAACCAAATTTCGTTCTTTTAAGCGTTCAATCAATGCCATAATTGGATAAATGTGGCCGCCTGTTCCACCACCTGAAAAAATTACTCTCATTTTATTTTGTCTTTAATTCCTTTACAAATTTCACAAAGAAGTCACCACGTTCTTCAAAAGTATTAAATTGATCCCATGACGCACACGCTGGTGAAAAAAGAATCACGTCTCCCTCTTTACTACCTTCATATGCCTTTGGAACAGCTTCTTGAAGCGTGTTAACAATAATAATATCTTTTATTCCCGCTTTTCTAGCCGCATCTGCTAAAAGATAGCGCGTTTCACCATATAATACTATCGTCTTTACATGCTTCTTTAAAAGATCAACCAAACTATCAAACATAAAGCCACGATCTAGTCCCCCTGCTATCAAAACTTCGGGATTTTTAAAAGAATCAATCGCTACAGTGGCTGCTTCAATATTCGTTGACTTAGAATCATTATAAATTCTTCGACCATTATATGTCATTACATATTCTAAACGATGTTTGGCTCCTTTAAAAGTAGAAAGTACAGCTCTAATATCTTCATTACTTGCACCCATAACTTTAGAAATAGCAATTGCTACCAAACTATTTTGTTGATTATGGATACCTGGAATTTTAATTTCATCTATTTCCATAATATCTTCGTCTTTACCTTGAAGATATTTTTCACCAATAAAGTAATCAGCAGTTGAATCCACTTCTGAAAAAGTTAATACTTGAGCCTTAGTTTTAGATAACTCTTTTTTTAAAATATCTTTCTGATCAAAATTTGCTATAAAGTAATCACTACTATCCTGTGATTGAGTAATTCGTAATTTTGCCTCAACATAATTTTCAAAAGATTTATGATAATCTAGGTGCACATTATTATAGATATCGACAATTGCTGCCACCTTAGGCTTGACAGTATTGACACCCATTAATTGAAAACTAGACATTTCAACTACCAAAAGATCATCCTTGGTAGCTTTTTCAACTACTTCAGAAATTGGAACACCAATGTTTCCAACTGCATAAACATGATGTCCATTTTTTGCCAAATGATGATCCATGATTTGCTGAGTAAGCATCACAGTAGTAGTTTTTCCATTTGATCCAGTGACAGCCACATATGGGGCTTCGCTTACTCCTAAAGCAACTTCTGGCTCTGTAATTACTGGTACATTTTTCTTCTTAGCAGCAACTACCATTGGATTTTCATAAGGGATGCCAGGATTTTTGACTAAATAATCAAAAGCTTGGCTTTCAAAAATTTCTACTGGATGATGTCCTGAAATAACATTGACACCCAATTTTTCCAATTCTGCTGCTTGATCATTTCCCTTTAAATCCTTTTTGTCATTTAAAGTAAGTCGAGCACCTAACTTCAAAAGTAACTTTGCCACTGCAAAACCACTTTTTCCTAATCCTAATATTAAAATATTTTTATCTTTATATGTATCAACTTTTTTCATTTTACTAGCCCCAAATTAAAAGATAAATAATGCTTGCTACCAAACCTACGATCCAAAATACAATATCCACTTTCCATTCTGACCAACCAAGCATTTCAAAATGGTGGTGAATAGGCGTCATTTTAAAAATTCTTTTTCCAGTGGTTTGAAATGAAATCACTTGGAGGATAACACTAAGAGTTTCACACACAAAAACAATTCCAATCAATAGTAGTGACCATGGTCGGTGTAATAAAATAGAAACAATGGCTAAACCACCACCTAACGCTAAAGATCCAGCATCTCCCATAAAAATCTTAGCCGGTTTGTGATTAAAAATAAAGAAACCCACTAATCCACCAATTACACTCATTGTAAAGATAAGTACAGCCCAATTTTTATCTAAATAGGCCATATATCCATAGGTACCATACGCAATTACTGATAAACCAGTAGCCAAACCATCTAACCCATCAGAAAGATTAACTGCGTTAGAGAAACCTACTAGCCAGAAAATCATAAATAAAGCAAATAGAATCTCGCTATGAATTACTCCAAAAAATGGTACAAATAAAGCAGTGCTAAAATGATCACTAAAAGCCAAAAGTAAAATAATTGCTGCAATAATAATTTGACCTAGCAGTTTTTGCCATGCTCTTAATCCAAGATTACGCTTGTAAAATAACTTTAAGCCATCATCTAAAAAGCCAATAATTCCATACCCAATAAATGCTATCATAAGCATCCAAGCTGTCTTATTTAGGTTATGTTGCCATAATGATACCCAAAGTATCGAAATTATACTGGCAATAGTAAACACCACTCCTCCCATTGTAGGAGTTCCAGATTTCTTTTCATGCCATTTAGGTCCTTCATCACGGATTTGTTGTCCTTCATGTTTCATTCGCATGAAACCAATAAACAACGGTAAGAATATTACAGTTATTGCAAAACTGCTAATAAATGGTATTAAACTATATTGCATTTTTTGCTCCTTAATTATGTCAAGTCCACACTTAACTTTCTATTTGCTTTTAATCTTTCTCCTACTGCTAGGCTTTGTTTGGTTACGTGCCCACTTCCAGAAATTTTGATTGGGATTCCAATTACTTTACTAAATTCCTCAACTTCTGCCTTACTCCAGCCTTGCATATCTGGGATCTTAATTATTCCTCCAGTATAAAGAAATAATTTACTATTAAGAAAGGTTTTTGTTTGATAAGGTAATGATTGGCGTAATACTTTCTTACCACTACCAATAATATAAGCTTCAAAACCGCTATTTTGAGCTTCTTGTTTAGCTGCAGTAGCTTTCTTACCACTTAAAGCTGGTACTTCAATCGCTTCATTAACTGATTTTAATTGGGCGCTTGAAGAATTCAAAACTCTCTCCATTACTGGTTTAAAAATTGATGCTAGAATTGTTTCAGCTGATTTCATTTGTCGAGGTTGCTTTACAGTTATGTAAACACAATAGCGAGGATTGTTGGCTGGTGCAAAACCTACAACAGAGAAGAGATAATTTTTATCCCCTTTTAAATATCCCCCATTGGGAGCCGCAATCTGTGCAGTACCTGTTTTAACAGCTACATTTTTACCGGGAATTTTATAGGCTGTCCCAGTTCCGTAGTTCTTGTTTACAACATCTTGCATTGAACTCAAAATTGTCTGAGCAGTAGCAGCTGAAAAAATCGGTTCCCCTACTTTTTTAGTATGAAATTCAGAAATTGTTTTCCCATTAGAATTAGTAATCTTTTCAACAAATTGTGGTTTAATCATCTGACCATCATTTGCCACTGAACTAAATGCTTGCATCATCTGCATTGCATTAACGTTAACCCCTTGTCCAAAAGAAGTTACTGCTCCTTGCAATCGTGTAGTTAAAGACACCAATCCTGGATTTTCTCCCGGAAGAGTTACACCAGTCTTCTTACCAATTTGGAATTTATTAACGTAGCTTTTAAAGGTTTTCAATCCCATTTTCTGCTCTAAGATTGTAAATCCTACATTACTTGAACGTGGAAGAGCTTGACTCATTGGAATAGTTCCCCAGCCACTATTATTCCAGTCATGGATAGTTGCATCCTGCACTTTAATAGAACCAGACTTGTAATAACTATTAGGATTATAGTTGTTACTCTGAATTGCAGCTGCATAAGTCAAGATTTTAAAAACAGAACCCGGTTCATAAGCATCTTGCACTAAGATATTTCGCCAATTTGAATTCAATCCTTTTTTAGTTTGAGGATCAAATGTTGGTCTTTGAGAAGCTGCTAAAATTTGCCCTGTTTTAATATCTTCAACTACTGCTGTCATTGACTTCGGATCATATTCATCTTGTACTTTAGTCATTACACTTTCCAAATACGTTTGCAATTGCGAATCTAAAGTTAAATAAATATTGTCTCCATCTTCAGCTGCCTTGTATAAATGCTCACTGTTAGGCAATTGATACTGATCAGCATCCACTAGTGCTTTTCTGTAACCATCCTTACCACTTAATTGCTTATTAAAATACTGTTCAATTCCCATAGTTCCTACTAAATTTGTAGAACTTGTCGTTTTTGAATTAGACTTGGGAGTTACCAATCCTACAATATGTGAAGCAAACACACCATTTGGATATAAGCGTGAAGGAGTCTCAACAAATTTTATTCCTGGGAGCTTCATTGCCTCAATTTTCTTTTTTTGCGATAAACTTAATCCTGACCCAGCTGTCCCAAATTCAACCTGATAGGCTTTATTTTTAGGAGTTAAATATTTATATATTTTATCTTCACTTAATGGTAAGACAGTAGCTAATTTTTGTGCCGTTTCTCTTTTATTGATCACATACATTGGCTTATTTTTGTAATCAATTGAAGATTTATCTAAAATTGCATATATTGTAAATTGATGGGAATCTTCAGCAATTGTTAGGCCATTGCGATCATAAATACTACCTCTAGTAGCATTCAAAACTTCATTTCGCTGATAGAGTTCTTTTACTCGGGTCGCAATATCTTTCCCCGCTACTTTATGAGAAAGTCCCAAATAAAATAGACGACTTATAAATACAATAAAAACCAAAGCTAATCCTAACTGTAAAATTCTTCCTACAGTGAATCTATAGTTATGAGCTTTGGATATATTTCGTTTAAAATTATTAAACTTTTTCATTATCGAACATTCCTAAGATTACTTTCAATAATATGTAAACCATTTTGAGCGGCTACTTTATTTAAACGCTTTGTGGAAGTTAGTTCACCGATTTCTTGTTTGAGATCAGTATTAACTGATTGTTTAGCCGATATCTTATTCTCAATTTTACTAAGTTGTTGCTGCGCTTGAGTTTGTGAGACAGTTGCAGAAACAGTCAATATCATAAGCACTAAAACTGCCAGTGAACCAATAAAAATTAAAAACTTTTCAAATTTATTTACTGGTACCTTATTAGGATCCAAATTTACACGTTTTTGTGGTGTAGGATCTTGGGAAACTGATACATGATGATAAGTATACGATCTTGCTGAACTGTCAGCCATATTTAACTCCTTTATAATTTCTCGGCAACTCTTAATTTCGCACTATGCGAACGATTATTTCTTTCTACTTCTTCTTCAGTTGCTATAATAGGTTTTCGACTAATTAACTTTAAAATTGGTTTACTATCAGCAGGTGCCATTGGCATCCCTCTAGGGATTTCTACCTCAGAGTACTTTTTAAACAATTTTTTTACAATTTTGTCTTCATGAGACTGAAAAGTAATGACACTTATTCGTCCACCAGGCTTTACTACTTCAATAGCTTCCTTGAGTGACTCACTTAAAACATCTAATTCATGATTAACAGCAACCCTTAAGGCTTGAAAGCTCTTTTTAGCTGGGTGGCCACCTGTTCGCCTTACAGCAGCTGGAATAGCTGATTTAACAATGTCCACTAATTGAAAAGTTGTTTCAATTGGATGTACTTTCCGCACTTCAACAATTTTACGTGCTATTTGACGCGAAAACTTTTCATCCCCGTACTGATAAAGAACATCACTTATGTCTTTTTCTGACCATGTATTAACTATTGTATAAGCGTCTAATTCTTGTTCCTGATTCATCCTCATATCTAATCGTGCATCAAATCGATATGAAAAACCTCGCTCTCCTCGATCCAGTTGAGGTGACGAGACGCCTAAATCATAAAAAATCCCATCAATTCCTCGATTGTAACCCAATCGTTCTAAATTATCCTTTAGATGAGAAAAATTATCATGCACTAAAATCAATTTTTTCTTTTCTTTGCCTGACAGCTCGGCTGCAAATTTTGTTTTTGCTAAATTAATTGCATATTCATCTTGATCAAAGCCGATTACTGTCCCCTGATCTATTTTGCTAAACAAATAACTTGTATGGCCTCCACCGCCAAATGTTGCATCTACATATACTTTATTATTTTGAGGATTTAAATTATCAATTGTTTCATGTAAAAGTACACTTTTATGTTTAAATTCCATAGTTTTTATTTCTAATTTATCTACTTAAAGTTCCTATCTTGTGGAACAGTTTCTTGTTCTTTTAATTATAATTTATCACAATTCATCTACTTCTACCATATGATTAGCGGAATTATTTATAATCAAGCTATTTTTAATAAAAACTAAATCTATATTCATGAACATATGTTTCACAAAATGCTTATTTAGATAACGTTATTTTATAATACTAGCAAAATAATTAACCCAATATACCAAAAAACTGAACACATTACTAGGTAATTCCACAAAGTACGTATCAATTTTGCTAAGCGTACATTCTTATCTTTCCGAGCAAATTTTATTGCTACTATAACTACTAATATAAAATAAAGCCAAAGACCATACGGCAAAAAACTAGGTTGATGCTTAATTTGGGTAATTAATTGACAGCTCCAAAGAAAGAAAAAAGGTAAAATATCATATCCTTTAAATTGTGCTTTTGGAAATACCCTACTCAAAATTCCTGCACACAAGATACCAATAATTGGTATCAAAAAAATCCATAATAGTTGCATTGTAATTCCTCCATACCAATTATTAATTTTATCGTATTTTCATTGGTAATAAAGGAGAAATTGAAAAAGAATAAAGAATGAGATAGAATATTAATATTTAAGGAGGCTATTATGGCAAAAAGAAGACGTAAAAAAAAGACACCCTTCCAAGTTTTGACAATTATTATGGCATTTATTATGGCACTTATTACTTTGTTTGGTGTTGTTGGAGTTGCATTTAATTATATGTTTCAATAAAGTAAAAAGACCTTAAATTCTTCCTTAGTAAAGAATTTAAGGTCTTTTTTATTAGAAAAAGTATCTGCGTTGTGAAACCAAGAATGGGTGTTCTTCTACTAATTTTACCCAGAAACGATAAGTAATTAAGAAAATTATCAAACACATTCCCCATCCTGGAAGTAAACTCCACACCAAACTTGAAATCGATAAAGAAATAGTTCCAGCAATTGAAAATACAATAAACAGATAAATTTCCATAAGAGCATATCCAATTAATGTCACAATTAGCCGCATCCAAAATACTTCTGGTAATATCCTAGCAACCCTTTGAGCTAAAAAGCATAATAGCGGAAAACTTACCGTATAAACACCCAGAAAGCCATAGTAGTATAAATCTGCTAATATTCCAAGACCAAAGCAAAGCCAAATATTATTGACATTACGATCATCGACTAATCCAATTAGAGAGATTCCAACTACTGAAAACCAACAACTTGCTCCAAAATCACCCTGAAAAATAAAACCTTGTAAACGATAAGCAAAAATCCCATCAAGCAAGACTGCCACTAATAATGCTATTGCTACATACCATTGGCGAAGAATTCGCATTATTGTGACACCTCTCTTTTAACTACAGAAATAATTGACGGATCGTTCAAATTACCTGCTGGTGTAATATCAATTACATCTGACAAGCCAAAATTATCTCGAGTAGTCTTCTTAACAGTTCCTATTAACAGACCTTTAGGAGAACGTCCTCCCATTCCGCTTGTGTAAACCTTAGTACCTTTTTTTAACTTAGCTCCATCAATAACTTGAGTAAATGCTAATTGATCTCCATCCATTACTGAAATAATTCCATGGACTTTTTTACCATTGGTACTTTCTGCTTCTACAGCAAAGCGATTAGCAGATTTATCTGTGCTAGTCAAAAGTTCAACCTTTGAAGAAGTACGATTTGCTTCTAAAATTCGTCCAATAACTCCCCCACCACTCATGACAGCCATATTTTTTTCTACTCCAGATTGAGTACCCTTATTTATAATCAAAACATCTGACCAAGAATCTGAAGCACGAGAAATAACAGATCCAGTTATAATATCATAATTTGTCAAAGTCTCTTTTAACTTTAAGGCCGCCTTAAGTTGTGCATTTTCACTTTCTAAAGTGCTATTTCTAACTTTTGTTTGCGCTAAGTCATCAACTTTTGACCTTAAATGATCATTTTCATTTTCTGCATTTACTAAGTCGCTAACACTTTTACTACTATTGGTTACTAAACTTACGGGCCAGCTAACTACCCGACTCACAATTGCCATTGTATCATTACCTACTCGCTGCACAAAAGATGGCGTAGACTTTCGATTTCTAAGTCCTACTGAAATTGTCAGTAAACCTAACACTACTACAATTGTTACAACCGTAATTAATAATTTTTTATTTTTAATAAAGCTTTTCATCTTAAGTATTTCACATTCCTAAAAAGAAAAGCTGGCGCTTGCCAGCTTTTCATTAATGCTTACCACGCATAACTTCGATATTTTTAAGAGATTCACCTGTACCAATTGCAACACAGTCAAGAGGATCCTGCGCAATAAATACTGGAACTTTAGTTGCATCTGAGATAACTTCAGGTAAATTCTTTAATAAAGCTCCACCACCTGTTAAAACAATTCCATGATCAATTACATCAGCTGCAATTTCAGGAGAAGTTTCTTCAAGGGTTTCTTTAATCGCAACAATAATACTTTGAACAGATTCTTGAATAGCTTTAGCAACATCAACTGCATTAATTTCAATAGATTTAGGTAATCCAGTAACTAGATCACGTCCTCTGATGCTCATTGAATCCATTTTTTCTGCTTTTTCAACAGAAGCAGATCCAATTTGAATCTTAATATCTTCAGCAGTTCTTTCACCAATTAACAAATTAAAGTTTTGGTGAACATAGGCACTAATAGCTGCACTAAACTTATCACCAGCAACTCTAATTGAACGAGCTGAAACAATTCCACCCAATGAAATAGTAGCAACATCAGTAGTACCACCACCAATATCAACAACCATTGATCCAGTTGGATCCATTACTGGTAGACCTGCACCAATTGCAGCAGCAAATGGTTCTTCAATTACATAAGCTTCACGTGCACCTGCTACACGCGCAGCGTCAATAACTGCTCTTTTTTCTACTTCAGTAACTCCTGAAGGAACACAAATCATTATAGCTGGCTTTGAATTTCCAACGGTTTTTTCCATAAAGTATTTAAGCATTGCAGCAGTTGTATCATAATCGGCAATTACTCCATCTTTCATTGGACGAATTGCCCTAATAGAACCAGGTGTTCTACCAATCATTTCCTTAGCTTCAGTACCAACAGCAATTACTGCTCCAGTTTGAGTATTTTTTGCAACTACTGAGGGTTCACGTAAGACGATTCCTTTGCCTTCACTATATACTAGGGTGTTTGCTGTTCCCAAATCAATACCAATATTTTTCGATCCCATTCCAAACACGCAAAATCTCTCCTTAATAAATGGTTTATTTAATTAATTATCCTAAATTAGTATCTTTTATTTAGTCTCTGCTATTATAGCATATAAAATTAAAACTTTTATTAAAGATGGGACAATTTACCAAGCTTTAAAAAACTTTCATTTCTCTAAAACTATAGTAATCTACATCCGAAACAACAAAATGATCAAGAATATCAATTCCTACTAATTTACTTACAGAGGTTAGTTTTTTTGTAAAATCAATATCTTGTTGGGAAGGAGTACAATCACCACTAGGATGATTGTGAACAATAATAAAACTTGCTGCATTATAAATAATTCCCCACCTAAAAATATCTCTTGGGTGTGCAAGTGACTTATTTAAAGTTCCACGACAAATTAATTTTTCTGCAATAATTCTATTTTTTGAATCTAAATATAGCGCTACAACCTCTTCTTGTGTTTTTCCACAAAATTTGTCTTGTAAATAATAACCGACCTGGGCACTAGAAGAAAATCGATCTAAACGTTCATTTTGTAACCTTTTAATACGATAAATTAACCCTTTTAAGCAAAGTGTTAAATCTTCAGGACAATCCGTAGTAGTTAAAAATTTCCATAAATCTTCTAAAGAATGAATTTCTTGCTTCTCTAAATATTCCTTTAATTGATTAAAGTTATCAATTTTTTCTTTTCTTAGATATTCTTTCAAACGAAAAAATAACTGCTTATCACTTTGCAATAAATAATGATCTTTTTCCAAGTTCATCTAAAAACTCCTTTCATCATTATTTACGCAAATTATTTCGTATTTTGTAGTACTTGATTAAAATTAGAGTAAATTGCCGTAGCATTTTCCTTATCTTTTTTACTAGGTGCTTTTAAATCAGGAATCATGATCACAGGTAGTTGGGCATTTTTAGCAGCTTGAACTCCAGAAGAAGAATCTTCAAAGACCACTAAATTACTAGCAGGCAGTCCCATTCTTTTCTGAGCCAGGTCATAAATATCACTCGCCGGTTTACTTTTTAGTTGTTTTTTTAAAACATCATCGTAACTTAAATAGAAATCAAAATATTGCTTGATTTTTGTTACTTTCATATCTTCTTGAATTACACTCTTATAATTACTGGAAGCAATTCCCATTTTAAGATCATGGTTTTTTAAATATGTAAGAAATTGGGCCACGCCTGGTTGCAATTTTAGCTTTCCTTCTTTTGTCCACTGAGCAACTAACTCATCCGTTCTTTTGATAAAGTCTTCGCGTGCTTGAATAGTTGGAAAATATTTATCATAAAATTCTGACATTTTTTTGACACTAGCCCCTGCTAACTTTAGATATGAATTCTCTGGAATATCTAGACCTGCTTCTTTAGCTGCTTGAATATTAGCTTGCCAATACAGTTTTTCAGAATTTACTAGCAAACCATCCATATCAAAAATTACACCTTTAATATCATTTTTTATACCTGCTATTTTCACTTCTGGTTCCTTCCTTGATGGATATAATTTAAGATTGCACCTACTAAATAAAATGAACCTGTAACTACCAAAATATCATCTTTTTTTAGTCTGTTAACGACTTTATCAAAGGCTTCCTTATAGTCTTCAGTATAAGTGGCTCTTTTTTGAATATCAATGGGAAAGTCCTCAAGTTTTGCTGCACGAGGATAGGAAATTCTAGTTAAATTTATTTCATCTTTATCATCAAAAAGTTCAAAAACCTGGGTTAAATCTTTATCTTTCATCATCCCTACCAAAAAATGAATTTTTTGACCTTTTTGGTTATGAATAAACTTCAAAAGATTTTTCATCGCCTGGACATTATGGGCACCATCAACAACTATTAATGGCTTTTCTTGTACTATTTGATAACGTCCTGGAATTTGTGTCTGATTAATTGCTTTTTCAACATCGTTTTTATCTAGTTGTAATCCTAACAACTCAACAGCCTTTACTGCCATTCCAATATCAAAAGCTTCCACTTCAGGGCGCCAATTAAATTGATAATGTTCTTGGCCAGTTTGATATAAAACGTTCTCATTTACCTTGATTTCAAAGTCTTCACCCAAATGATATATTGGGGCAGAAAATTTTTGCGCTTTTTCTTTAATAATTGCTTTAACTTGATAAGGTATTTTCCCTACAATTACTGGCTTTTTTTGCTTAATAATTCCACTTTTTTCCTTAGCAATATCTTGAATTGTAGGCCCGATAATTTGTTCATGATCTAAGCCAATTGTCGTAATAATACTTAACTCAGGTACGATGACATTGGTTTTATCATGCTCCCCACCAATCCCTACTTCAATTACAGCATAATCTACCTGTTGCTTATAAAAAATCCAAAAAGCCATTGCTACTTCAAATTCAAAAGTTACTAGATGAAAATCAGGTTCTTCATTTTGGATTTTCTTAATTATCTGCTGAATTGCCAGATATCCTTCTACTAAATCTGCATTACCTATCGGTTCTCCACCTACTTGAATACGTTCATTAAATTTTTCAATATATGGCGAAACAAAAAGGCCGGTTTTTTGACCAGCCTTTTCTAATAGATTACGTAGATAGTACGAAGTTGATCCTTTACCATTAGTGCCCGTGACATGAATCGTTTTAATTTTATCTTGCGGATTTCCTAATTCTTTTAAAACTCGCTTAATGTAAATTAATTCATTACGCTCATGCCAACGTGGTAATTCTTCAATTTTAGAAATAACTTCTTCGTAATTCACTATTTACTATCCTTTAACTCTTGAATACGTTGACGAACACCAGCTAATTGACTTTCATAATCAGCCTTTTTAGCCTTCTCTTTATCTACTACAGCTGCAGGAGCATGGTCGACAAAACCCTTATTAGCTAATTTCTTTTCTGCACGAGTTACTTCGCCTTCCAAACGTTTTTCTTCTTTTTCCATTTTGGCAATTTCATCGTCAACATTAACTAATTCTGTCAATGGTACAAAAATTTGTGCCCCTGGAATTACGGCTGTTTTAGCTAAAGTTGGAGCCTCAACTGCAGTATCCACCTTCAAAGTCTTAGGATGTAAGAAGTTTTCAACATACTCTGCATTATCACTTAAAATATGTTGATTATTTTCATCATCTAGTTGAATTAAGATATCAATTTCTGATGACATTGGTGCATTAACTTCCATACGAATATTACGTACTGCCTTAATCACTTCAATTAAGAAGTTCATTTCTTCATTAGCAGCTGTGTTTTCAAATTCTTTATGAGTAGTTGGATAGTCAGCAACCATAATACTTTCACCATCATGAGGCATTGATAACCAAAGTTTTTCAGTCACAAATGGCATAATTGGGTGCATTAAACGTAAAATTTGATCTAAAATCCAAATTAAGTTTTCTTGCTTACGAGCCTTTAATTCTTCATCGTTACCATTTAAAGCAACCTTAGCCATTTCAATATACCAATCACAGAAGTCATTCCAGATAAAGTTATAGAGTAATCTTCCTGCTTCACCAAATTGATACTCATCAAATAAGCGCGTTACTTCACCAACTGTCTGATTCAAACGGTCAAAAATCCACTTGTCAGCTAAATCAAACTTAGTTGTATCTGGCATATGAGCTGGTTTTGCATCTTCTGGCAAGTTCATAATTACGAAACGACTAGCATTCCAAATCTTATTAATGAAGTTCCAAGCAGCATCCATCTTAGTATAACTAAAACGAGTATCTTGACCAGGCGCAGTACCATTTAGTAAGAACCAACGAAGTGCATCAGCACCATACTTATCAATGACATCCATTGGGTCAATACCATTACCCAATGATTTAGACATTTTACGTCCTTGTTCATCACGAATTAAACCGTGTAACACAACATCATCAAATGGTTTTTCTTTGGTAAAGTGCAAACTTTGGAAGATCATTCTGGATACCCAGAAGAAAATAATATCGTAACCAGTAACTAAGGCATTAGTTGGGAAGTAACGCTTGAAGTCTTCTGAATTAGTATCAGGCCAACCCATAGTTGAAAATGGCCACAAAGCACTTGAGAACCAAGTATCTAACACATCTGGATCTTGTTCCCAATTTTCGATATCTTTAGGTGCTTCTTCTTGTACAACCATTTCACCAGTTTTTTTATTGTACCAAGCTGGAATTCGGTGTCCCCACCATAATTGACGGGAAATTACCCAGTCATGAACATTTTCCATCCATTGCTCTAAAGTGTGGGCAAATCTTTCAGGAACAAAGTTAACCTTATTTTCACTATCTTGATTTTCTAAAACCTTATCTGCTAAAGGTTTCATCTTAACAAACCATTGGGTAGACAATCTTGGCTCAACTTGAACACCTGAACGTTCTGAGTGACCTACAGAGTGCACAATAGGTTCAACTTTAATTAAGTAACCTTCATCTTCTAGATCTTTTACTAAAGCTTTACGGGCTTCAAAACGATCCATTCCTGCATATTTACCAGCTTTATCATTCATCGTACCATTTGAATTCATCACATTGATTCTTTCCAAATTGTGACGATTACCTACAGCAAAGTCATTAGGATCATGAGCTGGTGTAATCTTAACTAATCCAGTACCAAATTCTGGATCAACGTGTTGATCTTCAATAATTGGAATACGGCGTCCAACTAATGGTAAAATCAATTCTTTTCCAACTAAATCCTTGTATCTTTCGTCTCCTGGAGCTACTGCTACAGCAGTATCACCAAACATTGTTTCTGGACGAGTAGTGGCAATTTCAACAAAGCCTGAACCATCTGCAAATGGATATTTAATATGGTAAAAAGCACCATTATCATCTTTGTGAATTACTTCAATATCACTTAAAGCAGTTTCTAATTTTGGATCCCAGTTAATAATGTATTCTCCGCGATAAATTAAGCCTTCGTTATAAAGTTTTACGAAAACCTTCTTAACTGCTTTTGATAAACCATCATCTAAAGTAAAACGCTCGCGTGAATAATCTAAAGATAAGCCAAGTTTGGACCATTGACTCTTAATAATATTTGCATATTCATCTTTCCATGCCCAAACTTGTTCTAAGAATTTTTCACGTCCAAGTTCATGACGATCTTTACCTTGTTCACGTAAGCGTGCTTCAACTTTTGCCTGAGTAGCAATACCAGCATGATCCATCCCTGGCAAGTACAAAGTATCGTATCCCTGCATTCTCTTTAAACGAATTAAAGTATCCTGAATTGCAGTATCCCAAGCATGCCCCAAGTGTAACTTACCAGTTACATTTGGTGGTGGAATAACAATTGAATAAGGGTGAGCTTTTTTGTCACCTGATGGCTTAAATAAATCCTCATCAAGCCAAGTTTGATATCTGCCTTTTTCAACAGCAGATGGATCATATTTTGGGGCTAAATCTGCCATAATATTTCCTCCATTAAAAAAGTCCTAGACTGTATAAGTCTAGGACGATTGAATTCTAATTAACCGCGGTACCACCTAAGTTAAAAGTATAATAAGATATACTTTTCTCTTCTTTGCAGTAACGGTGCATAATTCCGAATTAACCTACTATTAGTTCAATTAATCAGCTAACAAGCTACCAGTTGACTTCATAGGTCTTTCAGCACTAGGACCAATTCTCTAAGCTTGAGTCAACAACTCTTGTATTATTGCTTTGTGTCTGATTATAGCATGAATTAAAGAATTTAAAAAGAGCTGATATTCTTATAATTCTTCAATTATCTTTTATATTACTTTATACTCTACATTTATAGCATGAAACTTTATTTTATCCACTGGTCTCCGCCTAAGTTATAAGCAGTTTTACCATTTGTTTTAGCTACCGCATAATAATTCCAGTAGCTATTTGCACGCAAAGTTTTACCTGCAGCATGGGTAAAAGTTAAATCCGTGTACACCGGCGTAATCTTTGAAACATGAATTAAACCAGATTTCGATTTTGGTGCATTAGCATTTTTCTCATAAAACTTACTTGCCTCAACCCAAATTCCTGGTGTGACATGATAATATAACTGATCATTAACTAGTTTGATGCTGTCAATCGTCAGCATAGTTCCTTTCCAAATAATATGACCATTAATTTTTTGGGGAGGAAAATCTCCTAATGAATAAACAGGTACTAGATGATTTCTTCTGGACAAAATCATCGCTAATTCCACTGGATTATCTGTCAAAATTCCAGTGACAAGTTTATCTGGCTGCATGTATTTATGCATCTGTTTAACTTTATTGATCCCCCAAAGTAGATACCCTTTGTCATGGCTAGTTAAAAACTCTGCAACTGACTTTTGATAAGCATCAGAAACATAATACTCACTTGTAGCAAGTGATTGATAATCTCCCGCAAGCTGCGCCCGAGGAATTTCAGGAGCTAGTTGCTTTAAAGTTGCTAAAGCAACCTTTGAAAAAGATTCAAAAAGAATTCGTTTTTGTAAATGATACTTCTTTATTAGATCAACCAATTGTTTACAATCCGCTTCACTATCGCTCTTTGGTTCAATCATAAACTTGACCTTAGAATTACCCTGATAACGCTGAAAAACATCATTTAGTTTTAAAATATGTTGCCCATTACGATTTTCATATTGGGATAATTCTTGATAAGTACTATCACTAATCTTGCGATCCACACCAAAAACTCGGCTTAAATTATCATCGTGACTAAGTACCAATACATGATCCTTTGTCTCCTGCAAATCAAGTTCGAGATAATTAACACGGGCGCAAACAGCACGGTCATATGCAAACCAACTGTGTTCAACAGTTTTTCCATCATCACTGTCACCACGGTGTGCAATATTCATCATGCCACAGACAAATGGAAAAATTGTGAGAAAAAATAATATAATTAATTTTTTCATTTTTCTTCTTTCAAATTTTTAATTTGATTCACTGATAATTCACTATATTCACCTTGAGCTAAATCTTCAGGTAGAGATAATCTCCCCATTGAAATTCGATCAAGTTCAAGTACCTTCATCCCTTCTGCACCAAACATCCGCTTAATTTGATGGTACTTTCCTTCTTTAATTGTAATTTCAATTTTAGAAGTTCCATTTTCTTCATCAGTATCCAAAATTTTTAATTTTGCAGGTTTCAAAGTTGTTCCATCTTTTAAGGTCATTCCTTCTGCAAAATTTCTCACTGTCTCTTCACTAACTATCCCTGCAATTTTAGCCTGATAAACTTTATCCACATGTTTACTTGGCGCTAATAACTCATGATTCAATTGCCCGTCATTCGTTAACAAAAGCAAACCCGTGGTATCCTTATCTAATCTGCCCACCGGCGCCATATCCTTATAACGATCCTTTGGATCTAATAAGTCTATTACTGTCTTTTGGTACAGATCTTCAGTTGCTGATAAAACTCCTTTAGGTTTATTTAATAAAAAGTAATGATATTGTTGATACTTAATTTCTTCCTCACCAACTTTTACAACATCATTTTCTTTTACCTTTTCTTTTGGTGTCTTAACAACATTTTCATTAATCGTCACAATTCCTTGTTTTATCAATTCATGAACTTGTTTGCGACTCCCAACATTCATATTTGCCAAGTATTTATCAATTCTCATAATTACCACCATTTAAGTTTTAATTAACAGTTACTTTCTAAATTTATTTTACCTTATTCCTCTTATTCAAGAACACAAAAAAATTCTTAGTACTTTATACTAAGAATTTTTCTATTTCCCTACTCTATTTTTTCTTAACCTTCTCGCTCTTTACAGTATCTTTTATCTTAATTACTCGATCCATATGTAACAAGTCTGGATTCTTGCGGTAGCGAGTAGTTGCTGATTCAAATAAAAGATAAATTTCACCATCTTTTCCAATAATTTGTTCAAGATATGGTGGCAAGTTAATTGTTTTATCGGCCTCAGCAAGGTTTAACTTAAAGTTAGGCTTATTTAATTTGTTTTTGAAAATTAATAATTGGGAATTATAGTTACCATATGAAGATGATAATAAAATATTATTTTTATCAAAACTAATTCCTTGAATTTGCGGATAAGTAGACCAATTTTCTTCAGGAACAGCAAGATTGTTATCTTTCTTATCTTTTTTCAAAAGTCCCTTCTTATCAAGATGATAAGCAAAAAGCTGTCCTCCATGAATTTTATCAAAATACCCCACATATAGCTTACCCTTATGATAAGTCAAATAAGATGTCCGCTTAGGGTTAGCTAAATTAGTACCATGATGGAACTTAATTGGCTTTTTCTGTTGCTGGAGATTGTAACTTTCGATTTCATTTAAAGTTACTGATTGAATCTGTGCGCGCTTATGCCGATTAATCGTTGCTATCCATAAGCGATCGTGATCATCATCATAAGTAATTCCTCCAACATGGTCAAGATTATTTAAAGCAATCGTTTTGATAAAACGACCGGTCTTAAAGTTTAAAACCCATAAAACTGAATCATACTTTTTACTTTTACTATAAGCGGAAATAATCAAGTATTTGTGATGAATAATTGCTAGTCCTTGGGGATCCATGTCATAAGCAATTCCCACTTTCCCTTTATCAGGAGCTTTATGCTTAATAGCAGCGGATTTAATTAGACCTGGAATAACATAAAAAGTTGGCTTTTGAGCAAAATCCAAGTTTTTATAAACGTCTGGATACTGCTTTTGTAATAAGGATTTAAATTTCTTCGTAGAATATGAAGCGGGACGTGTACTCGTATTATCTACTACTGCCGGTTCCGGAGATACATTCTTGGAATTATTAAACTTCCAAACACCAAAAACTACCCCACAAAAAATTAAAACTATGACTATAATTAACTGCCAAGATACTTTATTTCTTTGCAAATTTCCTACTCCTATATCTTTCTTAACTAAAAATACTACCCTGAATATTCGGGTAGTATTTTATCATCAAAGTAAATTCATATCAATTTGTGCTTGATCATCTAAAAAAGTCTCATTTGGACGAATAGTAGTTACTTCGATCCCATCAAGCGCACGTTGAATTAACCTCTCAACATCCAAACGATCTTCAAATTTACGTGCGTCCTTTAATTTTGGCTTAGTTTTAGGACGAGGTGGAGCAAAAATTGTACAGCAGTCCTCAAATGGCTTGATAGACAAATCAAAAGTTCCAATTTCTTCAGCTAAACGAATAATTTCGGTTTTGTCCATAGTAGCTACTGGTCGCAAAACAGGAGTAGTGGTCACATCATTAATTGCTACCATCGACTCTAAAGTTTGAGACGCAACTTGACCAACCGATTCTCCATTAAAAATTGCAAGACCACCACGCATTTCACGAATTCGATCCGCAAGTTGAAGCATGAATCTTCTTTGAACAGTCATTAAGTAACCTTCAGGTAACTTTTCCTTAATTTGCTCTTGAATTTCTGCAAATGGCACTGCGATAAAGTTAATTTTTCCACTATAATTTGCTAAAATTCCAGCCAATTCTTTTGCTTTAGCTAAGGCCTTATCTGTTGTATATGGTGGACTAAAGAAGTGTACCATTTCAATATCAACACCACGTTTTAAAGCTAAGTATGAAGCAACTGGGGAGTCAATTCCACCTGAAAGCATCATCACTGCTTTACCAGCAGTACCAACTGGCATCCCTCCAGCACCTTTAATCAACTGATTAGAAATATAGACTCCATCTTGGCGTACTTCAATTCTTAAAACCATATCTGGTTTTTTCATCTGAACTTTTAAGTTATCCATATTATCAAATAAATGGTCACCAATCATTTTATTCAATTGATTAGTATCATATTCAAATTCATGGTCACTTCGACGGGTATTAACTTTAAAAGTCATCCCATCTTCAAAAGTTGCTTGCATTAATTCTAGAGCTGTTTTCTTAATAGCTTCGATATTTTTTTCAACTTTAATAGTTGGTGAGTAAGTTTGAATACCAAAAACTTTCTTCAAACGTTGATCAATTTCTTCAAATGGTGCTCCATTCAATACAATATGTAATCGATCATGCTTAGGATGAATTTCAATTTCTGGAAAATCTTTTAACACTCTGATGATATTTCCGGCTAAACGACCAATAAAGTCCTTACGGTTCTTCCCCTTAGTAGAAAGTTCACCGTAACGAACCATAACTTCCGTATATTGCATCTATCTGCTGCCTCCTTACTTTAAATGATTAATTTCAGCAAAATGCTTATAAACTTTATCAAATTCTGCAATAAATTTATCTGCTTGCTCAATAGTATTACTTGGATCAAAACTTAAACGAATCGCCCCAGTAGCAATATCATCTCGAACCTTCATTGAATTTAAAGTTCCACTTTCAACTTCACTTCTAGATGAACATGCACTAGTAGTCGAAGTAAAAATATCTTTTGCTTCTAAAGTATGGACTAAAGTTTCCCCTCGAATACCTTCTAAACCAAAACAAAGAATACTTGGAACAAAGTTTTCGCTTACAGGTGAAAAAATCTGAATTCCTGGCTTGTCCTTTAGATAATCAACAATTCTATTTTTCACACTAGCTTCACGCTGAGCATTTTTTTCTTCATTTTCTAAATACAGCCGCATTGCTTTTGCTGTTGCAGCAATTCCTGCCAAATTTTCAGTACTTGAACGTAGGCCTTTTTCTTGACCACCCCCATCAATTAGTGGGTCAACCATCTTACCGGTCTTTTTGTACATAATTCCTGTACCTCTTGGTGCATGAAACTTATGAGCAGATAAACTCATTAAGTCCACTCTGGGTGTAAAAACCTTATCCCAGATATTTTTACCAAGTGCTTGGACATTATCAACATGAAAAGTTACATTCGGATACTCTTCCAGAATTTCACTTACTTCTTGAATTGGTTGAATTGAGCCAATTTCATTATTTACTCCCATAATCGAAACTAAAATGGTTTCACGATCTAAAGCATTTTTTAAATCTTCAGGATTAATAAAACCATTCTTATCAACTGGAAGCATTGTAACACGAAAACCTTGTTTTTCTAAAGCTTTCACCGTATTCGTCACAGCTGCATGTTCAATGCTCGTCGTAATGATATGATTACCGAATTCTCGCTTTGCTTGCGCTGTCCCTTTAATTGCCCAGTTATCTGATTCACTCCCACTTGAAGTAAAAAAGATTTCATAAGGTTTTACTCCTAAAAGATTAGCAATTTGCTTTCGTGAGGCCTCTAATAACTGATGGGAACGATCCCCTAACTTATGTAAACTTGAAGGATTTCCCCAAATTTCTTTAGTTACCTTATTAAAAGTGTCTAGTGCTTCAGGATAAACTTGTGTTGTTGCACTATTATCAAAATAGATCATAAATCTGTTCTCCTTCAAAAAACGACCATGAGAATGGTCGTTCACTTACTATTGTATAGTAGATAATAACTTATTTTAACAAAAACTGCAATTATTCTTCGTCAAAATCTTCGTTATTTTTATTTTCTTCTTGATCAGCATAATATTCATTTTCAATTCGTTCAAAAGCGCCTGGCTCTACTTTTTCTAAAGCTGTTCCAATGACATCAAGTGCCTCTTGATATTCATATTTATTTTGGTAAAGATCAAAAGTTTCTTTACGCGCCTTTTTAATTTCTGGATTATTTAGATACTTATTAGAATATTGCATCATCAATTCCACCATATCAGCTGCTGAAGAAATTGTCTCTGCTTCTTTTTTCAACCGATCAATATCTTCCTGAATTTGAATAAGTTGTTCAGAAATATGTTCCATATTGATGCGAACTTTTTGGAGCTCTTCACTGGTCTTTTTAATTTCATTAATTACTAAAGTATATAGCTGAACGAAACTTTCAGGCTTTCCTGGCAATTGACGACGTTCAAGACGACGATAAACTACTGAAACCTCTTGCTTAAATTTTTCAATTGAATCATTAGCAATTTGTTCGGCTCCATAGAGTCCATCCACATCTTGAGAAATTTCATTTTCTCTTTTTTCAATTTGTTTCAGCTTTTTCAAAAGCGTCAGCCATTTATTTTCAATTTCTGAATAAACTCCTTCTCCATCCGCTAGCTTTTGGGTATCTGTTCCAAAATCAACATTCAAGTGATTTACTTCACTTTCCAAAGTTTTCGCTTCTTGTAATTCACCGTGAGTTAATTCATAACTTTCATCAATATGTTCTAATTTCTTAACTAACTTAGCTGATGCATTAGCCCCATGAGCAAGAAGATCCACAATCTTATCTTGGTTCTTTTCAATAAATGGCTTAGCCTTAAATTCCTTTGTCAAAATATTATAGAGATTATCAATTTGACTAGCTATCATTTCATTATTTTTTTCAACAGCATCAATATCAAGATTTCCCAAAACATCTAAATTATGGTCAATTTGGTTATAAAGATTCTTTACTTCTTCAGGAACGGAAACCTCCTTAATCATAAATTTATCTTTGCGCATTTGTTTATAAGTGGTACTAATCTCATTTAATTGCTCTGGGAAAGTTGTCTTTAAATCTTTATCAAATTGCTTAACTTTTGGTAATTCCTTTTGTAAAACACCTAGTTTTTCAGCAATCTTACTTAAAACTTGCTTAGCTTCTACGTGATCTCCTTGAGCAGAAAGATTTTTAACTGCATCAAAATCTTTCCCTATACTTGATAACTCATCTTCAATTTTATCTAAAGCTACTTCATAATTATAAGACTGAGCTAACACTTCTTTTCTCAAAGCTTGATAGTCTTTCAGTAAAGCAGCATTTTGTTTTTGGTTATCACGATTTGACTCTAAAAGCTCACCAAAAGCCTTCTCACTTCCCTTTAAGTCTTCCTGAGCAGTTTGCACTAACTCTTGTGATTTACGAATTAATTTATTTGCTTTAAATAAGCTATATTTTCCATTTTCGATTTTAGCTTCTTTTAAAAGCTTATCTAAGGAAGCTCGGTCAATATTTTCAACACGATTATATTTTTTCTTCCACTTATTAAAAGTTTCTAAACTCTTCCCTGCTAACTCCATCTTTTCAAGACGCTTAATTTCCTCATCAATTGTAGGATTGGTTAAACTTGCGCGCATTCTTTGGAGCTGCTCAATTTTTTTGAGATTTGTTTTATTGATCCCAATCACACTCACGGCCGCAATAACTAAAATAATAAGTAATAAAATAATGATTATTGTTCCTGTTGCCATAAAATCCCTCCAAAAACTATTACTATTTATTATAGCAAAAATAAGTAACTTCCACAGGCTATAGTTAAGAAGATTTTTACTAATTAAACTTGCTTTTCCGCTTTTTAGTAGTTATAATGGAATCCGTGTAAAATATTTGCAGCAATAAGTGACAAGAACGTCAACATCTTAAGACGAGTTTAGTGAACGAGTAACCCGCGCTGCACTGGGCGAAATATGCAACTTAAGATGCACGAATGTTGAACTTATTCCTTATATTTTACTCCAGAAATTATTAACTATTTTATGGAGGATATTTTATGTCAAGATATACTGGCCCAAGCTGGAAGCGTTCAAGACGTTTAGGTATTTCACTTTCAGGAACTGGTAAAGAATTAAGTCGTCGTAACTATGTACCTGGTGACCACGGTCCTAATAACCGTGCTAAGGTTTCTGAATACGGCTTACAATTAAAAGAAAAGCAAAAGTTACGTTGGATGTACGGTTTAAATGAACGTCAATTCCAAAACTTATTCATTCGCGCAGGTAAGATTCGTGAAGGTAAGCACGGTGTTAACTTCATGGCCTTACTTGAAAGTCGTTTAGACAACATCGTTTACCGTCTTGGTTTAGCAACTACTAGAGAACAAGCTCGTCAACTTGTAAACCACGGACACATTTTAGTTAACGGTAAGCGTGTTGATATTCCATCTTACGAAGTTAAACCAGGTGACGAAATTACTTTAAGAGAAAAATCAAAGAACTTACAACAAGTTAAGGATGCTCTTGAAGCAACTGTTTCTCGTCCATCATTTGTTTCATTTGATGAATCTAAGATGACTGGTACTTTAGTACGTCTTCCAGAACGTGATGAAATGGAACCAGAAATCAACGAATCACTTGTTGTTGAATGGTACAACAAGAAGCTTTAATTTTATTATTGCTTCAAAAGCTCTTCCCTCACCTGGGAAGAGCTTTTTTATTGTTAATTCATTAATTCTTGCTACACTATACATAGAAATTAGAATCGAGGTAATAATTATGAGTGAAGATTTAAATCAACGTTTAGAGCAATCCTCTCACGGCAGTCTTCAAACTAAACCGGATGAACGTCGCCGTTTTTTAGGCTCATTAAGAGAGAGAACTTTTTTAAGAATGACGGTATCACAAGTTCAAGATCCTAAATGGCAAAAGATTTTTATTGAACACTTTGATGAATTTAAGTCATATTCAATTTTAATTAACGGAAAAATGCCTCAAAATGGTTTCATTGGACAAGTAATGGCCCTTTGTTCTAAAAATGATGTTAAGTTCACAATGATTAATGATAACACTGCTCAAGATGAGCCAGATGCTACTGGCCTACTTGTCGTTTCTCCAGTTGCCATTAATAGGATGCGTATTGAAATTAACCAAGTCTTCGCTCCTTCAATCGGTGGTGAAGGTTTAGAGTCTCCTAAGCCTCACAAAAAAAGTTTATTAGAAAGACTATTTGGAAAAAAATGAAACCTTTAGCTTATCGGATGCGCCCTACTAATATTGACGAAATTGTTGGTCAACATCATTTAGTTGGGCCTGGGAAGATTATTCGGCGAATGGTCGAGGCAAAACTTCTTTCTTCAATGATTCTTTATGGACCACCTGGCATTGGTAAAACCAGTATCGCTAGCGCAATTGCTGGATCTACTAAATATGCTTTTAGAACGCTTAATGCTGCTACTGATACTAAAAAAGATCTTCAAATTGTTGCTGAAGAAGCAAAAATGAGTGGAACAGTTGTTTTACTTTTAGACGAAATTCACCGCCTCGACAAAACAAAACAGGATTTTTTACTTCCGTTATTAGAATCTGGGCAAGTTATCTTAATTGGTGCTACTACAGAGAATCCTTACATCTCTATTTCTCCGGCCATTAGATCAAGAACTCAGATCTTTGAACTACAACGCTTAGAGGAAGCGGATGTTTCTCGTGCAATTGATCGTGCCCTAAAAGATGAAAAAGATGGGCTCGGTAAATATCATCCTCATTTAACAGCAAGCGCTCGAAAATTATTGATCAATACAGGAAACGGCGATCTTAGAGCCACTCTTAATGGCCTCGAATTAGCCGTCACTTCTACCTATCAAGAAAATAGAGAGATAAATAATGATAAGAAACAATTAATAATTGATCAAGATGCAATAGCCAATTCTCTTCAGGTAAAAAGTCAAGATTATGATGCCAATGGAGACAGTCACTATAATCTTATTTCTGCTTTTCAAAAGTCAATTCGTGGTTCAGATACTGATGCAGCTATTTATTATTTGGCCCAACTCTGTGAATCAGGAGATTTAATTTCAATTTGTCGCCGTCTTTTAGTTATTGCTTATGAAGATATTGGGCTAGCAAACATGCCAGCCTGTCAACGCACAGTGGCTAGTGTACAAGCCGCTCAAAGCGTCGGCTTGCCAGAAGCCCGTATTATTTTAGCAGATACCGTAATTGAACTTTGCTTATCTCCAAAAAGTAATAGTGGGATTCTTGCAATTGACCAAGCCTTAGAAGATATTCGAGCGAAAAAAATTTCACCTGTTCCTCCACATTTAAAAGATGCGCACTTTAAGGGGGCAAAAAAACTTGGTCACGGAGTTAACTATCTTTATCCTCACTCCTATCCCAATGACTGGGTAGCGCAGCAGTACCTTCCCACTAGTCTAAAAAATACCCAATACTTTAATCCAAAGGGAAATTCCAAGTTTGAAGAAGCTTTCAAGCGTCAATATAAACGATTGAAAAAGCTTCAAAAAGATGGGTTAAAATCAAAGCAAGATGATTGACATCTCTTTATTATCTGCTAGAATATTTATTGTCTGAGTTGATCGCGCATAATAATAATTAAGTTGACCGGTCAAATTTTAGACGTGGGAGTCTGTGAATAACATCCGAATCAGAATGCTAGCTTTGTCCTAGAATCTATATTCGCTGCGACACAGATTCAATTTAATGAACTATGCGGGTTCAACAAGCGTCATTATATGTTCCATCAACTCAGATTATTAAGAACTTTCAAAGCGGCTCCCAAGCCGCTTTTTCCATATCACCAACTTTTTTAATAAGCGAGGACTTTCATTGTGGCAATTAAATTTTTAATGATTATCTTTGTCATCTTTCTATTTTTAACAGCTTGGTACTTTTTCTTTGCACTTAACCAAGAAAAATTTTTAATTTTTAATATTAGTCAAAATGACAAAATTAAACACTTAATCAAATTAACAGCAATTTTATTGATTATTATGGGCTTTGTGGGTATCATCATTACTTTCACCCTCCCAAAAATGTATAATTTTATTACGCTTGGGGTTAGTGCCTTAATTATGACCTACTTTTCTTTTCGCTTTACAAGTCTAAACTCTTAATCAAAATTGGATATTTTTGGTAAAATATAGTAGAAAGGTGGTAATCATTATGTTAAAACAATATAAAAACATTCAAGTTGCAGTTGATGGCTCTCATGAAGCAAAGATGGCCTTCAAGCGTGCTGTTGAAGTAGCCAAACGAAATGATGCTACATTAAATATTGTTCACGTTGTTGATACTCGTGCATTTCAAGATGTATCTAGCTTTGATTCTGCAATGGTCGAACAAGTTTCTAAAGATTCTGAAGAAAGAATCAAAAAGTATTATCAAGAAGCAATTGATGCTGGGATCAAAGATGTTAAGTACTCAATTGAGTATGGATCTCCAAAGAATATCTTAGCTCATCAATTTCCAGAAAAGCATAATATCGATTTAATAATCATTGGAGCTACTGGTTTAAATGCTGTCGAACGTCTCTTGATTGGTAGCATTACTGAATATGTAACTCGTACTGCTGAATGCGATGTTTTAGTAATTCGTCATCGAGATGCTCAAAAGATTGATATTGAAAATAACAATTAAATGCAAAATTAAAGGGCTAAGTGATTCAGATCACTTAGCCTTTTAATTTTTGATTCTAATTTAAAAGTCACCAGCTGTACTAAACATATAATCACGATGGTGCCACTTCATTGAAAGAATTAGCCCAACACCAATCATATTTCCTAGTAAGGCTGACCCCCCTTGGGATACAAACGGAAGTGGAATCCCTGTTAATGGTAAAACATCAATCCCCATTCCAATATTTTCAAAAACATGGAATAAAATCATCATAATAATTCCAGTTGAAATATATGAATAGAAAGCATTTTTTGTTTCAAAAGTAATTTTTACCATCTGAAGAATCAAGTAGAAATAAATTAAAATTAATGCACAACTTCCTACAAATCCAAATGATTCACCAATTACGGAAAAAATCATATCAGATGTTCGAACAGGAACATAAACATTTAATTTTCCAGCGCCAATTCCAAAGAGTTGACCTGAACCAATTGCTTTCATACTTTGCCATAATTGGTAGGCTCCTGAAGAAGTATCCTCAGCTGGATTTAACCAAGCATTAATTCTTTGAAACTGATAAGCTTTAAATCCAAAGTGAGTCAATATTTCTTGTCCACTGGGTGTAACTACCAACGTTATTGCTATGATACCAATTAGCGCTACAATACCATAAGTTGGAATAATAATTTTCCAAGAAATCCCTGAAACTAAAACAACTCCAGCTACAATTGCAATAAATACTAACATGGTCCCAAAGTCATTTTGAAGTTTCAATAAAATGGCTACAGGTAATAACCACCCAATAATCTCTGCTAATAAAATCCAATCATTTCGAATAGTATGAGCATACCGATTATTATGTCTTTCTACCACTCTAGCTAACATCAAAATGAAAGCTGGTTTCATTATTTCAGATGGTTGAAAAGTTAGGGGTCCTAATTTAAACCAACTTTTAGCTCCAGTATCAGCTGCAACTTGTCGATTATACAAGAAAAGAACTGCTATTAATAAAATAATTCCTATCCCATAAATATATGGTGCAATCTTAAATAGTTGTTCAGAATCAAATTGCATTACTAATACAATTAATCCAGCAGATAACAGATACCAAATTCCTTGACTAACTACGGTTTTTAGTGGTGATCCCATAGAGGGATCATTAGCAGCAGCTATCCAAATCGTATATAAACTGATTATTGCTAAAAGGACAACAGGAATTACTATTCCCCATGCTATTCTTTCATACCAAGCTGGCTTTTTTTCAACTTGTGCCATACGTTAGCCTCAACTATTTTTCGTGTAAAGTAAAGTAAGATAGTAACTCATTAATTGCACTTTCCAAGGTCTTCGAATAAAGACTGTGATTGTTTTTAGTAGAAGTTACATGATAACGTTCTTCAACTTGTTCAATAATACCAATTGATTGTTTGCCAGGTATTACCACTTCCCAGGTTGGAATGGCCACACCCTTTTTTTCATTAACTTCGATTTCAATATTTTGTTGTTTTCGTGACATAAATATTCTCCTATTTCCTTTTGAAATTTATCGGGAAAACTAGTATTTTAACATTTAAATTTTAAAATGGTTTTCAGCATTCTTTTTTGACGATTTTTTATAAAATGATCTAGCAATAATTGGATCCATATATCTCTCTGGATGAGGATTTCTTCTTAAAGTAAATTTATCTGGTACTGGATCCACACCTCCCCTAATAAATGGATTACATCTCAAAATACGACTTACTCCCATTAGTGTTCCCTTAAAAGCTCCATGTTTTTTCAAAGCAGTAATCATATATGAAGAACAAGTCGGATAATACCGACAACTAGGTGGCAATAAGGGAGAAATTGCTAGTTGATAAAATTGTACAAATGCAATTAAAATTTTGTTCATAATTTAACTTAAGAAATTGAATAATTTTATCCAAGTAGTTGGAAAGAAAATAGCAAATGGATTAGTACCTGAAAAAGCACATCCAATAAATGCCATAACTATCACTACCAGTAAAAGGTATAAAATTAATTTTCCAATTTTTCTAAAAGTGTTTTTTAATACTTCTGAATTAAAATATTTTTCCATCTTAACGCTTCTTATGTTGCTCAATATTCTCTAATAAGATTCCAGTTCCTTCAGCAACTGCTTCAAGTGGATTATCTGCTATTAAAACTGGTACTTGAAGGTAATATGAAATTAAACTATCTAAATTCTTTAAAAGTGCTCCTCCACCAGTCAACATAATTCCACGATCAATAATATCAGCAGAAAGTTCTGGTGGGGTTTCTTCTAGTACTTCTTTAGTTGCATCAATAATCGACATCAACCCATCATTTAAAGCACCTTGAATCTCAGGCGCAGTAACTGTTACTGTACTAGGTAATCCATTAATTATATCACGACCACGGATATCTATTTTTTTAGCTTCGTCGGCCTTAAATGCGTATCCAATTTCTTTCTTGATTTGCTCTGCTGTCCGTTGACCAATAAGTAAGTTTTTTTCATTTTTTACGTAATTAATAATGGCTTGGTTCATTTTGTCACCAGCCCAACGAAGAGAACGTGAAGTTACAATTTCACCCATTGATAAAATTGCAATATCAGTTGTACCTCCACCAATATCAATTACCATATTACCTTGGGGTTTAAAAATATCCAGTCCTGCCCCTACAGCTGCTACTTTTGGTTCAAAGTCAAGGTACACTTGTCCGCTACCTGTCTTTTCAGCAGCTTGGATAATTGCCTTTTGTTCAATAGAGGTTACTCCTGCTGGAGCACAAATTAAAATATTTGGTTTGGACATTACCCCTTTAACATTTAACTTTTCTAAAAAGTACTTTAACATTGTTTCAGTAATATCAAAGTCCGCAATTACTCCATTTTTTAAAGGTCTAATAACTCTAATATTGCCCGGAGTACGTCCCACCATTTCATAAGCGTCATTTCCGACTGCTACTACTTCATCTGTTTTTGTATCAACAGCAACTACAGAAGGTTCATCTAATACGATTCCTTTTCCTGCCACATTAATTAAAACATTTGCTGTTCCCAAATCGATTCCTATATCTCTTGCCACGTTTGAGCCTCCAATATTTTATCATTAAAATTGTAACACAAAATTAGCCTCACTTTAAGAATTTGCTTAAACTTCGATTTTTTTAATACTTTCCTTAAAAAAGTAAACTCAAAGCTGCTGATTGATCCACTAAAGTTATCAAAAATTGTCCTACCAAATACCCTATACTAATCGCTAAAAAAATTAAAAATATTTGAATTTCTATTGTATGTCCCTTTTTAAAAAGTCTATCTACTCTTAATGAACGAACTATTCTAAAAGAAATTCCAATTGTTACTAAATAAGTTATTAATGTTATTAAAGCGTGTGCGCCTACTTGTTTCATGGACGATTCCTCTATTTTATAAAGAAAAAGAGCCCGATTTCTCGGTCTCTTTTACTGCTTACTCATTGTAATTTTCACGTACATGTAATCTATTCACAGCACGTCTTAATGCAACTTCTGCTTCAAGCATTTCACGATCATTGTGTTCAGCTTGAGCTTGTTTAATGCTCTCTTCAGCTCTTTGCTTAGCTAATTGAGCACGTGCTGCATCAATATTTCTAGCTCTTTCTGCACTATCAGCAATGATAGTAGCCACGTTATTAGAAAATTCTACGTAACCTCCGTTAACCGCAATGTGATCTACTCGATCATTCATTGCATGATCACGTGTTACCTTTACTTCACTAATTGTTAATGGCGTGATTAATGGTAAGTGGTCATGCATAACTGCTAACTCACCATCCACCGATCTCATCACTAACATTGTGGCATGATGTGAATAAATAATTCCATCAGGTGTAACTACAGTAACGGTTAAAAGATTATTTTCTGGTTCTGCCATTGCGCATCACCTTACTTTGCTTCTTCTAACATTGCTTGAGCTTCAGGATCTTTAGGAGTTACTCCCATTTCCTTAGCTTTCTTAATTACATCTTCAATCGGACCAACACCACGAAAGGCATCTTCAGGAAGATCATCAAGTTTACCATCAATAATCATCTTAAAGCCTTTAATAGTTTCCTTAATTGGTACATATGATCCTGGAACTCCAGTAAATTGTTCCGCTACAAAGAAATTTTGTGAAAGGAAGAACTGAATTCTTCTTGCACGACCAACAATTAATTTTTCTTCATCAGATAATTCATCCATACCTAACACAGAAATAATATCTTGTAATTCTTGGTAGCGTTGTAAAATGTGTTGCACTTCAACAGCCACATGATAGTGATCTTCTCCAACAATTTCTGGATCTAAGGCACTTGAAGTAGATTCAAGTGGGTCTACCGCTGGATAAATACCCTTATCTACTAAACTACGTTCCAAGTTAGTAGTTGCATCCAAGTGAGCAAAAGTTGTTGCTGGAGCAGGGTCAGTGTAGTCATCGGCAGGCACATAAACAGCCTGAATTGAAGTAATTGATCCTTTTTTAGTAGAAGTAATTCTTTCTTGTAATTGTCCCATTTCAGTTGCCAAAGTAGGTTGATATCCTACGGCACTTGGCATACGACCTAATAGGGCAGAAACTTCTGAACCAGCCTGAGTGAAACGGAAAATATTATCAATAAATAATAATACGTCTAATCCTTCAACATCACGGAAGTATTCCGCAATTGTTAATCCAGTTAATGCAACCCGCATTCTGGCACCAGGCGGTTCATTCATCTGACCAAACACCATGGCAGTTTTAGCTAAAACTCCAGATGCCTTCATTTCAAAGTAAAGGTCATTCCCTTCACGTGTTCTTTCTCCAACACCTGTGAATACAGAAATACCACCATGTTCTTGAGCAATGTTGTGAATTAATTCTTGAATGATAGTAGTTTTACCAACACCGGCACCACCAAACAAACCAATTTTACCACCACGAACGTAAGGCTCAAGTAAATCAATAACCTTGATTCCTGTTTCTAAAATTTCTTCACTAGTACTTAATTCTGAGTACTTTGGAGCATTTTTGTGGATACTTTCACGTTCAACATCTTCTAAAGCTGGGCCACCATCAATTGGATTACCCAAAACATTAAATACACGTCCTAGTGTTGGCTTACCAACTGGCACAGAAATTGGAGCACCTGTATCTTCAACTTCCATTCCACGTTTTAAAGCGTCGGTAGATTCCATTGAGATAGTTCTTAATACTCCATCACCAAGTTCAAGAGTTACTTCAAGAACAATAGTTTTACCTTCATCATTTTTTACGTGTAACGCATTGTTAATTGCTGGTAAATCTTTTCCAATTGGAAATTCTACGTCAACAACTGGTCCAACAACTTGAACAATTTCGCCTTTACTCAAACCATCTACCTCCTTTTCTATTTTATTCTAAAGCACTTGCTCCACCGATAATTTCAGTAATTTCGGTAGTAATTTGTGCTTGCCTTGCTCTGTTTAATCTTGTCTTCAAATCAGATACTACATCTTCCGCATTTTGAGTGGCACTTTGCATTGCTGTCATTGAACTGGCATGTTCAGCAGTTTTTGCATCTAAGATAGCCCCAAAAATTGTTGATTTTGCATACTGAGGTAAAACAGCCTTTAGAACTTCATTAATATTTGGTTCGATAAGGTAATCTTTTGGCATTTCTTCTTGCTCATTAATATCAATGTCAGAAATTGGTAACATCTTTTCTACTCTAAAAGCAGAAGTTAAGGTGTTAACATGGTGAGTGTAACATACATATAACTCATCATAAACGCCGTTTAAATACATCTTTACAGCTGTTTCTACCACATCTTTAACTTGATCATAAGTTGGCACATCATCAATTCCGCTGTATTCATAAACAACGTTTAAATTTTGCTTTTTAAAAAAGTCAGCTGCTACACTACCTACAGCTAAAATTTTTGTATCTTTGCCGTTTACCTTATCATCTCCAAAAATACTCATCATATTTTTGATAACTTGACTATTATAGGATCCCACTAATCCGCGATCGCCACTGATTACTAAGTAACCAGTTGATTTAATATTCTTTCGATGTTGGATTAAAGAGCCCATTGTACCTAAGTTAAAGATATGGGCATAATCTAATGAAGAGATTTTTTCACTACTTAGTTCACTTGCACCCACTGAATTAACAATTTGAGAACTCATTAAGTGAGACACAGTAGCTCTTATCTTATCATTATAAACTGTATAACCTTGATCGATCTTTTCAGTTTTATTTAGCTTAACTCCAGAAACCATTCTCATAGCTTCCGTAATTTGCCCAGTTTTCTGAATTGAAGCAATCTTTCTTTTTAATTCAAGGAGAGATTCCGCCATTGCAATAACCTCCTCGTTTAATTCTTACTGATTGAAAAACCTTCATTGAAGTTCTTTAAAGCTTCATTAAGTTTATCTTCATCAGGTAAGTCACCAGTTTTACGGATAACATCAAGTAAATCTTCATGATTACTTGCAAAGAATGAATACAATTCTAATTCATAACGTTGAATATCTTCAACTGGAATAGAATCAATAAATCCATGGGTTAATGCGTAAAGAATTAAAACTTCATCTTCAACTGGCAAAGTTTTATGAAGTGGTTGTTTTAATACTTCTACTGTCCGACGACCACGATTCAATTTTGCTTGAGTAGCTTGATCTAAATCACTACCAAATTGGGCAAAACTCTCAAGTTCACGATATGAAGCTAAATCCACACGCAAAGTACCTGCAACTTTTTTCATTGCTTTAATCTGTGCACTACCACCAACACGAGAAACTGATTCTCCGGCATTTACGGCAGGACGGGTTCCAGCAAAGAACATATCTGCTTCCAAGAAAATCTGTCCGTCAGTAATTGAAATAACATTAGTAGGAATATAAGCAGAAATATCACCAGCTTGAGTTTGAATAAATGGTAATGCAGTCATTGAACCGCCACCAAGTTTTTCACTCAATCTTGCACTACGTTCCAATAAACGTGAGTGTAAGTAGAAAACATCCCCTGGATAAGCTTCACGACCAGGTGGACGACGCAAAAGCAAGGAAAGTTCACGGTAAGCAACAGCCTGCTTACTTAAATCATCAAAAACGATTAAAACGTCCTTACCATTGTACATAAACTCTTCACCCATTGCAGTACCTGCATATGGTGCAATATAAAGCATGGGAGCTGGTTCACTTGGTCCAGCTTCTACAACAATGGTATAATCCATTGCTCCAAAACGTTTTAAGGTTTCAACAGAATTCTTTACAGTTGATTCCTTTTGACCGATGGCAACATAAATACAAATTACATCTTGATCTTTTTGATTAATAATTGTATCAAGGGCTAAGGCAGTCTTACCTGTCTTACGATCCCCAATAATTAATTCACGTTGTCCTCGACCAATTGGCACTAATGCGTCAATTGCCTTAATACCTGTTTGTAAAGGTTGATTTACAGATTGACGATCCATAACACCTGGCGCTTTACTTTCTACAGGTCTAGTTTTATCAGTCTTGATTTCACCTAAACCGTCAACAGCTTGACCTAAAGGATTAACTACACGTCCAATCAAGGCATCTCCTACAGGAACTTCCATGATCCGGCCTGTGCGCTTAACTTGATCACCTTCACGAATATTGTCAAATTGTCCTAAAATAATGATACCAACATCATTAGCTTCAAGGTTTTGAGCAATACCGTATGAACCATTTGAAAATTCTAATAATTCACCAGAAAGTGCATCATTTAAGCCGTGAGCACGGGCGATACCGTCACCGACATAGGTAACAGTTCCTACTTCGTCGACGTTGAGCTTATCATCATAGTTTTCAAGCTGTTTCTTGATCAAAGCACTAATTTCTTCGGCTTTAATGCTCAATGGTTTCACCTCTTTTATTTACTCTTTAATAATTGCTCACGAATGTGTTGCAATTTGGTTCTAATTGAACCATCAATAATACGATCTCCTACTTGGAGAATAACACCGCCTAGAATACTAGGTTCAACTTTATTTGTTAAAATCAAATCGTTTAGCCCATACTTTTTTGCATAAGCTTGTGAGATTTTACTTAATTCAGTCTTTGTTAATTTAACTGCACTTGTTACAGTTCCTGTAGCAATATTTTTGTAATGATCATAAAGATTATCAAAACTTGTTATAATTTCAACAAAGTTATTAAATCTACCGTATGCAAGTAAAAATTCTAAAAACTTTTTACTTTCAGGTGTTAAATCTTCTGAAATAGTAGCTAAGAATTTTTCTTTTTCTTTTGTGGACAAAATAGGATCTGCCAATAGATTAATAACAGTTGGATTTTCTTTCACTGCTTGTTCTAAGGCATTCATATCACTATAAACTTGTTCTAAAGAATCTGTATCTTGAGCATATTCAAACAAAGCTTTACTATATCTAGCAGCAATTTCTTCTCTACTTAAAGACATTAATCATTCAGCCCCTTGATAAATTGATCTACCAAGTCTTTTTGATCTGCAGCAGATAAATTCTTAGCAATTACTTTTTCTGCAATTGCCACTGAAAGATCAGCTACTTGGTCCCGAGCTTCATTTAAGGCATCTGTTTTAGCTTGAGCAGCTTCAGCAGTAGCCTTTTTTCTAATTGCGGCAGCTTCAGTATCAGCATCACTAATAATAGATGCTTTTGTTTTTTCCGCATTACTCTTTGCAGTAGAAAGAATCTGTGTTGCCTCTTGTCTTGAGTTCTTAAGCTCTGCTTCCCGCTTATTAGCTAATAATTCAGCTTTTTTACGGTCATCTTCTGCTTGTTCAATATCAGTGATAATCTTTTCACGACGTTTTTCCATCATGCTTGTCACTGGACCCCAAGCAAAATGCTTAACTAAAACAAGAAGGACAGCAAAGATAAAGAGGTAATAGAATGTGTCACCTAGCTCTAACTTTAAGGCTGCAAACATAAATTGCATTTGATTACCCTTCTTTCTAGTAACTACGAAATTCTTTTTTCACGTATATTACATAAAAAGAATTAAGAAACCGAACACAATTGCCAAAATAGGAACAGCTTCGATCAAACCAACACCGATAAACATAGTTGTTCTTAAATTACCAGCTGCTTCTGGTTGTCTTGCCATACCTTCAATAGTTTTTGAGATAACTTGTCCGTTACCATATGAAGCTGCTAAGGCAGCTAAACCAGCAGCGATAGCTGCACCGATGTATTTCATATAAAAAACCTCCGAAAATTATTCTTCTGTAACTTTGTTTCCGATATATACCATAGATAAAGTTACAAATACATATGCTTGGATAGAGCCAATAAAGACAGAGAAGCCTTGCCAAACAAGTGTCAATGGTGCCGAAGCGATGACTGTCCAAAGACCACCACTTTTTGCCAGGCGATTTCCAATCAATGTTAACAAAACTTCACCAGCATAAATATTACCGTATAGACGTAGTGATAACGTCAAGAAGTTAGTAAACTCTTCAATCAAGTTAATTGGAAGCAAGAAGCCAACTGGCTTTGCATAACTAACAAGATAGCCTTTTACACCGTATTTCTGTACTCCAAAGTTAAATGCTAAAAGCAATGTCATCATTGCCATCGTCATTGTAATAGTTGGGTTGGCAGTTGGTGATTTCACAAGGATGTGATCGTTGATAGAGAATTCGAAAAACAAACCTAACTGATTCATCATAAAGATGAATAAAAATAAGGTAAAAGCATACAATGATAAGTGCTTTTGAGCATCTTCATCTTCTACATTTGACTTGACAATGTCATTTGTAAAATCAATTAAATACTCGAGCATATTTTGCTTTTTTGTTGGTTTAATGCTTATTTTTCTTGAAAGATAATAAACAAAAAAGAACACAGCAAGGGCAACTAGTGTCCCACCTAAACAGTTAGTAAGATTAAAATTCAAACCTCCGATACCAACAACAACAGATTTTTCACCCACTTCGTGACCTCCCTTCTTGTGCTGAATACCTCAAACACAATTAAAATGATAACACCAAAATCTAACAAAATCAAAAGTATATTTAGATAGATTTGTTATTTAGTGCCGAACAAACGATCACCGGCATCACCTAATCCAGGGTAAATATAACCATTAGGCATTAGCTTTTCATCTTCTGCTGCCGCATAGATATCTACATCTGGATGAGCTTCTTGCACAGCTTTTACTCCGTCAGGAGCTGCTACGAGTACAGCCAAACGAATATTTTTAGCACCACGCTTTTTTAAAGCATCAATTGCCATAATAGCTGAACCACCTGTTGCTAGCATTGGATCAACTACTACACAATCACGTTCTTCAATATCTGCAGGCATCTTAAAGAAATATTCATGTGGCTTCAATGTTTCTTCATCACGGTACATTCCAATATGTCCAACTTTAGCTGAAGGAATCATTTGTAAAACTCCATCTACCATCCCGAGTCCAGCACGTAAAATAGGAACAATTACCAACTTTTTACCTGCTAGTTCTTTTTGAGTAGACTTACCCATTGGGGTTTCAATTTCCACATTCTTTAATGGTAAATCACGTGTCATTTCATATACCATTAACCCACCAATTTCACCAACAATTTGTCTAAATTCGTTAGTTCCAGTTGTTTTTTTACGAATAATGGTCAATTTGTGTTGAATTAATGGATGATTTAAAACAGTAAATTTTCCCATAATAGCCTCCTGTATAAATTAATGTTTGTTCTGATAAATATTTTAACAGAATTACTTATTAGTGACGCTTTAAATTTAAAGAAAAAAGCTTTTAAATAGCATCTCTCACTTACTATTTAAAAGCTTATCTTATTTATTAAAATAATGGTGTCCAGCTGCTGCTTTAGTCAAGCGATTCATATAAGCTGCACTAATATCCCCTTGTTGAAAACCTTGAACATATATTTTTTTAATATTTTTTTGTTCATCAAAATAACGCAAAGCTCCAAAAAGATTATGAGCTGCTTCATCAATATTCTCGCCCAAATTAAAAGTATTATTAGCTTCGATATTTTTTAATACATTGCTTAAGGCTGCTACACCAACTTGGTTATTATAAACAATTTTTTCAAAATCTTTTACATCATCCACAATATAAACTGGTGCACTTGGTGCATAGTGACGGTATTTCATTCCAGGTGCTTTAGGAACGCCCTTAGTTTGAGTAGTGCCTTTATTCATTAAAACCGCTTGTCCTAATGCTTCACTTAGTTGCTCTGGAGTGATTTCACCAGGTCGTAATACCACAGGAGTTTCTACTGAAAGATCAATAATAGTGGATTCAAGACCAATTTCAGTTGGTCCATTATCTACAATTCCTGCAATTTTACCATTTAAATCATGGAAAACATGTTCAGCAGTTGTTGGACTAGGTTTAGTTGAAGTATTAGCAGAAGGTCCGACAATTGGTGCATCAAGCTTGCTAATTAATTCTTGCGTCAATTTATCTTGGGGATTGCGGAAAGCAGCTGTCGTCAAGCCCCCAGTAACTGCATTAGGTAATGCCCCCTCTTTTACTTTCAAAATAATTGTTAAAGGACCAGGCCAAAATTGGTTAATTAACTTCTCAGCTACTTCAGGGATTTGTGTCACATATCTTGCCATCATTTCAGGATTAGAGACAGTCACAATTAAAGGATTATCACTTGGTCGTCCTTTGGCTGCATAAACATTTTTTACCGCTACTTCATCAGTCGCAAGCGCACCTAAACCATAAACAGTTTCAGTTGGAAAGGCAACTAATTCGCCTCTCTTCAAAAGCTTAACTGCATCATCAAGTTGATCTTTTGAAAAAATTTTAGTTTCCATTTAATTTTTCCATCTCCCATGTACCATTCGAGGTTTACCAGATAAGTCTTTCTTAAATTCAATTTCAAACTCAGGCAATTCTTTGGCAAAAAGTTTTGCTAAATCATCTTGCTGATTAAATCCAAATTCCAAGAAAAAGTGTCCATTTTTATTCAGATGATCTTTTACTTGCTGCGCAAACCTACGATAAAAATCTAACCCATCTTCTCCACCAAATAGTGCTTCTTCAGGCTCATTTTGAATTACATTTTTATCCATCAAATTTTTTTCGTCTAATTTAATATAGGGAGGATTTGAGACAATTAGATCAAATTTTTCCAACCCAATTAGTACATTAGCTTTTCTGGTAATTACATCTAAATCATAATTCAAAAAGTTTTCTTCACTTTCACGTAAAGCATTATCTGATATATCACTTGCATATAAGGTTAAATTACTAATATTTTTTTCTTTAGCTTTATTTGCCAAAGCTACCATAATTGCACCAGATCCTGTACCTAAATCAAGTACCTTTTGGTTCTCACTAAGATTATCAAGTGCCCACAGAACTAATTCTTCTGTTTCAAAACGAGGAATTAAGACTCCTCTTTTAACTAAAATTTTATATCCTAAAAACCAGCTATATCCCACAATATATTGAGGAGAAACTCCCTTAGCAAGTTTTTTTAAATCTCGTCTAATTACTTTTAGCTGCTCAGCGGTCAAATTATCTTCTAAATGCATTTGAAATTCGCTAGGAGTATAGTCTAAGCGTTCTGCTAACACATAGTCTACATCTTCAGGAAGAATTTCAGGATTTTCTTTTAAAAAGTTCTGCTTAATTTGCTTAAAATTACTAGGCATTTTCTTCCGCCATCTTTTCTAATTGTTGTGTTTGATAATAAAGAACTAAAGCATTGATAACTTCATCAAGTTCTCCATTTAAGATTCGATCTAACTTATTAAGTGTCAACCCAATACGGTGATCAGTTACACGATTTTGTGGGAAATTATAAGTTCTAATTCTTTCAGAACGATCACCAGTACCAACAGCACTTTTACGTTTTGCATCATATTGAGCTTGATTTTGACTTTCATAATAATCATAAACACGTGATTTCAAAATTTGCATTGCTTTTTCACGGTTCTGCTGTTGAGATCTTTGATCTTGCATAGCCACTACAATACCCGTTGGCAAGTGTGTCATACGAACGGCACTAGAAGTCTTGTTAATGTGTTGACCACCAGCACCTGAAGAGCGGTAAACATCCACACGAATATCTTTTTGATCAATATCAATATCTACTTGTTCATATTCAGGCATTACTGCTACAGTTGCAGTTGAAGTATGAACACGACCCTGAGATTCAGTTACTGGAATACGTTGTACACGGTGAGCCCCATTTTCATACTTTAACTTAGAATATACTTTATCTCCTGTAATCATTAAGGCCACATGTTTGTACCCACCTACTTCAGTTGGATCGGAATCAATAATTGAAACCTTCCAGCCTTGAGTTTCAGCATATTTTTCATACATTCTCAATAAGTCAGCAGCAAATAATGATGCTTCATCCCCTCCGGCAGCTCCACGAATTTCCATAATAATATCTTTGTCATCATTAGGATCTTTTGGAAGCATTAAGATTTTGATTTCATCCTCAAGTTCTGTTACTTCTTTTTCAAGCTCTGAATTTTCTTCTTTAGCCATTTCAACTAAATCGCTGTCGGATTCATTAGAAATAATTTCTTTATTATCTGCAATTTCCTTTTTATCAGCTTTATACTGACGATACTTTTGAACAACTTCACGCATATCTGCTTCTTCTTTTGAAATTTCCATATAGCGTTTAGTGTCATTAATTACTTCTGGGTCAGCCATCATTTCTTGCAATTCTTCATAGTGGCCAACTAAACTCTCCAATTGAGCCATAACTTTATCCATTGTTAAAATCCTCTCTTAAATTCTTTTTTCTCCAGGGTGAAAATAATGAAAACGACAAACTGGATAATAAGATTCATCTCCACCAATTTGTACCTGTTGTCCATCATAGACAGGCTGTCCTTCATTTACACGTAAATTCATTACTGCTTTATGTCCACAATAATGACAAATGGTTTTCATTTCTTCTATTTTATCAGCAAAAATCAATAAATTCTCGCTTCCTTCAAATAAGTTATTTTGAAAATCATTTTTTAATCCAAAGGTCATTACTGGAATTTTTAACTCATCCACAATTTTAGCGCATTCTAGAACATGATGTCGCTTCAAAAACTGTGCTTCATCGATTAATACACAAGCCACTTCTGCTTTATCTGCTTGCATCTGCTTTTTATTCATCTCTTTAATATAGTCAAAAAGATTCATCTCTTCTGTTATCGGAATTGCTTTTCTTTGTAAGCCAATGCGTGATGAAACATTTCCTACTCCATTACGCGTATCAAGACCACTTGTCATCAAGGCAATCTTTCGTCCTTGTGCATCATAATTGTGAGCGACCTTTAAAATTTCAATTGTTTTACCACTGCTCATTGCTCCATATCGGAAAAATAATTGTGCCATAGTTACCTCACCTTTATCTTCTTGCATTAATAAGTATAGTAAAAAATCCCTCAATAAAAAAGTCGTTTTATTTTCTTGGATGTGTTATAGTTAAGGCTAGTTTTAAAGTGAGGGATTACAATGAATATTAAATCAAATGTTGCCACAATGGCAGGAAAATCATCTTATTGGTTTTTACATAATGTATTAAAAGGTGGGACAAGTTTTCCCGGTAAGTTTGCAATGAAAATTGATCCAAATGTCCTCAACCATCTGGCAAAAGGATATGAAACAATTATCGTTACTGGAACAAACGGAAAAACAATGACTACCTCTTTAATTGTTAAAGCTCTCAAGAAAAAGTATGGAGATGTTTTAACTAATCCGTCCGGAAGTAACATGCAACAAGGAATTGTTACGGCATTTTTAGCCCATAAAAACAAAAAAGTTAAAAAGAAAATTGCTGTTTTAGAAGTTGACGAAGCTAACGTCAAAATGGTTACTAAATTACTTCATCCTAAAACTTTTGTCCTAACAAATATTTTTAGAGATCAAATGGATCGTTATGGAGAAATTTATACTACCTATGAAAAAATTGTAGATGGTATAAAATTAGCACCTGATGCAACTATTATTGCGAATGGAGATGCAAGTATTTTCTCATCTGTTGACTTACCAAATAAAAAGGTATTTTATGGGTTCAAATTACCTAATGATCAACCTGAAAATGACTTTAAAGCTCCTGTTAATACTGATGGTGTTCTATGTCCAAAATGTGATCATGTTTTACACTATCATGAACGAGTTTATGCAAATCTTGGTGATTTTTTCTGTCCAAACTGCGGTTATAAGCGTCCTGAATTAGACTACAGTGTTAATAAAATTATTAATCAAACTCCAAATAGTCTTACCTTCCAAATGGGAGATAAAGATTATAATATTGGAATTGGAGGTACCTATAATATCTATAACGCTTTAGCTGCTTATACTGTTGCTCGTGAGTATGGTTTAAGCGAAGAAGAAGTTGCCCAAAGCTTTGCTGAAAACAAACGTGTCTTTGGCCGTCAAGAATTAATCAACTACAAAGGTAAAGAAATTGATCTTATCTTAGTTAAAAACCCTGTGGGACTTGATGAAGTTTTGCATATGTTAAACACCGAAAAAGATGACTATTCCTTAGTAACTCTTTTAAATGCAAATCATGCTGACGGAATTGATACTTCTTGGATTTGGGATGCAGAATTTGAAGGATTAAATAAAGAAAAGATAAAAAAAGTACTAGTTGGAGGACAACGATGGAAAGACATGGACTTTCGTTTAGAAGTCTCTGGTTTCAATCCTGACCTTCTTAATATTGTTAAAGATGACCACGAAGCATTAATTGATCAAATTGCTACTCTTCCTACTAAAAAAGTTTATATTTTATCTACCTATACTGCTATGCTTGCCCTTAGAAAAGCAATGGCTGAAAAGAAAATCATCAAAGCTGGAATGTAAAAGACGTGTAAACGTCTTTTTATTTGCCATTTTCTGCTAAAAAACTCTGGACGATTTTCTCCCTCATTGATAAAAACACCTCGTTTTTACCTGTTGGATGGATTCGATTAGTCAAAACTATCATACCCGATTTTTTTTGACGATCTAAGAGCATAAAAGTGCCAGTAAACCCTGTGTGATAAATCAGAGGATGATTATCTTTTGGATCAAATCTTAAATCCCATCCCCATGAACGAGGATGGACACCTGCAACGGATTTAGAATCAAATAGTTGAGCTACGGTATCTTGCTTTAAAATAAATTCATCTTTTTTTATACCAAGATAATATTTGGCTAATTCTAACAAATCATCTAATGTTGAAAACAGGCCTGCTGAACCACAATCCTTTCCTAGGATTCGAGCTTTGGGATCGTGAACTATTCCTTGTAAAACCTCCCCCTTTTCATTAAAAGCTGTTGGAATTGATTGCGGTGATGGTGGAGTAAAGGTTGTATTTTCTAACCGAAGTGGCTTAATTACTTCATTGGTAATGATAGTTTGAACATCTTCATGGTATATTCTTTCTAAAACTAATCCTAATAGAATAAAATTAGTATCCGCATACCTCATCTTTGTTTCAAATTCATCTGTCACAGGTAAGTTTACAATTGCTTTTAACAATTCAGGAGCGCTTAATTGATCTCTATTTTCAATCCAGCCCTTAATTCCACTAGTATGGGTTAATAGATGACTTAAACGAACACGTTCATCTTTAAATTCTGGAAGAAAATTTTTTAAAGGTTCAGAGAAATTAATCCTTCCTTCTTCGTATAATTTCAGAAAAACATTTGTCGTTCCAATAACTTTAGTCAAGCTGGCTAAATCATATAATCCAAAAGGACTTAATTGAGTTAGTTGAGGATAAATACTAGCAAATCCAAGTGTTGCTGTATTTACTTGTTCTCCTTTAATGAAGGCATAGTTGACTCCTGGAACAATTTTATGGGGTATCATTTGCTCAATTAAATTGCGAGTTTTATAATAATCAATCATCTTATACCTTATATTCTTTCTTAATTGTCTTACTTTCTAAATTATCTTCCCTTGACATAATCTTAATATTAGATTATATTTACTTATGTTGATTTTGCCCGTTGGTCAAATGGTTAAGACGCCACCCTCTCAAGGTGGAGTTGCGAGTTCGATTCTCGTACGGGTGATTTCATTGAGATATAGCCAAATTGGTAAGGCACAGGTTTCTGGTTCCTGGATGTTCCGGTTCGAGCCCGGATATCTCAATTAATTAATTTTATTGAAAATCGCTAGCCTACAAGCTAACGATTTTTTGTTTTCACAATTTTCTTAACCTAATAAGATTTCGAAAATCTAATAATATTAAAACTACTCTTGGCTACCTTCCGCTTTTTCTTTAATTTGTTCGATAGTTGCTATATCCATTGCTTGAAGCCTAGTTTTCATTTCGAGCCATTTTTTATCAAGAGATTTATTTTTCTTAGCTCGTAATTCTTCAATATAGGTTATAATTCCTAAAAGATTATTATAATTCTGAATAAGTTGGCTAGTTTGATTTTTAACTAGGGTATAATCTACCTTTATCTCACTACTTTCTTTACTAACATTAATAATAGCAGCAACTTGAGGTTCACAAAAGTCTTTTATTGTACGTACCATTGCTTGCAATTTCTCTACTTCCTTCATCTTCAAATGGAGCATTTCTTTTTGTTCCTGAATATCCAACAAATCAATCATTGCCTTATTCTTAAAAAATAAGTCATCAGCAAATTTATTAATTTTTTCTTCCATTTGTATAAAAATTTTTTCAATATCAACCATTTAACTTTTTCCTTTCCTTTATTGACTTTATGTTATAACTTTATCCTAAATACTCACATAAATAAAAAAAGAGCTCGCGCTCTTTTTTATTAGACTTAAAGACGTTTAGTTAAATCATCATGTAAATCTTCGTAGCCTGGTTTATTTAAAAGACCAAACATATTTCTCTTGTAACTCTCAACACCTGGCTGGTTAAATGGATTAATACCGTTTAAGTAACCTGAAATACCAACAGCTAATTCGAACCAATAAATCAAGTAACCTAATGTATGTGCACTTTGATCCTTGATATCAATAGTCATAACTGGAACTCCACCATCAGTATGAGCTAAAACCACACCTTCATAAGCACGATCGTTTACGTAATTCATAGTTTTACCTGATAAGAAGTTTAGTTGATCCAAGTTTTCTTTATCATCTGGAATAGTTACGTCGTGACGAGGATGTTCTACTTTAAGAACAGTTTCCATTAAATTACGGCGTCCTTCTTGAATATATTGACCAAGTGAGTGTAAATCAGTAGTAAAGTTAGCACTTGATGGATAAATACCCTTTTGATCTTTACCTTCTGATTCACCCATCAATTGCTTCCACCATTCACCAAACATTCTTAAAGTTGGTTCATAGTTTTCAAGAATTTCAGTAGTATAACCTTTACGATAAAGAATATTTCTAATTGCAGCATATTTATAAGGATTATCTCCTTCATCATCTGGGGTAGTATAAGCTGCACGTGCATCTGCTGCACCCTTCATCATTTCATCAATGTCGCCACCAGCTACTGCGATTGGAAGTAAACCAACTGCTGAAAGAACTGAGAAGCGTCCACCAATATCATCTGGTACAACGAATTCTTCATAGCCTTCTGCATCTGCTTCAGTCTTTAAAGCACCCTTAGCACGATCAGTAGTTGCGTAAATTCGCTTAACAGATTCTTCTTTACCATATTTTTGAATTAATTTTTCTTTTAAAACACGGAAGGCAATAGAAGGTTCAGTAGTAGTACCTGACTTAGAAATAATATTAATACTGAAATCCTTATCGCCCAACCATTCGATTAAATCATAGAGATATGAACCTGAGATAGAATTACCACAAAATACAACAGTTGGGTAATCATCTTTATCACGACCATAAAAAGCACTATTTAAAAATTCAATAGAAGCTTGAGCACCTAAGTAAGACCCACCAATTCCGATTCCAATTAAAACTTCAGAATCTTTTTGAATCTTTTTGGCAGCCTTTTTAATACGATCAAATTCTTCTTTATCATAATTAATTGGTAAATCAATCCAACCGCGAAAATCTGCCCCTGCACCAGAACCCTCACGTAATACTTTATCTGCTGCAGTAACCATTGGTTGCATTTCCTTTAATTCATTTTCATGAACAAAAGGTTTCAATTTACTAGTATCTAAATGTACAATTTCTGTCATTTTCTTACTTCCCTTTTTCTTTATAAATTTAAACCTACTTTTATTTTAGCAGATAGGAAAAAAATAAACAGATTAAATCAATCAAAATGATGATTATTAATTACATATTTATAAATTCCATATCCAATGATTGTCCCACACACGTTAAAAAACACATCATCAATATCACTAACACCTGTCATTAAAACAAACTGCCAGCCTTCAATACTTACTGAAATAGCAGCTCCGACTAATAAAGTCCACCAAAAACAATGTCTTTTTTGAATAATAATTGGAAATAAAAATCCAAATGGCATAAACCATAATACATTTCCAAAAGAATTATAGAAGAAATCAACAATACTAGCTCCATGAATTAACTTAATAGTTTCTTTCATAAATACTAAGTTAATATCACTCAGTGGCCGATGTAAATTAAAAGATAATTGCCATGGAAAATAAGTATCTCTAAAGGTTGTCAGCATAAATAATAAAATTAAATAAAAGGCAAAAATCCAAACAGCAATTTCTGATTTAATTTTTCTTCGATGTCGTACAAACATTAACCAACATAACCTCAAAACTGCAAATATTAAAAAATAAAAAATTGTTTTATCTAAACTGTAAAATATTAGTTTAATCAAAGCAAAATGATTCACTTTATTTGCAAAAGTACGGGTTACTACTTCATATAATGGCTGCAAAAACAACATAAGTAGGTCTCCTTTTTGTTCTTAAATTTAGTATACCTCACTTTGCGCTTGAAATATCCTTAATTAATTCTAAAAAATTTTGCGTTTTTTCTAAATACAAGTAGAATATCTCTATAAGGAGAAAATATTTTGAAAAAATTAAAGATAAATTTTTGGCAAACACGTCTAGGATTTTTTGTCCTATTGAATCTTTGCTTTTGGCTAAAATACATGTTTGCCGTCTATTTTGATTTCCGCTTGAATTTAACTGACCCTTACCAACAATTTATTGTTTGGTTAACACCGCTAGGTAGTTCAATCATTCTTTTGAGTGTAGGATTATATATATCCAAGCCAATCCTTTCTTATATTGCAATGTTGTTTTTAGATACTCTAAATACAATATTACTTTTTGCAAATATTATTTATTATCGCCAGTTTTCTGACTTTTTAACTAGTAAAACCATTCAAAATGCTGGTAAAGTATCACAAGGATTGGGCAAGAGTACAGTAGCTTTACTGCATCCCTCTGACATCATTCTATGGCTTGATCTCATTGTCATCGTCATTCTTTTAATTTTTAAAGTAATAAAGATTGACTCTAAGCGTTACGGACTTAAAAAATCTTTTGCTGCTACTTCTTTTGGCGTCTTTATGCTTACCTTGAATATGATGTTAGCCGAAACCTCTCGTCCACGCTTACTGCGTAATACCTTTGATCGCTCTTATGTAGTTAAATACCTGGGTATTGATACTTATTCAATCTACGATCTTTTAAAAAGCGCTCAATCTAACCAAGTTAAGAAAAACGCTAATGCAGATACACTCAATCAAGTATTAACATTTACTAAACAAAATTATACTGCCCCTTCTAGCCAGTACTTTGGAAAAGCTAAGAACAAAAATGTAATTATTATTCACCTAGAAAGTTTTCAACAATTTCTTATTGGGCTGAAAGTTAATGGACAAGAAGTTACTCCTTTCTTAAATTCTCTTTATCATAATAAAAATACCATTAGCTTTAGTAATTTTTATCATCAAGTTGGTCTTGGAAGAACTTCTGATGCTGAAAATATGCTAGAAACTGGCACTTTCGGCATTTCTGATGGATCATTATTTTCATCTCTTGGCTCAGAAAATACTTTTCAAGCCGCTCCACAAATTTTGCGCCAAAATGGCTATACCTCTGCTGTATTCCATGGTAATGTTGGAACTTTTTGGAATCGAAATGAAACTTATAAAAATCTAGGTTACAACTATTTCTTCGATGGAAATTATTTTTCACAAGATCAGAATGATAAAAGTGGTTATGGCCTAAAAGATAAACTTCTATTCGGCGAAAGCGTCAAGTATCTTGAACACTTACAACAACCTTTTTACACAAAATTTATTACGGTTACTAATCATATTCCGTTTGACCTAGATACTGAAGATAAAGATAATTTCAAAACTTCTGCTACTAATAACCAAACCGTTAATAATTATTTTGAAACTGCCCACTACCTTGACCAAGCTGTAAAAGAATTTTTTACCTACCTAAAAAAGAGTGGACTTTACAACAATTCTCTGATTATGATTTATGGCGATCATTACGGACTTTCTAATTCAGAATCTACTGCTCTTGCGCCACTTTTAGGTAAACAACCTAGTCAATGGAGTGAATATGATAATATTTCTGAACAACGTGTCCCCTTTATGCTCCATATGTCGGGGCTGAACGGTGGCATTAACAACGAAATTGGTGGAGAAATTGATGTTTTACCAACTTTACTTCATCTTTTAGGAGTTAACACCCAAAACTATATTCAATTTGGTAGTGATCTTCTTTCTAAAGATCATCGCCAAGTTGTTGTTTTTAGAAATGGAACTATTGTTACTCCAAAATATGTCATCGTTAATGGTAAAGGAATTAAAGGTACTATTTATGATAATCAAACTGGAAAAAAGATGACGCATTTTACCAAAGGGCAAAAACAAGAAATTAATTCTTTAACTAAATTTGGCTATCAAAGTTTACACAATTCTGATCTCCTTAATAGCCGCAACCTTTTGCGTTTTTACACACCTACAGGTTTTATTCCAGTTGATCCATCAGAATTTGACTATGCTGAAAATTATCAACGTATGCTGACCTTAGAGCAAAACTTAGGGGCTTCCTCCACTTCTCTTTATTCTCAGCATCACAACAGTTCATCTACTAATCTTTATACTACAAATGCACCAGAAAAATCTAAGGAAAAACTGACTACAGTACCAAATTCAGTTTTAAACCAAATTACTGAAAATAGTCAAAAATCAACCAAATAGTCATAATAAAAAAGTTACTTGATCTAAATTAATATCAAGTAACTTTTTTATTATTCTTTTTTCAAAAATCGCTCATAGCCTTCATCATATAAAGTGACAATAAATTTGGACCCTTTGTTTAAATCAGATTCAACTTCAATTTTTCCCCCATGTTGTCTAATCAAGGACAAAACAATAGCTAATCCTAAACCAGATTCACCACTTCCATACTTTGCTCGAGAAACATCAGCCTTATAGAAACGATCAAAAATAAATTTCTTTTGGTCGTCACTCATTCCTATTCCTGTATCTTCAACACTAAATTGTGCCCCATGTTCCACATGCTTTCCTGTAATCTTGATTACTCCATCTTTAGTAAATTGAATGGCATTTTGAATTAAATTCACCATTATTTGCGTAAATCTATCCTTATCGGCATAAATAGTCAAATCTTGTGGACAATTTAAAACTAGTTTATCATTCTTTTCTTGGACCTTTTTAGACATTTGAACAACCAAATTATTCAAAACCTCAAAAGCCTTAAACTTCGTTTTTAATAAAGTAATCTTATTACTTCGAATTTTTTCGTAATCCAGATTTTCATTAACTAGTCTAATTAATCTTTTTGTTTCTCCTTGCATCAATTCAATCGACTTAGGAATTGCTTCTTTTGGAATAGCATTATATTGCAATCCTTCGAGGATTCCATTAATTGTAGTTAATGGGGTTCTCATTTCATGCGAAGCATCAGCCATAAATTCTTCCCGTCTTTTTTCTTGAGCAGCAATTTCATCATTTGATCTTCTAAGAGCTTTTACCATCGCATTAAAATTCCTAGCTAGATCATCAATTTCATCCACTTGTCCTGCTTGTAGCGTTACATCAAAATCTCCATCAGCAATTTTCTTGGTTGCACTTGAAAGACGTTGAATTCTCTTAGTCATATAAAAAGATAAGAGAAAGCTCAAAAAAATCGCAATTAACATTGTAACACCTAGAGCAGTGATCAATTTTCTTTTTTCTTGATCAATCATATATTCAACATTCTTAACTCTTGCACCAATCCAAATATAGCCAATTATCTTATTTTTACTATCTCTCCATGGGTAAATAATACTAGTATAAGCATCCCGATTTGAAAAAGCTGGTCCTTTATTTGTATGATCATTTTTTATTTTGACAATTTTCCCCTGACTTACCTTTTTTGTTATCCATTCAGGTAATTGAACTCGCAATACAGTCCTGGGGTATAGTTGATTACGGCCTAAATCAAAGAATTTAATACTCATGTCTTCACCTTGCATGACCGTTTGCATTTTATTTAAAAAATTCTCATCTAAACTAGGAGAAACTGGACTATCTTCTTGGGCTAATTCGCCTAAGGATTTCGCATAACCTTCTAAACGAGAATAAGTCTGTTCATAAGCTTGATTACTTGATGAATGGACTGCAGAATAACCAATTATTCCTATACTAAGCGCAATAATTAAGAAAAAGCCTAACATTTGCTGATAAAATAGTTTCATACGACCCTAAACCTCTGAATCATCAAATTTATAGCCTACTCCCCATACTGTTTGAATCATCTGAGGTCCTACATTTTCCAATTTTTGGCGTAGCTTTTTAATATGAGCATCAACGGTTCTTTCTTCACCAAAGAATTCATATCCCCACACTAGTTCTAGTAACTTATCACGTGAAAAAACTTGCTTCGGTTTTTGAGCCATTGTAATTAATAAATCAAATTCTTTAGGAGTTAAGCCGGGTACAATTTTGTTGTCCACAAATACTTCTCTTCGCTCACGTGAGATTTTTATATGTTTAGTAACAACATCAAAATCTGTTTCTTGTCCATTATTTTCTTGAGAATTTAATTGTGCGCGACGATACAATGCTTTTATTCTTGCAATCAAAGCTAAAGGACTAAAGGGCTTAGTTACATATTCATCTGCTCCCATCCCTAATCCTAAAATTTGATCACTCTCTGAATCTCGAGCCGTTAAAATTATTATTGGTACTTCCTGAGAAATAGCTCGAATTTCTTTTGCTACTTCTACGCCATCCTTTTTAGGTAAATTTAAATCTAAAGTTATTAAATCGTATTTGTCTGGATTTTGCTTAAATTCTGTAACAGCTTCTTCTCCATCTAATGCGACAGTCACTTTCCAATCTTCTTTTGCAAAAAATAACTTCATCATTTCTGCAACTGATTTATCATCTTCAACCATTAAAATGTGCATTTTAATCTAAAATCCTTTTAATTTTTCTCTTTCTTACTTGTACCATCATCGACTGGTGCTGAAACAACTAAACGTAAATTTTTACCAATAAATGTGAACTTTTTTAATCCATTTGGAATAATAAAATTTGTACCCAACTTTATTTGATACTCTTTGTCATCGCTAATAAATTTACCTTCTCCCTGAATTACAGAGACTAACAAATAAGGATGTTGATCTAGTGACCAGTCAAATTTACCATTTATATCAATTTGCCATAAATAAAAATGTGGTGACAAAGGAGGTTTAGCCAGTATGGTAATCTTGGCATCTTTAATATTTTTAACCACTGGAGCAATGTTTGGATTCTCAAATGGTACTTTTATTGTATCCAGAGATTTATCAATATGAAGCTTTCTTTTCTTTCCGGTTTTCTCATCAACCCGATCCCAATCGTAAAGGCGGTAGGTTACATCACTTGATTGCTGGGTTTCAATTACCATAATTCCTTTAGTTAGAGCATGGACAGTACCAGCAGGTACATAGAAAAAATCACCTGTTTTAACTGGAACATAATGAAATAATTCTTCCCATTCCCCACTGTCTATCATTTTCTTTAATTCTTCTTTATTTTTAGCATTGTGGCCATATATTAGCTGAGCACCTGGTTCAGCATGTAAGACGTACCAACTTTCAGTTTTTCCAGAATCATTTTCATGTATTCTTGCATATTCATCATCTGGATGCACTTGCACCGATAAATTATCATTTGCATCTAAAAATTTTACTAGTAAAGGAAACTCCTTATCTTCTGGATTACCAAATAACTCTGGATGGTCTTGATATAATTTTCTAAGAGTTACTCCCTTATATTTTCCACTAGACACTACTGAAGAATTATCTTTATAGGCTGAAATAACCCAAGCCTCTCCAACACTTCCTTCTGGAATATTATAATTTAATTCTGTTTTTAATTTCCTTCCACCCCAGATTTTCTGTCTAAAAGCTGGTGTTAAGAAGATCGGTTCTCTCATATTTATTCACCTCATTACTAGTATACCGTTAAACCCTACTTTCATTCACAATTATTATGCTTTAATAAAATTTGATACTATATATTTAACCTATTAAAATACTTCAACTAATAAAAAGACCTTACACCATGTGTAAAGCCTTTAAGTAAACGCCTATTCATGCTATAATTACTTTGACAGAAGAATTATAGAAATTCTTAAGGCTGGTAATAAATAGACTTAAAGCGCTAAATTTTGGTGTATTGGTAGTACACCCCAGCCAAGCGCTTACCCAAAAAGGTTTTTATTTTTACCACCTCTTTAAGTTTTAAGCTTGGTGTGTGCTTCCTGCATACACCTTTTTTATTTTATCAATAATTTGGGATAAATTATACAGTTTTATTAGTTGCTACTCAATTTCAATTACAAGAAGTAGTAGAATTACTAATGTAAGAAATTCATTCATTGGTAATCAACCTCCTTAGTGTATTAAAAGCACAGCTTGCTTTGTTACACTGGTTAAAAGGTTGATTACCTTTTTTGTATCTTGAATAGTTAAGGTAACTAGCAAGATATAGTAAAATGTTAATGCTTTAAGCTGTGTACACCTCGCTTTAAATAGTGAGGTGTTTTTTTTATGCTTTCTCAAGATTCTGTATTTTACCGCCCCCTTTATATGTTTAATTTCTACCCATATGGAGCAGGCTTAGGATCATGTAATATTCAGTTGAAGAAGGAGGTTTAATTTCTACCCATATGGAGCAGGCACTTAAATAATCTTTATCCACAGGGATGCACATAAAAGAAAAACCCTAGAATTAAAATTCTAGAGTTGTTGTTTATTTAAATTAGTTATCTAAGCTAAATACTAAAAATGTTACCTCTTAAGTTACCTCCCCCTTTTGCTATATTTTCATAAATTTTCAAAACTTCATAAAAATAAAAATCCCTTAACCAAGCGGTTTAAGGAACTTCACAAAACAATTAAAAATGCTTCAATGGAGATGAGGGGAATTGAACCCCTGTCCAAACGTATTCCGTCACTAACATCTACGATCATAGTTATATTACTTGATCTCGTTCTAGTATCACGCCATATAACAGGGCTAAAATACTAAAACATGCCTAAAAAATCTTATTTTTAACTATTTAGGTAGTTAGTTAAACGTAGCTCATTAAATGGTAAAACCTAGAAAACAGCCATGAGCAAGCCATTTCTAGATCACACAGGCTGACTAAGCAGCTACTGCGTAAGAATTATTGTTATTTGCAGTTATATTTAACTGAAACGTTTTTACGTAGACGTAACCTACGAATCGCAGTCAATGCGAATCTACGCCTGTCGAATCCCAAAACATCCCCAGTTCGATATTATTTTACCATACTGAGGATGATTTTGAAACTTGACACACTTACAAGATTATTCTTCTATTAGCCGAACTACATCACGAGCAATCATTAACTCTTCATTAGTTGGAACAATCATTCCTGTAATCTTAGATTCAGGTTTAGTAATTACTTTTTCACCATTTTCAGCATTTTCTTTCTCATCAATAACTACTCCTAAAGAGTCATGCAATTGTTCAAGAATTGCTTTTCTAATTGGTACTTCATTTTCACCAATTCCTGCTGTAAAAATTAAAACATCTGCTCCGCCCATCTCAACAAAGTATTCACCAATGTAACGTACAATTCGATTAACAAAAATATCCAACGCTAATTGCGCACGCCGATTACCTTTTTCAGCTTCTGCACGTATTTCACGCATATCTGGCGATATACCTGAAATTCCTGCTAGTCCAGAATCGTTGTTCAAGAGATTAATTGCATCATCAAATTTGGTGATTTTTGTTTTCTTCATAATAAATTGGACTACTGAAGGATCGATATCACCACTTCGAGTGCTCATTGTTAACCCAGCCACCGGACTAAATCCCATTGAAGTATCAAATGATTTCCCGTTTTTTACAGCTGTTACAGAAGCACCACTCCCTAAGTGGCAAACAATCATTTTTAAGTCCTCTACTGGTTTATTTAAAAGCTCTGCTGCTCTATTTACGACATATCGTACAGAAGTACCGTGAGCACCATATTTACGTGCACGATATTTTAAATAGTAATCATATGAAACAGAGTATAGATATTGCACTGGATCTAAAGTTTGATGAAATGAGGTATCAAAGACGGCTACCTCTGGTACATCCGGTAAAACTTTCATAAAAGCATAAATTCCATCAGCTTCAGCTGCATTGTGAAGTGGAGCATAATCTGACATATCATAGATTTTCCAAATATTATCTTGAGTAATAATGGTACTATCCTTAAACTCTTCCCCACCAGCAACTACACGATGTCCAATACCACCTAGCTCAGACAAGTCATTAATTACTTTATATTTTTTTAACCAACTTAATAATTTTTGAACTGCAGCTTCTTGATTAGGGATATCCTTTTTTTCTTCATAAGTTGTCCCATCTGCTAATTTCAGCTTAAATACAGAATTAGGTAATCCTACACTATCTGCCATTCCAGAAGCAATAACCTTTTCTTCTGGATAAGCAAATAATTTATATTTAAATGATGAACTCCCTGAATTAACTGCTAAAATCTTCTTCATAAATTACCTCTTAATAATTTAATTATTTTTATTGTACCAATCATTTAGTCTCATATTAAATTTTACTAAGGATTGGGGATCTTTTAAAGAGGATAATTGTGCAACCAGTACTTCTTTTTGTTTCGCCATCTCGCCATGATTTTGAAAAACTAAAATTGACTTTTCATGTCCCTGCTTACTAAACATTTTTTCTGGCAAATCAATAATTGCTTGAATATTCACTTTTTTTGCAAGCCATGGCATAAAAGTTAAAGCTCCATCATCTGTGAAAAGAAGCTTAGGTACCACTAAAAAGGCAAAGCCATCTGGCCTTAAATTATTGATAATTTGTTCAATTAAAAGTTTATGGGCCAGTGAATGGCCTTCATTAGCATGTAATTCGAATTTTTGTGCATTGTTATCTAATGGATAATATCCAACAGGTAAATCACTCAAGATAACATCTGCTTTGGGAATCATCCAGCTATCTAGTGCATCTTGACGATACAATTCAATTTTTAAATCATCTAAGTGCGCTCCCACATCAGCTAAATCTAACAATGTTTCATCATTGTCAATACCATAAAGTTGATAATTATTTTGAGAATGATTATTAGCAATTAATTGCTCAATTACAGAATAAAGTAGGTTTCCTGTTCCAATTGTTGGATCAATGACATGAGTAAAATCTCTTGGCACAATTTTTTGCCAAATTAAGGCAATAATTGTTGCAATAATAGGTGGCGTTGGCATTTGCGTATAGTTTCGTCCATCTTCACTAATTGACTTTAATGCTAGCAAAGTGAATACTTGCATTTTCTCTTTTTTTGGAATGTCTTCATACTGAAGTTTACGATAAGCTTCAGTTAATTGAGCGACAGTTTCCTTAGCAGGTGCACCTGCTTCTACTTTAATCTTACCGTTTTCTAAATTATCAAAAGTTTCTGTTAATGCAGATGAAAATGAGACATTTAAATCGTCTTTTAAAATTTTAATTGCTTTTTCGAATTTTGGATATAATGTTTCCAAATTTTGTTTTTGCATTTTCTCAACCCCTTACTTTTCACATTTTAACGGGGATTGGTTATCTGCGCAAGAATGCCCGCAAACTTAAAGAAAATATTTTAACAAAAGTAGATTGGAATGGAGGTTACGATAAAAATATCCTATATAAAACTCTACAAAAATAATACATGTCATCAACACTAATACCGCACTAAGAAGCGCACTAGCTTTTATTTTCTTTTTGCTTTTCATTTACTTTTTCCTTATGACTATCGTCATTTTTAACTTTTAAAGGCTCATCTACCTGAAAGATTAACTCTGAGTTACCTTTCTTTTCCTCGTTAAACGATATTTTAAAGTTCGTTTTATGATAAGAAAAGCTGACTCTTGTAACATTTAAAATTAATGGTACATGTCCACCCGCTATTCCCTGCATCCTTATCATGTCTTGATAGCCTGTAATTACATACCGTTTAAAAACTGGTTCCTTAATTGAAGATTTTTCATCTAAAACTTTTAAAATAATTCTTTGTGAATTTGAACGATTTAAATCAATTTCTGTATGCTTATTTTCTTTCAAAAAATTATTCATTTGAACATACGCATATGCTACTTCATTTATTGGTTCTTTATTCTTATCACTGTGTTTTATAAGATACAAAGTTGAATAGAGAATTTGCATGCAAAAGACTGTAATCAAAATCGCTAGCATAGCTTTAGCTAAGGTAAAACCAGTACATTTTTTATTTAACATCGTAAACTTGCTCTTCTGTTTGATCAAATATTTTCTTTCCTGATGCTTGTCGATAAATGTGATCATGAACTACAAGCTTATCTACTTTAGTCTGCGATAAGACATAATATGCATACGCTCGATCTACTCTTTTATCCATATTATTTTCTATTTTTTTAGTTTGACCGTAAGTAGTAAACAAGAGAACTAGTCCTAAGCAAGCCATCAATAGCGAAACACTTGATTCTAAAAGTAAAAAACCATTTTGCCTATTCATCAATCATTTTCCCCCACATCATTTGCACTTTTACCTTTAATTTCTTATTTTTATTTTTAATAACAATTGTGCGAGGATTTATGGTGCCATTCGAAGAAATAAGCATGCCGTCAAGATTGTAGATCATAATATTCTTCCCAAATGATATTTTTTTATTTTCAAATGTATCCATTGGTGAGGTATTTGAAAAACTTCTTCCCACAGATAATTGGTGCGTCTCTGTAGAAAAATTAATTCGTCTCATAGATTTTTTTATGACAGCTTCATGGCATGCTTCATTAATTACCATTCTAACTTGTCTACGAGCACCTACCAACTCTAGATTTTCTTGATAGCCTTTTAAATAAACTGTTCCGACTAGCGAGAGTAAAGTTACTACTGCGGTAATTACAATGGCTTCAATTAAAGTAAATCCTTTACTTTTGTGGACCACTTACTTCGCCATCTTTCAATGTGTATCCCTCTTTATTTGCACGCTCTACTTGCTTTTTAGTTAAATAGCCATCTGCTTCCAAGTCTTCCCATTTTGCGTCTTTCTTTTCTGAAAGTTCCACTTGAGTTTGAAGTGTTGTTTTAAAAGCATCATTTGTTCTTTCTTGAGCATGTTGTTTTTGCTTTACTACATTTGGCACAACCAACAATAGTAAAATTGCAATAATTGCTACTACTACAACCATTTCAATTAATGTAAACCCTTTAGCTTTTTTAATTTTTCTAGTAAATTTATTCATTTTCTCCCCTTAATTTAAATGTTTTGCATAGTTGAATACATTGGTAAAAGAATTTTTAAATACATCCCTAAGATACAGGCCCCAATGAATATAAAACAAATCGGTTGGACATTAACAACCATTTTGTTAATTCTCAATGTTAGTTCATAATATAAAGTTTTTCCTAGTATTAAACATCGCTTTGCATTTTCAGATTTTGTTGATCCTGTCTGAACTAGCATCTTTAATCCCTGAGGCAAAAATATTTCTTGATCAATAATTTCTACTAAAGACTCTCCTTCCTCTATCTTCTGACGGACCTTTTCACCCAAAACTTGTTGCATTGATCCTTTAGTTTGTCCCTGAAAAAGAAAGCACATTTGTTGTAATGAAAAACCATTTTTTAAAAGTAAACAAAGATCATAAGTTACTAAATACTGGACATACAGAATCACCGCTTTACCAATTATGGGGTATTTTCTTAAGTTCTTTAACGCATAATAATCTTGCTTACGTAATAAAATCAAAACTTGTCCAATAATTATAATTAAGGCTACAACTGCTCCAATGATTATCCCAAATAAAATATCACTTGTATTATCACTAACCATTATTTCATTTTTTAAAAATGTTTGCATTAATCCAAGTAGGATTAACATCATCGTCACTAAAACAGCTGGATAAGCCAACTCTCCCCTAATTTTTTTCATCTGTTTAATTTTTAATCTAGTTAAAACTACTAATTGAGTAACACAATCTTCTAAACTTCCTTGAATCAAAGCCAGATTTATCTGCGTAGCAATTGTTTTAGAAAAACCTAATTCCAATAGAAGATTACTCAACTTTTCACCCTTTTCTAATTTCTCATTTATTTTAATTAATATTTCTTTCTTAGCTGGCCAAATTTCTGGCATTAATTTAAAACTAGCATTTAATGAAAAGCCATTCTTTAAAGTTTGTCGTAAGTATTCTAAGAAAATTAGTTGTTCTTTACTAGATAATTTATCCGTTTTTAAAAGCAGAGAAGGTCCTCTCATCGATTTCACCCCTTTTCCTTAAATTCATTAAATTTTTCTCCCACTGATTAAATTGGATTTGCCTGTCTTTTGATTCCAAAATTGATATTGCTAATTCTTCTTGACTAGCAATATCAATTAAACAACTTAGTTTTCCTTGCCGATTTGGAAATAACCTCTGATATGACACCGCTGTTAAAGAATTCTCTAATTCTGGCTTGCTTATCCCCAATCCCTTTAAACGAGCTATAGTTTGAAAGGTACTTTTTGCGTGAACCGTGGCCAATACTAAGTGCCCGCTTAAAGCCGCATTAACAGCAATTCTGGCAGTTTCTTTATCTCTAATTTCGCCAATAATTAAAATATCCGGACGATGTCGTAAGGCAGCTTTCAAAAGATCTGGATAAAATATCCCCGCTGCTGAATTAACTTGCGTCTGTAAAAAGGAAGGATGCCAAATTTCAACTGGATCTTCAATTGTCATTACCATTTTCTCTTTCCCAAGTCGCCTTGCTATCTCATACATTGTTGAAGTTTTACCAGATCCTGTAGGACCACTGGTTATGATCATTCCTCTTAATGCAGCTAACTTAACCATCTCTTCAAGTTGGTCACTATAAAAATAGTTATTTTCATGACGCGGATAAATTAAACGAATTACCATTGATTCCTGATCAGTAAAATTTCCTATACTTGAAAATCTTAAAAAAATTTCTTGCTTCCCAACTTTTTTAATCCAAGACCCTACTTGAGGACGACGATGTTCTGCAATATCCATCTCACTATGAAATTTAAAAAAGTTTAGTAATTCTTTTCCCGTCTCTAAACTAATCTCCTTAAATTTACTAATTCCACTCATCAATCTGAAGTTTAGTTGATAAGTATTGCTATATGGCACAATAAATATGTCGCTTACCTTCTTTTCACAAGCAGATAATAAAATACTCTCTGCTAGTTTGGCTATCTCCATCCTCTTGCTCCTTTCCTAATAATTTTTGTAGCTACAATTTACTGTACGTAAAATTATGTCCTCTTTTTTTCAAAATAAAAAAGATCTAGAAATTAATCTAGATCTCTAAGCTTAGGTACTTATTTAATTATTCGTCATCTGCAGCTGCAGTATAAACATTAGAAACATCATCGCTATCTTCTAACGCATCAATTAAATGTTCAAATTGTTCCTTTTTATCTTCTGGAACTGGAGTGGTATTTTGAGGAATCATAGTTAATTCAGCATTAGCCAACTTATAGCCAGCTTTTTCTAAACCGTCACGTACAGCAGTGAATTGCTTAGGATCAGTATAGATTTCAAATGCATCTTCACTAGTTTGAAGATCATCACCACCTGCATCCATTACATCAAGCAACACTTGATCTTCGTCAGCATCAGTAGTTGAACGATCAATCACAATATAACCCTTACGATCAAACATATAAGCAACAGAACCAGTTGCACCAAGTGAACCACCATTACGAGTAAAGGCTACACGTACATCAGAAGCAGTTCTATTCTTGTTATCAGTTAAAGCTTCTACTAAAACTGCAACCCCACCTGGAGCATAGCCTTCATAGGTGATTTCATCGTAATGTTCATCTGAGCCACCTTCGGCTTTTTTAATAGCACGTTCAATATTACTCTTAGGCATATTAGCTGCACGTGCCTTATCCATCACTAAACGTAAGCTTGGATTCCCTGAAGGGTCAGGACCACCACTCTTTGCAGCCATATAAATTTCACGAGATAACTTTTGGAAAACCTTACCTCTTTTAGCGTCTTGCGCATTCTTGCGGCCTTGAATATTGTGCCATTTTGAATGTCCTGACATAAGAATCCTTCTTTCTTTTTCTTAATATAGTTAACCTTGTTAATAGTAACGCACCCAGCCATAAAATTCAATCTATTATCTTTAAAATAACTTAACTTTTTACTTTTGGGCTTTCTTTTTTCGAATACTATAAAAAATAATACAAATTAAAATAGCTAGTAGTGCTCCTGATGAATCAAGTGCTACATCCCACAAACTAGGAGTACGATCTCCAGTTAACATTTGATGAAATTCATCAATTCCAGCTAGCATAATTATTCCTAACCAAATAAATAGTGGACCACTCCACTTTTTAAATAAGCGATCTAATCCTATGCAACTAAACAAACCAAGAAAAAAGTAGGTTCCAAAATGTGCCATCTTTCGCATTACAAATTGGGTCATCCCCGCAATCCCATTATCTGCTTTTGCATTGTGCCACCGGTCTTGATAATAGATATTCCAATGACCCACAATATTTTCAAGCCACCCAAAATGACGATGAATAAACCCTGGTTTCATTTCTTGCTGATGATATGTCATTGAACTTGAAATAAATAGCCCAATTAAAATACAAATCATTAAAATAATAAATATTATTTCTTTCTTCGTTAACTTCACAATAATCCTCTCTAGAGCAATAACTCTGTCAATAATTTCTTCGCTAACTGGAATTTGTCCATCTTTGGTAAAGGTTTAATTTCTCCTTTTTTACTTAAAATAGTGACTTTATTTTGGTTGCTTCCAAAAACTCCCTGTGAAACATCATTAGCAATAATGTAATCTGCATTTTTTGAAAGTAATTTTTTTTGTGCATTCTCAATTAAGTTATTCGTTTCTGCAGCAAAACCAATTACAATCTGCCCTTGCTTTTTTTGTTCTCCCATACTTTTTAAAATATCTGGTGTCTTCTCCAACTCAAGCCTTAAATTATCTACATCAACTTTTTTCTTAATTTTTTGCTCACTATAATTCTTCACACGAAAGTCTGCAGGTGCAGCTGCCATAATTAAAATATTATCTCTTTTAAATAACGCCTGAACCTTTTTCAAAAGTTCTTCAGTACTCTTTATAGAATAAAGTTTAATATTCTCCTCTTGAGGTAAACGCGTGCTAATTTGTCCATATATCAAATCAACTTCTGCACCTAATTGGCTGGCTGCTTGAGCTAGTGCAATTCCCATTTTACCGCTAGAATTATTTCCAATAAATCGTACTGGATCTATCTGTTCTCGCGTTCCTCCTGCAGTAACTAATACTCTTTTACCTTTTAGTGGCAACTTTTTTTCAAAATAATTTTCCCACCATTGATAAACTTGTTCCGGTTCTGGCATTCTTCCCTTGCCGTTGTATCCTTCTGCTAGCTGTCCAGAGGTAGGCTCTAATATATTAATTCCATCCTCTTTTAAAGTCTTAATATTACGCTTTACAGCCTCATTTTCCCACATATGAACATTCATAGCAGGAACAATAAACTTAGAAGCTGAAGTTGCTAAAAGTGCTGTAGAAACTGCATCATCTGCTAGTCCATTTGCCATCTTTCCAATAATATTTGCATCTGCTGGAATAACAACTGCTGCTTGGGCCCAATCAGCTAATTCAATATGACTAATTTTTGATTCATTTTCTTTACTCCACAAATCATCTAGTACTGGATACTTAGTTAGAGCCGCTAAGGTCTGACTACCAATAAAATTTTTACTATTTCGTGTCATTGCAATTCGAACCTGATGCCCATTTTTTTGTAATAAGCGTATAAAATACACAGCTTTATATGCAGCAATTCCACCTGTTATATATACTGCCACTTTCATTAAATCACCTTCTATTTCTTTAATATATTATAGAAAAAACCTCTCATTAAATCACCGAATTTATTAATCCTAAAAATAATTTAATTAATGATAATTTTTCCTCTATTTTTATTAAGCAGAAAAAGTTACAATAGAAAGCGACCTCAAAAGTTGGAGGACTTTTTATGGCAGAAGATAAAAAGAATAAATCTCCTGGTACTTAATTTTGTTAGGAAAATTAAACAAAATTAAGAAAGATGGGAAAATGATTAATACAGAAAATAAAAAATATATTTCTTGGCCTACTTTAACCCTAATGGCTTTTGTAACAGTTATCGGTTTAGATGATATCATGTACAATTTCCAAAATCAGGGGATGCAGGTTATTACTTCTTGGGTTTTAATGCTCATTTTTTATGTTATTCCTTACTCACTAATGGTTGGGCAATTGGGTTCTACTTTTAGCAAAGAAGGCGGTGGACTTTCTTCTTGGGTAAGAGGAACAGATGGGGAGTTTTTAGGCTACTTTACAGCTTGGACATACTGGGCTGCTTCAATTCCTTATGCTGTTGATTCTGCAAATGAAATTATTGTTGATATTGGCTGGGCATTCACTGGCTCCAGTGATTTTCAAGATAAAATTCCTAATTGGGAATTTGCCCTACTCACCTTTGCAATGTTTATCATCTTTATTTATATTGAACATAAATTCTCTAATTCAATGGAAGTTTTAGCTACCATTGGTGGGGTGATGATGTTTGCAATGACGGCTCTTTTTGTATTTATGGCTGGTGTAGGATTAATTAAATCCGGCGGTCATATGGCAACCCAGCCCTTTACTTGGAAAACTATTATTCCAAACTTTGGTAATTTACATTACTGGACAACTATTGGGATGCTGATTTACGCTATGAACGGTGCAGAATTAGTTGCTCCATATGTTGTTAAAATGAAAAATCCAAGAATCGATTTCCCTAAAGCAATGATAGCTTTAGCTGCAATGACAGCCTTTTTAACTATTTTAGGGTCTTTAGCTCTTGGAATTTACTTTGATGCTTACCATATCCCAAAAGATTTAAAAATGAACGGATCCTATTATGTTTTTGATGCTCTTGGTCACCAATTTGGATTAGGTAAAATTTTACTTTATATTTTTGCCTGGACTTCAGTATTTTATAATGCTGCTTTACTTGCTGTCTTGCTTGACGCAATGACTAGAATGCTAATTTCCGATACTGGTGAAAAGTACATGCCAGGTTTTTTACGCAAAAAAGACAAAAACGGTTTACCAATCAATGGGTACATTTTAACAGTGTCTCTTTCAGCATTCATCATGCTCTTGGGAATCTTTTTGCCAAATATGAATGATATTTTTAATTGGCTTTTAAATCTTAATGGAATTATTTCTCCAGGAGTTACTTGCTGGATCTTTTACTCATTTATGCGAATTAGAAAACATCCTCAAAAATTCCCTTCCCAATATGTTTTCATCAAAAATAATACTCTTGCCTACCTAGTGGGCTTAGCTTTATTAATTATTACGGCAGTGGCAACCATCTTTGGAATTGCTCCTCAAGATGTACCAGCTTACAGTCACCTTTGGTGGTATGAATTAGCTATTAATATCATTGCTGTTATTGTTTTAATTGGATTAGGGGTAATTTTACCAGGAATTAGAAAACGTGAAATTGAATATGGGATAGCGTTTGACAAAACCCAATGGATTATTATATTAATCGTAATTATCGGTTCAATTATCCTCGATCTCTATCTCGGAAGTTTAACCCACCTCAATTTACGTGGTCTCTATATCTTAATTGAAGCCCTTTGTGCCCTTGGGATTTGTTGCTTCGTTGGTTCACCTGCTCCAAAAGAAAAATAAAATTAAAGATTTTGAACTCAAAGTTCAAAATCTTTTTTAGTTGATGCTATAATTAAATGTTGAATTATAAAGGAGACATATAAATGTTTGAGAAAAAAATTGACCAACTTTTTGAAAAACTTCCCCAAACTTCATCTTTAACTTATTTTCGAGATATGTTACAAACAAATCTGCAACTAATTTTAGATGAAAATCTTCAAAATGGTAAAAACAAAGCTGCTACTGATAAAAAAATTAATAAATATTTCACTACTTTGGAAAAAGTTTTTTCTCAAGTTACTCCTGATACTTTAGAGCGCTTAAATACGACTGATATTGATAAATTTCTTTCTAAAATTTTTGATTTAGAAATGGTGAACGAACTTCACTTAGAGCTTAATCAAATTGATGAGTTACATTTAAACTATCGATTTTGCGATTTAATTATTCTTCCCAGCTTTAATGATCAAGCTGTTTTACAAGACTACATGTCTCGTGATATTCCTAAGCTTCATTCCACTATCGAAAAAATTGGAAATGTTATTAAAATTAAACAAGGGCCACGAAAATTAGTTGGTATTTTTAAAGCCAAAGTTTTACTTTTTCTTCCTAACAGTTATACTGGATTTTTAAGTATTAGAAACCAAAGTGGTCATACTTCTGTTTATCGCTTACGGAGCCAAGGATTACTTGATATTACAGGAATTAGTGGAAATCTTTTGCTAAAAAATCTCCATGTCAAACGCCTACAAGCGGATTCTAAATCTGGTAATGTTCACTTAGAAGATTGTAATGCAGAGTCGGTCCATATTAATTCTCATTCAGGTGAACTTGTAATTGATACTTTAAAAGTTCTTGGACAAGAGGACGATGCCTCTTTTACTACAAATAATGGTTCTATTACCCTACATTATGTTTCTGCAAACCAACTTTATTTAGCAACTAAGTCTGGTACCCTAACTTTAGAAAATTGTCAGGCTCTGCTCAGTAAAATAAATACTAATTCTGGCAATGTTAAAATTACAGAATCTAACCTTAATAGTAGAATTACTACCCAGTCTGGTAATATCAAGGCTCTCCTTTCAGACCAATTTTCTTCTAAGATAGCTTTAACTACTAAAACTGGCAATATAAAAATTAAGGCTAGCCCTAATTTATTATTTACTTTTTCAATTTCTTCCATCAAAAATATCTCTAAACTACCTTTAGAATCAATTATTTTTGATAAGGGGAGCGATGATATCGATGGATATGTTGGTAATGAAAATGCAAAAGCTAACCTTACCCTTAAAACTATAAGTGGAAAAATTAAAATCACTGATGAATAAAAGAGAATTGCCTAGGCAATTCTCTTTTATTTTCCAATCCAATATCCAATAAATACCAATCCTAATCCAACAAAATAGGACAAAAAGAAATAAAGTGAAAAAGCTACATATCTGCGACTTTGCCATTCTTTTAACAACTCTACATTTAATGTCGAAAATGTAGTATATCCTCCCAATACTCCTGTTCCTAATAAAGCATAGATAAATGGAGAGAGATTTTTAGCATAAACTACTCCTAGTAATAAAGCTCCACTCAAATTAATTAGTAGGGTTGCATAAGGTAAAAACGTTGACCAATGCTTTTTGCCGTAGTTAGTAATCGCATATCTAAGAACTGCCCCTAATATTGCACCTATTCCTGCCAAAAAATTGTTTGTATCACTGCTTTATTTCACCCTTCTACCTGCTAATTTGCCGACCATCATTCCTAAGTTTGCTAATCCAAAACCTATAATAATTGAAGCAAAAAAGTAAACCCAGGCTGTAGTCGATTGAGGACTTTGAAGTTGTTTCAAAGTATCTAAGTGAAAGCTAGAAAACGTTGTAAACGCACCAACAAATCCTGTCATTAATCCAGTTGTTAACCATTGAGGAGCTTTTTTATTTATAAAAAAATAAGTAAAAAAAGCTAATAAAAAGCAACCTACTATGTTAACAATGAAAGTTCCTAAAAGCGACCATATAATATTTAAATATGCTCGCAATGCTCCTCCAAAAAATGCAAAAAAGCCTACACTTATATAATTTTTTGCTTTTGTCATTAAAACACCAATCTTTCTAAGGCGTAGGCTATCCCATTATGATTATTTGTTCTAGTAACAAAATCTGCCTTTTCTTTAATTTCTTCGATAGCATTTCCCATGGCAACTTTTTTAAAGGCTGGTACTGAAAACATTGATAAATCGTTACTTTGATCACCAAAGATCATTACTTCATCTTCTTTTATTCCTATTTTTTTTGCTAGCTTTTTTAAAGCATTTCCCTTAGAAGCAGTTTTTGAATTCAATTCAAATAAACTAGGATCAGAAGTAGAAGCATTGTAATCTTTGAAATCTCCCCAGTTTATTTCCTTCAAAAATTCTTCTATTCTTTTCGGACTCCCTGTATACATCCCTTTTACAAATGTGAAATCCCCAGGTATTTTTTCAAAATCTTCTACCTTTATTGGCATCTTTGTCAGCCAACTTTCTTGTGAAAGATAAATATTAATAATTTTATCTAAAGTTACAAAATGATCCTCTAACTCAACGTGAAAAGGCATTTTATATTTTTAGCTAGTTCCAAAAAATATGTGAAATCTGCAAAATTCAAAATATCTTTCACAATTTCTTTACCTTCCAGATCAAAAACTAATGCTCCATTAAAGGTAATTGCATATTGTTTGTCACCCTGTAACTCTAATTCTTCTAAATATTCTTTTACTCCTGGAAATGGACGCCCTGAACAAGGCACAATACTAATTCCCATCTTGGCAGCTTTTTGTAAAGCTTTTTTTGTTGCTTCACTAATTTTATGATCTGATGTTAATAAAGTACCATCTAAATCTACCGCAATTAATTTTATAGCCATAAAATCCCTCTTTCCTATACTAAAATTATACAAAAAAAACGCTCTTATTTAAAAGAACGCCTCTTTTGAAAATTATTCAACTGTAACAGATTTAGCTAAGTTTCTTGGCTTATCTACGTCTAATCCCTTATTTTTAGAAGCAAAATAAGCTAATAATTGCGTTGGAATAGCACTTACCAATGGAGACAAGTAATAATCAACCTTTGGTAAAACTACATCGTCGCCTTCTTTAGCAAAATCCTTGCCTGCAAATACCATTACATTAGCTCCGCGGGATTCTACTTCTTGAATATTACCACGAGTTAAATCGGCAGTAGCAGGATCATTGATAATTGCAATTACTGGAGTCCCCTTTTCAATAAGGGCAATTGTTCCGTGCTTCAATTCAGCAGCAGCAAAACCCTCAGTTTCAATGTAAGAAACTTCTTTTAACTTCAAAGCCCCTTCAAGTGCTAAAGCATAATCAACTCCACGGCCAATGTAGAAGGCATTGCGAGTATTAGCCAAAAACTTCTTAGCTAATTCATCAATTTTTTCTTTTCCATCAACTAACTCTTGCATTCCTTCTGCAACTAAAGCTAATTGATGTTTTAAATCAAAGTTTTTAGCAACTTCTAAACCTTTTTTCTCTCCCACTGCTTTTGCTAAGATTGCTTGAACAGCAATTTGAGCAGTGTAAGCCTTTGTAGAGGCCACTGCAATTTCTGGACCAGCTTCAAGAAGCATAGTATAAGTAGCTTCACGTGAAAGAGTTGATCCTTCGACATTAGTAATAGTCAAACTTGGCAAGTTACGTTCATTTACTTGCTTTAAAACAACACGTGAATCTGCAGTTTCACCTGATTGTGACAAGAAGATAAAGAAAGGTTTTTTAGATAATTTAGGGAAGTGATAACCAAATTCAGAAGCTAAGCCAACTTCTACCGGAATATCAGAATATTCTTCAATTAAATTCTTACCTACTAAACCAGCATGATAACTTGTGCCAGCAGCCAAAATGTAGATTCGATCACTTTCAGACATTGCATCTACAATTTTTTGTTCTACTCTTACATCACCATCTGCCCCAAAATAAGTTTGAGCCAAGCGACGCATTACTGCAGGTTGTTCATCAATTTCTTTAAGCATGTAGAATTCGTAAGTACCCTTAGAAGCAGCATTTGGATCAATATTTAAAACATGAGACTCCCGTTTTTGAACTTCACCATCTACATTCTCAATTACATAAGAATCCTTGGTAACATCCGCAACATCGCCATCTTGTAAATCCACAAACGTCTTTGTTTGATCTAAAACGGAAATTGCATCTGAAGCAATAATGTTGAAACCATCACCTAAGCCTAACATCATTGGTGCTTTATTTTTTGCAATGAAGACATGACTAGGGTTAGTGTTATCCACTAATAAAAACGCATAAGATCCACGAACTAATTTTAAAGCTTCTTTGAAGGCTGAAAAACCATCTAAGTTCTTTTCACGCGCAATCTTAGCTACTAATTGCACAACTACTTCAGTATCAGTAGTTGACTTAAAGTTTACTCCTTGTAAATATTTTTCCTTTAGTTCAGCATAATTTTCAATTACACCATTATGAACCAAATAAAAACGTCCATCTTCTGAAAAATGAGGATGAGCATTGTCTTCAGTTGGCTTTCCATGAGTTGCCCAACGTGTATGACCAATTCCGACCATACCTTCTTGATCTGGAGTTAATTTAGCTTCAAGGTTACTAATTCTACCTACTGCTTTTATTAAGTATTCGTCACCTTGCAAATCGTTTAAGTAGATACCGGCCGAATCATAGCCACGATATTCTAAGTTCTTTAATCCATTTAAAATTATTTCCTTAGCAGGTTTTCCAACCACACCAACAATACCACACATAAGTTTTCTCCTTTTTGCCTAAACAATTATTAAAATTGGTCTAGACTGTAATTTTTAATTAAAAAATTGTTGTCAGTACTGTTATAATAGTAAATTATTTTGTTTAGGTCAAGCAAAATATAACAAATTATTTAAAATTGGTCTAATTATATTTTTTATTTTAACGATTTACATAATCGTTTTATTTGTTTTTTGGATTTTATTGCTCTATCATCGAATATAAATAGGTATACGAATTAGTACCCTGTTTTAATAACGTATTACTTTCTAATTCATTAATATAAATAATTGTTTGTGATGAAGAGGTGACTTCACTCTCTTCTACCCTCTATTATTTATTTTTTGAGAAAGGGACTTAAAATTAATTGGCTTTAATTTTAATTTCTTAGACTACTTTTGTTACCACTAACTTAAAGTTCTGTTTAACCATCATGGTACTTTCATTTTTAGGAAGTTTTTAGTAATAAAATGAAATGGAAGTGTTTTTTATGCCTTCAGATTCGGAAAAGGCAAAAACTAAACGAATTTATATTTCTGTTCTTGCATTGACTTTAATGAATGTTACTATCATTGCAGGAATTGGTAATGATGTTCAACAAGCCTTCTATGGCTTAACATCTGTTACTTACTTTGCGATTGGTGCGATTGCATTTTTTATTCCAACTGCATTAGTCGCTGCTGAACTAGCATCTGGTTGGAGTAACAGAGGAGGTATTTTCCGCTGGGTTGGAGAAGGTCTAGGAAAAGGTTGGGCTATCACCTGTCTTTTAATTTTGTGGTTCCAGACCATGATCAACTTTGGAATGGGGATGCCAAGCTATGCCGCTACTATTCTTTTCTACACCCCGATGTATAAAAAGGCGGTTCAATTTGCTCAACATCCACAACATGAAGTTTTAATTATGACTGGATTTATAATTTTATATTGGGTGCTTACATTTATAGCCACTAAGGGGGTCAAAGCTTTTGCTCGTGTTGCAAAATACGGAGTTTTAATTGGTACCTTTATTCCTTTAGCACTAATGATTATTTTAACAATCGTTTGGTTATGTCAAGGGCACCAACCCGCAATTCCAATGACTCCTAAGGGTTTAATTCCTAAATGGAACGGCATGGGAACCCTTGCTTTGGCAGCTGGTGTCTTCTTCTCATATACTGGGATTGACATGAATGCAGCTCACATTAAGCAATTAAAACATCCCGAAAAAGATTTTACTAAAGCAATCTTTATTTCAATTATTTTAGTATTCTTAATCTTCGTTGTCGGAACTGTCATTATTGCCATGGTTGTCCCTGAAAAGCAAATTAATGTTATTTACACCTTAAATACTGTCTTCAGAACTTTAGGAGCCACGATTGGTATTCCATGGTTATACATGGTCCTTGTCTGGGCTGGTTTATGTAATGTTTTAGCCAGTGTTATTACCAACATGGCTGGTCCTTCTTTTATGCTTGGACAAGCTGGAGGGAGTGGCTTTTTGCCTGACTGGTTCCAAAAGAAGAACAAACATGAAATGCCTTCTCATTTAATGTATACACAAATTGCTGGTATGACCATTATTGCTTATCTAGTTAAGCTTTTACCAAATGTTGAAGGTTTCGTAATTATGTTAACCCAAACAATTACTGTGTTATACATGTTTTATTATGTATTAATGTTTATTACTTTCTTAAAACTTCGCTACGATCAACCTAACCGCCCTCGAGCATTTAAAGTTCCTGGTGGAAAATTTGGGGCATGGCTAGTAGCTGGTTTAGGATTAATTTCTTGTGTATTTGGTATTGTATTAGCAATTTATCCGCCTGCACAAGTCAAAGCAGAAGTTGGTTCTCCAATAACATATGTAGTAGTTATCTTGGTTTTAGTTGCTGTAATTTTAGGAATTTGTTTCATTATGTACCAACTATCCAAGCATCACAATTGGGTAGATCCTACTAATAAATTTGCTCCATTTACTTGGGAAATTGAAGGCCTCAAAAAGCCTGGTAAAGTTGAATCAAATGTTCCTACAGAACTAATGTCTAAAGGTCAAAATCCAATGGGAATGCCTATTAAACGTCCGTACAAGCCAAATGAAATGGTTTCTAAGAAGATAGTCGAAGAAGACCTTAAACATCCTGATCTTGAATCATAAATAGAAGTATAATAAAAAGCTGTAAAAGTGACGTCACTTTTACAGCTTTTTATTATAGTTAGATCTTTATTAGTTACCCATTTCTTCACGAACGATATCTGCAACTTCTTCACAATATTTATCCGCTAATTCTTGAGTTGGGGCTTCAGTCATTACACGAAGCATACTTTGAGTTCCAGAAGGTCTTACAAAAATACGTCCTTCATTGCCCAATTCTTTTTCAACATGTTCAATTGCCTGTGTAATCTTAGGATAATTTTTCCAAGTATTCTTATCCTTAACTGGAACATTAATTAAACGTTGAGGATATTCCTTGAAATCTTTTAACAACTCACTTAAGGATTTGCCAGTATCTTTCATTACATAAAGTAGATGAAGACCTGTAAGCATTCCATCTCCAGTATTGTGATAGTCACTAATAATTACGTGACCTGATTGTTCTCCACCAAGGTTATAACCATTTGCACGCATTTCTTCAGAAACATAACGATCTCCTACTTGAGTACGGATATTCTTGATACCCTTTTTTTCTAAAGCTTTAGTAAAGCCAAGATTACTCATTACTGTAGTTACAATTGTATCTTTCTTTAAGCGACCATGTTCTGCTAAATAGCTTCCGATAACATACATAATATGATCACCGTCAACTTCATTACCATTTTCATCAACAGCTATACAACGGTCTGCATCCCCATCAAATGCAAGTCCTAATTGAGCACCTTGCTTTACAACTTCTTCTTGCAATTTTTCAGTGTGAGTAGCACCTACATGATCATTAATATTTAAGCCATCTGGATGAGTAGCAATTGTAGTGAAATCAATGCCAAGATCCGCAAATAAACGAGAAATCAAGGCACTTGATGCACCATTTGCCCCATCAACTACTACCTTAATTCCACTTAAATCTTCCGGCAAAGTATTTTCAATGAATTGTAAATACTTAGAAGCTCCTTCATGGTAACTAGTTACTGTGCCTAGTCCTTCTGCTGATGGACGTGGAAGATTGTCTTCACTTGAATCAATTAAAGCTTCAATTTCCTCTTCTTTTGCATCTGATAATTTTAACCCATCACTACCAAAAAACTTAATACCATTATCTTCAACTGGATTATGAGAAGCGGAAATTTGAACTCCTGCATCTGCGCCTTGAGCTCTTACTAAATAAGATAAACCAGGGGTAGTAATAACTCCTAATTCTAAAACTTCAATTCCAACAGAAAGCAATCCTGAGATTAATGCATATTCAAGCATTTGTCCTGAAATACGTGTATCTCTTGAAACTAAAACTTTAGCTCTCTCACCTGGCTTTTTGTCCTTAGTTAAAATATATCCACCATAACGACCTAATTTAAACGCCATTTCTGGAGTTAAACCTTCATTGGCTACTCCTCTTACACCATCTGTACCAAAATATTTAAGCATAATTATAGACACCTTTCTTTAATCACTTTTTTTATGTGAAGATTGTAAAACTTCAATATTAACCTTAATTTCTTTAGGATCGCTTTCTTTAATTCCTTTAGGCAAGACTAACGGAATTGTCTTTTCAGTATTAGAAGTAATAGATTTCAAATTTACATCTACCGGTAATTCCTTAACTGTCTTTAAACTATTTTTAGTACCATATAAAGTTACAGTATTTTTATCAGCATTAATAGAATATTTTTTATTTCTGTCCTCATTACTTGTCTTTAATTTTATTTTTACACTTTTATGAGGAAGATAAATTGGAATACTAATATTTGCCGTTAGCGGATCAATTACTACATTTAATTGTCGATTCTTAGAATCTACAGCTGTTAAAATTACTTCCCGACTATACGTAGTAGCTTGGCCCTTAGTCAAGACCGCTTTTGCCCTAATATGATCAATTTGATTGACCTCGCCTTGTGCACCAGTAACACGCACTAGTCTAGGAGAACTCTTAGGTGTACCAACCATGTAATTTTTAGCTATAGCACTCTTATTATACTCTATTTGAACAGGAAAAGTTTGGGATTTTCTCTTTTGAATATTAACTTTTACCAGTTTAGGTTGAAGGGTTGCTTTTACTTGCGAGCTCATTCCATTTAACTGAATCTTTACCTGATGCGAACCTGGTTTTAAATTACTCAAATCAATAAAAGCTCGAAAGTTCCGTGTATTAATAATTGAGGTAACTAAGGCGTTTGCTCCTTTTAAAGTTACACTAACTTTATCAGGATAGCCCGTAACATAATACTTATCTGTATCTACAGAGACTTGCAAGGGTACTTTGATAGTCTCTGTTGTGGTAGCTGTTGTCATCGTAACTGATTTTTTCCCTTGTGGGAAAAAACCTTGTTGATTCCAATTAATATAAATTGCTAATAAAATTGCTAAGACCAACGCTACAGCTCGATAAAACCAGGGACGATCTAAATTTTTTTTCATTTATGCGACCCCCAATACCAAATTCGATTAATAATTTTTTGATACCATTTAGGTTCTTCAGTTTTTTTAGCGGGAACAAGTTGGGCACGTAGATACTTCAAATATTCTTCTCTACTCATATCTAACATTAACTGACTATTACGAGTAAGGGTAACTCCACCAGTTTCTTCAGAAACTACAATTGTGATTGCATCTGTTACTTCTGAGATACCTACCGCAGCTCGGTGGCGTGTGCCAAGTTTTTTAGGAATTGTTGTACTATCAGATAAAGGTAAATAGGCAGCTGCTACTGCAATCTTTCCATCTCTAATTACAACTGCTCCATCGTGTAAGGGTGTATTAGGAATAAAAATATTAATTAGTAATTCTCCCGTAATATCAGCATCGAGTGGGATTCCTGTTTCAATATAATCTTCTAAACCTGTATGTTGTTGTAAAGTAATCAGAGCACCAATTCTTCTTTTTGACATATACTGAATTGCTTTATCCAATTCTTCAATCATTTTCTCTGAACTTTGTTTTTTATTTGCATTCGCCCCTCCAAAAATTGGCGACCTTCCTAAATGTTCAAGCCCACGTCGAATTTCTGGTTGAAAAATCACAATAATTCCAATCACTGACCAAGATAGAATTTGATCTACAAAATAAGTTAAAGTATGCAGATTCAAAAATCCTGCCACTATCCGGACTAAAATAATTAAAGAAATTCCTTTGACTAATTGGAGAGCTTTTGTTCCTTTTACCAGCATAATTAAACGATAAATGATATACCAAACAATTAGAATATCAATAATATTCATTAAATTTTGCCAAGTAAAAATATTTCCAATATCAAACTTCACTTGATCCCCTCACTTTCTTTTTATATCTTACCGTATTATTAACGAGCGTACATCTTAAATTCTAAAAATAAATCATTATATTCTTGAATCTTTTTCGGACCTAAATCTTGATAAACTTGTAAATTTTTCATTGCTTGCATTGATGGATAAAATTGCTTATCATTTTTTATCGTCTTCGGTAATAATTTCTGCGCTGCTGTATTAGGAGTAGCATAGCCAATATATTCAGCATTTTGAGCCGCATTCTTAGGATTTAACATAAAATTAATAAATTTTTGTGCTCCCGTGACGTTTTTAGCAGTTTTAGGAATCACAAAATTATCAAACCAAAGATTCGAACCTTCTGGTGGAACTACATAATGTAAACGTTTATTTTCTTCTAGCATTGTTCTTGCTTCTCCCGACCAAGTTACTCCCACCGCCGCTTCATTCTGAATCATATACATTTTTAACTCATCAGAAATTATTGCCTTTACATTTGGGCCTAATCCATCAAGCTTAGCCTTAGCTAATTTTAACTTTAAAGAATTAGTGGTATTCATCGAATTTCCCATTGAAGCTAAAGATAACCCCATGATATCGCGTGCTGAGTCTACTAATAAAATATTATGACGATAATCTTTTTTCCAAAGATCATCCCAGTGTTTAATAGCACCCTTTTTTACATATTTATCATTGTAAACAATTCCTAAAGTTCCCCAAAAATAAGGAATTGAATATTCATTATGAGGATCAAAAGAATGGCCTAAGAATTCATGTCCAATATACTTAAAATTAGGTATTTTTTTAGTATCAATTTTATCAAGCAAGTTTGCTTTCCGTAATTTTGCAATCATATAATCAGAAGGCACTGCAACATCATAAGAAGTCCCACCCTGCTTTAGTTTTGTGTACATTGCTTCATTTGAATCAAAGGTTTCATAGGTTACATGATAACCTGTTTCCTTTTCAAATTTTTTAATTAATTTTGGATCAATGTAATCTCCCCAATTGTAAATGATAAGATTCTTACTATTTTTTGTAACACCTACTTCACTTAACCGATGGACTACAAATTCTAGTCCTAAACAAAGGACTAAAATACTACAAATCCCAATAATTAGCTTCTTCACTTATTCTCCACCTTCTTTTTCCTCTTTTTTAGACTTACAAAGTAATACCCAAATACAATTAGCATTACCAAGACAAACATAATTGTACTTAAAGCATTAATTTCTAAGTTAATCCCCTGTCTTGCACGTGAATATATTTCTACTGAGAGCGTCGAAAAGCCATTACCCGTTACAAAGAATGTAACAGCAAAATCATCTAATGAATAAGTCAAGGCCATAAAAAAACCTGCTAAAATTCCAGGAGTTATTGCTGGAAGAAGAATTTTATTAAAAATTTGCAGACTACTTGCTCCTAAATCTTTTGCGGCATCTATTAACGATGAATCAAATTCATATAATCGTGGTAAAACCATCAACACCACTATTGGAATTGAAAAGGCAATGTGACTAAGTAGGACTGATACAAAGCCTAATCCTATTCCTAAAGCAGTAAAAAAAATTAAAAAACTTGCTCCAATAATTACATCAGGCGACACCATCAAAATATTATTTAGAGCTAACAAAACTCCTTTAGTCTTTTTATTACGAGTTTCACTAATTCCAATTGCTCCCAAAGTACCAATAATTGTAGCAACTACACTAGAAAGCAAAGCTAAAATAATAGTTTGTAAAAAAATAGCTAATAACCTAGTATCCGTAAAGAGGTCCCGATAATGATCCCATGTGAAAGTTTTAAAATGATCCATATTTTGCCCACTAGAAAAAGAGAAGTAAATTAAATAAAAAATTGGTAAATATAGTATAAAAAGTACTAATCCAAGATATAGGCGTGACCACTTAATTTTTTTCAATCTCAAATTCCTCTCTTTTGTTTTTTAGCTGCTGAAGAAGTAGTCGTAAGCATCACAATAACCATCAAAATAATTAAAACTACTCCAATTGTAGAACCCATTGGCCAATTCATTGTTGTCATAAAATACTCTTCAATTGCTGTTCCTAAAGTAATTACTCGATTTCCCCCAATTAATCTCGTTAACATAAAAAGAGATAAAGATGGGATAAAAACTGCTTCAACCCCAGCTTGTACTCCTGATTTAGACAAAGGCCAGAGAACCTTTTTCAAAGTTTGCCATCTATTAGCTCCCAAATCTCTGGCAGCCTGTAAAATAGCTGGATCGACATCTTTAATTCCATTATAAATTGGTAAAATCATGAACGGTAGTTCAATATAGGCGGCTACAAAAATAAAGGCTGCATTTGTAAATAAGATATTTGCTGGTCCAATTCCAAATAGATCTAAAAAATTATTCAATAATCCATTTTTTCCAAAAATACCAATAAAAGCATAAGCCTTCAGTAAGAGATTAATCCAAGTTGGTAAAATAATTATTAAAAGCCAAAATTTTTGGTTCTTCATCTTACTTAAAATATAAGCTACAGGATAAGCAATCAGCAAAGTTAACAATGTCACTAAAAATGCATACCAAAATGAATTAAAAGTCATTCTCAAAAAATTACTATTACTAAAAAATTGAGCAAAATTACTTAAAGTAAAACCATCACTTCCAGTGAAAGCATTAACTACAATTAAAATAATTGGGGCAATCACAAATAAAAGTAACCATAAAAAATAGGGAACCAAAAAGATAGCTTTTCTCTTCATTCTTCTACTCCTCTTCATAGGTTTCTAATCTTTTATCAAATTCTTCTTCACTTTCTCCAAAACGCATTACGTGAATATCTTCTGGATCAAAGTATAAACCTACTTCTTTCCCAATAACAGTAGGATTTGTTGAGTGAATCAACCATTCATTTTCATCACTATCTTTCGCTTTAATTTCAAAATGATCACCTAAAAATAATTGACTTTGAACAACTGCACGTAGTTTACCCTGCTTAATGCTAGTTATATCAATATCTTCCGGTCTAATCACTACTTCAACTTTTTCACCAGATTTAATTCCAGCATCTGCACACTCAAAAGTATGATTGCCAAACTCAACTTTAAAGTCCTTAACCATTCTTCCTGGTAAAATATTAGACTCACCAATAAAACGCGCTACAAAATCATTAACTGGTTCATCGTAAATATCTACTGGACTACCACTTTGTTGAATTTTGCCTTCATTTAGTACAAAAATTTCATCACTCATTGCTAGAGCCTCTTCTTGATCATGAGTAACGAAAATAAAAGTAATCCCTAGTTTTTTTTGAATTTCTCTTAATTCAAACTGCATATCTTTACGTAATCTTTTATCTAAGGCAGACAATGATTCATCTAAAAGCAAAACCTTAGGTTGGTTAACTAAAGCTCTTGCAATTGCGACACGTTGCTGTTGACCTCCACTAAGTTCCGAAATTTCTCGATTAGCAAAACCATCTAGCTGCACCATATGAAGAGCTTCGGTAACTGCTTGTTTAATTTCTCTTTTTCCTTTTTTCTTTAAGCGCAACCCAAAAGCAATATTTTCAAAAACATTCATATGTGGGAATAAAGCATAATTTTGAAATACAGTATTTAATTGTCTTTTAGAAGCTTCCAAATGAGTGATATCTTTTCCATCAAATAAGATCTTCCCTTGCGTGGGTTCACTAAAACCAGCTATCATTCTTAAAATCGTTGTCTTTCCCGAACCAGATGGACCTAAAAGTGAATAAAATTTACCTGATTCAATAGTTAAATTAATGTCCTTCAGTGCTACAAAGCCATCGTCATATTCTTTGCGAACATGCTCTAGTTTAATGATGTCACTCATTTTAACCCCCTAGAAAAAGCTACAAGATTACTTGTAGCTTTTGTTTAATCTTTATCTTTTCCAATAATTCTAACTTCAGTTTGTAAATCAACATCAAAGTCTTCTTTAATCTTTTTTTGAATCAAATGAATTAAATCCAAATAATCAGTAGCAGTCGCTCCCCCAACATTCACAATAAAACCTGCATGCTTTAATGAATCTTGCGCGCCTCCAATTTGCTTTCCTTGAAGTCCAGCTTTAATAATCATCGGACCTACAAAATGGCCTTCGGGTCGCTTGAAAACACTACCGCAAGAAGGATACTCTAATGGTTGTTTAGCACGGCGCAGTCCATTAAAATATTCCATCTTATCTTTAATAGCAAACTTATCGCCAGTTGCTAACTTAAAAGTTGCCTGAATAACAATATCACCATTATCCTGAACGAGGGAATGACGATAACCAAATTTCATCTCATCATGACTATAGGTTTTAAATTGGCCATCTCTAGTTATAACTTCTACTGATTTAATTACAGACGAAGTTTCACCACCATAGGCTCCAGCATTCATAAATACTGCTCCTCCAATACTTCCCGGAATACCAGCGGCAAATTCTAAACCACTTAGTCCCGCTTCATAAGCAGCTTGAGAAGTATCAATAATCTTAGCACCTGCTTGTGCAACAATTAAATTATCTTCTGGGTAAGCTTTAATTTCATTCATTTCAGTTAAGATAATAACTAGCCCATCAATTCCTCCATCTTTGATAATAAGATTAGATGCATTTCCAATTATCGTTAATGGGATTTGATAGTGATGTGCTACTTCTACTAATTTCTTTAATTGATCTAAATTTTTAGGAAAGGCTAAAAACTCAGCTGGTCCTCCAGTTTTGGTAAAAGTAAATTTAGACAGAGAAACATTTTTCTGTATATTAAAGCCTTGTTCTTTTAATTCCATTAAGTCCATCATTAAATTTAACTCCCTTATTACCTCTGCAATCTTCTTATCTAATAATACCGCAAAAATTATACTTTTTTCTACTAAGATGTTATGATTAGCTATGATATTTTCAATTACTTTAATTAAAAAGAAAGAAGAACAAATGAATTTTATTGCAATGGATTTCGAAACTGCTAATTTTTCACCTGAAAGTGCCTGTTCTTTAGCAATTGTGATGGTTCGAAATAATAAAATTATCGATAAATTCTATACTGTCATTAATCCACAAATGCCTTTTAACTCACGTAATATTAAAATTCATGGCATTACAGCAAACGATGTTAAAAATGCTCCCACAATGGCAGAAGTTTGGCCAAAAATCGCAGGACTTTTTCGTCCTGGGATGCTGGTAGCAGCCCATAATGCACGTTTTGATACAAATGTTTTAAAAAAATCGCTTGCTCGCTACGGAATTAGTGAACCACACTATCTTGTTCTTGATAGTTTAGCTACCAGTAAGCGTTTTGAACCTGAGCTACCTAATCATAAACTAAATACTGTTTCAGAAGCGTTGAATATAAATCTTTGGCATCACCATAACGCCTTAAGTGATAGTGAAGCTTGTGCAGAAATTATAATCAAACAAAATCAGCAATTTGGAGATACCCCTATAAAAAAATTAGTCAAGCAAATTTAGCTTGACTAATTTTTACTTTTATAAAGATTTAATTATTTTTTCCCACCATTGAGCATACTTTTCGCCTTCAATAGTCGCTTCTATTCTTCTTTTGGTTGAATCCCAAGAATCATCTACCCGCTTAATATTTAACTTAAGATAATTTTTCGGTAAACTTTCTTCAATAAATTGCGGCCATTCTATAACTACTATCCCTGGTTGGTTTAGATAATTTGGCATATCAATACTTGATAAATCACCATCTTCTTCTAAACGGTACATGTCCATGTGATATAAAGGAATTTTACCTTCTGGATATTCCCTCACAATTGTAAAAGTTGGACTTTTTACAGGACGTTTGATATTTAAGGCTTTAGCAATTCCTTTTGTTAGAGTTGTTTTTCCAGCCCCTAAATCCCCTGTTAGTAAAAGTAAGGATTGGGGCTTTGCAGTGTTACCTAATAGCATTCCGAAATTTTGCATTTCTTCATCTGAATTAATGTTTAAAACTTTCTTCATAATTAATCCTTGTCTGTATTAGCTTGGGCTGCTGTTAAAATAATGGTTAAATATGCATCTTCAACTGTACATCCCCGAGATAAATCATTAATTGGCGCTGCCATCCCTTGAAGTACAGGGCCAATTGCAGTAAAACCACCTAATCTTTGAGCTACTTTGTAAGCAATATTTCCAGCCTCTAAATCAGGAAAAATAAATACATTAGCATGTCCTGCTACTTTTGACTTAGGAGCTTTAGCTTTTGCTACGCTTGGTACAAACGCTGCATCAAATTGTAATTCACCATCTGAAGCAATTTTTGGATGATCCTTTTTCATCACTTCTGCTGCATCACTAACTTTATCTACAAATGGACCTTTAGCTGATCCTTTAGTTGAAAAGCTTAAAAAAGCAACTTCTGGTTTTAAATCAATCATTTTAGCTGTTTGCGTTGATTGATAACCAATTTCTGCTAATTCGTCACTATCTGGATCAATATTAATAGCACAGTCCGCAAATACATACTTCTCTTCATTACGTTCCATGATCATTGCTCCTGAAACTCGCTTCATTCCAGGCTTAGTCTTAATAATTTGTAAAGCTGGTCTTACTGTATCAGCTGTCGAATGAGCAGCTCCTGATACCATTCCATCAGCCTTTCCTTCATAAACCAACATTGTCCCAAAATAACTAACATCTCTTAGGATATCTCTTGCTTGCTCTAAAGTATTTTTTCCATGGCGTAATGTCACAAAGTCTTCACACATTTTTTCAAAGCCATCATAAGTATCTGGATTAATTATTTCAATGCTTCCCAAATCTAACTCTAAACTTTGTGCCTTATCTAAAATTTTATCTGGTTCCCCTAATAAAATTAGTTTTACAAGGCCTTGTTTATCTATCCTACTTGCAGCAGTTAATATTCTTTCATCTGTTCCTTCTGGCAATACAATAGTTCTAATATTTTCCATTGCTTTTTTCTTCAATAATTCAAACACTTGCATTTTTATACCTCGTCTCAATAATTCTTTAATCTTATTGTACCTTGCCTATTCAAATTACTCAAAATCTTTAAAAATTACTGCTTAACTTCCTTTGGCAATTGCCAATCAATCGGTGTTTGACCCATTTTTATGAGAGCTTCATTACAACGTGAGAATGGCCGTGACCCGAAGAATCCTCTATTAGCTGAAAATGGACTTGGATGTGGAGACTTGATAATAATATTTTTAGAAGTATCAATTAAAGGAATTTTATTTTGAGCAAATCGTCCCCATAAAATAAAAACAACGTTTCCACGTTTACTGAGAGCTTTTATGGCTTCATCTGTTACTGCTTCCCATCCTTTGCCTTGATGCCCATTCGCATTCCCATAAGGAACTGTTAGCACACTATTAAGTAATAATACTCCTTCATCCGCCCACTTTTTCAAATACCCATGAGTAACGGGAACTGCTCCTACATCATCGTATAATTCTTTATAAATATTTTCTAAAGATGGAGGAAGTTTAATTCCTGGATTAACACTAAAACTCATTCCCGTGGCTTGACCAGGATTGTGGTATGGATCTTGACCTAGAATCACAACTTTTGTTTTAGAAAAGGGCGTCAATTTAAAAGCCGTAAATATATGATACATATCTGGATAAATCTGCTTAGTAGCATATTCTTTTTTTAAGAAATCATGAAGATTTTGATATGCAGGACTTTCAAAAATAGGATTTAGAATTGTATCCCAATCATTTCCAATTAAATTTTTAGCCATAATTAACCTTCTTTAATCTACTTAATCTACCATGGTATTATTATAGATGATATTAATACATTATGGAGGTTTTTATGATTAAATTAATTGCCAGCGATATGGACGGTACCCTTTTAAATGGGGAGATGCAGATTTCCTCAGAAAATATACGCGCAATCAAACATGCTCAAAAAATGGGAATAGAATTTTTAGTGGCAACTGGTAGAACCCGTAATGAAGCTCTACCACTTCTTAAAAAAGCTGGACTGGATACAGGCTACATAAACATTAATGGAGCCCAAGTTTATGATACTCAAGGAAACTTAGTTATTGAAAAACCTATTGCTCGTAATAAAGCACTTGAAGTAATCAAAATTTTAAAAGAATCTGGTTCTTATTTTGAAATAGCATCAGGAGACCACGTTTATTCTGAATCTCGCATTCGTCGCATTTCTAATGTGTCTGATCTCTTAGTAGACTTAAATAAGCATCTCTCTTTGAAAAATGTAGTTTCTTTTGCGGGCGGATCTGATCAAGTCCTAAATGTTACTTTTATTGATTCTTTTGAAAAACTGTTTGCAGATCCAAATTTTAAAGTTATGAAATTTGTGGTCTTTGATCCTGCTGGACCACAAGCTTTTAAAGATATTAGAAAAGAACTTAAAAAAATTGGTGGTTTAGTTGGAACTGCTAGCTCTTCAACAAATCTTGAAATTAATCATGAGGCCGCTCAAAAGGGGATTGCCTTACTAGACTACGGCAAAGCAAAGAACATCACTCCTCAAGAAATTATGGCTATCGGAGATAATTTTAATGATGAATCAATGATTAAGATGGCTGGAATTGGTGTAGCAATGGAAAATGCTGTACCAGAAATTAAGGAAATTGCCTCTTTTATTACCAAAAACAATAATGCATCTGGTGTCGCTCACGCCATTTATACTTTGACTAAGTCTTAGTAAAAGATTTCTCCCTTTGTGATTCCGGCATGTTCTAGCAAATAGAGTAAGTCACGGTATACTAATTGAGTTCCATCTGCGCATTGGTGTCTAATCCAATCATATAAACGATTAAAAATTAATTGTGAGGCAGTCATTAAGATTTCATCATTTTCCTTTGAAACCTCAGGTGCAACCCGCTTTAAATATTCCCTAATTTCTTTTTTATAAAACTCACAATTACATCTTTTTTCCAGTGCTAATTTATAGATATTGTAATAAAAATTCATGTCTTCCTTGATGCGAGCTAATAGATACAACAAGCGCCCTGGTAACTTTTCCTGTTGTCGCATTCGTAAGTGATACTTCATTTCATAAACTACGGCCCGTCTTAACACAGAGTTTAAGGTTTGGTGTACACGGTAAAAATTTGAGCGGGTAATATTCAGGTCTCTACATAAAGTAGTTACTCGCAACGTTTTAACATTCCCTTGAGATAAAGTTTTATGGATATAGGCATGTATCTCAATAAATCCAGTCATTCTTTTCTTTCTCCTCATATAATCCTCATAATTACACTATACTTATAAACAGATAATATATAATATAGCAATATATTTTATAAATTACAATATAAAAAAACAAAAATAGTCTAGATATACTATATCTAGACTATTTTTTGTTATCTAATTCGATATTTACGTCGTAATTCACGATCTTGATCTCTTCGTTTAATCGTTTCTCGCTTATCGTATTGTTTTTTACCTTGTCCAACTCCAAGTAAAACTTTGGCAAATCCATGCTTTATATAGACCTTTAAAGGAATAATTGTCATCCCCTGTTGTGACTGAATTCCCGCTAAACGTCCTATTTCCTTCTTATGCAATAAAAGTTGGCGTGGTCGCAAGGGATCATGATTATAGCGATTTCCTTCTTTATATTCACTAATATGAACATTCTCTAAGAGCGCATTTCCATTTACTATTTGAACATACCCATCTTTTAAATTTATCCTACGAGCACGGATAGATTTAATTTCTGTTCCAGTTAAAGAAATTCCTGCCTCAATCGTTTCTTTAATAAAGTAATCATGACTTGCTTTTTTATTTTGAGCAATAAGATTATCTTCTTGTTTTTTCATTTTAGCTTTCTCTAATTTTTCTTGGCCTTGCGTCTAATCGTAAAACTATTATTTTTTCCTTTAGGATCTTTAGAATTCCGATTACGTGAGTGACTATTATGGAAATTCCGACGTTGACCGTTACGTCTCTTTTTTGGAGCATCAGGATCATAAATTTCAAAATCCAATTGATGTTGCTCTACATCTGCTCTAATTAACTTAACCTTAATTGGCATCCCTATCTTAAATTGCTTATGAGTTGTCCGCCCTGTCAAAGTTAAACTCTTTTCATCAAAGTTATAATAATCATCATCTAAATTAGAAATATGAATTAATCCTTCAACAGTGTTCGGTAATTGAATAAACATTCCGAAACTAGTTACGGATGACACAATCGCTTCAAAGACTTGTCCTACCTTATCCGCCATATATTCTGTCATCTTCAGGTCATTAACTCCACGTTCTGCATCAATAGATTTACGCTCTTGAGTTGAAGTTTGTTCAGCTACATTAGGCATTTGAGACTTAAAGTTCTCTCTAATTTCTTCTCCCATGCCCTTATCCGCATAATCATGAATCATTCGGTGTACCATCAAATCAGAGTAACGACGAATTGGTGAAGTAAAGTGTGTATAAAATTTTGCAGCTAAACCAAAGTGTCCAAGTGGATCTGGTGAATAGTGGGCTTGTTTCAAACTACGTAGCATCATCATTTGGACAACAGCTTCTTCAGGTGTTCCCTCAGTCTTAGAAACGATTTTTTGTAAAACTTTAGGCTCTACATCACCTGGATCAGCTTTAATATTCAATCCAAAAGCACTTACAAATTCAAAGAAGCTTTGCATTTTTTCCTCATCTGGTGTTTCGTGAACACGATATAAGAAAGGTACTTTTTTCTTAAAGTAATCTTCTGCAACTGTTTCATTTGCCATTAACATAAATGATTCAATCATCTTCTCAGCAGTTCCACGGTGATGCAACACAATATCAATTGGTTTACCATCTTTATCAACCTTAATTTTTGCTTCTGGTTCTTCAAAGTCAATTGCACCGCGAGCATGACGTTTCTTATATAAAATTTCGTGTAAATCTGCCATTTCTTTAAGCATTGGAGCAGCTTTTTGATACTTATCTTCTAATTTCTCATGGTTATTAGGATCAAGCACTTTATTTACATTATTATAAGTTAAACGCCCATGAGATCTCATAATTGATGGATAGATTTTATAACTTACACGATCACCATTTGGAGTAATTTCCATATCACATGAAAGTACTAATCTTTCAACACCTTCATTTAAAGAACAAATCCCATTTGATAAGCGGAATGGAAGCATTGGAATTACACGATCAACTAAGTAAGTACTGTTTCCTCGAGCAAATGCTTCCTTATCTAGAGGTGAACCTGCTTTGATATAGTGAGCAACATCTGCAATATGAACCCCAAGGTGATAATTTCCATTAGGTAATTTCCATACCACTACGGCATCATCAAAGTCCTTTGAATCATCCCCATCAATTGTTACAGCAGGTTGATCAGTGATATCGATTCTTTTTGCTTTTTCTTCTGCAGTTACATGATCTGGAACCCCGTTAGCCTGTTGGAGCGCTTCTTCTGGCCAATCCGTTCTAATTCCATTATCAACAACAATTGACATAATATCCACACCTGGATCATTTTTATTTCCAATTGTCATTAATCCAATTCCATTCATCTCTTCTGGATGATTTTCGTTTGGATATTCAGTAATTGATACTTGAACCATATCACCCATTTGGGGCTTAACCCCTTGTTCACTTAAGTTGATTCTATACTTCTTTAATTTTCTATTTTCACTGACAACATATCCGATTTTTCCAGTGCTCTTTACAATTTCATCTCCATAAGGATGGAACTCTCCTACTAAAGTATCAACCCCATGTTCGATAACTTCTTCAACTTTTCCTTCTGGCCCCTTACCATTCCAAGGATTAGCACCTGCAATAATTTTGACTTTTACATGATCACCATCTAAAGCATAATTTGTGTTTGCCTTATCTACAAATACATCATCTGAAGAATCATCATCTAATCGAACGAAACCAAAACCTTTATCATTAGCCTTAAATGTACCCTCTATAATGGTATTAACTTGATTTAGCTGATATTTTCCATTTCCGTCTGTTACAATTTTTTCTTCATGTTCTAAAAAAGTCACTGCTTTTACAATATCTGCAAATTCAGTGTTATCAAGTCTAATATTTTTCTCTATTTCATCAATATCATATTGCTTATTAGGATTGTGACGAAAAATTTCATACACTCCAGCTAATACTTTCTCATTTTGTGCCATAAGAAAACCTCATTTCCTTTATTTTAAACTAAGAAAAAAACCTCCCTATATTAGAGAGGCTTTTTTACTTAGATGATAAAATTGCCAAAACTATGGCTAATAGGAAAAAGATTACTAACAAAACGGCGGTAATCCTTTCCATTAATGCTTCAAATCCACGTTTCTTAGTTTGTCCACTAAACACGGCTCCACCGGATAATGCATTTAAAGCATCTTGTTGCTTTTGCGGCTGCATCAAAGTAGCTATAATAATTAAAAAACTTACTATGATGAGTAGCGTCATGACTAAGTTATACAAAGCGCTGCCTCCATTGCCTAAATATTAATCACTGTACAAATTCTACCATAAATTAATACTAATTGCGAAATAAAAAAGACCTAAAAAGGTCTTTTCTATTTAGAGGCAATTGCCTAATTAAAATTGTTTGTGTAAGTTGTAGAAGCTGTGAATACCTTTGTATTGGCCAGTTGAACCTAAAGCTTCTTCAATACGCATTAATTGGTTGTACTTAGCAATTCTATCAGTTCTAGACATTGAACCAGTCTTAATTTGACCTGCGTTAGTAGCAACAACCAAGTCTGCAATAGTAGTATCTTCAGTTTCACCTGAACGGTGAGAAACCACTGCAGTATAACTTGCTTCTTTAGCCATTTCAATAGCTTCAAAAGTTTCAGTTAAAGTACCGATTTGGTTAACCTTAATTAAGATTGAGTTAGCAACTCCCATTTCGATACCCTTCTTCAAGTAGTTAGTGTTTGTTACAAATAAGTCATCACCAACAATTTGGATCTTCTTACCTAAACGTTCAGTGAAAGTCTTCCAACCTTCCCAATCGTTTTCATCCAATGGATCTTCTACAGAGATTACTGGGTATTTATCAACCCAATCTTCAATTAATGAAGTCCATTCTTCAGCAGTGTATTCACGACCATCAGCAACAGTTACGTACTTCTTAGTATCCTTGTCGTAGAATTCAGATGCTGCACAGTCAAAGGCAATTGCAATGTCTTCACCTGGCTTGTAACCAGCACGTTGAATAGCTTCTACTAAGATTTCAAATGGTTCTTCGTTGTTCTTCAAGTTTGGTGCAAAACCACCTTCATCACCAACACCAGTTGATTCACCACGTTCATTTAAGATACTCTTTAATGCGTGGAAAGTTTCTGCACCCATACGAACTGCTTCATGAAGTGACTTAGCACCTACTGGCATAATCATGAATTCTTGGATGTCAACGTTGTTATCTGCGTGCTTACCACCATTGATAACGTTCATCATTGGAGTTGGTAATACGTGAGCGTTTGGTCCACCTAAGTATTCGTATAATGGTAAACCTAATTCATCAGCTGCAGCACGAGCACTAGCTAATGAAACTGATAAAATGGCATTTGCACCAAGACGACCCTTATTTGGAGTACCATCTAAATCAATCATAGTTTGATCGATTAAACGTTGATCAGTTACATCTAAACCAATAACAGCTTTTGCAATTTCACCGTTTACATTTTCAACAGCAGTTAAAACACCAGTACCATTGAAACGTGACTTATCACCATCACGTAATTCTACAGCTTCGTGTTCACCAGTTGAAGCACCTGATGGAACAATAGCGCGACCAAAGCCACCTAATTCAGTGTAAACTTCAGCTTCAATGGTTGGGTTACCACGAGAATCAAGGACTTCACGTGCGTGAATATCAGTAATAACAGACATGGAAATTCTCCTTTAAATAAATTGTTAACTAGTATAAATACTTCCGATAAATGAACTATTTATGAATAAAATTCAAAATTTTAGGTAAATATAATTAAACAATTAATTATTTTTACCACGGCTGGTTCCCAGCCCCCTAAATCAATAATTGAAATAGTATAACTTAATTATACCATACCGCTAATTTCAAACGGTATTGAGATATAATTAATCTTGATAATTTACTAATGCTAAGAATGATTCTGGTTCAAGTGATGCCCCACCAACTAAACCACCATCAATATCAGGCTTAGACATTAATTCTTTAATGTTTGCAGGTTTTACAGAACCACCGTATTGAATACGAACGTTTTCTGCAGTTTCTTCATTGTAAAGATCTTTTACAGTTTCACGGATAGTCTTGCACATTTCTTCAGCTTGATCTGCAGTAGCAGTCTTACCAGTACCAATAGCCCAAATTGGTTCATAAGCAATAACAGTCTTAGCAACTTGATCTGCAGTTAAACCATCTAAAGCTGCCTTGATTTGACTTACTACCCATTCGTCTTGCTTGTTAGCTTCACGTACTTCAAGTGATTCACCACAACAAATGATTGGGGTTACGCCATTTTCAAAAAGAGCTTTAGCTTTTTTATTAATGTCTTCATCAGTTTCGTGGAAATAATCTCTTCTTTCAGAGTGACCGATAATACAGTAATCAAGTCCCATTTCTTTTAAAACTTTTGGAGAAGTTTCACCAGTGTAAGCACCTTCTACTTCAAAGTATGCATTTTCTGCACTAGTATGTAATTGAGTATCCTTAGCACTTTCTACCAAAGCGTAAAGATCTACAGCAGGTGCAGCAATTACTGATTCAACTTTGCTTGCTTCTGGTAATTTGCCTTTAACTGCATTAACAAACTCAATAGTTTGTTCAGGATTCATATGTAACTTCCAGTTACCAGCAATAATAGGTGTACGCATATTTATTAGTCCTTCCTAATCTTTATCAGATACACATGCAATACCAGGTAATTCTTTACCTTCTAAGTAGTTAAGTGATGCTCCACCACCAGTAGAAATGTGGCTAATCTTAGGAGCAATACCTAATTGCTTAGCAGCTGCAGTTGAGTCACCACCACCAATGATAGTAACTGCATCTTTCAATTCAGCTAAAGCACGGCCAACTTCTAAAGTACCTTCAGCATAGTTAGGCATTTCAAATGCACCCATAGGTCCATTCCAAACAACAGTCTTAGCATCTTTAAGAATGTCCTTAAATTTAGCAACAGTCTTAGGCCCGATGTCTAAGCCCATCATGTTATCAGGAATATCATCACCTACAACTTCGTGAGGAGCATCATTTGAAAATTCAGTTGCTGCAACGTTATCAACTGGTAAGACAATTTTATCACCAGCTTTTTTAAGTAATTCTTTTGCAAGATCTAACTTATCAGCTTCAAATAATGATTTACCAATCTTGTGGCCTTGAGCAGCTAAGAAAGTATATGCCATACCCCCACCAATTAAGATGTGGTCTGATTTAGGAATTAAGTTTTCGATAACACCGATCTTATCTGAAACTTTTGCCCCACCTAAAATAGTTACAAATGGGTGTACAGGGTTTTCAACAGCATCACCTAAGAATTGAATTTCTTTTTGTAATAAGTATCCAGCTGCAGCAGGCTTACCAGCTTTCTTCATTGCAGTTGCAATACCAACATTAGATGCGTGACTTCTGTGAGCAGTACCAAAGGCATCGTTTACAAAAATATCACCTAAACTTGCCCAGTATTCACCTAAACTTGGATCATTTTTAGATTCACGTTTACCGAAGTCGTTGTCAATATCTTGGAATCTTGTATTTTCAAGAACAACTACATCGCCATCTTTCATATTATCGATGGTTTCTTCGACTTCTTTACCTTCATTTTCTGGAACAAATGTTACCGGCTTATTAAGTAATTCACTTAAACGTTCTGCAACTGGTGCTAAAGTTAATTCTTTCTTATCCGCATCACTCTTAACACGTCCTAAGTGACTTAATAAGATTGCTTTACCACCATGTTCAATAATGTACTTAATTGTTGGTAATGCTGCCACAATACGGTTATCATCACTGATGACACCATTTTTAATTGGAACATTAAAATCAACACGAACTAATACTTTTTTACCTTTAAGATCTTTAAGATCTTCCACAGTTAATTTAGACATCTAAATATACCTCGAATTTAATCTTTAAAAAAAGGCGGAAGGAAGAATCTCCCTCCGCCTTCATCATTACTAAAATTTAATTAAAATCAATTAATTAAAGAGTAGCAAATTTTAATAAAGTACGAACCATTTGGCAAGTGAATGAGTATTCATTGTCGTACCAAGCAACAGTCTTAACTAATTGCTTGTCACCTGCAGTAGTTACCATAGTTTGAGTTGGGTCAAAGATTGAACCAGCAGTCATACCTAAAACATCAGTTGAAACGATTTCGTCATCGTTGTAAGCAAATGATGGAGTTACGTACTTCTTCATAGCTTCGTTAACTTCGTCAGCAGTTACTTCCTTACCAAGGATAGTTACTAATTCAGTTACAGAACCATCTGGAACAGGAACACGTTGTGCGTGACCATTCAACTTACCGTTTAATTCTGGAATTACAAGACCAATAGCCTTAGCAGCACCAGTTGAGTGAGGAATGATGTTAATTGCAGCAGCACGTGCTGAACGGAAGTTACCACCACGAACAGGTCCATCTAAGATCATTTGAGTTGAAGTATATGCGTGGATAGTAGTCATAGTACCAACTTCAATACCAAATTCTTTGTTCAATGCGTTAACCATTGGAGCCAATGAGTTAGTAGTACATGAACCAGCTGAAACGATCTTGTCATCAGCAGTTAAAGTATCGTCGTTAACACCGTAAACGATAGTCTTAAGATCGCTACCTGCAGGAGCAGAAATTAAAACTCTCTTTGCACCAGCTTTAAGGTGAGCTTCACTCTTAGCTTTGCTAGTGTAGAAACCAGTACATTCAAGAACAAAGTCAACACCGTCGTTCTTAACCCAAGGAATGTTTTGTGCTTGTGGTTCTGCGTAAACACGGTATTCCTTACCATCTACAACGATTGCATCGTCAGTAGCTGAAACTTCGTGGTCAAAAGTACCATGAGTTGAGTCATACTTAAGTAAGTGTGCTAAAAGTGCTGGAGTAGTTAAGTCGTTGATTGCAACTACTTCGATATCTGAAGACTTTTCACCTAAGTCCATGATACGACGGAATGCTAAACGTCCGATACGGCCGAAACCGTTAATACCAATTTTAACTGTCATGTTAAATTTTCCTCCTCTAGGAAATATATAGTAACAATTTATTTTAAACGGGAATTACTTCCCCTTTAAAACCTTATTTGAGGCTCCCTCATCGGTAATTAACCAAGTTTGCTTGGGAGCATGATGCATGTATGACGCAATTGCTTCTGCTTTACTAGATCCAGCTGCAATTGCAAATACACGGGGTATTTTATCTAAATCTTCTAATTGTAATCCAATTCTAGGAAATCTCTCGATAACCCTTCCTTGACGGTCGAAGAAATACCCGAAACATTCGGCCACTGCACCTTTTTCACGAAGTTTGGACTGAGTAATTAAGTCTAAATTTTTTCGCTTAACCATCTCATCTGAACGTCCAATTCCATGAACCACTGCATCACTATTATAAATGTTTGAAATCGCATTCGCAATATCTGAATCTTGCATTAAAATGTTCAAAGCTTCTGAAGAAACATGCTCTGGTAAATATAAACCTTTATGTTTACCACCTGTCTGTGAAGCCATAACTTGTGCTACAGTATTACTTTGTAATTCCACACTTTCTCCTACTGCTCCTCGTCCAGGAACAAATAAAAGATTTCGATAGCGATTTAAATTTGAAGATAGATGCTTAGCTACTCCAGCAATGGTTGCGCCACCTAAAACAGTTATAATATTTTTTCCAAGTGGCAAAAGTAAATCCAGGGCTGCATTGAGTTTTTCGCTTATAAGTGAAATTACCCGTTCTTGCCGATCTAAGTCGCCAGGAACTACAATTGCTCTTTCAATACCTAACTTTTGAGCCAATGCGATTTCTTGCTGACTGGCATTAAATAAGCGATCCATTAATGGAGCAGCTTCCTTTAAAGTCCGTTCTCCTTTTTCTGTCAAAATCATTCCGTAGCTCTTTACTTCAATCAGACCCAATTGTTTTAAATAATCAGTTTCAGTGCGTATATTTCGTTCACTTAATCCTAATTTTTTAGCAACAACTCTTCGCCCAACTGGAGCTAACAGCGAGATCTGCTCAAGAACCAGAAAACGTTGTCGAATTACTTTTAAAATATCAGGAACTAAGCTTTGTAGTAAGGTAAAATCTGACTCCATTTGCTTGCTCCTTCTAGTGGGACTGCAACTGTCCCAAGCTGTGTCATTTAATGACCCAGTACATCTAAAAATATTAGAGAAACATTGACTTCACAATATTTCTCTTTCGACACTTATAGTATAGCAATATCTATTTTTTAATTCAAGCTAAATATCCATCTTTTTAATTTTGAAATCCAAATGGCTATTTGTTATAATAGTATTGCTTTTTTGGCTCCTTAGTGTAATGGATAGCACGTAAGATTCCGGTTCTTAAAATCTGAGTTCGACTCTCAGGGGAGTCATTCTGACCAATTATTTAATTGGTCTTTTTTTATACAAAAAAATCGGACATCCAGTCCGATTTCTTTATTATTTAATTGAACCGCTTAAAATTTCAGAACGTTGAGCCATTTGGACATATAATTTACTGCCACTTACTGATATTCCCTCAATTTCACGATTTGTATTAAAGCTACTCTTTCCTAAATATTCTCCATCTTCTTTTACTTTAAAAATATGATCGTTATATGCAATATAGAATCTCTTCTTATTTGCATCATAAGTAAAACCTTGGACAGGACTTCCATTTACGAAATCAGATTGTGTTGCCCCAACTTCTACTGGAGTCCAAGTATCACCAACTCTAGTCACTTTCCAATACTCATAGCGATGATAGCCTCCATTACGGAAAAGTGCGTACATTGTATGATCGTTTACCATCACCGCATTGTGAATGTACCGTTTTCCAGAAGCTGAGCCATTCCAGATTTTAAAGCTCCAAATCTTTTCAATTTGCATATCACTTTTTCTAATTTGCAAAATCTCTTCCGAATTTTCTGAATTAGATTGTTTATTATCATTAGCTATTACATAAATATAATTTGCAGTTGATCCTAAAGATTGAGCATGACCTAAACGAATATAAGGACTTACTTTAATATTAGCAGCTAATTTTTTAAAACTTCCTAAACTTAAACTAGTTAATTTTTGAGTATTAAATTTACTCATTTCATTATTTTTATAAGACACTAAATGACCCCTTTGATCACTTGAGTCAGCTAACATGGAAACCGTAGACCACCCATTAGAAACTGTCAGTCCTTCTGGAATAGGACCTACTTGGGTAAGCCAACTGCCGCGTAAACTTAAAGTTGAAGGCTCGAAAAACAATGTACTTAGTTTGGTACCATTATTATTTAATTTTGTTGCTTTTGTAGCAATATTAAAATTACTCCTATGCCCTGACTTAATCGAAATTGCCTTAGGACCTGCCTTAGGCACTATATCTGCAGAGCTTATGCCTTCTTCCCTATCATTACGCACTACCACATTTACACTAGCATGAGCCTTGCCATAAGTATAGTTTACTTGCGTGTTTCCTGCTTTTGCAGAGGAAATCACTCTGGCAGAAGTATGGACCTTAGTTGGATTTATCACTGTTCCATGACTATCTGTCACATAATTAATCGCATCTATAGCATCAAACTTTCCGTACTCATTCTTTACTAAACTAACAGATTTAGTTACCGAAATTTTATTTCTTACGAAGAATTTTTCATTTACCCAGCCTACAGTATGGCCATCTACATAAACATACCAATACCTACCTGAACGGGTCTTCTTAGACGTGTTTGATTGATAGTGGCCCACCTTAAATTGACTGGTTGAAGCCACTTTATGAGATACACCTTTTGCATTAATCTTACTATAAATACCATAATTCTTTGTCCCAGGTTGCTTAGTTACAAGACTCTGTGCCTGAGTTAACTGGCTTGTTTTAGCTAAACCAATACTTCCTATTCCTAGCATTACAGCAGAAGTTAAAAATAATTTAGATAATTTTTTCATTTTATTTCTCCCTAAAAATAACACTTCGCTCTATTTTACCACATCTCTATTATCATTACTTTTTTCCTTAACAATATAAATTGGTCTTTTCTTTACCTGTAAAAATATCTTTCCAATATATTTTCCAATTATTCCTAAACATAGTAATTGAATACCCCCGATTAACAAAATAATTGAAACTAATGACGCCCAACCAAATACAGAGGTACTAGGTTCAATAATTTTTCTTATTATTATAATAATCATCGCAATTACTGCTAATATAAAAGATCCTAGTCCTAGCCAAACTGCTAAATTTAGCGGCATCTCTGAAAAATCTGATATTCCATCAAACGCATATTTAAATAATTTCCAAGTACTCCAATCACTAGTACCAGCTACTCGTTCCCGATTATGATAATCTAGATATTTTGTTTTAAAACCTACCCAACTAAAAATTCCCTTAGAAAAGCGATTATATTCTTGCATTGATAAAACAGCATCAACCATCTGTCTAGTCATCATCCTATAATCTCGTGCTCCTGGAACAATTTTAGTGTCTGAAACATGATTAATAAACTTATAGAATTGGTTACTAAAGAAGGACTTTATTTTAGCCTCACCTGTTCGATCAACGCGCCGAGTTCCTACACAATCATACTCTCCAGTCTGAAGTAACTTATACATTTCTGGTAAAAATTCAGGTGGGTCTTGTAAATCTACATCCATTACAACCACGTAATTACCATCACTTGCTTCTAATCCAGCGTATAAAGCTGCTTCTTTACCAAAATTTCGCGAAAAAGATAAATAATGAACATGCTCTGGATTTTTTTGATAAAGTTTACGCAGTTGTTCCAAGGTTTGATCCCTTGATCCATCATTTATAAAGTAGTAATCTACCCAAACTTCTTTCATCTTATTTAACACAACATTTTGCACAGCTGTATAAAATAAAGGGATACTCTCTTCTTCGTTATAGCAAGGAACTATAATGGATAATTTTTTCATTCTTTTTTAGCCTCTTTAAATTTTCTAATTACGCTCTCAATCCCATAAATTATTAATCCTAACCAACTTATTATACTAACCCCAAATAAAATTTTAAAACTTGTTGGCCAAATAAACTTTAAAATGGCTGTATTATGTCCTTTTTTTTGAAAGATAGTAGGACTCTTAATTAAGCTATAGTGTAATGGCGTCACCTTTTTATTATTTACAACTAATTGAGATTGCTTATACATTACAATTGGAAGCTGACGTTGTCCTTCCTTTTTACCAATCCATTGAATCTTTAAGGCTCCATCTTTTAATGGCGCTTTTTTGAATTTATCTTCTTGATCGATTACTTCTTTTTCAAAAGCATAATTTACTTGATGATAACTTATCTTAGAATTCTTCACTGGTAAATAATCTGGATTGACTTTAATAACTAAATTAAATAAATTTTCTTTTCTCTTTTTAGTAAAAACTGCTTGTTTTAAACTCCAAAAGTCATTGGTATTACGATAAAAGAAACTGTCTGATGTAAAACTCTTAATATAATGATAGCCTTTAGGATAATATTTCATTCCATAAGCCTCTGAATCAGAATTTACACCTTGTAAATACTTAATATATTTTCTTTGAGCGTATTCACTGGTTGTCGTATAGTATTTTTTACTTACTATTTTGTAAAGTGGAGTATAATTGTTATTTGCTGCTTGCCACAAGCGATTATAACTTAAATTACAGCTTTCTACCAATACAATTGCTATACAACCTAACACTCCATAATAAAGTGGTTGTTTTTCTTTCCAATTTATCTGGCTTACTGATATTCCTATTCCTAAAATCAATAGTATATCTGCTATTAATAAAAAGCGAAAAGGAAATTGCAAATAACTTCTTAAAATTGGAAATATCCTTTGGATTAACTGCCAAGGAAATAAGCTACTACTTATATACAGGAAAAAAACTCCTGTTAAGGTAACTACATCATTTAAAATTGATTTTTTCCAATTAAATAAAACATAAAGTAATTGCACCAAAAAAATTATAACCACTCCAACCAAGATGGCATCGCGAATATTTTCTGATGTACTCACTTCTACCATATTGCTTACAAGATTATGAGTTCTAATGGTTGCTAATTTATTTTTAACAGAGACAGTTAATAGGGCTCCCCAAACATTAGCAGTTAAGCAAATTGTCCCAACTATAGCCTTAGTTAAATTTAAAATCATCTGCTTTTTTTGGGGAGTAAGAATGAATCCAGTAATTGCAAATGGAATTAAAGCAAGTGTTACCATCAAAGAAGAAAGCAAATGAGTCTGCAGAAGAGCCGTCATTCCGAGCATTAGCCCAATCCAGTGAATTGGCCTTTTTTTATCTCGAATCATATTCACTGCTTCAATAAAAACAAATGGTGCAATTGCACTTCCCCACCCAGATAAATTAGTATGATCAAACCATGTTTGCAATGGACTTATATTAATGTATAAAAGTGCTAAAATTAAGCTCCAAAGTTTATTAGCCCCTACTTTTTTAACTAAAATATACATTCCACTACCACCAAGAAGGCAGATTAAAAAGTAGGATACAATTTGAAATCTAAACCATGTGCCGGTTATTAAGACAAGCAACCCCATTATATAAGCAAATAAAGGACCGTAAAATGCATTAATAATTCTTCCACTTTGACTAAAGCCATAATTCATTTGAAAATAGCTATAGTTTCCTGTCCGTATCTGTTTGCTAATATCATAAAACCGATTGTAGTGAAACCAGGTATCAATATTTAACACAAAACCTCTAGTATTTAATTGACCTTGAATCATTAAATATGTGGCAATAATTATAACCAAATAAGGCCAATCATCTTGGAACTTCTCCTTTAATTTTTCCTTCATTTCATCCTCAATTCATTATTTCTTGAAAGTAATCAATTTATTTACAATAAATTGAATAAGGGTAGCAACTAAAGTTGCAATAATTTTTACTATCATTTGATTTTGATGAAGCTGATTTACAAAAATAAATAAACACCCTGTAGTAAACAAAGTAGTTATCTGTCCAATTAAATAATACTCTATAAATCTTCTCAGTAAATGATTATGCACTTTAAAGTTAGCATAACTATTCCAAAAAAAGTTATTAATTAATCCACAAGTTGAAGAAATAAAATTTGCAACTTCGGGATTCCAATGCAAAAAAATTGTTAAAATAGAAAAAATTCCAAAATCGACTACTAATCCTAATACTCCAATTAAGCCATACTTTATTAATTGGATAAATGCTTCTTGATGAATAATTTCACCTAACTTATTTTCCATCTTTCACCTAAATAATTTTAATTCATAAGCAAAAAGAAGATTCAAAATAGAATCTTCTTTTTGAATACATTTTTATCTTAATCAGTTAATTCTGAACTTTCGAGTAATTCAGGACGTTGTGCCAAATTGACATAAAGACGATTATTAGAAATTGAGATTCCTTCAATTTCACGACCCGTTTCAAAAGTATACGCTTCTTTATAAGTGCCATCTTGACCAACTTTAACAATTAAATCATTGAAGGCAATATAGAAGTTTTTGTGCTTACTGTCATAAGCAAATCCTTGTACTGGTGCATTTCCACTTACAAAATTTCCACCGGTAGCTCCGACCTCTGTTGGATACCAATTAGAACCTGTTCGTTTAAACATCCAGTACTCATAAGTCTTATCTTTAGTATTGTGGTAGAGAGCATACATAGTATTGTCATCTACAATAACTGCATTGTGGAAGTAACGTGGATTGCTGCTATCTCCAACCCAAGCCTTAAACGTCCAAATCTTATTAACTGTTAAATCACTCTTATTGATTTGGAGTAAAGTTTCTGAGTCAGCAGGATTGTAGCGGCCATGTTCGTTAGCTACAACATAAATATACTTGTCACTTGCTCCCATTCCTTGTCCATGTCCAGTATAAATATACGGACTAACTTTCATATTTTTAACATAGTTTGTAAAACTCTTAGCAGTTAAACTTGAAAGATTTTGACTAGCATATGGATCCTTTAAAGCATTTAAATTATAAGCCACAATATGACCAGAAGTTGAGTTACTGTGTGCAAGCAAACTAGTATAGAGCCAACCATCACTCATTACCATTCCTTCTGGAATATGGCCCACTGCGTTAACTTGTGGAGTATTTATATCTGGTTGTTGATTTAAATATAATGGTTGATAAAACTTAGTTGTAAAAGTTAAACCATTAGTTTTATAAGTATGACTGGTACTTTCTGGAGCATAAGTTGTATAATCTACATAATTTTCTGAGTGACCATAGTGCGTGCGCCAACTCTTTAAGTTATTAGTACCTGGTTTTACTTCAGCATTAGCTTCAGCAATACCTTCTTTATCACTTTTTCTAATTTTGAAAGTTACTGTAGCTTTTGCTTTTTTACCAACGCTATAGGTAACCTTTTTAGTACCAGCCTTAGTAGTATCTACATTTTGAGTTGATACTTTAACATTCCAATTTCCTACAACATTTCCATACTCATCAGTCGCATAAGATAGTGCATATGGAGTATAAAAACTAGTATCTGGATTTTTGACTAAACTAACAACCTTAGGAACTTCAATCTTATTACGAGCAAAAAAGTTTTCATTTACCCAGCCAGTACGTACCCCATCAACATATATTAACCAATAACGGTACTTAGTAGCTTGGTAAACTTCTGTAGCTTCAATATGATTGTTAGCATAATCAATTCCGTTACCAACTTTTTTACCTAATTTACCAGTACTACTAATTGATTTGTAAACATTGTAATTTTTACTACCAGCCTTTTTTACAACTGCTGCTTGAAAAGTAACATGGCGATTAAATGTTGTGTCTTTAACTTCGTCTTGCTTACTTACAGTAGTTGTTTTTTTAGGGGTATTTTTAGATGATGTAGCAACCTTTTTTTGCTTTTTAGCAGCTTCAATAGCTTTATTAGCAGCTTTATTTTGTTTATCTAGTTTTGCTACCGCATTTTGAACAGATTTAAGGTTATTTGTATAAATATCTTCTTCGTCTTCATTAGTTAAATCTGTAGTTTCTTCATTATTAGCAGGATCAGTATCTTGAACTGCGCCTACTTTTTTATCAGAATTCGTTGTCTGATCTTGAGTAGCTTGAGAGGTACTTTCTGAATTATTTTGGCTAGTTTGAGATTCAGATTTTGTATTATCAGTTTGTGTTGGTTCTTTATCTTGGTTATTATCAGTTTGAGTTGTTGTAGTTTGGGACACTTGTGATGAAGATACACTATCAGCTTTTACTGGATTTGAAAGTAAAACCATACTTAAAGCAGCTGCTGATAAAAATGATCCTAATACCATTGTCCTTTGCTTTTTGATATACTTCACAATTAACCTTCCTCTATACACTCTATCTTATTTCATTACAGCAAATTTCTCTGTGTGATCTATGTTCTATTTTATCGTATTTAAAAAAATTTTAAAGTGTTTTGAAATTCTTTATTTGACATAATAGTAAATACATGTTTTAATTAGCACTAAAAGCAGTAGAGTGCTAATTTTAATTTTAAGGAGGTTATGTTTAATGCTTGTACCTACAGTTATTGAACAAACCGCACGTGGAGAACGTGCTTATGATATTTATTCACGACTTTTAAAAGACAGAATTATTATGCTTAGTGGTGAAATTAATGACCAAATGGCTAATTCTATCATTGCACAACTTTTATTCTTAGATGCGCAAGATAACACAAAAGATATTTCATTATACATTAACTCACCAGGTGGTGTAATTACTTCTGGTCTTGCAATTATGGATACTATGAATTTCATCAAATCAGATGTTTCAACCATTGCAATCGGAATGGCTGCTTCAATGGCATCTATTCTTTTGACTGCTGGAACTAAGGGTAAACGTTTTGCTTTACCAAACTCCACAGTTTTAATTCACCAACCATTAGGTGGTGCTCAAGGTCAACAAACTGATATCCAAATTGCTGCCGAAGAAATCTTAAAGAGTCGTAAGAAATTAAACCAAATTTTACATGAAACTACTGGTCAACCTTTAGATAAAATTCTTAAGGATACCGAACGTGATAATTATCTTACTGCTGAAGAAGCAAAAGATTATGGTTTAATTGACGAAATTTTAGTAAACAAGAAAAACTAGTCTAAATATACATTAAAAGAGATGCTAGAGTGCTAGCATCTCTTTTTTTACTCATTTCTAATTTTTTCAGCCATCGAATGAAGTTTCTGAAAACGATGGTTAACTCCCGATTTTGAAATTGGTCCATCCGGAACCTGCGCAGCTACTTCTTTTAATGAGAGTTCTGGATTATCTAATCGAAAACGAGCCAAAATTGATAATTTTTCAGGTAAACTATCTAATCCAACTGTTTGTTCTAAAACTTCTATATCTTCAACTTGCTTAGCTGCCGCATTAGCTGTCTTTTTGAGATTTGCTGTATCACAATTTACCAAACGATTAACAGAATTACGCATATCACGCATAATGCGTAAATCTTCAAAATTTAACATTGCATTGACTGCACCAACAATATGAAGAAAATCTCCTATTTTTTCTGCTTCTTTTAAGTAAACAATATAGCCATTACGTCTTTTTGTCTTCTTTGCATTTAAATGAAAATAGCTATTAATCAATCTCAATAAATCATCGTTATGATTTTCATATAATGAATAAATCTCTAGGTGATACCGACTTGTTTCTGGATTATTAATACTTCCTGAAGCTAAAAACGCCCCGCGTAAATATGACATTGCTCTTTGGCGGGATTCTTTTATTTTTTCTGGAACTCCAGTAATAAAACCATGTTCTTCATCAATAATATCTAGATCTTTTAAAATTTCATTTACCATTTTTTGAAGCCGAACCAAATATTGATAGTTTTTCTTTAGTTTCATCTTTTTAGAGACAATTAATAGTGGTTCAATTCCATACGCAGTTTTAATCAACGAAAAAATTCTCCGTGCTATAGCAGGATTTTCTGTGGTGATATCTAAACTAAATTGACGATTGTGGACACTTAATATTCCATTCATTCGCAAAAAAGCGGCTAATTCTGCTTTAGCATGCTCTGGGTGCACAGGCAAACTTGTTAATTCTTTTTTTACATCACTTGCATATGATCCCATTATTTTTCTCTCTGCCTCCGTGCAAAGGCTTCAAAGGCCAAGTTTAAAATTTCATCTGCTACTTTTTTGCCATCATGAAAAACTAATCCACTTCTTTGATCAATAAAATCAGAGGTTATTACACGACATCCTTGTTTTTTCAATCCCTGAAAATCATTTTTAACAGGGACAAGATACTCATCGTAATCCTCAGGATGAAATTTAGTCATATCAATTTTTGCCCCATTAACCAAGGCTGTATCAATATAATGACCACCTAAATGATCATTTAAAACTTTTACATGCTCAGCCGAAGTAAAATTATCTGTTTCACCACGTTGAGTCATGATATTACAAATATAAATTACTTCTGCTTTCGTTTTTCGAATTGCCTGTGCTAAGTTGGGAATCATTAAATTTGGCAAAATAGAAGTAAATAGGCTTCCAGGACCCAATACTACTGCATCTGCTTCCATAATAGCTGCTACTACTGGTAAAACTGCTTCTGGTTCCTTAGCATGACTATCTGTTACCCAGACTCTCTTAATTCTTTTATTCTTTGAAGTGATTTCAGTTTCCCCAACTTCTGTTGAACCATCAATAAATTCTGCATTTAAAGTTAAAGGTTCATTTGAAGCAGGGAAAATATGACCATCTACTTGCATCATTTTTGATAATCCTTGAACAGCATCAAAAATATTTCCTTTCATTTCATCCAGCGCTGCAATAATCAAATTACCTATTGCGTGCCCTGCAAAAAATGAGTCAGATGAATTAAAACGATATTGAAAAATATCTTTTTCCTCTTTTGGTAAATCAGATAAGGAAACTAATACATTTCTAATATCACCTGGTGGGACTACATTAATATAATCTCTAATTACACCAGATGATCCACCATCATCTGCCACAGTAACTATCGCTGTTATATCCGCATTTCTTTCTTTTAAAGCATTTAAAATAACTGGAAGTCCCGTTCCTCCACCAATCACAGCAATTTTGGGGCGACGACCTTTTATCACACGCACAATTCTATGCTTTTCCCAGGCCATTTACCTCATCCTCTCTAATTATGTAAATACCGATTAATTTCGCGGTGAGAAATGTCCACATCATATTTTTTAGCTAAATCAAGCGCTAATTGTCTAGCAATTGAGACGCTTCTATGTTGACCACCAGTACAACCAATCGCAATTGTTAGTTTCTTTTTTCCTTCTTTAATATATCCTGGAATGGCTACTTTAAGCATATCAAGAAATTTTTCATAAAAAACTTGAGTCTCTTGCTTACTCATTACATAATCAAATACTCGCCGATCTAACCCTGTAAAAGGCTTTAATTGAGGAATATAAAAAGGATTAGGCAAAAAACGCACATCCATTACAATATCTGCATCAATTGGCATTCCATATTTAAAACCAAAACTCATTACTTCAATCGTAAAACTATCGTTTTGGCTTTCATTAAACTCTTCTTCTAGCTTAGTCCTCAATTGTTTAGGTGTTAGATCTGAAGTATCAATTATTAAATTTGAAACATTCTTTATTCCATTCAAAATGCCTCTTTCTTCCTGGATTCCATCTAACAAGCGACCCTTTTGGGCTAAAGGTGGCAAACGTCTTGTTTCTTTATAACGTGCCACAAGCGCATCATCAGATGCGTCAAGGAAAACAATGGTAGATTGAACATTTTGACTGTCTTCCAATGAATTAACTTCATCTACTAAGTCCTTATAAAAGCTTTTTACTCTTAAATCAATTACAACAGCGACTTTATTAAAATCGTTTGAATTATTGATTAATTCCCAAAAACTACCTAATAGTTCTGGAGGTAAATTATCTACGACAAAATACCCCATGTCTTCAAGTGATTTAATAGCTACAGTTTTTCCTGCGCCACTCATTCCTGTCACAATTAATAGTTGTTTCTTTTTATCAGACATTGCATTGCCTCCTTAACGAATTAATTATAACACACCGGGTGTTTCTTTTTTAGGCAAAAAAAAAGCCATCTCCTCATTCGAGAAGATGGTTCCCTTTTAACGATGCATAAATGCTACAAAAATTTCGTTAAATCCAAATACCATTAGCCAGAATGCTACTAAATATACCAAAGTAATAGCAGCAAGTAATGGATTAAAAAGTAACACAATTGCGATCACTAAACTAATGATTCCTAAAACTAAACTTAAGATAAAGTAACCGTTTGAATAACCTCTTAAGTGCCATGAAAAGATGATGCCTATAATTGAATCTGCTAAAAACCAAATTGCAAATAGAATTGCTAAGCTTAAGCCACCAATTTCGTTGAAAAAGAGAAATAAAATTCCAACAATTATATCTAGAATTCCTGAAATTAAAGTTACCCAGCTACGAGAGAAAAATTCACGAAATCTCGCATAGGCAGAAATCCACATAATTCCTTGTAAAATAGATAAAATTCCAAAAACAAATACAAAGGCTGTTAATCCTTTACCTGGATATCTTAAAAGTAAAAATGAAGCAATTACTAATAAGATACCTGCAACAAATGCGCCCCAATCAAATCCACGTGGACGCTCACTACTAGAAAAATTATTCATTTAAATATCCTCCTAGTATATTATTTTACCTTGCTTGCTAGGTTAATTGCAACTTACTGTTATTTTAATTTTCCTCACTTAACTTTTTATCTCGTTCCAAAACCGCCTTTAAATATTGACCTGTATAGCTTTCTTTTACCTTTACAATTTCTTCTGGAGTGCCTGTAGCAATAACTTGACCTCCGCCTTCGCCACCTTCTGGGCCTAAATCAATTAACCAATCGGCTGTTTTTATGACATCTAGATTGTGTTCAATAATTAAGACAGTATTTCCTTCATCTACCAATCGTTGCAAAACTTCCAATAATCTCTTGATATCATCAGTATGAAGTCCAGTTGTTGGTTCATCAAGAATATAAAAATTATTTCCAGTTGAAAGTTTTTGTAATTCAGCTGCTAACTTCATTCTTTGAGCTTCTCCACCAGATAATGTAGTTGCCGATTGACCTAACTTAACGTATCCTAATCCTACATCAACAATAGTTTGTAATTTTCGGTGGATCTTAGGAATATTCTTAAAAAATTCAGTTGCTTCATTAATTGTCATATCTAAAACTTGCGCAATAGTTTTATCACGATAAGTAACTTCTAAAGTTTCGGAATTATAGCGAGTTCCGTGACATACTTCACAAGGAACATAAACGTCGGGTAAAAAGTTCATCTCAATTTTGATAATTCCATCCCCATGACAAGCTTCACATCTTCCACCTTTTACATTAAATGAAAAACGGGCCTTAGTATAACCTCGCATTTTTGCTTCATTTGTTTGGGCAAAAAGAGTTCGAATATCATCAAAAACACTTGTATAAGTAGCTGGATTACTTCTTGGAGTACGACCAATTGGGCTTTGATCAATATCAATAATTTTTTCGATATTTTTATAGCCACGAATTGACTTAAACTTACCAGGTTTAGCAGAATTATTATTTAATTTTTTAGCTAAGGCTCTTTTTAAAATTGTATTCACTAAAGTAGATTTGCCTGAACCAGATACTCCTGTTACAACCGTCATCTTCCCTAGTGGAAAATCAACATCAATATTTTTTAGATTATTTTCTTGAGCTCCAGTAATTGTAATTTTCTTTCCGTTTCCCTTTCTACGCTCTAAAGGTACTGGAATAAATTTTTTGCCTGACAAATATTGGCCAGTTAAAGACTGAGGATTATTCATTACCTCTTCAGGGGTTCCAGCTGCCATTACTTGACCTCCAAACTGGCCAGCCCCTGGTCCCATATCAATTAAATAATCGGCTTCTTTCATTGTTTCATCATCGTGTTCTACAACAATTAAAGAATTACCAAGGTCACGCATTTTTTTTAAGGAGGCAATTAAACGATCATTGTCTCTCTGATGTAAACCAATCGAAGGTTCATCTAAAATATACATTACTCCTGATAAATTTGAACCAATTTGGGTTGCTAAGCGAATTCTTTGAGCTTCTCCTCCCGATAAGGTACCTGCAGAACGTGAAAGAGTTAAATAATCTAAACCAACATTTTCCAAGAATGTCAAACGATCTTTAACTTCTTTTAAAATTGGTTTAGCAATTAAAGTCTTTTGCTCACTCAATTTAACCGACTTAAAAAAATCAAGGGATTTTTCAATTGCCAAATCTGATGCTTCCGCGATATCTTTACCATTTATTTTAACTGCTAAAGCTTTTTCATTTAAACGTTTTCCATGGCAAACAGTACAAGTAAGTTCAGTCATATACTTGCCCATTACATCCCTCATAAATTTAGACATTGGATGATGATAGCGACGTTCAATATTATTTAAAATTCCCTCAAATTCTTGCGTAGTATCATTAACACCAAAATCACCCTCTAAATGATAGTTAATCTTTTCTTTTGAACCATGCAAAATGATATCTCGCTGCTTTTTAGATAATTTTTTAAAGGGAACATCCATTGGGATATCTAAAGCCTCGCATGTTTGCTTTAACATATCAAAATAGTAATTTGAATTGGCCCATGGTACTAATGCACCTTGATTTAAAGTCTTATTTTTATCAGGAATCACTAAATCCTCATCAACAGCCAATTTCATCCCTAGTCCATCACATGCTTCACATGCTCCAAAGGGGGCATTAAATGAAAAAAGCCGTGGTTCCATTTCACCTACACTAAACCCACATTTTGGACAAGCGTAGTATTCTGAAAAGTTAAGTTTTTCACCACCAATAACATCCACATCCATATATCCTTCTGAAAGACGGAGGGCTGCTTCAACTGAATCAAACAAACGACTCTTGATACTTTCTTTGACAATCAAACGGTCTACCACAATATCAATAGAGTGACGCTTATTTTTATCAAGATCAAATTCTTCACTGATATCATGCATTTCTCCATCAACAATTACTCGTACGTACCCTGCTCTTTGAATCTTTTTAAAAACTTCTTTATGAGCACCACGCTTTTGACGAATAATAGGAGATAAAATCTGAATTTTACTTCTTTCTGGCAAAGCCATAATTTGATCCACCATCTGATCAACACTTTGTTTTTGAATCAAAGTACCATCATTAGGACAAATTGGATCGCCTACTCTTGCCCATAAAAGACGTAAATAATCATTAATTTCAGTTACTGTTCCCACTGTTGAACGGGGATTATGAGATGTCGTTTTTTGATCAATTGAAATTGCTGGATTTAAACCATCAATTGAATCGACATCTGCTTTATCCATTTGGCCCAAAAATTGACGAGCATAACTAGAAAGTGATTCAACATATCGACGTCTTCCTTCAGCATACAGGGTGTCAAAGGCCAAAGAACTCTTCCCGGATCCTGACAAACCAGTAATAACTACCAATTTATCTTTAGGAATTGTAACATCAATATCTTTTAAATTGTGTTCTCTGGCACCCCGTACGACAATCTTATTTTCCATTTCTTAACCACCTTTCTTATTTCTTTAAATCCATGATTGCATCTCTTAAATTAGCTGCTTCTTCAAAATTAAGTTTTTTAGCTGCTTCTTGCATTTGTTGAGTTAGATTTTTAATCATAGTTTCTTTTTGTTTAGCTGTCAACTCATCAAAGTTAAGTTCAGCAAAGCTCTTTTCCTTTTCTGTTTTACTATTTGTGGTCTTAGTTGCAGAAATTAAATCTTGAATTGGCTTAATAATTGTTTTAGGAGTAATATTATGTTTCTCATTAAAAGCCATTTGCAAAGTACGCCGACGCTGGGTTTCATCACTCGCTTCTCGCATTGAGTCAGTGATTTTATCTGCATACATAATAACTTCCCCATTTGCATTTCTAGCTGCACGACCAATTGTTTGAATTAAAGGACGCGTTGAGCGAAGAAATCCTTCTTTATCAGCATCTAAAATTCCTACTAACGAAACCTCTGGAACGTCAATTCCTTCTCTTAGCAAGTTAATTCCAATCAAAACATCAAATTTCCCTAAACGTAGGTCACGAATAATTTGCATTCGCTCTAATGTTTTAATATCAGAGTGAAGATAGCGGACCTTTATTCCTAAATCCTTTAAATAATCCGTTAAGTCTTCGGCCATCTTTTTAGTCAAAGTTGTTACAAAGACACGCTCATTTTTGTCGATTCGTTTATTAATTTCCCCAACTAAGTCATCAATCTGTCCTTCAATTGGGCGTACATCAATCTTGGGATCTAATAGTCCTGTTGGACGAATAATTTGTTCAACCACTTTATCAGTTCGATTTAATTCATAATCTCCTGGAGTAGCAGAAACATACATAATTTGATTGACATGTTTTTCAAATTCTTCTAATTTTAAAGGACGATTATCTAGGGCTGAAGGTAGTCTAAATCCATAATCTATCAATGTTTCTTTACGCTTGCGGTCTCCATTATACATTGCCTTTACTTCCGGCATTGTAGCATGAGATTCATCTACCAAAATTAAAAAATCATCTGGAAAGAAGTCGAGTAAAGTATATGGAGGTTGACCTGGTTTACGCCCATCAAAATGGCGAGAATAGTTTTCTACCCCATTTGTGTAGCCAACTTCGCTAAGCATTTCAATATCATACGTTGTTCTTTGCTTTATTCTTTGTGCTTCAAGCAGTTTTCCTTTTCCTTCAAAGTCTTTTACTTGAATATCTAATTCATCTTTAATTGAATTTAAAGCCTTGGTCATGCGCTCTTCATTCGTCATAAAGTGAGTAGCTGGAAAAAGTGAAATTTGTTCCCTTTCACCTATTATTTCTCCAGTTAATGAATCTAATTCAACGATTCTGTCAATATCATCGCCAAAAAACTCTACTCGATAAGAATGCTTTGAGTTACCAGCTGGGAAAATTTCCACACTATCTCCACGAACTCTAAAGCGTCCACGTTGGAAATCAATATCATTACGGTCGTATTGAATATTTACCAAATCACGCAATAAATTATCGCGCCCATATTCATCCCCCTCATGAAGTGAAAGTACACTTTTAGCATATTCATTTGGGTCACCTAAACCAAAAATAGATGAAACTGATGCTACTACAATTACATCATTACGTTCCATTAAAGCTGAGGTAGCTGCATGTCGCAATTGATCAATTTCATCATTAATGGAAGAATCTTTTTCAATGTAAGTATCAGAACTTGGTACATAAGCTTCTGGTTGATAATAGTCATAATATGAGACAAAGTACTCTACGGCATTCTTAGGAAAGAATTGCTTAAATTCTCCATATAATTGTCCTACTAATGTTTTATTATGCGACAACACCAAAGTAGGTTTATTTAACTTAGCAATTACATTGGCCATGGTAAAGGTCTTTCCAGTCCCAGTAGCACCTTGCAAAATTTGTTCTTTAGTACCTGTTTGAAAATTATGTGTTAACTGATCAATCGCTTGCTGCTGATCTCCAGCCGGTTTAAACTTAGATACCAATTCAAATTTACGATCTTTTTGTCTTTTTATCATCTCAGCCACCTACTTTCAATTTAACACTGCAAAAAAAGCTGGACTAAAGTCCAACTTTTTATTTATCTATAATAATTTTACTACATCGAACAAATTTTCGCACTAAATAATGTTCTATTTTAATAAGGCATTTAAAGCTGCTTGATATTCTTGAGCAGCCTTTTTAGCAGATTCAATATCTGGCTTATTCACTCCGACATAGGCCTTAATTACAGGCTCAGTACCAGATGGACGTAATGCTACCCAAGTTTCGTCAGCAAGTAAATATTTCAAAACATTTGATTTTGGAAAACCAGTTAATGGTTGCTTTTGTCCATCTATAATAATTTCTTGGGTTAAAAAGTCCTGGATTTCCACAACCTTTTCACCATTTATTTCAGTAAGATGATCATTTCTTAAACTGGTCATCAATTCTGCCATCTTCTTTTGGCCTCCAATACCTGGCATCTCAATGGCTCTTGTTATTTCATAAGCAGTACCATATTTTTGCCAAATTTCTTGTAACCCATCAAAAACTGTCATCTCTTTTGAAGCATAGTACGCAGCAACTTCCGCAAACATGATGGCACCTTGCATTGCATCTTTATCACGAGCAAATGGCTGGAAAAGATAACCGTAACTTTCTTCAAATCCCATTAAAAATTTACCGTCATCTTCTTTATTCATGCGGTCAACTTCTTCACCAATATATTTAAAACCAGTTAAAACATGGTGAGTTCTAATTCCAAAATCTTTAGCTATCTTAAAGGGAAGAGCACTAGAAACTACTGAAGTTACAATTTCATAATCAGGTTCCAATTTACCCTCATTCTTTAAGTTTTCTAATAAATAATATGCCATTAAAGTTGCAATTTGATTTCCTGTTAATACTTGAAAATCTCCTTTATCTGTTCTAACTGCTGCTCCCATTCGATCAGCATCAGGATCAGTTGCCACAATTAAATCCGCATTTTCTTGATTAGCTAATTCAATTCCTGGAAGAAAAACATCCTTATACTCTGGATTTGGTTTAACAGTAGTTGGAAATTCAGGATCAATTATTGATTGACTTGGAACAGGAATTACTTTAGTAAAGCCACCTTGTCTAAAAGCACGATCATATAACATCTTTCCAGTACCATGCAAAGGCGTATAGACAATTTTTAAATTATCTGCATTTGCTTTAACTAGCTTTGGATTAACAGTTACCTTTTTTAATTCAGCTAAGTAAGCTTCATCAACATCTTCACCAATTAATTGTAAAAGTCCCTTTGCTCTTAATTCTTCAACAGGAGCTGCTTTTACCGCAAAAAGGTCAGTAACTTTTTGAGCAAATTCAAATAAGCGTTCCGCATTTTCTGGAGCCATTTGTGCTCCATCTTCCCCATAAATTTTATAACCATTATATTGTTTAGCATTATGAGAAGCAGTAATATTAATTCCTGCAAAAGTTTTTAAGTAGCGCACTGCAAAAGAAAGTTCAGGCGTCGGACGTAAATCATCAAAAAGATATACTTTAATACCATGATTACCTAAAATTCGAGCTGCATGCATTGCAAATTCACGTGAATAATACCGTGAGTCAAAAGAAATTGCTACTCCACGCTCCTTAGCAGTTGGGCCTTTTTCTTCAATTAAACGAGCTAATCCTTCTGTTACTCGCCCAATAGTAAACAAGTTAATTCTATTAGTACCAGGCTCTAATTTTCCTCGCATCCCTGCTGTACCAAAATTAATATCTTGGCCAAAAGCATCTTCAATCCACTCTTCATTTTTACCTAATTCATTTAACTGGGTTTGAAGATAATCAGGCATATTGCTAGCTTGTTGCCAGACGGTAAAACTTTCCTTTGCGTTCATAAGGTCCTCCCAAAAATTAATTTCATCTCTACAAGTATTATTTTACTATTTTTTACTTATCATTTAAATCTTGCAAATACTTAAATGCTTCTTGTCCAGCAATGCTTCCTTCGCCAACTGCAGTCGCAATTTGACGTAAATCCTTTTTTCTCACATCCCCAAAAGCAAAAATTCCAGGAATTGTGGTCTTCATATGATCATCACTGATAATCCATCCTTGCTCATCAGTAATCCCCAAATTTTTAAAAGGCTTACTTTGTGGAATAACTCCAACATAAATAAATACCCCAGCTACTGGCAAAACTTCTTGCTCTCCAGTTTCTTTATTTTTATACTTAACTCCTGTAACTTTTTGTCCATCACCAATAATTTCTTCAGTTTGAGCATTCCAAATAAAATTAATTTTATCATTAGCAAAAGCTCGTTTTTGTAAAATTGGTTGGGCTCTCAAGGTATCACGACGATGAATAATAGTAACTTTTTTGGCAGTTTGGGCTAAAAAGATTCCTTCTTCTACTGCTGAATCTCCGCCACCGATTACTGCAAGGTTCTCATTTTTAAAAAACGCTGCATCACAGACTGCACAATAAGATACTCCTCGGCCGCTATACTCTTCTTCTCCAGGAACACCCAAATGCCGATGGTCAGCTCCTGTACCAATTAAAACAACTGGCGCTTCAAAGTCGCCATTATCTGTAACCACAATTCTCTTTGTACCTTCTAACTTAATATCTTTAACTTCTCCATAAGCAAATTCAGGTCCAAATTTCATTGTTCCTTGATACATTTTTTCACTTAGCTCTGGTCCTGTAATATCTGGTAGCCCAGGGTAATTATCAATTGCACCCGTATTATTCATTTGACCACCATAAATACCTCGATCAAGCATTAAAACTGACAAATTAGCTCTTGCCGCATATAAAGCGGCTGTCATTCCACCAGGGCCTGCTCCAATAATAATTACATCATACTTTTTTGTCATAAAAATCTCTCCTTTAAAAAAAGGACATGATTATTTTTCATATCCTTTTCTTTATTATACTTTTTATTATAAATTAATCTCAGATTTTGGCTCTCTACCCATCATTTGTTTAATTTCTTCGTCTACATCCGCATCTTCATATAATACACGATATACTGCTTCACTAATTGGCATTTCGATTGCTTTTTCTTGGGCAAGTTCATGAATGGCTTTTACAGTAGTTGCACCTTCAACAGTTTGTCCCATATTTTCCAAAATTTCTTTTAAGTGTTTGCCTTCACCCAGTTGCTTCCCTGCGCGCCAATTACGTGAATTTACTGATGTGGCAGTAACAATTAAATCACCAATTCCTGCTAAACCACTAAAAGTCATTGGTTCAGCATCAAAGTACTGTACTCCTAGGCGAGTAATTTCAGCTAATCCTCTTGTCATCAAGGCTGCTTTGGCATCATCACCGTAATTTTTACCAGCTAAAATTCCTGCAGCAATAGCAATTACATTTTTAACGGCTCCACCGACTTCAACACCATTCAAATCAGAATTAGTGTATAAACGTAAATAGTCATTTGAAAATAACTTTTGCACTCTTTTTGCATTTTCTTCATCCAAAGATGCACAAGCAATCGCAGTCAAATCTTTTTTAGCAACATTTTCTGCATGACTTGGTCCAGAGATTGCTACAATCTTTTTAGCATCTTCAGCTTCTGGATAAATTTCTTCAGTTAAAATTTCAGTAATTAGTTTTTTACTTCCAGGTTCGATACCTTTTGTTGCTGTAACTAAAAGTGGCTTATTATTTGTTTTCTCTAAAACTTTGCGAACATTTTTAGCTACAATTCTCACAGCACTTGTTGGTAAAACAAACAATACTATTTCTGCACCTTCAAGTGCTTTTTCTAAGTCACCAGTGGCACTAACTGAAGGATTCAAACTCCAGTCCTTCATATAATGGCTATTGGTATGTGTAGCATTAATTTCTTCATTAACACTTTCAATATTTCCATAAAGGACAACATCTTCACCATTATCAGCTAATAATGATCCTAATACTGAGCCCCATGACCCATTACCTAAAACTGCAATCTTTGTCATTCTTATTTACTCAAACTTTCTATTTACAATTATGCTTCAATCTCTATTATACGGGTATTTTAAACCACTTCCAGCTAAATACCACTTTGGCTTAACAACTTTTCTACGGTAAACCCATAATAAAATTGCTCCAAAAAATAGTATTAAACTTAACGCTTGCGAAACCCGAATAGTATTTGCAATGTATAAACTATCCGTTCGCATCCCTTCAACAATGAATCTTACCATTGAATACCAAATAACATATGATAAGAATATTTCTCCTTGTTTAAAAAGATGCTTTCGATGTCTTAAAGACAAAATCAAAATTAATCCAATCAAATTTCCAACAGATTCATACAAATAAGTTGGTTGATAATAATGCCCATTGATATACATTTGTTGGATTACAAATTGGGGAAGATGTAATTTTTGTAAAAAAGCCAAGGTAGTAATTCCCCCATGTGCTTCTTGATTCATAAAATTTCCCCATCTCCCAATTACTTGGGCAGCCATAACACCAGGAGCAATAATATCTAACATTAAAAAAATTGGTAAATGTCTTTTTTTACAAAAAACTATTAGTACTGCTAATCCGGCTAACAGCCCCCCATAAATTGCAATTCCACCATTCCAAATTGCAATTATTTCACCAGGATGCTGGGAAAAATAGCCCCATTCAAAAATTACATAATAAATTCTAGCACCAACAAAGCCAATTGGGACAGCCCAAAGCAAAAAATCAATAAAATCATCAGGCATTATTTGCCGTCTTTTTCCCTCTTGAATTGCCATTAAGGTTGCTACTACTACCCCAGTGGCCATTAAAATTCCATACCATTTCACTGATAAATTTCCAAGGTGAAAGGCAATCGGACTTAAAGCTGCACTCATTTAATTTCTCCTTCGGAATGAGAATTATCTGAAATTAACTCTGTAAGGTTTTTTTCAAATTTTTTACTAGCATCATAACCCATTTTTTTAGCTCGAAAGTTCATCGCAGCTACTTCTATAATAATTGCAAGATTTCGTCCAACCTTAACGGGAACTGTTACTTGAGGTACATAAACATCACAAATCTCTTTCTTGTCTTCATTAAATCCCAAGCGGTCATAATTTGCATTTGGATCCCAATTTTGCAAACGAATGATTAATTGAATATCCGACTTATCCTTAACTGCACCTGCTCCAAACAAATTCATTACATCAATGATTCCAATTCCTCTAATTTCCATTAGATGTTTAAGAATCTTAGGTGCTTCACCAACTACAGTTTTTTCATCTCTTTGGTAAACATCTACTCGATCATCCGCAATCAAGCGATGTCCTCTTTTGACCAAATCTAAAGCCGTTTCTGATTTTCCTACGCCTGAATTTCCAATGATCATGACACCCATCCCATAGATTTCTACTAGCACCCCATGGATACTCTTTCTTGGCGCAAGCTTTTCATCTAGATATTCCATTAACACACTCGATAAATGAGTGGTTGCCATATCACTACTTAAAACTGGAATTCCAGTTTTTTGAGCTGCAACAATTAATTCATCAGGAATTGGTAAGCCACGAGAAATGATAAAACACGGCGTTTCTGGAGTACACATTTTTTCAAAAACTTTCTGCCTTGAAGCAGTATCTAGTCGTGCACTATAAGAAATTTCGGTTCGCCCCAATAATTGGATTCTTTCTTTAGGGTAAAAATCAAAATAACCTGTTAGTTCTAGACCTGGACGAGAAATATCGGATACCTTGATTACTTTTTTAGATAAAAATTCTTCTCCCTCTACAACACGTAAAGTAGGATTATCTTTTACTAACTGACTTACTTTAACTCCTTCAGCCATTGTCGTCACCCCCATCGTCAATATCTTTGATTTCTACATCTCGTGCTGGTTTACGCTTAGAATTACCATCTGAATGTCCATTAGAAGACGCTGCTTTTTTATCAGTTGATATAGTGTTTTTATTTTTATCAGAGCGATAAATAAGCCAAAAAATGAAGGCCACTATGATCGCTGCTGGTAATAATCCAATCATAAATTTAAAAACTGCAAATAAAATGCTTAAAATTACCAAGGCAACTATTACTAATAGAAGAATTATCATAAAAGACATCATCTGCTCTCACCTCTAATTCTTTAAGTTGGATTCTTTTGACTTAATAACCATTGCAGATAACTATAAATAAAGTTATCTATTTTCCCATCCATTACAGCACTGACATTACTTGTTTCTTGACCTGTCCGCAAATCTTTAACCATGCTATAGGGATGGAAAACATATGAACGAATTTGGGAACCAAAGCCAATTTCTTTTTGATTTCCCTTCAATTCTTGAGTTTGTTTCCGCTTTTTTTCTTCTTCTAATTGAAAAAGTTTAGCTCGCAACATATTCATTGCTGTTTCACGATTTTGAATCTGAGAACGTTGTGCTTGAGATGAAGTTACAATTCCTGTTGGCAAGTGCGTAATTCGGACTGCACTAGAAGTTTTATTAATGTGCTGACCACCTGCTCCACTAGAGCGAAAAACATCTACACGTAAATCATCAGGATTAATTTCAATATTAATACTCTGGTCTATTTCTGGAATTACTTCTACCGAGGCAAAGGAAGTGTGGCGACGCTTTGCAGAATCAAAAGGAGATAAACGCACAAGACGATGGACTCCATTTTCTGATTTCAATAATCCAAAAGCATTTTTTCCTTGAATTCGGATACTTACACTTTTTACTCCCGCTTCATCTCCTGGTTCATAGTTTTCAATCTCAAATTTTAAATTATGATTTTCACTATAACGCCTATACATTCGTAATAGCATATCTGCCCAGTCCATTGCTTCTGTTCCTCCTGCACCAGGATGGATCTCCATTAATGCATTATGATCATCATACTTTTCAGATAGCAACAGGGATAATTCATAATTTTGAAAGATAATCTTTAACTCTTCAACTTGTGCTGCTACTTCATTTTCTAAATCTTTATCCTCTTCTTCTCGCAAAAGTTCTAAGGCTGCCTCAGTATCTTCAAGTTGAGTAGATAAATTTTGAAAGCTTTCACTTTTTTCTTTCATGCGATTGGTTTCACTAATCACTTTTTGCGCTTGCTCTTGATGTTCCCAAAAATTAGGTTCAGACATTTTCTGTTCATTAATTGAAATTGATTCGCTTAATGCTTCAAAGTCAAAGAGACCTCCTAAAATGAGCTAATTTAGTTTTTAAGTTATCTAATTCATTTTGGATTTCACTAATTTCCATTGCTTTTCTCCCTTTTCTCTTTAACGAAAAAAGGGGGGCTTAATGCCTCCCTTTTGATTAGCGACTAAGATTTTGTCTAATTTGAGCTTTCATAAATAAGCGGGTGGCATCATATTCGATGTTGCTTATCATTTCCTCAAACATTCGATAACCAGCTTCTTGATATTCAACTAATGGGTTTAATTGTCCATATCCACGTAATCCTACCGATTGACGCAACTGATCCATTGCATCAATATGATCTGTCCAGTGATCATCAACTACACGTAGGATAACAACCTTTTCGAATTCTAATAAGTCCTTAGGATCTGCTAGTTGCTTTTCTTTTTCTTCATAATTTTTATTAGCAATATCATATAACTTCTTCTTTAACTCTTCTGCAGAAAGATTTTTAAGATCTACCTTTTTAGCGGTTTCCTCATCAGTTAAGCAGGAAGCAATGAAATCACGGATTTGGTCATTACGCCAATCCTTCTTATCACCTTGCGTATACATGTCAATTTGATGATCAATTGTACGTTTAATCATTGGACGTAAAACATATTGAAGAGAATGGTCTTCTTCAATAACTTTCATTCGTTCGCCATAGATAATTTCACGTTGAATTCTCATAACATCATCATATTGTAATGTTTGCTTACGTGTATCATAGTTATTACCTTCAACACGCTTTTGTGCTGATTCAACCTGTTTGGTTATCATACGACTTTCAATGACCTTTTCATCATCATTATCCGAAATTCTATCTAAAAACATTTTTACACGTTCTGAGCCAAAACGTTTCATTAAATCATCTTCTAGTGAAAGATAGAATCTTGTAGTTCCTGGATCACCCTGACGACCAGAACGTCCTCGTAACTGGTTATCAATTCGACGTGATTCATGTCTTTCGGTACCGATAACTGCTAATCCTCCAAGTTCTTTAACACCTGGTCCCAGTTTAATGTCAGTACCACGTCCGGCCATATTGGTAGCTATTGTTACTGCACCTTTTTGACCCGCATTCATAACTATTTCAGCTTCTTTAGCATGATTTTTAGCATTTAAAACTGCATGAGGGATGCCTTCCTTATCCAGTAAGTGACTTAGGCGCTCTGAACTTTCAATTGCAACAGTCCCTACTAGAACAGGTTGTCCCTTAGCATGACGCTCCTTAATTTCTCTAACTACAGCATCAAATTTAGAATCTAATGATGGGTAAAGAAGATCTGGTTTATCCTTTCTTGCAATTGGACGATTAGTAGGAATTGGAATAACTTGCATATTGTAAATTTCACGAAATTCTTCTTCTTCAGTTTTACCTGTACCAGTCATCCCTGATAATTTTTTGTACATTCTAAAGAAGTTCTGATAAGTAATAGTCGCTTGAGTTTGAGACTCTTCCTGAATTTGAACGCCTTCTTTGGCTTCGATAGCTTGGTGAAGACCATCCGAGAAACGACGTCCTTCCATAACACGTCCTGTGAAAGAATCAACGATCATTACTTCACCATTCTGCACCACATAATCAATATCTTTAAGCATAATATAGTTTGCTCGTAAAGCTTGATCAATATGGTGAACCAATGCTTGGTTTTCAATATCATACAAATTCTTTAATTTAAAGTATTTACATGCTTTTTGAATTCCTTGATTAGTCAAACCTATAGTCTTAGTTTGCCAGTCAATCTTATAATCACCATGATCTTCTTTATCATCTGCATCATCATCGCTTTTATCTTCAACTAGCGTTTTAACAAAACGATCAGCTCGAATATAATCACCTGTAGCTTGTTGTGCTTGTCCAGAAATAATTAAAGGTGTTCTAGCCTCATCAATTAAAATCGAATCAACCTCATCAATAATTGCATAATTTAGTGGTCTTTGCACCATTTGATCTTTATAGACAACCATATTGTCTCTTAAATAATCAAATCCTAATTCTGAATTAGTTGAATAAGTTACGTCACAGTTATAAGCTTCTCTTTTTTCATCTGGTGAAAGCTCATTAAGATTTAATCCTACAGTTAAACCAAGCCACTTATATAACTGGCCCATTTCACTTTCATCACGACTTGATAAATACTCGTTAACAGTTACTACGTGTACACCCCTACCAGTTAAAGCATTTAGATATACTGGCATAGTAGCTGTTAAAGTCTTACCTTCCCCCGTCATCATTTCAGCAATATTACCCTTATGCAAAGCAATACCACCAATTATTTGAACACGATATGGATAAAGTCCTAAAACCCTTTTTGCTCCTTCGCGTGCAGTTGCAAAAGCTTCTGGTAAAATATCATCTAATGTTTCCCCATCTTCTAGGCGCTTGCGAAACTCAGGGGTTTTTTCTTTTAATTGTTCATCAGTTAATTTGCTATATTCATCTGCTAACGCTTCTACTTTGTCAGCAATTTTTTCGAATTGTTTTAATTCACGTTTATCAACGTCATAAAGTTTTTTTAGAATATTTGCCATTAAAATCGGTCCTTATATTTTATAGTTTTACATAAGTCTAAATATACTAAGTAATTTTACCATTTTTTAGCCAAAATGAGAAATCGATAGTAAATAAAAAATCTTCTAAGTTGACCTTAGAAGATTTTTTATTTATTCGTTGGTTTCAATCAAGCCATATTTACCATCATTTCTTTTATAAACGATACTAGTACCATTTGTATCAGCATCTTCAAAAACAAAGAAATCATGTCCTAGCAAATCCATTTGCAATACAGCTTCTTCAGCTTTCATTGGCTTTAAGTCTAAATGCTTATTACGTACAATTTCAAATTCACTTGGAGTTTCTTGTTCTTCACTTGTTTCTTCTAAGAAGTAATCCTTTAATCCCTTTTCACGGTTGCGACGATTAATCTTAGTTTTATACTTTCTAATTTGACGTTCAAGCTTTTCAGATACAAAATCAATGCTCTTATACATATCATCAGTAGTCTCTTCAGCACGTAAAACTAAGTATGGAAGGATAATTGTAACTTCAACTTTTGCACTATCATCCTTATAAACTTTCAAATTAACATGTGCAACTACATCAGAGTCTACTTCAAAATACTTTTCTAATTTTGAAAGGCGTTTTTCAACATATTCTCTTAAAGCATCTGTAACTTCGATATTTTCTCCACGAACATTGTATTTTAACATAAAGCTTCTCCTTTCAACGTCGTTTAAATTTTATCTATAATAATTATAGCAGTAATGAAAGCGCTTTGTCTAATGTTTTACCTTGCAATTGTAAAACTTTTTATTTCTAAATTAGGATATTTTTTTATTAAAGCATCCCTTGCATGATAAAGGGTTCTACCGGTTGTATAAATATCATCTAATAAGACTACTTGGCCCTCAATCTTTACCCCTTCAATTGCTTCAAAGCTCTGCTTAGCCATCATCCTCTCTTTTTTACTCTTTTCCCCTTGAGCCTCTTCAGTATTTAATTTGGTTAAAAGTGGTGTAAGCGGCACTAAAGAATTAAAATTTCATAGATTGTATCGTACTTTCTCTTTTTTCGGTGATCCAAAGATGTTGGAATTGGCACATAATAATCTGCTTGCGGCACCTTATCATAAACTAATTCTGCTAATACTTTTCGTAATACATAATCCCCATAACGCTTATAATTTACCATTAAATCATGAAAAGCACGATTATATTCGTAACAAGCCTGATTAATTAATACTTTATCTTTATAACTTTCCTGCCATTTTTTGCAATCTTGGCAAATATCATCTTTATCCATCTTTTTATGGCAAATTTTACAACATTTACTTGAAATCTTTTTGAATTTTTTAAAACAAGTACTACAAATAACTGGCTCATGAATTTTTTTAAACAAAAATAATTCTTTAAAATTTATGGTCGGTCTATAGTGACTCTCACATAATAAACAATAACTCATCGATTCATCTCCAATATTTTCCTTTTAGCCTCTTTAATTTCCTTGGTGTAACGATGGTAACAAAAAATAACATTTCCTGTTTTATCAGCTTTATTTCTTCCTACTCTTCCTGCAATTTGAACTAAAGAAGGTGTTGTATATATTGGATCATCTGCTGCAACCACAATTACCTGTACACTTTTAAAAGTAACTCCTCGCTCCAAAATAGTTGTGGTAAGTAATAAATCAAACTTTCCTTGGCGAAAATCCAAAATTTTTTCTTGTCTATATTCATCTTGTGCATGAACACCTGTTATCCTTAGCTTAGAAAAATTATGCTTTAAAATTTTTTCATAGACTGGAATTTGAACTATTTTCGGAACAAATACTAATACAGGTTTTTTCAAAGTCAGAAGGCTTCTAATTTCCTTTACTAATTTCGGATGAATCCTTTTATTTTTTATAAATGGTCTTACGAACATCTTTTCTTGCGGAACAGGTAATTTTCCACCATGGAAGCGATGCTTCAAAATTGAATACCCTATCTTATTACTTTTTGCTTGAATTAATAGCGAGTGATCAGGTGTAGCAGTTAGATAAAAAATTACTCCTTTTTCTTTAATAGCATTTTTTGTTCCATAATATAACATCAGGTTGTTACGATAAGGAAAAGAATCAACTTCATCAATAATTAAGAGGTCAAATGCTTGATAAAATTTTAAAAGTTGGTGAGTAGTACAAATAATTAATTGTTCATCCCTTGCCTCAAAGTATTCTTTTCCATGGTATTTACCAATTTTCACACTTTCAAACGCAGCTTGAAACCTTGGGAATAATTCATTTACTACATCAATTCTCGGGGTAGCTACCCCTACTCTTTTACCAGTGCACAAAGCAAAATTTATTGTTTCAAACAGCATTTCTGTCTTTCCAGCTCCTGTTACTGCATGAACTAAATGATTACGTCTTTGTTTTAAAGAATTAAGTAAATCTTGTGAAACTTGCTTTTGGTCTAAAGTTAGCTCACCTTGCCAGCTTAATAAATTCTCTTTTGGAGGATACTGAATTTGCTCTAAACTTTGGTACACAAAATCTCCCTCACAAATTCTTCCTAATCCAATACAAACCCGACAGTATTTTCCCCCATTAGGAAGTGTAAACTTAACCAGAGAATTACACCTTTGACACCTATTTTGAAAAACTCCGGCAACTTTTTTCAATTTCAAATTTGTGGTATCGTTATTTTGACCTTTAAGCCACTGACGACCTGCAAGAACTATCTTCACTTCAATTCACCTCAATTTTAATTACGCAAAGGAAAGGAAATAATTTTGGCAGAAATCAAAAAATACCTTACTTTAAAAGAGGATGGCACCCACGAACTAATTATCAAAAAAAGTCGTTTTATTTGTTCAATGAAGCGAACCGAAAATGTACAACAAGCTCAAGAATTTATTAAATCTATTTCAAAAAAATACCATGATGCCACCCATAATACTTTTGCTTATACAATTGGTTTAAACGATGATCAAGTTAAAGCAAGTGATAATGGAGAACCATCTGGAACAGCAGGAATTCCAGAACTCAAAGCTTTACAATTAATGAATCTAAAAAACGTAACCGCCGTCGTCACAAGATATTTTGGTGGTATCAAACTAGGTGCTGGTGGTTTAATTCGCGCTTACTCTAATTCTGTAACTGAAGCCAGTGAAGCAATTGGTGTAGTTAAATGTGTATTACAACAAGATATTACTTTTGAAATACCTTATAATCGTGTTGATGAAATTAATCACTATTTTAAAAAAAATAATACCTTTGTTGCAAAGCAAGAATATGGAACTCAAGTTACTATTACTCTTTCTTTAGATATGGACCAAATCGAAGGATTCAAAAACGATTTAACTAACCTCTTAGCTGGAAAAATTGCATTTAACGATGGCGAAAAGCACTTCAACGAAATTCCTGTATCAAAAATGAATTATCGCGAGCAATAAAAAAACACCTTTATTGGTGTCTTTTTTTATTATGATTTTTTTTATCTTCCAAGTGGTGTACTGAAACTTCTGGATCTTTACGTCCCATCTTTTCAATATTTTTTTGAAACAAATGTAATAATGGTTTGTATCTTTCTCCCAATAACCCTATTGTTTCTACAAAAATTTCTAATGCAAACGCTAGTCCAATTATTAATAGCCAAACACCCCACTTTGGTGCAGCTAACATCAATAATGATACAAAAGCAAATATCAATGAAAGCCCATAAATAGCTAATACAGTTTGACGATGAGTTAATCCCATTTTCATCAATTGGTGATGCAAGTGATGCTTATCTGCTTCTGAGATTGGCTTTTTGTTTAATTTACGTCTAATCATCGCATAGACAGTATCAGTAATAGGTACTCCTAAGATAATAATGGGAACTAGCAAAGTAATAAAGGTAACGTTTTTCAAGCCTTTTAGAGACAAAACTGAGATCATGAAACCAATATAAAGTGCGCCAGTATCTCCTAAAAATATTTTTGCGGGATGAAAATTATAAGGTAAAAATCCTAACAAACAGGCTGCTAACATGATACAGGCAATTGGAACGTAAACTTGCGCATTCTGCAAGAAGAAAAAGCCTACAATACCCATTGTTACTAAGGAAATCATGGAGACTCCTGTTGCCAATCCATCTAACCCATCAATTAAATTAACAGCATTGGTTAATGCTAAAATCCAAAAAATAGTTAAAGGTAGGCTCCACCACCATCCCAATTGTAGGGTACCCACCCAAGGAAGTGTAATTTCACTCATCTTTATTCCAGCTAAAAAATAAATAATTAATGCTGCAACAAAAATTCCTAACATTTTTTGTCGGGGTTTTAATTCTAAAATATCATCAACTAATCCAGTCAAGATAATAGCACTCTCTGCTAATAAAATTGAAAACAATTCATGCGTTGGAAATTGGTTCCTTAATAAAATAAACTCCCCAATACTGAAAGCTACAAAAATTCCTAGCCCACCAATCGTCGGCATTGGCTTTTTATTAACTCTCCTAGCATTTGGATTATCCACTGCCCCTAAGACGAATGCTAGCTTTCGAATAAAAGGCGTGATAATTGCTGATATTATAATTAATAAAAATATCTTAATGATTATTTGAAACATAAACAGCTACTTTCTTAATCTTCTTGTTCAATTATACAAATCTCCCACAAGAAAGACAATTTCCAAATAAAAAAAGCCGGAATTATCTTCCGACTTTTATTTAGCAATCGCAACTGCTCTTTTTTCTCGAATAACCGTAATTTTAATATTACCAGGATAATCCATTTCATTTTCAATACGATTTTTCAGATTTCTTGCTAATATTATTGTACGATTATCAGAAATTTTATCAGGTTCAACCATTACTCTAATTTCACGCCCTGCTTGAATTGCGTAAGCTTGTGCAACTCCTTGATAACTCTTAGCGATTGTTTCTAATTGTTCCAATCGCTTGACATAGTTTTCAAGAGATTCACTTCTAGCTCCGGGACGAGCTGAAGAAATTGTATCTGCAGCTACAACCAATTCTGCAATAAATGACAATTTTGGTACATCATCATGATGGGCCGCAATCGCATTAATAACAACATCAGGTTCATGGTATTTGCGAGCTAGTTCAACACCAATCTCAACATGAGAACCATCAATTTCGTGATCAATTGCTTTCCCAATATCGTGTAATAATCCTGCACGTACCGCTACCTTTTCATCTAAACCAAGTTCTGCGGCCATAACTCCTGTTAACTTACCTACTTCAATTGAATGAGCTAATACATTCTGACCATAAGATGTCCGATACTTTAAGCGACCTAGAATTTTAACCAATTCTGGGTGCATCCTATGAATTCCTAATTCCATTAATGCACCCTCTCCTGCTTCGTAAATATCGTCATTAACTTCTTTACGAGCACGATCTACTACTTCTTCAATACGAGCTGGGTGAATTCTACCATCCTTAATTAAGCGCTCTAAAGCTCTTTTGGCAATTTCACGTCTAATTGGATCAAAGCCACTAAGCACCACTACATCCGGCGTATCATCAATAATGACATCTATTCCAGTTAAAGCTTCAAATGAGCGAATATTACGTCCCTCACGACCAATAATCCGCCCCTTCATGTCATCATTTGGTAAATTGACTACAGAAACAGTTTTTTCAGCTACAGTATCAGCTGCGCTACTTTGAATAGCGTCTACAATAATCTTTCTAGCAAAATGATCAGCCTTGGCCTTAAATTTTTCATTGCTTTCTTTAATTAAAGTAGCTTTTTCGTTAACTAATTGTTCTGAAAGTTGATCTAAAATAATCTTTTTTGCATCTTCACGTTCTAAGTGAGCTACTTCATAAAGTTTATTTTCTCGTTCAGTAATTAACTCATCAGCTCTTTTGTCTTTTTCTAAAACTTCTTGCTGATGCTGATTTACTTGGTTTTCCTTTAAAGTGAGCTGATTTTCTCTCTTATCGAGAAGATTATCTTTGTGATCAATCGCATCTTCGCGTTGTAATAAACGGTTCTCTTGACGAGTAATTTCTTGGCGACGCTCATTTAATTCAGTTTCTACTCTTTCCCGATAGTTATGAATTTCTTCTTGCGCTTCCAGAATTTTTTCTTTTTTACTTGCAGCAGCTTCTTTTTTAGAATTTTCTGTAAATTCTTTTAACGCCTTTTTTTTCTGTTCAATCTCATCTTGAGCTTTTTTTCTTTCATTATTTGCTTCGCTCAAAATATGTTTTGCATCATTTTTGGCGTTTTGAGCCTGCTTTTCCCATTTATTTTTACGAAGTGAATAACCACCAATTCCACCCACACAGGCAAAAACAATAGCGACAGCTACAGGAACTATAATTGTGTTTATCATATATACTATCGCCTTTTTATTAGAATTATTCACACATATTAATAATAAAAGTATCGTTAAATAATGTCAATCTAACAATCTTTACCTGTAATTTTATTTCTCAACAAAAAAACTAGGATAAATCCTAGTTTTCCTTCTTATTTCCCTCATCTTTAGTTTTTTCTTGAGGTGTTTCTTCGTTCTCTTCTTCCATTCCATACGCTTGGCGCACAAGTTTGTTTACTTCTGCATAAACATCTGGATTCTCTTCAAGATAATGCTTAGCATTTTCTCTACCTTGTCCAATACGGTCATCTCCGTAAGAATACCAAGCACCCGCTTTATTGATAATGTCTTTTTCAACAGCCATATCAAGCAATTCACCAGTCTGAGAGATTCCTTGCCCATACATGATGTCTACTTCAGCTAGTCTAAATGGAGGAGCCACCTTATTTTTGACTACTTTAATTTTTGTTCTATTACCTACGGCTTCGCTATTTTGTTTAATTTGTTCACCTCGACGAACTTCCAAACGAATCGTTGAATAGAACTTCAAAGCACGTCCACCTGGGGTGGTTTCTGGATTACCAAACATTACTCCAACTTTTTCACGGATTTGATTAATAAAAATCGCAATTGTTTTTGTTTTAGAAATATTACCAGATAACTTACGTAAAGCTTGACTCATTAATCTTGCTTGTAAACCAACATGGGAATCTCCCATTTCTCCATCAATTTCTGCACGTGGAACCAAAGCAGCTACAGAGTCCACTACCAAAATATCAATTGCACCACTAGCTATTAAAGTATCCGCTATCTGTAAACCTTCTTCTCCAGTATTTGGCTGGGAGAGAATTAATGAATCAATATCTACTCCCAAAGCAGTAGCGTAAGCAGGGTCCATTGCATTTTCAGCATCAATATAAGCAGCTGTGCCACCACGCTTTTGAACCTCTGCTACTGCATGAAGTGCCACAGTAGTCTTACCAGAACTTTCTGGTCCGTACATTTCAATGATTCTTCCACGTGGATATCCACCAACACCTAGCGCTGCATCTAAAGCTAATGAACCAGTAGGAACAGTAGAAATTTGGGTATCTACTTTATCACCCATTCTCATTACTGCACCTTTACCAAAGTCCTTTTCAATCTTTTTCAAAGCAGCTTCTAAAGCTGATTTCTTACCATCTTTAGCCATGTTCTCGCTACCTCCTTAATAAAAGTTACTCTTAATATTATACTTGGTTTTCTTGCTAAAAACAAGAAAAAAGCGAACATAAGTTTTTTATTTTTACTTCAACTCTATTTACGCAAATATTAATTTTTTTCACAAAAAAAAGCGAAATTAATCGCTTTTAATTACATTGAACCTTTAAATACATCCCAACTTTGGTGGAAATAATCCCAACCAGAGTAGATAGTAAATACTAAACAAATATATAACAAAATTGATCCAATATAGAAAATATTTCCAATTAATAAGAAAATTATCGATAACATTTGAGTGGTCGTTTTAATCTTACCTGGCATCTTTGCAGCGATAACTTCACCATCATTTTCAACTACAATTAAACGTAGTCCAGTTACTGCAAGTTCGCGACAAACAATAATTGCAACTACCCACGCAGGTGCCAAACTTTGTCCATTACTCTTAAGGTTTACTAAAAAGATAAATGCAGTCATTGTTAACATTTTATCAGCTAAAGGATCGGCAAATTTTCCAAAGTTTGTTACCAAATTTCTAGCTCTCGCAATGTGTCCATCTAAGAAGTCTGTAAATGAGGCAATTGCAAATACAATAGCAGCTAAAACTTGATTCCAATAAATTGTGAAGCCTGCTACATCCACATGACCAGCTGGCCAATTAAAGATTAAAAGTAGCATAAACACAGGAATCATAAAAATTCTAAATACGGTTAATTTATTTGGTAAATTCATTCTTAGTTATTTTGTCCTCCATTTACTCTAGTAGTATTTTGGTTGTTAGTTGTAGTGGTTGAGCCACTTGTTACCACTTGACTAGTGGCCGCCTGAGACGATGACTGAGTAGTACTTTGAGTACTTGATTGTGTAGCACTACTACTTGAGCTAGTAGCTTTTGCATTTCCAAATACCAATTTTACAGTTAAAGGTCTATTCGATTTGGTGAAAGGAACAGTCTTGCCACCAATCGTTAAAGTGGTAGTTTGAGTATTACCTAAGTTAATTGAAACATTTTTAACATTTTCTCCTAACTTTAGCGTATGCTTTTGATTTGCTGTCAGCGTTCCTTGCCAAATCGCATTGTCGTTAGCAGAAACTTGAGCCCAAACAGTAGCAGTCGTCGTTGCTAATTTTAAAGTTCGGTTAGTCTTTAAACCAGTTACACGGTAAGAATTATCTCCAATCTTTGTGACTTTAACACCTGTAGCTACTGATGGCTTTACACTAGATTTTTTGACACTGCTCTTAGAAGAACTAGTTGAAGAGACTGTTACATTATCTTGTTGATCAGTTGCAGATTGTTGGTTTGATCCTGAGAAAAAGTGTGCATATACTAAGTAAACAATTAAAATAATTACTAAAACTCCGATAACAGTCGCAATCTTAGGTAAATATCCTTGCCATTTACCCTTTTTACTGTTTGTCGTCTTTTTAATTTCTTCACTTTTATTATCAATTGAATTTTCCACATATTCTTCTGGTTTTGCTTGTGGTACTTCTGATTGAAAATCTTCTAGTAATTCTTTTCCATTGAGCCCTACAACATCTGCATACTGACGAATAAAAGCTCTAACATAAAAGTCACCAGGTAATTGATCAAATTCATTATTTTCGATTGCCGTTAAATACCGTCGTTGAATTTTTGTAATCTTCTCAACATCTTCAACAGACATTCCTTTATCTTTTCTAGCTTTTTTTAACTTATCTCCAATATCTGCCATAATAACCTCTCACTTTAAGCAATATTTACTATGAGTATAACAAAATTAGCGCCCTTTAAACAAGCCATCCACCATCAACATAAATCGTTTGCCCAGTAAAATAATCAGCTTGAGGACTTAAAATATTTTTCACCCAAAATGAAATATCACTTGTCTTGGCTAAACGGGCAGCCGGAATTTCTTGTCTTACTTCTTCAAGAGTCTGCTCGGAAAATATCGAATTCATTTCCGTAGCGACTGCTCCTGGTGCAATAACATTTACTGTTAAGTGACTAGAAGCTACTTCTCTTCCGTAGCCTTGAGCAAAACTACTTAATGCACCCTTAGTTGAACTATAAACTGTTTCCATTGCGCTGGCTTGTTCTCCATAAACTGAGCCAATAAAAATTACTCGACTATGGTCTTTATTCATTAATTTTGATTCTAATAAATTCAAAATTTTAATTGGTGTAATAACATTGATTTGAAAAATTTGGTCAATTTTTTCTAAAGATTGACTTCCTAAAAAGTTAAAATCAGTAATTCCTTGAGAAAAAATTACTGCATTCACTGGGAGTAAATTTAAAATAACTTTTTTCAATTCTTCGTTTCCTACCTGAAAACTCAATTTTAATGGTAAAAAATCCTGCTGAGGATATGCAATAGTCAATTCTTCACACATTCTTTTTGCCTTTTCAACTTGATGGACACCATGGATATACAAAGACCAGCCATCTTTAGCTAAATCTTGTGCAATTTGTTTACCTATTCCACCAGTCGCACCAAAAATTATTGCTCTTTTCACAACTAATTTCACTTTCTAACCTTTAACGCATTATTGCGCTAAAAATTTCGACCTTATCGACGATTTCATTATAATAATTTGCAAAATCATTGAAACTTAAATTACCAAATCTTTGAACTAATTTAAGTAAATCCTCTTTTTCAAGCATCATTTCTGCACTTTCAATCGCTAATTCTTCAATTTGATCCAATTTTCTTTTCATTTCAGCAATATACTCTTTTTTCTGAATTTCAAATAATGCTTGATCACCCTTACCATTAAAAATTAATTTTTTTATTTCTTCAATTAATTCTTCAGGCTTTGGGCTCATACCAGATATTAAGGCAAAATTTCCTTCACGTGTATAATTTACCTTAATTGCAAGGGGAGAATTAAGTAATTTATCTTTTTGAAATTTTTCAAATCCCTTACTCATTAAACCTAGATTTTGCTCTAGATAAGCTTCAACTATTGTTTCCATTAATTCATTACTTGAATCAAATAATTTAAAATCAGGTAATTTAATTCCTATGCATACCCGCGCACTAATTACTTCTGCTGGAATTTCAAGTTGAGTTTCCTCTTTTGAAATAGCAGGTTTAATTTGAGGAAGGGGGCGACTTTGAGGACGCAAGTATTTTTTCTGAAGTTTATCTACTTCCTCTAAAATTTCTCTTACTTCTGCTTTAGTAAAACCTCCACAGGCCACAAATTTCATATTTCCAGCAAAGTAATGTTCTTCATAAATTTCTTGCAAAATTTGTGGGGTCATTTCTGATAGTGATTGCTGAGTTCCTGTCAAATCAAGTGCTAAATTTGTTTGTGGGAACATCATTTCCAAAACTTGGTGTTGTAACTCCCAATTTGGATCTTCTTGATACATTGCTAATTCTTGTGCAATAATTTCCGCTTCCTTTTGTACATTCTCCTTTGTAAAATAGGTTGTTCCTACTAATTCAAAGAGCAAATTTGTCACTTGAAGTGAATGGTCAATAAAATTAGCAAAATACATTGTTTCATTGTAAGAAGTGAAAGCATTAGTATTCGCTCCTAATTCTTCAAAGCGATGCGAAATATCTCCATGCTTTTTAGCAAATAATTTATGTTCCAAAAAATGGGCCCCACCAGCTAATTTTTGCGGATCACTTCCCCCAAAATCAACGATTATCCCCATAAACTTTTTCACAAAATGAGGACGAAGAATTATTTGTGCTTCAAACCCAGATGAAAAGCTTTTCTTTATAGTGTCTAATTTTTTCATACTAAATAATACCTTTCGTTTATAAAGAGTGTTTTTGCAAATTCAATCATTTGCTCACTAGTGAATTCTTCTACTACTTTGACCCGATCTTTAAAAGTTGTCTCTCTACCGCGCAAACTATTAGTTAACATTTGTACAATTTCGATTCCTTGACGATCTGGAGCTTCCAAATAAATTCTTTTAAGTGCTTTCTTTGACTTCTTAAATACTTCTTGATCCACTACCCCATTTTGAATCTTCTTAATGGAATCAATAATTATTTTTTCAACTTCACTATATTTATTTTTATCAATTGAACTACTAATTAAAAACATGGAATTATTGAAATAATCAACAGCTTCAATTCCATAAGCTGCTCCAAGCTTTTCTCGCACATCGGTAAATAATTTAGAAGATTCATCCCCAGCCAAATAATGACTTAAAAATAATCCCCCAAATTGTCGAACCCGTCGCTCTAATTTTTGCCCATAGCCATATCCCACTAATATTTGACCTTGCAAACTTTTATGGGGAGCAACTTTTTCAATTGGTTCTTCTATAGCTGCAATGGTTAAATCCTCCACTTTAAATTCTTTCTCAAAGCCTTCATTTGTTAAATGTTTTTGGAGATAGTCTGTAATTGTATCAGGATCCATTGCTTGGCCTAAGCAGATACTTGGCGCCTTCTTTAACCCTTCAAAAAAATCTTGAAGATCTTTTATACTAGCATCTTCTAAATCTTCAATTGAGCCAAATAGTTGACTAGCATACTGTGGTTTATTTCGATACCAAGTTTCTAAAAATTCTTTATATCCTAAATTAGCTGGAATATCATAGAAACTTTCATATTCTTCCTTTAACTGATTTTTAGCTAATTGCATCAATGTTTCATTAAATAAGGGATTATCAATTATTTCAAAAAATAGTTCAATAATTTTTTGATAATTATAATCAGGATCCAAAATTTGACTTGGTTCTACGAAATTTATTACATATTGCATAATAATTTGATTACCAAATACCTCTGGAAAAATATCTAGTTGAGCATCATATAGTTCGTCCAAAGCAGTGGTTTGGTTACGAATTCCTGGATAAAGAATACTTGCATTTGACTGCATAGTAGCTAACAAAGTAGCTAATGCTAAATTTTTCTTTGATAGTGGCACACGCAAAAAACAGCCAATAGTGGCTGTTGTAAATTTAATGTTATGATCAATTTTTATATTTGTCATTTAACTAACCTTCCTGATTATCTGGTGGAACTAAAACTTGACGTGGCTTGGAGCCTTCTGAAGGACCTACAACCCCTTTAGCTTCCATCTCATCAATAATTCTTGCTGCTCTATTATAGCCAATTCTAAAGCGTCTCTGAAGCATAGAAACACTTGCAGATTGCTGCTTTTTAACTAACGCTACTGCATCTTGATACAATTCATCTTCTGGTTCTTCATTGTCATCAGCTGTTTCTTCTTTAGCAGATGGAATCATCTGCTCATCATATTGAGCTTCTTGTTGCTGCTTTACCCATTGCACTACTTTTTCTACTTCATCTACTGAAATATAGGCACCTTGTACACGTTCAGGCTTAGAAGCGCCAATTGGTAAAAAGAGCATATCGCCTCGACCAAGTAATTTTTCAGCTCCTACTTGATCTAAAATCGTTCGTGAATCCACTCCACTCGAAACAGCAAAAGCAATTCTAGAAGGAACATTTGCCTTAATTAAGCCAGTAATAACATCTACACTAGGACGTTGAGTTGCTAAAATCATGTGAATTCCCGCTGCTCTAGCCATTTGAGCTAAGCGGACAATTGCATCTTCAACTTCTCGACCAGCTACCATCATCAAGTCACTTAATTCATCTACGATTACCACAATATAAGGCAACTTTTGCATCACTGGATTATTTTTGTCAGCATTATTTTCCTGGACTTTTTTATTATATTCAGTTATATTGCGCACCCCACTACTTGCAAATAACTTGTAGCGTCTTTCCATTTCTTTAACAGTTTTTCTCAACGCATTGGCTGCAAGCTTAGCATCTGTAACAACTGGAATTAATAAATGAGGTACACCATTGTAAACGGATAATTCAACCATTTTTGGATCTATTAACACCAGTTTCACATCTTCAGGGTAAGATTTCATTAAAATACTTGTGATAATTGTATTAATTGCTACTGATTTCCCTGAACCAGTTGAACCTGCGATCAAAAGATGGGGCATTTTGGTCAAATCAGCTGAAATAATTTGTGCTTCAACATCTTTTCCAAGAGGTACATCTAAATCAACTTTCTTTGCTTTTTCATCTTGATGAACCATAACATCTTTAAATGAAACTGCTGAAGTCGTCTTGTTAGGTACTTCAATACCCACTAATGGTTTACCTGGAATCGGTGCTTCGATACGAATATCTTTTGCAGCTAAAGCCAACGCTAAATCATCAGCCAAGTTAACTATTCTACTTACCTTAACTCCTACAGCTGGCTGGACCTCATACCGAGTAACAGTTGGCCCAATAACAGCTTTTTTGACATTAACTTTTACGCCAAAGCTTTTAAAAGTTGATTCTAAAATTTGGGTATTTTTTTCAATCAATTCTCGATCTTGACTTTGATCCACCTTTTTTACAGGCTCTAATAAGGTTAACGGCGGCTTCTTATAAGTACCATGGTTTACTGGACCAGTTGTCTGAACAGGATCATTTTTTGATTGATTAGCCATGCTTTTTGCTTCTTGGATAATCTTTTTATCTTCTTCTAAGTTACCATGCGATGGTGGCAGGCCATCTTCATCATTTAAATGAGTAACTGTAGGCGCTACTTCAAATGGATCATTTTGTTCGTCTTGATTAGGCATTGAAATTTCCACTTTTGATTGCTGACTAGCTTGACTGCTAGCTGGTTCTTGAGAAGAAACTGGATCAGCTGCTGAAGAAAAATCACTCAAATCTGGGAAAAATTCGTCTGAAGATTTTATTGGGTCAGATAATTTTTCTCTATTATCTTTACTTTGTTTCTTTTCTTGATAATTTTCTACAAAATCTACATATTTATCTTTTAATTTATCTCCAGCATCTTTGTTTTTCTGAATAAAAAGTTGAGAAAAATCTTGAAACCCATGGAGTAAGCTCAAAAACTTCACATTCAAAAGCATTAAGATTCCAATTAAAAGCATTAAAAAAGCTAATACCTTACTTCCAATGCCACCAAATAAAGGAAAAAGTAATTGGTAAATAAATGCGCCAATAATTCCTCCACCAGCATCCGTTGTATTTTGAGAGCGACTAAACTCCCCAGAGATAGTATGCAAAAAGGTATTTACAAAGCCATGGTTAATCATTAATCCTTCAAACCAAAGCGTACTTTGAAAAAAAGCTAGCCCTAAATAAAAAACGCCTAACCCAACTTCTTTTTTTAGTCCTAACTTTGGTGGTTGATTGTAAATTAGCATCACTAACCCAAAAATTCCAATCAGAAAGCTGGCAAAATAGTGACTATCTCCTACAAAAAAGCGTAGGCAATTAATCAACTGCCGACTAAATAAGCCAAACTTTACACAACTTAAAATTGCTATTAATAATAAGATTAGCCCTATAATCGACCAAGTATAGTCCTGTTTTTTTACATTCTTCTTTTTAGAAGAGCCTTTTTTTCTGCGCTTCTTTTTTTGCGCCATTAATTTACCTTTCTAATCTTACTTTTCTTCTGGATCGTTAAATTCTGCTTCAAAGTTTAAGTTTACTGCTTCACCTAAAGTCAAACTAGTCACTGCAGCTGTTAATTCCCTAATTTTATCAACTAATGGTTTAGAAACATATTGATAATCTTCAGCACTTAAATCAGTTCCATCACCAAAGTAATTCTCAAACTGAATTACTCTAGTAATTAAGCCACTGACTGTGAAAAGTCCTGGTTCAGGGGAAATCTCAAATGGTACCCCCATTTCAAAGTATTTTCCATCTTTACCTTCATCTTGACTTCCATCTTCACTATTTTGAATTACTTGTCTAAGTGACACATTAATTTCATTTTTTAGTGTCTTTTCTTCATTTAAGTCATAGTGAAAATTTTGTACTGTTACTGGCGTCATTTCTTTAAATTTCATAAATTTACCTTTCTTACTTAATCTTTTAATTTATCAACTGGATAATGATGTTCTTTCTCTAAATGTGGAAAATTTTGCTGGCGCAAGGCTTCAAACAAAACTATTGCTACTGAATTGGATAAATTAAATGCTCTAATATTATCTGACATGGGGATGCGCAGATTTCGTTCATAGTATTGTCTCATGAAAGTCTCTGGCAAACCAGTCGTCTCTTTTCCAAAAATAAAATAATAATTTTTATTCGAATCAGTATAATCAACATCAGTATAGGACTTACTAGAAAACTTTGAAATTAAATACAATTCATCATTTTCATCTAAAGTATTTAAAAATGCATCTAAACTTTCGTGTTTACGCACATCTACTTTATCCCAATAATCAAGTCCTGCTCTTTTCATATGTTTATCATCTAATCTGAAACCAAGTGGCTCTATTAAATGAAGCACTGTATCTGTTCCTGCACATGAACGAGCAATATTACCAGTATTAGCTGGCATTAGTGGTTCATATAATACTACATGATTTGTCATAATTAATTATAAATTCAACTCCTTAATCAAAAAAACGTAGCACACCTGCCACGTTCACTTGTATTTATATTTTACTATTTACCAACAGAATTATCATCTGTTCCTGTCTCTTTTTCTTGTCCATTTTGATAAAAGGTAGACATTTTTTGATAGTATTTAAATATCCTTGTAACAATTATTTTTACTACCGCATAAACCGGAATAGCAAAAATAACTCCCCACAATCCAGAAACTGCGCTAGCACCAATTAACAATAAAATTGTTGTTACTGGATTCATATTCATCTTATTTCCCATTACTAATGGTGAAATCACTCTTCCTTCAATCGTCTGTTCAACTGCAAAAACAATTATCACCTTTAAAAGCATCATTGGTGAATTCATAATTCCTAAAATTAAAGCAGGAATTATTGCAATAAATGTTCCAAAATAAGGAATCATATTTAAAAAACCAGCCGCTACAGCCAAAGTTACTCCATAAGGTAAGCCAATGATGGAGTAGCCAATTGCAAACATTACTCCCACCCAAAAGGCAACTGTAATTTGACCCCTCACATATGAAGCTACTGCATGATTAATGTCGTGTAATAAACTTGCAAAGCTTTCCTGTAAATTCTTAGGCGCTACTTTAGTAATATAAGGTTTTAATTGATGACCATCTTTTAACATAAAAAACAAAACAAATGGTGCTGTTAAAAGCGTCATAAAAATCATTGTTAAAACATTTACTGCAGACAGGACATTATTAATTGCTAAATTCAAACTCTCTTGTCCACTCTTAAAAATTTTAGCTTGAGCATCAGAAACCGCTTGATTTAAATTACCCTTTACTTTACTTAAATGTGGATCACGTAATAATTTTTCAACCGCAGTTTGAGCATCATTCCAAATATTTGGCCAATTTTTTACTAAGGAATCTGTTTGCCTTTGTAAAACTGGAACAATTGACGTAATAATCCATACTAATAGCCCTACTACAATTAAATACAAAATTCCAATTGTTAAAATTCGCGGAAAATGTAATTTCTTTTCCAAAAAATCAACTACTGGATTCATCAAGTAATACTGAATTACCGCAACCAAAATAGGCGGTAAAATTGCATTAAAAAACGTCCAAAAAGGATTTAGAATAAAAGAAATTTTATTAAAAACTAAAATTATTAAAAAGAATAGCAGTATATTTAGTAATGCCACACTAAAACGGTTATTTAAAAACCATTTTTGAAAAAAATTAGTTGAACTTTTTTTCGTATTCACTTATCTTTCCCCAATTAATTTATTTTACCTATGTTCAAACACTATTTCATCCCCAACTGCAAACTGTGCAATTGGCTCTTCTTCTGCTTTTTCTAAATAAATTGCATTCTTCATCGGCTCTTGTGGTAACTCATCAGTAAAAATCAAAGTCGCATGTCCCATGCTCCGCATATTTATTTTTACAAGTGAACCCACAAAAAGAGCCAAATAAGTTTCTCCATTGATCGTGATAGTGTCATCTTTTTTTAAAATAAAACTATTAACAGGAGTATCCTGGTCAAATTTTTGAATGACAGAAACTTGCTTTAAATGTGGGGTTGCTGTTTCATTAAATAGAATTACTACATTCTCATTTTCTGAAACAGCTTCCGGTCCAATTTCTTGAATGGTACTAGTCCATTTCATTTACTTCACCTCTTAATAAAAGTGTATCATAACCAATCAGTTGAAAAAATAACAATTAAGTCTGCACAAATTCTTAAATCGTGGTATATTTTAGAAAATAACAGTTTAAGTAAGGAGAAAATAATGGAAATTTGGTTTGGTGGTTATACTAGCCACACCTCAAAAGGAATTTACTTAGGAAATAGCACCCAAGAAGGTCAACACCTTAAAATTAGTAAGATTGATAACCTACTTGAACTTAAGCGACCTACTTATTTTCAAATCAGCAGCGATAACTTATTATTTTCAATTATTGAAAAAGACGGCCAAGCTGGTATTGCTAGTTTTAATTTAAATACTAATCCGCCGGCCTTTATTGATGCCTTTTTGCACGATGGAGCTGCTCCTTGTTATGTTGGTTTAAATGAAGATAAACACCTTATTTACACGGCCAATTATCACTTAGCAACAATTAATGTTTTTTCCTATGATAATCAAGGAAAGCTAACTTTTATTACTTCAACCCACCACACCGGTCAAGGCCCTTTACCTGAACAAGCTAGTGCCCATCCTCATTTTTTTGATGAAACTCCTGATGGTAACCTAGTTTCTTGTGATTTAGGCCTAGATCAAGTCGAATTCTATCAATTAGAAAATAAGGAACTTACTTCAGTAGCTAAATATCAATTAGAACCTGGGTTTGGAGTTCGTCATCTTACTTTTTCTCCTGATGGGAAGTTTATGTTTATTGTGGGAGAACTCTCGAGCCAAGTTCACGTTGCTAAATTTAATGAAAAGAATTGGGCATTTGAAGCTATTGGTACTTATTCAACTATTCCAAATTTTGAAGGAAAAAATGGCGCAGCTGCTATTCGTATATCCAAAGACGGAAAATTTCTCTATGTTTCAAATCGCGGCGATAATAGCTTGGTTGTTTTTAAAGTTTTTGAAGATGGCAAACTAGAAATGATCCAAAGAATATCAACTTTTGGGGCCTTCCCGCGCGACTTTAATTGGAGCAATGATCAACGCTACGTAATTGCAGTAAATCAAAATTCTGATAATGCAACTTTGTATAAACGAAACTCAAAATTGGGTACTTTAACTCCCCTTCAAAAAAACATTACAGTTCCCGAAGCTACAAGGATTATTTTTAAAGAAGATTAAAGGGCTGACTATAGGTCAGCCCTTTAATTATCTAAACTATTCCATAAATTTTTCATATCCTCTGGATCGGGAATCTCAATTTGTTGCTCTTTTGAGGTGAATGGATCAGGATAACTCAACAAAAAACAATGTAAAGCTTGGCGCTTAAAATTATCCTTAATCCCATAAAGGGTGTCACCGTACAAGGGATGGCCCAAATGTTCCATATGAACTCTAATTTGGTGGGTACGACCTGTAAATAGCTGTAATTCAACCAAGGATGCTCCTTTTTTTTGAGCCAAAACTCTATATTTTGTTTGAGAGGGTTTCCCACTAGCTACCACATACCTTTTTACAGTCTCATCTTTTTTTCCAATTGGTTCATCAATCACTCCAACTAGTTCTTCTTGTGCAAAATTTCCATGAACAATTGCATGGTACTTTTTAATAAAAGTCTTTTTATTCATCTCACTAAATCTAGCTTGAGCCACTGAATTTTTTCCAACTAAAACTAAGCCAGAGGTATCGCGATCTAAGCGTGTGACAATATGAGGTTTAGCCTTCTTGTTTTCTTGACGTAAATAGCTTAAAAGGCGATTTACTACCGCATCACTATCTTCATAGCGGGAAGGAATTGATAAAACTCCAGCTTCCTTATTAACGATCAAATAATCATTCGTTTCAAAAACAATGTTTACTTTTTTATTCGAAGGCTTTAAAAAACTATTTTCTTTTTCCTGTCCTAAAATAAAAATTACTTCATCATTTTTCTTTAAATGAAAACTTGTATGTCGCCGCTTGTGATTTACTAAGATCATCCCTTGATGATGATTACTATTAATAATTGCCCTTTTGGAAAAACCATTTTTTTGTAAAAATCGTCCTAATTTACCTGGACTATCACTAGTTACTTTTAATTTAAAAAATTGCATTACTCTTTCTCATCGCCAATAAACGCATCTTTAACTCGACTCCAAAAGTGAGTATGTTGATATTTATCAAAACGAATTACATGTTGTGAAATACGATATTCAATTTTCTTAATATGTTTATGATTGAATCTAATTCCATCATAAGTTACCACATAGTGGTCATCATCACCTACTTCAGGCTTAATTGTAATCCATTCGTCAGGTGCAATAACAATTGGTGAAGATAAAGTTCTAAAAACTCGATTATTAATTGAAGCAATCTCTGTCATCTGTAAGGCTTTTAAACGTGGATGAATGACAGCACCCCCTAATGATTTACTATAAGCAGTTGATCCGGTAGGTGTTGAGACACACAAGCCATCGCCTTTAAAACTTTCAAAAAATTTATCTCGAATAAATACATCAGCTCGCAAAGTTTTAGAAACACGTTTGATAGTTGCCTCATTTAAGGCTAATAACTTCTTTTTCTCCCCTTTACGCGTTGTAATTACTAATTCTAAAAGTGGGTAAGATACAGCTGAAGGCTCTTTTTTTGATAAACTATCAACCATTTTTTCAATTTCAAAATGACGCCAATCAGTATAAAAACCTAAGTGGCCAGTATGCACTCCAATAAATCTTACCTTATCAATAATACTAATATACTTATGGAAAGCAGAAATGAGGGTTCCATCCCCACCAATAGTAATTACCACATCAGGATTTTCATTATCGATTTCTATATTTTTAATTTCTAAAAGCTTTTTAATGTTTTTTTCTACAGCTTTTGTTTCGACACGATCATTTGCAACAATTGCTACTTTCATCAATTTTTACCTTTTGTTTTCGCATAAATTTTATGTGCTTCACGCACTTCTTCCTTAATTGCAGACATTTCCTCATCAAGCTTATAAGCAGCCTCAGCAGTTGATTTAAGGCGTTCTGAGATGTCTTCTGGATATTTACCTTGATATTTATAATTCAAGGTATGTTCAACAGTAGCCCAGAAATTCATTGCTAAAGTTCTAATTTGAATTTCAGCGATGATTTTTTTTGATCCTTCAGGCAAAAAAATGGGGTATTCAATTACCATATGATAAGACCGATAACCTGAAGGCTTAGCATTTTTTATATAATCTCTTTCTTCAATTACTTGCATATCTTGCCGCTCATGAATTAAATCTACAACCTTATAGATATCGTCAACAAATTGGCACATGATTCTAATTCCGGCAATATCCTGCATATCTGTTTCAATAACTTCAGGCGCAATTACACGTCTTTTCATTTTTTCCTTAATTGAATCAATAGTCTTTACTCGTCCAACCACAAATTCAATTGGTGAGTGCTCCCCTTTATTTAAGTAACTTTTACGCAATGACCGAAATTTAACTTTCAATTCAGACACTGCTTGCTCATATGGCCATAAAAACAAATTCCAATCTTGCATTACTTCAGTTCCTTTCATTTTCAAACAAAATCATTCTAACATATAATAGTAATATAACGATTAATAATGGAGGATTAATTTATGGCAAAAAATATAGAAATTGAGTCAAAAACCTTATTAGATAAGGATACTTATGAAAAAATTAGACAAGCTTTTATTGCTAAATCTGATTTTATTCAAGAAAATTATTACTTTGATACGCCAGATTTCACCCTTAAAAATAACAATGCAAGTCTAAGAATTCGTCTTCTTGTTAATAATGGCGAACAAACTTTAAAAGTTAAAGAAGACCATCCTAAACAAGATAAGTATCATGAAGTCGTTGAAATCAACGACGTGCTTTCATTAGCTCGTGCAGAACAAATGGTTCACGCTGCTGCTGATAACGAACACTTTACCTTTGGTGGGGATGCTGGTGCGTACGTTGAAGAACATTTCGGTAAAGAAGTAGCTAATACTTTACAAATGTTTTCTTGGAGCAAAACTCGCCGCATGATTATTAATGGACCTCAAAATTGTGATCTTACTTTAGACTTGACAGAATTCCCAGATGGATACTATGATTTTGAGTTAGAGATCGAAAATGATGATCCTGATACCATCAAGAAGGTCCTCAATGAATTAGAAACTCAATTTGACTTTAAATCTACTAAAGAGAATACTAATCAAAACAAAGTTTCTCGTTCATTTGAACACCGTATTAAAAAATAATAAATTTAGATTAGTTATTTCGAAAATTCATTCCTATATATATATATATATATATATATATGGCTATATTTTTAACTATATAACTTATCAACGATAAGGAGACCCTATATGTATGAAGTTTTTTTCTTTACTAACCCTATAGGAATTAACTGTTTTGAAATGGAGCAAGAAATACTAACTGCTATTGATCAATCAAAAGAAAATGTGCTCTATCACTTTATTCCTATGGCAAATATCAATACTATCAGAAGCGATTTAATGGCACGTGGTTTATCTCCAAACAATCTAAAGTTGTTGAACCATTACTCTCAATCAACTTTTCATGCAATCAGAGACTATCATGCAATCAAACTTCTTAAAGGTAATAAGATTGCGCGGCAATTTTTATTTACCCTCCAAAACCAGATCAATGTAAAGCACATTGATTTTTCTCAACAAATTGTCGAAAAGATAGTCAATGATTTAGGGATTAATCTTAAAAACTTTAACCAAACACGTGAAAGTGCCTACACAAAACTTTCTATTGATAAAGATCAGAAATTAATTGAAGATTATAAAGTAACTACTACCCCTACAACCATGATCTACAATTACGATCAAGATATGGCAGGTGTCATGATTGAAGGAAATATTACCAGTGACAAGATTATTTCAGCTCTTCATCCAAATGATGATTCAGATTCTCAAACTTCTGAGTTACATTTAGTTTAGATTAAAATAGAGATGTCAATCGACATCTCTATTTTTTTGTCTTAAATACGCTAAAATTTTATTTTCTTCTAAAGGTTCTCTCCAACTTTGAAAAATCTCTTTAGGCAGATTTTCCAAAGTTAAATGATTAAGATAGAGAGCTTCTGCCACTCGAACTCCTAATTTTGTCTTGAGTCTAATTTGGTTAAGCAAGAAATTCTGTTCTTCCTTAATATTAACTTTTTTAGAAAAAGGAACCACACTTTTAAACGCAAATAACTTCTTAATTCCTAGTTCATTTAATTGAAAATTCTCTTGGAAATAAAAAATCTTATTAGATACTGGTGCCAAATGCATGTGATATTTCAAAGTAATCCTTTCTTTAAAAGGATTAATCTCCAAATAATACCAATTCCAATACTTACTTTTACGTAAAAAAATTTTTTGAGATTTTTTCAAACTCCGTTTTAAATAATGTCGTTGACCTACAATCCAAATATCTTTTACTCCAATTGCTTTATATAAATTATGCCGGTGGTTAAATTCTTCTTGTGACAAAGGCGCACATTGAACTTCAAAGGCTAGATTATTTTCAACCAAAACATCTGCACGTAACTGTTGATTAGCAAGTGGGATTTCAGTTCTTGCATAATACCCAGCTGCTATTAAACTACTACACATTAATTCTTTAGCTAATAGATGTTCTTGCTTTTCACCCTCCCCTTTAATAATGTGAACATGCTTAAAAAAGGGTACTTTCGTTTCTGATAAAATTAGAATTACCTTTTTCTGACAATTTGGACAGCGATAATTTTCAATATTTAGTTTTTTAATTCCTTCTTGAACCAAATTTGCTTCTTTAACAGCTAAAACTAAGTTTTTCTTCAATAAAGCTGCATACAATGTAATTCACCCTAATTTTAATACGAAAAAAAGAAGCAAATTTGCTTCTTTAATCAAAATACTGACGTAAATTATTTAATGCATCTTGTCTAATCAAACACTTACCCATTTTCTTAATTGGTGCAAATTCCTTTTCAGTCATACCTTGACCAAATTCATTTGCAATTACCCATGCATCTGACGGCTTTATTTCGCTAAAGCCACTATCCAAAAATGCACAATCCAGATAATAAGTATGGCGATAAACGTAAAGACTTGAAGCTAGTTCTGGAACCACCAAGGCATCTGCGAGAGAAATAGCAGAATCAATATTTTCAAATTTAAAAATACGACGATTACTATTTAAGTCTTCCTTTGAACTTTCACTTTTACCATTGGAAGAACCAAAAATAGTATCTGCATTTGCAGGTTTAAAATTCTTTTCTCCTAGTCCTTCTAAAAGTTGACGTAATGGATCATCTTTATTTGATTTAGGGTTTTCTTCACCATCAGGTACTTTGGAAATTAAAAGTTCTAATCCAGAGTTACTGGGCATCACTTGAAAAGTAACAGGCTGTTCTTTAGTAAATTCATGTTCAGTGTCCACTTCACTCAAAATATCATAGAAAAACTTTTGTATTTCATCTTTATTACCTAAAAGATCTAGAATTGTAATTCCACGCTCTTTCAATTCTTCAGCATTCATTGAGACTTTAATTGTATTTGCATTAATACGGTGTACTTGCATTTACTTTCACCTCACTATATTTTACTGACTGGTTCTATTGTACCCTAATTTTTTCAAGGAAACAAAAACGCTAGCTCAAAATAGCTAGCGTTCTTCGTTATTAATTGATTTTGTTTTTTGTTAAACTAAAAAAATACTTTTATAAACTAATCATAGCTTGTGCTTGTTCTAATTCTAAACGACGTACTGAACGTGGCAAGAATCTTCTAATTTCATCTTCATTGTAGCCAACTTGAAGACGGCGATCATCCATGATAATTGGACGACGTAGTAAACTTGGATTGTTTTCCACTAAATCGAGTAATTCATCAAGTGAAAGGTCATCCAAATTAACCTTTAAATTTTGAAATGTTCTTGAACGAGTTGAAATAATTTCCTCAGTTCCATTTTCGGTCATTCGCAATACTTGCAAAATTTCTGTCTTTGTTAATGGATTAGCAAAGATATTTCTTTCTTTAAATGGAATATCATGATCAACTAACCAAGCCTTAGCTTTACGACATGATGTACAACTAGGTGATGTATATAAATTTACCAATTAAATCCACGCTCCTTTTTTTGCGTGTAGTGTATCAAAACTACAAAACTACTAATAACAATTAATATTATAACCGCTTTCACTCTATACCACAATCAAAAACACTTAATATAACAATTTTTTTGAAAATTTTTTGTTTTTTCATTTATACGTTATATATTAAAGGAAATAAGTGAATTAATTGTGACTAAATTGTAAATTTTATACAATAAAAAGCAGTGGCTTTACTTTTCCACTGCTTTTTCATTAAATTTGAATATTAAGTTTTGCCATTGTTTCTTCAACTAATTTCTTATTTTCTTCATTAGTTTCAGATACATAACATGCCTTATTTGCTAATTCCTTAATATCTTCAGTATTAATCTTCTTCATTAAACTTCTGATACGTAAAATAGAAGTTGCACTCATTGAATATTCATCAAGTCCCATTGATAAAAGAATTGGGAACATAATACTATCACCTGCAGCTTCACCACACATACCACACCAAATACCATTTTCATGGGCTCCATCAATTGTATGCTTAATTAAACGTAAAACAGATGGATTATATGGTTGGTAAAGATATGAAAGACTGTCATTACCACGGTCAGCTGCCATCGTATATTGAATTAAGTCATTAGTACCAATTGAGAAGAAATCGACTTCCTTAGCAAATTGATCAGCAAGAACTGCAGCTGCTGGTACTTCAATCATCATACCAACTTGTAAGTCATCACCAATCTTAACCCCTTCTTCTACTAATTCAGCTTTTACGCCAGCCAAAATTTCTTTTGCCTTACGTAATTCTCCCAAAGTACCAATCATTGGGAACATAATACCAAGCTTACCGTAAGCAGAAGCACGAAGTAATGCTCTTAATTGAGTCTTAAAGATTTCTGTATTTTGCATTGATAAACGAATTGCGCGAACGCCTAGGAATGGATTCATTTCTTCCGGAAGATCCCAGTAGTCTAAGTGCTTGTCTCCCCCGATATCACAAGTTCTAATAATGACTTGCTTGCCATCCATACCTTCTAAGACTTCTTTATAAGCCTTAAATTGTTCTTCTTCTGTTGGGAAATCAGATGAATCCATGTATAAAAATTCAGTTCTGTATAATCCAACAGCTTCTGCACCGTTTTCTTTTACCCCTTTCATATCTTCTGGGGTACCAATATTAGCTGCAATAGTAAAGTGTTTGCCATTAGCAGTTACAGAAGGTTCATCTTTTAACTTCTTCCATTCTGCTTTTTGCTTAGCAAAAGCTTCACTTTTTGCTTTATACTCAGCAATTTGATCATCAGTAGGATTAATTAAGACATCCCCATCTAAACCATCAGCAATTACCATTTCTCCAGGTTCAACATCTGAAGTAATAGTTTCTGTACCAACTACAGCTGGAATTTCTAATGAACGAGCCATAATTGCTGAGTGAGCAGTTCTACCACCAATGTCAGTTACAAATCCCTTAACATATTTCTTATTAAGTTGAGCAGTATCACTTGGAGTTAAATCGTGAGCAATTACTACTACTTCATGATCAATAGCTGCAGGATCTGGTAAAGTTACACCTAATAAGTGAGCCATGATCCGCTTAGATACATCACGCACATCAGCAGCACGCTCTTGCATATAAGCATTATCTGTCATACCTTCAAAAATAGTGATGTATTTTTGAGCGGTCTCATCTAAGGCAGCTTCTGCGTTAATTTTTTGATTTTTGATTTCTTGTTCAATTGCACCAGTAAATTCAGGATCGCTTAAGAATAAAAGGTGAGCATCGAAGACTTGTGCTTCTTCCTCACCTAAACTTTCTTTAGCTTTATCGCGAACTTGTTCAAGTTCCTTAGTTGATTCTTCAACTGCTTTCTTAAAACGAGCAATTTCAGCATCAACATCTGTCACTGAAGTCTTTGAAAACGAAAGGTCAGGTTCTACCAACAAATATGCTGGAGCCACTGCAATTCCATCACTGGCTGCAATACCCTTTAAAGTTTTCGTCATTAGTCAGCTAAGCCTTCCTTTTTCATAGTATCAGCAATTGCTTCAATTGCTTCCTTAGCATCGTCACCTTCTGCAGTAACAGTTACGTCAGCACCTTGACCAACACCAAGTGACATAACACCCATAATAGACTTCAAGTTTACAGTCTTACCATTGTATTCTAAATTAATATCTGAACCAAACTTTGAAGCAGTTTGAACTAATAAAGTTGCTGGGCGAGCATGGATACCTGTTTCTGCAATAATATGAAATTCACGTTTTTCCATTTTTGAATCTCCTTTAAATCTTTAATGTTTTAGGGGTGTAACCCCTTTCTTGTTATTAGAATATCATTTTTTTAATTTTAAAACAAGAATCTTCACTGAAATTGTTTTCATTTTAATAATTAAGTTTCACTTTTAATTTTCGTATATAAAATTGTACCGCCTCTTTCAGCTTTTCCTGTTATTTCCTGACGTCGCCCAAATTTTCGTAAGGTCTCTTGAAAACTAAAAGCCTTTTGAGGCTCTACTCGATACTCAGTTAATTCTCCATCAGCTAATTTTATTAAAATTTCTTCATATTCTTTCATCTTTTCAATCACCATTTTAAATTTATTAAGTTTTTCTTACGAAAAGTAAGAAATTGAAGTTTAGCACTTGACGAATTAGAGTGCTAACGATTACAATTACCAATAACATATTATACAAATAAAAAGGAGGCTGGCACATGTTATGTGAAAATTGTAATGAGCGCCCGGCTACTATTCGCTTCTATGCAAACGTAAATGGCCAAGGCCGCAATATATCTTTATGTCAACAATGCTATCAAGAATTAAAAAATATGCAAGGAACTAATAAAAATATGAATAATGAATTTTTTGGTGATTTCGATGAATTTTTAAATGCATTTTCTGGAAATCAAAATCGTAATAATCAAAATCCTAACCAAAGAAATATGGGAGCAGGCGGACGTAATGGTGGACGTCGTCCTAAAAGACCTTCCCTTTTAGACCAATACGGAACTGATCTCACCGAATTAGCCAAAAAAGGCAAAATAGATCCTGTAATTGGTCGTGATCAAGAAATCGCTCGTGTAATTGAAATTCTAAACCGAAGAACTAAGAATAATCCAGTTTTAATTGGTGAAGCTGGTGTAGGTAAAACGGCTGTTGCTGAAGGACTAGCACAACAAATTGTTGACGGCTCTGTTCCAGCAAAATTACAAGATAAACGCATTATTTCTTTAAATATGGTTTCTTTAGTTCAAGGAACTGGAATCCGTGGCCAATTTGAACAACGGATGGAACAATTAATTAAAGAATTAGAAGAAAAAGACGACATCATACTTTTCATTGACGAAATTCATGAAATTGTTGGTGCTGGTAATTCTGAAGGTGGAATGGATGCTGGTAACATTATTAAACCAGCTTTAGCTCGTGGTGAATTTCAATTAATTGGAGCTACTACTATCAAAGAATTTAGAAATATTGAAAAAGATTCTGCCCTAGCTAGAAGATTCCAACCAGTTCAGGTAAAAGAACCTTCAATTGAAGAAACCATTAAAATCTTACAAGGTATTCGTCCACGCTATGAAGATTATCATCATGTAAATTACACTGATCAAGCAATCGAAGCAGCCGTTAAACTTTCTTCACGTTATATCCAAGACCGCTTCTTACCTGATAAGGCAATTGACTTACTTGATGAAGCTGGGTCAAGAATGAACTTAACCATTCCTTATGTCGATAGTAATAAATTAGCAGAACGTGTTAATGTTGCTGAAGATCTCAAAAAACAAGCTTTATCTAATGAAGATTATGAAAAAGCTGCTTACTATCGGGATCAGATCGACAAGTATAACAAATTAAAGGATCAAAAAGTTGATCCAGATAAGACCCCTGTCATCACTGATAAGATCATGAATAAGATTATTGAAGAAAAAACTAACATCCCTGTTGGCGAATTACAAAAACAAGAACAAGCTCAATTGATTAATTTAGCAACCGATTTGCAAAAGAATGTTATTGGTCAAGATGAAGCTGTTAATACAGTTGCTCGTGCTATTCGTCGTAATCGTGTTGGTTTTAACAAAACAGGCCGACCAATTGGCTCCTTTCTTTTTGTAGGTCCTACAGGTGTTGGAAAGACTGAATTAGCTAAACAACTTGCAAAACAAGTCTTTGGTACTGAAGAAGCAATGATTCGCTTTGACATGAGTGAATACATGGAAAGCTATTCTGTCTCTAAGTTAATTGGATCTGCTCCAGGTTACGTTGGTTATGAAGAAGCCGGTCAATTAACCGAACGAGTTCGTCATAATCCATACAGCTTAATTTTATTTGATGAAATTGAAAAAGCACATCCTGATGTCTTACACCTTTTCTTACAAATTTTAGATGATGGGCGTTTAACTGATTCTCAAGGTAGAACAGTATCATTTAAAGATACAATCATCATTATGACTTCAAATGCTGGTCAAGGCATCAAAGAAGCTTCTGTTGGATTTGCTGCTGAAAATTCTCATCAAGAACAATTTAAACGTGTCATGAGTCAATACTTTAAACCAGAATTTCTTAACCGTTTAGATGATATTGTTGAATTTAAGCCATTAGTTAAGGATAATTTACTTAAAATCGTTGATTTAATGCTTAATGAAACCAATGAAATGGTTAAAGATGAAAATCTTCACATTGATGTTGCAGACGATGTTAAACAACTACTTGTTGAAAAAGGATATGATCCTACAATGGGTGCGCGTCCATTACGTCGCATCATTCAGGAACTCATTGAAGATAAAGTTGCTGATTATAAATTAGATAATCCAACTGCTAATGATTTGACTGCCTCATTAGAAAATGAAGAAGTAGCTATTCACGAAAAATAATTTAATTTTCAACTTCCTTCTAAAAAAGCGTATACTAACTACTAGAGGTTTTTACTTACTAAAACTAGATGAGGATGTGAAATTATGCATTTAATTGACGTTACTAATACACATCGTGACTTAGTTGAAAAACAACTATCTTCTACAGTTAGTCAATTTGTTAAAGTATATTCTTTAGGAAACACTACAGTTGTATATACTGAAACACCTAACAAAATTGAAATTGTAATGGAAAATCATGATCGCGGTATTCGCCAAGATGAAGTTGAATTTGTGATTAAACGTTTAATTCATGGTGATAAAATCTATGATATTCATGTTGATCGCAGCCGAAAGGTCATTTCAATCATTTGTGACAAAGACTAATCAATAATAAAAGAGTCTGGGAAGAACTAATTCCCTAGACTAAAAATTAATTAAGAGTAAGAATTCTACTTTTAGAAATCTTACTCTTTTTTTGTACCTCTTTTTGTCAAAACAGTCATCTCTAAGACTTTTGTATTCCAATAATTCCTTAGATTCCTCATAAACATCAGTCCAGCATTAATTTATTTATTCTCATACCTTTTTACTCTCTTGACACTTAACCTTGAAATTTGTAGATTTTTCTTTTATAATGGATAAAGAAAAGGAGCTAACGAATCCTACTCGTTAACTCCAATCGTAACTTGAATGACTAGAGTGTTAGCTAATCCTTGTGATTAGCTTTTTTTATTATTGCATAAGCTTTTGCACACTTAATAACAAAGTTTCCTAAGCTATTAAGCACAATGCTTATCACAATAGCATCAGCTATGGACAAGGTAGCCTACTTCTCCAGTCTATTCCATTTGACATGGCTCTCACCTCCGTAACTGAAATAATGTTGAGGGGTGTGCAGCCAGTCGAAGTTACTAAGTTATCAATTCGCGTCTACTGATAACCTAATTAATATTTTAGCAATATTCTTACTTAAAAACTAACCCTCACAGAAAAAACTTCTTTATTGGATAAAGAAACGGTCTCTATTTTAAAGTATTATCTAGGGAAAATGACGCTGTTCCCACCTGCCATCTTGAAATTTGTGGATTTTTTTTTATAATAGATAAAGAAAAGGAGCTAACGAATGCGACTCGTTAACTCCAATCGTAACTTGAATGACTAGATTGTTAGCTAATCCTTGTGATTAGCTTTTTTTATTATTGCATAAGCATTTGCACACTTAATAACAAAGTTTCCTAAGCTATTAAGGACGATGCTTATCACAATAGCATCAGCTATGGACAAGGTAGCCTACTTCTCCAGTCTATTCCATTTGACATGGCTCTCACCTCCGTAACTGAAATAATGTTGAGGGGTGTGCAGCCAATCGAAGTTACTAAGTTATCAATTAGCTACATTGATAACCTAATTAATATTTTAGCAATATTCTTACTTAAAAACTAACCCTTACAAAAACTTCTTTATTAAATAAAGAAATACACCCCTCTTTTTAAGTGATAGAAAATTTCACAATTATTTTGGAGAGGGGGTATAAAAATTAGTGAGAGTAAAATAAAGCCGAGGGCTTTGGGTAACCCTCGGTAAATAGAAATGGGCAAGACGATGACCATTACATTCTTCTTACCCCAAACTTTACTTTATATAGCTACAATTATAAAGCATAAGAGAACTAACTGTTTTAAGTGTCTGAGAAAAATTGATTTTTCCCAGCACTTTTTTCTTATAATCTTGAAGTTAATTCAACATCTGGATATTTATCTTGGAACCATCTCTCAGCAAATGCATTCTCAAATAAAAATAGAGGTTCTCCTTCACGGTCTTTAACAAGTAAGTTTCTTGAAGAAGACATTTTGGGATCAAGTTGTTCTGGATTAATCCAACGTGCAACTCTATTTCCTAATGAATGCAATTCTACTTCTGAATTATATTCATTTTTCATTCGATAAGAAAATACTTCAAATTGCAATTGCCCAACAGCACCCAAAATATAATCATCTGTTGACCACCCACGATAAAGTTGAATTGCTCCTTCTTGAACTAATTGTGTAATTCCCTTATGGAAAGATTTCTGTTTCATAACATTTTTTGCAGTTACGCGCATAAAAATTTCTGGTGTAAATTGTGGCAATTCAGGGTATTCAATTTTCTTTTTGCCAGCGTAAATACTGTCACCAATTTGGAAATTTCCAGTATCATATAAACCTACAATATCGCCAGCTACTGCATTTGAAACTTGAACTCGTTCACTAGACATAAACTCTGTAGCATTGTTCAAGCGAACTGGTTTACCTGTTCTTGCTAAAGTGACATCCATCCCCTTATTAAATTCACCACTACCAATTCTTACAAAAGCAATTCGATCACGGTGATTAGGATTCATATTGGCCTGAATCTTAAAAATAAATCCAGAAAATTCATTGTCATCTGCTTTCAACTTTTCATCCCCATTAACAGTGTGTTCTTGAGGTGCAGGTGCAATATTTACAAAACTATCAAGAAAAGTTTCCACTCCAAAATTAGTTAAAGCTGAGCCAAAAAATACTGGGGTTTGTTCTCCCTTTAAAATCTTTTCTTTATCAAATTGATTACCTGCTTCAGTTAAAAGATCAATTTCATCCAAAGTGCTTTCAAATAAGCTATCTTTAGCTAGTTCTTCATTTTCAGATAACTTTCCTTCGTCATTTAAAGGCAAAAAGCGATCAGCTTCATCTTTACGATATAGTTCTACCCGATGATTAGCAATATCATACAATCCTTTTAATTGTTTTCCCATACCGATAGGCCAATTCATTGCGACCCCTTCGATACCTAGTAAATCTTCTAATTCCGCAATTAAATCCAAGGGATCTCGTCCATCTCGGTCCAACTTATTCATAAAAGTAAAAATTGGAATTCCACGTTGCTTAACAACTTTAAATAACTTTTTGGTTTGAGGTTCGATACCTTTAGCAGAATCAATTACCATTACTGCAGCATCAACTGCCATTAAAGTTCGATAAGTATCTTCAGAGAAATCTTGGTGCCCAGGAGTATCTAAAATATTGATTCTTTTTCCTTGATATTCAAACTGCATAACAGAACTAGTAACAGAAATTCCACGCTTTTTTTCAATATCCATCCAGTCACTAGTAGCAAAGTGTCCACTTTTTCTTGCTTTAACAGTCCCTGCACTTCTAATTACTCCACCAAACAAAAGCATTTGTTCAGTAATTGTAGTTTTACCAGCATCAGGGTGAGAAATAATTGCAAAAGTTCGCCGTTTATTTACTTCATCAGTTAATTTTGTCATTTATTCTTTTTCTTCCTTTTTTTCTAAATTTTCTTGATCATCAGGTAAGGTTAATAAAAGGGTTAAAATTCTTGACCCTTTCATTCTGCGGGTAGTCAAGGTCATCCCATTATCTAGCTTAACACTCAATTGTTCTCCCTTTGCAGGAATTAATCCCAACTTGGTAATTACATAGCCTGCAACTGTATCCACATCTTCCATCTCTAAATGCGTTCCAAATTCATCGTTAAAATCATTTAATGGCATTTTACCACGAATCACATATTGTCTGTCATTTATTTTTCTAAATAAAATTTCGGTCCGATCTACTTCATCATCAATATCACCAACAATTTCTTCAATAATATCTTCAATTGTTGCTAACCCCACAACTCCTCCGTACTCATCAGTTAAAATCGCTAACTGACGCTGAGTTTGTTGCATTTCTAAAAGTAATTCTCCCAAATCAATTGTTTCAGGTGCAAAAAGTGGTTTAAACATTACATCTTTATAATTTAAATTATCAAATCCTACTTCACGCGCTTTGCGTAAAACAGTTCGAATATGAATGACACCTACTATTTTATCTTTATCCCCATCATAAACTGGGATTCTTGAATAAGGATTTTTTAAGATCTCATCTAGATTTTCTTGAAAAGGCACCTTTAAATCTACCATAAAGGCATCAATTCGCGGCACCATAATTTCACGCGCAATTCTATTTTCAAAATTAATAATTCCATCTACCATTGCGAATTCTCTTTCACTCAAAAGTTTTTCATGGTAGAGTTTATTAATTTCTTTTTCTAATCTTTCTGCACCACTAATTGGCGCTTCATTATGAAATTTTGCCTTTAATTTTGTTAAAAAATTTCCAGACTTGGGGTCACTACTCATTGAGTATCTCACTTTCGTTAAATAATTACTTTTCTTTTAATTAGGTCATTAACCGTTTATGTTAAAATTAAGGTTAAGAAATGAGGTTAAATATGAAAAAAGAACGAATCTACTTAGTCTTTATTTTTCTTTTATTGATTCCTTACCTCTGTAGCTTGGGAATTATTGGAATTTGTTACAATGCGTTAGTAATGCACTCAGCCAGCCCATGGCGTACACTTGTGGGGGCCCTTGTAGGAGCTTTAATTATGTTTGCAGTTAAGGCAACTGTTCAGCGTCCATTACATCTTTTATCAAGTGATAGTCCTAATAAATTTTTTAGACAAGTTTTACTCTTCTTTAGTATTCGCAGACGTCGTCTTTTACTAATCAGTAATTTCTTACTTGACTTTATCTTATGCACCATCAGCACAATCTTAGTACGGCAATTTTTACCTTTAAAATTTATTATCGGAACTGCAACTGGTTGGGCTTTGTTAATAATGCTTATCTCAACTTGTATTGGAGCTTACCTAGAATACGATAATCTTTCAATCGATCCCCAACAGCGTTAACTTCTTAAACTAACTCTCTTTTAAGTATAAAGATTGAGTTAGTTTTTTTGTCTCTAAATTTAATTCTGACAAAATATATGGGGTAGGACTATCTCCAATATTTTCATAGTGTTTAATATCAGCTTCTGTAACCTTCTCTAAAAATTTGGGAATAGTTACATTCAAAGGTTGACTAAAGTAGCTTAAGTTTACTCCCTCAGTTAATTCCTGAGCAACTTCTGCCTTAGGTAAGTCATAATGATTAAAGCCAGCAGGAAGAGCTACTTTTTCATCAAAAGCTGCTCCATAAAAAAGCATAAAACTTTCAGGATTAAAGACAATTAAGCTAGTACGTTGATTTTGAACATTATTGGTACTTAAGAAATTTTGAAATTCTGGATCTGTCTCAGCTTGTTGAATTAGTTGAGCAAAACTACGATTTTCATCAAGTTGACTTGCCATAAAAATTTTCCCAACTACTACTTTAGAGTTTACATTCTTAATTTCCATTATTGTTTTCCTCTTCTATAATTATTTTTTATTGGACGCATCTGTTGATATCTTTCATACCATATTTTCGGAAATGCTGGTGCAAAAGGTCCCTTTTTCTTATCAATCCACTCTAATAATTCTAAACTAGAATCACGCAAAATCGAATCAATTTTTTCACCATAGTTCCATCTTTTTTTATTTAATGCGTATTCTTCAACATCAAGTAATCTTTTTTCGCCATCAGGAAAAACTTTCACATCTAAATCGTAGTCAATATACTTTAGTGCTTCACGATCAATTATAAATGGAGTAGCTAGATTGCAATAATAAGCTATTCCTTCTGGGCGAAACATTACTATTATATTAAACCAATATTTTTTGTGAAAATAAACTAAGGCTGGTTCTCGACTAACCCATTTTCTTCCATCCCCTTCAGTAATTAACGTCCTATCATTTGCTCCTATTAAAATATTTTGTTCCATTTTTACTACCATTGTACTTTGCCAAGTACGATGGAGATTGCCATTATGTTTATAACTCTGAATGGCAATATAATCTCCCTCTTTAGGAAGTGCCAATCTAATCACCTTCAATTTTCTCTCATTATTATTATAAAACTAATAGTCTGAATTGAGGTCTTGAAGGTCCATAATTTCTCCATTTAAAAAATCATCAATTTCACTTCCTGAAAAACCATGCTGGTATAATGCTCGTCGTACTTTCTGCTTTCTTGTATACTCATCATTATTTCGATAACGACGCCATGCTTTACTGGCTTGTTTTTTTAACGCTTCTATTCGTTCACTAGCATCTTCTTGTAAATCTAAGGCTTCAATTACTAAATCACTTAGTTCACTTGTAAAACCATGACTAATTAGTTTAGTTTTTGCCTTCCTTTGAATTTCTTTTAAAGTTAGCCTTCCGGTTTGGTTACGCAAGGAATTTGTTAACCGTATTCCTGCTTCTATCCAGTCCTCAGGTACAATTTTTTCAATAAGGGGTTCACTAATATTCTTTGCTATTCCCTTTTGTGTGAGCTTAAAAATAAGCGTTTTGGGTCCATCTTTGCCAACCCGCAAATCATTTTTTATAAAAAGATCTGCATATTTTTCATCATCTAAATAACCCAAATTAGTTAATTGAATAATTATATTTTCTACTGCCTCTTGCCCTACTTCTTTTTTATGCAAATATTGTTTTATTTCACCCACAGTTCTTGGCTGATAGCTCAAGTAATTAATTGCCACTTGTAAGGCCTTATCATTTAGTTCAAATTGTTTAATTACTTTAATTTGTTCATCAGTAAGCTCTACTCCAACGAGTAATCTATATTCACTTAGCGTTCTTTCACTTACTCCAAAGGCAAAAGAATTATTTAAAAAAATATTGTAATAACCTTTACGCTTTTGTCTACTTACTTTAGTAATAATTTGCATTTTTTCTCCCTTCTTTTGCTTGTGTTCTTGCTCTAATCCCCTTATTATAATTGTGACATACTTTTTAAGATGAATCGAAATGAGGTCTTAATTTTGACAAAATTTACAAAAAATAAAACCAAAGACGTTATTGTAACAATTAAACGCCTTGGAATTAATGGTGAAGGAATTGGCTATTATAAAAAGAAAATCATCTTTATTCCAGGTGCCTTGCCAGATGAAGTAGTTGTAGCAAAAATCACCAAATCTTATCCTCACTATCTTGAAGGAGAATTAGTCCGTATTAAAGAAAAATCTCCTGATCGTGTAACTTTCCCTAAAGGAGTAGATCCACGCACAGGAGGCTTAGAATTAGCGAATTTAGCTTATCCTAAGCAGCTTGAATTTAAACAACATTTAATACTTGATGCATTAAGAAAATACCATCCACGTAATTACCAAAAAATTAAAGTTAAAAAGACTCTCCCTGCTCCACAACAATGGCACTATCGTAATAAAGCACAATATCAAATTGAACTTAATCGAGGAAAGTCTAAGCTTGGATTATACGCCCCAAATTCACATAATTTGATTGATCTTCCCGAAATGCCTACTCAATCTAAGGCAACTCAAAAAACTGAACGTGAAATCAAAAAATTAATTTCTAAGTTTCAAGTTCCAATTGCTAATTTCCGTCGCAAAGCTGAGGGAATTAAGACCGTAGTTGTTAGAGAATCATTTTCTACTAAAGAAATTCAAGTCACTTTAATTACCGTTGGTAAAAAAATTAAAAACTTAATTCCATTAGCAAAAGAAATTATGAAACTTCCAAATGTAGTAAGTGTATTTCAAAATGAAACGCAATGGAATAATCCTCAAGTTTGGGGTAACAAAACCACTAAGCTATTTGGTAAAGATACAATTACTGAAGAAATTTTAAGTAAAAAATTTAAGCTCTCACCTCGGGCCTTTTTCCAGTTAAATCCAGAACAAACTACCAACTTATACAGTGAAGCTTTAAAATACCTTGACTTAACTCCTGATCAAACTTTAATTGATGCCTACAGTGGAGTTGGAACATTAGGAATTTTAGCCAGTGATCGGGCTCATCAAGTTATCGGAATTGAAAGCATCCCTGAAGCAGTAACTGATGCCCAAACTAATACTTCGCTTAATCACGTTAAAAATGCTGAATATATTCAAGGCAATGTTGAAAAACTTTTACCACAACTTCGCAAAGAAGGAATTAATATTGACGCTGTAATTGTTGATCCCCCTCGAACAGGTCTTAATAAAAAACTTATAAAAACTCTACTAGACGTTAAACCAGAAACCTTTGTTTACATTTCATGTAATCCATCAACTCTAGCTAAAGATTTAGTTTTTTTGAGTGAAGCATATGATGTGCGCGTAATTAAGCCAATTGACATGATGCCTCAAACCCCACGTTGGGAAGGCGTTGCCAAATTAGTTTTACGCAATAAATAGTCTATAACAAAAAGCCACCCTCCTGGGTGGCTTTTTTAGTTTACAGAATATTGTCGAATATCATTTTTAGTTCCAGCAAAATACCATTTACCTTTTACTTCATCGCTCTTTAATGTAATGCTATCTTCAGGATCAAGCAAACTATTATTAAAAATCTCTTCATATTCCGCAACTGATAATTTCTTACGTTGGTCGATTAAAGCTTGATCTGCTTCTTTATTAAGTTTACTTTGATAACCTTCAACTAAAGTACCAGAGAAAAATTCTGCCATGGCTCCTGAACCATAGGAGAATAATCCAATTCTAGCACCAGGGGTCAAGTTACCATTTTCAAGTAAACTTAAAAGACTTAAATAAAGTGATCCAGTATAAATATTTCCAACTTTTGCACTCCACTTTTTACTTGCTTCAAAGTTATCTTGAAGACGCTGGGTAGTTTCTTCCTCTTCACCTTCAACAGCTAAACGATTTGCCTTCAGCCCCATTTTTGTAAAAGGTAAGTGATAAATTAAGGCATCAAAATCTTTAGTAGCCAATTTTTGTTCTTTTTTATACTGATTAAAAGTTTTGGTAAAGAAATCTAAGTATACTTGTGTTGAATACTTTCCGTCTACTTTTGCAAGTTTAGAATTATTAGGACGCCAGAAATCGTTAATATCTTCACTATAAGCACTATGGCCCTCATTTAATTCCATAATTTGTGGGTCTTTCTTTACTAAGATACTAATACTTCCAGCTCCCTGGGTAACTTCTCCACCACTATTTACTCCATAACGCGCAATGTCACTTCCAATTACAATCGCAGTTTTATCTGGATGACTATAAACATAATCACGTGCCATCATTAAACCTGCTGTCAATCCAAAACAAGCTTCTTTAACTTCAAAAGTTCGCACTTGTGGTGATAAATTAAGGGCAGTTTTAACGAATAAAGAGGCAGATTTAGATTGATCTACACTACTTTCAGTTCCAAAAATTAACAACCCTACTTTATCTTTATCAATTTGATCAAGATATCTTAGTGTAGAATTAATCCCCATTGAGACAGCATCTTGAGTCTGATCAGCAATTGTCATTGTTTCTTGTCCAATTCCAATTAAAAACTTATTTGGATCTTGCTTTCTCGCATGAGCTAGATCAACCATATCTACATATTTGTTAGGAGTGTAAAATCCTATTTGATCAATACCTATTTTCATTTATCTTCCTCTTGCTTTCTAACCTTTTCCAATATCTCCTGCGCTTGAGCTTGAGAATAGTGTTTTAATTTTACGATTTCTTTTAAAACTTTACTCTTCTCTACGGGACTTGCATCTAAATTTGCAACTAAATTTCGAGCTTGCAACTTCATATGGCCTGCTTGAATACCCTTAGTAGAAATTGCATGTAAAGCCGCAAAATTATTGGCTAACCCTACAGTTACAATTAAGCTTGCTAAAAGTTCGCTACTTACTTGTTCTCCTAAAATTGAATAGGCCTGCTGTATATCTGGACGACTATTAATCGAGCCACCTACCACACCAAGAGCAAGAGGCAAAGTTAAACTCCCAATTAATTTATCATCTACTACTTCCCACTTACTCAGACTACGATATTTACCAGACTTACTAGCAAACACTCCACAAGCTGCTTCAACACCGCGATAATCATTTCCAGTAGCAATTAAGATGCTATCAACGCCATTCATAATTCCCTTATTATTTGTGACCGCCCGATAAGGATCCTGGTAACCAATTTTGCTTAATAAAGCAATTTTCTTAGCTACCTGCATCCCTCCAACACTGGCAACAGTTAACTCAACTTTCGCAGTCGCAAATTGACTAGGATAATTCGACAAGATAGCAAACATTTTTTCTCGAACATGAGGCAAATTAACTAATTTATTACTCAAAAATTCCAAAATTGAATTTGTTTTATTGGCCCCCATGGCTTGGGCTGGATCTACTAAAACTTTTAGATATACTAAGTCACCTTTAATTTCTCCAGTTATTTCTTTAACGCCTCCACCATGGTTAACTAAACTAGCAAATTCCTTGTTAGCCAAAGAGACATAATAAGGGAAATCTTTTGCTAATTCTTCTAAAGAAAAAGCTCGATCAACTTTTAAAACAATTTGCCCATAAATTCCTTCACGCTTACTTACTACATGGCTGCCCCCATTTTTAGCAAACACCTTAGCTCCATGATTGGCTGCTGCTACAACTGAAGGTTCTTCAACTGCCATTGGTACAAGATAAGACTTATTATTTACCACAACATCTTGCACAACTCCCAATGGTAAATCTATTTCGCCAATAACATTTTCACTTAATTGATTTAAGCGAGCTAATTTTTCCGGCTCTATTTTAACTAATTTAATTCCTTTTTCCTTTAAGAGTTCACGTCTTTGGTAAGGATCTAATTTATAAAAGTGCATTATTGATTCCACACTTCATAAGCAATTGCTTGTCCTCCACCAATACATAGAGAAACAATTGCGCGCTTGCCACCAATCTTTTTCAAATTATTCAAGGCAGTCAACACTAAACGAGTACCTGTTGCGCCTAAGGGATGGCCTAAACTAATGGCACCACCAGCAATATTCAATTTTTCTGCTGGGATCTTCAAATCACGTGCTACTGCATAAGCTTGTACTGCAAAAGCTTCATTAATTTCAATTAGGTCATAATCATCAATTGTGGTGTGATTTTTGGCGAGTAACTTTTTAATAGCATCATATGGTCCATAACCCATGTAATCAGGATCACATCCAATTTCACTAAAATCACCTATTTTACCAATTGGTTTTAGATTTAATTCTTTAACTTTTTCTGCACTTGCTACCAATAACATGCTAGCCCCATCATTTAATGGTGAAGAGTTTCCTGCAGTTACGTCACCATCTTCTTTAAAGACAGGTTTCAAATTACTTAGAGCAGCTACACTTGTATCAGGACGAATACTTTCATCTTGGGTTAAAGTTTCTCCATTAATTGTTACAGGAACGATTTCATCCTTAAACCAATTTTCATTAGTTGCCTTAGTTGCTTTTAGATGTGAATTGTAGGCAAATTCATCCATTTCTTTACGACTTACATGATAACGCTCAGCTACTTTTTCAGCGGTAAGTCCCATTGGCTTTTGGCTGTAAGCATCTCCAATTCCATCAATTTGAAGTGAATCACGAAACTTAGGATTCTCACTATGCTTATCTGCTTTGCTCAAAAGCAAGGGCGCATTGGTCATATTTTCTACTCCACCTACAGCGGCTAACTCTAAGTCTCCTAATGCCATCTGACCTTGCGCAAAGCGTAAAGCCTTTAAACTAGAACCACAAACATCATCAACTACAGTGGCTACTACATCATAAGGAAGTCCAGACTTCAGCGCAATTTGACGCGCAACATTTTGTCCTAGTCCTGCACTTAGTACATTTCCCACCAAGACTCCTTCAATTTGTTCTGGAGCAAGTTTAGTTTCTTTTAAAAGCTCTTTTAAAACTATGCTTCCTAGTTCAACGGGAGTTGTATCTTTAAAAAATCCCCGATACTTTCCAAACGGTGTCCGTTTTCCTGCAATAATATACATATCTCTCATTTTTTTACTTCCTTAAAATTGGTATCTATAAAAATAATAACTAATCTTGGAAAATAAGTCATACAAACTTCAATTAATTTAAAAAAACGTAAAAAATACCGAGATATTCTCGGTATTTTTTAACTCACATATTCTTTTAAAAATTCATTGACTTTCTTCTCATATAATTTTGGATGTGTTTTAAATGACTTAGCATGTACTGCTCCTGGAACAACCCATAATTTTTTAGGTCCCTTGGTAGCATGATAATTTTCATACACCATTTCTGTTGGTACAAAAGTATCTTTACTACCATGAATAAACATCATTGGTCGTTTATTTTTAGCCAGTTGCTTCACGCTACTAGCGTCATTTAAAAAGTACCCTGCTCGAATGCGAGTTATTCCACTTAAAACTTCAACTAACGGGAAACGTGGAAAGGCAGTCATATGATATAAACTCTGTGCTTCATGTTCAATTTCGGTTTTCGCATTTGTGTAACCACAATCTTCCACAAAAGCTTTGACTTGTTTAGGCAATTTTTCTCCACTTGTCATCATCGTGGTTGCACCACCCATACTTACCCCAAAAATTACAATTTTACTATTTTTGCCATTATGAGCTACTACTTTACGGGCCCATTTTGCAACGTCGGCTTTTTCACGCCAGCCATAGCCCACATAATTACCTTGACTTTGCCCATGTCCTCGCGCATCTGGCAACAAAGTATTATAGCCTAACTTGTGAAATAAGGCTGCATAAGGGCCCATGGTATCTTTGTTATTCATATACCCATGAAGAATAATCACAGTTTTATTCGATCCCTTTTTAGGGATGTAATTAGCATCCAATTTTAAATTGTCATCTGCTGATTTCATGTACCACTTTTGCTTTTTAGTATCTTGATACCATTTTGTCTGCTGATAGAGGGGATCAGATTTAGCTACTTTAGTACTATTATTAATAAAGTTCTTATGCCCTGGCACTAAAGCTACATGGTAAAAGTACATCCCTGCCCCCAGAAAAATTACAACTATAGCTGCTATAATAGAGGTTAGAGTAATCCATAACTTTTTATGTTTATGCATATTATTCCTTTTCTAATTTTAAAAAATATAGGTTTAGTACTTATCCTATCTTTTTACTCATTTAATTTCAAGGCTTTTTATCAAATGCAACTAAGTTCTTTTTTACAACTAACAAACGATCTTAACAAAAACTATTCATTATTTTATCGTCCTGATAAAAAAAGAAAGTTTTATCCCTTAAATAAGGTAACAATTACTTCTACAGGAGCATATTTTTCAACTGGTAATTCATCTAAAACACTAGCTTCATTCAAACAAATTGTAGCTACTCTTCATCATAAGAAGCTGCCACTTTTAATTAAATATCAAAATAAGATAATAAAAATTTACGGCATCCAAATTGATATGGAACATCAAAGAATTTATTTATTTTAAAAGCGAGACCGGCTAGATCTCGCTTTTAATTATTTATTTTTGGGGTGATTATTTGTTTGAGATAACTTTTTGGCTAAATTAATGATGTATTCCCTTAAATCATCCTTAGTTTCTGGATGAGTTAAACCATACTCAATTGAAGTTTCAAGATAGCCTTCCTTATTTCCAACATCATGGCGATCACCTTTAAACTCATGTGCAAATACTCTTTGAGTCTTATTCATAGTATCAATTGCATCAGTTAATTGGATTTCACCACCACGACCAGGTTTTTGCTTAGCTAAAATATCAAAAATTTCTGGGGTAAGAAGGTAACGTCCAATAATTGCTAAATCACTTGGTGCGTCTTCAACAGCTGGTTTTTCTACAAATGAATCTACATTAAACAAGCCATCTTCAATTTCACCTGCTGGAGCAATTACACCATATTTGGAAACTTCTTCGTGAGGAACCTTCATTACTGCAATTGTTGAAGCATGGGTTGCATTATAGCGCTCAATTAATTGCTGAGTTAATGGTGTCTTATCAGCCATTAAATCATCTCCAAGCATAACTACAAATGGTTCATCTCCCACAAAACTACGTGCTCGTGAAATTGCATCTCCTAGTCCTGCTGGATGCGGCTGCCGAGTATAGTAAAGATTTACTCCTAAGTCTGTAATTGATTGGGTTAATTTTAATAGTTTATCTTTATGTTTTTCTTCAAGATCTTGTTCAAGTTCTGGATTTGCATCAAAATGATCCTCAATCGATCTCTTATTTTTTCCAGTAACAATTAAAATATCTTCAATTCCTGACTTTTTAGCTTCTTCTACAATAAATTGAATTGTAGGTTTATCCACAATTGGTAACATTTCTTTAGGCATTGCTTTTGTAGCTGGAAGGAAACGGGTTCCTAATCCAGCTGCTGGAATAACTGCTTTTCTTACTTTCATAATTTTCTCTTTCTTGATTAAATTTTTTCTTTAACTATATCTTACCAAAAATAACCCTAACTTTCATTTTGCTTTGATTTTAGTAGATAATTGTTCTTTATTGCTCTCCAAAATGAAGTCCTACTATAAGAAACATCTCCATTTTTCAGCTTATTAATTGTCGCATTAATACAAACCCCAAATAAATAAAGAAGTGCCATAATATTCAGCCAAAGCATAAATACGATAAATGTTCCTACAATCCCATAATTTTGCCATTTTGTTCCAAAATATTGTAAATATAAACCAAAAAAATAAGCTAAAGCTCCCCAAGAGATCACTGTAACAATTGTTCCCGGCCAAACTACATGTTTAAATTGAGAAATATTTGGTAAAGCATAATTAAGATAAATATTTAAAATTACCATCATCACTAAGACCAAAGGCCACTTGTAACTATCTAATTTATAAATCCAAGTTACATCAATGTTCAGAATCGGGCCTAAAAATTCTACAATTTGTTTACCAAATGCTAGTCCTAAACTCAATAAGATCATGACAATAATCATTAACGTTGTTACAAATAAGGTTATTACCCTACTTAATAAATAATTCCACCATGGTTTACCCTTTTCTTGGCTATAAACTCCATAGATCTTATTCATTGACATCCTAATTGAATTAATCAGACTAGAGAAAGACCACAAAGCTACAATAATACCAAAAGAAATAAATCCACTAGAATGTTGATTTAGCAAACTTGAAATAATTGGTATTACGAATTCTGCTACTTGCTTAGGTAAAATTAAATTCAGATATTCTGTAAGTGGCTTAGCATTAATCTGAAAAAGTGGTAAGATATTTCCCACTATAATAATAATTGGAAATATACTGAATAGCATATAGTAAGCAATAATAATAGAATTTTGTGTAATTTCCCCTTGAGAAATTATTTTAGATAAGTCTTTGAAAAACTGCTTAAAGTAAGTAGAAAATACTTTATTAGCTTTTTTCATAAATCTTATTCTTCATCAAAATGGGGTACATATTTTTCTAAACCATCATATGGTTTTTGAAGAGTAAGAATCTTAGGACCATCTTTTGTAATAGCAAAAGTATGTTCAAATTGAGCAGACTTAGAACCATCTGGTGTTGCATAGAAAATCCAATCGTCATTAGGATCATCTACACTAGTTTGCTTGATACGCCAGTCTCCACCTGCTTCTACCATTGGTTCAACAGTAATTGTCATTCCTTCACGTAAACGTAAGCCGTGGCCAGCTTTACCATAATGAGGTACTTCTGGATCTTCATGGATTGTTGGTTGAATACCATGACCTACTAATTCACGTACATCTCCAAAACCATTGTCATCTTCAACATACTTTTGAATAACGCTCCCAATATCCCCAATACGGTTACCTACTACTGCTTGATCAATTCCCATGTACATTGCTTTTTCAGTAACATCAAGCAATTTTTGATCTTCTTTGGAAATTTTACCTACAGCATAAGTTGTACATGAATCTGTTTCGTAGCCATCTAGGTTGCAAGTTACATCAACACTAACAAGATCGCCTTCTTTTAAAATACGATCTTTTCGTGGGATTTGGTGGGCAATTTCTTCATTAACACTGATACAAGTTCCGTACTTGTAGCCTTCAAAACCTTGTTCAGATAAACGACCACCATGTTTCTTCATAAAATCTTGGCAAAACTCTTCAATATCCCAAGCAGTAATTCCGGGTTTAATAAAGTCTCGTAAGGCTTCAAACATTGAAGCAAGCAAACGACCAGATTTTTGCATTCCGATCAATTCTCTTTTTGATTTAATTGTAATCATTAATACCTCTCCTTTAAATATAATTAGGCAAATATTCTGTTATATATTATAAAGCTTTTTTAAAATAATTTCTCTAACTCTTTACACATTCTTTGTCTCCTCTAGTATAATAAAAAGAAAAAAGATAAAAGAGGCAATCTAAATTATGAAAGCACAAATAGTTTTTGCTAGTATGACTGGCAATAACGAAGATATGGCAGAAATTTTAGAAGATAACTTACTACAAGCAGGTTTGGACGTAACTACTACTGACATCAGCTTTGCAGATGCAACTTCTTTTTTAGATAGTGATCTTTGCATCGTGGTAACCTATACCTACGGCGAAGGTGTAATGACTGATGAATTAAAAGACTTTTATGACCAACTACTTACCCTAAATTTAACAGGGAAAAAGTTTGCGGTTATGGGATCAGGAGATCGAACTTACAAAGATCATTTTTGTGAAAATGTAAATGACTTTGAAAAAGCTTTTAAAAAAGTTGGTGCAATCGAAGTAGCTGATCCAGTAAAAATTGAAAATGCTGTTGAAGATGAAGATATTGACTTAATTGATCAAGCAGCAAAGCAAATGGTTGAGGGCTTACATGAGTAAAAAGCATAAAGATTCTTCTGATATTACTAGAGCACAAATTAGACAACTCGGAGCTCGACTAGTAGCAAGACATCGTAATTTTTATGCTTACACTTTTTTTGGCTTTTTAGCTGCCTTAATTAATATTGTTAGTTTTATTCTTTTTCATAGTTGGTGGAAAATTCCTTTAATCTACGCCAACACTTTATCATTTATTGTTTCTAACTTAGTTTCTTTTGTTTTTAACAAGCATGGAGTATTTGTGGAGAACGTAGATACTCGCCATGGAACAATTTATCAATTGGGCTTGTTTTTTCTTTATCGGATTTTAAGTTTAATTCCTGACAACTTAATTATGTTAGTCGGACTTTCTTGGCTTCACTGGAATACATTATTTGTTAAAACAATTGACCAAATTTTAGTGGGGATCTTCAACTATCTAACTACTAAATCTATTTTCCTTAATACTAGTAGTCGCTTTACCAAATATTTTAAAAATAAAAGAGCAAAAAATAAGATCAAGTAATAATTACTTGGTCTTATTTTTTTCATATTCAATCATTGCATCTAATATTTTTTCACTTGCATGACCATCTCCATAAGGATTTTTAGCAGTTGCCATCTGATTATAAAACTCTTTATCTTCTAAAAGTTTTATCATTGCTTGGCGCACTTTTGCTTGATCTGTACCTACTAATTTTAACGTTCCCGCCTTAACTCCTTCTGGTCTTTCAGTTGTATCACGCAATACCAAAACTGGCTTTCCTAAGCTAGGTGCTTCTTCTTGCACTCCTCCTGAATCTGTCATAATAAAGTAACTTCTTTTAGCAAGATTATGAAAATCTACTACATCAACAGGATCAATTAAGTGAATGCGCTTGTCATTACCCAATACTTCTGTTGCTACTTTACGTACTGCTGGTGATAGGTGAACTGGATAAATAATTTCAACATCATTGTAACTATCTACAACTTCTTTCATCACCTGAAATACTCTTCTCATCGGCTCACCTTGATTTTCACGTCGGTGCATTGTCACTAAAATAATTCTTTTACCATCTTCAATTTGATCTAAAACCTCATGATGATACTCTTGTTGAACAGTTTGCTGTAAAGCATCAATTGCTGTATTTCCAGTTACATAAATATTTTTAGCAGGATGGTTTTCTTTTATTAAATTTTCTTTGCTTAACTCTGTCGGTGCAAAATATAAATCGGCTAAGTCATCAGTCATTTGACGATTCATTTCTTCAGGAAATGGAGAATATTTATTCCAAGTTCGCAAACCTGCTTCCACATGTCCCAAAGTAGTTTGTTGATAAAAGGTAGCTAGACTTGCCGCAAAACTTGTTGTGGTATCACCATGCACCAACACAATATCTGGCTTTTCTTTTTTGATAACTTTAGACAAATCAAGCATCACTTTAGAAGTAATTTCTTCTAAAGTTTGATTCTTGTGCATAATATTAAAATCATAATCAGGCACAATTTTAAAAATTTCTAGTACTTGATCTAACATTTCGCGATGTTGAGCAGTTACTACTGTTACCGGCTTAAAGCGTGAATCAGCTTGCAGCTTTAGAACAACAGGTGCCATTTTAATTGCTTCTGGTCGAGTACCAAAAACAGTCATTACCTTTAATTGCTTCATATTCTTCTCTCACCTTTTAATAAGAAAAGGAAGGCAAGCCCTTCCTTTAGTAATGACCCCGGTGAGATTCGAACTCACCTTTACGGTTTAGGAGACCATTGTTCTATCCAGATGAACTACGGGGTCATAATTAGCATAATCTAATTATACCTTTATTTTTTAATAGACTAAAGTCTTGAAGTATAAGAAAATTACTAATTATTTAATTAATATTGATACATTTGGAAGTTTCTTTGTTCATCTTGGGCAATTTTATCAGCCGCAAAGACAAATGGCATCCAAATTATTAAAGCAATTACCATATTGACTAATACCAAAATAATGGCTCGCCAGTCATAGTTTGTTCCTAAAAATGCATTAAGCAATGGTGGCATTACTCCTGGAACAAAGATTTGTACTGGATTCACCCATCCTAATTTAGTAACCCAATAAGCTAAACTTACATTTACCATTGGTGCTGCCACAAAAGGAATGAGATATACCGGATTAAAGACTACTGGCAATCCAAAAAGCATTGGTTCATTGATATTAAACACTGCGGGGGCAAAAGCCATTTTAGCAACTGTCCTAAAATCGGACCTTTTTGAAAATAATAATATTGCCACTACCAACATTAGCGTGCCACCCGCACCACCAAACCAGGCAAAAACATTGAATGAGTCTTTTACCCAAGTGTAAGGAATTACATTTCCATTTCTTACAGCAGTCACATTAATATTTTCTGGCGTAAGCCATAAGGAATCAATTACGGGTGTTAAGACACTAACACCATTAATCCCAAAGAACCAAAATAACTGCACCAAGGCTGTTAATAAAAGTACTACGCCAAATCCTTGCCCCAAATTAACTAGAGGTGATTGGATTGATTTTAATAGCCAATCACCAAAATAGGTCCCTGTTATTTCCTGGAAAGCACAATTAATTGCTGCTACCACAAAAATTGCTAGCAAAATTGGGAGCAAGGTTGTAAAGGCTACCCATTCAGCATGGGGTAAAGTAGGATTTACTCTCAAGGTAGCTCTTGCTCGTGAAGCCAAGATGAAAACTCCCATACCAATTAAGCCAAAAATAATTGCTGTAAACAATCCTGTTGTTGAAAATTGCTTAATATCTACTACGTTTTTGACATCAATTTGCTTGCCACGATAATCCAACTGAATAACATCACTTACGCTCATTACAAACGAAGCCAAGGTTACTACCGCTCCAGCCAAAGTATTTACTTCATAAGTCTTAGCTAAGTGATATCCCCAAGAAAGTGCAAAATAAATTGCAAAAATTGCAAAAGTACCATTCCACACAATATTATCCATAATCATTACAGGATGCATTAAACTATAAAAATGTTCCCAACTAAAACGATAATGGACAGCTTTTATTAAACTATTAAAAAGCATAGCAATTGAGCCAGCCATTGTAATAGGTAATAGAGAAATAAATGTATCTCGCAGTGCTACCAACCAGCGAATCTGACCTAATTTAGTTGCAATTGGTAAAATGTAATTTTCTAGCCAATTTACTAAGCGCGCCATTACTTACCTTCTTTTCTCTTATGAGGATGGTACCCTTTATTTTTCTTATTACGCCATCTCTTCTTTTTAGAAGTTCTCTTTACTTTGCTCGTTTTTTCTTCATTTTGTACTTTATTTATCTTTTTCTTTTGATCTTGAGGTTTGGTGGTAGTTAAATGATAACCTTCAAAATATACTCTTTGTAAGTCAAATTCATTATTTAAGAGCTTTTTCAAATCACGAAAATCATGGTCATCTCCCAATGTCACCACATGACCTTCATTATTCATTCTTCCTGTTCTACCACTACGGTGAATATAAGTGTTAAGTTCACTTGGAATTTCAAAATTAATTACATAAGTTAAGTCTGGAATATCTAAGCCACGAGCAGCTAAATCAGTCGCAAACAATAATTTACTATGACCCAATCTAAATTTGCGTAAAATTCTTTCTCTTTCTTGTTTGTTAGTTTGATTGCTTAAGACCGAAAATGGTGTTTTGCTATGAGCAAAAATTCTTGCAAATTTCATTTCCGTTTCTGTCGAATCAAAAAATAGAATTCCCTTAAACTTATCTAACTTAGCAAGTCTTTGTAAAAATTGTATTTTATATTGGTTAGAAACTTGCAAAAAACTATGGTCAACTGATGATTTTTGATCTGGACGCACGTCAATTAAGATAAATTGGCGTTCAAATAAATTTTCAGCATCCTTGGTAACTCTTGATTCAGAAGCTCCAAAAAGTAAAATTTGTGAATCTTGTTCTAAATTTTGACTTAAAGATACTAATAAATCCGCCTTTGTAAATTCTAAAATATCATCTGCTTCATCAATTACTAAAGATTTTATTTTTTCCAGATCTACTTTCCCTTCTGAAATAAAATCAAACAAACGTCCTGGTGTTGCAATCAAAATTTCTGGTTTTTCCTTACGTAAACGTTCTAATTGGCGCTTGCGATTTCCAGCTCCAACTAAAGTTAAAGACTTTAATTGCAAGGCACTAAGGTATTTTTGTAAAGCATTGCGTGTTTGAATAGCTAATTCAGTTGTTGGCTCTAAAATTATCGCTTGGCCACCAACTTTTTTAATGCGCTCTAAAACAGGCAAGCCATAAGCTAAAGTCTTCCCGGTTCCAGTTTTAGCTAATCCAACAACATCGTCTCCATTTATAATTGGTTCGTAAGTTTTTTCTTGAATTAAAGTCGGCTTTAACTTTTTTTCTTGTGCCAGGACATCTTTAATTTTTGAAGTATACATCTACTTTCCCTTTCATTTTATTGTGTCAAATCTGAATCATAAAGCTGCTGATAAGAAGCCATACTTCCTAAATAAGCAAACATTGTCACATCTCGATTTAAATAATCAGTATCTTTTACTCGTCCTTTTTGAGTATAGCACCAAAATGAATAATCTTTTCTTTTCTTCAAACTAGCTCCCGTATAAAGAAATTGTGTTTGGGGTGAAAAAAGATTTTTCCACTGATGGTTATCAGCCACTATTACACTACGTCCACTTTGTTGGAAATAGGTTGTTAAACTGGCCAACTTTTTCCAATACTTTTTACTATCATTTTTCTCTGCTGGAACAATCATAATTGGCAAATTTCCACTATATTTACCTACTTTTTTATTAAAATAATTGTACTGTTCTAGTGGTGTACTTTCATCACTAAAAGTTAAAATTGAACCATATGACAGCTTGGTTCCCTTTAACTGATCTCGATAAAGATAATAATCATCGTCGAAATAAGTCTTTCCTTGGGTAGATCTCAAATAAACAAAAGAAATTCCATTTTCTTGTACTTGATGCAAATCAACTTTATTAATATTTTGATTTAACTCAATTCCTAATACGCTCATATTAGCTCCTCTTGGAACTGTCGTATTTTTATTATTCAAAATATTAAAGAAACCTATTCCTAAAATCCCCAATACAATAATCAAGGTTAAAATAATCAGAGGCAATGTTATCCGATGGTGGTATCTATGCACTTCTCAATCCTTCTTTCTAATGAAAAACGATTCTCAAATGAGAACCGTTTGAGAAGTTATTTATTTAAGTTTGCCTTAATAACTTCAGGCTTTAAAACACCAATATAAGGAATATTACGGTACTTATTAAGATAATCTAATCCATACCCAACTACAAATTGATTTTGTACTTCTGCACCATAATAGTCAACTGTCACATCTTCCTCACGGCGTGCTGGTTTATTTAAAAGTGCACAACACTTAACCGATTTGGCCCCACGTTGTAACAAAAGATCTTCCATAAATTTTAAAGTATGGCCTGTATCTACGATATCTTCTACAATTAAGACATCACGACCTTTAACATCTGCTTTAACATCAGTGTCTAATGTCACTTTACCAGTTGATTCAAAGCCATCCCCATAACTAGACACATCAATAAAGTCGTTTTCCATTACAACGTCCATATTACGAACTAAGTCAGTTAAGAAAAAGACAGCACCTTTTAGAGCACCAACTACAAGTGGGTTCTTTCCAGCATAATCTTCTGTAAGTTGTTGTCCTAAACGTTTACACATTTCTTGAATATCTTCTTGACTATATAAAACGTGATCAATGATATTAGTAATGTTGTCACCTTTTGCCATGTCTAATCCCCTTACTCTCTAATTGTTTTATTATAAATACGATTATAACATTATGTTAATAAAAAAAGCACCATTACAGTGCTTAATTATTCATGATTCTTACTTAGAAATTTCAGAAACAATAAACCAACGCATGAAACCTTGTTCAACATCTACTAACTCAAATTTAAAGCCTTCAAATTCAACACTTTCTCCACGCTTTAAGTTGGGATAATGCCCCATCATATAGCCACCAATTGTAATAATATCGCTATCTTCAAAATTCTTTAGCTTCTTGTGGAAGAATCTTTCAAAGTCATAAAGTGTTGTCTTACCAGAAACATGAATATTACCATGATCATCTCGAACAATGTATTCATCTGCAACATCATCAATTTCATCTTTAATTGACCCAAAAAGTTCTTCATAAATATCTTTATCAGTGACTATCCCACTTGTACCACCATATTCATCAACAACTAATACAATTGGTGTGTGTTTTTTAATCATTAGTTGTAAAATATCTTGAATTAACATCGATTCTGGGACCGTAATAATTGCTCGAATAATTCTTGTAATAGGTACTTGAGGATTATTTTGATCTTGTAAAACAATATCATAAGAATAAACATATCCAACTACATCATCTTTATTATGATCTCTAACTACCGGAAATCTGCTAAAACCATATTCTAGATATTTTTGGAGCGCTGTTTGAACATTATCCTTATAGTTTAATACCTCCAGTTGAGTCCGATCCGTCATAATATCCTTAGCAATCTTATCATTTAATTCAAAGGCACGTTCCATATAAAGTAAATCATCTTTATCAAGTGAACCACCACTTACAGCATTACGTGATAAACGTAAGATTTCTGACTGTGAATACACTTCGTCTTCTTCACTAGCAGTTTTCATTCCCATCAGATGTAATAAACCATTTGCACTAATATTGAGTAACCACACAAATGGATATACTAATGTATGAAAAACTGTTAACGGAGTTACAACTGCCATCAAACATTTTACGGGTGTATCAATAGCGACATTTTTAGGCACAATTTCTGTAATAACCACTTCTAAATAAGTTAACAAAATAATTCCGACAATCGCTCCCAAAAAGCCACTTGTTTTCGGACCAAACCATGGAGTTAATTTAAACAAATCAGTTAATGCTTCTTCAATTGTAGCCTCACCTAACCACCCTAAAATAACTCCCACTAATGTAGTTCCCACTTGAGTTGTAGAGAGGTATTCATTTAAATTATGCGCCATATGGAGCGCTCTTTTTAGCTTTTTAGTATTTCCCTTTTTATTAGCAATCATATCCTCTAATTGACTGGGACGCACAGTAACTAATGCAAATTCAGCCACAACAAAGAAAATCGCAACAATAAAAATCAATAATATAATAATTAAATTTGTTGTTAAAGTAGCAGACGACAACTTCCTTCACCTTTACATTTAAAATTCATTCTTAATTCTAACCATTTCACTATCCAGTTTATACTATCATAGTCAAATATCAATTATTTTTCTGCTCTTTATTTTTCTTACGCAAACTTTTATTTTCATTCATATCATTTTTTCTAATTGCAATAAAAGCTGCTACTACCAAAATCAAGCATCCTATTCCCATTAAAATCCAGCCAACTGGAATCAAAATAAAACTTTCTCGAAAAAATGTTGCCCCACTTATTGTTAAATTATTAAGCCATAAATTTCCTAAGCCACAAATTATTCCCAAAATAATAAGTGCTAGGCCCCAAAACATAGCCTTTTTATTTATCCGATGCATGAATTTTCCTTTCTCACAGAAAAACTCTCAATTGATTGCAACTGAGAGTTCTTGATTACTTAGTAATTTTTAAAATTGAATCTACTGGTAAACGTTTTGAATGATATGAATTAATTGAAGCACGTTTATCTGGATATCCAATACCAATTGCCATTCCAATTGCTTCATCTTCTGAAATTGGTAAGTATTTTCTAATTACATCTGGATACTTAACAATTTGGTGTGATGGCATAGTAGCAAGTCCATGATTTGCAGCAGAAAGCATTAAAGTTTGTGAAAATGCTCCCAAATCAAACAATGACCAAGCTGGAGATTTTTTAGGAATTGTCATGTAGATAAAAGTATGGGCATCATACAACCATTCTTGGGCATCTTGGAATTGATCCATTTCTCCTCTTAAAAAGAAACTAAGGTTGTCACTCATACTAGACATATTCTTACTCGGAAAAACATCCCATTCAACTTTTAATAACTTAGAAAAATCTTCTCTCGAAGGTTCTCCAGCTTCTACCAAATCTTGAAATTCTTTTCGAATTTTATCTACTACTTCACCTTGCGCTACATAAACACGCCAAGGCTGTGAATTTAATAATGAAGGTGCACGTTGAGCATCTTCAATTATTTGAGTAAGCACCTTGTCATTTACTTGTTGACTACTGAATTTTCTTGTTGCTCTTCTATGATCTAAAACATCTTTAAAGTCCACTAATTCTCCTCCTACTCTCAACTGATAGCCACTTAATTTTTCTATATTAATATCTTATCATGTTAGAAAATATTATGCACATCATATCAAAATGAAGGGAATTGTCTTTGAGGACTTCCCTTCATTAAATGAACTATTTATTTAAGCCGCTCCATTGCCATTGAGTAACTTCTGGCATATCTTTACCATTATCACGAATGTATTGATGATGCTTAGCCAAGAGATCATTCATTTTTTCGATAAATCCAGCATTATTTTGAACTAATTCTGGTAAACTTTCAACAGCATCTTTAGCCAAATTAAAGCGATCAATGTGATTAAGAACACGCATATCAAACGGTGTAGTAATATCACCATTTTCTTCATAACCATGAATGTGAACAGCATTTTTACCACGACCACGGTCAAACCAAATTGATTCCATCATTGGTTTGAAACCATGCCAAGCAAAGACTACTGGGACATCTTCTGGGAAAAGGCGGTTAAATTCTTCATCACTCATAGCCTCTGGGTTCTTTTCAGGAGTCATCATCTTCATTACATCAATTACATTAATATAACGAATTTTGAGCTCTGGGAACTGTTTATGAAGTAAATCAATAGCTGCTAAAGTTTCAATTGTAGGTTCAGTTCCAGTAGAAGCAAAAACAATATCAGGCTTAGCATTTTGATCAGTTGAAGCCCAATCAACATAACCTAAACCTTTATCAACTAATTTCTTAGCTTCTTCAATACTAAACCATTGTGGACGTGGTTGCTTAGAAGTTACTAATAAATTAATTACTTCTCGATCTCTAAAGGCTTTATCAGAAACAGCCAAAAGTGAGTTAGTGTCAGCTGGTAAGTATTCATGAATTAAATCTGGACGATTCTTTTCAAATAAGTGAGTTAACATTCCAGGATCTTGGTGAGTATAGCCATTATGATCTTGTTGGAAAACAGTAGAAGTATCCACAATATTCAAAGCAGGGTAATCATGACGCCATTGTTGTTCTTTAGCCTTGCGAAGCCATTTCATGTGTTGTGTCAGCATTGAATCTACTACGCGTCCAAAAGATTCATATGTTGCAAAAAAGCCATGACGTCCAGTTAATACATAGCCTTCAAGCCAACCTTCATCTTGGTGTTCTGAAAGTTGGGAGTCAATCAAACGGCCTGTCCGTGATAGATCTTCATCATTTGGTTCATGAATTTCTTCCATCCATTGACGTTTTTGATCATCAAGAAGTTCAAAGAGACGGTTAGATTTAGACTCATCTGGACCAAAGCCACGGAAATTATCTGGATTTAATTTGGCAATCTCATTTAAATACTTTGCCCATTCTGCCATGTCTTGTTTTTCAACAGAACCAGGCTTACCAATTTCGACAGCAAAGTCTCGGTAATCTGGTAAATTCAAGGCACGTGGATTAATTCCACCATTAGTTACCGGATTCATTGCCATGCGTTTATCGCCTTTTAGAGTATTTTGTAAGACAATTTCCTTTGGTGAACCATCTTCATTAAATAATTCCTCTGGCTTGTAGCTCTTCATCCAATCGATCAATATATCTTTATGTTCCATTGCATCTTGGGCAACTGGAATTGGAATTTGGTGAGCACGAAAACTATTTTCAATTGGATTTCCATCTAAGTCTTCTTTAGGGCCAGTCCAACCCTTTGGTACTCTAAAGACAATCATTGGCCATTTCACTTGTGAATCATCATTATTTTCACGAGCATTTTTTTGAATAGCTTTAATATCCTCAACAACTTGATCCATTGTCTTAGCCATTTCTTCATGAACCTGCATATGATCTTTATACCCATTAAATTGTCCATCTTTATATGCAGTAACAAAGTAAGGTTTCCAACCCATCCCTTCAAAGTATTTGGTTAAATCTTCATCGCTCATGCGAGAGACAATAGTTGGGTTAGAAATTTTAAATCCATTAATTTGTAAAATTGGAATTACTGCTCCATCTTTAATTGGGTTGATAAATTTACTTGAAAACCAAGAAGCTGCTAATGGACCAGTTTCTGCTTCACCATCACCAATTTCAACAGCTGCAATTACATCAGGATTATCTAAAATTGCTCCTACACCATGAGACAATGCATATCCTAATTCCCCACCTTCATGGATTGAACCAGGTGTTTCTGGTGCTGCATGAGAAGCTACTCCACCAGGAAAACTAAATTGTTTAAATAATTTAGCCATTCCCTTTTCATCTTGAGTAATTTCTGGGTATCTTTCAGTATATGATCCATCAAGATAAGAATTTGATACCATTACTTGTCCACCATGACCTGAACCTTCAATATAGAACATATTTAGATCATACTTTTTAATGGCACGATTTAAGTGAGCGTAAATAAAGTTTTGTGGCACAATAGTACCCCAGTGACCAATTGGCTTAGGCTTTACATCGGAAGGTTTCAAATCTTCCTTTAAAAGCGGATTATTCATCAAAAATAATTGACCTACAGATAAGTAATTAGCTGCACGCCAAAAGGCATCTACACTATTTAAGTATTCTTTTGAATCATAATTGACTGCCATGACAATTCTCCTTTAAGTAAAAGTTTCTTTTTATTTAATAGTAATGGAGTTAGAGCTCAAAAGCAACCATTTTAAAAATTGGTAGGTATCAATTTATTTTTTCTTAAAAAAAGCTAGACTAAATGTCTAACTTTCTAATCATCTAAGTATTTACTGGCTTCTTTAATTGATAAAGGCGCCATTTGATTTTTATACTCTCCCAAAAATTCTTTTACCCAGGCAGGGTTAGTTTTTGAATAATCTCGCAATGCCCACCCAATTGCTTTATTAATAAAAAATTCTTCACTGTTGAAGTTATTTTTAATTATTTGTTTTAGCAACTCAGTATCCATTTTTTCTTTACGTAGTAATTGATGTTCAATAGCTGTCCTTCTAATCCAAAAGTTACTATCCTTAGACCACTTAAGCATCTCTTTACCTACACGATTATCTTTTAACCCAAGATAGCCGATGGGTTTAATTAAACTATCAATTGTATCCCACCACGACTTTTGCAAAATAAAATGGCGTAGCTTAGGAAGATCTTCAAATTTTAAAAACTTCTTCATAGCTATCAAATAATCACAAACAAAATATTGTAATTCACGATGAGAATCATTCCAAGCTCTTTCCAGCAACTCCCAATCAACTTGCTTTTTCTTTTTTTCAGCGAGCAAATCCTGGTGGTAAATTTCCTTACGATCAGCTGAATGATAGCCATAAAAATCAAATTGATTCCGCATATACTTTTTCATCTGCAAAGCCTGGACTTGATTTTGGTTCTCTAAGAATTTTTGTTGGAGTTTTTGGTAATTCATTTTATTCCTGACCTAAGTTCACAAATGTATTATATTTCATGTATTTATAATGAATCCGCATATTTGAAACTTCAAAGGGAGTCCCATCATCTAGAAAAAATATTCCTGATAAAACACCCACTGGTTCATTTGGTGCTAGCATTAGTTTAGCCTGATCATCTAAAGTAGATGGCTCAACTGTAATTGTCAAAAAAGACCGTGTAACTGTTTTTTGTTGAGTATCTTCTAAATAATTGAATAATGAACCCTTTAAAATATTTTCATTTAATTCTGGTGCAATTCTAATGGGAATATATCCAGTCTCAATTAAAAAAGGTTGATCATCTAAAAGACGCAAACGTTTAATTTTATAAACAAAATCGGAATCCTTCAAAAATAAATCTTGTTTTAAATCTTGATCTGCTTTTATGACCTGATAATCAAGTACCTCAATATTCTGCTTTTTTCCAGGTACACTGAAAGAATCAGTAATTCCTAAATTAGACCCCTCATATTTAAACAAAGCCTGATTTTTCAAATAAAGAGGATTGATAAAAGTCCCACTGCCTCTTTTTTTAAAAATAATTCCTTGTTGTGCTAGTAATTCCAAGGCTCTTTTCATTGAAGAACGACTTACTTGATATTCTTGGCTAAGACTTCGTTCATCCGGTAGTCGCATTTCTTGATACTCATTATTTAAAATTTTCTTTTTAATATCCCGCATTACCACACGATAAACTAAATCTGGCATTATTTTCTCCCTTGATTAGCTGTCTTGATTGCTTCCACAAACCACTTAGCAAATTTTTGGGTATCAACACTTACAGCCACTTGCGCATTCTTGGGTTTTTCCAAATATCCTTTAAAGTCCATTACACTTGCCCCATAAGTGTAACGTCCATCTAGTTCAATTTCGACTGTTGCAGGCTTAAAAGTATAGATTTCAGGGGCAAGTAACATCCCTACTGCAGTTGCATCATAAATTTCAGTTCCATCTCCTTCAGTATCTTCATGAATACTAGTAAAGAGACCGTAGAGCATTTCCCCAACTTCACCACAATGTCTAATTTCTTCCATCTGAGCAGGTGTTACTTGAGCAATATGACCAAGTTCTAATGGTGCTACCTCAATTGGTACTCCACTTTGAAATACCATCTGAGCAGCTTCAGGGTCACCAGCAAAATTATATTCTGAAAATGCTGTAAAATTGCCTCGATCAATATTTCCACCCATTAAAACAAATTTTTCCACATTAGCTAAATCTTCAGGATATTGATTAATAAATAGTGCAAAATCAGTCAAAGGTCCAATTCCCATTAAAATGACCTTTTCATTACTTTGACTAACAATTTCATGAATATGACTAGCAGCTAACCCTTCTTTAAGTAAGCTCATCTCAGGCTTATCAAAATCATATCCTGCCATGCCACTTTCACCATGGACTGAAGCAGCTGAAATTGCTTTACGTAAAAGTGGTTGCTTTGCTCCTTTAATTACTGGCACCTTAGTATGCAAAAAAGTTTCTAGCTTTAAACTATTATCTAAAGTTCTATCTAAACTAACATTACCCCAGGTAGCCACAATTGCCTTCACATCTAACTGCTTAGCAAATAAACTGATAGTTATAGCAGCTGCATCATCAATTCCAGGATCTGTACTAATTATTAAAGGTTTCTTATTCACTTTTTTCTCTCTTTTCTTAAATTAGTGGTTTAATTTATATCAATTATCTATTTACTTTTCTATCTTCAATCTTGCCATCAGCATGAGCGATAATTACCTCTTTGCACATGTTTAAAAATAATCCATGTTCAACTACACCAACAGTATGGTCAAGATAATCAGCTAACCCAGAAATTACTGGTAAAGGATCAATCCCTAAATCAATTATGTAATTTCCGTAGTGAGTTTGATACCGGCTTCCATCTTCAGCTAAGCGAAAACGAGGCTCTAATCCTTCCTTTTTAAAACGGCGAAAGTTCTGTTCAGCTGATACTGGTAAAACTTCAACTGGAAGTGGAAAGTCTCCTAAACGATCAACTAATTTACTTTCATCAACAATCCAAATTACTTTATCTGAATTATCAGCTACATTTTTTTCCAAGGTTAAGGCACCACCGCCACCTTTGATCCCATTTAAATCTGGATCCACTCGATCTGCACCATCAACTGTTAAGTCAACATGATCAACATCAGCTAGCTTATCTACTTTAAAGCCTAACCTTTCAAGTTGTTTTTTGCTGCGATTAGAAGTTGTAACAATATGCTTTAACTTTAAGCCTTCAGTTTCTTTTCTTTTACCTAATGCATCAATAAAAAAAGCAACTGTCGAGCCAGTTCCAACTCCTAGAACTGAATCATTTTCAACTAACTGTGCTGCCTTAATTGCAGCTTGCTTTTTTAATTCATCTTGTTGTGTTTTATCCATTTAATTCATCTTCTTTCAAAGCTTTTTCTACAGTGCTACGTCTTGGAATTGAAGGAAAAGCCCCCAATGATTGAACAGTAAATGAAGAGGATTTAGAAGCATAAATTACACTTTCTTTTAAGTTACTTAAATCTCTATTTAATTCACTCGCTAAAGCCCCAATGAAAGTATCACCAGCCGCAGTGGTGTCTACAGCCTTTACAGTGAAAGCTGGTACAATTTCTTGCAGCTTACTAGTTGAAACATATGAGCCAGTTTTACCCAAAGTTATAATTACTCCCCTAACTCCTAAATCGTGGAAATAATCTGCACTTTTTCTCATCGATTCTTCATCCGTCACCGCAATTCCAGTAATACTTTCACTTTCAGTTTCATTTGGTGTAATTAAATCTGTTAATTCAAGCAATTCTTGAGGAATATCTTCTCGCGCTGGAGCAGGATTCAAAATAGTAGGAATACCTGCTTGACGTGCAATTCTGAAAGCTTCAATTGTAGCAGGAATTGGAGTTTCAAATTGCGCCACTACAAAATTACTCGTTCTAATTTCATTTTCAGCTTTTCTTACATCTGCTGGAGTTAAGTCAAAGTTAGCTCCATGTTGAATAATAATTGAATTTTGTCCACTTTCTTGAAGTAAAATATAAGCTTGACCGGTATTTTGGTTTGGGGTCACAGATACATATGTTGTATCAATTCCATTTTCTTTAAATTGATTTAACATATAACTTCCATTTTCATCATCACCAACACGACCAATAAAAATTATTTTGCTATCTGCACGTGCACCAGCGACTGCTTGGTTGGCTCCTTTTCCTCCAGCAGCCTTAGAAAAATTAGACATCGCAATTGTTTCTCCTGGTTGAGGTAAGTTTTTTACATGCAAAATATTATCAACATTTATTGATCCAATAATAGTCACTTTATTCATCAATTACTATATCCTTTCATCAGCTATTTTAGTACCTTAATTATATCAAAAAGCATCCCTGCTTGAGCTGCTTTAACTATTATTTAAGCTATAAAACTAATTCTAATCTTCAACAAAAAGTGCTTATCAAAAAAGATAAGCACTTTTAATTATTTTTTAAACTGATTTTTTACATATTGAGCATATTTAGGCGTAGATTTAATTAATTCTTCATGTGTTCCTGCTCCATCAACAGTTCCATGATCAATAAAGTAGATTTTATTAGCATCAACAATTGTGCTCAAGCGGTGAGCAATTACTAATGTAGTTCTATTCTTCATTAATTCATTTAAGGCTTTTTGGACCATTCCTTCTGATTCAGAATCTAGACTAGCAGTAGCTTCATCAAGCATTAAAATTTTTGGATCACGTAAAAATGCTCTCGCAATAGCAATACGTTGTCTCTGTCCCCCAGATAACTTGATACCGCGTTCACCAATTTGTGTTTCAAGCCCATCTTCCATTTCTTTAACAAAATTATCAGCATAGGCAAGTTTCAAAACATGCCATAACTCTTCATCTGTAACTTTTTGATCTAAACCATAAACAAGGTTTTCTCTAATTGTACCTGGCATTACTGCTGAATCTTGTCCGACTAAGCCAATTTGTTTACGCCAGTGAGTTAAATCAATATCAGCAATATTTTCATTACCTATTACGATTTCACCAGAAGTTGGTTGATAGAACCGTTCAATTAAGGCAAAAATAGTTGACTTACCACCACCAGATGGTCCTGCAAAGGCAATTACTGAATTTGGATCGGCTTCTAAATTAATATTGTGTAAAATCTGTTTACCATTTTCATAAGAAAAATTAACATTTTCAAATTTTAAGGCTTTATTTGCAATGTCTATTTCTTTTTTATCAGATAAAAATTCTTCATTTTCATTAAGAATTTGTTGTAACCGTTCAGTAGAACCACTTGTTTTAGATAACTCAGTAAAGAATTGACTGATAATAATTACTGGACTCATGATTTGGAAAAGGTACATTAAAAATGAAACTAGAGCCCCCATCGTCATTGACCCGTTCATCACGCGAATAGCACCATAACCGAGAATTCCTAAAAATAGAATCATCATCAGCATATTCGTAATTGGCTGAGTTAAAGAATTAATAAAAGCCTCTTTTACTCCTACATTATAAAGTTTGTGAATACGTTTATGCCCATTGGTAAGTTCATGTGTTTCACTATTAGAAGATTTTACTAAGCGAATTTCACTTAGAACAGTAGTTGAATCACTAGAAAACTTTGCTAATTCATCTTGTCGTTGACGACCAATTTTACGTGATTGTCTCATAATTGGCAATATTGCTAACACTAGCAAAGGTACACCAACAAACATAATAATCGTCATTTGCCAATCCATGGCAATCATAATTACTAATGCACCAAAGAATTGAAAAAGTGATGTTAAAGCATTAGGTAAAGTTGATGCTAATAATTGTTTTACTTGGGAAGTATCGTTTACTAAACGAGATGTAGTATCACCAGTTTTATTATTATCAAAATATTTAACTGGTAAATGTAATAACTTCTGCCAAATTAATTCACGTAAGTTAGAAACGACATTTTCACCAAATACGCCTAACACATATCCAGAAATAGCACTGACTATTAACCCGCCAATAAAAACTATCAACGCTAAAATAATAAGTTGTGGTTTTAATGACTTAAAATTGTTAATTAAACGTTGGGCCAACTGGGGAACAACTAAATTTGCTCCTGTGCCCAAGAGACCTAATAATACCCCAATTATTAAACGTGAATAATGAGGATGTAACTTATTAATTAAAGCAAAAAAGTCTTTAACGCTAAATTTTGATCTTGAATTTTGTTTAAATTCATCAATATGTTCTGTTTGTGCTGAATTTCTCATTAATTTTTCTCCTCTCCAAATAGTTAGATACCTAACTTATATTTTATATTTAAACATTTAGGTATCTAACTGTCAACTATCTAACTAAAAATTATTCAAAAATAAAAGACACATTAACGTCTTTCAAAATCTACATCCATTTTTTCAAGATCATCAATTAGGTGTGTCATAGCCTCATTCAGCATATCAAGATCATGTTCATCAATTTGCTTTAAAAACTGATCATTAATTTTTGTAAAAGCTGATTCAATCTCTTGAGCATAATTTTTTCCCTTATCGGTTAAATATATCCTTTTTATACGTGCTGAATCCTTATCTTTTTTTCGTTCAATGAAACCATCTCGCTCTAAATTTTTCAACATGTTAGTAACAGATGCGTTTCTCACATGAAATTTTTCACCTAATTCACGTTGAATTAAACCCGGATTTCTATTTATGTAGGCAATAGATCGGGCTTGTTGCGAAGTTAAATGCAATTTTGATCCATAAGCATTATAAATTCTTTGAGTATTTCTCATATATAATCTAAAAAGTCGATTAGTCTTTTCAAATTTTTCTTTTTTGCTTACCATCCAACCAGTCCTTTACATTTTTCTTTTATTATAACAGTTAGATATCTAATAGTCATTTTTAGACAAAAAAATCTTCCTATCGGAAGATTTTAAATTAACTATTTTTTAATCAGTAGTGCCAAGATCTAATTCATCTTCTACACTCTTATCTTCATTTAAATCAATCAATTCACCAGATACTTTATATACGACCCATTGAGCTAAGTTAACCACATGATCTCCAATTCTTTCTAAGAGTCGAATTACCATAAAGTAACTTGATGAGGCTACTGCAGCATCAGGATTCTTTTTAATTCCCTCAATAATTGCTCGCCGTGCTTTAACATATTCTTCATCAACTTCATCGTCTTTTTTGGCAACTTTACGCGCTAATTTTTCATCATCTTGAACATAAGATTTCAAGATTTGATCTAACATGAAATTAACCTTGGTTGACATACTTTGAATTAACTCTTCAACTTCTGGGATTCGCTTATTTCCTTTAACTCGAATTGTTTCTAAAGCAATTGAATTAGAATTTTCACCAATTCTTTCCAAGTCGCTGGCTGCCTCTAAAACACTAATTACATTTCTAAAATCAGTCGCTACCGGTTGCTGGAGAGCCATCAATTTTAAAGTTCTCTTTTCAACTTTGAGTCCCATTTTAGAAAATTTTTTATCATCTTCAATCAAACTTTGTGCTACTCGCTTGTCATGATCAATGTATGCTTGAGTCGCTTCTTCAATTTGTTCGCTGACTTCAATTCCCATCCCCATGAAACGAGTATTTAACTTCCTTAATTCATCTAGAAAAACTTCATGCATTATTCTTTACCTCAATTTTTATCCAAAACGTCCATTTAAATAATCACTTGTAAGTTGTTTTTTAGGATTCATAAACATTTCTGCGGTACTGCCGTATTCAATCAAATCACCATTCATGAAAAAAGCAGTCATATCACTAATTCGACTCGCTTGTTGCAAATTATGGGTAACCATAATAAAAGTGAATTCATGTTTCAAATTCATTAGGGTTTCTTCAACTTCAGAACTAGAAATTGGATCCAAGGCACTAGTTGGCTCATCTAATAACACTACTTTTGGATGAACAGCCAAAGCTCGGGCAATACAAATTCGTTGCTGCTGACCACCAGAAAATGCTTGCGCATTTTTATTTAGATCATCTTTTACCTCATTCCAAATAGCTGCTTGTTTTAAACTTTCTTCTACTCTTTCATCAATTAAATTTTTATCATGAATTCCCGATAGTTTTAAGCCATAGGCTACATTATCATAAACAGAAAAAGGAAAGGGAGCAGGTTGTTGAAACACCATCCCTACTTCTTTTCTAAGCTCTACTAAATCTACTTTTGGACTATAAATATCTTTATTTTCAAAAGTAATTTCTCCAGTAATTTTAACATTATCAATATCATCATTCATGCGATTAAGACAACGCAAAAAAGTTGATTTACCACATCCTGATGGACCTAAAAGTGCTGTTAATTCATTTTCATTAAAAGCCATAGTTATCCCATGCAAAGCTTCAACTGGACCATAGCTTAAATGAACATCATCTGCTGCCATTATTTTTGTCATAATTTCCTCCTAGCCAAAACTACCACGGATATAATCTTCTGTAATTTTTCCTTGCGGATTAGTGAAAATTTGTTCAGTAGTATTATACTCAAGCACATGACCCAAATGGAAAAAAGCGGTATAGTCACTAATTCGACTTGCTTGTTGCATATTATGAGTAACCATAATCATTGTATATTCTGAGCGTAGCTGCTTTAAAGTATCTTCTAATTTAGAAGTAGAAACAGGATCCAAAGCACTTGCAGGTTCATCTAATAACAGAACTTCAGGTTGAATAGCTAAAGCTCGGGCAATACATAAACGTTGCTGTTGACCACCAGAAAGAGCTAGTGCGCTTTTATCAAGCTTATCTTTTACTTCATCCCAAAGTGCCGCTGCACGTAGGCTTTCTTCTACAACCTGATCCAGTCTTTGTTTGTTTGTAATTCCATTTGCTTTTAAAGCGTAAGTAATGTTTTCTCTAATTGACTTTGGAAAAGGATTTGGCTTTTGAAAAACCATCCCAATATTTTTACGCAGTTCATAAACATTAATGCTAGCTTTATTGACATCTAAGCCATGGTACCAGATTTGCCCTGTTACTTTTGCTACTTTATCATTCATTCTATTTAAAGATCGTAAAAAAGTAGATTTACCTGATCCAGAGCCACCAATCAAGGCAGTAATTGAGTTTCTCTTAAACTGTAAACTAGCATCAAATAATTTTTGGACAGTCCCACCATAAAAAACACTCAAATCTTTTGTCGAAACTATGGCATCTTCTGGTTCAAAAGTTTTGATATAAGTTTCAGGATTCTTATTTTCGCTCATTACACTCTCCTTTAAGACTTAGCTGCGGTTAATTTTCGATATAAATGATTTCCGAGTATTCTTGCGCCAAAGTTAAATAAAATTACTACAATAATTAGTAAAGCAGAAGTTGCAGCAGAAACAATATTTGCATCTGGAATTATTCCTTCAGTATTAACTTTCCAAATATGAACTGCTAAAGTTTCCGCTGGACGCATCACATTTAAAAAACTAGTAGCACTAAAAGGATTCCAATTGGTAAAATCGATTGTTGAACCACTTTGTCCAGCAGTATAAATTAAAGCTGCTGCTTCCCCAAAGATTCTCCCTGCACTTAAAATTACCCCAGTTAAAATTCCTGGTAAGGCAGCTGGCAATACAATACCACGAATAGTCTTCCAATTGGAAAGCCCTAACGCTAATCCAGCATCTCTTTGTTCTTGTGGCACACCCTCTAAGGCCTGTTCAATATTGCTTGTTAAAGTTGGCAAGTTAAAAAATGTCAATGCAATTGCACCTGAGATAATTGAAAATCCAAACCCAAATTGGACCACAAACAATAAATATCCAAATAAACCTACCACAATTGATGGTAATGAACTCAAAATTTCAATTGTTGTTCTAATCAAACTAGTAAACCAATTATCCCTTGCATATTCAGCAAGATAGATTGCTGCTCCTAGGGCAATTGGAATTGAAATAATCATGGTCAAGATTAATAAATATAAAGAATTAAATAATTGGTCTCTGACCCCTCCACCAGCTTGATAAGAAGAAGCTTGCGAAGTTAAAAAGTGCCAAGATAAATGAGGAACACCTGAAACCAAGATATTTCCAATTATTCCTACTAAAATTACTACTACAATACTTACTAAGGTATAAATTCCTGCAGTCGCTATTTTGTCACGTGTTTTTGCATTCATCTTAGTTTTGTCCTTTCTTACCAATTAGACGTACTAAAAAGTTAAATACTAAAGCCATTATTAATAAAAGTAATGCCAATGACCAAAGAGCATTATTAGGTAAAGTTCCCATAACGGTATTTCCCATTTGACTAGTTAACTGACTAGTTAATGTTGCTGAAGGACTAACTAAGTTATATGGCATCAACACTGCATTACCAATTACCATTTGAACAGCTAATGCTTCCCCAAAAGCTCTCGCCATTCCAAAAATTACTGCTGTCATAATCCTTGGAGTTGCTACACGTAATACAACTTTATAAATAGTTTGCCAATGTGTAGCACCCAAGGCGAGTGAAGCTTGACGATAATGTTTAGGTACTGCTTTTAAGCTATCAACAGTTAAAGAGGTAATTGTTGGTAATACCATTACAAATAAAACTAAAGTTGCTGATAAAATACCAAATCCAGTGCCACCAAAGAGATTTCTCATTACTGGTACGATAATTGTTAACCCTAAGAAACCATATACTACCGATGGAATTCCAACAAGTAATTCCATTACTGACTGAAGAAACTTTCCACCCTTTTTAGAAGAATATTCTGTCATAAAAAGCGCTACTGCAATTGCAAAAGGAGTAGCAACCAAGGCCGCTAAAATAGTTACCGCAAACGAAGTAACAATCATGGCTGCAGCACCTACATGATTTTTTCCTTCACTAGGTTCCCAATCAGAGGAGGTAAGAAAATGGAAGACATTGACATGATCTTGGAAAAAAGTTGCCAAGCCATGAACTGCGATAAATCCAATAATTGAAGCTACTAAGACAATAATTAAGATAATCGCTGCACTAGTTAATCCTTTTCCCCAGTACTCTTGTCTTGTTTCTTTAGAAGGTTTGGTTAGTTTTTCAATATCAACTTTTTCTGTGCCTAATCTTTTTAATTTAACATGAGGTACTTTTTGCTCAGCTAAAGCAGTTTCCACTACTTTTTTTAAGTTATCTTTTTTATCCATTTTTGTCCTATCTTACTTTTTAACAATTTGATTATTACTCTTTCGAATAACTTTCATATCATTCACACTGATATATCCTAAGTTAGGAATAAGATCTTTTTGTACTTTATTAGAAAGCATATACTTGATAAATGCCTTTGTTTTTTGATTGACCTTTTTCTTTGTATACATATGTTCATAAGACCAAAGTGGCCATGCATTTGTAGTAACATGGGCGTTTGTTGGAGTAACCCCATTCAAACTTAATTTTTGAATATTTTTATCATTTGCATAAGGAAAAGAAATATATGAAATTGTTCCTGGAGTTGAATTTACTATCTTTCTTACAGTTCCATTTGAATCCTGTTCTTGGGCCTTAATTGGTTTAGCATTATCTAAGGCAATTGCTTCAAAAGTTGAGCGCGTTCCACTTCCCTTAGAACGATTAATAACTGTTATCGGTAAATTTCTACCTCCTACTTGGCGCCAATTAGTAATTTTTCCAGTAAAAATTTCTTTTAATTGCTTAAGTGTAAGATTCTTAATTCCTACACCCTTATTAACAATAGGAACAATTCCCACTACAGCTATTGGATAGTCCACTAATTCTGAAGCACGAATTCCTTTTTGCGTTTCTGCATAAACATCAGAAGTTCCAATTTCTACCGCTCCAGCTTGCACTTGACTTAATCCTGTCCCAGATCCTCCACCTTGAACAACAATATTGCTATTTGCATGAGTTAAGCGATAGTCATTTCCTGCTTGTTCTGCTAATAATTGCATCGCACTTGAACCAACTACAGTAATTTTATCTGCTTGACTACATGCAGTGAGAATTGTGACTAATCCCATTCCTAAAAAAAGAAGGAGAAACTTTTTAAAAGTATTAATTTTCACTTTTCACTTCATACCTTTACTAAATCATGATTTAACAAAATACTTGTCTATCAATTCCACAGATTACTCTTCTCAAAATAGAAAAAAGCAAAAAAATACGGCTAGAAATTCTAGTCATATTCTTATAATTCTATTTTCCAGTTTCTCAACCCTGTCGTCAATATCTTTTTAAGCAAGTTAAAAAGTTAGGCTAAAATAGCCTAACTTTTTCTCATAATACTTTTGAAAGAAAGTCCTTTGCTCTTTCTGATTTTGGATGATCAAATACTTCTTCAGGTGTTCCCTTTTCCTGTAAATAGCCATCTGCCATAAACCAAATTTCATCAGAAACCTCTTTGGCAAATCCCATTTCATGAGTAACAATTACCATGGTCATGCCAGAATTTGCTAAGTCTTTCATCGTTTTTAACACTTCGCCAACCATCTCAGGATCTAATGCACTTGTTGGTTCATCAAACAGCATCATCTCTGGATTCATTGCTAAAGCACGCGCAATAGCTACCCTTTGCTGCTGACCACCTGATAAACTAGTAGGATATTGATGAGCACGGTCTTTTAAACCAACTTTATCTAATAACTCTAAGCCCAAAGCTTCTGCCTCTTTTTCACCCATCCCTTTTACCTTGACAGGTGCTAGTTTAATATTTTCTATTACATTCATATTAGGGAAAAGATTGAAATTTTGAAAAACCATTCCCAGTTTTTCCCGTAATTTATCTAAACGCTTTTCATCAATATGCGCTAAATCTTCCCCATCAAAGATTATTTTTCCAGATGTTGGAGTTTCTAAAACGTTTAAGCAGCGTAATAATGTACTTTTCCCTGAACCAGATGGACCAATAATACAAATTACTTGTCCTTTATTCACATTGGCCGAGATATCTTTTAAAACTTCATTATCTCCAAATTTCTTTTGCAGATGTTCAATTTGTAACATTTTAGTCATGTATCTTCATCCTCTTTTCAAAGTAATTCAAAAGTCTAGTCAAAGAGAACGTCATAATAAAGTAGAGAATCATCGCAATAAAGAGTGGTAATACTCCTCGATAAGTCGAAGTTTGAATTAGTTGAGTTTGGTACATTAATTCTGAAACCCCAATAATTGAAACTAAAGAACTATCCTTAAGGAGAGTAATTAATTCATTTCCTAAAGCTGGCCAAATATTTTTTATAGCTTGGGGAATAATTACATATCTGTATGTTTTAGCTTGACTCAAACCTAGAGAACGTGCTGCCTCTGTTTGACCCTTTGGTAGTGAATCAATTCCTGACCGAATATCTTCAGCAACATAAGCTCCCGAATTAAGTCCAATCGCAATAATACCGGCAACAATTGCTGATAAATTAGAAATCAGGTAGCCAACTCCAAAATAAACAAACAAAATTTGGACCATTTGAGGGGTGCCGCGAATAAACTCAATATAAGCTACGGCAATCCAATGCAGAAGTTTATTACTGGACAAACGCATTAAGGCTAAAACAATTCCTAAAATAATTCCAATCAATACTGAAAAAATTGTAATTACAATAGTGTACCAAATACCTTTTACAAAATACATCCAGTACTGACTCATCTTATTTGAAGCTGAACTGGTTTTCATTGCTTTGGCAGCTGCAGGTAAATATTCTTTGTTAACTAGATCTTTATTTTTTATTTTAGTAATTGCTTGATTAACAGCAGTCAGTAAATCTGGTTGTCCTTTTGCAATTGCAACAGCGTTCCCTGGCTGGTTATCTTTTAAATTTGATTTAATTGCCGCTAAGTTTTTGTTGTTCTGGGCATAAGCCTTAGCAGTTAATTCTTCCATTACAACTGCTGAAACTTTGCCTGATTGCAATGCTAAAACTAAGTTATTAATCTTTCCCAATCCTTTTATTGTTGAATCAGGCATTTGACTTTTTACTAAATTATATTGCAAACTTCCTGTTTGCACTCCAATGGTTTGTCCTTTCAGACTTTGAATTGAATTATATTTATCTTTATCTTTTTTATTTACCAAAAAGTATTGACCACTTGCTTTGTAATAAATTTTTGAAAAATCAACACTTTTTTTCCTTGCTGGTGTTGGAGAAAGTCCCGAAATTACCATATCAACTTTCCCAGTTTCAAGAGCTACTAAAAGAGAATCAAAACTCATATTTTTAATAACCAATTTAACTCCAAGTTCTTTGGCAATTCCCTTGGCTAATTCAATATCTACACCCACATATTTAGTTTTTCCATTTTTGCTGGTCGTAAATTCTAACGGGGGGTAATCTGCAGAAGTTCCTACTACTAATTCACCACTTTTTTTGATCTTTTTCATCACACTGTTAGTTGCCACAGTTTTTGACTCACTATCAGCGGCATGAACCTGCTGTGAATTAAAAATTTCAACTATTGGCGTAACTAACAGAAACAAAAGCAGCACAAATCTAATTAATTTTAAGTCTTTCATTAAAATAAACTCCGATCTACTTATTTAATGTTTCATTTTACTTGCAATTTTAGTTACGTCGTCGTTTCATTTATTTTTCCCCCAATGTTTCTAATATTAATATAGTAATTATACAGACTGATTTTTTTATTATCAACAACATTATTAAAAATAATTGAAAAAATCAATTAAAAGAAATTAATAATCAAGAAATTCCCAAATTATCTAGCTTTTTGCCCTCTTTTGTACTAAAATTCAAGGTTGATAGTTAATTTATTTATAGGGTATCATAATACTAGCAAACAAAAGGAGTTGCCCAATGCAAAAAAATAAACAACCCATTGTAATTGGAATCGCTGGTGGATCAGGTAGTGGTAAAACTACTATTGCTCACGAAATCTATGAAAGATTACATCAAAATGATCATATGTTGATTTTGACACAAGATTCTTACTACAAAAATAACGATAATCTTTCTATGGCAGAACGCCAAAAGATTAACTATGATCATCCAGATGCTTTTGACATGCCATTACTAACTAAACAACTTAAGCAACTAATGAATCGTCAGGCTATTGAAATGCCAGTTTATGATTTTACTGCTCACACTCGCAGTAAAGAAACTGTTCATACTGAGCCAGCTGATATTATCATCTTAGAAGGAATTTTAGTTCTATCTGATAAACAACTTCGCGACTTAATGAGCATTAAGATTTTTGTTGATACTGACGATGACATTCGGTTTATTCGTCGGCTAGAACGTGATACCCAAGAACGTGGACGAACAATGGATTCAGTCATTACGCAATACTTAGCAACAGTTAAGCCAATGTATCACCAATTTTTGGAACCAACTAAACGTTACGCTGATATCATTGTTCCTGAAGGTGGAGAAAATGATGTCGCAATTGATATGTTAACCACTAAACTTCGTTCTGTTTTGGCAAATAAATAATCAATACAAAAAAAGCTTTAGCTAATTTTCAAGTACCTCATAATTGTTTAGATCTCAATCTAGCGAGTATGAGGTATTTTTATAACTAAAGCTTTCTTTTTAATTGTTGTATTTCTTTTGTAAATGGCTTGCAAAAATTGAAAGTGAGAAACAAACCACAAAATACATTACTGAGATAATCAAATACATTGGAATTAAATAAGTAGTATTTTGACTATAGATTATTTGTGCGTGGAATAATAATTCTGGCAATACAATAATCGTTGCAAGTGAAGTATCTTTTACTAAGGAAACAAATTGTGATAATAGTGCTGGAATCATTTTATGAAGTGCTTGCGGTAATATCACATGATACATCGCCTGCATATATGTCATCCCATTAGAGCGAGCACCTTCCATTTGTCCTTGAGGAACAGCATTAATACCACTTCTTACAATTTCAGCTAACATTGCCCCTTCAAAAATTACCAACGCAATAATTGAAGCTACTGTAGGATTAGTAATAATTCCTAATTCTGGTAAGCCAAAATAAGTAAAGAAGATTATTAATAATAGAGGTAGATTTCTGATTATATCAATACAAAAACCAACTATTGGAGATAGGATCTTGACATTCATATTTCGGACAAAACCTAATACTAGCCCCACTACAAAACTAAGAACAATTGAAATTAATGAAACATAAATTGTCACCCATAAACCTTGCAAAAGGAAACGAATGTCAACCCATGAATACGCGTGTATAAAGTTTTCCATTTATTTTTTCCTTTCTATAAGTTATCGAGACAATTTCTTTTCCAAGTGACGCATATAATAACTTAAAGGTAAAGTTAAAACTAAGTAAAATAGTCCAACTACAATGTAAGTATTAATCGTTTGGAAAGATGACAACGCAATTACATCTGCTTGATACATTAAGTCAAAGCCGGCCACAAAGGCTAACACAGATGAATTCTTAATCAAGTTGACAAATTGGTTTCCTAAAGGAGGAATTACAATTTTCATTGCTTGTGGCAAAATCACATAACGCATTGCTTGAGTATAAGTCATCCCGTTGGAGCGAGCACCTTCCATTTGTCCTTCACCAACTGAATTAATTCCTGATCTTACAGTTTCCGCAATGAATGCTGAAGTGTAAAGAGTTAATCCGATTGTTCCAGCCACAAATCCAGAAATCTTAACCCAAAATTGTGGAATTACCAAATAAAATACCATTGTAATAACTAATAAAGGGATATTACGAAATAATTCAATGTAGATTCTTGCAATTACTCTTCCAAATTTTGGTGGAGCTACTTCCAAAAGTGCAAATCCAACTCCTAAAATCAAACTGAAAAATAAGGCAATTATACTACACAAAATTGTATTCCAAAATCCATTTAGGAATTCAGACCAATGGTTTATTAGGATATTTATCATTCATTTTCAACTCCTTAATACTCAATTCCTGCTACATTACCGAACCATTTTTTAGATATTTTCTGATAAGTTCCATCCTTTTTTAATTCATTGAGTGCACTATTTAAATGCTCAAGTAATTGAGGTTGTCCCTTGTCTACAGCCATTCCATATGGTTCATGAGTAAATGTTCCCCCAACTAACTTATAACCTGGATTTTCTGCGGCAATTCCCGCTAAAATTCCGTTATCAGTTGTCATTGCTTGGCCCTGACCGGCTTTTAATGCAGTAAAGGCTTGACCATAATCATCATATTCTAATACTTTAGCCTTGGGAGCGAATTTAGCCACATTTTCTACAGCAGTTGTTCCTTTAACAGCTAAAACTGTCTTTCCATTTAATTGCCGAATATTTTTAATCTTGGAATTCTTAGGCACTAAAAGGGCTTGGCCTGCTGGAAAATAGGGTTTAGTAAAGTCTACCTGCTTTTGTCTTTCAGGTGTTATTGTCATTGTTGCCAAAATAATATCAATATTTCCATTCCTTAATAATGGAATACGAGTTTTAGGACTTGTTTGAACAAACTTCGCTTTCCCCTTTTTACCTAACATTTGCTTGGTAAGAGCCTTGGCAAGATCAATTTCAAATCCTTCAATTTTTCCAGTTTTTGTACTCATTAATCCAAACAAACGAGTATCAGCTCGAACTCCCCAAGTAATGGTTTTCGTCTGTTGAATTTTTTTATAAACATTTTGTTTGCGGCTACTTTTTCCACATGCGGTTAAAGCTAATAAAAATAATGCTAAAAAACTTAACATTAAAAATCGATATTTTTTCTTCATATTAGCCACCTAATTTTTCAGTAATTACTTTACTTAAGAATTGGCGAGCGCGTTCACTTTTTGGATGTTCAAAAAATTCTTCTGGTTTTTCATCTTCAATAATTTGACCTTTATCAAAGAAAATTAATCGATCACCAACTTGACGTGCAAAGCCCATTTCATGCGTTACTACTACCATCGTTAACCCCTGATCAGCCACAAATTTCATTACATCTAATACATCCTGGATCATTTCAGGGTCAAGAGCACTTGTTGGTTCATCAAATAAAATTACCTTTGGACTCATTGCAAGTGAACGAGCAATTGCAACACGTTGCTTCTGTCCACCAGAGAGTTGCTTAGGGTAGTAATCTGCCTTATCTTCAAGACCCACTTTTTTGAGTAAGTCCATTGCCATTTGCTTATTTTCTGCATCTGGACGTTTAAGTACAATCTTCGGAGCTAAAGTAATATTTTCAAGCACAGTATGATTTTCATATAAGTTAAAGTGTTGAAATACCATTCCTACATCCTTACGAATGTCATTTAAGTCAGTTTTTTTATTGGCAATGTTTTTTCCAGTGACAATTAGTTCACCTGAATTAATTTTTTCTAATCCATTCATTGTTCTTATTAAAGTACTTTTTCCTGAACCAGAAGGACCAATAATACTTACAACCTGACCTTCTTCAATGGATAGATTAATATTTTTTAAAGCATGAAGTTTACCATAATATTTATTTACATCTTTAAATTCAATAATCGCAGCCATGCTTGCGCTCCTCTCATGTTATTATATGTTCTTATTCTAAACTAAATTTCAACTTTTTGCTTAAAAAGGATCATTTTATTTAAAAATAGCCTATTTGTTACGTAAAAAAGTCTTAAAATACTTTTTAATCAATAAATTGTTCGAGTTTTAACTATTCTTTCTCTGCAGCTTTGATATCAAACCCAGAAATATTACCAAACCATTTTCTTACGAGACGATCATAAGTCCCATCTTTTCTTAGAGACTGTAGGGCTTGATTGATTTTATCTAAAAATTTTGTCTGTCCTTTATTAACTGCAATTCCGTATGGTTCACTAGTAAAAGTCCCTCCTACTAGCTTATAACCCGAACTTTCCTTCGCTAACCCGGCTAAAATCCCACTATCACTGGTTAAGGCCTTTCCTTGTCCTGCCTTTAAAGCAGTGAAAGCTTGGCCGTAATCATCATACTCAAGAGTTTTAGCCTTAGGAGCAAACTTCTTTATATTAGCTACAGCAGTTGTCCCCTTTACAGCTAGTACAACTACGCCTTTTTTATTTAAGTCCTTGACTGACTTAATATTTGATGTTTTTGGAACTAACAATGACTGACCAGCTTGAAAATAAGGCTTGGAGAAACTGACCTCTTTTTTTCTTTCTGGAGTTATAGTCATTGCTGCTAAAACTGCATCAATATTTCCATTCTTCAATAGAGGAATTTTAGTCTTAGTGGTGGTTTGAATAAATTCTGCTTTACCCTGACTGCCAAGTATTTTTTTAGTTAAGGCATTAGCTAAATCAATTTCAAATCCTTCAATTTTTCCATCTTTGATACTCATCAATCCAAATAATCTTGTATCAGCCTTTACCCCCCAAACAATCTTATCCGATTCTGTTACTTCTTGCTTTACACTTTTTCTCCCACAAGCACTCAACATTAGAAAAAAAGAACATAAAAAAGCTAACAGTAAAATTTTTCTTCCCTGTTTTTTCACTTTAAATTCTCTCCTTTAAATAAATTATTTTCCACTTATTACTTATTAACTATTTAATCTTCTTTACTTTCATCTTTTAATAACTTTAGAAAGATATTGCGCCATTCTTCCATTAATGATGTAAGTTGTTCCATCTTTTTAACTCCCATTATCTGAGCAGTTTTTGACTCTAAATCAAGTAGTGGTTCCAATAATTTTTCTGCATACTTCTCTCCTTCTTCTGTTAGCCTGCATGATTTTACACGGCTATCTTTCTTTAAGGGCACTAAATAAAGATACCCTTGCTCTTTTAAGAGATGAATTCCTTTATTAATTGATTGTTTAGGGTAGCTGGATAATGCTACTAATTCTCGCTGGCTTAGCTTCTTTTTAAGAAGTAGCTCATGCAAGATAAAAATTAAATATCCAGGTAAATTAACTTTTTCATACCACTTTTCATAAGCTTTACTTGCTCGAATAATTAATGTATTTAACTTTTCAATTTCTTGATTTAGCATCATCGCACCTCTTTCAGTTAGTCCACACATGTACCTTATATTAATATAATAGTATCTACAGAGACTATTGTCAATAAAAAACGCATTCCGACTTAACTCAGAATGCATTCTAAATTTTATTTTAATTTACTTCTGTCAACTCAAAAGCAGTTTTTCCTTTTTGAAAACGAAGATATGAATTATTAATTATTATTGTTAAAAGATGTAATTGCAAACCTAACAAAAAATAATCCTTAGAATTAAGGAGTATTTTTTAGTAACATTAATTTTTCGAATTTATTTCTTTCACCGTCTGTGCCAAAAGCTCATAAGAATGGAAAAATGCTTGTTCATCAAATACCAGACTGTTAACAATAATTTCGTCGAAATCAACCTGAGCTTTTAAATTCATTAACTGTTGTTTAACTTCCTGCTTAGTTCCAACTAACGTTACGGCACCCATTCTCTCAACTACAGCTTTTTCTTGACCAATTAAGTCATCTGGATCAAATTTTATTGGTCCAAAGTGAGGACTGACTTTTCCTAATTTTTCTTCGCTATAGTTATCCCAAACCTCTTGGTTAGAAGCTACTGGTGGCTGTAATGTACTACTATTACCCAAAACAATATTTAAAAATGCTTGTGTCTGAGTAGTAACTAATTTTTTTGCTTCTTCATTGGTATCAGCTAGATAAGCATTTACTCCAATAATTACATAAGGTTTTGCCAAGTATTTTGAAGGTTTAAATTCTTGTCGATAAATTTTTACTGCATCAATTAACATTGCAGGTGCAAAATGGGATGCAAAAGCATAAGGCAAGCCTAACTTAGCAGCAAGGTGCGCACTATCCGTACTTGAACCCAAAATATAAAACGGTACATTTAAGTTTGCCGCAGGATATGCATGAACTTTATTCGTATCTTTAAAGTAACCTTCTAATTCCTTTACATCCTCTTCAAAGTTACTATCCAAATTCTTTCTACGTAGTGCTACTGCAGTTTGCATATCTGTACCAGGAGCTCTACCTAACCCTAAATCTACCCGATTTGGAAACATTGTCTCTAAAGTTCCAAATTGTTCAGCAACAACATAAGGACTGTGATTAGGTAACATAATACCACCTGAACCAACACGAATTTTTTTGGTTTTCGCTAAGGTTTCATCCATCAAGATAGTTGTCGCAGCACTAGCCATCCCCATAGCGTTATGGTGTTCTGCAATCCAATAACGTTCGTAACCCCAATCTTCTGCTTTTTGAGCTAACTGAATCATAACGTCAATTGCTTGGGCATAATTTTCCTTTTGCCTTAATGGAGCTAAATTTAAAATAGAATATTTCATAATTTTCACCTTGACTATAATAATATTTACAAAAATTTACTATCTTTTTACTTAGCATACCACTTACTTTTTCTTAGACAAAAAAATTACTCTTACATTTAAAAAATGCGCTTTCATTGCTTCCTATTCTAAATTCTCTAACACCTAATCTTCTATTTCGCCAATCTCTCTAATACTTATCATTTGCCTTGAAGAATTATCTAGGATTATTCTAGAATTGATTGTTGTTTCTGAGCGCTCATCCATAGTCCGAACTGATACATTAAAGTCCACTATTGGACAACAACAAATTTAGGGATTTTTAAGAGGAGAAAAAATGACGAAATCAAATAGTCGAAAAATTGGACTCTTTGGTTTAATTGCAATGGTTGTCGGAGCGATGATCGGTGGCGGAATTTTTGATATTCCCCAAAATATGGCTGCCTCATCTTCGCTAGGTGCCGTCATTATTGCATGGATTTTAACAGGAATTGGTATGATGGGATTGGCCTTTACCTTTAAGATCTTAGCCGAAGAACGTCCAGATTTAAATATTGGTATTTATTCCTATGCTCGTGCAGGCTTTGGGAGATACGTTGGATTCAACTCAGCTTGGGGTTATTGGATTGAAGCAATTACAGGAAATGTAGCTTATGCTGTGATGCTTAATGACTCATTTGGGCACTACTTTCCTGTTTTACTTAAACACCAATGGCCAACGGTTATTTTTGGAATTGTATTAATTTGGATTTATAATTTTTTGGTTCTTAACGGAGTTAAAGAAGCAAGTTTTGTTAATAATATTACTGTTGTGATCAAGTTCATCAGTTTAGCAGTTATCTTAGTGTGCATGTTTATCTTCTTCCGTTTCCCAACCTTCTTTTGGGGATTCTGGGGACAAGGATTACATTTAGGTAACTTTATGGAACAAGTTAAGGCTCCAATGTTGGTTACTTTGTGGTGCTTCATCGGTATCGAAGGGGCAGTTGTAATCTCAAACCATGCCAAAAACAAGTCTGATGTTGGTAAAGCAACCGTTATTGGTTATCTTACTTCTTTAGTTGCTTATGTCATGATTAGTATTGTAGCTTATGGTATTTATCACCAACCTCATCTTTCTAAGCTAACTGATCCTTCAACTGCTTACCTCATGAAAAACTTACTTGGTCCTTGGTTTGTTGACTTTGTAACTATTTCAGTAATTATTTCTGTAGGTGGTTCTTGGATTGCTTGGACTGTAATGATGGCCCAATTACCATACGCTGCAGCTAAAGGACATGTACTGCCTTCATTCTTTGCACATGAAAATAAGAAAAAAGTTCCTAGTGTTTCCTTATACATTTCTAGTATCTTAATGAGTCTATTTATGATATTAGTTGTCACCGCAAATAATGTTTATTTGGCAGCAATCGATATTACTGGTGTCTTAATTTTACCTTGTTACTTGTTAAGTTCAATGTATTTGTGGAAAATAGCGCAAAAGAAAGAAATCTTTAACGATAATCCTGCCAAACGCAATAAGAGTCTATTTGTAGGAATTCTATCTACAATTTATTGTCTCTGGCTTTTGTATGCTGCAGGATTAAACTACTTATTGATTTCTACAATTATCTATGCGGTTGGAATAATCTTCTTCTGGATTGCTCGAAAAGAAAATCCAGAAGGTGACAAGCATATTTTCACAAAATGGGAAGCTGTTTTAGCAATTATTTTATGTATTTTAGCAATTATTTCTATTTACTTGCTAATCACCAAGAAAGTTAGTTTCTAATTAAGGAAAGAAGAAAACTATGAAACAAAATGAAAAATTTAATGTTGGTCAATGGTTACCTAGTGATCAAGCCTTCTATGATAAATGGTTAAAAAAGGTTTTAAAAGAAGCTGAAGAAGAAGAAAATCAAAAGCTCCTTCCTCCTATTCAAGACTTCAAAGATTTAATTGAAGGGGATCAAACATTATGGAATCTATTCCATATGATGTTTGATGAAGTTCCACTAAAATATGAAAAAACTCCAATGGGAACTCCTGCTATTCATGACTACCGCCAAATGCTTCGTGCTTTAAATAGAATTATGCACCGTGCACCAGAATTTAACACAACTGGTTTAGTTGGATTCCCAATTAATGCAATTTTAGATTGGCCAATGGCTACTAAAGCAGGTTATGTTGCTTTCATGGATCCACGTGTTAACGAAAAGTTGCGTGCTATCTTAGATTACTGGGGCAAGTTTTTACAAGGACCTGATTCTACCTATGTCCTTAATCGTTCCAAAAATGGTTGGTTAAGTGATGAAGCTTTAAAGAGTATGGAAGATGCTGCTTATGGTGATAATTTTAGAACCATTTTCCAAACTCCTAATGATGACATTAACAATAACTTTGGCTTTAAATCTTGGGATGAATTTTTCACCCGAACATTTAATCCTGGAATCCGCCCTGTTGCTAACCCCGATGATTTAGATTCAATTGCCAACGCTTGTGAATCTGCACCTTACCGTATTGCACGTAACTTACCTAAACAATCTAAATTCTGGATTAAAGGTCAACCTTACTCATTAGTAGATTTACTTCATAATGATCCATTAACTGATCAATTTGTTGGTGGTACTTTATACCAAGCCTTCTTAAGTGCTTTGAGCTACCACAGATGGAATAGTCCAGTTAGCGGAAAGATTGTTAAAGCTTATAATCTTTATGGTTCATACTACTCAGAAACTCTTAACCAAGGATTTGCAAATCCAGATGGTCCAGACCCAGCTGCTCCAAATGATTCACAGGCTTATATTACTCAAACTGCTTCTCGTGCAGTTATCTTTATTGAAGCTGATAATCCTAAGATTGGTTTGATGGCCTTTGTAGCTGTAGGAATGGCTGAAGTTTCAGGTAATGAAATTACTGTTAAGGAAGGTCAACATGTTAATAAAGGTGACCAACTAGGAATTTTCCACTTTGGTGGTTCTACTCATGTTTTATTATTCAGACCTGGTGTCGATGTAGAATTTAACTTACATGGCCAAGAACCAAGTTTAGGTTCATCAAACATTAAAGTGCGTGATGAAATTGGACGTGTTAAGTAAAAATTAGATTATTAATTTTAAAACAAAAAAGTCTATCATTACTGATAGGCTTTTTTCATGTTTATAAATAAGCTACATTTTACCACCAAAGACTGGGAAAATACTTGCATCCCCGTAATCTAATGATTTCATCTTTTTTAAGATATCCATATCTTCTGACGTAATTTCAAAATCAATTTCACTGTTGGCTTTCATATGTTCTGGATTTGCAGATTTAGGAAGTACAACTGTATTCAATTGCCAATCATAGCGAATACACAATTGTGGTACTGAAACACCATATTTTTCTGCCATCTTAACAATTTCCGGATCTTTCATTGCTGCTCCATGAGCTACTGGTGAAAAGCTTTCTACTACTATGTCGTTATCTTGACTGTATTTGATCAAATCAAGCGGAGTCGCTGCAATATGACAAAGAATTTGATTAACCATTGGTTTAGTAGAAGAATTAATCATCAAATTATCTAAATCTTCTTTTTCAAATGAAGAAACCCCAATTGCACGCAACTTTCCTTCTTTCATTGCATCTTCTAAGGCACGCCAAGCTTCTAGGTTACCTTCAAAATGGCGATCAGTTGATTGATTTACTTCATTCCAAGGTTGAGGATTGTGGATAATCATCATATCTAAGTAATCCATTCTCATCTTTTGCAGTGTTTCATCAATTGAGGCCTTTGCATCTTTATAATTTTTAATGCCCGCCTCAACTTTAGAGTTGATAAAGATCTCATCCCGACCAATTCCACTCTTACGTACACCTTCACCTACACCCTCTTCATTACCATAAGCTTGCGCAGTATCAATATGGCGGTAACCAATTTTAATAGCCTCTTCAACAGCCTTAGGGGTTTGATCATTGGGAATTTCCCATACACCTAATGCTAAACGAGGAATTTTAACTCCATTATTTAAAGTATAAGTATCGTGAAAAATAGACATCTATCTCTTTTCCTTTCATAATCAATTTCACTTTTAGTTTAGCAAGATTAGTTTCAAAAGAGAAATACTTAATTCTTATTAACTTTCATAATTTTTAAGTATGGAAGGATTTTTCTCATACAGAAAAAGAAATAACTGATAATTACTATTATTACTTCAGATTTTATTGGTAATTCCAAAAAATATGGAGATTGCTTAATTACAACTAAGGTAGAAATTAGCGCTACTATAAGTAGACTTAGGCTAATCATCCATCCCAAAAATTCATTTATATATTTTGTCCACATATTTGGTAGACAACCCCATAACAGAACTAAAAATATTATTCCCGATAATAACTCAGATGTTACGGATGCTTTTGCATCATGTCCCAAATAAGCCAAAAAAATGATAGAGTGAATTGTAAAATAGCTACCAATTAAGAACCAACTAATGGTTGATACAATTTTTAAAGTAGTAAGAACTTCTCTTGCTTTCATGAATCCTTCTTTCCTATTTATTAATTCAATAATTTAATCAACATAATATTTTCTAACTATATAATTTTTTAAAGGGATATCATTGTATTATATGAAAGATTATTTTCCCCATTCTCCCAAAAATATTATCAATAATCCTATAATATCAATCTTTTCTTACTAAACCAACCTTTCTCAAAGTGCTACAATAGAAACTATCTTATTAATTAAGGAAGTTTTATTTTATGTCAAAATCACAAGCCCCAACCTGGAAACGTAACTTGCGAGTTCTTTCAGTTGCTGTTTTTATTGCAGGTATTGCATTTTCAGAAATTATGCCTTTCTTGCCACTTTATATCAATACCTTAGGGCATTTTACTCATGCTCAACTTAACTTTTGGTCAGGTTTTGTTTTTTCTGGCATTTACTTTGTCTCTGCAGTCGTCTCGCCTTGGTGGGGAAAACTTGCTGACAAAAAAGGCCGTAAGTTAATGATCTTACGAGCCTCACTAGGAATGGCAATTATTTTAGCTGCCATGGGACTAGTTACAAATGTTTGGCAATTATTCTTCCTAAGAATGACACAAGGATTTTTTGCAGGATTTGTTTCTAATTCAAATGCTTTAATTGCTACAGAAACTCCTAAAGAAAAATCAGGTCAAGCACTAGGGACAATGGCCTCTTCCTTTACAGCGGGTAACTTACTCGGGCCATTTGTTGGTGGTGCACTTGCTTCTGCTTTTAGTTATCGCATTACCTTCTTTATCACTGGTGCTTTACTGCTGATTGCATTTTTCTTATCATTATTTTTTGTTCATGAAGATGATTTCAAACCTATTACTGAAAAGAAACTTGAAAAAACTAGTGGGGTTATTCATGCATTACGCTCACCAATGTTGATTTTTGGTCTCTTATTAACCACCTTAATCATTCAAGCTGCTAATAATTCAATTAATCCAATTGTATCTCTCTACGTTGAACAATTAATGCACAACCATGGAAACGTAGTCTTTATTTCTGGAGTAATTGCTGCGTTGCCAGGGATTGCAACTTTCTTAGCTGCTTCAAGACTTGGAGCTTGGGGCGACAGAATTGGTACTCACAAAATTATTATTAGCGGATTTATTGGCGCTACTATTCTTTTCTTCTTCACTGCTTTTGTCCATAATACTTGGCAACTTGGAATTTTGCGCTTTTTAGTTGGCTTTACAGATGCTTGCCTATTTCCGCAAGTACAAACTCTCTTAACTAAAAATTCTCCAACACAAGTTACAGGACGTATCTTTTCCTGGAATCAAAGTGCAATGTACATTGGAAATATTGTGGGACCTCTTCTTGGTTCCACAGTAGCTGGTTTATCTAGCTATAGCATGGTATTCATTGTTACTGCAGGAATTGTCTTATTAAACTTAATTTTATTTAGAATTAATGTAGTTAAAAATTTAGGATAATAAAAAATCGCACCCCGATTGAATATCGGAATGCGATCATAAATCAAAGCTAATCAATAATATATCCTAGTTTTAGGGTACATCTAATTTTGAAAGTCTTTTTAATTAATCCAAATCCTTTCCTTGAGAATTAATTACTTTCTTATACCAATAGTAAGACTCTTTGGGGATTCTATCTAAAGACCCGTTACCTTCATCATCACGATCAACATAAATAAAGCCATAACGTTTTGACATTTGTCCTGTTCCTGCAGAAACCAAATCAATACATCCCCAAGTAGTATATCCAATTAAATCTACTCCATCATCAATTGCTTTTTGCATTGCCTTAATATGTTGACGAAGATAATCAATGCGATAATCATCATAAATTTTACCGTCTGCTGCAATTTTATCAATAGCACCTAAACCATTTTCAACTACCATCATTGGCAGATCATAACGATCATACATTACTTCCAGATAGTACTGTAATCCTGTTGGATCTGTCGCCCAACCCCACTCAGAATATTTTAAATATGGATTTTTAGCACCAGCTGAAAAGTTACCACTAACTTTATCTTCTACTTTGTGCTTGGTAATTACATTGCTCATGTAATAGGAAAAAGTATAAATATCAACTTTACCTTCAGCTAAATCCTTCTTGTCTTGTTCAGTAATATCCAAATGTACATTATGTTCATTCCAAAGACGCTTTGAATAAGTTGGGTATTTTCCTTTACATTGAACATCTCCACAATAATATATATTTTGTTCCATTACATGCCGAGTAGCCAAAACATCTTCTGGATCAGGAGTTAAAGGATAATCTACTACTCCACAAATCATATTTCCAACAATATTTTCTGAGTCAATTTCATGGGCTGCCTTAACTGCACGAGCTGACGCAACAAACTGATAGTGAAGCTTTTGATAAGCATGTTGATAAGCTTTATTATCAACTACATCATTTCCAAAGGAATTAAGCATTAATAAGGCAGAATTAATTTCGTTAAAAGTTAACCAGTACTTAACTAGTCCTTTGTATTTAATAAATAAAGTCTTAGCATACTTCACATAAAAATCAATCATTTTTCGATCTTGCCAATCATTATATTTTTCACTTAAATATAACGGATCTTCATAGTGAGAAATAGTTACAATAGGTTCAATTCCATATTTTTTGCATTCTTCAAAAACTCTGCGATAAAAGTCCAACCCTGCTTGATTAGGTTTTTCCTCATCACCTTTAGGAAAAATTCGTGTCCAAGCAATCGAAATTCTAAATGTTGTAAATCCCATTTCCGCAAATAATTTTATATCTTCTTTGTAACGATGATAAAAATCAATTGCTACATGATTTGGATAATATGCATTAGGATCAATTGTACCTACCGCACCTTTAGGTAACCCAGCTCCTGGTACTGCAGGGGTTTTCTCAAGTTTTCCATTTAACTTATAAGTTAAATATCTAGGCTCATTCAAACTTCCTGCTGTTGTAATATCAGTAACTGATAAACCTTTACCATCTACATCATATGCTCCTTCAATTTGATTAGCAGCAGTTGCGCCACCCCATAAAAAGTTCTTTGGAAATGTCATTTTTTTCTCCTTTAATTAATTTTAAGCTAATTTTTGTTGTCCAGATACTAGAATCTTTTTCTTATCATTACCTTGTAACACTATGATCTTTTCTCCAACTTTAACTTTACCATTAACAATCGGTGTGATTTCTTCATAATTTGAAGAATTAGTAATTACAATTGGAGTCGTTACTGTATAGCCTTCCTTTTCAATTGCAGGAATATCAAATTTGACTAATTTATCACCAGCCTTTACTTGCTGCCCTTTTTCTACTAAGGTTTTAAATCCTTTTCCTTGCAAGTTAACTGTATCCATGCCAATGTGCATTAATACTTCTGCACCATCTTTAGTTCTCATTCCAATTGCATGGCTAGTTGGAAAAGTCATGATAATTTCACCATCTGCTGGTGCGCAAAGTATTCCTTCAGTTGGCTTAATTGCCATTCCTTTTCCCATTGCACCACTTGAAAATACTTCATCCTTAACTTCAGAAAGAGCAATAGCTTCTCCATTAAGTGGGCTAATTAAACTAGTTGAAAGATTTGTAGTTGCAACTGCAGCTTTCGAAATCTCTTGAACTTTTTTAGCTTGCTTTTCATCGTAAGCTCGATCAACGTATTTTTTACCAAAAACAAGTTGTAAAATAAATCCGACAACAAATGCAACTACAGCTGCTAATACTACACCGGCAATTTGCATAGTTGAATTACCTTTAGGATTTACGTAACCTGGAATTGCAAAAATCCCCATTGATGGAATCATATAAAGAACTGAACCAAACGCACCAATAATTGCTCCACTTATTGCCCCACCAATACAACTTAAGACAAATGGTATTTTTCTTGGTAAAGTTACCCCATAAATTGCTGGTTCTGTAACACCGAATAATCCTGAAAAGAAAGCACCAATTGCGTTTTTCTTTAAGTTCGGATCCTTTGTTTGTTTAATAATTGCTAATACTACCCCAACTTGTGCGTAACAAACCATACAAGTTAATCCTAAAATTGGGTCGTATCCTAATGCAGCTAAATCTGTTGTAGCTACTGCAACAATGCCCCAGTGAATGCCAAAGATAACTAATACTTGCCATAACCCACCAATTAATAAACCAGCAATAATTGGACTGAAATGATAAATACTCGACATTACCGCACCAATTCCATCACCTAACCAAGTAGTTACAGGGCCAATTACGATAAATGCAACTGGTAAAGTAATCATCATAGTTACAACTGGTACAATAAAAGTCTTTATTACTGAAGGAACCCATTTATTTGCCCAATGTTCAATAATTGAGGCAAACCACACTGCAAAAATAATTGGTAACACAGTTGAAGTATAATTCATTGTTACAACTGGTATTCCTAAAAAGTTAGTATGAATTTCAGAAGCAAATGGTGTATTTGCAAAAAGTGTCCCTAAAACTGTCTTACTAGATGCCAACTGTACCATTGTTGGATAAGTTAGTACTGCACCGATTGCTAAGCCGATAAATTGGTTCATTTTAAATCTTCGTGCACAAGTAACTCCTAAAAAAATTGGTAAGAAATAAAAGATACTGTCACCAATTGCATAAAGAATTTGATAAGTACCCGATTTTATTGAAAGTAGCCCAATAACTCCAGCTAACACTACTAACCCTTTGATAATACCGCCGGCACTTAATGGTCCTAAGATATCAGTAAATATTCCAGAAATTAGTGAAATTGCCTTATCCATAAAACTTGAATCATCGTCGCTGTCGTCAGGCACCTGTCCACCATTAGGAAAACCACCTTCTTTTATTACCGCCTCATAAACATCGTTAACCTCGTTTCCAATGACAACTTGATATTGACCAGCAGCTTTTACGACAGTCACTACGCCATCAGTATCTTTAATAGCATCATCATTTGCCTTTTTTTCATCTTTTAATTTAAATCGAAGACGTGTAGTACAGTGAACCACACTATTTACGTTGTCTTTACCACCAACATTTTTTATGATGGACTTCGCTAAATTATTATAATTATTAGCCATTAACTTACTCCTTATAAAACAATAAAACCCAAGCTAGAATACAACAATGAAATTCATTACTGTATACTTAACTTGGGTTAATGCCATTTGTAACACACCTAAGAATGTATCAAACTATTTATTTTGTCGACTTGTTACTCGCCAAATATGTAATACTAAATAAAACTCATCATCTGGATTTAATTGCCAATCCATTTTTGCTTTTAAATAGACTGCTATCCGCTGTGCTGTTTGATATGCATGATTATATTTAACTTTCATAAAGCCCAGTAAAGAAGGATCAAGTTTTTCGGTGTCCGTCTTTTGCTTTCTAATTAATCGCACTAATAATGCTCTTAAATGCGTAATGAAGCGACTGTAATTAAAGGATTCCGTATCCAAAACTAATTGATAATCTAATTGAATAATATTGATAATTCCTGAAATTAAATTAGTAATTTCAACGGTTTCCTGAACTTGGGAATCATTAGAAGATGCATTCACTAAATGATAGGTCATTAAAATTGATTCACTTTGTGGCAGTTCAATTTTTAACTCTTGATTTATCAATTTGACTACCTTTTTAGCAATATCATATTCTCGTGGAAAAAGATTTTTTACTTCCCAACGGGTATTATTATCACTCAAATCTATATTATCTTTTACTCTCGTCAGAGCAAAATCAATATGATCTGCTAAAGCTAAGTATTGATAATCATTGAATTTTAAATCGAGCAAGGACTCAACCATTTTTACTACTTTATTGGTAACATCAAGAGTTGCAGCGCTAATTTCTTTAACCTGATCAAAACTTTTTTGATCATCAGCCGTAATAAAGCGTCTTTCAATTCTTGCTTCATCAACTTCGTCTCCCTTTTTGAGTCCAAAACCAATTCCTTTACCTAAAACCACTTCTTCTTTAGTGCCATCTTTGACAATGGCAGCACTATTATTCAATGTCTTTAAAAATTTCATTAACGATTCACCTAACAATTTTGTAAAAAATAAGCTAGCATAAATAAATAGTGCATTTTAAATACTACTTATTTATACTAGCTAGGACCTGATCGAATCAGTAATCTGCTTCTTTACAATTATTATCTTAGCAGTTAATGAAAGCGGTGTCAAGAATAATCAATAAAAGACTTAATGTTAGTTATCCACTCCTAACATTAAGTCTTTCACTATTTAGATACTGGATCCTCTGGCATTTCTTCCCCAGGATGAGGATCTTTTCTCTTTCGTCCTGAAAATAGGTAAAGTAAAGCTGCAGCAACTGCGACAACTAATCCTACTAAAATTGTTTTCCAAGTAAAGTTAAAGATTAAATAGCAAGATACTAATAATGCCAAAACAGGAATTATATATCCACCAGGTAATTTAAATCCTTTATTTGGATATTGACCTGTATGTTTAAATTTAATAACTGCAAAAATTGAAGGGACATATTGTACAAATGAAGCAAGTACAATACATGAGACTAAGAAAATATATGATTGAGTAATCAATCCTCCAGTCACAATAGCAGTCATAATAATTGCTACCCATGGAGCATCATATTTATTCTTTTTTCCTACCCATTCAGGAAGTAAATTATGTTCATGAGAAAGTGAAGAAATTAAAGAAGGGGTATTAAATGAGCAAGTAAATGCTACCCCAAAAATACTTAGGAGCATCCCCACAATAATTACAATATATCCCCATTCACCAACAGCTTTTTGGAAGGCATTTGCAATTGGAGTAGTATATGCACCCATCTTTGATCCTAAAATACCAATTCCTACTATTACAGTTAGTGTATAAAGAATAGTTACCGAAATCATTACTCCAATTAAAACCCGGGGAATATTTTTGGTCGGATTTTGCATTTGTCTAGCTGCGATTGGAATAAATGAAAAACCAGTAAATAAGTAGAATACTTCACTAAATGCAGCACCAAAATGCTTAAAAAATGGTCCTACTCCTGTAGTTGCAGCATGAGGAATAACTGGCGTAAAGTTAGCCCAATGCATAAAGAATGCCCCTACAACTATAAATAAGATAATTGTAAAAAGCTTTGCGGCTGCTGAAGCATTATCAATAAATTTAACTAATTTTCTTCCATAAAAATTAATAACTGAAAATAATACAATCAATCCAATTGCAGTCCAAATATAAATAGCTTCGTTTCTATAAGCAGGCACGAAACTCCTTAAAGTTGTCAAAAAGGCTACAACTTCTGCTGCATAAGTACAACAACCCAAAAACCAAGTAAATAACCCTAACTCATACCCTGCAAATCTCCCAAATGCAAAATATGAATACAGCCACGCTGCTCCTGAACCAGTAAAGCGACTTGATAAATCGGCATAACACAATGCAATCATGCTAATCGTGAATGCGGCACATAAAAGAACTACCACACTCATTAAGTCCATGTCATTGTAAATATATTGTGGTAGTAAAAAAGCACCTGATCCGATGATTCCGTTAATTCCTAAAAAGAATATCGAAATAAACGGTAATTTTTTTGCGGGCGCCCCACTTTTTCCCATTCTTACATCTTCTTTCTCAATTAATTTCTATCACTCTTAGCTTAAAGAGTTGAAAAACAAATTGCAAAAGATACGCCTTACTAGAAAATGATGCGTAAAATATTTTTTCTTACGGCATAATATAAGAAGTTATTTTTTCTATGCACTTTTTCACGTAAATTTCAAGTCTTTATTTTTGTAAAAAAATGAGATTTGTTCTAGAGTTAAAACCGAATCAACAAAGAAGTTCTTTGCTGATTAAGTTATAGGATTTTCTAATCAATGAGAAACTTGTAGGAATTATTTTATGTGACTCAGTCATTAAAACACTATATTTTGAAAACTAAGTAACTTTGAATTAAAGTTTATTTTTCCAACTCAATTATAGTTTTTAGTTAATAAATAAGAGTTAGTGCATTTGGCTATCCGCAAGATAATATTCAGGTACCTCATATTAGATTGAGTACAAGGAGTTGAATTTATTTATGGTTGAAAGTAAGACCAAACAAAAGAAAGTCTATATTTCTGTTTTGGCCCTAACCATGATGAATGTCTCCATGGTTGCAGGTTTAGCAAATGACGTTCAACAATCATTTTATGGACTTGCTTCAATTACTTATTTTGCAATCGGTGCAATTTGTTTCTTTATTCCAACAGCTTTAGTAGCTGCAGAACTTGCTACCGGTTGGAGTAACCGTGGAGGTATTTTCCGTTGGGTAGGTGAAGGACTAGGAAAAGGCTGGGCACTTACTTGTTTATTAATTTTATGGTTTGAAACTATGCTAAACTTCGGGATTGCGATGCCTAGTTTTACTGCGACAATCATGTTTTATACACCAAATTATGATGCAGCGGTAAAATTTGCTCAAAACCCACAACATGAAGTTTTAATTATGACTGGTTTCATCATCCTTTACTGGTTATTAACATTCCTTGCTACCAAGGGTGTTAAAGCTTTTGCTAACTTAGCAAAATATGGTGTTATTATCGGTAGTCTAATTCCATTAGCTGTAATGATTATCTTAGCTATCGTTTGGGTAGCTCAAGGCCACCAACCAGTAATTCCAATTACACCAAAGGGATTAATTCCTAAGTGGAATGGAATGGGAACACTAGCACTAGCTGCCGGAGTATTCTTCTCATATACAGGAATTGATATGAATGCTGCTCACATTAAGCAACTACGTAATCCTGAAAAAGAATTTCCAAAAGCTATGTTTATTTCAGTTATTTTAGCGTTCTTAATTTTCGTTGTTGGGACTGTAATTATTGCTATCATCATTCCAGAAAAGCAGATTAACATTCTTTATACTTTATATTCAGTATTTAGAATTTTAGGTTCTACTATTGGAATGCCATGGCTTTACATGGTCTTAGTTTGGGCCCTACTTTGCAACACCATTGCAATGGTTGTTACTAACATGGCTGGTCCTTCATTTATGTTAGGACAAGCTGGTGGTAGTGGATTCTTACCACACTGGTTCCAAAAGAAAAATAAGCACCACATGCCATCACGTTTAATGTACACTCAAATTGCTGGAATGACTGTAATTGCTTACCTAGTTAAATTAATTCCAAATGTTGAAGGATTTGTAATTTTACTTACTCAAACAATTACTGTTTTATACTTGTTCTACTATGTTTTAATGTTTACTGCATTTATCAAGCTACGTTACGACCAGCCTAACCGCCCTCGTTCATTCAAGATCCCTGGTGGAAAATTTGGTGCTTGGCTTGTCGGTGGAATTGGTATTATTTCATCAATTTTTGGGATTGTATTAGCAATTTATCCTCCAACACAGGTTAAATCAGAAGTTGGATCACCTATAGTTTATGTTTCAGTAATTTTAATCTTGGTTGCCGTAGTCTTAGGAATTTGCTTTATCCTTTACCAACTCTCTAAGCACCACAACTGGGTTGATCCTAACAATAAATTTGCACCTTTCACTTGGGAAATTGAAGGTCTTAAAAAACCAGGTAAGGTAACCTCAAACGTACCTACTACGGTGATGTCAAAAGACCAAAACCCAATGGGGATGCCAATTAAGCGGCCTTATAAGCCTGATGCTCAAGTTTCAGAAGCTGTCATTAAAGCTTCTGAAACACCAGATATTCCTAATAATTAATTAGGTTAGATTAGATTCATTTAAAGAAAAGAGATTCAAAATGACAAAAGATAATTTAAATCCAGAAGACTTAAACACTATGAGAACTGACTTCTTAGGTGAAGAAAAATACCGTAATACTCAAAATGCGGTTATGCAAAATGGTATTAAGAAGTCAATTACTAATCAAAGTGCAATTGAAAAACACCCATTCGAATTTTCAATTGATGTAGATTCAGATACTCCTTTAAATCAAAAGAAGTCTGGTCGTTGCTGGATGTTTTCAGCATTGAACTTTATTAGATACCATATTGAAAAAGAATATCATATCAAGGATATGAAACTTTCCACTTCTTACTTATTCTTTTACGACAAATTGGAAAAAGCTAACTACTTCTACCACAACATTTTAAAGACTGCTGATAAGCCAATGTCTGACCGCAAAGTTAGATGGTTATTAAAGACCCCTCAACAAGATGGTGGTGACTGGAGCCTATTAGTAAGCTTAATTGAAAAATACGGTATCGTTCCAATGTCTGCTATGGGTGAAACTGCTGTTAGTGCTAACACTCAAGAGTTAGACTTTATGTTTAACCGTAAGTTACAAAAAGATGCTATGAAATTAAGAGATTTAGCTAATGCAGATGCTTCTGACGAAAAAATTGCTAGCGTTTTACGTCAAATGAATTCAGAAAACTACAAGATTGTAGCTATTTCTTTAGGTACTCCTCCAGAAAAATTCACTTATTCTTACAGAGATAAAGATAATGAATTCCACACCACTGGTGAAGTTACTCCAATGGAATTCTTCAAGAAATTTGTCAACATTAACTTAGAAGACTACGTTGAAATCATGAACCTTCCAGGTCACGGCTACAAGTATGATCAAGTTTACGGCATTGAATCTTCTAAGAACATGGTTGATGGTATTGAAAACCGTTACCTTAATGTTTCAATGCACGAAATGGAAAAAATGGTTATCGAACAATTAAAAGATGACGAACCTGTTTGGTTTGGTTGTGATGTATTACAAGAATGGAACAACCCTACTGGTGCATTAATTACTGATGTTTATGACTGGGAACGTTCATTTGGTTCTACTTTAGGTCATGACAAGACTTTACGTTTTGACTATGGCGAAAGTTTACCAACTCACGCAATGCTTATTTCAGGTGTTGATATGCGTAATGACAAACCAGTTAACTGGAAGATCCAAAACTCTTGGGGTACTAAAGTTGGTCACAAAGGTTACTTCATTATGAGTAACGACTGGATGGAAAACTACACTTATGAAACAGTTGTTAACAAGAAGTACTTAACTAGCCACCAACTTAAGGCTTATGAAGAAGAACCTATTGTGCTTCCTTACTGGAACGCAATGAACCCAATCTAAAGATTGAGCTAACGATTAGAAAGAGATGATTAAATGGGCTGTACAACAGTCATTGTAGGAAAGCGTGCCAGTATCAATAATTCAACAATGATTGCAAGAAATTGTGATGCTGAACGTCCTGATGTCCCAGTAAAATGGGTTGTAGTTCCCGCTAAGAATGAAAAACAAACTTTTCACTCTTACGTAAGTGGTGCAGATATTCCTCTTCCTACGCATGCCCTTCGATACCAAATGGCTCCTTTTGTTAATTACAAAAAACATGGTCAATTTGGTGAATGTGGTATCAATAGTGCTAATGTTGCTATGAGTGCTACTGAAAGTATTTATGGTAATCCCCAAGTATTAGCTCTTGATCCTTTAGTAGCAACTGGTATTGGTGAAGATGCTTTATTAAGTATTGTTTTACCCTTTATTCACTCAGCACGTGAAGGTGTCGAATATCTGGGCAAACTAATTGCTAAATATGGTTCTCATGAAGGAAACGGTATTATTTTTAGCGATAAAGATGAAGTTTGGTACATGGAAATTCCTACCGGACATTATTGGGTTGCTAGCAAATTAGCTGATGATAAAGCTGCCGTTATTGCCAATCAAGTCTCTCAACAAGAAATTGACTTTGATGATTCAAGTCGCTTTCTTTGGGCTGATGGTATTCAAGAATTTGTTAAAAAGAATCACTTAAATCCTGATCCTGATACTTTTAACTTCCGTCGTATTTTCGGCACTTCTAATGCTCGCGACCGTGTTTACAATACTCCTCGCGTTTGGTTTGGACAAAATTACCTAGGTCACTTTGCTATTGCACCTGATAGTAATGATTTAGATTTCAGTTTTAAACCAAATCGTAAGCTCAAGCGTGAAGATGTAGCTTATGTGTTAAGTTCTCATTATAACGAAACCCAGTATGATCCGTTGGCTGTTAATACGCCAAAAGATGATCGAACAAAGTTCCGTCCTATCTCTATGGCTCGTTGCGCTGAGTCTCACATTCTTGAAATCCGTAGTGATGTCCCTGAAGAATATGCTGGTATTGCTTGGTTTAATTCTGCTCCAACTGCTTTTAATCCATACGTACCATTCTATTCCAATGCAAATGATACAGCTAGTGCCTACAATTCCACTAGTTTAACCTATGATAGTCAAAATGCTTATTGGTTATCTAGAACACTCGCTGCACTCATTCAGCCAAGTTATAATGAAATGAAGTCTCTTTTAATTGGCTTAGGTGGATTTTTACCTACAGCTGATCAATTAACAGATCAACTTGTCCATGATACAGATGCTGCTGCTTCTACTCTTTCAGGTCAAAAACTTACTCAATTTTTGACTCAAGCAAATGAGCAAAATGCAACCAAAGTCTTAAATCTTGCACATGAAACAGTTGGTAAGTTAGTTGATAAGGAGATGCACTTATCTCGTCTGTCATTCTCTATTAATACTGACAGATTACAAAACTAAACTTAAATTATTCTTACCTCTAATAAATTCCCATAAAAGGCGTATGCTTCTCCTCGCATACGCCTTTTTTCTTATCTTATTTATTTTTTAAATTATTTACTTTAAAGTTAAAGTAAAAATTAAAGATAGTTGCAATGATTAACAAGATAAACGATACAACCATAATTTCGTGAATTCCACCATGAAAAATTCTTCTCATTAATGGTAATAGATTTTGTGGCAAAGCACGGGCTGTCTTAGCATCACTTAATTCATTTAACATTCCCATCGTAATATGATGGTGCTGCGCCACTCCACGTTCTAGAGCCAAATTCATTATTACCCCATAAACAGCGGCCATTAAAGTTTGCGCTAAAATTCGAATTAAATATGAAGTGGAGGTAGCTGTCGCCATCTCTTTCCTTCCAGCATCGATTTGAACCTTTACCTGTAAAGCTACGAAAATAAAACCCACACCGATTCCTGAAAAAGTTCCAATAACCACTAAACTCCAAAGTGGTGTAGTAACTTTGGAAAAAAGTAGTCCCACCACTGAGATCATCATCGTAATAATTCCAATCATTACTAATGTGAAAGTGCGCAAATGCTCTTGAATTGAGGCTACTGTTTGGGAAGCTCCAATTTCAAAAATTGAATTTGGAATCAAAGTCATTCCTCCAGCTAGCGCTGACATTCCAAGTAAAGCTTGCGCCCACATTGGTAAATAAGTATTAACAGCAATAAATGCTCCCCAAGTAAAAGCAAAAAGTAGAAAATCTCCATTTAACGCCTTATTTTTAAAGATAGTTAGCGGAATAATTGGATTCTTAGCTTTTCCTTCAAAGTAAAAGAACATTCCTAAAATTATCAAGCTAATTACAATTAATCCGATTACTAGAGTATTAGAGGCCAGACCCAAAAGCTGAATTCCCATCAAAAAGGTTAGTAATCCTGCTACTAAGAACAAAGCTCCCCGAATATCAAAAACTGGCGTTGCTTTTGGCGTAACTGGCTTGTAAAAGATCAAACTAATGATGATTGCTAAAAGGCCAATTGGAATATTAATATAAAAAATCCAATGCCAAGAAAACGCATCTATTAACCAACCACCAATTAATGGACCCATAATTGCTGCCCCATTAAAGCTAGCAGTTAAATATCCTAAGACTTGAGTTCGCTTTTTAATATTAGGGAAAACAAACCCAACAATGATATAAGGTAATGATCCCATACCTCCTGCTCCAATTCCCATGAGCAAACGCGCTGCTAAAAAGAAATAAATATTTGGTGCAATCCCCTCTAAAGCTGACCCTACTACAAACAATACTAGGGAAATTTCAAAAGCTAACTTATTAGTAATTTTCTCTCCTATTTTGGTCCAAATTGGGATTGAAATCGACATTCCTAATAGAAAGATTGCTACAATCCAGCCCATAAACTGGATTCCATGGAGGGCTGACACAATTGCTGGAATTGCTGTATTGATAATTGTTCCATCAAGTCCTGCCATTACATTACCTAGCATTAACGCCACAGTTACCATCGTAATCTGTTTTTTATTCATTACATTCACAATTACTTACATTCCTTACTTATTATCCAAAAATTAATCCTCTCTTACTTTAACCAAAAAATCATTCAAAATCTACCTATTTTTGCAATAAAAAACCAAGGCCTCTAGCCTTGGTTTTTTAGCTTTATTAATTAGCTTGTTTTAAATTTTTAATCTATTTAATCTCAAACTAAATCTATTCAAAAATTTAATTTCACTTAATTAGCTTAATTTTTACGCTTCTTTTTGCTACCAGCTAAGCCAAAGAGTGATCCGATACCGGCAAGTGCAATGCCAAGTACGGCAGCTAAACTACTATCTTTTGAACCAGTTTGTGGCAATCTTCCTTGCTTGCTACTCATGGACTTCTTAGCAGTTGTAATATTGGCCTTTGGAGCTATAGCTCTTGAAGTAAATCCATTTCTATATTCTCCCTTAGGTCCCACATTGCTTTCGCTCTTCTTAGTAGCATGCTTATGAGTTGAGTTAGTTGGTTCATTAGTTGCATTAGCCTTTGGAGCAACTAGGATATCTACATCGACATCTTTTGTTGTACCATCTGGGTAAATTACTTGAATTACACCATGATGAGTACCTGGGGTTGAGACATCTGGTTTTTCTTTCCAAGTAACTTTAGCTCCTTCAGGAACCTTTACCTTATCTTTGATTACTTGTGTTGGATTTGGAATTGTACCTTGTGGAGTCTTAGTATGAACTGTTTCCTTTGGAGTATCCGCTGGATTATTCTTTGGATTATCTGTTGGATTTTCCTTTGGAGTTGAAGCTGGTTCTTCTACTGTTATCTTAGTAGTTACAGTGTCAGTTGAACCATCTGGATAGTGAACAGTAATTTCGACACTCTTTGTTCCTGGTGTTGAAACATCTGGATTACCATTGGTCCAAGTGTATGTTGTGCCAGTTGGTAAGTTTGGAATATTACCGATTCCTTCTTCTGCACTTGGTACTACGCCTACCTGAGTAGTAATATCCTTTGGTTCTGGTGTGTACTTGTCTGCATCAGTTGGATTCTTAGTTGGTTCTTCTACGGTTACCTTTGTAGTTACAGTGTCAGTTGAACCATCTGGGTAGTGAACAGTAATTTCTACACTCTTTGTTCCTGGTGTTGAAACATCTGGATTACCATTGGTCCAAGTGTATGTTGTGCCAGTTGGTAAGTTTGGAATATTACCGATTCCTTCTTCTGCACTTGGTACTACGCCTACTTGAGTAGTGATATCCTTTGGTTCTGGTGTGTACTTGTCTGCATCAGTTGGGTTCTTAGCTGGTTCTTCCACTGTTACCTTTGTAGTTACAGTGTCAGTTGAACCATCTGGGTAACGTACTGTAATAGTTACGCTCTTAGTTCCTGGTGTTGAAACATCTGGATTACCATTAGTCCAAGTGTATGTTGTGCCAGCTGGTAAGTTTGGTACGTTACCAATTCCATCTTCTGGATTTGGAGTTACACCAACTTGTGTCTTGATATCCTTTGGTTCTGGAGTGTACTTATCTGCATCTGTTGGGTTCTTAGTTGGTTCTTCAACTACAACCTTAGTAGTTACAGTATCAGTTGTACCGTCTGGGTAGTGAACTGTGATTTCAGTACTCTTAGTTCCTGGAGTGGTTACATCTGGAGCGCCGTTGGTCCAAGTAAATGTAGTACCACTTGGTAAGCTTGGAATATTGCCAATTCCTTGTTCTGGACTTGGTTCCTTACCTACCTGTGTCTTGATGTCCTTTGGTTCTGGAGTGTACTTGTCTGCATCACTTGGGTTCTTAGTTGGTTCTTCAACAATTACCTTAGTAGTTACAGTGTCAGTTGTACCATCTGGGTAGTGAACTGTGATTTCTACACTCTTAGTTCCTGGGGTTGTTACATCTGGAGCACCATTGGTCCAAGTGTAAGTTGTACCACTTGGCAAGTTTGGAATGTTGCCAATTCCTTGTTCTGGAGTTGGTTCCTTACCTACTTGCGTCTTGATGTCCTTTGGTTCTGGGGTGTACTTATCTGCATCACTTGGTTCCTTAGCTGGTTGTTCAACAATTACCTTGGTAGTTACGATTTCTTCTGAACCATCTGGGTAGTGAACTGTGATTTCAGTACTCTTTGTTCCTGGTGTAGTTACATCTGGAGCACCGTTAGTCCAAGTGTAAGTTGTACCACTTGGCAAGTTTGGAATGTTGCCAATTCCTTGTTCTGGAGTTGGTTCCTTACCTACTTGCGTCTTGATGTCCTTTGGTTCTGGGGTGTATTTGTCTGCATCTGTTGGGTTTACGTTCTTTTCAACGTGAACAGTAATTGGTGCAGGATCATTTGAACCAAATGTAATTGAACCTGGAACAGAGCTATCAGTAATATGGTAACCATTTGGTACGTGAGCTCGAATTGCTGGGTCTACTGTTTCACCAGTAGTACCAGTTTCAGTGTAACTATCAACCTTCTTACCGTTATTATCAACATAAGTAATAGTTACTGAATGTTCATTAGCCTTGTAAATGAAGGTTACAGTTGAACTCTTAGTATCACTAGTTATATCCATTGCTGGAGCAGCATCTGGGTTAGTTACTGTGTAACCTGGTTCTGCTGGAGCAGTTACAGCATCAAACTTAGAAGTTTCCCATGCACCGTAAGTTACCTTATTAGTTACTAAGTCCTTAGTTGCGGTTCTTTGAAGAGTAACTGTTTGCTTAGTGTATTCACTAGTCTTACCTGCAACATCAACATCAACAGTTCTAGTAATAGTCTTATTTACATTATCCTTTTCATTTGGATCATTAGTTACGTCTTCAGTCTTATGTTCAACGTAAATAATAGTGTCCTTAATTGGCTCTGATCCAAATGTGAATTCACTTGGGATTTCTTGTCCGCCCACTACTTGCCAGTTTGCTGGTACTTCAAGTTTTACTGGGACTGTTTGACCAGTCTTACCACCAACTACTTGGGTACTTACAACGTCGTTGTGATCAGCATTGTTTACAAACTTAATTGTAGCTGTTTGATCTGAGTAAACGTAGTTTACAGTTACGTTGATGTTGTTTACTGGTGTACCATCACTCAAACCACTTACTGAGGCTACATAATCCTTACCATCCTTGGTAGTGATTGTGCCGCCAGTAATTGTTCTAGTGTAACCTGCTGCACTTGGAATTTCTACTGGTGCAAAGCTAGTTGACCCATCAGTCATGTTTGAAGTCCAGTCAGTGTAAGTTGTCTTACCTGTTGCTTCATTAGTTGACTTGATTCTGTAGAAGTCAAGAGTTTGAGTTACAACTTGTGGTTTTTGACCTTCAATGTTTACAGTAACTGTTTCAGTTACTTGACGGTAAACATCACTGTTACTCTTGTCATTACGTCCATCATCAGTATCAACCTTAGCTTGAACCTTAACAGTAATGTCTGGGTTATTAGTTGCGTTAAAGCCAACACTTGATGGTACTTGAGTATTTGGAATAATTTCGTAGCCGGTTGGTACTTCTAATGGAGTTTGTCCTTCACCATTACCGATAGTTACGCTGGTACCTGTCTTACCAGTTAAAGTTTGGGTACCAACAGTCTTACCAGATGGATCGACAAAGTTGATCTTTCTAGTTTGCTTATTAGCACTGTAAGTAATGTTAAAGACTAAGTCTTTATCACCCGGTTTAACTGTTTGAGCAGGAACACTTGCTTGACTTGGAGTGTATCCAGCAATTTCCTTCACATTGTAGCTTGGGAATGTGTAACTACCATTATCTGACCATTCACCATAAGTTACCTTATTGGTTACTAAGTCCTTAGTGGCTGTTCTAGTAAATGTCTTAGATGCATCTACTGCCTTAGTAGTCTTGCCATCTGGAGTGGTTACATTAATAGTTTCAGTTACTGTCCACGCCGTAGCAGTTTCTACGTTCTTATCATGTTCGTAGTCAGGAGTTACATCCTTAGTTCCATGTTCAACGTAAACAATAGTGTCCTTAAGTGGAGTTGAACCAAAGGTGAATTCACTTGGAACTTGTTGGTTTGGAACAAGCTTCCAATTTGTTGGAACTTCAAGGTTTACCTTTACAGTTTCACCAATTTCTCCTGGTACTTCTTGAGTACCAACTACATGATTATGATCATTGTTATCTACATATTGGATTGTAGCTGTTTGTTCTGCCTTAGTGTAGTTTACAGTTACGTTGATATTGTTTACTGGTGTACCATCGCTTAAACCACTTACTGAAGCTACGTAATCCTTACCATCCTTGGTAGTGATTGTTCCACCAGTAATTGTTCTAGTGTAACCACCAGCAGTTGGAATTTCAAAGTCTGGGAAACTAGTTGAACCATCTGTCATGTTTGAAGTCCAGTCAGTGTAAGTTATCTTACCTGTTGCTTCATTAGTTGACTTAATTCTATAGAAGTCAAGAGTTTGAGTTCTAACTTGAGGTTCTTGACCTTCAATGTTTACGGTAATAGTTCTAGTTACTTGACGGTAAACATCGCTATTACTCTTGTCGTTACGTCCATCTACAGTATCAACCTTAGCTTGAACCTTAACAGTGATATCTGGATTATCCTTACTATCTGCATTAAATGGAACCTTGGTTGGTACTTCAGTATTTGGAACAATTTCGTAGCCTGTTGGAATGTTCAACGGAGTTTGACCTTCACCATTACCAATAGTTACGCTGGTTCCTGTCTTACCAGTTAAGGTTTGAGTTGAAACGGTCTTACCATCTGGATCAACGAAGTTAATCTTTCTAGTTTGACTGTTTGCATCGTAGTTAAAGGTTACAGTTGAGTCTGCTGTATCACCTGTTACTGCTACTTCTGGAGCTGCGTCTGGGTTTTGAACTGTGTAACCTGCTTCTGCTGGGGCAGTTACAGCGTCGAACTTAGCACCTTCTGTATTCCATGGGCCGTAAGTTACTTCCTTAGTTACTAAATCTTCTGTAGCTGTTCTGTGGAGAGTTACTGATTGAGTGGTGTATTCACTAGTCTTACCTGCAACATCAACATCAATTGTTCTAGTAACAGTCTTGTTTACCTTGTCTGCTTGATCTGGATCATCAGTTACATCCTTAGTTCCATGTTCAATAGTTACATTGATTGGGGCTGGAGTGTTTGATCCAAATGTGATTTGACCTGGAACTGTCTTATCAGTAATTACCCAACCTTCTGGTACATTAGTTTGGATGTTGGTATCTACTGTTGCTCCAGTGGTTCCTGTTACATCATAGGTCTTAATAATCTTACCACTCTTATCAACGTAGTTGATTACTTGGCTGTGGGTATCTGCACCATAGATAAAGGTTACTGTTGAATCTGCTGTATCACCGGTTACGGCTACTTCTGGTGCGGCATCTGGGTTTGATACTGTGTAACCTGCTTCTGCTGGGGCAGTTACAGCGTCGAACTTAGCACCTTCTGTATTCCATGGGCCGTAAGTTACTTGCTTAGTTACTAAATCTTCTGTAGCAGTTCTGTGAAGAGTTACTGATTGAGTAGTGTATTCACTAGTCTTACCTGCAACATCAACATCAATAGTTCTAGTAACTGTCTTGCTTACCTTATCTGCTTGACTTGGATCATCAGTTACATCCTTAGTACCATGCTTGATGTTCACGTTAATTGGAGCTGGATCATCTGTTCCGAAGGTAATTTGACTTGTTACCTTAGGATCAGTAATTACCCAACCTTCTGGAATATTACTTTGGATGTTAGTATCTACAGTTTCACCAGTCTTACCGGCTACATCGTAGGTCTTAACAACTGTACCATCTGGACCCACGTAGTTAATTACTTGAGTATGACTATTTGCATCGTAGTTGAAGGTTACTGTTGAGTCTGCTGTATCACCTGTTACTGCTACTTCTGGAGCTGCGTCTGGGTTAGTTACTGTGTAACCCGCTTCTGCTGGGGCAGTTACGGCATCGAACTTAGCACCTTCTGTATTCCATGGGCCGTAAGTTACTTGCTTAGTTACTAAATCTTCTGTAGCAGTTCTGTGAAGAGTTACTGATTGAGTAGTGTATTCACTAGTCTTGCCAGCTACATTTACATCAATAGTTCTTGTAACGGTCTTAACTACCTTGTCTGCTTGACTTGGATCATCAGTTACATCCTTAGTACCATGCTTGATGTTCACGTTAATTGGAGCTGGATCATCTGTTCCGAAGGTTACTTGTGTAGTTACCTTTGGATCAGTGATTACCCAACCTTCTGGTAAGTTGGTTTGAATATTAGTATCAACAGTTTCGCCTGTCTTACCTGTGACATCGTAAGTCTTAACTACTGTGCCATCTGGACCTACGTAGTTAATTACTTGAGTATGACTATTTGCATCGTAGTTGAAGGTTACTGTTGAGTCTGCTGTTTCACCAGTTACTGCTACTTCTGGTGCTGCGTCTGGGTTTTGAACAGTGTAACCTGCTTCTGCTGGAGCAGTTACAGCTTCAAACTTAGCTCCTTCAGTGTTCCATGGACCATAAGTTACTTCCTTAGTTACTAAGTCTTCAGTTGCAGTTCTGTGAAGAGTTACAGTTTGAGTAGTGTATTCACTAGTCTTGCCAGCTACATTTACATCAATAGTTCTTGTAACGGTCTTAACTACCTTGTCTGCTTGACTTGGATCATCAGTTACATCCTTAGTACCATGCTTGATGTTTACAGTAATTGGAGTTGGATCATCTGTTCCGAAGGTAATTTGACTTGTTACCTTTGGATCTGTGATTACCCAACCATCTGGAACATTACTTTGGATGTTCGTATCTACAGTTTCACCTGTCTTACCGACTACATCGTATGTCTTAACAACTGTGCCATCTGGACCCACGTAGTTGATTACTTGAGTATGACTATTTGCATCGTAGTTGAAGGTTACTGTTGAATCTACTGTATCACCGGTTACAGCTACTTCTGGTGCGGCATTTGGGTTTTGAACAGTGTAACCTGCTTCTGCTGGAGCTGTTACTGCGTCAAACTTAGCTCCTTCAGTATTCCAGTTACCGTAACTTACTTCCTTAGTTACTAAGTCTTCAGTTGCAGTTCTGTGGAGAGTTACTGATTGGGTAGTGTAAGTTGAAGTCTTGCCAGCAATATTAAGATCAATTGTTCTAGTAACTGTCTTCTTTACCTTGTCTGCTTGACTTGGATCGTCAGTTACATCCTTAGTACCGTGCTTGATGTTTACAGTAATTGGAGTTGGATCATCTGCACCGAAGGTTACTTGTGTAGTTACCTTTGGATCAGTGATTACCCAACCATCTGGTAAGTTAGTTTGGATGTTAGTATCAACAGTTTCACCAGTCTTACCTGTTACATCGTAGGTCTTAACAACTGTACCATCTGGGCCAACGTAGTTAATTACTTGGTTGTGACTATTTGCATCATAGTTAAAGGTTACAGTTGAGTCACCTGTATCACCAGTTACTGCTACTTCTGGAGCTGCGTCTGGGTTTTGAACTGTGTAACCTGCTTCTGCTGGAGCTGTTACGGCATCGAACTTAGCTCCTTCAGTGTTCCAGTCACCGTAAGTTACTTGCTTAGTTACTAAGTCTTCGGTTGCAGTTCTGTGAAGAGTTACTGATTGAGTAGTGTATTCACTAGTCTTGCCAGCTACATTTACATCAATAGTTCTTGTAACGGTCTTAACTACCTTGTCTGCTTGACTTGGATCATCAGTTACATCCTTAGTAGCATGTTCAATCTTCACAGTAACAGTTGGGATACCACTATCAGTAGCAGTTACTGAAGTTGGAATATCTTGTCCTGGAACAATCTTCCAGTTCTCTGGTGCCACAGGATTAATAGCTACAGGTTCATCAGTCTTACCAGTAAGTGGTGTTGAACCAATTTCTGTACCCGTGCTATCCACATAAGAAATCTTACCAGTCTGAGTATTTGCAGTATAAGTTATTTCTTGGTAAACCTCAGTAGGAACCTCTGCAGTTATATTTTCACCACCAATATTTAGCGTTGGCACCATTTGTGGATTGGCAGTATATCCCTTAAAGTATGGTGCTGGCATATTAATAATTGTGCCAGTACCCCAAGTTGAATTTGAGTTGAAAATTGGCTCTGGTATGCCGGCTGCATTGTACTCATATCTACCTGGTGCCAAAGTAATACTTGTTGCTTGAGAAAGTGGAACAGTATCTACTTTTTGTCCCTTATTTGGTCCCGATGGAATTGTGTATACAAGATGTCTTTGAACTGTTAACTTGTTTGACTTTACAGTCACATTAATTGGAACATCAGTACTGCTGCCATCTGGATAATTTACTGTTACTACTGCTGGAACTACTGTTGATTTTCCGTAGTTTTCAGTACCTTCCAAGCCTGCTGGATTAATAGTATCTGGTGCTGTCTTCCAAGTGTAAGTAGTACCATCTGGTAGCTCGCTTGCATTTGCAATACCTTCAGCAGCACCTGGCACTGCAGTTTGGTATACAGTAAAGTCTTGTCCCTTTGGTGTATAAATTTGTGCATCATTAGTTACAGTTACTGGCACAGTAGCAGTAGTAGTGTTGCCATCTGGGTAGGTTACTCTAACAGTGTAATCAGTAGTACCTGGCTTAGTTGGATCGATTACTGGAGTAGTAGTCCATTCAACCTTTGAAGGGTAGCCTGCTTTACCAGTTGGATCGTAGTTCTTGATACCAGTTGTAGCATCTGGAACCTTACCATCACTTACAGTAATTGGTTGTACCTCTGGAACAGCATCAACAGTTACACTAGCAGTTGGAGTATCAGTGTTGCCATCTGGGTAAGTTACTGTAACCGGAATGTTGTAAGCACCTGGAGTGGTACCTGCTGGAACAGTAATAGTACCAGTGGTTGAATCAATAGTTACACCAGTTGGAACTTCATCAGGGTTAGTAAAGGTATAAGTAGTACCAGTTGGAACACTTGCAGTGTTACCCTTGTCGTCCTTAACTACTGGAGTGATAGTTTGTGGCTTATCATTTAAGCCCGCCGTATCTGGGTATGAAGGTACATAAGTATCAGCATCGTTGTCGGTTACCTTAATTGGTACATCAACATCAAGGTGAGTACCATCAGTAAAGTTAATTCTTACAGTACCGGTAGTATCGCCAACCTTAGAGATATCAGGCTTAGTTTGCCATTCGGTTGATGAAACAGCAGCATTATGAGCTGCAGTTAATTGTGATTCATCAACTGCACTAGTTGCAGCAGGAATTGAAGCATCTTCATTGTGAATAGCAGTTAAACCAGTAACTGGAGTTGCTGCATAGAAGTTAATGAATTGGTTGTGCCAAGTAGTAGCAACTGAAGCAGGAATCAATAACTTAGTTAAGGCATCCCCACTAAGAGTACTATTTGCACGATATCTTGAATTACCTACCAAGTAACCAGTAGTATTTTTTTCAATTGGATCGTTAGCTAAAGTATCGCCAACAACTACTTGACCATCAGCATTCTTGAATTGGTCAACATTAGTGTTAGGAGTGTAGTCTGGAAGCCATGCATAGCTAATAGTGTCAGCTGCAAAAGTATCACTTGGATCATCTGCGTTGACATAAGTTGTACCATCACTACTCAAGTTGTAGGTCTTAGACTTACCGTAAACACCAGTATCATAGTTGTAGTCGCTTTGAACAACAATTGAATTAAATTTACTTGGAGTTACAGTGGCAGAACCATCAGTGGTCTTGTGAGTATTAGCGGGATCACCATTGAAAGTAGTCATACTCATTGGACCGTAAACAGTAGTATGGTCGCCGTCTTCTTTGGCACCAACTACAGTTACAGGAATCTTAGTAGTAGTGGTAGTGCCATCTGGGTAAGTTACAGTTGCTTCATAAGGAGTAGTACCTGGGTTTGATGGATCAATAGTTGGAGTAGTAGTCCATTCAACTTTTGAAGGGTAACCTGCTTTACCTGTTGCATCGTAGTTCTTAATACCAGTTGAAGCATCTGGAACCTTACCATCACTTACAGCAATTGGTTGTACTTCTGGCATAGCATCTACAGTTACACTTGCGTTAGTATCATCAGTACTCTTATCAGGGTAAGTTACAGTAACTGGAATAGTATAAGCACCTGGAGTAGTACCTGCTGGAACAGTAATTGTACCAGTAGAACTATCAATAGTTACACCAGTTGGTACATTATCAGGATTTGTAAAGGCATAAGTAGTATCTGCGGGAGCAGTAGTTGCGTTACCGTCAGCATCCTTAAATGTTGGTGTAGTAGTTTGATCCTTATCATTTAAGCCTGCTACAGCTGGGTATGCAGGTTCGTATTGATCAGCTTGAGGTTTAGTAATATTCAATGGAATATCAACAAAGTCAACTGAACCGTCTTTGTAAGTTAACTTAGCCCATGCTGATTTATCAGTGGTCTTTAACTTACCAGTTGGGTTAGTTGGTTGAGCTTCAGCTGCACCATTATTATCAAGCATATTGGCATTCCAGTCAGCAGCATCAGTACTTGCATTGTACCAATCAACGCTACCAATCAAATCATTTGCTTCAGCATCAGAAATTGGTGTACCAGATAAAGTAGTAATACCACCCTTTTCAACTAAATCAGCCTTCAAAAGACCCTTAATACCATCGCGTGCATTTAAGTCAGCTAAAGTTTGGTCAGTAGTACCGTCGATAGTTTGAACTTCTGGATCATACAAATCACTATCTTTTGACTTGATTGGAGAATCCTTAGCTACTAACTCAGTACCCATTGCTAAACGTTGAGGGGTTGCGTAACTAAAGTTGTTCAATAATGAATTCAAGTGAACATTGTTGTTAATAACTGTACCTTGGTTGGTAGAACTATTAGCAACTTGGGCACCGTTATATTGGCCACCACCTTGGTTAGAACTCATTACAACAGTAGCATTTGAAGTTAAAAGTGTTGGCACACCTTTTCCACTTTGAGTTGTAGTCTTACCTGCAGGGGTAAATCCAGTACCAGCATTAGTTCCCCAGTTGTTCATGGTATCTAACTTATCAACCATCCAAGTGAAACTTGGGCTATTAGTCATATTACCAGCTTGCCATTCAGCAATTGGCGCATTAGTAATAAATTCTTGTGGGTTACCTTCAAGGTAAACTAATTGACCACCAACTGATGGAAGTGGATTGTTTAATCTTTGTAAGTTAACGTAACCTGGGTTAGTAACGTTGAATGAGGACTTAGTACCAGCACCTGATACATAAATCATCCCTAAATCGTATTGGTTAGCACCATCTTGTAAGTCAAGCTTTGCACCATTATTAACATTAACTCTGAAGTCACCATCATGTAATGATGAACCTGAACCCAAAGCAATAAGTGGAGTTAAAGTTTTCTTAGTAGAAGTACGAACAATCTTAAGTGAACCATTATCATTAATGGCGTTCATGGCTGCGGCATTACCAGTAGTTGCTGGGTTACCTTGACCAATTGAAATAACACCATATTGGCCACCTTTAAAACTGTTAAGGTCTTTCCCACCATCAGAAGCTTGTTGGGTAGTAATGTCAACAGAACCAGTCTTACCGATATTTAAGTTACCACCAAAAATAGCTAATGAGCGACCGGTACCCATGTTCATGTTTACAGTACCATCAATGTTAACTGAACCGTGTTGACCATCAGCTTCAAAAATACCTTTAGCATAGCCAGTGCCAGTAATATTTACAGTAGCACCTTGCTTAACATCAACACTGTATTTAGTAACATTGCCGTCGTTATCACTAACATCAAATTGTGAACTACGGATAGCATCAGCACCATAGTTATTCATGGCGTCCCATGTAGAACCTACATTAATAGTGGTAGTGCCATCTTCAACACTTACATAACCAGCATCTAAAGCTGAACCACTTACTCCAAGCGTATCACCAGCTGTATGGTCATTGAACGATGCAGTAATGTTGTTATTACCACTTAATTTTAAAGTGTAGTATTCATTTGAGTGATTATCTTTAGAAGCACCTTCAACGATTGGACGATTGGTAGTAGTAGCAGTTACATCATGTAAAGTAACTGTATCCTTCTTTTGATTAGCACCACTAACGTCTTCAAATGAAAGGAGACCGTAGAGAGTTGGCGCAGCAGAAGCAGTTTCACCACTACCATCTTTTTCAACACCTTTAAGAGTAAGGTTATCAAGAGTAATATCCCAACCGTTACCATTCTTTTGGTTACTGTTTTGGAACATTAAGCTGTAGTGACCAAAGTCAATTGTGCTGTTATCAGCACTGGTAATAGTAACTTTACGAGCATTATTAGTAGTAGGTAAAGTTAAACAACCATTGTAACCTAAAGCTTGTCCACCTAAGTTAGCAGTTTTACCAGTTACAGTAATGTCCTTAGTAACGTTAATCACACCAACATTAGCATCATTTAATGCGCCAATAAAACTAGCCCAGTCAGAAACATCTTGACTATTTACAGTTGGATCAGTAGCTTGAGTAGCATCTAACATTGCATAAGTACCCTTGTCGTTTTTACCGACAGCTGCACCTTGAGCCACTAATGATTTAAGTTCATTAGCCATGTTAGCAGTCTTCAAGTTATTAAGTGCTTGAGAAGTAACTGGTTGAACTGAATTTACATCAGAATTTGCAATAGGTTGAACTTGTAAATTAGCTGCACTACTTGCTGCTTTTTCTTCCTTATTTGCATTATTTGCAGAACTTGCTGCTGAACTAATAGAAGCTGCACTAGTATTAACAGCAACTGATGAGCTAGCTGGTGTTGTAGATTCTGCAGAAGCTACTGATGTCAACTTTTGCTTATCTTCTTTAGCAGCTGAACTACTTTGTACAGTCTCTTTCTTATCTGCACTACTCTTTACACTCTCACTTGCTTGAGAGTGAGTGCTTTTTTCGCTAGTAGCTTCTTGAGAAGCAGCTGATGAGGCAGAGATTGATTCTGCATCTGAAGCAGCACTGCTTGCTTGTGAAGTAGCTGAACTAGAAGCTAGTGATTCATTTTCTTTATTACTTGATTGAATTGCAGCTTCACTGGTTGCTGGCTTAGTTTCTTGGTCATTAGAACTAGACACGTTTTCAGCTTGTACTTTTGTAGCAACATCTGCATGCACTACAGATTGAGTACCAGCACCCATGAAAAAGAATCCAATTAAAACTGAAGCAGCTCCAACAGAAAACTTACGAATTGAGAAACGTTCTTTCTTTTGTTCCATTTTACGTAGTTTCTCTTGGTAATTCTTTTTTGATAGCATTTAAATCCTCCTTTATAGAAAAGGTCCACAGGACTTTCCTATAACAACATTACCAATGAATTGTCCTTATCCCTTAACGTAGTGTCAGTGGGTAATATTATTTATAACAATTCTCTACATTTACATAGTATATTATACTATTTTTTTATTTTATTTAACCTTTTTTATCACTTATATTTTTGTTATTAAAAATTCACCCTATAAATTATTACTATTATTAGGATTTAACTTTATAAAATTAGTAGCTAAAAAAATAAAAATTTTTAAGTTTAAATATTTTTACGATTTTGTTATTTTAAAGAAATAAAAAGAGCCTGCTTTTAAGCAGACTCTTTCAAGAAACTAGAAATTAAGTGAGAGTGTAAGAATTATATGAAGAAAGGAATTAATTTCTACGTTTCTTTTCTGCAGCTAGTCCCATCATTGCACCAATAGTAGCAATAATTACACCTAACATAGCTGCAGTGCTTTCCTTAGCACCTGTTTGTGGTAATGCCTTTGAATGAGCATTAATGTAATTTGTAGTCTTCTTTGAAGATCTTGTTGGAATTTGGGTACTCTTTACAGGAGCAACAACTTCCTTAGTGTTTTCACTAATTGGTCTTACAGAACTTGAACCACCATTAGAAGTAGGTACATCAGCTGGATGAACTGGAGCAACTTCTTCTTTTGGTTCAACAACTACAGTTACTGGAACTTCTACAGTCTTACCATCTGGGAAAGTTACTACAACAACTGCTGGCTTATTACCTGGAGTAGTTACATCTGGAGTATCTTTCCAAGTGTACTTAGTACCTGCTGGCATGTCTGGTATATTGCTGATTCCCTTAGATGGATCTGGTACTACACCTTGTGGAGTGTGAATATCTTGACCTTGTGGTTTTGGTTCTGTAGCTTTTGGAGCTACTGGAGTTTCTGGAGTGTTTGGAGTATCAACAATTACAGTTACTGGTACATCAACTGTCTTACCGTCTGGGAAGGTTACTACAACAACACCTGGCTTGTTACCTGGAGTAGTTACATCTGGAGTATCTTTCCAAGTGTATTTAGTACCTGCTGGCATGTCTGGCACATTGCTGATTCCCTTAGATGGGTCTGGTACTACACCTTGTGGAGTGTGAATATCTTGACCTTGTGGAGTTGGATCAGTTTCAGTAGGTTGTGGAACTACTGGAGTTTCTGGAGTATTAACAACTACTGTGACTGGTACATCCACTGTCTTACCATCTGGGAAGGTTACTACAACAACACCTGGCTTGTTACCTGGAGTAGTTACATCTGGAGTATCTTTCCAAGTGTATTTAGTTCCTGCTGGCATGTCTGGCACATTACTAATTCCCTTAGATGGGTCTGGTACTACACCTTGTGGAGTGTGAATATCTTGACCTTGTGGAATTGGATCTTCTACTGTTACAGTTACTGGAACATCTACTGTCTTTCCATCTGGGAAAGTTACTACAACAACAGCTGGCTTGTTACCTGGAGTCTTAACTTCTGGGGTTTCTTTCCAAGTGTACTTAGTTCCTGCTGGCATGTCTGGTACATTACCAATTCCTTGCTCTGCTGATGGAACTTTACCATTTGGTGTAGTAATGTCTTTTCCTGTTGGAATTGGATCTTCTACTGTTACAGTTACTGGAACATCTACTGTCTTTCCATCTGGGAAAGTTACTACAACTACAGCTGGCTTATTACCTGGAGTCTTAACTTCTGGGGTTTCTTTCCAATTGTATTTAGTTCCTGCTGGCATATCTGGCACATTACCAATTCCTTGTTCTGCTGATGGAACTTTGCCATTTGGTGTAGTAATGTCTTTTCCTGTTGGAATTGGATCTTCTACTGTTACAGTTACTGGAACATCTACTGTCTTTCCATCTGGGAAGGTTACTACAACAACAGCTGGCTTGTTACCTGGAGTCTTAACTTCTGGGGTTTCTTTCCAATTGTATTTAGTTCCTGCTGGCATATCTGGCACATTACCAATTCCTTGTTCTGCTGATGGAACTTTGCCATTTGGTGTAGTAATGTCTTTTCCTGTTGGAATTGGATCTTCTACTGTTACAGTTACTGGAACATCTACTGTCTTTCCATCTGGGAAAGTTACTACAACAACAGCTGGCTTGTTACCTGGAGTCTTAACTTCTGGGGTTTCTTTCCAAGTGTACTTAGTTCCTGCTGGCATGTCTGGTACATTACCAATTCCTTGCTCTGCTGATGGAACTTTACCATTTGGTGTAGTAATGTCTTTTCCTGTTGGAATTGGATCTTCTACTGTTACAGTTACTGGAACATCTACTGTCTTTCCATCTGGGAAAGTTACTACAACTACAGCTGGCTTATTACCTGGAGTCTTAACTTCTGGGGTTTCTTTCCAATTGTATTTAGTTCCTGCTGGCATATCTGGCACATTACCAATTCCTTGTTCTGCTGATGGAACTTTGCCATTTGGTGTAGTAATGTCTTTTCCTGTTGGAATTGGATCTTCTACTGTTACAGTTACTGGAACATCTACTGTCTTTCCATCTGGGAAGGTTACTACAACAACAGCTGGCTTGTTACCTGGAGTCTTAACTTCTGGGGTTTCTTTCCAATTGTATTTAGTTCCTGCTGGCATATCTGGCACATTACCAATTCCTTGTTCTGCTGATGGAACTTTGCCATTTGGTGTAGTAATGTCTTTTCCTGTTGGAATTGGATCTTCTACTGTTACAGTTACTGGAACATCTACTGTCTTACTATCTGGGAAAGTTACCACAACAACAGCTGGTTTCTTACCTGGAGTCTTAACTTCTGGGGTTTCTTTCCAAGTGTATGTAGTTCCTGCTGGCATATCTGGTACATTACCAATTCCTTGTTCTGCTGATGGAACTTTACCATTTGGTGTAGTAATGTCTTTTCCTGTTGGAGCAATTACAGTAACTACTGCTGGAATTTCATGAGAAGAAACATTATTTGGATAAGTTACTACAACACTAACATTTTGTTTTCCAGCAATATCAGTATTTGGCTCAGTTACCCAAGTAATTTTAGAAGCTGCAGGATAAGTTCCTGGAACTACCACATCATCTGGAGTTATATCTTGACCCACATGAACCGTAATATCTTTACTCTTTGGATCTTCAACATTAAAGATTACTGTAGCACTACCAGTAGTACTGTCTGGATAAGTAACTTGAACAGTTCCTGTAGTTACTCCAGCTTTACTCAAATCTGGCTTAGTAAGCCACTTGATATTCGTAGAATTTGCTGGTTGACCGCTAATAACTGAATCAGCTTCTGGAACTGGACTATCTACATTAACGTAGGTAGTGTCTCCTTGCAAATCTACGACATCAACATTAATTGATGCAGAAGTCTTAGTACCATTTACATAGGTTAAACGAACAGCACCTTCTTGGAGTCCTGGCGTATTTATATCTACTACTTTTACTCCAGCCCCTTGTTCATCAGTTACCCAATTTCCTGAAACTAATCCAGTAATATTTTCAGAATTTGAAGCTAATGCGCGTTTTATATCTTCATATGTTAATGCAGTACCTTTATTTATATAAATAGTTGAAGTTCCTGAAATAATTGGGACTAAGAATAAATGTTGCTTAACTGGTAAATTACCAATATTATCACTATTTAACAGAAATTCCTCTACAATCTTGCCTATCCAGCTTTCTTTCTGACCAGCCATACCAATTGAACCATCTGGATTGTGGTATAAAAATGTTCCTAATTCAACATTATTTCCTTCTGAATTCTGTGAGCTTAACCAACTAACAGCATGCCATTTAGTTTTATTAGTTGCAGATTCATAATAAGTATTCTCATCTAAGCCCAACTTTGCCAAATCTTCCTTTGACATTGGTTGAGCTAATTGATTAAATTCTTTCCAGAATTCACTTGCTTCTGGCTCAGTAACTGAAGGTACAGTAATTCCATATTCTGTGTATCCACCAGTTCCATTTGCATGTGTAGCTGCAGAACTGGTTGCAGCTGAACTAGTAACAGCTTTACTTACAGTTAATTCTTTAGCTGCAGCACTATTACTTTCTAAGTCTTTTACTGAAACAGTATTTGTAGTTTCTTTCTTAGCTTCTGAATTCTTTACTGAAGTTTCACTTGCTGGTGCAGCACTACTTGCTGAACTTGATGCTTGACTACTTGCAACATCACTTGCTGCACTTGAAGTAGCTTCAACTGCTTGAGAAGCTGGTGCTTTTGCTTCATCAGTAGTTTCAGCTTCTGCTTTTGCAGTATTTTCATTTGACTTAGCAGTTTCAACTTGTGGAGTTACGGTATCAGCATGAACAGTAGTTTGTGATCCCACTCCCATGAAGAAGAAGCCAATTAACACTGAAGCAGCTCCAACTGAAAACTTACGAATGGAGAAACGTTCTTTCTTTTGTTCCATCTTTCGTAATCTTTCCTTGTAATTATTTTTTGATAACATCTACTCTTCTCCTCTTTATATTTTTGTTATTTAATTCCTTAATCACATGAAATAATTATAGTTAATTGCCTATATTTTTTCAATAAAAAATCTTAAAATTAAATAACAAATGCCCATTTTAGATGAAGCTATTTTAATTAAATTGTCATATTATTAAATAACAAATTTTTAAGCTATATTTTAACTATTAGTAACTTTTGTTGTTGAAATTCTTAATTTTCTATAGTATCTTTAGCTAATTAAATTCACAACGTATTTGTTATTAAAAAAATAAAAAATAGGTATTTTTTACTCAATTAAAATAATACTTTCAACTTAAATTTAACCTCATTACATAAAATACTTTTTATAAATATATACCTATTTTTATACTTTCTACTAAAAAGAAGACAAGTAATTTTGCTTGTCTTCTTAGAAGTTAACCTTTAATTAGTCACTTTTGTCCATTTAGTGTAAGTTACACGTTTAGGATTACCCACTGGATAGGCATAATCGGTTAATTTGTTTCTAGTATAAGCATCTTCATAGTTTACATCACCTTGACTACCAGTTCCAGAAACCTGAGTTGCTACTCGAATTACTTTGTATAAGATTTTATCGTCTTTGTGGTCAATACCCTTTTCTACACCAATTACATCAATGGTTACATTTACTAATTGGTGAGTTCCATCAGCATAGTTTACACTTACAACACCTGGGATTTCGGCACCTGCAACACTTGTATCAGGTGCTTGTTCCCAAGTAATTGAATCAAGTCTAAAGTCAGAAATTTCTCTAGTATTAACAGCTAATCTAGCTTCAGGAGCAGCTTCACCTTGGTAAACCTTATTACCGTTAATAGCAGTAGCACCCTTAACAGTTACAGGAACCTTAACATCTGTGGTAGTACCATCACTATAAGTAATTTGTAAAATACCACTTTCTTCAGTAATAGATGAAGTTGAAGGAGCTTGTTTCCAGCTTACCTTGTAACCAGTTGGAGCAGCAATTGGATTACCATTCTTATCAGTCCAGTTAAAGTTTGCATTTGCTGGATTTAATGATGGAGTATCAGTAGTTGCACCCACGTGAGTAGTAAAGGTGGTATCAGTTGAAACTGAATACTTGTAGCTTTGCAATTGTTTTACCAAAATCTTAGTTACAGGCATTTGAGTAGAACCAAAAGTAAATTGAGTTGGTACCTGTTGATTTCCAACAATTACCCAGCCTTCTGGAGCTTGTGCCTTATAAGATACAGTTTCTCCCGTCTTACCGTTAACAGTATCAGTCTTGACAACTTGGCTTTGATCATCAGCATTTACATATTCAATTGTTGCATGTTGAGCATCTGCAGTATAAGTGAAAGTTACTGTTGAACTTGCAGTAGTACCAGTTACAGTCATTGCTGGGGCTGCATCTGGGTTAGTTACAGTGTAGCCTGCAATTTCTGGAGCAGCTACTTTATCAAAGTTAGTAGTATTCCAGTCACCGTAAGTAATTTCACCAGTTACTAAGTCCTCAGTTGCTGTTCTACTCAAGTGAGCAGTTTGAACAGTATATTGTTCAGTCTTACCAGTTGTAGGGTTAGCAATATTTACAGTTCTAGTAACAGTCTTTGAAGTTTGAGCGTTAGTAATTTCCTTAGTACCGTGTTGTACATAAACTGTGATTGGAGCTGGGTTAGTTGAACCAAATGTTACTTGAGTTGTTATCTCACTTCCTGGAACAATTACCCAGTTTGTTGGTACATGGCTTTCAACACCAGTACTTACAGTTTCACCAGTCTTACCAGTTACATCGTAACTACCAACAACTGTGGTCTTATTAGTATTATCTACAAAGTTAATGACTTGACTATGTGAATCTGCAGTATAAGTAAAGGTTACTGTTGAATTTGGAGTAGTGCCAGTTACAGTCATTGCTGGTGCTGCATTTGGATTGGTTACAGTGTAGCCTGCAATTGAAGGAGCAGCTACAGCCTTGAAACTAGTTGAGTTCCAGTTACCATAAGTAATTTCACCAGTTACTAAGTCTTGAGTTGCTGTTCTACTTAAGTTGGCAGTTTGAACAGTATATTGTTCAGTCTTACCAGTTGTAGGGTTAGCGACATTTACAGTTCTAGTAACAGTCTTTGAAGTTTGGTCGTTGGTAATTTCCTTAGTACCATGTTGTACATAAACTGTAATTGGAGCTGGGTTTGTTGTACCAAAAGTTATAGTAGTAGGAACAGCTTGGTTTGGAGTAATTACCCAGTTTGTTGGTACATGGCTTTCAACGTTGGCATTCACAGTTTCACCAGTCTTACCAGTTACTTCATAACCATCAATAGTATTCTTAGTAGTATTATCTACAAAATTAATTGCTTGGTTATGCCATGCTGCTGCGTAAGTAAAGGTTACTGTTGAGTTTTGAGTATCAGCTGTTACAGTCATTGCTGGAGCACTTTGAGTACCAACTGGGTAATAGCCCGCAATTTCTGGAGCATTAACAGCACCAAAGTTTGATGAAGTCCAATCGCCATAAGTAATTTCACCAGTTACTAAATCTTGAGTGGCTGGTCTAGTCAAAGTTACACTTTGGGTTGCAACATTTTCAGTCGCCCCGTTAGTTGGATTTACTAAGTTAATAGTTCTAGTAATAGTCTTTGAAGTTTGATCGTTAGTAATTTCCTTAGTACCATGTTGTACATAAACTACAATTGGAGCATTTCCACTAGTACCAAAAGTTACAGTAGCAGGAATAGTTTGGTTTGGAGTAATTACCCAGTTTGTTGGTACATGACTTTGGACATCTGCATTTACAGTTTCACCAGTCTTACCAGTTACATCATAACTATCTACAATATCATTGTGATCTGCGTTATTTACAAATTCAATCTTTTGATCTTGTTCATTTGAATTATAGTTGAAAATAACAGTTGAATTTGGAGTAGTACCAGTTACAGTCATTGCTGGTGCTGCATCTGGGTTAGTTACAGTGTAACCTGCAATTACTGGAGCAGCTACTTTATCAAAGTTAGCAGTATTCCAATCACCATAAGTAATTTCGCCAGTTACTAAATCTTGAGTTGCTGTTCTAGTCAAACTTACACTTTGAACGCTAGCTAGCATTGGTGATTGACCAGCAATTTGAGTATAAATAGTACGAGTTACATTCTTAGTAGTACCAAAATCAATAGCCTTAGTTTGGTGTTGAATGTAAACAGTAATTGTCTTTGGATCAGTTGTGCCAAAGGTAATACTACTTGGAATACTTTGACCACCACTTAATTCCCAACCAGCTGGAACTTGTGGTGTAAATTGAACTGTTGAACCTGTTCTACCAGTAACAACATCAGTTGAAACAAGCTCGTTAGTCTTTTTGTTTACGTAGCTAATTACTTGGTTATGCCATGAAGCAGCATATACAAATGTCACAGTTGAATCTGGTGTATCACTAGTTACGGTCATTGCTGGTGCTACAGCTGAACTTGTAATGTAGTAACCTTGAAGGCTTGGTGCGTTAACTTGATCAAAGCTACCAGTTGACCAATCACTATAAATTACTTTTCCAGTGACTAAGTCCTTTTCACCAGTTCTAGTTAAAGTTACTTTTTGAACAGTCAAATCTTCTGGATTTTTGTCATTTGGTAAAAGGTAATTAATTGTTCTAGTAATAACCTTAGTAGTGTCAGCTGGATCTGTTATTGCTTCAGTACCATGTTTTACATAAACAGTAATTGGTTCATTACCATTAGGACCGAAGGTTACATTAGTTGGAATTGTTTCTGGATTAGCAATTACCCAATTGGTTGGTACATGGCTTTCAATATTTAAGCCAACAGTTTCACCAGTCTTACCATCTACATCATATTGACTAACTACATTATTGTGATTATCGTTATCGACAAACTTAACTACTTGAGTTTGCTCATTTGCAGTATAAGTGAAAGTTACAACTGAATTTTGAGTATTACCAGTTACTTCTACAGCAGGAGCAGCCTTTGGATTTGTTACTGTATATCCTGCAACTGCTGGTGCGTTAACCTCATCAAAGCTGCTAGTTGACCAATCACTGTAAGTTACTTCTCCAGTGACTAAGTCTTTTTCACCAGTTCTAGTTAAAGTTGCTTCTTGAGTAGCTAATGGACGAACAACATTAGTTACTGGATCAAGATAGTTAACTGTTCTAGTTACTTTCTTAGTAGTATCAGCTGGATCTGTTATTGCTTCAGTTCCATGCTTAATGTAAATAGTCATTGGAGTTGGATCTGAAGTACCGAAACTAATAGTTGTAGGAACTTCTTGATCTGCTACCCAACCAGCTGGAATTTCAGCAGTAAAGGCTACATCGCTATCAGCTTTACCAGTTACAGTTTGCTTACTGATTGTATTATTGGTTGTACGATCTACATAGTTAATATCTTGAGTTAATGTATTAGCAGTATAGTTAATAACTACCTTAGTATCTTCAGTATCACCAGTTACAACTTCACTGGCTACCTTAGCAGGATTTGGAGTATAACCTTCAACTGCTTGAGGGGTATATTCGTCCCAGCTATTAGAACCAACTGGTTCCCAATCAGTAGCTGAAAGTTGCTTACCACTCATATCTTCAGTAACTTTACGAGTTAAGTTAACTTTTTGTACTACGGTAACAGGGGTTTGCTTAGGAACATTGTCAACAATTGTACGAGTTACAGTCTTATTATCATCGACAACTTGGTACATTTGTTTAACAACGATTTTGGTATTTACATCTGTCTTTTGTCCATCAGGCCAATTAGCTACAACAGTTGCATCAAATGTTCCTGGAACATCAGTCTTAGGAACTTCTTTCCATGAGTAAGTAGTTCCTGGGAAGTATGTTTGAACTTGTTGGTCATTAGTAATTACACTGGCTGCACTTGGCGCTGGGTCACCTTGATCTACGTTTACAACCTCTTTACCTTCAGGCCCAATTACAGTTACAGGAATAGAAACTGAAGTTTGGGTACCGTTCTTATACTCTAAACGCGCAGCCCCAGTTTGGGTACCTAAGACAGATGTATCAACTACTTTTACACCTTGTGCTTGTTGATCAGTTACCCAATCACCTGAAACCAAACCGGTAAGGTTTTCACTCTTAGAAGCAAGTGCTTTCTTGATATCTTCATAAGTTAATGTACTGCCCTGATGGACATAAATCATATCAGCATCTACAATTGGAACTAAGAATAAAGGTTGCGTAGCTGAAGGACCAATATTATCACTATTTAACAGAAATTCCCTTACAATATCGCTTATCCAGGTTCCTTCCTGACCAGCCATACCAATTGAACCATCTGGATTGTGGTATAAAAATGTTCCTAATTCAACATTATTTCCTTCTGAATTCTGTGAGCTTAACCAACTAACAGCATGCCATTTAGTTTTATTAGTTGCAGATTCATAATAAGTATTCTCATCTAAGCCCAACTTTGCCAAATCTTCCTTTGACATTGGTTGAACTAATTGATTAAATTCTTTCCAGAATTCACTTGCTTCTGGCTCAGTAACTGAAGGTACAGTAATTCCATATTCTGTGTATCCACCAGTTCCATTTGCATGTGTAGCTGCAGAACTGGTTGCAGCTGAACTAGTAACAGCTTTACTTGCAGTTAATTCTTTAGCTGCAGCACTATTACTTTCTAAGTCTTTTACTGAAACAGTATTTGTAGTTTCTTTCTTAGCTTCTGAATTCTTTACTGAAGTTTCACTTGCTGGTGCAGCACTACTTGCTGAACTTGATGCTTGACTACTTGCAACATCACTTGCTGCACTTGAAGTAGCTTCAACTGCTTGAGAAGCTGGTGCTTTTGCTTCATCAGTAGTTTCAGCTTCTGCTTTTGCAGTATTTTCATTTGACTTAGCAGTTTCAACTTGTGGAGTTACGGTATCAGCATGAACAGTAGTTTGTGATCCCACTCCCATGAAGAAGAAGCCAATTAGCACTGAAGCAGCTCCAACTGAAAACTTACGAATGGAGAAACGCTCTTTCTTTTGTTCCATCTTTCGTAATCTTTCCTTGTAATTATTTTTTGATAGCATTCTTAATCTCCTTACTTTATTCCTTAATTTTCCTTAGTCCACTTAGTGTAAGTTACACGTTTAGGATTACCCACTGGATAGGCATAATCAGTTAATCTGTTTCTAGTATAAGTAGTCTCAGTGGTTACATCACCTTGACTACCAGTTCCAGAAACCTGAGTTGCTACTCGAATTACTTTGTATAAGATTTTATCGTCTTTGTGGTCAATACCCTTTTCTACACCAATTACATCAATGGTTACATTTACTAATTGGTGAGTTCCATCAGCATAATCCACCTTTACTACGCCTGGGATTTCAGCACCAGCAACATCAGTTTTTGGAGTTTGATCCCACGTCATAGCTTTAATACCAAAGTTGTCAACATCTTTGGTATTAACGGCTAATCTAGCGTTAGGAGCAGGTTCACCTTGGTAAACCTTATTACCATTAATAGCAGTTGCACCTTTAACTACTACAGGTACCTTTACAGTTTCATTAGACTTATCTTTAAAAGTAATTACTAACTCACTGTTTTCTTCAGTAATCTTTGTAGTATCAGGAAGTTTTTTCCAAGTCACTGTATAATTTTCTGGAGCTACAATTGCTTTACCATCGGTATCTTTCCAAGTTAAGGCAACATTTTTAGCAGCTAAAGAAGGACTTTGTTCATTAGCACCAACGTGAGTTACTACTTCGCCCTTAGCACTTGCTAAATACTTAGAAGAATCAGGTGCTAATTGAGAACCAAAGGCAATTCGTTGAGCCTTCCACCAGTTAAAGTTATTGTTAAAGTCTGCATGTTGTTCTACATTCTTACGATCAGTAAATGAAACAAATCCTGAAGTTTGATCAAATTTCAAATCAGTACTGTATTGCTGCTTACTTGGATTATTTCCAGTCTTTTGACCCTTACCGTTGTAATTGTAAGCGTAATTTCCCATCTTGTTTTCAGTGAAAAGACTGTCTACATTCCAGCTATAATCACTCTTATCAGAATGATTACCAGCTTGCCATTGCATCAATGGGATATCGTTACCATTAATATTAACTGCATTTGAGCCTGAGATGTTATGACCACCTTCAAGACGGATCAAAACTCCGTGTTGGTAACCAGTTCTTTGTAAGTTAACATACTTAACATTTCCAAAGTTTAAGTTATCTACAGATCTAATTCCGTACATTGCAATCAAACCATTGAGAGGTAATTCTGCTGAATTTCCTAAGTATGAGGCTAACTTGTCACCATATTCATGCCAATTAGATTGTCCAGCATCTTGTAAATCTAAAGTAGCACCATCAGCAACATTTAAAGTGTAATTGTTGTATGGATTTTCACCGGTACTACCAAATGAAATTAATGGACTAACTGCTGGACGACCACTTTGACTACGAACAATTCTTACAGTGGCATTCTTTTCAATATCAAAACCTGTGTTACCGTGGCTATCTTTTAAGTTACCCAAGCTAATTGGAGCAACGTGGTTTCCGTTATTGTTAGAACCCCATGCATGTGAGCCATTATTATCTTGTTTGGTAGTAATATTCAAAACAGCTCCGTTTTTAACAGTTAATTGACGTGCAGCCAAAATTGCAGTTGAGTTACCATCACCCATATTCATATCTACATGAGCATTATCTGCAATAATCATGTTTGCCTTATCACTAAATGTAAATCCTTTAGTGTTAGTAGTTGCTTGATCAGGATTAAATTTAAAAGTAGCACCAGAACCAATTACTACGGCATCATTACTATCATTGTAGTAAGTGTGAACTGCTGAGTTACCCCAAAGATATTGCGTAGTATTGTTAGAAAACTTAGGATCTTCTTTAACATTCATTACTACATTAGAGCCATCAGTTACTTTCATGCTGTAAGCAGTAATTACTGAATAATCGCCACTTTCCAAAACAGAATTAATATTTACATTACCATCTAAAACAATGTTAGAAGCATCTGATCTAGAGAATTGGTGACCAGTGTAATTTACATTTGAGTAAGTAATAGTATTTTTCTTTGAATAGTTAACACTGTTGTTATTAGTAAAAATTGGAGTAAATACTTTGTCAGTACTGGTGATATTTACATCTTTAAAGATGATATTCCAGTTTTGGTTGGTATTCTTTTGGTTATTATCCCAAGTACTGATAAAGTGCTCACCAAAGTTAAAGTTTACTGGCTTATCTGCATCTTTACTGGTAATTTCAACAGTTCTAGCAATTCCCTTTTGAGTAAATGCTTTTTCACGACGTCCACCAACATTAATGTCATTATTTAACACAATTTGATCAACACTACTGTCCTTAAAGGCATTAGAAAATTGATCCCAATCACTTACTTGAACCGAATTCTTGAAGTTAGTTGGAATGTTTGCTTGGACAGTAGGAACAATTTTAGCTTGTTCTTGATCTTGACTTGCTGATTGAGTTGCATCATTAGTTTGAGCAGTACTTGTGGTAGCTGTCTTATCTGCTACTGTAGCTGTATTAGCAACAGTTTCAGCTTTATTTGTATCAAGACTAGTTGCTTGCACAGCATCATCAGCTTTTTGTTGAGTATTGGTAGTTTGTAAAGTAGTTTGAGCGGCATTATCTACAGTTGCAGCTTGAGCTTTAGAATGGTTACCAAATACTAAAATACTTGTTCCCAAAATTACTGAGCACAAACCAACTGATACTTTTCTTAAGCCTAAACGTTGAGTTACTTCACCAAATTTTAATTTTTGATTTTTTCTTTTATTCATCTCTTACTATCCTCGCGTTATTTAATTTGTTTGATTACGTTATAAATATAGCATTCAATTTTTCACTGTCAATAATTTTTCTTAAAAATACAATAACGCTCAGCCCTTGATACCTCTAACTTTTGAAGAATTCTTCCAATTAGAAAAATAACATTTTTTCTAATTTATATTAATTATTTTTTTGATTTTTTATTAAAAAATATCTATTAAACTTCATCGTAAGGATAGTTTTTTTATATAACATTTTTTGTTATTAAAAAATAAAAAAATTCCTCTTTCTAAAAAATTAAAATAATCATTTTCACGACTTTCAAGCAACCATTTACGAAATTAATTTTAAAAGTATATAACTATTTTTATAAAATTTACTATTTTCACTCAAAAAGTAAATAGTATATTATTTACATAAACTATTTTTTATATTATACGTACACACAAAAAGCCGCTCAACGTGAGCGACTTTTATATTTTCATTAATTTGTTTTTTAATTATTCAAATAATTTTTTATATTCTCCATAACCTTCTTGATCTAATTGATCAACTGGAATAAAGCGTAAAGCAGCAGAATTTATACAATAACGTAATCCACCACGGTCTATCGGTCCATCGGTGAAAACATGCCCTAAGTGAGAATTTGCTTGCTTACTTCTTACTTCTGTTCTTTCCATTCCAAAAGATTGGTCTCTTTTCTCGGTCAGTTTAGCAATTGGTTTTGTAAAGGCTGGCCAACCACAACCAGCATCATATTTATCTTGGGATGAAAATAAGGGTTCTCCGCTAACCACATCTACATAAATTCCTGGTTGGTAAAAATCATCATATTTTCCTGTAAATGGTGCTTCTGTAGCTGCTTCCTGTGTAACTGCATATTGTTCTGGAGTTAAACGCTTTTTTAGATCTTCTTTATTCTCCATTTTTATCTTCCTTCCTTTTTAGTATTTAGTGTGTTTCATTGTACCTAGATTTTCTTCAATTTCCAAGTAATTAATCTTCTTTAACAACCTGATGAACTACCCGAGCAAAATTATTGAATGTTGTATTTATTATTGATACATTTAAATTAAGTTAACTATAGGAAGGACACTTTATTATGCCTGATTACTTACATACACAAAATGAATTTGTTCTAGTAAACAATGTTAGAATTGCTTATCGTGAACTTGGAGCTAATACTTCAGCTTTGCCATTACTATTGCTTAATCATCTAGGTGCAACCATGGATCAATGGGATCCAGCTTTTATCAATGAATTAGCACGCCAAAATCACGTAATTGTGGTTGATTTAAATGGTGTTGGAGCCAGTGGTGGCAAAGTTCCAACCACTATTAGCCAAATGGCTCAAGAAGCAATTAGTTTCATTATTACTTTAGGCTACGATAAGATTAATCTGCTTGGACTATCAATGGGTGGATTCATTGCTCAAGATGTAATTCGTCAAGATCCAAATCTTGTTAACAAACTTATTCTCGTTGGAACTGGTCCTAAAGGCGGAATTGGAATTGATCAAGTTACCCAAGTCACCTTCAAAGATATGGCTAAGGGGCAACTTCATCATATTGACCCTAAGCGCTATATATTCTACACCCATGATCAAGCTGGTAAAAAAGAAGCTACCGAAGTTCTTAATCGCATGAACAGTCGCACTAAAGAAAATACTGATGATAAGATGAAAGTTTCTTCATTTTTGCGTCAATTAAAAGCTATCAAGAAGTGGGGAAAAGACAAGGAAGATTCCTTACAATACATTCACCTCCCTACCTTAATTATTAATGGTAATGATGACACCATGGTCCCTACTGCCAACAGTTATGAAATGCACTACAAAATAAAAGATAGCAAACTGGTTATTTACCCACATGCAGGACATGGTTCAATCTTCCAATATCCAAATAGTTCTGTCAAAGAAATTGACAAATTTTTAGAAAATTAATTTTATATTATTTAGCAAGCTAAAAAGCATCCCTGAAGCGTAATTTCACCAAAGGGGTGCTTTTCATTTATACTGTCTCATTTTACCTAAAAAGTAACTTAAGATACTTATGGTCAATAAAAAGTAATACTGAAATTTATTGTTACCACTTTCAAAACAGATAGTTTCGACAGTTCTAAGCTTGATAAGCTGAGTGAAATGACTGCACCAATTCTTCCAACACTTGTGAGAAAATTTCCTCATTTTCAATTCAAATTATCTTCGACACAAAAATACCCCAAAATTCGAGAAATGAATCTTGGGGTATTTATTAATTAATGGATTTTTTGATGGAGATCAATATTTTCTTTAGTTTCATTAACAAGTTGTTGAAGAGTAACTTGTTTCATTTTTTCGTTAGCAAGTTTCTGCACCTCTTGATAATGCTTATCTAAAACTTCCGGAAATGCTACACCAACACTACAAACTTGTGAAGTATTATTATCAACTTGTAGCAAATTTTTCTGAGGTTCAATTGCCTGATAAACATCAAATACAGTAACTTTATTTAAATCCTTTACTAGGTGTGGTTTGCCTTTAACCGATTCTAATAAACCTGCACTTCGTAACTGCACTAACATACTTCTTACCAAACTTGGATTAGTATTCAAACTGCTAGCTAACCTTTGGCTAGTTATTTTTTCTCCATCATGTACTTTGAGATAAACTAAAATTTGCAATAAATCACTTAAGCGAGTATTTGCCATTTTTTATCCTTTACTAAAAAATTAAATATTCCTACTTAATTAGTTTAGCATTCTTTACAGCTTCAACATCTTTTGTTCCTGCTAATTGCATTACTGTTTTGAATTCATTATTTAAGTGTTCCATTACACTTTGGACACCTTGGGCACCACCAAGAGCTAACCCATAAATTACTGGACGAGCCAACGCAACTACATCTGCACCACTTGCTAAAGCTTTAAAGACATGAGATCCGCGACGAATTCCACTATCAAAGAATACTGGTACTCGTTTATTTACACGTTTTGAAACTTCTTCCAAGACGCTGAATGAAGCTGGACCACCATCAAGTTGACGGCCACCATGGTTAGAAACCCAAACACCTTGAGCACCTGCGGCAATTGCTGCATCAGCATCATCTGGATCTTGAATTCCTTTGACAATAACTGGAAGATTTACATATTCTACAATCTTTTTAATATCTTCTGGACCAATTTTTTGTGCACCAGCTGCATAAATTTCACCAATTCCTTTACCAGTTCCAGAATCCTTAGCATATTTTTCTAAGTTTGCCATTGGAAGTGGGAATTGGAAACCTGTTCTAATGTCAGCTTCTCGATATCCACCAACAGTTGCATCAACTGTTACAATAATTGCTTTGACTCCTGCTTTTACTGCTTCATCAAGTAAGGCTTTATTTACATCCCAATCTTTGCTCATATATAATTGGAAAAATTGTGGTGCACCTTTTCCAGCAGCTGCAGTATCAGCAATTGTTGTATTTCCGTAAGTACTTTGTGCCATAATGGTGCCTGCCTTAGCCATCCCTTCAGCAGTTGCCATTTCACCACGAGTATGGGCCAAACCTTGAGCTGCTGCTGGTGACATCATAATTGGCATACTCATCTTAATACCAAATACTTCAGTTTCAGTAGATGGATTTTCAACATTAGAAAGTACTCTTGGCATAATTTTTACATCATTGAATGCACGTGTATTTTCATTTAAAGTCCATTCATTTTCAGCACCACTAGTGATGTAACCAAAACCACCTTCTGGAATAATTTCTTGTGCTTCTTTTTCTAATGAAGGGAGATTAAGAATATTAATTTTGCGTTCATTATCTGATTGATAGTATCCATTTGTAATTGACATAGGAATTCCTCCTTTAAATAATTGCAATATTTTTTATTGCATTTCTCTTTTCGATAATTAGTATAACACTCAAAAATAAAAATGCAATATTAAATATTGCATTTTTTGCTTAAAATTTCTATTTATTTTCTTTATCACTAAATGATACACTATTTAAGTATTAAAATATTTGCGTATAACGGTTCAGCAAACATTATAGTTTGTTGAGCTTTTTTGTTTTTATTAAAGGAGTAAATATGGAATTTTACATGAAACTACCTCGTAACTGGAAAGAAAAGGCAATATTTATGCTTATTGTTTCTTTTATCTCCGTAAACATAATTGGGCCAATTATTTCTCTTTGGGAAATGGGCTGGAGCGTTAAAAACTATTTAAAAGTTCTTCATATTTTACCATTTATCTGGGTAGCTGTTATCTTCATAAAAAAGAACACATATCTCTGAAGTGCCTCATAATTATTAGCCATAGATTTAACGATTGTGAGGCACTTCATCTACTATATGGTCTCTTCAAAATCTATTATTTCAAAACCACCCCTTGAATCGCATTCTTATAGGTCCACTCTTTTAATTGATCCATTTCATTAGTCTGATAAAAATCACTTAACAAATCATTCCACTCTTCCCATTTATCAAGGGGAATATTTATTAATCCAGCTCCACCATCAATCATAATTTTATTGGCAAAAATTGTTGCAGTTCTTTTATTTCCATCCCAAAATATCTTTGCACGCATATCGTGGTACATAACTGTCATCGCCTTATCAGTTGTACTCATATTATTTGAATGCAAAATACTAATTAAATAATTCTTTTCTTGTTCAACATTAGGAATGGTAGGAATAAAGGTCTCATCATTTGTAAGAGCCACCATACTATTCCCAGTTCTAATTTCACCTGGTACTAGCGCATCATGTAAAGCTACAATTTTATTAATTTTTTCTTCTAATTCTACTGAAGGAAGTTCACTAGTATTGATTACAAATTCCCAGCCTCTTTTTAATTGAAGAATAGTTTCAATATCATCAGTAGAAACTCCCCTCACTCCCATGCCATCAATAATAGTTTGTGTTTGAGGAAGCGTGGTAGTTAATCCTTCAAATCTAGAATTAGTATAGACTAATCGGGTAATATTTTGTTTAGCAAGTCTTTTATTTTGATCTATCGTGAGATGATACAGATCGGGATATTTCAACTTTATCTTTCCTTTCTAAACTCACAAAATAGTCTTCTAAATTTACTTCTTCTCTAACACACTCACTGCTTCAACATGAGGAGTTTGTGGAAACATATCAACCGGATCAATTCTGTTAAAACTATATCCTTTTTCTTTAAATAATTGTAAATCACGCACCATCGTAGCTGGATTACATGAAATATAAACAATCTTTTTAGGACCAGTTTTAACAGCGGCCTCAATAAATTCTGGCGTCAAACCTTTACGGGGTGGATCCACAAAAATCACATCAGTCTTTAGACCATCTGCTGCCCACTTAGGCATAATTTCTTCTGCTTTTCCCACAACATAATGAGCATTTTCAATTCCATTCAAAGTAGCATTATTATTTGCATCTTCAACTGCTGGCTTAACAACTTCCATTCCGCGTACTTCTTTAACATGCTTGGCTACAGACAAGCCAATAGTACCAATACCAGAATAAGCATCAATTACTACATCATCCGGTTTCAACTCGGCTGCTTCAATGGCTAAATTATAAAGTCGTGGTGTTTGTAATGAATTGATTTGGAAGAAACTTTGCGGAGATATTTTAAATTTTACATCCCCAATTTTATCCATAATGTAATCATTACCCCAAAGCAAGTAATCCTTCTTTCCCAAGATTACATTAGTCTTTTGCGGATTATGATTCAAGACAACACTAGTTACGCCATCAATCTCACTAATTTCTTTAGTCACTTTAGCCAATTGTGGAAAATCTTTATGAAGTGTGACTAAAATAACCATAATCTCACCAGTAGCTTTAGAACGTCTAACATCAAGATAGCGCACCTCTCCCTGATGATTTTTCTCATCATAAGCAGGAACATTATTTTTACGTAAAATATCACGTACAGCTAAAAGCGTGCGATCAATTTCGGGATCGGTTGTAAAAAAATTGGTCAGTGGCATCAAATCGTGAGAATGACGACGGAAAAAACCAATCTCTAATTGTCCTTTCACATTTCTTACTGGCACTTGTCCTTTATTGCGGTACCCAATTTCTTCTGGACTTGGTAAAGTTTTCCCTACTTCAATATTATCTAAGTGTGCTTTTTGTAGTAAATTTACAACCTGTTGACGCTTAAATTCAAGTTGCTTATCATATTTTAAATGTGCTAGAGAAGCCAGCCCAGTTTGTACCCACTGGCGTAATTTTACATTGATACGGTCAGGACTTTCTTTTTTAATCTTTTCAATTTTAGCAAAAGCAAAATTCTTTTTTACTTTTAACAATTTTGCACTAACAATTTCTCCCGGTAGCGCATTAGTCACAAAAATAGTTAATCCATCTAAATGAGCCACTCCCATTGCTTCATAAGATAAGTCAGTTATTTCTAAATCTACAATTTGATTTTTTTGCATAATAGGCCATCTCTTTTCTATAAGAAATTATTTTTCGTTGGAACTTTTACCTACATCTTACCATTTTTTATCGTTAGATGAATTTGCGAAATTTTTCAATTCATTATTGACAGTTAATTTTAATCTTGCTATCATAATTAACAACTAAAGCGACCTAGTAGAAACTTCGTTAAGCGTCAGAGAGCTGGTGGTGATGTGCGAACCAGTCAGGCGAAGATTTTCGAATTACACCGCGTTTTCTAACCGGCCCTAAGCAGTGCCGCTATCACCTGCGATGAGACACAAGTTTTACTTGTAAATTTGGGTGGTACCACGATGTAAGTTCGTCCCGTTGATTAATTTCAACGGGACTTTTTTATTAGGAGAATTTAATATGAAAATTAAAGTAGGATTTGGTGAAGCAGTTACAATTTTAGTAATCTTGCTTGCCATTTTAGGAACTTCAGTTATTAGTTTAGGTCTTTCTCCCGAAGTACCTGTGCTGTTCACAGTATTATTACTAGTGTTCTGGGCTAAACTTCGAGGAGCCAGTTGGGAAGAAATCCAAGACGGCATCAAGGAAGGGATTGGTGTTGCAATTATTCCAATTTTTATCTTTATTTTGATTGGAGCTTTAATTGGGCTCTGGATTAAAGGTGGCATTATTCCCTCAATCATGGTATTAGGATTTAAATCAATCAATGGACAATTTTTTGTTCCTTCCGTTTTCATTGTTTGTTCAGTGATTGGAACAGCAATTGGAAGTGGCTTTACCACAATTTCTACAGTAGGAATTGCACTATTTGGAATTGGAGTAAGTATGAATATTAACCCAGCTTTAATGGCTGGTGCAATTATCTCTGGAGCAGTTTTTGGAGATAAAATGTCTCCTCTTTCAGATTCAACTAATTTATCTTCAGCTGTAGCAGAAAGTGAACTCTTTGCTCATATTAAAAATATGATGTGGTCAACAATTCCAGCATTTTTTGTTTCATTAATCTTATTTTGGATTTTGGGTAATGGTGGTCAAATGCACGCCACTAAAATTAATCATACCGTCCAAGTTTTACAACAAAACTTTACTATCAGCTGGTGGGCAATTATTCCAATTTTATTGATGATCTTTTGTGCCTGGCGCAAAATTCCAGCAATTCCCACTTTATTTTTAAACATTGCTGTTACTGTAATCATGATCTTTATTCAATCACCTCATGAAACTGCTAAATCTCTAACTGATTTAATTATGAATGGTTTTGTCGCTAAAACTAGTGATTCAACTGTTAACTCTCTTTTATCTCGTGGTGGAATTTCTAGTATGATGGCAACTGTTGCTTTAATTATCGCTACCTTATCACTAGGTGGTTTACTCATGAAATTTGAAGTTGTTCAAAGTGCCATGGAACCACTAGTAGCTAAGTTAAAAACTCCCGGAAAACTTATTACAATTACAATTTTATCTGGAATTTGTATCAACTTATTTGTTGGTGAGCAATACTTGTCAGTAATTTTACCAGGACGTGCCTTTAAGCCAGCCTACGATAAAATTAAACTTTCTCCACTTGCTCTCAGCAGAGTGTTAGAAGATGGAGGAAGTGTAATTAACTACTTAATTCCTTGGGGAGTTGCTGGTTCATTTGCGGCTTCTACTTTAGGGGTTCCAGTTTTAGCCTTTATACCATTTACCTTCTTTAGTTTACTCTCACCTGTCTTTTCAATTCTTTCAGGAATAACTGGAATTGGTTTAAAGTGGAAAAAAGAAAAATAATCTAACTACTTGAGACAATGATGACTTTTAGTTATCATTGTTTTATTATTTAATTATAAAATTAAATTTTAGAAAGAGAGAAAAGTTAATGGATAATTTTTCAAATACACCTGAACGTCGCCCTATTCAAGACGTTTCAGCAGTAAACAGCTTTTTAACTAAAACTTATATCATTATGGCAGTTGCAGTTTTAGTTTCAGCTTTAACATCATTTTTATCAACAACAGTTTTTAGAGCAAGTTTAATTCACTTATTCAGTAATCAGGCCTCAAGTTGGATCATTATTCTTCTACCATTTGTTCTTTCGCTGTTTATCAGTTTTAGAGCTACACGTAATCCAGTTGCTAGTTTTATTTTGCTAATGGTTGTTGCAGTAGCTTACGGCTTAACATTTGCTGTTATTTGTAGTGTATATACTACTGGTACAGTAACATCTGCCTTTGTTTCTGCAGCAGCTGTTTTCATTACAATGGCAATCTATGGAACAGTAACTAAGCGGGACTTATCTAATATCGGTTCCTATGCTACAGCTGCTTTGATTGGTTTTATTGTGGCTACAATAATTAATATGTTCCTTAAAAATCCAATGATTACTTACATTTTTGCTTATATTGGAGTTATCATTTTTGTGGCTTTAACAGCTTCTGATGCTCAACAAATTAAGAAAGTTTATGCTCAGTATGCTGATCAAACTAGCTCACTTGGATTAGCCGTTTTGGGAGCCTTACAATTATACCTTGATTTCATCAACATCTTTATGTTTTTCCTTGAAATTTTTGGTATGGGAAGCGATAATCGCTAATCTAATAAAAAATACGCTGATTTTTCAGCGTATTTTTTTATTTCTTTTCGGAAAAAAGAATGAAACTATTGGGATCGATAAATAAAGGACCATTGCCAAACTTGGGTACCACCAAGCCACTGCAATTAAAATTATACTCATAATCGCTGTAATTTCTAAGCGCACCAAAGCATGACGATAATTCATTTTTTCCATAATTGAAGATTCTAACAATGGTTTTGTACCAAAAAATCTAACTAAAATACTAAAAATTTGAGCTATCAGAAAAACGACCCCAAAATTAATTACCGCAAAGGTAGAAGGAGTAGCCATAATCCATTTGGTCATTGCAGGCAAAATTGATAAATCAGCTAGCAATCCTAAATCAAAGATTACTGTTAGCTTATCTGGTTTAAACCCTAAATAGTCAAACATTTTGTGCAAACTATACCAAAATTCACCCAAAATAAAGAAGGTAATCAAAAATACTCCTATATCTTTTAAGAAGTCACCATATTCATTTACATGCACTGGTGGCTGAATTTCTAGCACAATAATTGTCATTACAATTGCTAGTACTGCATCATTAAGCGCTTGAAGATGTTCTTTTAACCTTTTAGGTGCTTGGGATTTATCTTCTGTAATTTTACTTTTTGCATTTAATAGCTTTTCTTTTTCTTCTGGGGTAATTTTAAACTTTCCACTTTTTGGCATTATTTTTCTCCATCTAAAAATGCACTGCAATTGCAGTGCATTTTAATTATCCAATGTAAAACTCAATATGTTGTTGTAAATTCTGGAATTCAATTGGCAGATATCCACCTAATTCTCCATCCAGATTAATTGGAATTGGCTCTTTTTCTTCATCAAGAGGTTCTACTTTTAGAGAACGCGTCTTAGTGTAAATAATTTTAGGATCATTTACATGAGTACCCTTTAAAGCCATTCCTAGTAAACGTAAAACTTCCATTGGATTAGCAGTTTTTACCACAATTAGCTGAAATAGACCATCTGATAATTGGGCATCAGGCATAATTTGTTCTAAACCACCCATTGAATTGGTCATCCCTAATAAGAACATTGACATATCACCTTCATATACTCCATCGTCATATGTTAGGCGCATCTTACGATTCTTAATATGAGGGAACATTTCCATTCCTTTAATTAGGTAGGCACTATATCCCAAAACAGATTTCAATTGTGATGGCACAGCATACGTTAAATCGGTTAACGATCCGCTAGCAGCAATATTCATAAAATATTTGTCAGCTGCTTTTCCAATATCCATTTTTTGAGTCTTACCTTTTAAAACAACCTTAGCTGCATCAATTAAATTATCTCGCGGAATATTTAATGCTCGGGCATAGTCATTAGTTGTTCCAGCAGGAATTACAGCAACTTTAGGTCTTTTTTCTAAGGGTGCAATTCCATTTACAACTTCGTTAATGGTACCATCCCCACCAGCACCTACAATTAAATCAAACCCATCCAAACTACATCTAGTAGCTTCCTTTTGAGCTGATAATGGTTCTGGGGTTGTCTGATAGGCACTTGCCTCAAAACCGGCTTGCTCTAATATATTTAAAATTCCCGCCACATTTTGAAGCATTTGTTCATGGCCTGAAACAGGATTATAAATTAATCGTGCTCTCTTTGTCATTACCTATCACCTTTCTTATTTACATTAACGACTTTGTAATTCCTTGTTTAATAATTGGTTAACTACCTTAGGATTTGCCTTTCCACGAGTTTCTTTCATAATTTGGCCAACTAAGAAACCAATTGCACGATCCTTACCATTCTTGAAGTCTTCCACAGATTGAGGATTATTATCAACAATCTTTTTAACCATTGGTTCTAGAACAGAAAGATCAGAAAGTTGGACCATACCATTATCTTCAACATATTTCTTAGGATCAGTACCATTTTCAATACTTTCTTGGAAGACTTTCTTAGCAATTTTAGATGAAATAGTACCATCTTTAATCATCTTAATGATTTGAGCTAAATTAGCTGGTGTTAACTTGATTTCACTAATTTCAACTTGGTTTTCATTCAAATAACCATTAATTTGAGTATTCAACCAGTTTGCTGCTAAAGTAGCATCTGCTCCAGCTTTTACAGTTTCATCATAGAAATCACTAGATTCTTTAGTCTGTAAAATAACATCTGCATCGTATTCTTTAATTCCGTATTCATTGACGTAACGCTTACGACGTTCAAATGGAGATTCTGGCAGGCTTTCTGCAATTTCATCGATCCATTCTTGACTAATATGATCTGGAGCAATATCTGGTTCTGGGAAGTAGCGGTAATCTGCTGCACCTTCCTTAACACGTTCTAGAACTGTCTTACCAGTATTTTCATCAAAACGACGAGTTGAAACTTGAATACGACCACCTGAAAGTAAAACTTGTTGTTGACGTTGTTCTTCATAAGCAAGTGAACGTCTTACGTGATCAAATGAGTTCAAGTTCTTCATTTCGACTTTAGTACCAAGTTCTTTTTGACCAGCTGGGCGAATAGAAATATTAGTATCTACACGCATTGATCCTTCTTCCATCTTAACATCAGAAGCACCAGTAAATTGAACGATTTGGCGTAATTTAGTTAAGTAAGCATAAGCTTCTTCTGGATCTTCCATATCAGGTTCAGACACAACTTCAAGAAGAGGAACACCTTGACGGTTTAAGTCAACGTAGGAGTAACCGTTAGCACCGTGAGTGTTTTTACCAGCATCTTCTTCAATGTGCATTTCATGAATACCAATACGTTTCTTTTTTCCATGAACTTCAATTTCAATGTAACCATCACGGGCTAATGGTTGGAAAAATTGTGTAATTTGGTATGCCTTAGGATTATCTGGGTAAAAGTAGTTTTTACGATCAAAATGAGTAGTTGGTAAAACGTGTGAATGGGTTGCTAAAGCCACCATAATTCCCAAACGATAAACATCTTTATTTACCATTGGTAATACACCAGGCATTGCCCAGTCAATTACATTTGTTTCAGTGTTAGCAGGTGCTCCGTAACTAACAGGTGATGGAGAGAAAATCTTACTCTTTGTTTTTAACTCGAAGTGAACTTCAAGCCCGATAGTCGATTTAAAATTCATTAATTAATCCTCCAATCCAGCTGGTTTCTTTTCATAGAATTTATTCTTGCGTTCAATAAAGTCAGCAACTTGGAAAATACTTTCTTCATCAAAGCGCTTAGCCATAATTTGGAAACCAACAGGCATTCCATCAACTAAGCCTGCTGGAACACTAGCTGCAGGAATTCCAGCCATGTTAGCAGAAATAGTTAAAATATCATTTGCATACATCTTAAGTGGATCTTTGATTGAACTACCAATCTTAAAGGCAGTAGTAGGTGTAGTTGGTCCAACAATTACATCATTTTCTTCAAAGATTTTTTCAAAGTCACGACAAATTAAAGTTCTAACTTTGGCAGCTTGTCTAAAGAAACGATCATATGAACCTGCTGATAATGCGAAAGATCCAAGCATGATACGACGTTTTACCTCATTACCAAATCCTTCACTTCTTGATTTAATATAAACGTCAAGTAAGTTTTTAGTATCTTTAGCACGGTAGCCGTAACGAATTCCATCGTATCTTTGTAAGTTAGATGAAGCTTCACTAGAAGCAATAATATAGTAATCAGGAACAACGTATTTAGTGTGAGGTAAGCTTACCTTATTAATAATGGCACCGTTGTCTTCCAAAAGTTTGATTTGTTCATTTATTAAATCTTTAACTTCTTTTTCGACACCTTCACCAAAGTATTCTTCAGGAACTGCTACACGAAGTCCCTTAACATCCTTACCAAGGGCCTTGGTAAAATCAGGAACTGGACGTTGTGAAACAGTTGAATCATGTTCATCGCCACCAGCAATTACATTTAAAATTTTAGCTGAATCAGCAACTCGTTTAGTCATTACACCAATTTGATCTAATGAAGATGCAAAAGCAATCAATCCCCAACGTGAAACACGTCCATAAGTTGGCTTAATACCAAAAATACCAGTAAAAGCAGCAGGTTGGCGTACAGAACCACCAGTATCAGAACCAAGAGCTGCTACTACTTCACCACTAGCAACAGCTGCTGCAGATCCACCTGAAGATCCACCAGTTACTCGGGTTAAATCCCAAGGATTCTTTGGCGCACCATAGTATGAATTTTCACTAGAAGATCCCATGGCAAACTCATCCATGTTTGCTTTACCAACAATTGTCATTTGAGCTTTTTTAAGCTTGGAAATAACTGTAGCATCATACATTGGCATAAAATTATAAAGCATGTGACTTGCTGCAGTAGTCTTAATTCCATTGGTAATGATATTATCTTTAATGGCAATTGGGATCCCAGCTAATTCATTAGAAAGATCTAAATCTTCTGCAGGCTTAGCATCATCAACTACTGTAATCATTGCGTTAAGCTTTGGTTCTAAGTCCTTAATTGTCTTTAAAGTATCTTCAGTTAATTGGTTTGCGCTAAGTTCACCATCTACTAATTTTTTATGTAATGATTCAATATTTTCATTTAAATAATTCATTAGGCATCCTCATCTTTATCAATAATTACTGGTACCTTGATAAATCCATCAACTTTTTCAGGAACATTTTCCATTAACTCTTCCTTACTTTGCCAATGTTCAGGTTTATCTTCTCTAAATACAGTGTCTCGATCAACTACTTGAACTGTTTCAGGAACATCACTGGTATCAACTTCAGCAAGTTGATCAGCCATATTGATAATTTCATCCATTTGCTTAGTAAATGTATCTAACTCTTGATCACTAAACTCAAGTCGTGACAAAGTCGCTACGTGCGTGATCGTTTCTTTCGTAATCTTCACGATATACCTCCTATTCACCGCCAAAGATATGTGTATAATAACTATCATCTGCTGAATTCTTAGCAATTAATGCTTGTGTTTCATTTACAGACCCAATTTTTATTTCAATTGGGGCATCTTTTGGTAAGTACTTTTTAGCCGATGATAAAACTAACCGTGAAAAGCTTTCGATTTGAGCATAACCAAAAAATTGGGTTGTCACATTAATATTCATCTGCTTTAACTTACCATCTTGATACTTAACTGTCGCAGTTACTCCACTAATATTAGGGAAATATCCTTCAATCGCTGTCTTGAAGTCACTAAAGGCAGTTGCATCGTTAGAATTAATTGCTTTCTCATTTCCAACAACTGGTAGTACTTGACTTTGGTTATTGACGGTTTTCCACTTATCTATTTTACTACTATTTGCATTTGCAATTCCATATGTAAAATAGTTACCACCAACTAAAGAATCCTTGTCAGTTTTACTAAATAATCCAACTATTAATGTAACATTTTTTAAAGCTTTACGCTTTCGTAATCTCGCTACAATTTCATTAGCTGCATTTTTACCAAGTTTTTCTTGCTGGGCACGAGAAATATTTTTACTATATTCGGCCCCGTTTTTGACTTTATTGTAATAATCAACTGAGTTTAAAGCTAATCCTAAACTAATTCCACTAACTTTATAACTAGTACCTGATTTGACTAAGTAATCTTGTTCCAAAATTTGATCCAAAATAATTGGGGTATAATTCTTAGTTCCAGTTGATTTTAAGTTCAAACCTTCAGGATTATTTTTTGATTTACGTGCTAGCCAATCTGTTGCTGTAGCTGAAGAAATTTCTTGACCTTCTTGAAAGACATACTTTGCTGGTGAAAAAGTACCCTGTGAAATAGCCATCAAACCAGCTTCCAACGCACGTCCATCAACACTATTATCACTGCTATTTTCAGTTAAGCCTTCAATTGGACTAGTTACATACTCTCCATTTTTTAACAAAACACTGTAACCATTGCTAGAAGCACTGGTTGTTTGGTAACCCTTCTTTTTTACCGTTGTATTAGTAGAATTATTAGCTAAATCAGTATCTTTTAAACTACCACAAGCACTTAAACTTACAGCAGTTCCTAAAACTACTAAGAAACTTAATAACTTTTTCACTTACCTTAAAACCTCTTATTCATTAATTTTGGCCATTGCTTCTTGTTCAGTAAGCATCGGAATTCCTAATTTTTCAGCTTTTTCTTTCTTGGAACCTGCTTCTGCACCATAAATTAGGTAGTCAGTCTTTTTAGAAACTGAACTTGTAACTTGAGCACCTAATTCTTCTAATTTACTTGTGAATTCACTGCGTCCAAAGTGTTCTAATTTTCCAGTTAAAACTACCTTCTTATCTTTGAAGAAGTTATCAGGGATATCTGCTTCTGTCTTACCCAAGTATTTCATATTTAATCCACTGGCTTTAAGCTCTTGGATTAATTTTTGGGAAAGAGGTTGGTTAAAATACGTAACCATTGAATCAGCAATCGTCTCTCCTATTGTATCGATTGTAGTCAATTCTGACACGGTTAATTTACTAATCTTTTCTAAGTCTTTATATTTTTCACTAATTAAACGAGCTGCTTTAGCTCCTACATGATCAATTCCTAAACCATAGAGTAAAAATTCTACTGAGTTATTTTTACTTTCTGCAATTGCGTTTAATAAATTAGTAATTGATTTTTCACCAAAATGATCTAATTGCCCTAAATCTTCTGCAGTTAAATGATATAAATCTGCTACATCTTTTACCAGCTTCTTTTCCAGTAATTGCTTAATAATTTTAGGCCCTAAGCCCACAATATTCATGGCTCCACGAGAAGCAAAGTGAATAATCTTTTCTTCAACTTGAGCTGGGCACATTGGATTAATACAACGTAAAGCAACTTCACCATTTACATGCACTAGCTCTGCGCCGCAAGATGGACAAGTTGTTGGTATTTCATAAGGCTTGCTATCCTTTGGGCGCTTAGATAATACCACTTCAGAAATCTCAGGAATAATATCTCCAGCTTTATGAAGTTTAACTGTATCACCAATTCGAACATCTTTGGCTTTTAAAAGCGTTGGATTATGCAAGCTGGCTCTTGAAACAGTTGTACCTGCTAACTGAACGGGATCCATAATTGCTGTAGGGGTAACTACTCCAGTTCGTCCTACTGTCCATTGAATGTCACGAACTACTGTTTCTTGTTCTTCAGGTGGAAACTTATAAGCAATTTCCCAACGTGGCACTTTTACTGTAGCACCTAATTCTTCTTGTAAGTGTAAATCATCGACCTTTAAGACAATACCGTCAATTCCATAGCTTAATGTATTTCGCTTAGCAGTAAATTCATCAATAAACTTAAAGACTTCATCCATCGATTCTAAACGAACACCATTTTCATTAGTATGGAAACCCATTTTTGTCATTTCATCAATTGCTTGATGTTGACTGGTAATTTCCTTTGGAGGATTAATCCAAGTATAAATAAAAGTACTTAATTCTCTTTTTTTAGTAATTGTTGGATCTAATTGACGCAATGAACCAGCTGCTGCATTTCTAGGATTAGCAAAAATTTGCATCCCCTCTTTATCCCTTTGCTCATTTAATTTAGCAAAGGCTTCTTTACCCATATATACTTCACCACGAACTTCCCCAGTAAAAGAGTTAGGCACTGTTTGGGGCACATCAGCAATATAGCGTACATTTTCTGTTACATCTTCACCCACTTGACCGTTACCACGAGTCGAAGCACGTTTTAATTTACCATTTTCATATTCCAATGAGACTGATAAGCCATCAATTTTTAATTCAACATTATAAGCTACTTGGTGACCAACCTGCTTTTGAATTCTTTGATCAAATTCACGCAATTCTTCTTTTGAAAAAACATCCCCCATTGAAAGCATTGGAACCGCATGATTAACTTTAGTTAACTCATTCTTTAACTGTCCGCCCACTCGCTGGGTAATTGAATCTTTAGTTACAAGTTCAGGGTACTGTTGCTCTAATTTTTCTAGTTCATTATAAGCTTTATCATAAACTGAGTCTTCAACAACAGGGGCGTCCTTTGAATAGTAATCATCTGCCCATTCATTTAACTGTTTACGTAATTTCTCTGCTTTTTCTTGCGCTTCCTGTTTGGAAGTTTCCTGTAAAGTTGAACGTACCATTTTTTGCCTTCTATCTAAAATATAATAAAATTCTTTTCTTACTTCTTATTATATCTTTTTAATAGGAGCAAAGGCAGCTAAAAGGCGTTTTATTCCCTGATCAGCAAACGCAATATCTAATTCCATATCTTCTCCACTACCTGTCACTTTTGTTACTACACCAACACCCCAAGCTTTATGTTGGACTTGATCACCAATATTCCAAGCTTTTTTATCTGCTCCAACAGCGCCAGCAGCTTTTTTAGCGATTGGTTTCACTTTAGGAACAGTAACTTTCTTATGACGAGAAGAAATATCAATAATGGCTTTTTCTGATTGCTCTACCTTAAGATCTTTTCCATCAATTTCTTCAATAAAACGGGAAGCAGGATTTGCTTGGATTCTACCATAAAGTAAACGTGACATTGCATTAGTTAAGTATAACTCTTGACGTGCACGAGTAATGCCAACATAGGCTAGTCGTCGTTCTTCTTCCAGTTCAGCTTCATCATTAAGAGCACGTGAAGTTGGAAAAATACCTTCTTCCATCCCCACTAAAAATACTACTGGAAATTCCAATCCTTTAGCAGCATGCAAAGTCATTAACGTTACTTCGTTTCCTTCATCTTCTAGATCATCTTGATCACTTAACAAAGAAACCTCTGCTAAAAAGTCTTCCAAGCTGTTTGCATTTTCATCTTCAGGTTCATAATTATCATCAAATCTTTTAGTAACTCCTAAAAATTCCTGAATATTTTCAATTCTAGCCTCTGCTTCTAGACTCTTATCTGCTTTTAGTGCCTCTAAGTAACCAAATTCATCCAAAATCTTTTCAGTTAATTCTGTGACATTATGATCTAAAGCATACTTAACGATATTTCTAAAACTATTACCAAATTTATTTAATTTTGTAGCTGCACTACCTGTAATTGGTGCCAAAGCCAAGTTATTAAAAGCTTCTAACATTCCAAAATTATTTTCACTAGCAAAACTATTAAATTTAGCCATCGTTGTAGGCCCAATTCCTCTTTTTGGCGTATTAATAATTCTATTTAAGCTCATTGAATCACTAGTATTGGCCACAATTTTTAAATAAGCCAAAATATCTTTAATTTCTTTTCGATCGTAGAACTTATGTCCCCCAACAATCTTATAAGGAATATTTGACTTAACTAATACTTCTTCAAGATTACGTGATTGGGCATTAGTACGATAAAGTACCGCAAAATCTTTATAATTACGCCCCTTTTTCACTTCTTCTTTGATTTTAGAAATAATGAAATAGGCTTCATCATTACCATTTGATGCTCGATAATAATTAACCTTTTCTCCTTCACCCTTTTCAGTCCACAAATTTTTCACTTTGCGATTTACATTATTTTTAATAACCGAATTAGCTGCTGACAAAATATGCCCAGTTGAACGATAATTTTGCTCTAGCATTATGGTATTAACTTCTGCATCTTGATAATCTTTTTCAAAATTCAAAATATTTTCCATATTTGCGCCACGCCAGCCATAGATCGATTGGTCAGCATCCCCCACAACACAAATATTTTTATATTGAGCAGCTAAAAGCTGACATAATTCATACTGTGCTTGGTTAGTATCCTGGTATTCATCAACTAAGATATAGTGAAACTTGTTTTGATAAAAATGTAAGACATCTTTATTACTCTTCAGCAGTTTTAAGGTTTGCATAATTAAATCATCAAAATCCATTATTCCGCCACGCTTTAATTCTGCTTGATAATTTTTATAAACCTTAGCTGCTACTTTTTCAAAAGGACTTGATACTTGCTCTTCATAATCAGCAGGCTCTAATAACATATTTTTAGCTTTAGAAATTAGCCCTAAAATTGCGCGAGGATCATATTGCTTACTATCGTAATTAAGTTCTTTTAATATTCGTTTAATTAAAGTTTTTTGTTCACCACTATCAGCAATAGTGAAATTTTTAGTATAGCCAATCTTGTCGGCATCTCGACGTAAAATTCTAACTCCTAAAGAGTGAAAAGTTGAAATCCAAACACTTTCAGCCACAGGTCCTAAAAGATCTTGGATACGACTCTTCATCTCGCTAGCAGCTTTATTAGTAAAAGTAATTGCTAAAATACTCCAAGGAGCAACTTGATTTTCCTCAATTAAATAAGCAACCCGACGTGTTAAAACAGATGTTTTTCCACTCCCTGCTCCTGCAACTACCAAAAGTGGTCCTTCAGTAGTTTCGACTGCTTTCTTTTGTTGAGGATTTAATCCATTAAGAATTGCCTCTGCACTCATTTTAATTCCTCCCTATTGTATTTACTCATTAATAAGACGTCTCTAATTATAACAAAAAAAGTATTCTAGAAATTCTAGAATACTAAATTGATTAGATCTTCTTTTCAAGTATTTGATTTACACAATTTCTCATTTCTTTTACATCTAAAATACTATAAGCAAATTCTTTTTTTACCAGTTCATCTGGCAAAAATTCATCATATTTATCAAATACAGGTACTTCATTTGGAAAAAGTAGCTCTAAAGGATCAAATTCTTTATTAGCTTCTTGCTCTAGAACTTCAAAGAATTCTTCTTCATTTGCATCCATTGAAAATTCCATGAAATACGGTCTTGAAGAGTTAAATCCTCGAATATTTAACTTTTTTCCACACTTTATTCTAATTAAACGCTCTAAAGCCAAAAAGCTATAAGAACCTGTCCAAGGGAAAAATGCCCACATTTTACCTCCTAAATTAATTAAAGGCTTATCTGGCATTCCTGCTACCGCTACAGTATCACGCATTTGAGTTAAACGTGCACGCGCATTTTTCATCAAATAAGGATACATCTTTTTTTCGGTTAAAACTTGACGCATTCTTTGTAAAATTTTAGATTGCATATCACCAGCTACATCACCAAAATAAGCAGAAATTCTACCTTCAACACCATGAACATAAACTTGATGACGCTTGCGGTCAATATCTTCAACTACCCAAACTTTTCCTGCAATAGCAATTTTGTCTCCTACAGGAGGTGGCTTAACAATGGTTCCCAATTCTTCACTACCAGCATGCACACTAAATTCTTCATTTTCTTGAAAAACCGCATAGAACTTGAAATTATTAGTTATTCTCTCACCACTAATTCCTACAATAAGGCCACCATTTTCAGTTTGTTCAATATGGTTAATTTTTAATAAGTGACGAAGCAAAATTTTATAATCTTCCTGACTTACATTTCTAAAATAAGACAAACTTAAAACTCTTGAAGCAAGTTCTGCTGGTGACATTTCCCCTCCTGCAGCTAAGGTACTCATTGTTTGGTGATAAAGCAAACTATAAGGCAAGCGGTTAGGAGCTGGAGGCTCCACCCATTTTTCTTCAATATAAAGTTGTACTAAAGCAATTCCTTGTAAAAGAGACCAAGGTATCAAATCAGGTAACATTGCTCTTGATTCGGGATGTTCTTCTCTCATCACAAAATGCATTTCTGGTGGTGTTCCTCGTCGACCAGTTCTCCCCATTCTTTGTAAAAATCCCGAAACAGTATAAGGGGCATCAATTTGATAAGCTGACTGCAACTTCCCCACATCAATTCCTAATTCCAAGGTTGCAGTAGCACAAGTTGTCATATATGAATCTTCATCCTTCATTGCATCTTCAGCGGTCTGCCTTAATGCTGGTGAAAGATTACCATGGTGAATTAAAAAGCGATCTGGCTCGTGATTATACTTACAATATCCTCGCAATTCCTGACAAACTGCTTCACATTCCTCACGACTATTCGTAAACACAAGAGACTTTTTCCCACGCGTATGCTCAAAAATATAACCAACACCTGGATCAGCTTGAGCAGGAGCTTGGTCAGTTTTTGCTTCCACAAATGTCTCTGGGTCAAATCCTTCAGTTGCAGCCTGAGGATCTGTTTTATAAAAATGCTCCATTGACAAGCGCCAAACTTGCCGATCGTTTGCTACCTTAGGAGCTCCAGTTTCATAGGGACTGCCTGCTCCTAAGAATTTACTGGCAGTCTTTAAATCCCCAATTGTTGCAGATAAACCTACTCTTCTAGGCTGCACATCTGCTAACCTTGCTAGCCGTTCAATTAAACTGAAGGTTTGCCCACCACGATCACTACGTAAAAAAGAATGTAATTCATCAATTACAATATATTTTAAGCCATGAAAAAGGTGTGGCACTTCCATATGCTTATTAATCATAAAACTTTCAAGCGACTCTGGCGTAATTTGTAAAATTCCAGAAGGCTTTTTCAGTAACTTTCGTTTTTGGCTTTGGGCAACATCTCCATGCCAGCGCCAGACTTTAATCTGAGTATCATTACATAACTCAGTTAAACGATCATATTGGTCATTAATTAAAGCCTTTAATGGAGCAATATAAAGAACTTGAACAGAATCTACTTTATCTTGAACAATATCAGATAAAATTGGAAAAAAAGCTGCTTCAGTTTTTCCTGAAGCAGTTGAAGCAGCTAACAATACATTATGATTAGTTTGAAAAATTTCTTGCGCTGCTGCCACTTGAATTGGTCGTAATGTTTGCCAACCCTGGCGGTAAATATAATCTTGAATAAAAGGTGCATAATGACTAAAAACGTCCATTTAAACCTCTTTTCTAAACTCAAAGAGTAAACTCAGTATAATCATCGTCTTTTTTATCAGAGACTGCTTCAGACTTAGCAAAACTAAATTTATCAGAATTTAAAAGATCGGTAATGCTTCTTTGCGGATTTTGATGAACAATATCTAGTAATTCAATAAAATCACGAATTACCTCACGTGGAGTAATGTTTGTTTCAGCACCAATTCTAGCGTATTCAATTTTGATAAATTGAGCTAAGTCTTCATCAGTGATTGTTTTTTCATAGTTGTATAAAGCTGCATGCATTTGAGCTAATTTTTCAGTTAAAACTAACATTTCCTCTGGAGTTAAAGGATCCAAATGGATAATTGGTGCATACATATCCCGTGCACCTTCTTGAGAAAATTTGCCACTAGATAGACGTGAACGTAGTGCTTCATAGCTAAACACTCCGCGTCTTTGGTCCTCAATTGCTTGTGGTGTCGACCCCATAATTACTCCAAGATACTTTGCTTTTCCTTGCAGCGCATCGTTATACATCGTTAAAATTTTTTCATAGTTATATTGACGTGAGATACTGTTGGGAATTTTAAAAATATTAACTAATTCATCAATCATGATAATTAATCCAGAGTAACCTGCTTGCTTAAAGAAACTTGCAAATAGTTTTAAATATTCATACCAATCACTATCTGAAATAATTATATCAATGCCTAAGTCCTTTTTTGCTTCCGTCTTTGTAGCGTATTCTCCTCTAAACCACTTAACTACTTTAGCTTTTTTCTCATCATCAGCCGCAATATAAGCCTGATAATACATATTCAAAAGCTTGGCAAATTCAAAACCATGAACTAATTCATTCAAATTTGAAATTACTTCATAGATTTTTTTCGAAACTTCTTGTTCAAATTCAGGACTTTCAGGAGTTAAATTTCCTTCTTGCGCTACTTGTGATTGCACTGAATTTATCCACCGATCTAAAATTAATGTCAAAGCTCCACCCTCAGGACGAGTTTTTGTGGCTAAATTTTGAATTAATTCTCGATAAGTTGCTAACCCTTGTCCCTTAGTTCCTTGTAGTCTTCTTTCAGGGGATAAATCCGCATCTACTACTACAAAATTACGATCCATTACATAATTACGCATCGTTTGTAATAAAAAGCTTTTCCCTGATCCATAGCGTCCCACAATAAATCTAAATGAAGCTCCACCTTCAGAAATAATGTCTACATCATGTAATAAAGCTTCAATTTCAGATTTTCTTCCTACAGTGATATAGGGTAACCCAATTCTTGGAACTACCCCACCTTTTAACGAATTTAAAACTGTCTGTGCTATTCGCTTTGGAATTCTTCTTTTCATTTCTACCATTTACCTCTACTCCTTTCTAAAACATTTCCATTAAATCTTCTCGATAATCTTCAACAATTTTAGGGGTATCATTTTCATCAAATTCAATCACACTATCACCAATCTCATCGATTATTTTTTCATTGATGCTATCGGCTAAAATCGAGACCATTAGATGTTTTTTGTTTAAATAATCTTCAAAAGGCCGATGATTAAGTAACGCCTTTAAGAAAAATACTTCATCTTCATTTAAGCCATAACTTTCCTGTACCACTTCTTGGTTTCCATCATTAGCTGACAAGACCTCTTGATTAAAAGTACTTTCATCAAAGCTATTTAAATTGTCTCCAAGTTCACTATCTTGCTTTTCTTCTTCTGTTAACAAACTTTCTCGCGTTTGAGACGCATCACGTCGAATTTGATCTAAATCAGAAAAATCAATTTCAATTTTTGGCTTACTTGCTTCTATCTTAGCAAGTTGATATTTTTTAATTCCTGCTCTAATTGCGTCTACCACTACATCACTAAGATCATTAGCTTTTAATTTTCTTCCCACCTGAAAAACATCTCGACTAATGCGATCAACTTCATGTAAAACTTTATTAAGTAGAATTTTTCTTCTAGCTTGGGGAAGATAAAAAGTTTTAGAGCCACTAATTTCATTGAGCTTAAACTTCAATAACTTATCAATCTCTAGCTTAATTGACTTTTTATTTTGATTATAAAAAATCGCCCCTGTAAAAGGAAAATAATCTTCTGTAACTTTCATTGCCACAGTATTATCAAAAAAATCGGGTACTGTTGTTAAAGCTTCTTTCCATGCATAAAAAAAGACCTGATTAAATTCTTCCTTCAGCGGACTCTTACCGTGATAAGTAGCCATTTTTCTTATTACTTGCATTAGTTCTTCAGCATCTGCAGGATTTAGTAACCTTTCATAAAGAGTATCTTGCTTTATCTCTTTTTTAAATTCTTGTTCAATAACTTCCGCCGGCAATTGATAAAAAACTACATAATCTTGTAACCAACGCTTTAAATAAACTGCCATGAAAGGTGCATAAGTTGAGATGTAATTCTTTTCTAATTCTTTTAGCTGATGGTAACCCTCTAAACTATCCTTTACTCCAACTTGATTCAATAATTCATAAATATAGACAAATACATAAGAACTACTTGTTTCTTGATAAACTCCCTTTCTTACTTTGCTACGCCAAGCAAAATAGGTTCTTAATTGATTAATGGTCATATCATGGTAGACCGGATAGTATCTTTTAAAAGGATAAAATTTCGAATAGTCATCTTCATAGTTTGCAACTATTTGAGCTTGTTTATAAAAATTTCTCTCTCTGCCAATTCTAGGCAAGATACTATAATCATAAGCCTGTAACATTTTGTGGATAGGTTCAGGAATATTATCCTTAAGATGATTTTTAACTTCCACTGGCTTCTTATCATGGTTAAAAGGAATCGTTTGAGCTTGATATTTATCAGTATCGGTTTCACTTTCAGAATGATTTAAAACAATATATTGCCCAGATCCAGTGTGATTCTTATTTAAGGCTAATTTGTAGGCGTAATCCACTGCTTTAGCTACTGCTTCAAAGTTTGCATTTTCAAGGTTTACTCCTACCCAATTATTATCATGCGTATAGTAAGGAAATGAGAACTCTGGCAAATCTCTAATTATTTCAGAAAAAGAACCACAGTTTATGTCAACTTGCAGTTCATTTTCTGGCTTAAACTGAACAAAATAATTTGGGTTTCCTGGAGCTTTTAACACAAAAAATTTATCTTGAGAGGTAGTCAATACCTCAAAATGAAGGGCATATTTATTCTTTAGATAATTTTTCAATTCTTGTAGTTTCATCATATCCCTCCTTACGAACGTATATTCTATTATAACAAATTATTTCTCATGAAAAAAGTACTCTAGAAGACTAGAGTACTTTAAAATTATTTAACTAAATCAATGATTGGAGAATCAGCTTGAAATGAATTTTTCAAATCCAATTTTTTTAATCCTTCTTGAATTTTCTTTAAATCATAGCTTTGATTATTTTCCTGCCACTGCTTTAAAAATTCTATGTAATTTAGATAGTCATCTTTTTTGACTATCTTTTCAATCACGGATGTTTTTATTGCGGTAACACTCTCCAGCTGGCCAAGATCATTTAAGGATTCAATTATTATAGTATCTTCATCTTCTCTAATAATTTTCCCAACCAAAAATTCATTTTGTTCAATTGGTGACTGATTTTTTAAATCTATTTCTACCAAATCAGAATTTTCAATAGAAGTTTCTGAATTTAAATATTCATCTAATAACTTATCTTCTAACAGCTTAAACCCAAATACCTGGACTTCATCCAGTAATACTGTCAACTGATGATTCTCATAATCTAATTCCGTTAAGGTTATTTCTTTTGAATTAATACTTTTTACTTTTCCGTGATAATTTTCATCAGCTGTTTCAAGATAAATTAGTGAATTTTCCTGACATAACTTCTTAATATCTTGCTGCGTTAAAAATTCTTTTAATAATTCTTCGCTATTTTTCTTTAGACTAAAAGGATCAATAATTTTATTCTTTAAATCTTCAATTTCATCAGAATTTGTTTTTACTGCTGAAATTGCAGACTTTTTAATGAAATATATTCCACCTAGATAACCATTTTCATCTACTGACTGTAAAGCTAGATAATCTGGCGTTTCAATAAGACTATTTCCAAAAAAGTAACTTGAGTGGTCTTTTTTTAGATGAATTTCTACTACAGACATTTTAATTACCTGTTTCTTTTCCATTTACTACTTATTTTTTTCTTTTCCTTTCCTCCAGGCCTTTTCTTAGTGTGTTTGTCATGAGTAGATTTTCTTGCATTTTTTCTATGAGAAGCATAATGCATTACTACTCCACCAAATCCTCCAGCTGCTCCTGCGGCTCCTAATCCTCCTAAAGAAATACTTCCTCCTCCACCTATAGAAGTAGCTACATTCATTTTTGACTCACTTATCCAGCTAGTTGAAATCTGTTGTGCTGAAGTTACATTAAAAGTTGTATTTTTTTCTGTTGCTTCTACTTTATTAGTAATTTCCAAGGGAGCTACTGTACTAATAGCAAATCCAATACTAGAAATTAATATTACTTTCTTTTTTAATTTGTTTTTCACATTTATCATTCCTTTATTTTATTTTTTTATAATATTATCATTTACATAATCATTAAGCAATACTTTTTTCTGAAAATATATTAAATTCACTCCTACCTCAACTTTCTTTCCACACTTCTCTTTAGAGGAATAACAATTATCGGTGTTAAAATTCCAGTAAATATCATTTCTCCAATACCATTAATTCCTAATGCTGTAAACAAGATTAAAAGTAGAGGGTTTGAATTATTTGTTTGACCTAATGCATGTAATAAGTTGCCTGGATGCCACATATAAACTAAAGTTGTCATGACAATTACACCTAGCGTATTAGTTAAAGAAGTAACTACTCCTACTAAAAAATAAATTAATCTCTTAGGATTACTTTTTCCCTTTGCTAACTTTGCCACAAGACCACCAACTACTCCAGCAACTGCTCGGGGTAAAACAGCAATTAAGGGATTTTGAAACAACAGTAAGCTTAAAACATCACTTGGTTGTACATAAGCCAATATTAGTCTCAAAGCTCCCCAAAAAAATCCTAACCATCCTCCAAAACTTACCCCCATTAAACTAGCAGCAATTGCAATAGTTAATGGAATAGTTGTCACAGCAGGCAAACCTGGAATAAGGTGCAAGTAACCAATATATGGTACAAAAGTTTGTAATAAAATAATAGCTACAAAAATTGCAGCAATTGTTAAACGCTGTATTTTTTTACGAATCATTTTATTTTCCAAAATTAATTTCAATAAATTTTATAAACAAAAAAGGAAGTCGACTTAACGACTTCCTTTTTCCTTGGTGCGGGCGAGAAGACTCGAACTTCCACGATCTAAAGCGATCACAAGATCCTTAGTCTTGCGCGTCTGCCATTCCGCCACGCCCGCGTACTTAACTAATATACCAAAGAATTCGTAACTCGTCAACCACTTAAAAAATTAATTAATAAGCTATTTCCTAGTTACTCAAATAATTTATCAAATAGATAATCAATCGTCAATATGGCAGATCAAATCTTAACGAATAATTTTTTCATATAAGCCAGCTTGTTGAGGATTAGAAATATGCTTTTTTAAAAACGTAACTAAATTATGCTTAATTGAGCTTTTTCCTTCTAACCACGTTCCAGTAAATAGATGAATAGACTTAGAATTACTAGAAGGATTACATAAAATCCCATCCCCATAAACATGAATTCCTGTTCGTAGTTCTTGTTCGTAATTACCAGTCTTTAGTCCATAACGATCTATCAAAATATCTGTTACCGAAAAACTATTGACCCCTGCCAGCTGATTATTTTTATCAAATTCAAAATTTCGATTTTGATAGTAAGCAATCATATCTTGGATAAAGGGATGCCCTGGTCGAGCTCCAAAAACGGCAGCCGATAAATAATTTTCATTTTCAAATCCAATAAATGCTTCATTAGCAAGCAAAGGAGTTAAATCATCTAGTACACGTACATCAGTATCCAAATAAATTCCACCTTCTTGCTCAATCACTCGAGCACGGATATAGTCAGAGACAAACGCCCACTTTTTAGCTTGATAAGCTTGCTCAATGTACTTATTTTCATGAATATTAAAGTTATCTTCGTTCCATTCAATTATTTCAAAATCAGGTAATTTTTTCTTCCAAGTCTTAATTGAATCTACAACAACTTTAGGTTTCGGATTCCTTCCTACCCAAACATAATGAATTTTTTTAGGAATCATTGTTTTACTCGCTTTCTAAAAAATTTTTTCACTAACAAAATCAAATCTTGATTAAAATCTAAAGGACAAAGGAACATTAAAATTAAGTACACCAGTAAAATTACAATTGATTTGACTGCCATATTAAAGAAGGCACTTGAAATAAAATTAGGTAAGACCATCCCCACCATTAAACTGATCAATCCAATGCCCAAATAATATGGCACATCATGAAATACATAACTAAATTTAAATGCATCCCTAACAATCCAAATTCGCAGCACCAAAACTACCGCCTCGGTAATTAAAATTGCTACCATAGCTCCAGCAGCTGCATAAGTTTTATCCAAAAAGTAACTCAATACTAATTCTAAAATTGCTCCAACTACTACCGGAATTGCATAATCTTTATCTCGTGAAACTGCTAAGGCATATTGATTGGCAAAGACTCCCCCTGTTGGGATCATAATAATTGTTAAGGTAAAGAAAAACATCAGTGGTGTCATGGGAATATACTTATTTCCAAAAAAGAACGGCACAAACTGCTTAGTATTTGCCATTACTATTACCGAAAATAATGTACCAAGCATAACCGTTGCTTCGAGTGATTTTTTCATCACAACTTTTTGAGTCGCCTTACCTTCTCCAGCCATTTTTGGCATAATAACCAAAGAAATTGACGTAATCACTCCCAGAATCATATTTGAAATTCTTTGAGAATTATCATAATAAGCAACTTGCGTTGAATTTTGAAAAAGACCTAGCAAAGGTTTATCTAAAGAAGTATAAATTTGAGTTGCAATTTGGGGAATCATTAGAATGACAATCGCCTTCACACTTTCGCGCCACTTGTAAAAGCCTTTAGTAGGCTTCCCAACATAATTATGAATATCAAACCAAAATACAAATGATCCTAGCATTGTTGAAACTGACATAATGAGTAAATATTTCCACAAATCTTGGGGACTTTTTACCCAGAGTAAAATCAGCACCACACTGACTAATTTAACGCCAGTATTTTTTAAAACAACGCGTCCGAAATCTGCTAATCCTTGGAAAAACCAGGAAATATCAAATTGTGCTGAAATCAGAAAAGGAATCATTAATAAGAGGTAATTCCAATACTGAATTTTTAAGGAAAGGCAAATCAAGCTAGTTAGACCAATCATTACAATGCCAGCAATACCTTGAAAATACCATAATCCCCAAAATGCTTGCGTTAATTCTTCTCGTCCTTGAGTTGCTCTAGTTTTTGAGATTGTTCTCATCCCAATATAAGTAATCGATAAGACACAAAAAACCATCAAAAACTGAACTGTATTATTAACACTACTATAAATTCCATATGTTTTAGGACCCAATACCCTTGATAAATATGGCACAGTGATTAACGGAACAAATACTAAAAATATCTGATAAACCGCATTATATAAAATATTTAAAAAAGTTCTTTTCACAAAAACCTCTACTTAAATTCCAAATATTCACAAATTCTTTGACTATTATTTTCTCCTACAACCTCATCTGTCAACGATAACCAATACTTACGTTCGCTATCTCCTTGATCAGGTGATAAGGTAGCTAAGCATTCCACCAACTCCGCCTGATTGTTAACACAGGGACCAGGAGTAATTTTTTGATAGGGGCTTATTAATAACCCCCGCACTTCTTCATATTTTTCTAAAAAGTTAGTCACAAAAATAATTGGTTTATTTAAGTGGAGGTAATCAAAATAAATTGATGAAAAGTCAGTCAGCAAGAAGTCGGTTAATCCTAATAATTCATATAAATCATAATTATTTTCAAACAGATAATCATTATTTAAAAAGGCAATATTAGAATACTTACTATTAAAATTGCTAAACAAACGCATTTCATAGGGATGAAGCTTAACAATTAAGTATTGATGATTATTTTTTAGGCTAGAATTCAACTTACTAATCTCAAAATCGGTAAAAGCAAAAAAGTTCCCCTGCTTAATTTGCTCCATAATCTTGCCATCTTCTAATTCATAACGAAAAGTTGGCATATAAATTCCTATTTTAGCTTTAGCATCTTCCTTACCAAATAAATCTTTTAAAAAATCCTTTTTACTAATTACGGGATTTTTTAAAGCATCTAAACGTGGAAAGCCAAGCTTTTGGTATTTACCGGCCTCAATTGCCATACAAGCTGTCATCATACTTTCGTATAAGTCACTACTTGAAGTTACAAGATCTGCTGTTTTCTGCCACAAATGTTGGTTACGCAAGTTATCCTTGCGCAAGGTATTATGAGCCATAATTCCCATTCTTTTTAAGGGAATTCCATGCCAAAATGCAACATTAACTTGTTTTTTCTTAATTTTAAAAGGCTGATGGGTCGTAAAAATAAAGTGAGCTTGCCCAATTTTTTTCCACATTGAAAAAGGTAAATGTGATGATGGCCAGGGCTCAACTAAGGTTACTTGATAGTTCGGATAATTTTTTTGGAGATATTTATAAAATAAAAAACCATTCGACCCTGATCTTCCTGACCCATTTAAAATCACAATTGCATTAGCCTTCGTTGGTACAAAAAAAGCTAAAAATTTCATCAAATTTAGATACCATCTAAAAAAGAAACTCTTCATATTATTTTCCTCAATTAAAATCTTTTAAGTTAATCATACTATTTCTTTTCTTCTTCTGCTATCTAACAAAAAAAGATCTGGAAATTATTCCAGATCTTAGGAAAATATTTAATTATTCTTCAACTTTCTTTGGAAGAATTTTACAATTTCAACAATTAAGACCATTAGAATTCCTGCTACGACCACTACTAACCATTGTTGACCATCCAATTCAGTTACATCAAATAACTTAGTCATAAATGGTAATTCAACAGCTGCCATGATTAAAGCTGAAATAATAATTGCTCCATTAAACCACTTATTTTCAAATGTTCTTTTAGTAAAGATTGATTTGTGAATAAACTTCGCATTAAATGCATGGAATAACTGAATAAGTCCTAATGTCAAAAAGGCCATGGTTAATGCATCTGCATGCTGCAAGTTGGCATTTCCTACATGAGGACCAACATGAAGTCCAAATTGATATGCCCCTAGGACTAGTAATCCTTCTAAAATTCCTTGATAAATGATGGAGCTAGCTACTCCACCTGAGAAGAAGTTAGAATTCTTTCCACGTGGCTTTTTCTTCATAATTCCCGGCTCCACTGGTTCAACCCCTAGTGAAATTGCTGGTAAAGTATCAGTTACTAAGTTAATCCAAAGTAGTTGCGCTGGCATTAAAATATCCCAGCCCAACATTGTCATCATAAATACAGTTAACACTTCACCTACGTTACAACTCATTAAGTAAAGAATCGCCTTTTGAATATTAGCAAAAACTTTTCTTCCCTGTTTAATTGCTTCCACAATTGTTGCGAAGTTATCATCAGCTAACACCATATCAGCTGCACCTTTTGAAACTTCAGTACCAGTAATTCCCATTCCGATACCAATATCAGCTTGCTTTAGACTAGGGGCATCATTTACACCGTCACCAGTCATCGCAACAATTTTATTATTTGCTTGCCAAGCTTTTACTATTCTAACCTTATTTTCAGGCGATACTCGTGCATAAACGCTATAGTCTTGAACATGCTTAATGAAGTAATCGTCAGAAAGCTTATCAAGTTCTGCTCCCGTTATAACACCATCGTGGTCTCCATCTAAAATTCCTAATCGTTTTGCGATAGCAGCTGCTGTCACTTGGTGGTCACCAGTAATCATCACTGTACGGATTCCAGCATTTTTAGCTTCTGCTACAGCAGCTTTAGCTTCAGGACGCTCTGGGTCAATCATTCCAACTAATCCAGCAAAAATTAAATCTTGTTCAACATTATCAGTGCTTGGATCAGCGTAAGGTTGATCAATAATTTTATAAGCTAATCCCAATACACGTAATGCCTTTTGTGCTAATTCTTGATTTGTCGCTAAAATTTGTTTTTTATCTTCTTCAGTAATTGGAGAAACATCACCATTTTCTTCAATTTTTGTTACTCGTTTCAATAACTCATCAGGAGCACCTTTGACTGCAACATAATACTTGCCATCCTGGTACTTATTAACAGTTGACATTAATTTTCTGTCAGAATCAAATGGTACTTCTTGAACACGAGCATCTTCTTTTAGTAATTCTTCAACCTTGATTCCCTGATCAAAGGCGTATTGAATTAACGCTGTTTCAGTCGGATCTCCTAATAAGTTACCACCATTTTCAATTTTAGTATCATTAGCTAAAACCATTGAAAGTAAAACAGGATTTGCTGGTGCAATGTCATCAGCATTACTATGAATTTTTTTATTATAGTAAAGCTGTTCAACTGTCATTTTATTTTGCGTTAAAGTACCAGTCTTATCAGAACAAATAATGTCAGTTGCACCTAGAGTTTCAACTGCTGGCAATTTACGAACAATAGCCTTATGTTTGGCCATTTCCTGAGTACCAAGTGCCAAAATAATAGTAACAATTGCTGGTAATCCTTCTGGAATTGCAGCTACAGCTAATGAAACAGCCACTAAGAACATATCAATCATTAACTTATTAGTAGGTTCTGTACCTTGTTTAGTAAACATCCCTACCACAAAAACAACCACACAGATTGCCAAAATCATAATTGTCAAAATTTTACCAAGTTGGTTTAAATTTTGTTTTAATGGTGTATCTGTTTCATCTGCATTATTTAACATTGTAGCGATCTTACCAACTTCTGTAGTCATTCCAGTTCCGGTAACAATCCCTTCACCACGACCGTAAGTAACATTGGTATTTGAATAAGCCATATCGCTCCGATCACCCAAAGCTACATCTGGTTTATCTAGAGTAGCAACATCTTTTTCAACTGGAACAGATTCTCCTGTTAAGGCTGATTCTTCTACTTTTAAGCTTGCTGCTAAGCCTAATCTCATATCCGCTGGTACAATATCTCCAGCTTCAAGCAACACAACATCTCCTGGCACAATTTCTGTGCTTGGAACTTGTAAGATTTCTCCATCACGTCGAACATGAGCATTAGGAGTTGACATCTCTTTTAAAGCATCAATTGCTGCTTCCGAACGTGCTTCTTGGACTACACCTAAAATTGCATTAATTAAAACAACAATCATAATAATTGCGGCATCTGTCCATTCTTGAGCAACTACTCCTGATAAAATTGCTGCAACAATTAATACAATAATCATGAAATCTTTAAATTGGTCAAAAAACTTTGCGATTAACCCCTTATTCTTTTTTGCGGTTAAAGCATTGGGACCATATTTTTCCAGCCGTTTTTTAGCTTCTTGCTTAGACAACCCAGTTTTTAAAGAAGTATTTAGCTCCTTTTCAACTTCAGGAATTGTCTGATCATAATAATGTTTCACCAAATTTCTCCCTCCAAATCTAATAAAAAAAGACCTACGCCCAATTATCTGGTGCATAAGTCTCACTCATTAAGACAAGTCCAGAGAGAAGAATTCTCTCGGTTGTTGAACTTATCACAATTACTTGCGGTTACTCCCTTAATACAGTTACTATTATATTAAATATTTAGTAAAAGATGCAAGTTCTATTTCTTGTAAAAATCATCAAAAATTGTTACTGGAAGGTGACGCTTATGTTCACTTTTTTTCCATAACTTTTCAATTTGCTCAGCTGCTTGCTGACTTACTTCTCGTCCTTCAAGATAATCATCTACTTCTTGATAGGAAACACCCAATGCAACTTCATCAGGAAGAGCAGGTCGATCTTCTTCTAAGTCTGCAGTTGGTGCCTTTAAGTAAAGATGTTCTGGCGCACCTAATTCCTTAAGCATGGCTTTTCCTTGACGTTTATCTAAGCGAAAGAGTGGCGTAATATCAGCTGCTCCATCACCATATTTAGTATAAAAGCCAGAAAAGTTTTCTGCTGCATGATCAGTTCCAATCACGGCACCTTTATTTGCCCCAGCAATTGCATATTGAACAATCATTCTCTGACGCGCTTTGATATTACCTTTATTAAAATCAGTAATTTTTTGTCCAGTTGCCTCTACAACTTTAACCATTGCATCAACTGGTTCTTTAATATTAACAATCAAATCTTGATCAGGCTTTTGAAAAGCAACTGCATCAGCTGCATCACTTGCATCTGCTTGAACACCGTAAGGAAGGCGAACAGCAATAAATTGGTAAGAATCATCACCAGTTTCCTGACGCACTTCTTCAATTGCCATTTGAGCTAATTTACCAGTTAAAGTAGAATCTTGACCACCTGAAATTCCTAAGACATATGATTTCAAAAAAGGATTAGCTTTAAGATAATCTTTCAAAAAATCAATTGATTTTCTAATCTCTTCTTTAGGATCAATTTCAGGCTTTACTTTTTCATATTCAACAATCTTTTTTTGTAAGGGTCTCATTTTTTACCTTCTTTAATTAATACGACTACGAATTTCATTAATTAGATTCATCTTATGATCATACAACTTTTGGGAAAGATCAACTGGGTAATCTTGTGGATTTAAACTACGTTTATATTCATCCCATAGACTATCTAAATTATTAGCTGCAAATTTTTTAATTTCTTGCAGACTTGGTTCTTGATAAACCAATTTTCCTTTTTCAAAAATTGGCTGCAAGAGTGGTCTGGCCGTAAAGTCAGTTACCACCTTATTGATGTAGGTGTATTGTGGATGGAACATAAAAAGGGAATCAAAATTTCGAGGATCTTCATTAGCTTGGGACACCCAGTCACCTTCATTTTTCTTCACTTGATTAGCAGAAATACGCCAAACTTGTTTCTTACCAGGAGTTGAAACTTTTTCAGCATTCGAAGAAATCTTAAGGGTATCCCGCATATTTCCAGCTTCATCTTCCATAGAAACCAATTTATAAACTCCACCTAACGCAGGTTGATCAAAAGCTGTAATTAATTTAGTTCCTACACCCCAAACATCAATCCGTGCATGTTGCATTTTTAAGTTTTGGATTGTTTTTTCATCTAAATCATTTGAAGCAAAAATCTTTGCGTCTTTAAAGCCGGCATCATCTAGTTGCTTACGCACCTTTTTAGAAATATAGGCCATATCACCAGAGTCAATTCGAACTCCTAAAAAATTAATTTTATCACCCATCTCTTTAGCAACTTTAATTGCTGTCGGTACACCACTACGTAAAGTATCATAAGTATCAACTAAAAAGACACAATCTTTATGAGTTTGTGCATAAGCTTTAAATGCCTCATATTCACTACCAAAAGCTTGCACTAATGCATGAGCATGAGTACCTGAAATAGGAATATTAAATAATTTTCCTGCACGGACATTACTTGTCGCATCAAAGCCCCCAATATAAGCTGCTCGAGTTCCCCAAATTGCTGCATCAGTTTCTTGAGCTCTTCTTGAACCAAATTCCATTAATTGATCATCACCAACAGCTACTTTAATTCTAGCTGCCTTGGTAGCAATTAAAGTTTGAAAATTAATAATATTTAACAGAGCTGTTTCAACTAGCTGTGCTTGCGCAAGCGGTCCTTCAATTTGCATAATTGGTTCATTAGCAAAAACTAACTCTCCTTCAACTGCCGCTTTAACACTCAACTTAAGCTCTAAATTTCTTAAATAATCAATGAAATCATCATCGTAATTTTCTTGTGCTTTTAAATATTCTAAGTCACTCTCTTTAAAATGTAAGTTGTTCAAATATTCAATTGCACGACTTAATCCAGCATTAACTGCATAACCATTGCCAAATGGTTCTTTTCTAAAGAATAATTCAAAAACAGCATTTCTTTCACTAATGCCCTTTTTAAAATATGTATACATCATATTAATTTCATACAAATCTGTATGCAAGATCAAAGAATCATCTTGATCTAAAGTTTTGTTTAACATTTTCCCTCACTAATTATAAACTTAAATTTCTTGTCTCTTATTATAACCAAACTGTCATTAATGGCAACTGGCAACTAACAAAATTACTTTCCATCTAACTCCCTATTTTTAGCTGAACATAATTTTTAATGGTAAAGAAATCTAAAATTTCTTCAAAAGATTTTTTATCTTCTTTTTTGACCTCAATAATTCCTGTTCCTGATTTTAAGAGTTGAATTAATTCTTTATAAAAGGAAGAAAGTTGATCTTGCTTCCAATTTTCTTCAAATTGCTCCACATCACAACCCCGATAAATTTTTAAATCCTTGGGAAGAGAAATTAGTCCCACTTTTTTAGGATCATAGTTTTTAACAAACATTTTAATTAGTTCCATATACTGACTGCTACCTTGATATTGGTTAAGGACTGGCAGTGAAAGACTAGGAGTAATTTTAAAACTTTTTCCGTATTTAAAGATCGCTGGATACATACTTGAAATATATAAACGATTAGCCCAGCGATATAACACTACCTGCAAACTAAATTTAGGGATATCAAAGTTAGTTCTAATTTGTTGAAAAAAGCGCAGCCGTCCTGAAAAAGCTAGTAAATTATTTTCATCTTCCTTAGCTCTATCCTTGTATTTTAAGCCAATAAAATTAGCATTTACCATTCTTAAACCCAATTTTGCCTGCGGATTGTACCAAGTAGGTAAATTATCAATCAATGAATTTTTTACAACAATTTTTTTAAAAATATCACTCCGCCAATAAATATATGGTAAAAATAAATCTTTGCCTAAATTTAAACCACTTTTTACAAGAGTAGTTCGGCTATCATAATACGGACGAGGGCGTTTGATTTTGTAAGTTTGTCCAAAAATAGACTCTTTTTCTATACCAACAAAGATTCCATCACATTTTTCTTGACTCAAATTATGCATTGCACGATAAAATACATGTCTGTCATATAAGCTATCTTCTGGATTTAAGATATAAACTATCTCTCCCTTAATCTTGGAGGTACTATTAATAATTGCTCGTAATATGCCTTGATGGGATTGGTAGACTTGCTTTATTTTCATTTCGTTATACTTGAGATAACGCTCTACGTATTGCCTAGTATGATCACTTGAACCATCATCAATCAAAATAACTTCCCAATTTTGATAGCTTTGCTTATTTATTGAATCTAAACATCCAACAATTGTTTCTTGATTGTTATAAGTAGGAATAATTACTGAAATTTTTGGATCAGTCTTTAAAACTATTCCTCCAAAAATATTAATCACATTAATATAAGCGATAAGTAATAAAACTAAATACACTGAATTCAACAATCGGGGCTGATCTAGTAACAAACTACTCTCACTGATTAATAAAATCGCTCCAATTCCTAGGCCCAAATTCCAATTTAATCTTATTTTTTGGAGCTGAGTGTTTAATAAAAATGCTAGTGGGATCAACCCCAAATCCAGCACTGCCTCTATTTCCCAAGAAATATTGTCTAATTGAAAATTTACATTTTCATATCCAACCCACACAATTGCAAATAAGAGCACAATAATATAAGTAGTTAAGATTTCCAAACGAAATTGAATACTTCTCGTAATTGCAAAACGAATTAAATAAATTAATAGGGAAATAAAGCTTATTAATAACAATAACCAGCTTCCTAAAGGCGGAAAAACGAAGCTTAGGGTATTCATATTAATAATGATTAAAATAATATTTTTAACAGTAAAATGACGTTCAACAAAATAAAGACTGCCACTTAAGGTCAATAATCCCATTTGAAAGATAAATTGTGGCATTTTAATGCTGAGCAAATGATTATTTTCTAATAAACAAATTGCCCATAGTGATACACTTAGCCAAGTAATGGCTTTTTCTAAAAACCATTGATCGATATCTAAAAGATTAGTTTGAAATAATACCAATATTATCCCCAAAGCAAAAAGACTATTAAAAAGAAATGCTGTGATGCTTTGGTTCCAGAAAAAGTCAATGATCTCTAAATAAAGTGGCGCAATACTAATGAGTACTAGTAAAATATTTAATTGACGCCTTCTAGTTACCATTTTGCTCACTTCGATTATTCTTTAAAAGATAACGATAATAATTAGTAATAACTAAATATTGATTACGCATTGAAAAAGTCTGCGATAAATAATTTTTCTCTTTTTTTGCCATTTCTTTTAGTGCAACTGGATCTGTATTTATTGCATGATCCAGCTGTTCACTAATTGCTGCTATATCACCAATTGGTGCTATAAAGCCATAATTTTCATTGGGAATCATCTTTTTTATATCACCAACACTGGTGGAAAGAATTGGGACTAAGTTGTCAGCAGCTTCTAATAAGACCAAGGGGAAACTCTCAGAATAAGAAGTTAAAACTGCCAGATTCATTTTCCGATATAATTCACTAGTTTCTTTTTGAGTCAAAAAGCCATGAAAAATTACTTGCTGACTAATTCCTAAATCTCTTGCTAATGCCTTAAGATAGTTTTCCTTACTTCCATCCCCAACCAAATGAACTCTGATATTAGGATTATCTAGTTTTTTAATCGCCTTTAGCAAAACATCTTGACCTTTTAGTGGTTCCTGACGTCCCACATTAATAATATTAAAATAAGGGTGGGCAAATTTACGGGCAATTTTGCTATTATCATGGAAAAAGATTCCATTATAAATTACACAAATTTTAGTTTTATCTATACCAATCTTTTCATTCAAAATATCAGCAAAATTTTGTGTAATGGCAAAAATTCCATCTGCCTTTTGCAAAGCTTTTAAATTTAAATTTGTAAATGCTTTTCCAAGTAAGCCACGTTCTTTGAAATCTTTTAAGGGATCCGAATGCACAGTAATTACCCATTTTGCCTGAATTCTTTTCCTAATCAATGATAAATAAAGATTTGCTCTTGGTCCGTGGGTGTGAACAATATCAAAATTTCCTTCATTAATAAATTTTATTAACTTACTTAAACTCGTTAAATTATAGCGACTTTGGCTGCCAAGAACTGTAGTTTTGATTCCTCTTTTTTTAGCAGCCTTACTTACTGGCCCTTCTGCCAAAGTTAACAATTCAAAATCTGCTTGTTCCTTCTTCGCCTGGGTTAAAAAATTAACCACATGAAACAGACCGCCACCTTTTTCTAAACCAGCATTAATATGTAAAACTTTCATCTTTTCCCCTTTTTAACTGCTAATTGTTTCTTTTCAACCTCTACAACAAATTTTGGCAAAACTAACATTCGTTTTAACCGAGTTGGATTAGTTATTAGGCGATAAAACCATTCTAAATGCATTTGTTGAAACTTTTTAGGTGCTCTTTTCACAACTCCCGAAAAGACATCAAAACTTCCACCTACTCCCATCATTAAAGCAGGCAGCTTTTGCTTACGTAGAATTGCCAATAATTTTTCCTGACGTGGAAATCCTAAGGCCGCAAATACTAGATCTGGTTTTGCTTTTTCAATACGATTAGCTACAGTTTTCAAATCTTCTTTAAAATAGCCATCCTCAGCTCCAACAATTTTTATATTAGGGTATTTTTGCGCAATTTTTTGCTTAGTTTTTTCTAAAACCTCAGCTTTTGCTCCCACTAAATAAATTTTTAACCCTCGTAGATTAGCAATTCTTAATAGCCAAGTAAATAAATCATAGCCTGTAACTCTTTCTTTTAAAGACTGCTTCTGCATCTTGGCAGCTAAGAGGATGCCAATGCCATCAGCAGTAACGTAATCAGCGTCCTCTTTAATTATTTTAAAGTATTCTGAATCATTTTTTGTAGCCATCACAATTTCCGGATTAGCGGTTACTATTAGGGTAGAGCGATGATTATTTAAGCGATGAATAAATTCTTTTTTGAACTCTTCAAGCGTAAAATTATTAAAATTAATTCCTAAGACATTTACTTTATTCATAATTTATCCTTTATTTTCCCATTTACTATTTGATACTATTTTAACAAAGAATAGGTTTTTTGATAAAATATACTGGTAACTTAGAAAAGGAATTTTAAATCTATGAAAAAAGTCATCACATATGGAACTTTTGACTTACTCCATTATGGCCATGTTCGCTTACTAAAAAGAGCCAAAGAATTAGGTGATTATCTTGTAGTTGGTCTTTCAACCGATGAATTCAATCAATTTAAAAAACATAAGGAATCCTATAATTCCTATGCGGAAAGAAAATATATTTTGGAAGCAATTCGTTACGTCGATGAAGTAATACCTGAAGAAGACTGGGATCAAAAAATTACTGATGTTAAAAAACACAATATTGATCTCTTTGTAATGGGGGATGACTGGCAAGGAAAATTCGATTTTTTAAAACCTTACTGTGACGTGCTTTATCTCCCTCGCACCCCTGGAATTTCCACAACTAAGATAAAAAGCGATTTAAAATAAAAATGAGCAGAAATAATGATATAACCTTAAAATTAGGTCACATTATTCTGCTCATTTCATTTTGCAAATGTAAATTCAAATCGTTCTGCTACATAAGAAGCTCGTACATATTCAAAAGGAGTACCATCACTTAATTTAGTAACTTGTCGTCGCGTAACTAAGGCTTCACCCTTCCTTACAGATAATCGTCTAGCATCTACCTCACTTGCCACAGCTGCTCCGATATTTTCAATTACATTTCCTAAGCTATAACCACCTTTATGTTGAATGGTTTGATAAAGACTAGTTGAAATTTCTTCCTTAGAAAACTCTTTTACTAAATTATAGGGAATTGCAGCAACTTCGTAGCAAATTGGAACATTATCAGCTGAACGAACTCGTTCCATCCGTAAAACATTTTCTCCATCTTTAAGTTTTAATTTTTCTTTTTCTGATAATGAAGGCTTAGTAACACGATAAGAAATAACTTTACTCGAGGGAATCTGTCCATTAGAACGCGTAATTTCAGTAAAGCTCATAATTCCAGACATCTTCTCTTGTACTTTTTGGCTAGCAACGTAAGTTCCACTACCTAAACGTCTTTCTAAAATTCCTTCATCCTCAAGGGTCTTGATAGCTTGACGCAATGTCATTCGTGAAACTTTAAATTCAGTAGCCAATTGTCGTTCAGCAGGTATTCTTTCCCCAACCGCATACTTTTTATTTTCAATATCCTTTTTGATTTGATTATGAATTTTAATATACATTGGTTCTTGCATTTTAGTCCCCGCTTTTACTAATCTATCATTATTTTACCTTAATCTTTTTTGCGCCTCAATCATCAGTAGTTTTTGGTGTCCACTTTATTCCTAAAATGCTAATATTTTCTGGCCTTTTACATTCAATTTCCAGACTATCTTGGTTAGCCGTTAAAACATTTAAAGTAACATTAGCATCATCTTGAATTGCCATTGTTCCTTTATTTGGATTCAAAATTACATCATTTCCTATTAATGATGCTTGAGCATTTAGGGCTAGGAAATATTCAAAATCTTTTCCACCTGAAAATACTGTTCTAGTTGCTCTGCAAGTAGCATCATCTTGAAAGTCGGTGTGACTGTTTATTTGGGTATTACTTAAAGTGACCTTAGCTTCATTACAACCAATTAGACGATCCATTTCTGAATTTTGGATTATTGCTCGAGCTTTTTTATCAAAATAAACTCCCCCAGCAAAATTACAATTAACTACATTTATCCAAGATTCATCTGAAACATAAAAGCTTCCATCATCTTTGCCAGTTATCTGGGTATTTAAAAGATTCATCCATGTTTGTCCATGAATTAACAGCGTATTTACTTCTGAATTATTAAGGTCAACTTCTGAATTTGAGTCAAAGTAAGTACTCAAATTTCCTTTAATAGTTGTATTAGAGATGATTGCGGTCCCTTTTCCTTGAATTCCAATAGCTGCATATCTATCGGAAGGATAGTCCACAAAACAATCATTCATCGTTAAGCGAAAACTTGACTTCTTAAACAGCGAAATGCTGGCACCCAAGACTTTTACAGAGAACAATTCAATAGTACATTTTCCATTGCCCGCAATGGCTGCAGTATTATCTATTCCACTTTCAATGACTGCATTACGCAAAGTAAGGTAAGTATCAGCACTTTGTTCAATAAAAAAAGCATTATGATTTGTTTTGGTACGAATTGCAATATTTTCTAAATTAAAAAAGCGACAGTCTCCTCCTAAAGAAAAATATCCTTCTATTACAGTATCTTCAGGATTATTCCCCATCCCCTTGATTGTAATATCTGCTACGTTTAATCCTTGCTCTAGTTCATAAAAGCCAGGTTCTAAAAGCAAGACATCATCTGCTTTAACATCTTTTAAAGCCTGTTTCCATTCTACTTCTCCACCACGAGTTCCTACTTGGATAAGTCGCGCCATTTCAATTAAATCCTTTCTAGCCATTAAGTATTAGCAAAATACCCATTGTATAAAAAAAACGCCTTCAACGAAGACGTCTTTTTCGGGTTGGGTGTTCTAAAGAACAATTGGGTTAGCTGGATTCGAACCAGCGCATGACGGTACCAAAAACCGTTGCCTTACCACTTGGCTATAACCCAGTACCAGTCGAACTTTTACTTGTTGTTCAACAATGGAGGCCAGTGGATTCGAACCACCGAACTCAGAGAGAGCGGTTTTACAGACCGCCGCGTTTAGCCACTTCGCTAGGCCTCCTTAACAGTACTTTATTATAATACCTGAACAAAAATAAAAATGCAAGCAAAAAAATTGAGAAATAAGAAAAAAACTTATTCCTCAATTTTCACTTAATTCAATTGATCAATGTGTTCTTTAATTTTTTCTGCAGAAGCTTGTAACTTCTCGTTTTCTTCCTTACTTAAAGGTAACTTAATAATTCTTTCAACACCATTTTTTCCAATAATTGCTGGATAACCAATGTAACTTTCTACTTCTTCTAAGTAAACTGAGGTTGGTGCAAATAAACGTGCGTTGCTAAATACTGCTTGTGCTAATCTTACTCCACAAGTTGCAATTGCATAACTAGTATAACCTTTTCCCTTAGCTACTTTGAAAGAATTTTTATTTGGTTGAGCACTTAATTGAGCTAATTCTTCTTTAGTAAATAATTCTGTTGCACTTTCGCCATTTACTCGCACAGTTGACCAAGCAGTGAACTGGCTACTACCATGTTCTCCTAATACAAAACCTTCAACATTACGAGGATCTTCATGAAGCTTTTCCCCAACAATTCTCTGCATTCTGGCTGTATCTAAAAATGTTCCTGTACCAAACACTTGCGCTTTGGAAAGTCCTGTACTCTTTTGCAATAAAGCACAGACTGCATCACAAGGATTAGAAATATTAATTAAAATTCCTTTGAATCCCGATGCCTTAATTTTTTCACCAACTTCTTTTGCATTGGCAGCATTAATTTCAAATTCACCGAAACGATCTCCAGTTTCAACAGTTGCTTTAATGTCTCCAAATGCAGTAATAATTACATCAGTATCTTTTAACTCATCCCAATCTTGAGCCACTACATCAACATAGTAATTATTTCTTGCTAGTGTATCTCTTAAATCATTATATTCTGCTTCTGCTTTACCTTCATTTTTATCAAGTAAAACAAGCTTATCAACAATTCCATGAGTAAACAAAGTGTAGGCGACTGTTGCCCCAACATGTCCTAAGCCAATAACTGCTGCTTTTCTCATACGCATTCATCCTTTCCTTAAATCTGGCCATGAACTTTGACGTATCTATATTATACAACTTTTAATTTAAAATTATACATTTTTTAATAAAAATCTATTAGTTATTTAACCAAATTAACTCAATCTACTTTTTAAAATATCTCGATACTTCTTCTTAAAATTCTGCAATTTTAAATCACTATCTAAGACATTTGTAATTATTGCTTCCAATACATTAATTACTTTTTCCTTTTGACAGTCGATAAAGCAATCTGCTTCCATTCCTACTCTTCTTCCAAGTTCTCGACCTAAGGTTACTATCTTTACACCCTCATGCTTAGCAATTTGAACCTGTTTAACTAATTCAAATGATATTTCTTCAGGCTCAATTACGAGTAAAACATCTTTTGACTTTAAGTGTAATGTCTGCGCTAAACTAATTTTTGGATTAGCTACTCCTAAAGCAAAAATTCCATTTTTATTAAGCAATTCTATTATTTTATCCTGTAATTTTTCTGATGCTCCCACAATTTGCACTAAGGCGGCATCTCTAAAAATTGAAACAAGGTTATCCTTTTCAAAAGTTGGTAAATCATTAAAAACCTTTGAAATTGAACCCTTATTCATCAGATTCTTGTTGCCTAGTTGTTCTCTTAGTTGGACAAAACTACTAAGCCCCAATTTTTCACAAAACTCAGTAACAGTGCTTTCACTTACCTGAAGAAACTGAGCAAATTCTGATAAGTTCATTTCTGCTACTTTCGATGGGTTTGCTAAAATTACCCGTGCAATTTTTTGGTCTTCAGCAGGAAGTGTCCCCAATTCTTGATAGATCATATTTAAAATTTCTTGCATGTCGATACCTCTTTTTATACAAAAAAAGAGATCAGGCATCGCCTAATCTCTAAAATATTGGGTTAGCTGGATTCGAACCAGCGCATGACGGTACCAAAAACCGTTGCCTTACCACTTGGCTATAACCCACTGTATTGAGCTTTTACTTGTTGCCCAATGCAACCAATTAAGTTAAATACTTAACAAATAATATAATACTCTTTTTCGTAAAATTGTCAATAAAAAATTATAAATCATTTCCCGATAGGAATAGGTGAAATTTTAATGATTATTTTAAATAATTTTTTCTTCAACTAGCCCAATCTTTATAATTTTCGCCTTTACAGTCTTACTTGCCTTTTTGCCTGGCTGTATTTGTCTAACACTAAAGGCACCCTTTTTACCTTTAAGCTTTTTAGCAGAAATGAATACTTTTAAGTGGGAAGACTTTGCTTTCTTAGAGAGAATGGTTTTTCCATTATAAGAAAACACTACTTTGGCCTTCTTTGCTACTTGTAATTTATAGGTGATTCCTTTTTTAGTATGGCTAATATAATTAACCGAAGGAATTTGACTCATTCTTTCAGCCTTAGTAGTCTTAGCACTAACTTGAGTAGTATTATTAGCCATAATACTGCCTGCACCTAATAATGCTATGCTTGCTGTTATAACTAATAGATTCTTTTTCATAATTTTCCTCACTTATTGCAGGATTTGGAGTCTACTGTTAAGTTGAATTTTTCAGCTACAGCATCCCCAATTGCCAGCACATAAAAAATGGCCATTACAATGTAGATTGTACCCATAATATACATCTCTAATCTTGTATCTGGGTAATTAAGTAAACTAATCACTGTTAAAATTAGCGCAATAGCTAATTCGATCTTTACTTTTTTCAACATCATAATGACCTCCTTCTTTAATTAACTTTAGTATAGTTTATTCCACCTAAATCAGTTAAAATTTTGCTTACTGGTCTGATGGATTAGACTTTCTTTTTCTTAACATCCAACGAGTAATTGAAATAATGTAATATGCTATTACAATTACCCAGGCAATTCCCATAATGGTTCTGAGAATTGCGCTTTGGGGATGCCAAAAGATATTGAGTAAAAAGAAAATTATTGCTATTAAATTAAAAGACTTTTCTCTAAAATTAGGTTTATTTTCCATGTTTTCCTCCTTTGTGAGATGACTTCATTATATATAAGTTTTATTAAAGATGAACAACTTTTCCTAAGTGGTCGTTTTTCTTTCTTATTCTGCTAATAAAAAAGAAGATTACTCTTCTCTTTAAAAATTACTTTCCACCAACTGTATTAATTGTACTTCAGACTTCAACTTAATTTTTCTACTACTAAGTTAAAGATTTATCTAATTTCCTCAAATACATATTTAACTTTTTATTATAAGAAAACATCGCCCAACACATAATTAAAAAAATTATTAAATATATTCCTACAAATAACCAAATGGTATTCGGAGCAGTTGGCTGGACCAATTGCAACGACATATCATGCCAAGCATGTAAAACTATGCACCAAGACAAGTTATTCGTTACCATGTGAATATAAGCGTAGAGTATTCCCAAATCTGCTGCCATTATAATTTGAATAGCGGTAGTTGATGCAGGTTGCACAAATAAATTGAACCCATGACCAATCCCAAAAATAATTGCAGAGCAGACTCCTGCTAAAAAAAGAATATTTTTACTTTTAAAAAATAAGGCTATTAAAGCATTAAATATAACTCCTCGGAAAATAAACTCTTCAATAAAGGCAATTACAATCGCCGTAATTATAATTTTAGTTAATTGTTCACCTGGTATCTTAAATAAGGCTAACTTACCACTTGAAGCTAGCAATATTTCTAAAACTAAAAATATTCCAAAAACTATGCTGGAAAATTGATGATGAAATTTAATTTTTTCTAAAAAAACACGTACTGTTTTCATCACCCCATAAGATACACCACAAATTACTATTGCTCCAAATAGTAACACGGCTATTTTAAAGCTTTCGTTTTTGGGGAATACCTCACTTACCAAAGGATAGACCTCATAGAATGCTATTAATGAAATCGCTGTACCAATTAAAAAGATAAAAGTCTTTCTTCGTAATTTAGGATTTTTTAGATTAAATTTTAATGCCATTGCTAACATAATATCTCTCTACTCCTTATAAAAATAGGTCAAGAAAAATCTTGACCTCTTAAGTGAACTAAAGCAAGATTGGATCCATATGATTTTAAATTATCGCTAAACATGCTACTCTACAATCAATTTTATCCAATTGTTATACCTATACTTTTTATGCTTTTTTCCATCTTTTTCCTCACTTAATTTACTTCAAGCCAACTTTCTTTATAATTAAATTTATTTAGCAATTCTTTCATTTCTTTTTTCTTAGTACGTGAATATGGCTCTATATCACCATTTACAAACTCAACAAGTTTATTTTTCAAATCGATTGTCTTAATATTTTGCGGATTAACAAGACATGACTGACTTATTTTAACTAACATTGGATTTTCTTTTTCATACTGGTTAATTGTTCCAATGAAATCTGCCTTTCCCATAGTTTTCTTTAACAACAAACGATGGGGCAAATCAGACGTTACAATACAAATAACATCATCAATTCGAATATTATTAATACGACGTCCTACTTTATAAGAAAAAGTATATCTTTTAATTTTATTAAATTGATCTAAATTTGCCATCGCCTTCTTTAAAGCTTTCATGATTCTTTTCTTTAATTTCTGCGTATCAGAAGTCTTAATAATATAATCAACTGGCCCTAAATATCTTTCAAAAGTAATCAGAGACAAATCTTCATGGCTAGTCACAAATATAATTTGCGCTCTTTCATCACGTTTTTTAATCAATTCTGCTAAGTCAAATCCTGTATTAGAATCTGTCTTATTTTCTAATTCAACATCTAAAAAATAGATTCCACTACTAATTCTTCCTTCAGTAATTCCCTCCATTGCTCCTTGATAAGACTCATAAGTGATTAAATTGAATTTTACTTCTTTTTCATCAGAAAGATACATCTCTGCAACTTCCATAATATTCTTAAGATTAGTAATTTGTTCTTGCTCATCATCGCAAATAAATACTGAATATTTCATTTTAATTCTCACTTTCTTGCCAATCCTTAAATGGTACAATTACTAAATTAAAGATAAAATAGTCTTCATTATACCCATAATCAATCAATACATTTTTACGATACTTTTTGGCAATTTCTTTCACATTAGCTAACCCAATTCCTAAATGATCTTTTTTAGTTGTGTAACCTTTTTGACTAATTTTTTTAGTATTTTCTTGACTAAGAACTTTATTTCTTATTTCAAATTCAAACGTCCCATCTTCTTCAAGATACATTGCGGCTACAAAAGGTTTTTGATTCTTATTACGCATTTCTAAACTTGCTTCAATCGCATTATCAAAAGCAATTCCAATTATTCTAGTAATATCTAGTTCGTTAACACCTTTCGGCAAGTTTGTAACATCCTTTACACAATCAAAGCTATAATCAATCTTCAAATTATAAAGCTTCGCAAGCTTTGCAATAGCGATGCTTTTTAATCCCTCAGCCTTTACATGATTAATTCCTTTATATTTTCGCAGAGCTTTATTATTAATCTGAGAATTTGTATATTGATCTAATTTTTTAATTAGTTCATTTGCATTATCATTTTCCGCACTTACTCGCAAACTATTTAAAATATTTTGATAATCATGTTTGAACTTACGCAATTCATCTTCATTCTTATCAAGATATTCTGCATATTCTTTCAGTTTTGCATATTCTTCATTAATTTTCTGATTTTCAATTTTTAGTTGTTTAAGTTGTGCTTCTTTTTGTTCCTGTTTTGCTTTATTAAGGATATTCTTTCGAGTCCTTACAGCTACAATATACATTCCTATTAAGAAAATTAATTGGACTAAAAATATAAAAGTAGACAGCTTTGCACTTTCAGATAGATTATTTAATTTTAGGATATTTTGATATATAAAACTTACTGTAATATAAATATATAAATTTAACAGTAAAAATAAATACTTATTTTGATTTGTAACCAAATTATTCAAATAATTCTTAAATTTTAATATGAGTGTTAGAACTATTAAAGCTACTATTATTACATCTATATCAAAAAATGATTCTTTCAGTGGAATAATATCATCAATTATATTTCCTATTATTGATATTCCCAAATCAATGTTACTTACTAAGAGCAAGGTATTAATTAAATCAACCTTTGAAAAATATTTTTTGTAAAAGAAAAAATATAACCCCCAGCTTATCATTTCAATTGTATTATCTAAATAATCATTTCCTCCATGATAAAATTGCCACAACGATAAACCGCTTAAAAGCAAAATAATAATGCCAATTGACAGAAGGTCTCTTTTATCAACTCTTATTTTTAAAATAGTTGCTATAGAAATAAAATCTAAACATATTATAAAAATAGGCTGCAACCAGAATAAAATCAAGATATAATTTTTCAATTACCTCCCCCCAAAGAACATTCTCTTTTTCTTTCTATTATTAATAACCGCAAAACTATTAATAAATCCTAAATTCATAAATAAATTAAAAATAAGCATCTTTTTCTCCTTTTTTCAGACTAATTTTCATTAAACTTCTTTAATATATCTTACCGTATCTTTACTTTAATATACTTAATTTTTCTTAAATGGTCATTTTTTCATCTTATTTGTTATAGTTACTAATTAAGACACAAAATTAACCTCTTAAGAAAACTTTCCCCATTCGAAACATTCTTCACTATACTTAATTTGTAATTGATTTTTTAAGGAGATTTTTATGAAAAAGAAAACAACTATCGGAATGCTAACAGCCATAACAAGTACTTTATTACTCGGTTTTAATAAACCTCTTTCAGTTAAAGCTACCACTTGGAATCCTACTCCTATTACAAATTATCGATATCAAAAAGCAACGGCCTACTATCTCGATAAATCTACTTCTTCCCATTACAAAGAAGTTTGGCAAAAAGCTGTTAATGGATGGAAAGCCAACGGATTTAATTGGAAAGCCGCTTCTTCTCATTCTAAAACTACATTAAGCAGTTATAACGGAACTGATAATCTTAATGTAGCAGGTTATGACAATGTAGATTATGATTCATCTACAGGGCAAATTATTTCAAACGATGTTCGAATAAATCGCGCTGTATTCAATAAATATGGCTACACTTTAGACCAACAAGTTAATGTTGCAGAACACGAACTGGGACATGCGCTTGGATTAAATCATAATGCCTCTAATAGTATTTCTGTAATGAATCCCGCTAATCGGTACTACAATATTAAGAGTGTAGATGTTAATGGCATGAAAAAACGCTATTCTACTCAAGCATCGTTTGACAGTGTACCAGGTACCCCTCAAATTGTTCATCTTCACATTGTAGATTTAGTTACTCCAACCATTAACCGTATTTCTTACCACTATGATTCAAAATCAAAAGCCATTATAATTTCAGGAAAAGCTATTAATGTAAAAAAAGTAGCTATTCTTTACAACAATAAGACTGTCAAACAGATAGTTCCTAAATCTAATGGCGATTTTTCAGCAAAGATTTCTTTTAAAGGCTATAAAAACTTTAAACTTCTTGGCTTAGATAAACATGACCAGAAAGTAACTTCTACTAAAACTTTTACTGCAGATGATTACGCAGCAAAAAAACCTGAGATTACTAAAATCTCTCACACAAACAAAGGGATTACCTATAAACTCAGTACCCTACCAAAGTCTTCATTAACTTTTTACTACCAAGGGAAAAAATTCCTTACTCAAAAAACTTCCTCTACTGAGACTACTGTTTTTATTTCAAAAAGTAAATTAAAGGGGAAGAAAAATTACTTTATTATCAAACAAACTTCAAAAAATAAAAAACAAAGTCAAGGAATTAAAGGAAAAATTATTAAGCAAGGAACCATTACAGAAAAAATATTCTAATTTATTCCTTTTTTACAAAAAATGGTACTTTCGTTATTTCTTTATAATGGTATCGACTTCTTTCTGTAATCTTTCTGCAACATTCCCCCTGTAATATATAACTTGTCAATTAAAGAACAAGTAATTAATTTTTATTAAATTTACAAGGAGAGAAAAGTTTTGAATCAGTTTAAGTCAGTATTAGTTAAATTATCAGCCGGTGTTGCTCTTACAATTGGTTTAGGTGCAGCAGTTACTGCAACTCAACCTGCAACTAACGCTCAAGCAGCTACTACTCTTAAAACAGTTGGAACTATCAAGATTTCTAACAAGAATGGTACGCAAATTTGGACTAACTACCAAGGCGGTAAGACTACTGGTTCAAAAGCTCTTTACAATGCTAAGTACAAAGTTACTGGTACTGCCACTGATCAACAAGGTCGTAGCTGGTACGCAATCGGCACTAATCAATGGATTTTAGCTTCTAATACTAAGAAAGTCACTAAAAAGACTCCTAAGAAAGCTAAGACTACCACTACAAAGAAGACCGTTTCTCAAGCACCTTCAAATGCAGAAACTGCAGCTAAAAACTGGATTGCAATGCGTGAATCTGGTGGTTCATACAGCGCACGTAATGGTCAATACATTGGTAAATATCAATTAGCTGCAAGTTACCTACACGGCGACTACTCTGCTGCAAACCAAGAACGCGTTGCTAACAACTATGTAAAATCCCGTTACGGTTCTTGGGTAAATGCTAAGAACTTCTGGGTTAGCCACGGTTGGTACTAAAAACAACAATAAAAAAGATGCCCTAGGGCATCTTTTTTATCTTTTAGACTTATTTTTGTAATTCTTTCGCAATATTTTTCTTGTATTATGTATTCAACAATTATTTAAAGGAGAGATTATTTGAATCGTTTCAACTCACTATTAGTTAAAGTATCAGCAGGTATTATGCTTAGTGCTACTGGGATTATTTCTACCCAAGCACTTACTTTCCCTCAAGCTAAAGCTGCTACAACTTCTAGAATAACTATTTCCAATAAGGATGGAGCTGAAATTTGGACTAACTATCAAGCTGGAAACAATACTGGTTTAAAAGCTTTTTATCACGCAAAATATAAAATTATTGGAACAGCTACTGACCAAGAGGGCCGTCAATGGTACGCAATTGGTTATAAGCAATGGATTTTAGCTTCTGATACTAAAAAATTTCTTCTAGCTCAACTACGTCTTATGACTTTAATATCAAGCTAGATTCTACTACTTCTTCATCTAGCTCAACTAAAAAATCCACTTCTTCTACTAATTCTAGTTATACTTCAAATCTTTCAAGGAGTGAAGCAGCTGCTAAAGCATGGATTGCGATGCATGAATCAAGTAATTCTTACACTGCTAAAAATGGTAAATATATTGGTAAATATCAACTAGATTCAAGCTACTTAAATGGTGACTACTCAGCTGCCAATCAAGAACGTGTAGCTGATAATTATGTTAAATCTCGCTATGGTTCTTGGGTAAATGCCAAGAAATTCTGGGAAAATCATAATTGGTATTAATTTAGCAAAAGAAAAAGGCATTGCGTCATTTAAAACGCAATGCCTTTTTTCTTACTTTCTACCAAACAAATAATCCAATCATTGAGGCTGAAAGAAGTGATACTAAAATTCCTGAAAGAAGTAAATAAGTTACGTTCTTAGAAATTAAAGTGCTCTTTTCTTTGTCAACTAATCCCTTAAATGCTCCAATAATCATTCCAATAGTAGAGAAGTTTGCAAAACTTGTTAAGAAAGCTGTTAACACAGCTTGATAGTGGGGACTGTAATGGGCAATCTTCTTAGTAACTTGCCCCATTACCACAAATTCATTTGTTACAAGCTTAGTACCCATATTCTGAGCAAAATCAAATGCTTGATCAAATGGGAGCCCCATTAACCAGGCAAATGGATACATAATAATCCCTAATAAGTGCTCTAAAGAAAGCCATGGATTAACAAATCCTAATATCTTATTAATTAAATCTGCTAAAGCTACAAATGCAATAACATTAGCAGTAATAATCAAGATTAATTTTCCTGCTCCAATAATTGAATCACCTAAGAAGGAGAAGAAAGGTTCTTTTTCGGGCTTACCTTCTTTATTCACATCCCCAATTTCTTCCTCAGCTACTGCTGAACTACTACTCATTGTTTCAATAGTATCTTCTTTAGGGCTTACATTAATTGGATTTAGCATTGCCGTAACAATTAACGCATTGATTACATTAACTGGTACAGCTGTCAAAATATATTGTGCTGGCATCATTTCAGTATAAGATCCGATAATTGAAGCTGTTACACAACTCATTGACATCATTGCTAAAGTTAAATTACGTTGTGCACTAATCTTTTTTAATTGAAGAGATGATACAGCCAGTGCTTCTGTATTTCCTAAAAACATCATTTCTACTGAGAAAAATGATTCAAACTTTGGCTGTCCGGTTAATTTGGATAATCCTTTTCCAATCCACTTAATAACCCATGGTAATACCCCAATATAGGTCAAAATATCAAATAATGGAACAACCATTAAAATTGGCATCAATACTTGGAAGAACCAATCGACTGACTTATTATTGATTTGATTTGGGAAGGCAAACTTGATTCCTTCATAAGCAACATCCATTAAGCCGTTAAACCCTGCTGCTGCTCCACTAACAATTGCTCTTCCGACTGAAAAACTTGTCAAAAACCAAGCCAAAACTAAGTTGAAAATTACCATCGTGATAATTCCACGCCACTTAATTTCTTTTCGATTTTTTGAACATAGCCAACCAATTAGTAAAAATATTGCAACTCCTAAAATATTAATGGCTAAATACACTGGTTCCACCTCTCTAGTTAATCTACAACTGTTAAACCTTTTTTAAAAATATAACCTTTTTTCTATCAGATTTCAATATTAGTTTTAAAAATAATTATTATTTTTTCTACAAAAAAATCGTCCTCAAATAAGGACGATTTATAATATTAAATTTTAGTACCAACCGTTTGCTTGCCAGAAACTTTGTGCTGCAGTCCATGAGCCGTAACGTGACTTAACATAGTTATCAGCAACACGTTCTTGGTTTGCGGCAGAGTAGTCACCATTTAAGTAACTTGCAGATAATTGGTATTTACCAACATATTGACCATTAGTTGCAGAGTATGAACCACCAGATTCACGATTTGCAATCCAAGCCTTAGCAGCTGCTTCACTGCCACTTACACTTGAAGTGTATGAACTTGATGAAGTTGAAGTAGTTGCATTGTTTGATGAACTTGCATTTGAAGTGTAAGTTGAAGTTGAGTAGTTACTTGTAGATGCGTTATTAGCGTTAGTATTAGTAGAAGTTGTGTGCTTAGAAGCTGCTTTGTAACTACCTACAACGTGGTAACCAGCAACAGTTTCTGAAGCTTTAACCCATTGGTTAAGACCTAAGTCATACCATTTATTTCCTTGTGCATCATATGCGGAATCAATAACTTTCCATGAAGTAGCATGTGCTAAAATTTGACCAGTTGAAGCTGAGTAATCTGAAGCACTACGCTTAACAGTTGCACCTTTAGCAACGTTGATAGTTACAACACTAGGATCGTTTGCAGTTACTGCAGCTTGAGCATGGTCATTAGTACTTGTAGCTGCAAGAGTAAGTCCTGCTGCTACCATACCTGCAGCAAAAGTTTTAGATAGGATAGATTTAAAATTGATGGATTTAAAATTCTTCAAAATAAAAAGTCTCCTTTAAAATTAATTCCTAATTCAATTCTTGAATCAACATAGTTTAATAATTAATTGATTTTGTTTTGCGTTGATTCATTTGACATCGTCTATAATACATAGTTCATGTTGCACCAACGTGACACAATCAAGTTTTAATATTAAGGAAACGCATGTTTTTGTTACATTGGTGTAACATTATAACTTTTTGTAATGTCATAGCAATATTGTTACAATTCTGTAATAATTCATATAGAAAAAAGAAGGATATTACTATCCTTCTTGCTTAATGTATATTTTCTGCTGGCCAACCTGCTTCTTCAATCCTAATTTTTCCATTTTCTTCACTCATTTTTACATAAGCACAATTCTTAAATCCAGAAAATTCTAGCTCTTCTTTATACTTTCTGACATATTGTCCCAAAATATCACCATGTCCCACTACTAAAACCGTTTCTCCGTCCCTAGTTTGACTAAATACTTCTTGCATCCCTCTTTCCATCCGCTCTACTACCGCACTATCTTTTTCCATAGTTGGTTCAAAATCTCTCTCTAAGCCGCGATTCCAAGGTAATAAAAATTCATCTTGGCCTTCATAAATACCATAATCTTTTTCACGCAGATTTTTTAAACGCTTGTAAGGTAAGGAATTATGAGTAATAAGTTCTAAAGTATCATTTGCACGTTCTTGCGTAGAAGTGAAAGCTCGATCAAATTTTATATTATTTTTTTCAAAAAACTTTCCTGCTGCTAAAGCTTGTCTTTTTCCTAATTCTGTTAATGGTGAATCTATTCGCCCTTGCGTTTTGTGCCGAAAATTAAAAAGAGTTTGTCCGTGTCTCACTAAATAGATAGTTTTTACCATAATTTATCCTCATTTCATTATCTTTTCAATTAATCTTACCGACAAAAAATACTCCAAGCAAGTTTTTTCAGATTGTGGTATATTTAACTAAGAATATTAGAAAAAGAGGGAAAGTTATGACTAAATATACTGTAGAATTAACTGAAGAAGATATTCAAATGATTAAGGATTGTCACTCCAAGAATCCTTCAATCATGAAGGCCATGCAAGAAGCTAAAGAAGTTAAATAATCAAAAAGGTCGTGTCTATTAAATAAATAGCACGACCTTTTAATTTATTCATCATTCAATTTTTGCTCAAATTCAAGTGCATCTCTCAAAAAGCTGCTAACTAATTCCAATTGCTTAGGAGTATATTTATCAGTAAACTTCTTCATCATCTGTGTCTGCATTTTGCAATGCAACTCATCGTGAGCTTGAGCCACTTCTCGTCCCTTATCTGTAAGTGTGTAGTAAATATTTTTTTTATTTCCATTTTTTTTACAAGTAGTAATTAAATCATACTCACATAATTTCTTACTAGCACGACTTACTCCACCACGTGTTAAATTTAGACTGCAAGCTAGATCATTTCCCGTCTTAGATCCCTCTTCTAAGTCTGATAAAATATGCAACGCTCCTATAGAAAGCTTACTAATTGGCTCTTTTAGTTCACATCTATTCAAATGATTAGCAATCCAGGTTTGCTCCTGAGTACTATGAGTATTATCCCTAGTTAAGCGAATGTTCTTTATTGCATCATACACATCTTTTTCTGGGCTAGACATTTTCAACACCCTTTCTAATTCTTACTTCCTACTTAATAATATTTTATCAGATTAGACAGGAAAACCCATTTGTATTCCAAATGGGTTCGAAGAAAGATTCATTTTATTAGGCTAGAACATTTTTGCCTTTTCATCTGCTTCTTTCAAAGCAGCATCTAAGATGTCTTGGCGCTTATCAGGCATCATATCAGCACCTTCAATAAAGATGTGATTTACATCAGTAATGCCATAGAAGTTCATTTCATAATCAAGGTAGTTAGTACCAAAGTCGTCTTTAGCTGCTGGATCATCAAAACCATTTGCATGGTATAAACCACCAGCTGCTTGAATGTGCATAACTTTCTTTTCAGGTAATAAACCAATTACACTACCATCTGGAGCATATTTGAAAGTCTTGTGAGTAACAGCAGTTACATCAAGATAAGCCTTCATTTGTGCTGGCATAAAGTGATTCCACATTGGATTAATGAAAACATATTTATCTGCATTCACGAATTCATCAAGCCATGCGTTATGACGAGTAAGAACATCCTTTTCTTCATCATTTAATGGCATACCGTTCTTTTCTTTCTTCCAAGCTGCGAAAGTCACATCGTTTAATGGTGGAACTTCTTCACCATCAAATAAGTCACGAATCACTACTTCATCATCTGGATGACTTTCTTGATACTTCTTGATAAATTCGTCACCTACTGTCAAAGATAAACTATCATCAGTATGTGGATGTGCCTTAATAACTAATACTTTACTCATTGGAATCAATTCCTTTCTCTATTTATTAATCTCTTTTTTGTTGCTTATCAACATTACAATACTTATTATATTCCTTTATTGTTGCTTGTCAACAATAAAAGCCAAAAAAATAAAAAGATTTCTCTTTTTATCCTTGTGTAGCAGAAAAAGGTAAGTCAATTACTGCTTCTTCTAAAATATGACCCTTACTTTTATATAAAAATTCATTTAGCCAGTACGCATGTGGTAGATCTAACTTAGAATCTAAGGCATAGACTCTTAAAGTATATTTATGAACTCCTGATGGTGGTTGTGGGCCAGTATAACCAACTGGTGAACCAGAATTTAATGGTAAAAACTTACTTCGATTACTATTAGAACCTTGCACCATTTCAAAAGGTTCCTTTCGACTGGCATCTGCGGGAATTTCTCTAACATCACCTGGGATGTTTGCGGCTAACCAGTGAATCCAAGCAAAGCCACAAACAGGCACAGAATCAAAGTCGTTCATAAAAATTGCAAACGTCTTGGTTCCCGCAGGAACATCGCTAATCTTAATTGGAAATGATTTTGCAGGCTTGCCATTAATACGATCTTCTTCAGGAGCAAAAGAACCGTACTCACCTGCTAATAAACCATTAACTAAAGGTACTTGAATTTTCATATTTTTCCTTCTTTCTAATCTTATAGTAGAAAAAGGAAAATATTTTTTCAAATAAAAAACTCCTAGCTAGTTGCTAGAAGTTTTAGAGCTAAATGCTGAATGCCAGGATCGAACTGGCGACCTCTTCTTTACGAGGGAAGCGCTCTACCAACTGAGCTAATTCAGCGAATTATCGTTAAAATTATAGCAAAAGTTGGTAGAAGATTCAATTACTTTCTACTTCCAATCTAAGCAAAGCTTTTGCTTATGAAGAGCTTCAGGAATTTGATCCCGATCTGTTTGATGGTTGTCTAATTTTTTACCGGCAATTTGCTTAGTAAATGAATCCACACGACGATTAGTATCACGTAAATCATAGTAAGTCTCTACAATTTCATCATAGCCTTTTAAATCACTAATCTTAAAATCTTTAGGATACTCATTTTCAAAACAAGTAAATTCAAGTGGTAAGCGCGGTTTTAATTGGGGATCTTGATCTGGACGTCCCACCTGCATCCCTATCACTGGAAAAGTTAGTTCTGGTAAATCTAGAGTTTTAATCATTTCCAAGGGATGATCAATTACGGTACCTAGGGGTACATATCCTAATCCCATACTTTCAGCTGCATTTCCCATATTTTGTACAGCCAAAACTGTATCTTGAAGAACTTGTAAGAAAATATCTGTGGTATGTACTCGTCCATCATCTGTCCCCATTTGCTGACGAATTTGTTGATTACGATGCAAGTCTGCTAAAAAGATGAATAAATCTCCATTAGCTCCTACATATTCTTGATTACATAATTCTCTAATTCTTTTTTTCTTTGCTTCATCAGTAATATGTAAAATAGAAAATCCTTGTAAAAACATACTAGTTGGAGTGTGTTGCGCTACAGTTAATAAGGTAGCTAATTCTTCTTTAGATAAAATTTGATCTTTAAATTTTCGAATGGAGCGATGATTTACTTGTTCATCAATCGTGTTAGTGTGAATCATAAAATTCTTCTTTCTTTTAATAAGTAACACTTCCACACTATCATTTTTTAAACTACTGTGCAACTAAGCCAAATTTTGTTTTAAAGCAACTAAAAATCTTTCCCAACCTTCTTGACCAGCTTTATTATCTTTAAACACACCACTATCTGTTAGCACCTGTTCAAAAACATCTGCTAACGCCTGCTGCATTACTTGGTCTACATTATCAGCTGTAATTGTTTCTTCTTGCTTTATCTTTTCAGCCCAAGCTAAATGTGAAGCAGCAATCTCATTATTTTGATTTAACCAATACTTTTTTACTTCTTCCAATTCCTTCTTTAACCGTCCTGGCAAAATTGCCCGTCCCATTACTTCAATTAAACCAATATTTTCTTTTTTAATATGCCAAAGTTCTTGATGAGGATGAAAAATTCCTAAGGGATATTCTTTACTAGTATTATTATCTCTTAATACCAAATCAAGAATAAATTTTTCTCCTTGTCGGTGCATGATCGGGGTTACTGTATGGTGAAGCTCAGTATCATCCTTTGCCTTTATCTTAAGTGCTGGATCACTATATTTTTTCCAAAAACTAATGATCTTACTTCCCAAATCAATTAAACTAAGTGAATTACTACTTTCAAGACGCAAATCACTCATTGGCCAATCAACAATTCCAGCTGCTACTTCAGGATAGGCTGGAAAATTAATCTTTTGCTTTAACTTTGCTTTCATCATTGGAAAAACATGTCGCCCGCCCTGATAGTGTTCATGAGACAAAAGGGATCCACCTACTATCGGTAAGTCAGCATTAGATCCCACAAAATAATCAGGGAAGATTTTTTCAATTTCTACTAAATTAATTAATGTTTGCTGATTAATAACCATTGGGGTATGGACAAAATCTAAAAAAATACAATGCTCATTAAAATAAGCATAGGGGGAATACTGAAAGCCCCACTTTTTCCCTCCCAGCATTAAACGGATAATTCTTAAATTACTTCTAGCATTTTCTCCATAGCCACCAACGTATCCTTCATTTTCTGCACATAATGCACACTGAGGATATTTCTTGCTAGAGCTTTTAGCTGCTGCTGCAATTGCCTTGGGATCTTTTTCCGGCTTAGAGAGATTAATCGTAATTTCTAAATCATGTCCATTTTTTCCTTTACCGGTAAACACAATATTTTTTGCAATTGCTTCTTTTTTTACATAATTTCCTTTTACACATAAATTGTAAAACCAGTCAGTAGCTTGTTGAGAACTCTTTTGCATCTTTTCCCAAAACTGGGCATTAATTTGTGAGGGAAGGGGCATCAACAAATCATAGAGTTCATCATTTAAGACTTCTCTTGATGTAAGATCATCTGGAATTTTTTTATTATCTACGGCTATCTCTACCAACTGTTTTACTACTGGTTCAGTTTCTTGATAATTCTTATCTGTCTTTCCAACTAGCGCATAAATTTTGTTAGTGAGATAGATATCATCTATTTCTTGAAAACGTCCACTTTTAACCGCTTCACTAACAAATTTTTCAATAACTTTCATTACTCTTTTATCCCTCAATTTTCTTAGTTCCGTCTACTATTTCTGCATCATAAAAACTAGCTTCATAGCCAATCTTTTTCGCATAAATTTCTCCAACATTGTGCTTAAAAACTTCGGCTTTATCTTTTTTCACAATTGCAATGGCGCTGCCGCCAAATCCTCCGCCAATCATTCTAGCACCTACTACTCCTTCTTGTTGCCAAGCAGCTTGTACCAAAGTATCTAATTCTTTGCCTGTAACTTCGTAATCATAGTGTAAAGAAATATGCGAAGCATTTAGCAAACGCCCCAATCTAGCTAAGTCTCCTTCTTCCATTACTTTCGTAGCCCGCAAGGCTCTCTCATTTTCACTAATTGCATGACGAGCTCTTCTTAGGAGTTTGTCATCATTAATTAAGTAAGAATACTCTTCTAAAGTTTCTGTATCTAATTCCCCTAGTGAATTAATCTCTAATTTATTTTTTAATAACTTTAATGCTTCTTCGCATTCTCTAACTCGATCATTGTAAGCAGAATCTGCTAAAGTATGTTCTTTATTAGTACTCATAATTACAATTTCATAATCAGATAATTCTAGGGGCTTGTATTCATACTCCATAGTATTACAGTCTAGAAAAATTGCACTATCTTTTTTACCCATAATACATGCAAATTGATCCATAATTCCTGAATTTAGACCGACAAATTCATTTTCCGTTTTTTGTCCTAGACGTGCTAATTTTTCCCTTGAAATGTCTAACCCAAATTCTTCTTTTAAAATTATTCCCATCAGCATTTCAATGGCAGCTGAAGAAGATAAACCAGAACCTGATGGTAAATCTGCTTCAAGATATAAGTTAAAACCTTGCTTAATTTGAGTTGGAAATAGCTCTCTCAAATAAGTTAACATCCCTTTTAAGTAATTTGTCCAAAATCGATCCTTTTGTTCTACACTTGAATCTTCTAAATCAAAAGCAACTACTTCTCCTTCAATATTTCCAGAGTAAAGTTTAACTTGTTGATCACTACGTTTTCCAAAAACACCGTATACTCCTAAACTAATCGCTGCTGGAAAAACATGACCCCCATTATAGTCTGTGTGTTCCCCAATTACATTAATTCTACCTGGTGAAAAATATACTGCCTCACCTTTTTCTTTAAATATATCTTGATATTTATCTAATAGTTCACTCTTTTTCATCTTTTTCTCCTCCATTTTTTGGTAACCGCTTACAAAATTAGTATAATAGTTTTGGAGACAATTTTAAAGCTTAAGGATTTTTCAGAAAATTATTTTCTTATGCTAGAATAAAACTATAAATTATTATGTTACACAAAGGAGTTAACTATGCGTATTTTAGTTATTGGTGGAGCTGGGTATATTGGTTCCCATGCTGTTAGGAAATTAATTGAGAATGGTGATGATGTTGTCGTTTTAGATGCATTATACACTGGACATAAGAAGGCAGTTGATAAGCGTGCTACTTTTTATCAAGGTGACATCGAAGATACTTTCTTAGTAAATAAAATTTTACGTGAAGAAAAAATTGACGCTGTTATGCACTTTGCTGCCTATTCTTTAGTTGGGGAATCTGTCCAAAATCCGCTCAAATATTATGATAATAATGTAACTGGAATGATTTCCTTACTACAAGCAATGCAAGATGCTGGAGTAAAACATTTAGTCTTTTCTTCTTCAGCAGCTACATATGGTATTCCTAAGAAATTGCCAATTACTGAAGATACTCCTCTTGATCCAATTAACCCTTATGGTGAAACAAAAATGATGATGGAAAAAATTATGCACTGGGCTGATAAAGCCAATGGTATCAAGTCAATTGCCTTACGTTACTTTAATGTAGCAGGCGCTGCAAGTGATGGAACAATTGGTGAAGATCACGGACCTGAAAGTCACTTAGTGCCTAATATTTTGAAGAGTGCGCTTGCCGGTGACGGAAACTTTACTATCTTCGGTGATGATTATGATACCAAAGATGGAACCAACGTACGTGATTATGTTCAGGTAGAAGATTTAATTGATGCTCACATTCTTGCTTTACAACACCTCATCAAAACTAATAAATCTGATATTTTCAATTTAGGGACTGCTCAAGGATACTCTAACTTAGAAATTTTAGAGAGTGCAAAAAAAGTTACTGGAATTGATATTCCTTATAAAATCGGCCCTCGTCGTGGTGGAGACCCTGACAGTTTAGTGGCTGATTCTACTAAAGCTCGAACTATTTTGGGCTGGAAGCCAAAACATGAAAATGTTGATGAAGTAATTGCTACAGCTTGGAAATGGCATCAAACTCATCCAAATGGTTATGCAGATAAATAAGTTAAAAATAGAGATCAAAGCAAAAATTTGATCTCTATTTTTTGATAAAATTTATCAGTGAACCTACTAACTTATTAACCGCAGTTAGTGGGTTATATCTAGGACTGACTCTCTTTTATATTGGAATATTAATTGCCAATTATTATAATCAAGAAAAATTTAAGATTCAATTTAAAAATATCTTTGCAATTTTTTGTCTTTTAATAATTGGATATATTACTACCTTATTCTTTGATACATTTGCTGTAATTACTGTTACAACAATGATTGTGATAATTTTAATTGCCAGTATTTATGTGCAAATTTTAATGAAAAATCATTAATTTAAATTTTTTTAAATTTTCGAGGCTTTTTCTTTGCTTTTTAAAAGAGGTAATCATAAACTATAAGTGTATTAAGAAAAAGATATATCAATTCAAAGAAATCGATATATTATTTTAGGAGGTATATATTATGGCTGATTACGAAAAAAGAGAATTGAAAGCATTGGACAGAATTGCTAAGAAGATTGCTGATGCAGAAGCTCACTTAACTAAGATTGAAGAAAGTGAACCTGACAAGCGTCACCGCACTGCTCAACACGAAACTATTAAGGACATCAAGTCAATCTTAAAGCACGCTAAGAAGATTGGTGAAGATGAAGTTAAAGATGCTGAAAAAGGTGACGAAGACAAAGGTGCTCGTTACGATGCAGCTGAAGAATCAACTATCAAAGAATTAAAGAGTGCATTCAAGGAATTAGACGAAGAATTAAGTCACTTGAAGGATGAAGATGGTTACGACATTAAGCGTTACCGTTCAGAACACCACTCATTAGAAAAGGCTAAGGAAATCCTTAAGAAAGCCGGCAAACTTTAAAAAGAAGTTTGAGATTAAAAAAACTACCTCGTTTGAGGTAGTTTTTTTGTATGAAAATTTTTGTAAAAAGAAAAGCCGTTTAGGCTTTTACTAATATTACTTCATTCGATAAGCAATTGTTTTAATATTTAAGAGATCTCTTGCAGATACATTATGAGAAATAGAATTTTCCCCATAAGATCCTGCTCCTAAGGTTAATGATGGCATTAAGTTATTATACATTCCACCAATTCCCCCCATTGCCGCTGGAGTATTTACTAAAATTCGGCATGCTGACATTGCAAGGGCAAAGTCTTTTACTAATTCTTTATCAGTCGTATGGATACCTGCAGTATGGCCTCGCCCACCATAATTTACTAAAGCACTACAAATTTCAAAAGCTTCTTCTTGAGAGTTAGCCTTGTAAAGTGTAAAAACTGGTGAAAGTTTTTCTGCAGATAAAGGATGCTGACGACCTACTCCTTGATATTCAGCAACTATTACTTGAGTATCAGCAGGAACATCTACTCCACACAAGCGTGCAATTTCTACTGCTGACTTCCCTGCAATTGGTCCAGCCACTGTTCCACGCTTGGGATCAATGAAGTTCTCTTCAAATTTCTTAATCTCTTCATCATTTAAAAAGTAACAATGTAAGTCTTCAAATTTACTCTTAACTTCATCATATACATCTTTATCAACCACTACAGAATTTTCAGATGCGCAAATCATCCCATTATCAAAAGTTTTTGAAGCTACAATATCTTTAACTGCCTGATCAAGATCGGCTGTTTTTTCAATATAGGATGGTCCATTACCAGGTCCTACTCCCAAGGCTGGTTTCCCTGAAGAATATGCAGCCTTTACCATGCCAGGACCACCTGTTGCCAAAATTGTTTGAATACCATCATGATTGATTAAAGTATTAGTAGCTTCTAAACTAGGTTCTTCAATCCATTGAATGGCGTTCGCAGGACCGCCCGCTGCCTCAATTGCTGCTTGCAGCACTTCAGCTGCTCTCTTACTAGCCTGTTGGGCTTGCGGATGAAAAGCAAAGACAATTGCATTACGTGTCTTTAAAGCAATCAAACTTTTAAAAATTACAGTAGAAGTAGGATTTGTGACTGGAGTAATTCCCACAATCACACCTACCGGTTCAGCAATTTCCGTCAAACCTTGTTTGGAATCTTCTTTAATGATTCCAACTGTTTTTTCATTTTTAATAGAATTCCAGACTGTTTGGCTCGCAAAAATATTCTTTTCTACTTTGTCTGCTACTTTTCCTCTTTTTGTTTCTTCTACAGCTAATTCTGCTAACTCTTCTTTATGAGCTAAAGCAGCTTCTACCATTGCCTCACATATTTTATCAACCTGCTCTTGAGAATACTCAGCCATTTGATCTAAGGCTTTATGGGCATTTTCGACATATTTATTGATTGTCTCTTTTAATTCAGCCATAACTTTCTCCCTTCATAAACAAGCTTTTTATATGTTTAGTATACAACAATTTGTGAATAAAATCACATTTATATAATGAAGCTAAATTGTGTTCTAATGATTTTTTTTGATAAAATATAGAAGATGATTAAAAAATGTAATAATATATTTTAATAATTTATGATAAAATTTTATTACATTTAGAAAGGATGAGAATATTCATGACAGAAAAAAACTCTGCTCCCAAAAAAGAAAATAATGGGCAAATGAAGCGGAGCTTAACTAATACTCACATCCAGCTGATTGCTCTTGGAGGAACAATTGGGACTGGACTATTCTTAGGAGTAGGTAACAGTATCAAATTAGCTGGGCCTTCAGTGATTATCATCTACGCATTAGTTGGATTTTTCCTTTTTCTATTAATGCGCGCTTTAGGAGAACTTGTTCTCTCCGATTTAAATAAGCATACTTATATTGATTTTATTACTCAATATTTAGGAAAAAACATTGGGTTTGTTACTGGCTACCTTTACTGGATCAGTTGGCTAACCTTAGCTATGGCTGAACTTACAGCCTTAGGTATTTATTTCCAATATTGGTGGCCTAAACTTCATCCCTGGATTCCCGCGGTTATTACCTTAGTAGTTTTATTGGGTATTAATTTAATTTCTGCTCGAGTTTTCGGAAATCTTGAATTCAGTTTTGCAATTATTAAAATTTTAACAGTTATTATTTTCGTAATCTTAATTTTCTATCTAATGATTACTGGAAAAAGTACCCATTATGGTGCTATAGGATGGGGGAATTTTATTACCGATGGTGGCTTCTTCCCTAAGGGAGGCAAAGGGTTCCTGATGGGATTCCAGATGGTTATCTTCTCTTTCATTGGAGTAGAGCTGATCTGTTTAACTGCTGCCGAAGCCCAAAATCCTAAAAAGACTTTACGTCGAGCAATTGAACAACTACCTGTAAGAATCATCTTATTCTATGTTTTAGCTATTGTTGCAATTTTGTTAATTATTCCATGGGATAAAGTTTCTACAAGTAGTTCCCCATTCGTTCAAGCCCTTGCTGCTACTGGAATTAAAAATGCTGGTTCTATTATTAACTTTGTTGTTATTAGTGCCGCTGTTTCTTCAACTAATAGTTTCATCTATAGTGCAGGTCGTCTACTATTTTCTATTAATTACAATGGAAAAAATAAATGGAGTAAGACTTTTGGTAAGTTAAATCGTCGTCAACTACCAGAAAATGCTTTAATTTTTTCTACACTAGTTATTGCTTTAGCACCAATTTTGAACTACTTTTTAGGAGACGCATTTGAATTTATTTCATCTACTTCTACAAGTATGTTCTTGATAATCTGGTGCCTAATGATCTTTACTCACCTTCGTTATCGAGCACAAACTCCTAAAGATCAATTGCCAGATTTCAAGATGCCTCTTTCTCCATGGACCGACTATCTAGATTTAATTTTCTTCATTGCCATGATTATTGTTCTATTGATTTTCCCAGATCACCGTATTCCAATGTTAACAGCAATTATTGTTTTCTTAGTCTTAATTGCTTTAACTAAGTTTATCCGTGAAGAACAAGAAATTAAGGAAGAAAATAATCAATAAGAAAAACTGAAAACATCAATAAAATCTAAAATAAAATCGTCCCTCTATCAAGGCTTCTCAACCGTGAAATAGGGACGATTTTTTGTAATTAAAAATTACCTTTTACTTCTTTAGATCAATCTCTAAAAGTATTGGAGCATGATCTTTACGAGGGGTATCACTAAAAATTTTTAGATCTTTGATTTCTTTTTTCAAATCATCGGAAACTAAAAAATAATCTATTCTCCATCCTAAATTATATTGTTTACTCGTTGGTACACGCTGATCCCACCAAGTATAGTCTTTTCCATCAGGGTTTAAATAGCGATAAACATCAATAAACCCAGCTTTTAATATTTCACTAAATCCTGCCCTTTCTTCGGGAGTATACCCTGCCTTCTTTTCCATGCGTTCGGGATGCTTCAAATCCAGTGAGGATGCAGCCACATTGAAGTCGCCACAAACAATTACCGGCTTCTTTTTCTTTAAATTTTTTAAATACTCACAATACTTTTTATCCCATACTTCCCTATCTTCTAACCGAAGAAGATTATTTCCAGAATTTGGAGTATAGACTTGAGTGATGTAAAAACCTTCAAATTCTAAGGTTAAGATGCGTCCCTCAAAATCCATGGGAACGGGGGCAAAAATAACTGGATATTCCACAGCAGGATGATAGTTTTCTTTGATTAAAAACATTGTACCGGCATAACTTTTACGTGCTGGCTCATCAGAGGAACGCCAAATTACCCGATAATCTGGGAAAAATTCATTTAACTTTGAAAGATGGGTGGCTGTAGGGCCACTTGCTCTTAATTTTGTCTCTTGAAAAGCAATTACATCAGGAGCTTCGTGGCGAATTTTAAGTAGTAAATTTCTAGTTTCCTGAGCACGTGAAGACTCACTAGTCAAAGCAGCATTTAAAGAATCAATATTCCAAGAAATAATTTTCATTTTTTGCACCCCTTTAACATTATTTTAAACCAAATAAACAAAATCAAATAAAAAAAGACTCTATAATATAGAATCTTTTCAGAGAAGTAATGTTTAAAATAAATTTTACTAAAAGAAGGAGATACAAAAGCATATCTTTTCTTAAAAATTATACAGAAGAAAAAGCATAGCAACTACCTATCCTCGCAGGCAGTTTCCCACCAACTACTTTCGGCGTTAAGAAGCTTAACTTCTGTGTTCGGCATGGGAACAGGTGTTTCCTTCTTGCTATCGTTACTATACTTTCTTTGAGCTTTTACACTCAAAACTGAATATAATCTAAAGCCTAAAACCTAGAGCTTTGGTCAAGTGCTCGACTGATTAGTACTAGTCCGCTTCACTCATCACTGAGCTTACACTCCTAGCCTATCTACCTCATCGTCTTTAAGGTGTCTTACTGCTTTCGCATCGGAAATCTCATCTTGAGGGGGGCTTCGCACTTAGATGCTTTCAGCGCTTATCCCGTCCATACATAGCTACCCAGCGATGCCGAAGGCTCGACAACTGGTACACCAGCGGTATGTCCATCCCGGTCCTCTCGTACTAAGGACAGCTCCTCTCAAATTTCCTACGCCCACGACGGATAGGGACCGAACTGTCTCACGACGTTCTGAACCCAGCTCGCGTGCCGCTTTAATGGGCGAACAGCCCAACCCTTGGGACCGACTTCAGCCCCAGGATGCGACGAGCCGACATCGAGGTGCCAAACCTCCCCGTCGATGTGAACTCTTGGGGGAGATAAGCCTGTTATCCCCAGGGTAGCTTTTATCCGTTGAGTGATGGCCTTTCCATACAGTACCACCAGATCACTAAGCCCGACTTTCGTCCCTGCTCGAGTTGTAGCTCTCGCAGTCAAGCTCCCTTATACCTTTACACTCTGCGAATGATTTCCAACCATTCTGAGGGAACCTTTGGGCGCCTCCGTTACACTTTAGGAGGCGACCGCCCCAGTCAAACTGCCCACCTGACACTGTCCTCGACCGCGCTTAGCGATCTGAGTTAGAGGATCCATCAAACAAGGGTAGTATCCCAACATTGCCTCCGATAAAACTAGCGTCCTATCTTCTCTGGCTCCTACCTATCCTGTACATGTTTAACAAATACTCAATATCAAGCTACAGTAAAGCTCCATGGGGTCTTTCCGTCCTGTCGCGGGTAACCCGCATCTTCACGGGTATTATAATTTCACCGAGTCTCTCGTTGAGACAGTGCCCAAATCATTACACCTTTCGTGCAGGTCGGAACTTACCCGACAAGGAATTTCGCTACCTTAGGACCGTTATAGTTACGGCCGCCGTTTACTGGGGCTTCAATTCAAACCTTCGCTTGCGCTAAGCTTTCCTCTTAACCTTCCAGCACCGGGCAGGTGTCAGCACCTATACGTCATCTTACGATTTTGCAGATACCTGTGTTTTTGATAAACAGTTGTTTGGGCCTCTTCACTGCGGCTGATCTTTTACAATCAGCACCCCTTCTTCCGAAGTTACGGGGTCATTTTGCCGAGTTCCTTAACGAGAGTTCTCTCGCTCACCTGAGGATACTCTCCTCGACTACCTGTGTCGGTTTGCGGTACGGGTAAAACTACTCTGGCTAGAAGCTTTTCTTGGCAGTGTGACATCATGACCTTCGCTACTTAACTTCACTACGCATCACGTCTCAAGCTTTTAAAGACAAGCATTTGACTCATCTTAACTCTTAACGCTTGCACATGGATATCCAACACCATGCGTCATTAGCCTCCTGCGTCCCTCCATTGCTCATAACAAGCAGTTTCAGTACAGGAATTTCTACCTGTTGTCCATCGGCTACGCCTCTCGGCCTTACCTTAGGTCCCGACTTACCCTGGGCGGACGAGCCTGCCCCAGGAAACCTTAGTCTTACGGCGGATAGGATTCTCACCTATCTTTCGCTACTCATACCGGCATTCTCACTTCTAAGCGCTCCATTAGTCCTCTCGATCTAACTTCACCGCACTTAGAACGCTCTCCTACCACACATATAATATATGCATCCACAGTTTCGGTACTATGCTTAGCCCCGGTAAATTTTCGGCGCAGCGTCACTCGACTAGTGAGCTATTACGCACTCTTTAAATGATGGCTGCTTCTAAGCCAACATCCTAGTTGTCTACGCAACTCCACATCCTTTTCCACTTAGCATAGATTTGGGGACCTTAACTGGTGATCTGGGCTGTTTCCCTTTCGACTACGGATCTTATCACTCGCAGTCTGACTCCCGTGCATTGATATCTGGCATTCGAAGTTTATCTGGATTCAGTAACCCATGACGGGCCCCTAGTCCAAACAGCGCTCTACCTCCATTATCATTCACACGAGGCTAGCCCTAAAGCTATTTCGGAGAGAACCAGCTATCTCCAAGTTCGTTTGGAATTTCACCGCTACCCACAACTCATCCCCGCGATTTTTAACTCACGTGGGTTCGGTCCTCCAGTGTGTTTTACCACACCTTCAACCTGGTCATGGGTAGGTCACTTGGTTTCGGGTCTACGTCACATTACTCTTTCGCCCTATTCAGACTCGCTTTCGCTACGGCTCCGTCTTTTCTGACTTAACCTTGCAACATAACGTAACTCGCCGGTTCATTCTACAAAAGGCACGCCATTACACTTTAATGTGCTCTGACTACTTGTAGGCACACGGTTTCAGGTTCTATTTCACTCCCCTCCCGGGGTTCTTTTCACCTTTCCCTCACGGTACTGGTTCACTATCGGTCACTAGTTAGTATTTAGCCTTACGAGATGGTCCTCGCGGATTCAATCGGGATTCCTCGTGTCCCGACCTACTCAGGATCCTGCTAAGTCTTGTCGCAATTTCGCTTACGGGGCTATCACCCTCTCTGGCTTATCTTTCCAGATAATTCTGCTATCACTTCAAGTACTACATCGCAGTCCTTCAACCCCAACTGGCAAGCCAGTTGGTTTGGGCTCTTTCCTGTTCGCTCGCCGCTACTTAGGAAATCGATTTTTCTTTCTCTTCCTGCAGCTACTTAGATGTTTCAGTTCACTGCGTCTTCCTTCGTATAACTATTTATTCATCATACGATAATACCTCTCGGTATTGGGTTCCCCCATTCGGATATCTCCGGATCATCGCTTACTTACTGCTCCCCGAAGCCTTTCGTGGTTCGTCACGTCCTTCATCGGCTTCTAGTGCCAAGGCATTCACCATGCGCCCTTTTCTACTTGACCTATTTCAAGTTTGAGTTTCTCTCTTCTTCTCGGTCGCTCTTCAATCTGTTTCTCTTTCGATTGTCTCGGTTTTTTGCTTTGATTATATTCAGTTTTCAATGTACTAACTCTTGAGAACTTCTTTACTGCCCTCAAAACTAAACAAAAATTCTTCTGTGTGCCTTTTTCTTGTTTGGCTTTCTGACTTCTTTTAGTGTCTTCACACTCTCCATCAGTTGCCCTTCCTTAGAAAGGAGGTGATCCAGCCGCAGGTTCTCCTACGGCTACCTTGTTACGACTTCACCCTAATCATCTGTCCTACCTTAGACGGCTGACTCCTTAAAGGTTATCTCACCGGCTTTGGGTGTTACAGACTCTCATGGTGTGACGGGCGGTGTGTACAAGGCCCGGGAACGTATTCACCGCGGCGTGCTGATCCGCGATTACTAGCGATTCCAGCTTCATGTAGGCGAGTTGCAGCCTACAATCCGAACTGAGAACGGCTTTCAGAGATCCGCTTGCCTTCACAGGTTCGCTTCTCGTTGTACCGTCCATTGTAGCACGTGTGTAGCCCAGGTCATAAGGGGCATGATGACTTGACGTCATCCCCACCTTCCTCCGGTTTGTCACCGGCAGTCTCATTAGAGTGCCCAACTTAATGATGGCAACTAATGACAAGGGTTGCGCTCGTTGCGGGACTTAACCCAACATCTCACGACACGAGCTGACGACAGCCATGCACCACCTGTCTCAATGTCCCCGAAGGGAAAGCCTAATCTCTTAGGTTGTCATTGGATGTCAAGACCTGGTAAGGTTCTTCGCGTTGCTTCGAATTAAACCACATGCTCCACCGCTTGTGCGGGCCCCCGTCAATTCCTTTGAGTTTCAACCTTGCGGTCGTACTCCCCAGGCGGAGTGCTTAATGCGTTAGCTGCAGCACTGAGAGGCGGAAACCTCCCAACACTTAGCACTCATCGTTTACGGCATGGACTACCAGGGTATCTAATCCTGTTCGCTACCCATGCTTTCGAGCCTCAGCGTCAGTTGCAGACCAGAGAGCCGCCTTCGCCACTGGTGTTCTTCCATATATCTACGCATTCCACCGCTACACATGGAGTTCCACTCTCCTCTTCTGCACTCAAGTTTAACAGTTTCTGATGCAGTTCTTCGGTTGAGCCGAAGGCTTTCACATCAGACTTATTAAACCGCCTGCACTCGCTTTACGCCCAATAAATCCGGACAACGCTTGCCACCTACGTATTACCGCGGCTGCTGGCACGTAGTTAGCCGTGACTTTCTAGTTGATTACCGTCGAATAAAGGCCAGTTACTACCTCTATCTTTCTTCACCAACAACAGAGCTTTACGAGCCGAAACCCTTCTTCACTCACGCGGCGTTGCTCCATCAGACTTTCGTCCATTGTGGAAGATTCCCTACTGCTGCCTCCCGTAGGAGTTTGGGCCGTGTCTCAGTCCCAATGTGGCCGATCAGTCTCTCAACTCGGCTATGCATCATTGCCTTGGTAAGCCGTTACCTTACCAACTAGCTAATGCACCGCAGGTCCATCCAAGAGTGATAGAAATCCATCTTTCAAACTCTAGACATGCGTCTAGTGTTGTTATCCGGTATTAGCATCTGTTTCCAGGTGTTATCCCAGTCTCTTGGGCAGGTTACCCACGTGTTACTCACCCGTTCGCCGCTAGCTTGTATCTAGTTTCATGAAATGCAAGCATTTCAATCATCTAGGCAAGCTCGCTCGACTTGCATGTATTAGGCACGCCGCCAGCGTTCGTCCTGAGCCAGGATCAAACTCTCATTTCCTTTTTGAAATGAGCTTTTCTTAGCTCTTAACGTTTTTTTGATTTGTTATCTCAAATTTATTGCTTGCGAATTGACTTCGCTTTGTTTGGGGTTTATTTCCCCCGCACACTTACGAATTTTTGTTCAGTTTTCAAGGTACTAAAGCGTCGATTGACGACTTACCTATTATATCATACTTGCTTTTTACTTGCAAGAGATATTTTTTATTTTTCACTCTCTAAAAATATTCTTTTTCAGACAGCTATAATATTATATTACACCTCTCAAATAAATGCAAGAGTTTTTTGATATTTTCTTCTCTTCGTGAGAAGCATAGTATAATTTACACTCTTTTTATTAGTTCGTCAAGTACTTTTTTATATTTTTTCAAAAATACTTATTCCTACCTTTAAATTCCTTTCCTTGTTATTCTTTACCCTTACTTTATACCACCCATTCCCCTTTAATCTTATCCACTTATTTCCTTGTATTACCAACCTTTTGATTACTCCTCCATTTTTAATTAATTCCATTTTCACTCTTTGTCTTTCTTGCTGGGTAATGTGAATCCAACATTCATTTTTTATACCTACTTCATTACTTTCTGCTTTTGCCATTCCATTATATATTCCACCTTCACCTATTAATTTCATTTATCTTTTCCTTTCAAAAAAGGAACTTCTCTCGTAAGAGAAAGTTCCTCAGTTAATTTATTCACCAAGTGGTGCTTCTTTAGTAATTACCTTCATACCATGCATATATGGTTGTAAAGCTTCCGGAACATTTACAGTTCCATCTTCATTTTGGTAATTTTCCAAAATTGCTGCTACTGTTCTACCTACAGCTAAACCTGATCCATTTAAAGTATGAGCTAAATGAAGCTTACCATCTGCATCCCGGTAACGAATTTGGGCACGACGAGCTTGGAAATCAGTACAATTTGAACAACTTGAAATTTCACGATACTTGTCTTGAGCTGGCATCCATACTTCCAGGTCATAAGTTCTAGCACTAGTGAAACTAGCATCCCCAGTTGAAAGTGCAACTACATGATATGGTAAGCCAAGTTTTTGAAGTAAGTCTTCAGCATTGTGAGTTAATTTATCCAATTCATCCCATGAGCTGTCTTCATCAACAATTTTTACCATTTCTACTTTTCTAAATTCGTGCATTCTAATTAATCCACGTGTATCACGACCAGCTGAACCCGCTTCACTTCTAAATGCAGGTGAAAAAGCAGTGACATTTACTGGCAATTTCTCTCCATTTAAAATCTTTCCACGGAAGTAGTTTACTAAAGGTACTTCTGCTGTAGGAATTAAAGTTAATTCTCGAGGCTTATCTGGATCATCATTATCTACAATTGTGTAAACATCTTCAGTAAACTTAGGGAATTGTCCAGTTCCTTGCATTGATTCTCTATTTACCATGTAAGGAGGAATGATTTCTGTGTAACCAGCCTTCATGTTTTGGTCTAGGAAAAAGTTTGAAACTGCTCTTTCAAGCATGGCACCTGCACCTTTGTAGTAAACAAACCGTGCCCCAGTTACTTTACCAGCTGTATCCCAATCTAAAATATCCAAATCTGTTCCAATTTCCCAGTGAGGCTTAGGGGTAAAATCAAACTTAGTTGGTTCATTCCATTTTCTAACTTCTTCATTGTAGCTTTCATCTGGTCCTACTGGCACACCATCTGCTGGAAAGTTAGGTAAACGAAGTAAAATGTAATTTTGCTTTTCAGTTAGTTCATCTACTTCTTTATCTAAGTCTTTAATTTCTTTTCCTACTTCACGCATTGCCTTAATTGCTTGGCTTGCATCTTCTTTGTTACGCTTAGCTTGGGCAATTTGATCTGAAACTTCATTACGTTTTTGTTTTAAAGTTTCACTTTTAGTTAAAGCTTCACGGCGCTTTTTATCAATTTCAACTAGTTCATCAAGCTCTTTTGCTTCAACACCTCTAGTTGCTAATTTTTCTTTTGCCCAATCAAGGTTTTCTCTAATTACCTTAATATCTAACATTAGTATGTTCCTCCTTAAAATAAAAAAAGCCGACTCATCCCCCAATTGGGACGAATCGACTTCACGGCTCGCGGTACCACCCAGTTTCAGTGTATATTTACACCACACTTCATAGCAATAACGGCGCTAACCGTGTAGAATTACCTACCCACTCTTAAAATCTGGAAATGACGTTCACTTACTCTCACCAACCGTAAGCTCTCTGAAGTTGTCTTAGGATTTCGTGTTTAATTAGATTATACCATTATTATTTTTTTAGGACAAAAAACTTTCTTCTTTTTTCCATTTCACCCAAAGCATACATCTGTTTGAAACCTAATTTTTCTAGTAATTTCTCAGAAGCCAAATTACTACCAATTATTTCTGCCCATAGGACATCTTGATTCAATTGTTGAAAGGCGTAATTTACTAACAACTTCATTGCCTCAAAGCCATAACCCTTTCGCCAATAATTTTTATCTATCAAAAAGCCTAAGGATTTAGCCCGCATAATTCCAGCAGCAATATCGATTGTTTGATCATATAATTCAGCTAATCCAATCATTTCATTCGTTTCTTTTAATACAATTGCGTAACTCCATGGTCTTTCAGCATAAACTTTCGCTGCACGCTGTGCTTGGGCTAAGTTTTTAAATTTTTCAAAACCAGCTAATTGATGGTAAATCTCATCTTGGCCCCACTTATATAATGTTGGGGCATCAGCTGGGGTAACTTTTCTTAATTCTACTTTTGTTCCATTTAACATTACTTGCCTACAATCTGTAATAACCATTTTGCACCGTAAACCAGTCCTAAACTGTATGCAGCAATTGTCCAAGGTTTACCAAGTATGATAATCCAAAAGTAAGTTGAAAATTTCATCTCGGTTAAACCAGAAATCATACATAATACATCATCAGGTGCGGCAGGTGCAACAATACATATCGCAAAGATCCAATTATAGCGTTTTTGATTTTTGGTCCACTTAATGTACTTATTATAAGTTTCCTCTGAAACCAAATGCAAAATAAATGGTTTTCCATAATATCGTGCTAAAAAGAAGATAATAATCGACCCAATACAAATTCCAACATAATTATAAATAAATCCCCAAATTGGCCCAAAGAAAACCACTCCACCTAAAAGTGAAATTCCTCCTGGAATAATTGGAATTACTACTTGTACAATTTGAATTAATATAAAAATTAAGGGTCCGATAATTTTTTTATCAGCTAAATATGCATGCATTTTTTCCTGACTAGTAAAGATTCCCAATCGATACCAATAAATTGTTAACAAAATAAGTAAAATTGTACATACAATTGTCCCAATATTTATTAATCGTCGCGTAGTTTTAGTCGACATACCTGCCCCTCCTTAGTTTTATATTAATCATACCAAATTTTTCTCTTACATTATTTAATATTCGCTAAAAAATTGCTTCAAAAAAAGAGGATTTAAATTCCTCTTATTTTTCTTTTCGCCATTGTAAACTTTTACTAGCTAAAATTGTGGTTAAAATACTAGAAATAAATAGCAGATACGATGAAATTCCAAATGAAATAGCATTTTCTAGCATTTGATGTAGCTTCAAATTATTAGCGACAGTGGTAGTAATCCCCAGCTTATGGCCAGCATTCAAGAAAATTAATTCAAAAGCATAAATAAACAAAACGATTGTTTCTGCCAGTGACAGAATAAAAGCAATTTGCTGGTTATGTTTTTTATTTTTAACTGTGACTACAATTATCGCAATTGGGACTGCAACAATTATCACCCATAAACTATAGCCAATTAAACTATATTTTCCATCCATCCCTGCAATAGAGAGTAAAGTAGTTGAAATTGAATGTTTATGGAAGCTACCAGAACTTGCTGCAGAAAAAGGGCCAAAAAACACTACTATCAGACTTAACAGCGCCATCAAAACTAATCCCCATTGGGCAGTAGTATGACTTTTTCTAGATAAATTTTCTTCATGTTCTGGGGTTTTTCGCCTTCTATACTCTCTTACTTTACTTTCTTTATCCTGAATTTCATTGACAACATTGGAACTTACTTGATTTACCTTCTGTGTCAATCTTTTATCAGCAAAATATTGTTCAGGATTTTGATTTTTATCACAAACAATAAATAGCCAAATCATTAAAGCCAAAAATGTAAACCAGCCTAGTGGGCGAGAGATGCTCATTAAAATTAATAATAAAACTCCCACGCAAAAGACAATCATTGAATTTACTTTAATCCATTTAATCATTGCTTCAATTGTTGAATTAGGCTTTTTAGGTTGATAATTTTTAGCAAGAGCTTCTCTTCTAGTTTTAGTAGTACGGGCAGATACTCCCTCTGTTTGAGAACGATTTTTACTAAAAAATTCACTGCGAAACTTTTTTAAGTTAAAGCCACAATTAGAACAACTTTCATCAGTTTCTTTTACGGGATGATTACAATTTGGACAATTCATAATAACTTTCCTTAATTCTTAGATTTTCTACGGCTACTATCAGCTAGCTTGACCACTAATAGCGCCATCACTAATAAAACAAAAATTCCTACAGCTAGCCCAATTAACTTTTTGGCATCCCCTGAAAAAATTGCATCTCCACCAAATGCATAAAGATACGAAGTCGGTAACATACCAATAACTACCATTGGAAAATATTGTTTCCAAGTAATATTCAATCTGGCAGCTGCATAATTTACTAATACACTTGGAATAAAAGGTATCATAAATCCAATCGTTAGTCCAACTCGTGGATGGTTTTGGTTCATTAAGTAAGTAAGAATTTTATTTTTCTTAAAATGTTTAGAAAAATCTATCTTTCTAATAAGGGCTACTACAATTACATTGCCCAAGATATTTCCTAACCAATTAATTCCTAAACCAAGCCATGCTCCATAACATAGACCAGATAAAACGCAAAGTAGAGAATTTGATAGTCCTGGAATGGCATTTAAAATAGCAATTAAACATAATAAAAAAATACTGTCTCTTACTGCATGTTCACGTAACAAAATTAATAATTTTTCCTTTGTATCTGATGTTGGATGTAATAAAAGATTAATTTCAGGACGATAATCCCGATAAAGTAAATATGCTAAACAGATAGCCAAGATAACGCCCAAACTTATTAATAATATTTTTCGTAGATTTTTTCTCATCGATCTAATCTTTCTCTTGCTAAAACTATTTAATTTTAGTTTAGCATGTTAAGTTAGCATTTTTCCATTAGAAAAAAGCTCGCAATTTTCACTGCGAGCTCTTAGCTAAGAAAAATCTTTTAGTTATTTTGCTTATTTTTCTTTCCAAAATTGAAGTTAAGTCCTTCGTACGTAATCTTCATTGCTGCCGACATAATGATTGGCAAGAAGAATACTAGTAGTAATAAGCCAATAATTACAGTTAAAGCAACTTCAATTAATGTTGGAACTCCTGATGGAATTAATGCTGCAAAAGTACCACCTAAAATAATAGCTGCACTAATTACAACTACCCCAATGTTAGCACAAGCTTGTAAAATTCTTTCACTTGGACTAAATTTAGGATTTTCAATACCTAGTTCTCGGTATCTCATCATTAAGAAGATACTGTAGTCAACTCCTAAAGCAATGATCATAATGAAACTGAAGAATGGTGTATTCCAAGCTACCATTGAACGGTGCATGATAGATTTTACAATCATTTCATTAAGAGATAATGCAGTAAAGTAAGCTGCTAATAATGTTCCTAAAATAAATACTGGTTGAAGTACTGAACGGGTAATAATGATTAAAGCAATTCCGATACCAATCAACATAATTGCAGCTGTTCTGGTAAAGTCTTGACTAGCAACTTTTTGTGTATCGTAAATCTTTTCAGATTGACCACCCATCGCAACTGTTGCTTTATCTAAATTAGTTCCTTGAAGACTCATCTTCGACATTTGTCCTAATTCATTTGCTACCTTTGCATTCTTTAATGAACTTGGATTTCCTTTTAAGATAATAATCAACTTTGTAGTCTTCTTATCTTGACTTAAGTAAGTATCAAGTGCTGGTTTAAAAGTTGATGATTTTAGGCTCTCGCTTGGAATATAGAAAGTATCGGCAGCTGCTGACTTACTTAAAGGATTAGTGTAATCTTCAATCTTACCAAGTCCTTTATTTACCTTCTTTATTCCCTTAGTTAAACTTGGAGCTTGATCATAAAGTTTCTTTGCTCCATCACTTAATTGACTTGCGGCAGGAACAGCTTGATTTACAGCTGTTTGAACTTGCGTTAAGCCGGAATTCATCTGTTCAATTGCACTTACGGCACCTGGAAGTGCTACATTTGAAGATTGAGCTAATTGTCCAAAGGAACTTCTTAATGTAGACATTTGACTCATTGTTCCTTGCAAGCCTTGCATTGTGTTTGCCACACTCGCCATTGAATTTCCAAGTGAGCGGTTAGCAATTCCAGCAGCTTGCAAGCTTCCAGCTACTTGCTGCAACTGACGACCAGCGGCTGCTTGCTGACTATTTACGGCAGCAGTTTGTAAACTTTGTAATCCTGCACCAGCAGTAGTTAAATTAGTACCAATATTTTGTGCTTGTGTACCAATATTATTTAAGTTTGAAGAAAGAGCAGCAGTATCAGGAACAGATGAACTTTGCAATTGCCCGTTAATTTGCTGAATACCATCATTAATTTGCGGTAAACCACTTTGTAATTGCGCAATTTGTTGAGAACTACCTGAAAGTTGTTCAGTCAATTGGTCATTCATCGTACTTAAGCCATCACTAAGTTGCTTAGTTCCATCACTAACTTGACCAATTCCATTAGTTAATTGAACAGAACCTTTATCTAATTTCTTAAGACCACTCCGTGCACTAGATAAACCATCATTGACAGTTTTTAACTGATTTTTAAGATACAATTTACTTACTGGCTTACCCGTTGGTTGAGTAACTGAGTAAACTGATTTTACACGTTTATCATTTTTGATCTTTTTAGTTAAGGTATCTATTTCTTTAAGATATTCTTCTTTATTTAATTTCTTTTTATTTTGAATATAAAGAGTTGAATATTCAGCTGTACCTTTAGAAAAATGATCTTGAATTACTAATAAACCTGCCTTAGCTGGATCAGAATTTGGTAATTCATCAGCATCATCATAGTTTAATTGATTTGAATTAAGTAAAGCAACTGGAGTAATAACTGCTGCTAATACTACTAAGAAAATAACAGGATATTTTAATGAGTACTTAGAAAGGAATGTCCAAAGCTTAGAATTTGAGTCACCGTCAAAATTCTTCACTGGCCAAAACATTCTTTCCCCTAAAACGACCATGAAAAATGGATTCAAAGTCAACAAGACAATTAATAAAACTGCTACCCCAATTGCTACTCCAACAGCTGATTGGTAAATTGAAAACTTCGCCAAGCCTAAGGCACTAAAACCAATTAAAATTGATGAGCCAGAAAACAGAATGGTTTTTCCAGCCTTTTTGATGGCATCTTTCGTTGCTGCGTACTTGTCCATCCCTTTACCAAGGTTTTCCTTGAACTTATCATACAGCAAAATATTATAGTCAGTTCCCACCCCAAATAATACGATTACCATAAATACTTGAGTAAAGTTTGAAAATGGGAAATTCGAACTTTTTACTAAATTAGTTACTAATGAAAATGATGTAATAAATGAAACACCAACTGTTAAAAGTGAAATTAATGGAACAATTGGTGAGCGGAATACTAAAACTAAAACAATAAAGATAAAGATAATAGAAATTACCTCAGTCTTTTTGATTCCTTGTTGAATCTGATTTGAAAAATCATCTTGTAGAATCTTGACCCCAGTTACATAAGTAGCTAGACCTTTAGTTTTAATAGCACGTTGAAGAGCTTTCGTAGTATCAGTAACAGTTGAATGGTTATTTGGAATGTAGACTTGAATCATTTCTGTTGTCTTATCTTTAGACAAAAGCAATGATTTTGCTCCTTCATTGTCATTAACTGTTGTCATACTCTTAATACCCAAACTCTTTTTGTTATCATTCAAGTATTGAATAGTATTATTAATTTCGGCTTGATCTTCTTCGTTGATCTTACCTTTCTTCTTATTAAATACAAGTCCCACCATGTACGTATTATCTTGTCCGTGGCCCCAATGTTTTTCAATTCGAGTAGCCACTTCGGTTTCAACGTTTTTAGGTAGAGTAATATCTGAGTGCTCACGTGTCAAAGCACTGACGTTTGGAAGAGTAACTATCGCAATAATCACAATAGCAATCCAAGCAATTAACGCACCTACATGGTTTTTGAGAAAGTTCTTCATTAACCCTTTTTCCGTTCCTTTCCTAATTTTGGTTAGTTTTTACTTTTGGCCCCACTAACTGCAAAAGTAATTGATGATAATTATTATTTACCGTTCTTTCATCTTCGCCGCTAAATAGTTGAGCACGATCCAAAAATACATATCCTATTACTGCAGCCAATAAACTTTGCAAAGACACGATATTTTTTTGATCTACTTCTAATTTTTCCCCTAATTCAACTATTTCACTAATTTCTTTGTGCACTCGCGTATCTTGCCCAATTTCTTCTACATTATAAAAAATACTTGATACGGCATAATCATTTAGCAAAAAATTTCTAATAACATCCGCAAAAGTAAACAATGCTTCTGAGCCTGAAAGGCCAATTAACTTGTGAATTAATTCTTCCTTCAGAATTGCAAGTCTCCTCGCACAGATTATTGATAATAACTCGCGCCGATTTGCTACATAATGATAAAGAGATTGTGAGCGAATATTTAAAAACTTTGCCAGTCGTGGCATGGTTAAGGCTCTCAATCCTTCTTTATTGATAATTTCTGTAGATTTTTGAATGACCTTATCTAAGTCAAGTGTCCGGTGTTTCTTAATAATTATCACTTCCTTTTTGCTATACTTAGACAGTATATCACTTAAGATTATAGATTACAATCTACAATTTGTAGATTCTTTTCTACTTTTTGAAGTCTAAACCAATAATTACTATTTGTGAACCACTTGGTTAATACTTTTTCCTAAATCACCAAAATTATATCCTTCTTTTTCATTAATTACTGCCATTACATAGTTCTTACCCCTAGTTTCAACTAAGGCTACACTACCAAAACTTCCACTCATCTTATAAGAAGTTCCACTAATTTGGGAGCTTAATCCTTTATTAGTATCGTTAAACATATAACCAATTATTTGGGTATCATGTGTTACTCCTAAAACTTTTCCTTGGTATAAGTTTTTAATGACTGTGGTAAAATCAGCTGCGCTTGAACTACCCTCTAATTTATTATCTACTTTTTCAACAGTTGTATTTTCTGCCCCAAATTTTTTAGCAACTGCGTTAATATTATGAAGTCCTAGCTTATTTACCAAAATCATTGCAGCTGTTGTACTATCATGTCGAACCATCATATCTCGAATATAGGCATAACTGTAGTTAATTCCTGTTTTTAACATTGGATCAGTTTTTCCTACTTGATCAGATTTTTTAATTTTATAAGAGGAAGCTGAATGTAATTTATTATTTTTTACTGCACTTTGATAAGCAAGCAAAACATAAAAGCGTAAGCTTGATTTAAGTGGTAGAGCTGTTTGATTAGTATTAGTAACTTGAGCATATTTCCCAGTATTTAAATCTACATAGCTAACTTGATATGGTTGACTTTGATTTGCAAGGGTCTTTTTAATTTCCTGGGCAATTTTTTGCGTACTTCCTTTAGCAATTTTTACATTTGTTGCTGAAGAACTTGTCTTTTTTGCTACCTTTTTTGAAGTCTGAGTTGAGCTAGTACCTGAAGAAGTTTGAGAACTTTGACTACTCTTTTTTACAATTTTTGTTGATTGTCCTTGATAAACTTGGACCTCTTGTTTATTTAAATGATTAATACTTACTAAATAAAAAGCTAAACTACAAAATGCTACTAGTGCCGATATAAAAAACACCTTATTTTTCATTCCTTCTAATTTCCTCCTTTATTTTTAATTATATCTAAAATTGTCAATTTAATCTCTCTTAGTTTGTACCTTGTCTATTATAATATAATTAAAACGTTCACATTCTTAGGAATTTAAGGTAAACTAATAAAATAAAACGTTTAAAGAGGTATTAAATTACAGATGATTAAATATATGATTGGTATTGATGCAGGTGGTACACACTCAACTGCAATCGCATATGATGAAAATGGTAAAGAATTAGGTCGTGCAGAAAGCGGTCCAGGTCAAATCAACAATGATTACGAACTTGGTCTCAAAAATATTGCAGCCGCAATTAATGAATTACGCGACAAAATTGAAGGAGATCCAATGAAAGTTTTAGCCGGAATTGCTGGCTTATCTGTTGTTGGAAATGCTCCAGAAGTTGCTGCAACTATTTCTTCAATGGTAGGAAATATTCCTACTCGGGCAATTACTGACTCACTTTTAGCTCTATACAATGGTTTAGAAGGTGCAGATGGTGCTTTAGTTATTGCAGGAACTGGTTCTGTGGTTAATGGACGTCAAGATGGTTCATTAATTACTGCTGGTGGATATGGTTCCTTATTGGGAGATGAAGGTAGTGGTTACGCCATCACCAAAGCTGCTCTACAAGCTGCTCTCTTAAAATGGGATAAACGTGAAGATAGTTCCTTAGTAGATCTTTTTGTAGATATGTGGGATCTTGATTCACTTAATGATGCATCTGCTAAGTTTTACAAGATGACTAGTCCAGAAGTTGCTTCTTATGCGGTCAAAATTGCCAAACTTGCTGATTCTGGTGATGAAGAAGCACGTAAGATTATTCAAGAACAAGCTCATTTATTAGCTCGCGATATTCTTATGGTATTAGATCGCTACGAAGATCCTAAACCTATGCGTGTCGCTTTAACTGGTTCTGTTCTTTCTAATAACGCAATGATGCGTTCATTTATGGAAGATGAGGTAAAAGAAAAATACCCTGACGTAGTCTTCAGCGTTTCAAACGGTGAAAATGCTCGTGGTGTATTATTTGATAAAAGTAAGGACTATCGTTACTTCACTAATCACAATGAAAATGAATAAAATTAAAAGCTCTGAGTCTACTCAGGGCTTTTAATTTGAATTTTTTAGATAAAATATTTTAGTTTCTTTTTTAGTTTCTTTTCCGTATACTTAAATTGAATAATTTTAGAGGAGGGATGATTGTTGAATACACTTCAAATTATAGGAATAGTGTTGACAATTGCTGTAGGAATCGAACATATTGGAATTGGTTTTCTAGAAATTTTCGGTAAGCCTGCAACTCAAGCAAAAGCTTTTGATATGAGCATAGAATATGTTGAGCAAAAAGAAGCTCGCGTTTCAATGGCTAACCAAGGTATTTACAATGCCATGATTGGATTACTAATTACAGTTGCTTACTTTATGTTCCCAGTCAAATGGCTTTTTCCATTTTGGTACTTAATGTTAGCTTTAATTGTAGTAGTAGCATTATTTGGTGGCTTTACTGCAACTAAAAAAATCTTTTTAGTACAGATGCTACCTGCTCTAGTTGCTTTATTTTTCTTATTCATTTAAAAAGATCGTCCTTCTACGGGACGATCTTTTTATTCTTCTACCCTCATCGAGCGATCTCTTTGTGCTCGCCCGTTATTATAGTTAAAAACATAACCTGGTTGCACATTATAAATATAAACATTGAAATCTAAATCACCACTAGTTGAGATTGCTTGTAAATTAATACCACGTGCCATCAATTCATCCCCTCTAAAAATTGGTGTTGCTTGATAAATCACCTTTTCATTTTTTCTTAGTGCTTGACGAACTTTACTTTCATAAATAGTTTGAATTTTTTGATTGGTAAAAGCACTTTGGGTGAAGAGATTTTTAGGATTATTTTGGTCTCCTGACTTATTTCCTGGGTTATATTGCCCATCTTGATCAATCCCGGCAGAAATTGAATAAGCAATTAAGTGACCACGATTATAAATTTGAACACCATTTCTCTTATTAGAATGCCAAGCTGTAGGATTTACAAATTGCCGCACCCTTAAACTTTGATCTGCGACATTTCTTTTTTCTAAGAAAGCAGTATTAGAATTTGAAGTTCTATTTAGATTATCTAAGTTAGAATAAATAACCTTATTAACTTTCCAGGCATTTTTAATTAAGGTAGACTTATCATCATTTACATAAACATAAGCCTTGTCCCCACTTTTAAAATTTAAATTAGCTAACTTTTGATAATCTTGTTTGGATAATCCTCCATAACTAGTTTGCGCCTGATTAGCTTTTTGAATTACATTAGCTGAGTTATTACTAGTTGAAGTTCTATTCTTGCCTGTTCGCTGATAAATTACAAAGACTATTACTAAAAAAATAATAATAAAAGATAGAATTCTTTGTCCTTGGCTGTTTTTATTTTTTCGACGTGATGCCATAATCATGCCCTTTCTAAAAAAGTTTCCAATCTATTATAACCGAAAGTTCTACTTTTTTGCGCTACAATTAAAGGTGAAAGAAAGGAGATTTTTAAATTGAAATATTTCGAATTAAATGATGGCAATCGCATCCCTCAACTAGGATTTGGAACTTATCGTCTCAATGGGAGTCATGCAGTTAGTGTGATTGATAACGCCATTAATCTTGGCTACCGCCTAATAGATAGCGCTGTTTTATACGAAAATGAAGGTGCAGTTGGGCGTGCAATTGAAAATAGTAGCATTGGACGTGATCAACTATTTGTCACTTCTAAATTACCCGGTCGACATCAAGCTTACAAAGAAGCAATTACACAAATTCAAGAATCACTTTATAGTGCTCATCTAGATTACTATGATCTCTATCTTATCCATTGGCCTAATCCTAAGAAAGATCAATATTTAGAAGCTTGGCAAGCATTAATTGACGCTAAAAAATTTGGTCTTATTCGCTCAATCGGTGTTTCTAATTTTGAACCAGAGCATATTCAACGTCTAATTGAGGAAACTGGTGTTACTCCAGCAGTTAATCAAGTAGAACTTCATCCATATTGGTCTTCTAAAAAAGTCCGAGAATTTGATGATAAACACAGAATTATTACTGAAGCTTGGAGTCCACTCCAACGAGCAGGCTATGCGATGAAAGAGGACTTAATCTTACAATTAGCGAAAAAATATAATAAAACTCCTGCGCAAATTATTCTTCGCTGGGAAACCCAGATTAATGTTCTTCCTATTCCAAAAGCAACTTCTATCACCCACCAAGAAGCAAATCTTGAAATTTTTGATTTCGAACTTACACCTAAAGAAGTTACTGCACTCACCAATTTAGATAAAGATGATGGCCGCAGACTAGATCCTTATACAATGGAGGGCTAAAAAAGGTACGCTACAGTTACATGTAACGTACCTTTTTACTAAGAACGAGCCCAATTATCTAAGGCATTTAAAAAATATTTTTCTGTCCATAAATGAATTTTACTTCCTTGATCTTTTAACAACTTTGCTTTATTTAGTTCTGTTAAATCTGTTCTAAAGCGATCATTATCCCCGATCAGTAAATAGTCGCTATCTTCATTTATTTTTTCTTGAAGCTGACCGCCTAGATTACGAAGTGCTTGCGCAACTTCGGTTGTATTTAAATCCCAGTCTCCAGTAATAGTAATATTTTTATTTTTAAAAGGACTTCTAAAATTATAGGTCTGTTTTACAAAATCTGGCCATTCATTAGTAAGATCTACCGACTTAATCATTTCATGCGCTCTTAACAGATGATCTTGTTTAAATTGGCGATGTAATTCATCAAACACTGCTTTAGTGTCAATTGTATCTTGCAGGCCGCGATGATCTTGAGTTTGGGCAATCCCCAGCCGATTCAAGCAATCAATCAAACGATTGTGACGCTGGTCCGGGTAAAAACTTCGTGCTAATCGATAAACATCCACGTAATCATTACTCAAGACTGGTAAATCATACTTTGCTATTAAATCGTAAACAAAATTCAAATCAAAATTAACATTATATCCCACAATCGGATCACTACCAATGAAATAGCGAAACTTCTTAATTGCTTCGTCTACTGGCATCCCCTCAGCTTCAATTTTTGCTTCATCAATTCCGTTCAACTTACTAATATAAGCGGGAACCTTATTTGAATCAGGAAACTTCACTAATTCTGAAAAAGTTTGAATCACTTTGCCTCGTCTAACTTTTAATCCACCCATCTCCGTAATTCGACTATAAGTTGGATTAAGACCCGTGGTTTCGACATCAATTAATGTATAATTCTCAGGAAAACCTGGCTTTTCCATTCCTTTCGCACGAATTTTGTGTTGCGCACCTGGAATATTTAAAACACCCTGCATAATTGAAATGCTCATCAATCTGCTTCCTTTCTAATATTACGTCCACATTTCGCTAGCTCCAGTATCAGCATCTGTTTCTGGAAGTGAATTGGGATTATTTTCATCATCAACTAACTTTTGGCCTGTCTTTTGCAAATATAGCTGCACTAAAGGATAAATATCTTCTCTTTCTTCTAAAATTCCATTAAACTTGCCCTCTTTAGTCTTACTTGCTTGATAACGAGAAACAATAAACTGCGTTTTAGTATTATCTTCGTCTGCTAGTAATATTTCATCCTGAGGATTACTTTCTAATTGCTCAAACATTTCCTGGTACATACCTTGCAATTTAGAATCTTCAAGATAACTACCCCATGTTTCCCCTAGCTGGGGTGGGGTATAAACAAGTTTGCGATTTTGACGATAAAAAATTAACTTTTTATCTTTATTGATAAAAGAATTTAAATGCGAACTGGCTAAAAAATCTTGTAATTCACTAATTTTCACAATTCCAGCATGAAGTTTAAGATAATCTTTTTTATTTGCAAAAGTTAATTCACTTTGTTTTTCAAATCTCTCCATTTTTACCTCTTTTCTTAATTTTATCGCAGAAAAAAAGTGGACCCAAGTTTTCTGACTTAGATCCGCTTTTTCTTAATCATTTAATATTCTTAATCCTTCACGTTTACGTCCACGATTAAACCATGGTGATACAGTAAAGGCTAATACATCATTTACAATATAAATTAAACTATTTACTGCCATTGCCAAACTTGCATCCCCTTGTGCATAAGTAATTGCCCAAAGAATCAATTGGAAGACCCCACTTGCAGTCCACCAGAAGTATTGATTATTATAACGCAAGAAGCACATAATTCCTGCAGTAAGAGAAATTGAAAAACTTAAAGCATCAATCCAAGGACGAGGATCATTAGTAAACTTTCCAATTAAAAAGCCAGAAATTGCATAAACAGCAAGAGTACCTAAAATTGCAATAATCCATTCTTTAGTACAAAATTTACGCAAATGATTTTTTGTATCATCATTCCAAGAATTTACTGCCAATAAAATTGGTAAGTCTAAAGTCAAAATATAAGCAATTTGTTCAAAAATTGATAAGTAATTTTTGGCAATTAATCCTACATAAATAAAACAAGCTGCTGAAACTAACCCTAACCAGCCATTAATTGCCTTAGTAGCATTAATTGCTAAAACACAAAGTGTCCCTAGCAAAGTTCCAAAAAAGGTTACGATTGAAATAAGCGTAATCTTTCCTTCAATCAAAATTGCTAATTGGAAACCAAAAGCAAAAAACCAAAGCATATAGTTTTGGATAGGCCACCCCTGAAGTTGCTTAAACAACCATACAAAATAATTGTCTTTTTTGGTAGACTTTGAACCTTTAATTGATGTTAAATTTTCCATTCAATTTCTCTCCTTCTTTTTGATAGGTCACAAGCTTATTTCTATATCTTGTGCCTTGTCCGAATTTCTTTTTGAAAAACATCAATATCTAGTATACGGGCCAATTTTTTTAATACAAGGGTTGACTTTAAAAGGCATTTTCCAAGCCTTCAAGAAACCGGTTTCTTTCTTTAAAAAAATTTTATATTTTCTTCATAAAGTGTTCAAATAATTATTTGTATAATATTAAATATAAAATATGAATAAAAAAGGAGATGGAATTAATGATCAAAGAATTCAAAGAGTTTATTGCTCGTGGCGATGTAATGGACCTAGCTGTTGGGGTAATTATTGGGGCTGCATTTACAGCAATTGTTAACTCACTGGTAACTAACATAATTAATCCTTTAATTGGACTATTTATTGGTCAAATAGACCTCTCAAACTTGAAGTTAACCATTGGTGAAGCTACTTTTAAATATGGAGCATTTATAAATTCAATAATTAATTTCTTAATCATTGCTTTTATCGTCTTCTTATTGATGAAAATTGTTAATAAAATTACCCGTCGCAACAAGGCAAAAGCTGACGAAGAAGAAAAAGAGCTTACCCAAGAACAAGCATACCTCAAAGAAATTAGAGATTTACTTGCACAAAAGAATAGTAATTAAAAACTTAGCGAGATGCTAAGTTTTTTTCTTTATGAAATATTATTTTTCTACTACTACGACTTTTCCAAAACTATGTGATCCTTCTAGATAACGATGAGCATCTGCCACATGTTCTAAATCAAATACTTTTTCTGGTTTTACCTTAATATCGTGTTTTTCAACAAACTGCAATAATTGCTCAATCTTCTTCTGATCAACATTAGCTGAATAAAAACTGGTCAAATACCCATTTGGCGCAATATCAGTTATGGGGTCAAAATCTTTTAAATACCATTCATTTCCTAATTGTCCTGTAGAACACACAATACCGTATTCGCAGGTATGCTGAAAACTATTTTTAATAGTTTTGGGGCCAATTAATTCTAGAATTTTATTAAATTTTTGATCAGTTTTTAGCTTTCCATTTTCGTCAACTATAACTTCATCATAACCAGCTACTTTCATCTCTTTCTCTTTTCTTAAAGACCTACTAGTTCCAGCTACAAAAATATCAGGATACTTGCCTTTAATTAACTGCACAAAAGCAATCCCTACGCCACTAGTACCCCCACGCACTAAAACTTTATCAGAAGGAGCAATTTTTAAATTAAGTAAAGAGCCATAAGCAGTATAGTAAGTTTCTGGCAAAGCAGCTAAAGTAGTCCAATCTAGATCAGTTTCAATAGGATAAAGTTGATCATTTGGAATTAAAGCATATTCTGCATAAGAGCCATCAAAATCTCGTCCCATTTCTCCCATTAGTGAAATCACTTTTTGACCAACTGGTAATCTTTTTGGGTCTGTCGTTTCAGCGATAATTCCTACACATTCAATTCCAAGAATGCGAGGAAATTTAACTGTAGGAGATAATCCTTTTCTAGTAAAAATTTCCGAATGATTAACTCCAAAACCTTTTATCTTTACTAAAGACCATCCAGATTTTAAATTAGGTTTCGGTACGTCTTGATATATAAGCTTTTCTGGACCTCCTGCTTCTTTTATTACTACTGCTTTCATTACTTTTCCTCTTTTCTTTTAATCATTATCTCTTTAATCTGGTGATTTTTTTCTTTTTTTACAATCACATCTGCTCTCTTTTTAGTTGGAGCAATATAAGAATGAAGATTTTTCAAATTTACCTTCTTCCACACCTCTTCCGCAAATTTATCTGCTTCTTGGCGTGGCCGGTGAGCCCAAGAATAGAAAAAATTTCCCGGGTTATTATAATTTAAGTCCATCATTTTATGAAAACGTTCAAGATACCAACAATATAAGTTCTCTTCACTAGTATCCAGATAAAAATTGAAATTAATATATTTTCTTGGGGAAACAGTTTCTCCTGGAGCATCTTCTAATAAATAAATTCCTTCTATAATTAAGATATCAACTTGCTCCAAAACTTCAACTTGATTAGGAACTAGATCAGATAATTCATGAGAATAAATGCGATAAGGAATGTTAGGATAATGATTTTTTACTGCTTCAAAAAAATTGGCTAATGCATTCCAATTAAAGGACACGGGAAAGCCCTTTTGTTCCATTAGCCCTTTTTCTTCTAACTCCGCATTTGACTTTAAAAAATTATCCGCTGAAACCACTTCTATCTTTTTTAAAGGATACTTTTTTTCAAGTTCTTGCTTCAGTTTGGTTGCAAAAGTCGATTTTCCACTAGCAACTGCTCCACTAACTCCAATAATAAAAGGTGTCGTTTTTATTGATAAAATATCAATAATGTCTTGCCAAGGTTGCTTTTCAGAAGCTGGGATTATCTTCCATTCGCTTTCTTTTTTCTGCTCCATTTAGTCGCCTTCTCTCCAAAATTGTTATTACTAGAATTTTTCTATCTTTCAGACTAACATAATACTTGAAAGAGAAAAAGAAAAGGCGATTTACGTGAAAAAAATTATTCTTTATGGTGACTCTATTCTCGCTGCTTACCAGCATAATCACCCTACCTCATTACTATTGGCTCGCCTAACTAAAATGTTACCTAATGCAGAAATCATTAACCGTTCTATTCCGGGAGCAACTAGTGAAGAGGCGTTAGACTTTTTACCCTTAAAGGTTACAAATGAGGATTATGATTTGGTAGTGTTGGGGATGGGAACCAACGATTGTACAATAAAACTTGGTTTATCACCAGGTAAATATTCTTGGAACTTAGACGAATTAATTTCTAAAATTGGTTATCACAAAATTTTATTAATGGGGCCTGCTTATACCAATTGGGAAATTGCAGTGGACCATTCTTGGCCACGCACGCTCCAATTCCGCTTAGTGGCTGCACAAGCCGCCCATAAAAATAAAGTGCCGTTTTTAGATTTAGCTAATGATATGATTCTAACCGGACACCCCAATAAATTACTGCAGGCCGATGGAATTCATCTCAATAACGAGGGGCTAGATTTACTTGCATCGGATTTAGCCAACGAAACAAAAAAGGTTCTCCAATAAGGAGAGCCTTTATTTAGTTAAGTAAGTATTTTCTTTAACATGATCTAATAAATGACTCTTGGAGCCAGTATATATTAAATCTAACTTGTACATTGCTCTTGAAGCAATCGTATAAAGAAGTTTTACTTCATCATCTTGGTGATAATTTTTTTCTGAAACTTCCCAAGCTACTACAGCATCAAATTCTAACCCTTTGGCTAAATAAGATGGCATAACAAGCGTTCCAGGAACTAAACGTTGATTTGCACTTCCAATTAAAGTAACAGGAACTTTTCTTTGTTTTAGTTCTTCAGCAACTGCCTTAGCTTCTGCGAGCGTTTTAGTGATGATGGCTGTTGTTAAGTTCTGCTCTTCGTTTTCTTTTAATACATCTTCTAAAACTTGATAAGCTTGATTGCTTTCATCACGCTGCCAAAAAGTTGGCATTGGACCGGTTCGATCAAACGATTCAATCTTTTCTCCTTGAAGCAGAATCTCCTTAGTAAAATCAGTCAATTCCTTTGTCGAACGATAAGATTTAGTTAACTGGACTACATCTGTCTTTTCAGGATCAAACAGCTTAGCAATTTGACCCAACAAAGTTTTGCTTTCATCTTTGGTGAAAATTGCTTGGTTTAAGTCCCCTAACATCGTAAAGCGTGCCCGAGGGAAATTATACTTCAGGTATGCTAACTGGAAAGGCGTATAATCTTGAATTTCATCAATAAATACATACCGCATATCAAAGTCAGTTCTCCGCCCAGTAATCAAATCATACAAGTAAAGGTAAGGTGAAATATCCGCCATTTGAATTTTACGATTCAAGAAGTTTTGTTTTACTTGCTCAACATGCTCTTGCCACTCTTCCTCAGTGATGTTCCACTTAGAAAGATCAATTAACTTAGGAACTGCACGTAGAAATGCTAAGTATTGACCACGAATATTTAAAAAACGGTTGCGATGAATTTTTTGACTTACATTCTTCAATTCCTTAGTAACAATTTTTTTAGCTAAAAAATGCTCTTCCTTAGCACTAGATTCAAATTCTTGTCCCGGGAAATCATATAAACTATTTAATTGTGATTGATCTAAAGATTGAATGGTTTTACTTACCCAAGATTTTTTAGTTTCTGGCTCAACCTTTCTTGCCAGTATGTCCAAAAGCTGTTCTTTAGTAGCTTCAATTCGATTAGTTAAATGATAATTTTCATTAAAACTATAATAAATTTCCTTTATCTTTTCTTTATCAAAAAATGGTTTCTTTTTACTCTTAAAATAAATATTTTTAAAGAGCATCCCACTCTTTTCTAAATGTTCTCCATAGCGCGTAATCGCATTAAAGAACTGCAAGGAATCTTTTAACTTAGTAATCTTTTTATCTTGGTGATTGTCTTCGAATTGTTCAAAAAGTGTCTCTACATCCATTGCTGGTACACGGCGTGAAACAAATTGCCAGTAAGTCATTTGGACCATATTTTGTTCACCCATTTCAGGAAGAACATTTTTAATGTAATCATTGAAGAGCTGATTTGGGCTGAACATGATTACCTGGCTTGAATTCAAATTACCGCGATAGCGATATAGTAAGTAGGCAACTCTTTGCATAATAGCACTTGTTTTACCAGAGCCCGCAGCTCCTTGAACAAAGAGTAAATCTGCATCTGTGTTACGAATAATCTTGTTTTGCTCACGTTGAATCGTCGTTACAATTGACTTCATTTGAGTGGAAGATTTCTCATTTAAGACATTTAAAAGCATCTGATCACCAATTGATTCATTGGTATCAAACATATTTTCAATCTTTCCATCTTCAATAATAAATTGACGCTTTTTAGTCATATCAACTGTTTGTTCACCATCAGGAGCGTTATAGCTTACTTTACCCAATTTTCCATCATAATAGATAGAAGAAATTGGAGCACGCCAATCATAAACCAAAAAGTGGTCATCTTTATCCGCAAATGATCCTAAACCAATATAAATCGTTTCACCCTCATCTTCATCTTTTTCTTTAAAGTCTACTCGGGCAAAATAAGGTTTCTTTTCTAGGCGTTGCAAGGTTGAAAGTTGCTTAGTTGAATGTTGCCAAGCATGTTCTCGTTCTTGCAACATTTGTTGTTGCTGATGGATTGAAAGTGCTGTATCCATTGAAGTAGAATAGCCATCATAATCTAACTTCAAGTCATCAAAAAAATGGGCATTTAAGTTTTTTGCTTCTGATTGGGCACTCCCGATTGACTTATTTAATTCTTTTTCCTTCTTTTGGATTAAGTTTAATACATTATCTAAATGTTTTTGTTCAAATTGTTTTTGAGATTCTTTTACCAAAGTTATATCACCCTTTTTATTCCTCAAAAATTTATTGCATATAATTCTAACATATTATTACCATTTACTAAAACAATCACTCTCTAAAACTCAAGATTTTCTTAAAGGCTATTAAGTTTTACTTTAATTAATACAAACTTTTATTTTTTTACTTTCTCTAGCGTTATAATTTACTAAAAATAATTAGAAATGTTGAGATAAGACTGTGAAAAGATTTTTTCGAAATATTATAATTTTAGGAATGTTAGCCTTTGGGCTAACTTATGCTTATCATGCTTCGGGATCTGTCTTTGAGAAATATTTTGGAACTAACAATCCTATTCCTTATATCACAATGCAGGTTCAAAACTTTATCAATAATAAGCAAATTCCGCAGACTGATAATGAGGACGCTGATGATACAAGTTCCCAATATCACACTTTTAATAAGCCCAGCGCCACGGTTTACATTGCCATTGAAGATCCAACTTTACGTAAAGCTTCCCAAGACGCCATCCAAATTTGGAATAATACGGGGAGTTTTACTTTTAAAACAACTACTACTAAAAATTCAGCTCAAATTGTTATGGAAACAATGAATGATGACCAAACTAATGCCGCTGGCTTAACAAGTGCCTCCTATAATTCAGTCACTGGTTATTTAGTTCACGCAGTGGTTAAATTAAACGAATACTACTTACTCAATCCACGCTATGGCTATAGTAACGCTCGCATCGTTAATACGGCTGAACATGAGCTAGGACATGCAATTGGCTTAAAACACACCCAAAGTTTATCAGTAATGTATCCGCAAGGATCTTATTACACTATTCAACCTCGTGATGTTAAGTTAGTTGAAAAAATTTATCATGAAAAAAAGGCTACTTCAAATAAGTAGCCTTTAATTTTGAATTTCTTTACTCTGAACTACTAAAGTCCAAATTTTGACACCAGCTCCAATTGCTAATAAAAGCCAAATCAAAAAGATTAAACTGTTAATCGAAATCATCTTCACTTGGCCTAAGATAGAATTATTTACTATTACATTAATATATAATCCACTTAAAAAACCTGCAATTTCAAATCCAATTAAATATTTAATAACTTTATTCTTTAATGTAGGGTCTTTTTTGGAAAAGCTTAGCTTCCAAATATTGCGCAAACAATCGCTACTACCCCAAATCATAATGGCAATTACCAAAACACTTGTCCACCAATTTGGATTACTTTTAAATTTAATAGCTAAATCAAATAGGTAGTAACCAATAATTCCAATAAAAATCCCTAAAATAGCAAGATAGCTTGCTAATGTCATTTTTTCTTTTTTCGTCATTTTTAGTTAGCTTTCTAATGGACTACTCCTATTTTACTACTTTTGAATTTATTGTGTGGTCCCAAACCATTTTGTTTTTAGTTTCTGCATTGTGCCGTTTCTTTGAAGAATATCAAATCCTTCGTTAATTTTTCTTTGTAAGGTCTTATCTCCTTTACGCATCCCTACCACAAAATAGTCAGCTGGCACTTGATCGTTAATAATTACTTGATAAGAATTTTTATCTTTTTGCTTGGAAATATAATAATTTGCATAGACTTCATCAAGTAAAATTCCTTGAATTCTACCAGCATTTAAATCTAAAAATTCATTTGGAATTGTGTCATACAAAACTGTTGATTTAGCCTTGAGCAATTTTTGTTTACCATCATACCAAGTTGCTGCAGTTGACCCTGTCTGTAAACCTAGAATTTTCCCTTTCATTTGTTTAAATGAATTAATATGGGATTTTTTCTTCACAACTAAGACTTGACGATTTTTTAAATATGGTTTTGAAAAGGCAGTCTTTTTGGCTCTTTGCGGAGTCTTACTGTATCCATTCCAAATCAGGTCAATTGTACCGTTACGTAATTCTGTTTCTTTCATTGACCAATCAATCGGCTGAAAATCCACCTTGATACCATATAATTTAAATACCGCTTTAGCCAAATCAATATCAAAACCTACTAACTTTCCTGATTTTGTCCTAAAACCCATTGGTACAAAAGAATCATCTAACCCTACAACTACTGTCTTTCTTTTTTCAATTCGTGACCAAGTATCTTGTGTATCAGTCTTTTTTTGTAAATTTTGACAACCACTAGCTAAAAGAAAGATTCCCAATAAAACCGCTATTAATCTAATCTTCTTCATGATTATCACCATTTACTGGAGTAATGCGTAAGACCTCGTCTGAAACTGTTTGGGCAAAATTCATATCGTGGGTAATTATGAACTGTGTATATCCAGCCTTCTTTAAGTCTAAAATCATTTGGGTAACCTGATCACGGGTAGCTGGATCAAGTGCACTAGTTGGTTCATCATAACATAGAATCTCTGGTTTCATAGCTAAGGCACGGGCAATTGCTACTCGTTGTTTTTGTCCCCCTGATAACTGATAAGGATATTGATTTTCTCTACCAAGCATATCTAGTTGTTCTAATAATTTTTTTGCTTCTGCTTCTGCTTGTCCTTTATCTTGTTTTAAAACTAATTCAGGAGCTAAAGTAATATTTTCTAAAACAGTTAAATTTGGAAAAAGATTATAGTCTTGAAAAACAACTCCAACTTTTTGTTCTTGAGCTGGATTATATTCTTTCCCATCTAAAATTAACTTACCTTCATCTTTTGTTTCAAGTCCTGCTACAATTCTCAAAAGAGTCGTTTTTCCCGCTCCTGAAGGTCCTACAACTGTTAGAATTTGCCCATCTGGCAAATCAAAATTAATCTTATCTAAAATCTTTCTACCATTAAAACTCTTACCTAAGTTTTCTGCTTTTAACATGTGCTCACATCCTATCTATAGTAAGAAAAGTGTGCTTCAATTTTTTTCAAAATAAGAGTACAAATTCCAATTAATGCCAGATAAATTAAGGCTACTAAAATTAAGGGAACTAATGTTACATCACGTGACATGGCAATATTTCCTGCACGCAATAAGTCTCCTAAGCCAATTACATAAACTAGTGAAGAATCTTTAAACAAGTTAATAACTTCATTTCCAATTGATGGCCAAACAATTTTCATTACCTGGGGAATAATTATTTTGCGCAAGGTTTGCCAATGGGTTAATTTTAAAACTTTAGCAGCTTCATATTGTCCAGGATCGATTGCTTGAATTCCACCACGAAAGATTTCTGCAAAATAAGCTGCATAATTGACAACAAAAGCAATCAAGGCTGCCTCAAATCTAGGAAAAGTAATTCCTAAAATTGGAAAGCCATAAAAAACAAAAATTAATTGCAACAGTAAAGGTGTCCCTCGCACTACCCAAACATAAACACTTAAAATGCTGGTTAGAATTTTTGATTTTGATGTTAATCCTAGCCCCACAATAATTCCTAAGGGTAAGGAAAAAATAATAGTTTCAAAGAAGATTCTTAAAGTCATTACTAGTCCACTTAAAAGTGAAGGTAGTATTTCTCCAATATAATTTATAGACATTGTTACCTGCTTTTCTAAAAATAAAACCCCCTTAGACTTTAAAGTCTAAGAGGGCGACAAGTGACGCGGTTCCACCTCAATTCATAGTTTACTTACGCAAACTACCTCATTAAGTTTAATAAAACTCTTCGCTATAACGGGCTGAAACCGACTTTCTATTACAGAAAATAACTCACAGATGTGTTTTCACTAATGCACTCGTCTTACTCGCAGCACTATAAGACTCTCTGAAGAGGTTGATTAGTTACTTGGTCTGCTCTAAGTTATCTTGATTATTTTTTGTCGACACTCTTCGATGATGTCGAAAGTATGGAATCCAAAAAGTAATTACATATCCAATGGCTAAACCTACAAAAGTCCAAACCATGATATTTTTGACAAAGAGGCCAATAATTAGGCCGATTAAGGTACACATCCCTAACACAAAAGAATTATGTTTTTGCATGAATATCTCCTTAAAATCTACTTTTCTATTTTATTTAATTTTACACGATAGCAGGGCTATTGACTAGCCTTAAATTTGTAATTCTTAATGGTAACCAGTATGATTTAAGTAGCAAGTAATGTAACCACTTACAAAGAGGTGATCTTAATGAAAGCACAAGATTTTTTTGCAAAGATTAAACATGGAATAATTGTTTCTTGTCAGGCACTTCCTGGGGAACCACTTTATACAAAAGCTGGTGGAATCATGCCACTAATGGCTAAAGCAGCGCAAATGGCTGGTGCTGTGGGTATCCGGGCCAACTCCGTTCGTGATATAAATCAAATTAGGGAAATGGTAGATTTACCAATGATTGGTATTATCAAACATGATTACCCACCTGAAAAGCCCTATATTACTGCAACAATGAAGGAAGTTGATGAACTTGTTAAAACTGGTGTTGAAGTAATTGCATTTGATGCTACAAGTCGCAAACGTCATGACAATAAAAGTATCAATGAATTTATCAAAGAAATTAAAAATAAATATCCCACCCAACTTTTAATGGCTGATATTTCAAACTTTGAAGAAGGAAAAGCCGCTTATGAAGCTGGTGCAGATATGGTCGGAACTACTCTTTCTGGTTATACTGCTGAATCTCGCACATCTACTGAACCAGACTATGAATTAATTAAAAAATTAGTTGCTGCTAATATTCCTACTATCGCTGAAGGACGAATCCATACGCCAGAACAGCTGAAGAAAGTTGCTGCTTTAAAACCCACCGGCATTGTTATTGGTGGCGCTATAACGCGTCCTTTGCAGATTGCGAAAACATTTGTGGATGTCTTACAATAAAAAAACGAAGAATTTAAAAAATTCTTCGTTTTTTTGCGTAATTAATAATTTAGGTAATTTATTCAGCTGTTATTCTGCATGTACATCTGCAATTAATTCAATTGGAGCGTGATCAGATTCATCAATTGAACTTAAAATTGTAGATTTTTCAACCTTATCAGCAATATCATTAGATACTAAGAAGTAATCTAAACGCCAACCAAGGTTCTTTTCACGTGCATCTTCACGTGCGCTCCAATAAGTATATGCACGTTCATCTGGGTGAAGAGTACGGAAAGTATCTTCAAAGCCTGCATCAAGTAGTTCTTGAAATTCTTTTCTTTCAGTTCCGGTAAAGCTGGCATTGTGGTGATTTTCACTTGGTTCTGCTAAATCAATTGGTTCAGCAGCCACACTCATATCACCACCAATAATGACTGGCTTGTTGTTAGCAAGTTTAGTTACATAATTTCTAAATGCTTGATCCCACATTACGCGGAAACTTAAACGTTGTAAATGTTCTCCAGAAAATGGAACATAAGTATTTACATAGTAAAATTCTGGATATTCCAAAGTAATAGTTCTACCTTGTTGATCAAATTCTGGGATTCCAATTCCATAGGCAACAGTCATTGGCTTAATTTTGGTAAATACTGCAGTACCATCAAAACTTTTTTCTTTAGAATAGTTCCAATACTTGTAGTATCCAGGTAAGTCAATTTCAACTTCATCTGGAGATAAACGAGTATCTTGCATACCAAAAATATCTGGATCTAATTCTTTGAAAGTTCCTAAAAAACCATGACGTAAGCAGGCACGAAAGCCATCAACATTCCAAGAGATGAATTTCATATTTATCTACTTCTTTCTTTAAATCTTAATTCTCTGTTTCAACTTTATTGTACAAAATCAAGGGGTAAGCGTTAAATATTTCGACTTAAAATCAGTAAAAATATTTTTAATTGTTTTTTAAGTTTTATAAATTGACAATGCTTATTTAAATAGAGTATTATGAAGAATAATAGATTTCAGAAAGGAGTGGTATATCCAAGATGGATACTCACAAACGCCCTCCAGCCTATACTCAAGACAGTGCTGGAGTTTTACAAAATTTAAGAACTAGTTTAACTGGTTTAAGTTCCCAAGAAGCACAAAGAAGATTAGAAGAAAATGGTTCAAATGAATTAGGAGAACCTCCCCATTTCTTTTTACAAAAATTTATGGATGGTTTCCGTGGCATCTTTATTCCAAAGTCACATCCAATTCGTCAAAAGAAACTTTCTTCTCAAGTAATGCGTGATGGTGAACTCAAAGAAATTTCAAGTAATCAATTAGTTGTTGGAGACATCGTTTATCTTGAAAAGGGTGATAATGTACCTGCTGATATTCGTTTACTTGAAACTAACAATTTACAAATCGAAGATAAAAAGCATCTCATTTGTCAAAAAGATGCAGATGTAATTTTACCAGTAAATACTGAATTGGATGAACATGTTAACATGGCTTATCATTCAACTTGCGTAAAAAATGGAAGCGGAGTTGGAATCGTTGTTAATACTCGCTTAGATAATGCAGAAGCTCCAATTTGTTTAACTGGTGAAAGTCATTTAATTCAAACAATTTAAAATTAGTAAACAACAAAGGCTGACTAAGTTTAATACTTAATCAGCCTTTTTAAGTTTCCTTATTCATACTTTTCAAAAGCCTTAATCATCCCTAAAATATCTTTGTCTTTATTGAGCAACTCAATTTCAACCTCAGCTTTTTTAAGAATATCATTTTCAGTAACTGGTCTTCCTTCAATTAAAGCAGCCAATTCTTGAGCAGATTTTTTTGCTTTCTTTGCCTGACTAGCCCCTACTGCCATAATTGTTGCCAGCGGGGTTACCGGCAAGATACGGATTAATTCTGTAAAATTATTAAAGTTATTGCGATCAATATAAGCTAAATACAGCGGAATTCCTAAATTCTGCGTTTCTTGCGTTATAAGTTCACCATAATAGCGTGACAATTCTCCTAAATCTTGGTTATCCACAAGCTGCACAATTGCTACGCAGTGCTGTTCATCTTCATTTAAAAAGTCAATCTGAACATGAAAATAATCATAGTTTAAGTCATCAAATCTTGCGGTAATATTCTCTATTTCACTAATTTTAACATCAGGATAAAAAGTCTTGATTACAAAACTTGCAAAGCGTGGTTCCTGCATTATTTTCGCAAAAATAATTTTATTTCCCAGGGTATATCTCACTATGAACACTCCTTTGATTTAAATTCATCTAAATCTTATCACTAACTTCACCAAAAATAAGAGAAAAAGCATTTCTGCAATAGAAATGCTTTAACAATTTATTTTATTTGGGTAAAGTTTGTTGCTTGTTTAACTACACCTTGTCCAGCGTTAGCTATTTGATAGGTAAAACTACTTGAATGCAATTTACTACCTAAAGCTAAAACGTTATTGTATTGCCAAAGTGAAACTTTACTATCTTGAGTTTTTGCAATGGTTAATTTACTTCCATCTGCTTTATAACTCCATTCTCCGTTTTTATTTTCAGCTTTATAAACCTTTTGAAAATCAGAGCTACTCTTGCTTGCTTCGATAGCCTTTTCTTTATTAGAAGTTACTATTACTTGGTCACCACTTTTAGCAAAAGTCATGTAAGCTTTTTGAGAACTAGCAGTTCCATTATATTCATAAACATGACCAGGAAGATGACTAGCTGCTGCATGACTTGCATAAATGTAAAAGCCACCACCAATTACTGCTACTGCGACAATTACTCCAATAAGAATCTTTATAAATTTTTTCATCTGTGAATTTAGCCCCTATTATTCATCATCAGTAGTTGTGTCAGTATCTTCATCGTTTGTGTCAGCTTTACTGTTATCGTCATCATCACTTTGACTGTCGTCATCGCTGCTTTGACTATCTTTATCTTCGTCGTCTTTATCGCTACTTTGGCTGTCTTCGCTAGAGTCATCACTACTTTGTTTGTCATCATCCCTCTTTGAGTAGCTTGCATAAACATGAAGATCGTCGCCATCACCATCAATAGAGATCGTTACATCTTCATCATCTTTATCGCTGTCTAAAGCACTGGTAATTTTGTCAAGAAGTGCGCTATAGTCGTCATCTTTAACAGCCTTAGCAATATCATCAGAGCTGATGCTTAATTCAGTTCCATCACTACCTTCAGTAAATGAAAGCTTGTCATTGTTATTAGCCTTCTTCAAGCCATCAACAACATCTGAAGCTGAGACTGAATCTGATGAAGAAGTATTTGAATCCGATGAAGAATTATCAGAATTTGAACTATCACTACTCTTATTTGAAGCGGCTTGACTAGAAGTATCATCACCAGCTTTGTAAATATTAGTAGTGTTCTTAGAGTTATCAGAATCGTTGTAGTACTGTTTAATAGCACCTGGTTGTACTTCAATATTTACAAAAGTCGGACCGTTATTAATTGTTACTTTAGTTTGCGCTACGATATATGGATCAACATGTGGGTGATAATCATCTGGAACATAACCATCTTTATTCAAAATTAAGATATTTCCTGCGTAAATAAGATTAGCATTTTCAATGTGATTATCGTAGCAAAGCTTAGCAACAGAAATACCAGTTGCTGCAGAAATACTAGATAAAGTGTCACCCCATTGAATCACATAGCGAACCCCATTAAGATTATTGGGATCGATGTGTTGCATTGCCATGTTATTTGAAACTTGAGCAGGGGTATTAGCAATCCAATTAGTAATATCAGCTTGCTGCTCAGGAGTCCCAAGATTATTGTTATTAGTAGTGTTTGCCATTGCGGTAGTTGCAAAAGTTGCACTTGCAATAATCATTGTCATTAACCCTGCACTAAACTGCTTTTTATTAATTTTCATAAACTTCTCCTCTTAAGTTAGTTATACCGTTATTAAATATACACCTTACTTCTTTTCAATTCAATACACGGCCTAGATATTGAATTTTTTGCTAGTTAATGGTTTTATTTTTCTTAATTTTTACGTTCTGTCTTTATTTACATTGTTAGCAAATCATTTGACGAATGGTTTGCCGATTATAAGCAGAATAATAAAAATAACTCTCACAAACATCATTAACTGGATGCAGTTAATGCAAAAACACTACCTTTGCCAAGATAGTGCTTCTCTTTTTATTGAAATTTTATTAGGCCTTTGTTCTGCTTAATTGTACTATATTTTACCGCAATATAATTTATTTTAATTAAAGCCGATTTTAGATACAACGGCCACCTATTCTTTGTAAGGTTTTAATTCTGAAACATATGTATCCACTTCGTTTTGTTGATCCTTCGTAGTGTAATAATCACTAATAAGACCATTTAACGATACACCTTTACTGGTTATGGAAGCTTCAGCAACTGTTTCTCCTTCTTGGGGATCAACATATTTTACAGTAACGTTATCACCATTTATCTTATAATAAATATAACTTGTTGGATCACCATTTGCTGTAATAAAATTATATCCCTTTGTTTTTTCATCCCCATATTTCCAGTTATCTCCATAATACATCGTTCCGCCTTTTACACCAGCTTTAAACCAATCAGGTGATTTCCAAAGCGCTACTAATACTCCGATTGTTTTAGATGAAATATTATTTTGATTATTATATCTTTGAAGAATTTCTCTATAATTTTGTGGAAAATGCATATCTTGTAAAATTCCTTCAAATCTTACCGGATGGAATTTTACCTGATAATTATCTAATAATTCAACTATTTTTCTAACCATCGTAACAAATACTTGCTTACTTTGTACTAGTTTTAAACAAATTATTAGTTCAAATACACCTACCTGATCTTTAAAAGTTAAATTTCTTTCCTCTAAGATATTGCTAATGCTTCTTATACTTGGAGATCTATATAAATACTTTGAATATGTAATTTCATTATGCGCAACTGCATTTCTAAATTGATTTACAATTTGATTAATATTCTCAATAACATTTGGAGTTATTGAATTAGTCCGCGTTAAAGAGTACTCACGTTTTCTCTTATTAGTAAAATCTTTAGCAATTTTTATTTTTATACTATCTTTACAATTACTATAAAAATAATTTAAATCACCAAAAGTTAGAAAGTTTACCAAAACCCATAATGGAACATGACCATGTCTATTAACATAATGTTTAATAGCATTATCACCATGTTTATCAGATGCCTTAATATTCAAAGTATTAGATAGAGAGCTAATTGTTTTTAAAATTTGTGGGGCCTTAGTCTTATTATCACTATAATTATTCATTTCTAAATATGAATAATTTTCTGGAAAATTTTCAGAAAATCGATATAAAAGTTCAGCTCCTAAATTAGTTTCATAGGAAAGAAGTGCATCATACAAAATAGATCTTAGTTCTTTATCCAAATTATATAGCGCCAATATTTCATCAAAATTCGTATCAAGGCTATATTGCTCTGGATTAAGAATTACACCATTTGAATCCCTAGCTAAAAATAAATGCTTATATCCATTTATTAATGAATAATACCCAATACTTTGTAATGCGTATATAGCATTTTCAGTAGAATCAATATTAAGTCCTCTACTTTTAAAATCTCTATTTGTTCTTCATAAGCTTTAAACGGTTTTGTATTTTTCATAATAACTCCCAAAAACAAAAGCCTTGATATAAAAATATACCAAGACTTCGTTTAGTTTAGAACCTACTCCCACTGCCTCTAAACTTGATCTGTTAGATAAATTATACAAATTATTTAGTATAATTGTCAAACTAAAACGTTCCAAGCAATCATACATGCTTTGAACTTTTATATCCCCTATCTTGCATCTAGTAATGATCCTTACAAGAAAATATTATTACTTGTTTATTTTCATAAGAATAAATGAGTCTATTTTTTGCATCAATTCTTCTAGACCAATATCCCGTTAAATTATCTTTTAAGGCCTCAGGCTTGCCAATACCTTCAAATGGATTACGCATAACGTCTTTAATTAAATTATTAATTCTTTTTATCTGACGTTTCTCTCCTCGAGTTTGCCAATAAAGATAGTCTTCCCATCCCTTACTTGTCCAACTGAGCATTATTCCTTATCCTCAAAATCTATTAAATCGTGATTTTGGAGTTTACCTGACTCAACTTCACGACGACCTGTAGCAATTTTTTCCATTAGATAGCTATTTGCTTGAATTTCCATCGTCTCAACTATCGCATCGTATTCATTTTTACTAAGAATAACTACATTATCTTCAGGGTTTTTATTCGTTACAATTAATGGTTCACTTCTATCATTTACCTGCTTAAAGTAGTCTTTCAAATGTTCTCTAAAATTACTATAATTTACAGCATCCATTTTAAATACCTCCCTATTAATTGTACTATTAATTGTACAATAGTATTGTGGTAATTACCAACATATTACTTTAGTCTTATCACTAATCCACTCTTTATACCCTATCTTATAATTATTTGAAAGCAGAAAATATTATGCGTAAGGACCAAGAAATTCTTAATTTAATTTCTACTTCTATTTAAAAAGTCCCAAGCACTCAAACATGCTTGGGACTTTAATTATCCTTATTACTTCCCTAATTCATCAAAGAAGCCCTGTTTTTTCAAAATTTCAATATAACGACTAACGGCATCACTCCAAGTTGGAAGTGGTTTAAAGTCATTTTCTTCAAGCTTGCTCTTATCCAATCTTGAATTAAGCAGACGATTTTAATAAATTTTTTGATCATAATAGCGAATTGTACGAACTGAACCATGTGCCTTTTTCGCAAATTCACCAATGGTGTAGTATGTTGGTATGCTTATTCTCACTAAAAAGCGTTAAAAGTTGATTAGCATTTTTCACATTGGGTACTACTGAATTACCAATCGTTCTAACTTTTCCTTTACCGAGAAATTTTTAATTTTAACTCTGTATTTTTACATCACTTATTTTTATAAATATCATTTCTTTTGCCAGCTTTAACCACAACAACTTTAAAAACATTATCTTTGATTTGAGCAATTATTCGGTAACTCCCAACTCTATATCTCCAAAGAGTAACAAAATTACCTTCTAAAGCTTTCCCCATAACGGAGGATTCTCACTACCTAAAATGTGCGTATCTAACCAAATAATAAGTCCCTTTTAAATCTGTTTATCTAATTTCTTTTAAAATCTTTTAGGGCTTTTTTATCAAACTCCCATGTATATTTTGTCATTAATTTAATCCTAGATCCTTAAGCACTTCTTCTCTAGACACCGTTTCTCCATCAGATGCTCTGAGATTAATGATAGCTTCATTATAGTCTAAAGTATCTGCTAATTTTTCAAGAATGGCATCCCTCATGAACTCAGTTGAATTTTTACCATCAAGTTTTGCCTGTTTATGTACCATTTTCAACACATCTTCATCAAATCTAATTGTTGTTGATTTCATTTTTGTTGTCATAAATCTTGTCCCCTTTCTATAATTATTACACTAGAACACATTTGCATTCTGAACGCTATAGATTGTTTCTTAAAATATATTTAACATAATTATCGCTTTTCTGAAGATAGGGACAGACAGAAAGCGTAAAATATTATGCGTAAGGACGAAGAAATCCTTAATTTGATTTCTACTTCTATTCAAAAAGAGTTTCCTTATTTAAAAAATCTCAAGCAGTTAATCCTGCTTGGGACTTTAATTATTCTTATTACTTCCCTAATTCATCAAAGAAGCCTTGTTTTTTCAAAATTTCAATGTAACGACTAATCGCATCACTCCAAGTTGGAAGTGGCTTAAAGTCATTTTCTTCAAGCTTACTCTTATCCAAACGAGAGTTGAATGGACGCACTGCTTTAGATAAACCATATTCTTCAGTCGTTACAGGTGTTACCTTAGTGTCATATCTGGCTTGACGATAAATTTCACGCGTGAAATCATACCAAGAAATATAGCCAGTCTTAGTACCATTTTCATCATGACCACTTACAGTTTCTGGTAATTCGGCGTTAGTTGCATGATAGTAACCGTACTTATCAGTTTCAATCATATCAACGAGTAAGCGTGCCAAGTCAAAAGTATAAGTTGGTGTACCAATTTGATCATCAACTACTTTTACTTCATCGTGAGTAGCGCCAACTTTGAGCATCGTCTTGATAAAATTCGATCCGTTAACACCAAACACCCAGGCAATACGGACAATGAAATATTTATCCAAAGTATTAGCAACTGCTTCTTCACCGCCAAGTTTTGTTTCACCATAGACATTCATTGGCTTAAAATCTTTGAAATCTGGTTTCCAAGGAGTAGTTCCTTGACCATCAAAAACATAATCAGTTGAAAGATAGACCATTGGGACATCTAATTGTTTAGCAACATTTGCAATATTTTGCGTTCCATTAACATTAACATTGCGAACTGCTTCAACCTTGTCATCATCTTCAGCCATATCAACTGCTGTCCAAGCAGCACAGTGAATAATTACATCTGGCTTTGCTTCATTAATTACTTGATTAACTGCTTCTGCATTAGTAATATCCAAACTCACATAAGGCGCAGTAGTAACGTAGCTTCCATCAGCAACACCAGCGTATTCAGGTGCAATATCAGAACCAATACCTTCATACCCACGCTTAGCAAGTTCATTCATAACGTCATGGCCTAGTTGACCATTAACTCCAGTTACAAAAACTTTCATCGATTTACCTCACTAATTAAAACTTGAAAGTATCTTTCAAGCCCTTCCAATTTTGATCGCGTTCAACAATATTAAGCTTAGTTCCATCTTCTAAACTGTAATCTTCAGAAGCTCCACTACCTGGATATTCTCCGACAACATGTGGCCATTCGATTCCAATTTCAGGATCATTCCAAACAAGACCACCTTCATCATTTGGATGCCAAAAATCATTAACTTTGTAGGCAAATTCTGCTTTATCACTTAAAACAAGATAACCATGAGCAAAACCTTGGGGAATTAAAAATTGTTTCTTATTTTCTTCAGTAAGTTCTACCCCATACCATTTACCATAAGTCTTTGAACCAGTTCTAAGATCAACTGCAACATCAAACACACTACCACGAACCGCACGAACTAGTTTAATTTGTGGATAGTGCTTCTGAAAGTGAAGTCCACGCAAGACACCTTTAGTTGAACTGGATTGGTTATCTTGAACAAAGTTAATACTAAAACCAGCATCCATCATATCACGTTGATTAAAAGTTTCCATAAAGTAACCGCGGTCATCACCATGAACAGTTGGAGTGATAACTGCTAAGCCTTCAATTCCTCCAACGTTTTTTTCTACTTTAATTTGTCCCATTTTACTTCTTCTTTCTCTCAAACTCTAGTAACGCAACTTACCTTCAGCAACTGATTTTAAATGTTGTCCATAAGGACTTTTACCATATTTCTTAGCTGCTGATTTCAATTGATCCTTATCAATCCAACCATGAATAAAGGCGATTTCTTCAGGTGCAGATACAGATACACTTTCTCTTTCTTCGATCATTTTTACAAAATTAGAAGCATCTACCAAACTTTGCATAGTTCCTGTATCAAGCCAAGCATAGCCACGGCCTAAAAGTTGAACTCCTAAGTTGTCATCATCAAGATACATTTCGTTTAAACTAGTAATTTCAACTTCTCCACGAGCACTTGGCTTAACTTGAGCTGCCCGCTCACTAACTCCTGCTGGATAGAAGTAAAGTCCAGTTACAGCGTAATTGCTTTTCGGACTAGCTGGCTTTTCTTCAATAGAAACAGCTTTGCCATTTTCATCAAAATCAACTACCCCAAAGCGTTCAGGATCTTTAACATAGTAGCCAAAAACAGTTGCCTTACCATTTTGAGCATCGTTAGCAGCATTTTTTAATAAATTAGTAAAGCCATTGCCGTAGAAAATATTATCCCCTAATACCATGGCACAAGGTTCACCCTTAATGAAATCTTCACCCAATGTAAAAGCTTGCGCTAACCCATCTGGAGAAGGTTGTACCTTATAAGACAAATTAATCCCAAATTGTGAACCATCACCAAGCAATTCTTTAAATCTTGGCGTATCTACTGGAGTTGAGATTACCAAAATATCCTTAATGCCAGCTAACATCAAAGTTGATAGTGGATAATAAATCATTGGCTTATCATAGACAGGCAATAATTGCTTGCTAGTTACTAAAGTCAATGGATACAAACGAGTACCTGAACCACCTGCTAAAATAATTCCCTTCATTATTTGTCCTTCTTATCTAATACTTCTTTTTTACCGTACATTTCATCGTAGTAATTTTGGTAATCACCAGAGATAATATTTTCCCACCAGTCCTTGTTATCTAAGTACCATTGAATAGTCTTCTTGATACCATCTTTAAACATAGTTTCTGGGAGCCATCCTAAATCATTATGAATCTTTGTTGGATCAATAGCATAACGTTGGTCGTGACCCTTACGGTCAGTAACATGTTCAATTAATGAGTAAGGTTTATCTAAGTAATCACAAATCAATTTAACAATATCAATGTTATGCATTTCATTGTGACCACCAATGTTGTAAACTTCACCAGGTTTACCATTTTGTAAGATCAAATCGATTGCCTTACAGTGATCTTCAACGTATAACCAATCACGAACGTTTTGGCCTTCACCATAAACTGGCAACTTTTCATCTGCAAGTGCTCGTTGAATCATCAATGGAATCAACTTTTCAGGGAATTGATATGGTCCATAGTTGTTTGAACAACGTGAAATTGTTACTGGTAAGCCATAAGTTCTACCATAAGCACCTACTAATAAGTCAGCACTAGCCTTACTTGATGAATAGGGACTTGAAGTATGGAGGGGTGTATCTTCGTGGAAGAAAAGATCTGGGCGATCCAGTGGTAAATCGCCATAAACTTCATCAGTTGAAACTTGATGGTAACGTTTAACACCATACTTGCGGGATGCATCCATTAAAACAGAAGTACCAATGATATTAGTATCTAAGAATACTTCAGGGTTTTCAATTGAACGATCAACGTGACTTTCAGCAGCAAAGTTAACTACAATGTCTGGCTTTTCTTCTTCAAATAGCTTGTAAACACCTGCACGGTCACGAATATCTAGCTTTACAAATTTAAAGTTAGGATTATCCATTACATCTTTTAAGGTCGATAAATTACCTGCGTAAGTAAGGCTATCAACACAGATGATTTCGTAATCAGGATGCTCTTTCAACATGTAAAAAATAAAGTTTGAGCCAATAAATCCAGCTCCACCAGTAACAATAACTTTCATCTTAATCTCCGATCTAAAATTTTATGTCATTGTTATTATAAAACATTACGTAACGTAACTTTCAAGGGTAAATTAAAATTATTCTTTCTTTCCTACAAAAAAACCAACATCTTTAGTAATATGAAAACCATCTTTAACTTTATTTTCTACAAATTGTTTAAACTCTTGATAATTATCTAATAGAATTGAATTTTGATTCCCATGGCAAGAAAGAATATAAGAAATAATGGGAGCTGCACTCGATAGTTCAATTGAATCTTCGTATTTATAGAGCTTTACATTATTAAAATATTTTTCTAAAATTTCTCCACCATTCTTCAAACCAAAACGATCATACAAATTGGTCGAAGAAAGGACAATGTTGCTGTCGAAACTTTGCACTAAGTCTGTAATTTCATGCATATGCTGGTGGGAATAAGTACTACAGTATATTAATCCACCCGGTTTTAAAATGCGCTGTACTTCTTTTAGGGCTTGATCAATGTTATTACAGTAAAACAACATATGATTGGCAATTACAATATCAAAAGTATTATCAGCAAAAGGAATTTTTTCTGCATTGAAGACACCGTATTGGAATTGCGACTGTTCTCCAATTTCACGTTTTGCATCTGCTAATATTCCCTCGGAAATATCTGACAAAATAATTGTTAATCCTTGGGGAATTTGAGTAATATTTTGTGACCAGAGTGCACCATTACCAGCTCCAATTTCCAATACTTTCATTCCTGGCTTCAAGTCTAAGTGCTGAAACAGCCACGGAAACCAGCCCGCTTGATTAGTTGAATAATCACGATGCAAACGAATTCGAGCCGCAATATTTGTTGCATTTTGGTATTGAGTACTTAAAGATTGCGTTTGAGCAGTTAGCTGCATTAGATCTAACATTTTACTCCAATCAACTTTTTGCTTTTCTTTAAGTGCTTCAGTAGTCGATTCTATTGCTTGGGAAACATTTTCCATCTGCTTAAGTCGTTCTTGGATTAACTTCTTTTGAATTTGCAACGAGTCTAACAATAGTTGCTCATCCCCAGAACCAATTGTCATCTCACGAATGTCACTTAAAGAAAAACCAAGGTACTTTAAAAGGAGAATTTGCTGTAACTTAGCAAAATCACGGTCAGTATAGCGTCGTGCACCACCACTTGTATAGGCAGATGGTTTTAATAAATTTTTTTGATCATAATAGCGAATAGTACGAATTGATACGTGTGCTTTTTCGGCGAATTCGCCACTGGTGTAGTATGTTGGCATGATTTTCTCTCTAAAAAGCGTTAAAAATAGAACTAAACTTTCTGGTATTGAGTATTTACAGAGACCCCTATCTTCCTTACTTTTCCTTTATTAATCAGAATTTGTAATAATTTTCTTACCCGATAAGGGAGAGTATCTATAATTTTTGAATGTCCTTGTGTGACTGATTACCATTTTAAAATTGCTTTTAAACCAATTTAGTATCTCTAATAGTTACTTCGATAGCATTCGGACTTATAAAATACTTTATTCAATGAAAAAAGCTACACTTCTTTATGAAGCGTAGCTTTTAACCTGAGTCAACTAGGCACGAAGCTTCGTTGACCAACGTCATTAGCGCTGATTCCTTAGTAATTATTATAACTCAACGTTTTAAATATTCAATCATTTTGTTTAAATTAGCCATAAATTCAATCAATGTTTCTTCATCATTATACCAATTATGTCTCTGGAATCTTTTTATTAAACTCTTTCCTTTCTGGTATTGAAAATTTCCTAGCCTTTCACTTTGAAGTAACTTATGAAGATAGAATACCGAAACTAAATCAACCATTTTTTCATAATACATGTCTTTATTTTTAATTTTCATGCTATTAGCAATACCGGTAATCTGAGCGGGCTTTTTATTTATTTTATCTGAGTTAGACAATAAATTTACCAAAATAGGTGTATTATGTGCACAAGCATTTCTTATATTCTTACAATATCGTAAAAGTTTACTAATCTTTTTTAACTTTATATTACTTTTTCTATTATTATAAAAGTATTCAGTAAATGCTGTTAATCCACCAAATGAAGTTGTTTCCAAATAGACCCATATAGGCGGATTTTCCGAATATTTATTGCTCATCTCTCTTAAATACTGATTAGTTTTCAAATTATTAATAGTAGCTTCATACTGATTATATCCAAATGAAGAACTATTTCTAAAATCTTGAACTACTTTGTAACCATCTTCATCATCTAAATAGTTAGATGTAAGATCTAATATTAAAACCTTTACAGAATGCTCTATATCTAAACATAATTCTAGCAAGTATTGTCTCAATTGCATATCAATTGCTGCCAAATCAGTTAAATAAGCAAAATCCAAATTTATGTATCTACCATCTTTATCTTTTTTTAAATTTTTCCTATATGACGCCAACTTAAAGTAATAATTCAACGTTCTAAGACATTTCTTAGCATCATTCTCTGTCATATGATTGAAAGTAATCCCCTTTTGCTTCATATGTTCTAGTAACTGAGATGTTGTCATCATCTTCTTCAAAAAATCATCCATTCTATATTGAGACTCGTAATTCTTTTCAAATAACTTTAAAAGCTATATTTATAATCATATTACTACACTTAGTATAGCAGACCACCTACCAGAAGCTTGTATGTGTCAATACTTTTTCGGTAGTTTTAAACCATTAGTTTAATATTAAATTACTAATATTGACTTAAAGCATATATTTAGTAGTCCCCATACGAGCCAGTATTAACCAAAATGGCATTGAATACTTGACTACTAAGTCATTTTTAAACTTTAGCTAGCTGAAAATTGTTAGAAAGCTGGCCATTTTTCGCAACACAGCAGCTAAATATCGTAAAGGTATCACGTACATTAGAAAAGAAAAACTCGTCATGGCTGATAATTCAGGACGAGGTAAAACACATATACCCCATTGGTATCGGATTCAAGGCTTGTCAAGCAGGCAAATCTATGCTGTTCAAAAATACTTCTATATTGTCAACTGAACTTACCGAAGCCAAGAATAAATATCAACTAGCCAAGCTTGAAAAGAAGATTCAGAAAGTAGATCTCCTAATCCTTGATGAAATGGGCTATGTCAGCTTTGAGAGTTACCAATTAGAGCTCTTATTGAAAATAATAGCAGATCGAAGTGAGCGTGGCAGTACTATTGTCACGACTAATTTGCCATTTTTAGATTAGACAAATTTCAAAAAATGAATCGCTTGTTTCAGCTTTGGTTGATCGATTGACTTTCCGCTCCTACGTTCTTGATATGGATGGAGAGTCATATCCTTTACAACATTCTAAAATGAACAATTAAATTTAATAAGTGGTTCAAATATTGACTGTCATTCTAACGTAACTACTTCAAATATTCATCGTCAATTACAAATGCTTACATTTACTCTAATTTATTAATAATATCTCTTGACTATTATATTAAATAGCTTTTCACATCTTTTATTAATAAAATCAATGTCATTAATTATAAACCTTTTATTTAAAAGATAGGGAATAATTGGATTCATATTTTTTCTCATTTTTAATTCTAAAGAAGGTGTCTCATTTTCAATATTCCAACAATTTCTTTTATTAAAACTCCCCCTATTATCAATAGCCATAGGGACAGAAAATGCAACAAGCCCTAATATAAAAGTATCCATATCTTTATGTCTTTCTATTAATTTTTTGAATTCAGTTGGTATACGTTCCTTATTCAAAATTCTTTCTAATTCTATCTTCCTCTTTAAATCTGCATAGGGAAGCCATATAAAATCTTTATTTAACAAATCTCTATTTGTTAATAATTTATATAAATCAATATCATAAACAAATATTAAATCACTAACTTTTTTCCATTTACTTTTATACTTTATAGGAATAATAATATTCGACAAAAAAATCCCGTAACTTTTGTCCCAGTTCTTTAATCTTTTCATTTCTCCCTTAAACACATTATCATCTGAATTTTTCTGACCAATACTTTGAAAATAATGGATATGATTTGTATCTTTCTTTAAATAGCCGCTTGATACCATTTTATCTAACTGATTGATGTAATCTTTTAAAGAATGAGGATTTGTAAATGTCTTACATTCAATTAAAACTGGCACATTATCATTATCAATAACTAATAAATCTGTTTCTTGTCCATTTTTCTTATATAAAGTATGTTGACATCTGTATTTTTTTCAATAAACAAATTGTAATAATATTTTTCATACTGATTACCGATAAAATCTTGCCAAGTAACTAATTTATCTTTTACTTCAATTCTATTCTCTACGTCCTTAGCTTGACGCATCAATTTCGACATCACATAAACTGGATCTAAATGAACTATTGAAGGTAAAAAAACATATTTTCCATAGATAAATGGCTTATCTAACAAATCACACTCTTTTCCAAAAGATAACTTATTAATCATAATCTCACGTTCTTTAGAAGTTAAAGAATTATTTTGAGAATATTTAATTTTTATAAATAAATTATTTTTCCTTATATTTTTCTGACTTAACGTAGTAATTTGAATATCAACCAAGAATTTTAACCATTTTTTTAATTCAACATTATATAATTTTTGATTAGAATATTTTTGTAAAAGTTTTTGTTCACTTGAACTATACTCTTTAAATGTTGGTTTGATTGGAATATAAAAAATAGATGCTAACCCTTGAAAAATATAATCTTCTATTCGCGGAAATTTGTCTAAATGAGTTTTAAAATTTACTTGTCTTACTTCAGAGTTTGTCAACATGGTACCTAAGTAACACTTTAATTCTTCCGTTACAGCATCTATTTCAATGTATCTTTTAACTTTTCTCAACTTTGCATCAGCATATTTCCATAAAGAAATTATTAACTTATATTGTTCTTTGTTAATAAAATACTTGTCATAACTAATCTTGTTTAATTCCGTCAGTGACAAAATAGTATTAAAACCATGCAAATAATCCGACATATATCGACAATTTGTTTCATAGTCTATTGAGGAAAAGTCTATTGCTGGAAAAATTTTAAATCTAATCATACAATTTTCAAATTTCCTAGAGATCTTTTTCAGAAGTTTAATTTCTAAAATCATTCTTTTCACTTTCGAACGTTGCCTACAAATTAAATCATCTCTAGATTTTAATCTTTTTAATAATTTTAAATATTTTCTAAAATTACCACTTAAATTTCCATCATCATCAATCAAAATATCCGTCCATTTAATTAAGTCAAATAATCTATCAACTTTTTCAACATTATTATTATTAGATAAATTTAGTTTCTTATCTTCAATAAATTCCTTTGCTTGTAAAAAGAATTCAACTTTATTCGCATTAACCATCTTCTTGGTAGCGATAAAATTCCATTCATCATAAAAACTAATTATTTTTTGTCTTTTTTTAAACTTCATAAATGTTCCCACCTATATCCAGTACTCTCCTAGTACCATTTTACACTTTATTACTCGTGGTGCTAGTTAAGTCGTTCTGATTATAAAAAGTCCAATTAGACTAGACTCAAAGTGTAAAAATCAATAAAAAGAGGTCTGATCTAATTGTGAAGTGCCATAAAAAAGTTAGACATTTTATAAAATTTTAAATATTTGATAGTACACGATTTCTGTATTTTACAGGAGTCGTGCATTTTAATTTGTTTGAACGTCGAACATTATTAATATACTTACTTAATACCTGCTTTATCTCTTCAAGAGAACCTATCTTAATACGATCTTTTCATTAATTTAAATATTGTTTCTCCTGGCGCATTATCATGACAATTACCCTTCCTTTATAAGAACTGTACCCAGCTGTATTCTTATGATAAATCATAATTTTAATACCCATATCACGCATAATTTTACGAACAGTTTCCTTGGCAAGATTGATACCAATATCTTTTAAAGCGCCCCAAATACGCCGATAACTGTATGTTTATAACCGTATGTTTCATTGCTTTCATCATAGTAAATAGGATTAATTTGCTCTTTAACTTTAGCGTATTTATCGCACTTATTAATTCGATTTTTTAAGTTATCATAATATGTTTTTCGATTAAGCTTAAGCAGACTAAATAAGGTATTCAGCTTTACAGTTGGCACTTTAGCCCGAATATCCTTGATAATTAGCGTTTTTTCTTTGTTGGATAGCGAGGATAACGGGCAGCCACTTTTTTTAAGACAAGATTCTCCAGTTTTAATTTTTCGATTTCCGCTTCTTGTTTAATAATCTTCTCTTCATATTTTTGCTTCTCACTAAGTTTTATCTTTTGAGCTTGTTTCTTTTTAGGTTTCTTAGGCATTTTGGATGGATGTCCTTTCTGCTTAGGAAGTAAACCAGCCATACCTTCTTTTTTAAACTTATTAACCCAAGTGTAAACCTGAGAAGAATTTATATTGAACTTGGCAGCTACTGGAGTTATTCCTAAATTAGGATTATTTAAATAATAGCGTACCACATTTAACTTAAACTCAGGAGAATAGTTCATCTTCTTATGTTTAATTTTAAGAGATTCAAGGCCATTTTCATCAGCCTGATGAATCCATTTATATACCATAGAGTAAGGAATATTGTACTTTCTACTTAATCCCTTTATTGAATCTTGATGATTAAAGAATTCAGAAACAATCTTAATTTTGAACCCATTAGAATATTTAGTCATAAAAAATACCTCACAATCGTTAGATCTATGTCTAACAATTATGAGGCACTTCATAATAATTGGTGTCTTTCCTTCTTGATTAAACTCTTTCATCATCCCAAGCACAATACTTTTTAATTTTTGTAATTATAGGTTACTTTTCAATAGATTTTCCGCCGAACTTAAATTATTTTCTCAAATTGCATAAAAAGATACAATCCCTACTTTTTTTACATCCTCCTTGGTTAACCAATAGCCATTCTTTCTCTTCCCATAGTTTTGTATTCTATCTTTTCGATAATTAGCTGGAATTTTAGGATTAAAATTACTCTTATTTAATTTTTTACTTATTTTCTTATTTATATCATATAGATAAGCACCTTCAAATTGATCTCCAATTTTATTATCACCGGTTTATATCTCCATTTGCCTAAAATCAAACAAGCTTGAATAATGAAAATTACCAAATAAAGTTGATAATAAAAATTCTTTAGCAACAAATTTTACTAAACAAATAATTTTATTGGCAGAGTCTGTATAATGAGAAGTTAAATAATATTTTTTATTATATACAAAATCAGCTAATATATTTCTAGATATAAACTAAGCTACATTGACTTAGATTAAAATTTATTTTTATCTTCATTTAATTTTAATGTAATATTTAAGTTAATTATAAATTTCATCATTTATAGTAAGTTCTTAAAATTTTATATCTAAATTCTAAAAACTATATCATGAATAGAGTAATTTACTGCATATAAAAAATAACTCTTATAATCAACACTCTCTTCTAAAAAAGCACTTTACTTATTCATATTTTCTTCTGCATAAAAATATGCCGAGCTTGACTTTCCCGATTTAAACTTTCTATCAAATTTTTGAACAAGTTTTTCATCATTAGCAATAATACGGTCATCTCCAGAAGTAGTTATCATTCTGTTCCTCCCTTTAACAAAATAATAAGTTGTGTTCCCTTCAGAGGCATACATATATCCAATTTCATTTGCAGAAGATCTAAATTTTATAAATAGTGACTCCCAATTTTTAAAATCACTCTTTGGAACCAAAACCATTGCGCTATTTTTCGAAACTCCATGAATCCTATAGCGTTCCACTTGATTATCATGAGAAAAAATTATTTTTAAAGAATAAATACCATTTTGAGAAATGTTATTTATTCTAAAAAAATATTCATCTTTTTGTTTTAACCTCTCCTTGATATTTTGAGGAGTACTTTCTTCAAAATAATTAGGTCTTAATACTCTATCACCTTTTGATATTCTAGTTGTACGTTCATAGAAAAATCTCGGTCGTTGTTTTTCTATTTCAAATGCTCGAGATAATTCTGTTTGTTTTCTAAACTGATATATTCCCCATACAAATACAATAAATGTTAAAGTTACTCCTACCCAATCTGCTAAACTTCCCACTGTTATTGTAATCTTCTCCTTATTAATTTAGCTTTAACTACGTTAAGATAACGACTTTTTTATAACTACTTAAAAATTACTGAAATTAATGCTGTAATTATTCCAAATATCAATGCAGTTCGTGGTAATGAATCATGTTCTTGTTTATCTTTGGCAACCCAATCTCTCACCATAGTAACAATCCATATTATATCCATATTAATCACTGTTAATATTCCCCACATTATTAACACCATTGTAACTGTTATTTCTCTAGCCTCTGCCCATCCTACTATTAAACTCATCGTAGTAAAAAACATTCCTACATTTGCTACAGAAGCAACTATTTGATATATATTTTTATATTTTGTCTCCCTATTACTTATCATATTCCTCTCTCGAAAATACTCTAAAACTGTAATAAGTAATGGGAAAAATATTAAGAATAGTGTCATAATTAAAATAACGAATTGTTCACTATTTTTATTTGTTTTAATTTGAATTATTAGTATCTTACGTAAATAGTTTTGATACTTATCAAAATTTGCTCCGTAGAAAATAACTATAATTCCTATTAAGCCAGTACTCACTATAATAGCAAATGCTATTCTTTTAAAAATATATCTATAATTTATTATAAAATTAATCAACTTATTTAGTATTTCTTGCAAATCATTTTTTAGATTCTTAATTATTTTATTGATGTTAATCTTTTTATTACTGTCATTAACTCTTACGCTGTTATTTAATTCATTATTATTTTTACTACTGCTGTATTTTTTAGAATTTCTTTTACTGTTACTATTATCCTTATAATTTTCATTATCATCCTCTACCCATAAAATACACATTAAAATAGTTGCTACAACTATAAAAACAGACACTCCTACCACGTTTGTGATCATCATAAAAGAAAACTTTGGAAATTTTATAAACAAGTTATAAATTAATAGCATAAGCATTAGGAGGGTAAAAATACTTACTGATATTTTTCTCCAGGTTTGCTTTAAACTTTCACTCTTTATGGTTACTAGTAAAATAAAGAAACTGCATAAAATAATATTTATTCCTACCTTTAGAATAGAACCTAACCTTATATTTTGATACCACCCAAAAAAATAATGTAGTATCATTATGAAAATAGTACTAAAAATTACTGATATAGATAGTTTCTCGATTTTCTTCAAGATATGCTTCCCCCAAAAAAACATAAAACCCCACCCATTTTTCAAATGAACGAGGTTTTAAAGCAAGTATATACATATTTTAGCTGGTTTAATTATATCTTATTTTTGAAATCTTTGCTTAAATTTTTCTAAATAATTGTAAGCAATTTTATTCTTACACAAAACTAAAATTGCCCCATAAATTCCAACTGAAAGAAATACAGAAAAAATAGTCCTTAGAACTAATGAAGAAATACCTATTTTTAATAGCCAATAAATAAGAACAATTCCCACACATCCAAAAATTGAATTTAATACATTTTTTCTAGTTTGCTTTGATCGTAAAATTGGTCCAACATAATCTCTAGCAAACCGACCGTTAAAAGTCATAACTATAAACTCTGCACTATCAAATTTATAAAATACTATAAATTAAATTTTTTTATTTCTAGATAATAAATAAGAATCGGTATAATTCTTATACCATTTATTTTGTTTTAAAACGTTATATAGTTCTCTATCAGTTCCCGCTAAATCACTTATTGATTCTAATTTAATTGTATACTTTGACATTTGAACCAATTCAATAAAACTTTTTCTATATTTTTTTGATTTAATTTGTTGTGCAATTATTTTTTGAATTGGTTGTTTAAGAAATATATTATTTTTTCTATACCAATTAAATACTCTTGGATGTGTCGCATATCTAAACTCAAATAAAAGAATCTCTATTAAAAAATCCCCTATCTTTTTACTATCTTTATTTAATCCTATTTTTAATTCTTTATTTAAATCATCAAAAAAACTGTCCCATATGTTTTTCAATAAAGTAATATTAGTAGTAAACTGAAAAGAATTGTTCTTCTGCATACTACTTTTTATCCACTCTATTACAAATTTATAATCCTCATTCTGTTTTACCATTCTTAAAATACTATGTATTTCTTTATATGAATCATTTTTTAAATTTACTAAAGTAGTTAATATTTTATCTGAATAAGCATATTGAAAATCTGCTTCAGCAGACATAAGAGCATTAATAATTTCTTTAGGATTATTAACTTGAATATTATGCAAAGGACTTCTTTGGTTAATAACATTTTGTACAAATCTTGTATCCTCTACCCCTAATTTATAAGGAGTCGGAGAAATATAGTCATAAAATGTTAAATCTATTAAATTATTAAGAACCAAAAATCTTAATATTTCTCTATTATTAATGTAACTAATAGCCTGGTATAATTGTTTATTACTATTTTTTATAAAATTAAGCCTTTCATTATTTTTGGTTATATATTTAAATATAGTTCCAATTTTTGCATTTTTTAAAGTAATGTTTCCAATATCATCCTTATGTTCGATGAAATAAGCAATATTGGATTTTTTTATAGATATTCCTTCAAAATCCTGAGGAAATAAATTTTTGTAAATAATCATGGCCAATAATTTTTTTTGAGATATAGCATTTAATTTACATGTATAAATATCCAATTCCGAAATAAGATTAACTATTTCTCGTGGATCATATATATAAATACCTAATCTATATAAAAAGGGATCATCAATATCAGAATTTCTTAAAGAAGGATATTTATTAATTTCTCGTTTAAAATATTCTTTTGAATTTTGGAAACTGTTAATAGGCATTAGGGGTAAAATATAATCAAAGAACTTAGCTCTTTTCATTGCCACTTGATTTTCATCTCGATTCTTATTTTCTATATCCTTTTGTATATCATTTGCAAAAATTGAATCCTTTAGGGTATAAATAAAAACAATTTTATTTCTCCCCCTATTCAAATTAATATTTAGAGCCCTTAAACGTTGAAAAATTAGAGCATCATCATACCGATCAAGGTCTTCAAATATTACAAATTTTATTTTTCTTTTAAAAATTGATTTTCTATTAAAAAATAACTTAATTCATCATGGTATAAAACAAATAAATTAATATTAGCATCCTTATTACTTTCATTTACTTTAATTTGCAATTGTGTTGGACCAAATTTTGTTGAAATAGTCCAGACTAATTTGGTTAGTGAATGAATTAAAAAGTATATAAGTAAAAATAATAAAAGATTGCCTGAAATAAAAACTCCAATTTTAAATGGATTAAATAAAGAGGTAATTGCTTTATAACCATGAATAGAACCAAAAATAGATAGAACAAAAAAATTAACTAAAAGTAGAAATCCCATCAACCAACTAGTTTTATATTCTTTTAAACGTGTTATTTTTGAATCCGGATAATACCATGGATTAACATTAAACAATAATTGATCTATTATTTCCTTTTCTAATTCTTCTTCTATCTTTTTATTATTTTTATTTGAATCAAAAAAATTAGATAAAGAAATAAATCTAAAATCAACTTTACCTTCTTTTATATTCTTACGTGCTTTTTTATAAGAATTAAAATTACGAAACTTTTTTGATTCCAATTTTATTTTTTCTCTATTTGTAAAATATGTAAGTAAAAAACTCGTCTTCCCTGTGTCATACGCTCCACTAATAGCAAGATTAGTAATCCTTTCATCTTTCAAGGCAGTATCTAGTTTCTTCCACTCTACTTCTCTATTCTCTTCCTTTATATTTTTATTCAAGTTATCATACGGATATAATGCTCCTGGTGTCCTTTGAAAGGTGTGTGATATTTTGATTTCTTTATATTTTCTTTCTTTTTTCAATTTCTTCTCCCATAAACAGTTTTTTCTACTATTATAAAAATAACTTTAAATTCTATTTACTAAATATAGTTATCGTAAATATAATAAATTATAATTTAACAAAAAATACACTAGATTTGTTATAGTAACAAAGATGTGTACGACTAAATATTTTTCTTAAACTTATAAATTAAAGTTTTTTCATAGGATACTAGACATTTTTTCTAACTTACACAAGGCTTATAGTCAAAATATATCATAGATAAGCATTAACCAACTAAAATTCATAAATAAAATTAAGGATTAATTTCGTTTTAACATCGAAACTAATCCTTAATTTTATAAATATTAGTCAACACTCTGTAGTATTTTTTAAAGTTTATATAATATCTAATTATTCTTTTTAAACTTTTTAATGCCTAACTAGCATGCTTGCTCAATATAATGAACACCCATAATAATGCTGCTGTAAATATAATTATAATTAAACTTCCACAAATATCTATTCCTGGTTGCATAAATAATTTAAGTACAGGTGCAAAAATGAGAGCTTTAAGCATGAACTCTATAACATCAAATGTACTTAAACTTACCATAACTTTATTTTCTGAAGCACTTTTAGTAAACGTTGCAATCCCATAACATGTAATATCTAAAGCAATTAATACAAGATAAATCTAACATAACTATTCATAATAGCCTCCAATATTTTTAATATTATGTAAGAATGCAAAGTAAACTTGTAAAATTACCATTTATTCTAAAAGCTAAATTTTTTCAAAAGTCAAATATATAATTTAAAATTATATATTATTTATATTCTCTCTTTTTCCACTTTTTTTACCAATTTATATTCTCCAGTTAATACCATTAAAACAATAAACACTCCCATCAAATATATTCCCTTAACTAGTAAAGATAAAAATATATTTGAAATATTAAAATGATACAGTCCTACTGCAATTTCCATACCAAATAATATGATTAAATCAGGTAATATATTTCCAAAAAACATACTCATCTTGTACCCAAAACCTAATTTTATAAGCATATAATAAGCAGTAAAGAAGTGGCAAATATAGGCAATAGCTACAGCTCCGGACAATGCCACAATTGACTTACCCAAAAAGATTCCTATCAATATTGCTACTACCGTAATCCCAGTATTTATGCATGAATTCAAAAATAAAAGACGAGTATTTCCTATTGCTTGAAAAACTCCCCCCGCGCTTGAGTTCAACATTTGAGGTACAATTGCTATAGATAAAATCTGGAAACAAATAATTGAACTCTTCCAATTACTTCCATACATAATTGTTATAATTTCTTTACTTGATAAAAAACAAAATGGGGCAGCAAAGGCACTTAAACAAAACAAAATTTTAAATACCTTTAAATATTTATCATAAATTATTTTTAAATTATCTTGAAAGTCAGATAAAATCGGATGGAGTACCGGAGTTACAATTCCTGTTAAGTTATTCACAGGATATAACATTAAATCATAAGCCTTATTATAGTATCCTAGCTGAACATCTCCCATAAACTTTCCAGTTAATAGGTTATCTAAGTTTCTAGCAAAATAATTTACAAAGTTAAAAGCAAATTGATAACTTGAATAACTGAGTACTTTTTTTACACTTGAAAATTGAAATCTCAATTTAAATTTAGGATGGGTATCAATATAATTCCAAAGGAAAGTAAAAATTGATGTTACAATCGCTTGAATAACTAATGAATAATATCTAAAGCCATTCATTGCAAGTATTACTGTTAAAATAGATGCCAGCAAGTATACTACTACAGTTCTAACCGCGATTACCATAAATTCTTTATTTTTATTTAAAATACCATTTGGTACCATATTCATCGCATCAAATAATAATGAAATGCTCAAAAGCAACGTTAAAGATACATATGCATTATTATGGTAGAACTTACTGATAGGAACAGCTAATAAAGAAAACAGCAACATTAAAATAAGGGAAATATAAATTGTAAAAGAAAAAATATTGTTTATATCATTAGAAGTTAATTTTTTATTTTGAACAATTGCTACTCCAAATCCCATATCTGCTAAAGTGGAAAAAAATGTTGAAAATACTGTTACAACTGCTACTATTCCATAATCCCCAGGAGAAAGTAATCTTGCCAAAATTGCGTTTACTATAATAGAAAGAAATATTTTAGAATATTTTCCAACTCCATTTATTATAGCCGCTTTCTTAATAGATATATTTTTCATTCCGTAAGTTTACTTTCTTTTAATACCTTTTCATATACCTTTGTAGAGTTCAAAAGGTTTTTTGTTCGATTTATTTTTTGATCTAATATTGATTTAGAAGCCTTTGAGGTACTAACTGCTTGTAGGTGCTCAACTTCATATTCCGGAGAATAAACCATAAGTAGTTGTTCTCTATCACACCGAACTTTTAAAATATCCTCTTCTCGATATAAAAAAGTTCTGCTATCATAAAGTTCATTATATTTTTCAAAATAATTTTTTGAAAAAACTTGAAAGGCTCCATGCAAAGTTTTTGTTTTTGTTCTATCTTTATAGATATGATTAGGCCACTTGGGAATTTCAAAAGATTCTTTATAATTCAAAAACTTCTTAATCCGTAATTTTATCAAGTATTTATTTAAATTACGGATTTTTTTATGTAATTCATGTATATTTCTTGTTTCGTTTTCACCCGGACTCTGATAAAAATTACCACGTTTTGAATAGATTGATGGACCTAAAACTCCAAATTTTTCTTTTGCATACTCATTTACTATCCATTCAAATAATCCTTCTTTTTTTGCATACGCATCGCTATTAGATACAATTATAAAATCAGGATTCATATATTTTTTTATTTGATCATAGCCATAATTATTTCCCTGTGCAAATCCTAAATTTTTTTTAGTTTTTTCCACTTCTACAAGTGGATCGTTGGTAAATTCCTTTTTTAATATATCATAAGAACCATTATCAGATGCATTGTCTACAATAACAATTTTTATCTTAAACTCATCTTTAATTTGTTTTTTTAACCAATAGACGCTCTCTTTTGTTTCTTCATAGGCCAAATAATTTAATATAATTATTCCAATAGAAACTTCATGCATTTTTATCTTCTTTCGTCCTTTCCTGACGTAACATTTTAAATAATAAGATGTAGTTAAATTTTTCCAAGAAAGTCACTAAAAATTAATCATAAATATTACTTAAACAGAAAAATTAATTTTCCTGATAAAATCAGATTTAATGTCATTCCACCAAAAAACACTTAAAAATTAAATATCTATTATTGATTGTATTAATTTCCCTACCTGATGCAAGTTTAAAGTGATTAAAAATAATATTAACCCATAACTGGGATTTAACACTTTCTGTAATTAAAAAACTTATACGAAACAATAGAATTATTCATATTTACCTTAAAAGTTACATATGTTACATATAAGATAGACAATAATTGGAAATAAATACTTAAACTTTACTTTCTTTTAATTAATTTAGTGCTAAACTGTTCAATTACTTTATAGTTTAACATAATGAATTTTTCACTATCTTTAATCTTCTCTAAAAATATCTCTCGTATAAACTTTATCTTTTACATCATCTAACTTATTACTATATCGATTAGCAATAATACTATCAGATAATTCTTTAAATTTATCTAAATCATTTACCACTTTGTTACCAAAGAAAGTAGAACCATCTTCCAAAGTTGGTTCGTAGATAATAATATCTGCACCTTTGGCTTTTACACGTTTCATAACACCTTGGACAGAACTTTGGCGGAAATTATCACTATTAGCTTTCATAGTTAAGCGATAAACGCCAATAGTGACCTTCTTTTCTTTATTTGCATCAAAAATATTATCTTCATCATAAGAATAATACCCAGCTTTCTCTAATACTTGATTAGCAATAAAGTCTTTACGAGTATCGTTAGATTGAACAATCGCACTTATTAAGTTTTGTGGGACATCTTGATAATTAGCCAATAATTGTTTAGTATCTTTTGGTAAACAATATCCACCATAGCCAAATGAAGGATTATTATAGTAATCACCAATACGAGGATCTAATCCAATTCCATCAATTATTTCCTGGGTATTAAGTCCCTTTTCTTCCGCATAAGTGTCTAATTCATTAAAATAACTTACGCGCAATGCTAAATATGTGTTTGCAAATAATTTAACTGCTTCCGCTTCAGTAAATCCAAGAATAAGAGTAGGAACATCTTTATCCTCTGCTCCTTCTTGTAATAATGAGGCAAAAGTATTAGCCGCTTCAACTAACTTAGTATTTTTTAAATCAGTTCCTACAATAATTCTAGAAGGATGAAGATTATCATAAAGCGCATGACCTTCACGTAAAAACTCTGGACTAAAAATAATATTTTCAGAGTTAAATTTTTTACGAATTGCTTTAGTATAGCCAACTGGAATAGTTGACTTAATAATCATAATTGCATTTGGATTAACTTCTTGTACTAGCTTAATTACAGCTTCTACAGCAGATGTATCAAAGAAATTCTTTTCGCTATCATAATTTGTAGGAGTAGCAATTACTACAAAATCCGCATCTTTATAGGCACTCTTACCATCAGTAGTAGCTTTTAAATTTAACTCTTTATTTGTAAGAAAGTCTTCAATTTCTTTATCAACAATTGGAGACTTATGATTATTTATTAAATCTACTTTTTCTGGCACAATATCAACTGCTGTCACTTCATTATTTTGTGCTAACAAAGTAGCTAAGCTTAAGCCAACATATCCTGTACCTGCTACAGCAATTTCACATTTAACCATTTGCTATTTACACCTCACATTAAATCCATTATTTTTACAAACTTATCTACATCAGAATTAAAATTGTTTATTTGAGAAAGTGTTTTCCTTCTATACTTATCAAAATAATGAACATACTCATCATAATTGTCACACATATCGACTATCAGTTCACAAATTTTAGAAACATTTTCTTTTTTTAAATCAAATTTAAACTTTTTAGGAATAGGAACATCTTCGGAATTTTCTGCAGCTCCAACTGTAGAAGTAATGATATTACAATAATTCACACTCGCCTCTCTAGGAATTCTTTCTGGACCAGGGAAATATCCCAAATCTAAATATACTTTTGCTTTTTTTAAATACATTAATAATTCCTCATGGTTAAGTCCCTTTAAAGGCTTAAAAATATAACTTGAATAATTTTTATTCATATATTTTAAAACTTTTTTAATGAAATATGGTGAAGCTTTTGCAGGATTATAAACTATCAAGTTTTCCTTCACTGTAGATAAAGCTTTTTTATCCTTTGCTTCAACATCAATAGGTCCACATAAATAGGTCATTTTTGATTTCTGAATGCCTTGCTCCAATAGATATCTATGAACATACTCACAATTATATAGATGATAGTCTATATTTTTTAGTTCTTTTGGAAAAATATATGAGACAGCCGGTTCTTTCAGTTTTATGTGAACATATCTTAAATAATTAAAAAAATTGGGTTGATTAAAAAATTTAGTTCTAAATTTTGAACGCCACCAAATATTATTTTCTAAATAAAAATATAATGACAACCACCAAATAACTTTTCTTATATTATGGAATTTATCTAACCATCCTGTATCACTTTCAGGTACTATAAGAATATTTTCTTTGTTATCATCTATTTTTGTTGCAATTTTTGCATTGCTATCTGCATAAAGTAATTTATTTACTTTATCTCTTTTGCCTTTTAGACCATAATACATGTATACATCAATTCCATTTTCAACTAATCTGTTCCCTAATTGATGTAAGCTCCGAGTACCACCACTCTTATTGTACGGACAAACAATATAGGCTTTCATAAATTTCTCCCTCTATTTCCTTTTAAATAAAAATAATTACTTATTTTTAAATTCCTTTAGCCACTCAAGATACTTATATTTTCTTTCTTGCGTAGGTTCTAGTATCATGCCCTCAGCCCATTCATTCCAAGCATTAATAAACAAATATTCTTGATCTTTTATTAAATCCATATATTTAATAAATTTAGCGTGATCATATGGAGTAATTACATATCCACGTTGTTTATGTCTAGGTGTATTATCCCATTCAAACCATAACCCATTCGCTATGTCTTTTCCAAGGGGTTCATGATGCAACTTAATATCCATCAAGTTGTTTCCATTAATTATGTAAGGCTTATGAATCCATCCTTTTTCTCTAATTTTCTTATTAAAATGGTGATAGGTACGTCTAAAAATATTATGGTGTATATATTCAGATTGTGAAATCAAAGGTTCTCTAAAAAAAGTATATTGAGTAACACCTGATTCACTATTCTTAAATTCTTGAAGATTTTCTGAACCAGAATATGTTTCAATTAAACATAAGCCACTAAAACCCTCTTCTTTGCAACGTTTATCAAAATAATTAAATAATGCATTTTTCTCTTCAAAATCAGGATTAAATATCATGAAAAGAGGTTTATTATTTCTTTTTTCGTATCTTGAATCCTTAAAAAAGGGAAGTAAATACTGAAAATGTTTCTCCCAATCTTTTTTTGTTCCATAAGTTTGTTCCTGTAAAATATCAGTTTTACCTTCCCATGAACGTTTCCATGTATGATTAGCCCAACAAAAGAAAAAATGCTGAGGAATTTCCTTCCATCTCAATAGATTTTCAGCTGGCTTTTCCAATAACATTTTTCCTGTAAAATAATAATGGTAATAAATAAATCCATCTAAGCCATACTTATTCATCAGATTAGTCTGCCATTCCATCGTTTTTTTATTTAACAAATTATAATAATTATTATTTAATGGATGCTTAGGTTGCTCCTGTCCTTTATACAAGGGGGAAGCTTTACGGACATTCGTCCACTCAGTAAATCCTTTACCCCACCACTTATCATTTTCAGGAATTTCATGAAATTGTGGTAAAAAAAATGCAAATTTTTTCAATTAATATACTCCTTCCTCTTAACTCACTTAGTACTAATATTGAGCACCTAATCAATTAATACTCTAGTGTATTGTTCTACTCTTATCAAAATTATTTTTTATAATCTTATAGCCTATTAAATATTCTAACTATAAAATAAAAATACCTATATTTCCCACTTAATTCACTTATATCAATAGGATGCATCTTTATAAACTTTCGTGCTTTCTTTACGTCAGCATTTAATTGGCGAAACCCACTTTTATATATAAGTTGCAAACTATTTATTATCATCGCCGGAAGAGCTTTATTTACCAAAAAAGGATATTTTTTTTCTATAAAATTAAACTGATTATATCTAAAATCAAAAGCATCTTTTATGTCTTTTATATTAGTAGAATGCATAAGACTATCACTTCTTTGGAAATAAAAATATAGATATTCATCAATGAAGGCTATCTTATCAGCACGATCAACAACTTTATACATAATTCCTAAATCTTCAAATTTTTTACCAATTGTAAACTGTAAATCATTAAATAAGTCTTTTTTATATATTTTATTACAAGTATAACTCCCCACTACGGAATCATCTAAAATTAAACTTAGTGCTTCACTTTTAGAAATCTCTTTGTACTGTTTTTCATTCAAATAACTTCTTTTTTTATTAATTAGAGTTCCCTTTTCATTTACAAAAGATAATTTAAACATTCCCATATCAGCTTTTGTATTAATTACCGCATTTAAAGTGTGTTCACACAAATACGGAGATACCCTGTCATCACTATCAACGAATATTACCCACTTACCTTTTGCTTTACTTATGGCATTATTTCTAGCTGCAGCAACCCCTTGATTTTCTTGATAAAAATAATGTATTCTCTTTTCCTGACTAAATCTTAAACATTCATTTTTAGTATTATCCGTTGATCCATCATCTATTACAATAATTTCGATATTTTTATAACTTTGATTAACTAAAGAATTTAAACATTCAAAAATATATTTTTCACCATTGTACACTGGAACAATTACACTAATTAATTCATTTTTCATTTAGCGCCTCTTCTTTCTCTATATTTCTTTAGTTTAAATTTAGTTAGTATCTTGGCAAGCACATATATCTCCAGAATAATAATCAAGGTATTTTTAGACCACAATAAATAAAAACGTTCTACCACTGAATAATAAAAAGGTCCTATAGCAAGATAAGAATAAATTAAGGTTGTAACATCTAATATATAGGGATTAAATTTTTTCTTCTTTATTATCAAATAATATAGTGAATAAAATAGAGCTTCAATGCTAGTTAGAATAATTATTCCCCATACACCAAAATCACTATAATACCTTCTAAATGGCGTATATACATTACCTAATGCCCAGTTATTAAACACACGAAATTCCAAATTAGAATGGGAGGGAATATTAAATCCAAAGCTTTCCCATAAATTAGAAAAAGTTTCCTGACCTATATAAAAATGAGGTAGTCCCCCCCCATTCTTTAAAAATAAATCAAATAATTTAATAGGGGCACCTATATATATGGCCAAGTAGTCCCATGTAGAATATGTACTTGTACGTCCAACAACTCCTCTAAAAATTGAAAAACTTATTAATGCTAATACTAATCCCACTATAATTTTTAAAGTGGCTTTTTTACTTAACTTTTTATTCTTATTTAATTGCTTGTATTTTACGTAATACATAATTATAAAGGCTAAAAATAGTTGAATTATGGGATTTCTCCCACCTGTCAGTAATGAACAAGCAATAAATATAATTATCGGTGTAAAATGTAATATCTTCCATACAAAATTACTTTTTTTCTTAGCCACTAAAAATTGGACAATAATCCCCATATATATATATGCTAGTGCTGTCATTAATCTATAACTATTAAGTGAAAACGAAGAAAGACCTGTTCCCGCATCACCTAAGGAACCAGCGTCTCTATAATTTCCTATCATTTCACTTAAAGAAGAGTAACTTCCTATCATAAGACTATGATTTCTCACATTCTTAAAATAAGCTATAAACCCAATAACTTCAAAAATAATCAAAAGACAGCTTATTACTGGATTAATATCCGCATAATAAGTTGAATTTTCTTTTTCAACATAATCATAATTAAAGTTCTCTTTTCTAATAGAAACCTTTGAAAAGATAATAAATACTATAATTCCGACTAGTGTATAAGTAGTTATTCCAAGTATTAAAAGACTAAAAGTCGTATTTCCAATATCTATTCCCCAAGTATTAGATTCACTAATAAAAAAACAAATACTTATAATATACATTCCCAATACTATATTAGATGGAAATGCCCAATCTCTTTTTGTTACATTGAAAGAAATAAACAAGTAGATTATGACGATTAGCAAAAAGACATACATCTTCATATCTTTCTCCCTTTTTACTTCTAGTTATATGCTTTATGTCTTTGATTTAAATCATTATAATATTATAATTTTACAAAAATATAATTTTCTATTCAGCCTACTCCGAGATAAAGTTTATCTATCTTTTCTATATTGTCTTTCTCTAATTTTCCGAAAAATTTTATTAGGAATTAATCCTATGAGTATAGGCTTAACAATATACGGTAATCCTTTAAAGCCGTACCCCAAACTTTTAAATCCTTTATATCGTAATTTAGCTTCATTTATTCTATCCTTCATAGGGCGATACTTTTTATACGGGTTTCGATCAATATAATATTTATACAAATTATCTTGAATATTGTAACCTTTATAACCTCCTGCATATAATCTTAAGAACAAATCATAATCTTCCCCCCGCATCGTTTCTTTTGCAACTCGATATCCCTTAACTTGCTTTAAAGTTTTCTTTCGAAACATAACCGAAGGATGAATATACGGATTACTCCATAAAAATGAATCCTTAGTTGGTATTTCAGGTGTTTTATATTCTCCCCATCTACCATCTTTATCAAAAACAGTAGCCGTTGTTCCTACAAAATCATACTTAGTATTTTTATCTAAAAAATCTACTTCTCTTTCCAAGCGTGTTACTTCCGATATATCATCATCATCTTGAGCTGTAATATAATCTCCTTTTGCCACTTTAATCATCTGATTTTTCGCATAAGCTAATCCATGATTATGGGAAGACTCTATAACTTGAATTCTCACATCTAAATTTGCTAATTGATTTATATATTGAGACGTTTTTCCATTATCTGTGGATCCATCATTATATATAATTAATTCCCAATCCTTAAAGGTTTGATCTAGTATAGATTGTACACTATTGTATATTTGAGAATAATTTTGACAATTAAATGTTGACATTAGAACTGAAATTTTTGGCATTTTTTATCCTTCACATTTTTTCTACATTCAAGGTGCTATTAATTTTATTCGTAACTTAAAATATATTATTGATTCAAATTTAACCTTATTTCTTCTTGATTGTCATTTGTAAGTTTTAAAATGGTATTGCTAGGTACTTCTCCTGATACTACACATCCTGCTCCAATAACACAATTATCCCCTATACTCGTTCCTTTAAGAATAATGACATTACTACCAATCCAACAATGTTTTCCAATATTTACTGGTGCCGACTTATATCCCTGATATTTTATAGGTACATTGGGATCTCTAAATCTATGATTATGATCATAAATTTTGACACCTTCACCAAATAATGTACCATCACCAATTTTTATAGTTTGAAGTGAATTTATTGAACAATAATTATTAAAAAAACAATTTTTTCCAATCTCTACTTTACCATCTTTTCCTATAGTTACACTCAATCCTTTTCTCCAAGTAGTATGAGCTCCTATTATTAATTTTTTCCAAAATAAAATTAATAATACCCACTTTTTTAAAACAGCTTTTCCATGATAATAAGCACTTAAAATTTTCATTTTATTTTCCTAGATATATTTTTATATACTCTTTTTTCATAACTTCTGTATTATAATGATTAATAATTTGTTTATAGGCTTTATCTCTTACCTCTTCACAATTTAAAGAATTGGTCAACAATATTTTGAGTATATTAATAAAATCATTCTTTGTGCTCCCAATAAATCCATTAATATTATTTTTTATCACATCATTATTTCCAGGAATATCAGAAACAATACAATACTTTTTTAAGTACATTGCTTCTAATAAACTCATTGGTAGCCCTTCCCATTTAGAAGGTAAAAAAAACGCATCTGTACTTTTAGCAATTTCTAGTGCCTTTTTTCTCTCTACCCAACCGGTTATTGTAATATTAGGTGCCTTCAATTTTTCACGTAATTCTCCATCACCAATCCAAATAAATTTAATATTAGGTAATGCCTTTGCTACTTCATTAAACATCTGAGGATTTTTCTGTTCACTAATTCTTCCTAATGTAAATACTGTAAATTCATTATTTTTGGGTATATCTTTTATGCTATCAAGTTCTTCTATTTCAATCCCATTTTCTACATATACGGCATTTGGAGTTAACTTTAAAGTTTCGCGATGCTCTCCCAAACTACAACTAATCGTAGTCGTATTTTTTCGCGCACTTATCTTTTCAATTAATTTATAAGCAATTCTTTTAGACTTACTTGAATTTTGCATTAAAAAACTGTAACCATGGGGTGTATAAAAGACTTTATGCTTTTTATTGTTTATTCCCCATCGTCCTAGGATACCAGCTTTACTACTATTTAAATGAATGATGTCTGGATTTATTTCTTTTACTACTTTTCGCAACTCAACAAATGCTTTTAAGTCTTTTTTTAAGTTTACTTCTCTTGTAAAATCTTTAATTTTAACCCAGTGAATATCTTTAGGAAAATATTCTTTAAAATTTTGAGGTGTTTGTTTTCTTAATCCATAAGCAATATAAATATTAAAATCATTGTCTAATCTATTTGCCAATTCAGCTAAATATGTAAATATTCCCCCACCGAATGCTTCCACAACATAAAGAAGTTTGAGTTTACTGTTTTTATCAATTTTTTTCATAAATTTATTTTCTTTACTTAGTATAAAAGCCAGTCGACTAAACTAGCCAACTGGCTTTTTCTAATACCCACTATTTGGTTTAAACAATACACCAACAGTCTTAAAGATAATTCCCATATCATAGAAAAAGCCACTGTTGTTAATATAGTCTAAATCTAATTCTACCATTTCGTCAAAGTTAGCATCATTGCGCTTAGTTACTTGCCAAAGACCTGTACAACCTGGAGTAACTTTTAAACGTTGTTTATCATATTCTGTATATTCTTCAACTTCAGAAGGCAAAGGTGGACGTGGCCCAACTAAGGACATCTCCCCTTTAAAGACATTTACCAATTGTGGTAATTCATCTAAGGAATGACTTCGAATAAAGTGCCCAATCTTAGTTACCCGCGGATCATCTTTAATTTTAAACATGGCTCCATCAATTTCGTTTTGATCTTCTAATTCTTCAACCATTTGGTCTGCATTAGGTACCATGGAACGAAACTTGTAAATCTTAAACTTCTTGCCATCCTTGCCAACTCTCTCTTGGCTATAAAAGACTGGACCACCATCTTCTTTATGGACTTTATAAGCTAAGTAGCCAAATAAAGGAGAAAGTAGTACCAAACCTGCGCCACTTCCAACTATATCTACACTTCTTTTAAAGAAACGGTAGAAAGGACGTTTCTTAACTTTTTTAGGGTTAAGTTCAACTTTTGTCACGTCCTCTTCCTCCATTCCTTGACTTTCTAAAATATCCAAAACTTTTTCTTCCTTCTAAGAGGTTGCCAATCTAAACTAACATTTTCTCCATTAATAATATCTTGAGCATTTTGCTTAAAAATGGCTACTACGTCACTCCCAGCCTCTTTACTCAACTTATCATATGCTTCAGTCATCTTGCTCTCACGCTTAGCTAAGCTATGAGCATCTGACGCAAAGGTTGCAACTTGCCCCGCTGCAATTAATCTCTCACTTAAATCTGCAATCTTGTTACCAAAGACTCCCACATAAGAACTGGCAGTAACTTGAGTTAAACAACCTTGTTCCAAAAATTTCTGTAGTAGCTCTGGCTCTTTCAAGATGCGACTATTTCGTTCAGGATGCACGATTATTGGCGTAATTCCTCGTGCTAACAACTGATAAGTCATCTCTTTTGCATATAAGGGTACATCTTCACTAGGCATTTCTAGTAACATGTAAGTTCCATCTTCATCACAAAATAGAATGTCATCACTATCCAACGCAGCTGGGATCTCACTACTTAACCGAACTTCTTGACTAGGGAAAATGGTTAAGTCAATTTTTTCTTGTTTTAATTGTTCTTGAAACTGCTCAGTTAACTTAATTACATCTTTTTTGTGATTGCTATAACGCCCATTTAAATGATGAGGTGTCATTAAAGCATGAGTAATTCCATCTTCAACTGCAGCTTTTGCCAGCTGAAGTGAGGTTTCCATATCAGGTGAACCATCATCAATCCCTGGCAAAAGATGAGCATGAATATCAACTAAAACCATTTTATTTTCCTTTGTCATCGTAGCCATAGCCATATCCGTAACCATAGCCATTGGCCCCTGTACGCACATCATTCATAATATAACCCAAGATACGTGTCTTAGTCATCTTTAGTAATTCAACTGCACGCGCAATTCCAGCTTTTTGGGTTACTCCTTCACGTACAACTAAGATTACCCCATCCATTTCACCAGCCAAAACTTGACTATCAGAAATTTCTAAGACAGGTGCCATATCAATGATTACCATATCATAATGGTTTGAGACATTATCCAAAAAGTCATGCATTCTCTTAGAACCTAGTAGTTCTGAAGGGTTTGGTGGAATTGGACCAGATGGTAATACTGATAAATTGTCTACTACTCCTGATTTAACTATATCGCTTAGATTTATTTCAGCTGATTCAGAAGTTAAAATTGTTGTTAACCCTGCTTTATTAGGAATATTAAAGGTTTGATGAAGAGTTGGACGGTGTAAATCAGCATCAATTAGTAAGACCTTTTTACCAGATTGTGCCATCGTTACAGCTACATTCGCAGTAACGGTTGATTTCCCTTCAGAAATATTAGCCGAAGTAAAAGCTAATTTTTTAATTTGTTCATCAACACTCATAAAGTTGATGTTAGTTCTGATTGTTCTAAATTGCTCTGCAACAGGGCTTTTGGGTTTGGCAACTGTGATCAGTTTAGCACCATGTTGCATTGTTTCATTTGTACCACGTTTATTACGTCTAAATCCTGCCATTGGGTGCCTCCTTAAACACGCTTACCTTTGCTTTTATCATCTTTACCATTAACTTTAAAATTGTTAGATAAGCGGAAATGAGTAACTGTTCCTAAATTAGTTAATCCAAGATCTTGGGTTAAGTATTCATCACTTCTAACAGTAGTATTCATTGCATCCCGAATAATAATTATTGCAAAACTAATTAAGAAACCAATTACAAGACCTGCAGCTGTAAACAACTTAGTGTTCGGGAAACTTTTTGCTCCTTTGTTAGCAGTTGAAACAATTGTCACGTTATTAACGTCCATGACGCTTGTAATCTTCTTCTTGAAAGAATTTGCTACTGCGTTAGCTACTGCTTGAGCTTTTTCAGGAGTATTAGCTTTAGCAGTAATTGTAAATACTTGGGAATTTTGCTGAGTTTGCACTGAAATCATCCCTTGTAACTTTTGGGAACTAATTTCATAACTCTTTCCATCACGTTCAACAACTGCTGGGGTAGCCTTTGAAACTAAAACTCGATTACCAGCTGCATTACGACGATAGACAGCTTTTTTAGCTTTTTTAACTACTTTAACTGGATTTGCTAAGTAAGATGATGCATCTTTTAAAACCACTGGACTGGTAATTAAATCCTTATAAGTATTAATTACCTGAATATTGGCTTGTTGCATTGTATATGCAGCGTTCGGATCGTTGCGATCCTTTTTTTGGTTAACAAGGATTTGCGTACTTGAACTATATTTTGGTGGAATTACAAAAGCAGCGACTGCAAAGCCAATAATTCCTAAACCAATCGTCCAAATAATAATCCGCCAAATATTGCTTTTTACTAAATTCCAGAGATATTTTAAGTCAATTGTATTTGTTTGTGTTGCCTTTTCTTCCATTAATTAATATTCTCCATCGTCCATTACGTTAATTCTATTAATTTCTAAGGATTGACGAATTTCGTTGTTAATACGTTGACGTTCTTTCTTATCAACCACTTCAACTTCCATTTGACCATATTTTTGATTGTTGATCATCTTACTTACTCCTTGAGCATGATCTGTTACTTCATGCTTAGTAGCTTGGCGATAATCTGTTCCAATCTTATACATTTGGGATAAAGTTAAGTCGGTTTGCATTTGAGTTGAAATTGATTCTAAGAAATCCTTATTCAAAAGTGTCTTAGGGGAGACAGACTTCTTAAGTAAACCAACAATAATTCGACGATCACGTTCTTGACGGCCATAATCTTGGTTAGGGTCCCCATGGCGCAATTGGGCAAATGCCAGAGCTTGTTTACCCATCATATGATAAGTCTTACCTTCTACAAAACTATATCCCATGTTGTTAAAGGTAAGAGGAGAAGTTACAGTAACTCCACCTACTTGATCAATGGCTTTCTTTAAGCCACCCATATTCATCAAAATATAACCATCAATTGGAACACTATAATATTTATCAAGTGTCTTAATTGTTTCACTTACTCCACCCAAAGTATAAGCAGAGTTAATCTTAATTGGTGAAACATTTGGATAATCAGGTAAACTTGCCTTCATATCACGTGGAATTGAAGTGATTCTAGTTGTTTCAGTCTTAGGATTAATTGAAAGCATCATAATGGTATCAGTTCTACCTTTCCAATGCCGATTCATTGCTCCTGTATCAATTCCTAGTAATAAAATATTAATTGGCTTCTTTTCTGCTAGTAATTTATCCAAATTACTTCTTGATTTATTACTTTTAGTAGTTTTAGATACTGGCGTATACATGTTATCACTAGCATCACGTAAGTTCTTATACATGTACCCAGCAAAGAATAGTGCCACTACTGCAGCTAAGCCAATAATAATCCAAAATACTCGCCAAAACTTCTTACGTCGATGATGGTGTCGACGGCGATGTTTTGATGAATTTCCTTTTTTATTTTCTTGATTGTCCATTACTTACTCACTTTCAAAGTAAAACCATTTTTGCCATTTAAGTGAATAGCTATTATTATAGTACACTATTTTTGGCAATAATATCGGTAATTTTAACAATAACTACTGTATTTTAATACTATTAGCTAGTTTACACAAGTTGTCAATTACCTCAAAAGTGTTTAGACTTGAAAGAAAAAGAAAATTTATTGAGGTTTTATTTTATGAAAACAATTTATTTAGTTCGCCACGGACAAACTTTTATTAACCGCTATGATAAAATGCAAGGCTGGTGCGACACCCCTCTTACTGAGCAAGGAATTGCGGGTGCAAAAAATGCTGGTAAAGAATTAACTAATGTTGATTTCGATATTGCGATTTCTAGTGATTTAAAACGTGCTAGCGATACATGTGAATATATTATAGAAGAAAATATTAATCGTAATGAACTTCAGCATATTGCTACACCATTTTTTAGAGAGCAATTTTATGGCTTTTTTGAAGGAATGAACTCTGATGAAGCCTGGCGGATGATTGGTGGCGGCCATGGCTATCCCAGACGAGAAGACTTGTTTACTCATGTGGACATTGATACTGTGAAAGATTACATGAAAGAAGCAGATCCTTATCATGATGCTGAAGATGCTCAAGAATATTGGAAACGTGTTGACAAGGGATTTGAGATGATTAAACAAATGGAAGGTGCTGACAAAATTTTACTTGTCAGCCATGGTTTTACCATTCGCAGTATTGTATCTCGCTTTGCACCTGGACAATATAACTTAGCTCACGGTCCACAGAATGCTTCAATTACTATTTTAAAGATGGATGATGAAGGAAAGATTAATGTAGATAGTTATAACAAAATGACACTAGATGCCTAATTCTAAAATATTTATTCCACTATTTTTACTTAAAAACCTCGCTACTAACTTATCCAAAAGTTGATAGCGAGGGTTTTTATCCCCAATTTAGCTCATCATATTTTCTTTGAATGAATTCTTTAAACAAAGGAAGTGTATAGCCTAACTTGCCTCGAATAATAGGTTTGATTAAGCCATATTTAATTAATTTAGTCCGGTAGCCATTTACATATTGCTTACTCTTGCCCATGTCTTCAATTATAGTACTAATTGTTCCATCTTTACCCATTGCATACAAAAATTGAAAGTCTATTTCTGTTAATTCGTGAGCAATTACATCATAGGCTTGGTTAAATAAAATATCTTTGAAGGCTAACTGTGAATAGTCCCATGCCTGAGCAAAATCTTTTCTTTCTATTAAATTTTCAAACATCAAGTCTCCAATTAATTGGAAAGCGTAGGCGTATCCTTGAGTAGCTACAGCCATTTTTTCAGCTTCTCTACTACTAATACCTAATACCTTCATGTAAGTTTGAGCCATTGATAGTGGTTGTAGGTTCTTAATATGAAACCGATCAGCACGAACTAAGAAAGTTAAGTTGTGAGTACTAGACAGTTCAGAAACTTCTTTTAATAATCCCGTCATAATAATCGAAACTTGAAGTTCATTGAGACTCCAATCATTGAATTCTTCTGCTAGTTTCTGGATTGCAGGTGTATTCGAAACCTCATCAATACAAAATACTACTCTCAAATTTGCTTGTTTTAATAACTTTAGAATTTTTGTTATTTCAGTTTTATAGTATATTTCATCATGTTTTTCACTGGCTTCTGCAAAATTCACCGAAATGAAAGGAAATTTAATTGAGATTGAAGTATTCCACTTTTTTACTTTTTCTAACATCGGAGCTAATTTAATATACATTATTCTAAACAAGTCATCAGTATTGTGAAGAGTAATCACAATAGTGTCCTCATACTTGTTCAATTCTTGTCCTATTTTATTCATAAAAACGGTTTTTCCTGAACCACGTACACCAGTAATGAAAAGAGAATAGGTAGGATGTTTTTTTGAGCGATGAATTTTATTAGCATATTTTTTTGCATCTTCATTAAAATCTAAATACAATTCCGGAATTCCACCAAATTCTGCATCAAATGGATTTTCTTCGTACATTAATTTCACCCTCTCACTTTACTTCATTTTACTTTTTTGTCCAATTCTTTACTTCATTTTACTTCATTTTACTTTTTTGTCCAATTCTTTACTTCATTTTACTTAGCAAAAACTCTAGCTAAAAAGCTAGAGTTTCAACCTACATTAATTCTTCACGTGCTTGTTCACGTTTTCTAAGCCATGGCATTACAAAACCAAGACCAAACAACACAAGGACAGTAATAATATTCATAATTAATTGGTGACTAAAGCCACTAGTTCCAAAAGCTACATTTTGTGGAATAAAACCTAGTGTTGCACATACAAATGTAAAGATTAGACACCAGAATCCGACAGTTAGCGCACCAGTTTTATTTTTGATGAACACATAACTTGAATGATATTTTTCTTGTTGCATCCGCATTGCTACAAAGGCAAAGAATACCCAACAAGTTTTATATGGAGAAATGATACCATTAACATTCAAAAGCCAATTGTAGATGGTATTAATATTAGGCAAAGTTCCAGTTAACAATAGTAAAAATAGGCTAAGTCCTGCAGTAATAGTATAACTATGGATTGGGCGACCGTTTTTATTCTTTTTTGTTAGCCATTTAGGCATAAATTTATCTGCTACATCCCCTGCAAACACTCTACTTGAAGCATCTAGCAACACTGCTAGTTGCGCCATCATAAAGACTGCCTGCACTACTGCAAAGATATACATCAAAATTTTACCCATTCCCAAACTTTGTCCTAGTAGCTGAAAGGCGTAGTAGGGGCCATTCATCTTAAAGTCATTTGGAATATGGTGAGCATTGAAAAACATCGCTAAAGCTAATGTCCCAAAAATCGTCAAAAATCCTGTCATCAATGCCAACATCCACATTGACTTAGGGAAATCACGCTTGGGATTTTTCATTTCAGAGACATAAGGTGCAGCTAATTCTGCCCCAGAAATTGCAAAAATCAAAAGTCCTGTTGTTGAAAAGTAATTCAAACTAAATGATGGCTTAAAGGCACCCCAGTTAAATGGTTGGGTAGCAATGTGGTGTCCGTGCATTACCGCATAACCTGCCAAAAGCACAAATAAAAACGACATGATAAACATTGCCCCACCACCAATTAAGGAAAGGACTTCCAGAGAATTTTTTAATAAATTTTCTAGCAAAATAAAAGCCAGAATGATTACAAAAGTTAAGATTCCAAACCAGAAGGTGGACATCTTTTTGTCTAAAGAATTATTTCCTAAAATCATCCAACTAAAAGAAACAATGACTGAGTTTGAAACATCCACAATATAAGGCACACTTTGAACCCAATACATCCAACTTGTCCAGTATCCTAAAGTGTCATTACTACTATGCCGTACCCAAGATGCAAGACCTCCAGCTTGATTATCAAACGTTAAGCTCATTTGTGCAGAAATTAACGCATAGGGCAAAACGTATGAAAAGAATAGAAAGATCCATGAGATAACTACTGAAAGCCCTTGGTTTTGAAAAGGATAAAAAATATTTTCAAAACTAATAATTGTTACAAAGTCAATTAAAGCAATAATTGGCCACGCCATATAGTGCTTCTTCTTAGGCTCAATGTATTCCATATGTTCCATAATTAAAAATTTACCTCCAAAATAAGTTTATTTTAATATTTCTGGGAAATACTTCTTACTTTGGTGGCTTTAATGGCAGCAATGGACTCAAAATTTTCACTTGTACTGCTCTCCAAAATCTTTATAATTTATCCATGAAAGGACATCTGTCCAAATTATATAGATTTTATAAAATTATTCAAGACTATTTTTCATTTAGACTAATCGGAGGTTTTTGTGAATTATTTAGATATTGCTCTAGGCAAAGATATTACCTTACCCCAAACTTCACAATGGAATTTTGTAAAGCTTACTGCTGATGTCAATCCAGCCACGCTAGCTGCCATTGTAATTGATGGTAAAAATCAGGCTGAACTTGAACTAATTCAAAAATTAAAAACTACTACTGGTCTCAATCCTCCCCTTATCAAACTTCCTTCTAATCCGGATGAACAAATGTTACAGAAAGTCTTTGCTCAAGCCAGTGCTTACTATGAAAAGATGGTACCCCAATATTTGCGAGATTTAATCAGCTTTTCTCAAACTCAACCAATAAGTTTTACTACTCCTGGCCACCATAATGGTCAATACTACGATAAACATCCCTCAGGAGTCGTCTTCAATCGCTTTTTTGGCAAAAATTTAATGTACGCTGACACCAGTGACACTGTTCCCCAACTTGGTGATATGATGACTCACGAAGGTGGGCCGTTAAGTGCTGAACAACAAGCTGCAAAGACATATCATGCGGACAAAGTTTATTTTTGCACTAATGGAACAACTAGTGCCAATTCAATTTGTAGTAGTGCCTTGCTAACAGAAGATGATTTAGTATTATTTGATCGTAATAACCATAAGTCGCTTTATAATAGCGCTTTAGTAATGACAGGAGCACACCCTGTTTATTTACCAACCGACCGTAACGCTTTGGGACTCATTGGCGAAATAAATTCTCAGGCTCTTAATGAAGAAGCAATTAGAAAAGAAATTGCCAAAGTTGATCCCCAGCGTGCAAAAGCTAACCGGCCCTTCCGTCTAGCCATTATTCAACTAGAAACCTATGACGGAATTTTTCAAAATCCAAAATATATTATTAACAAAATTGGACACTTGTGTGATTACATTTTATTTGATTGTGCCTGGGCTGGCTTTGAAAACTTTTTACCAATTATGGCAAAGATGTCTCCGCTTAATTTAGAATTAGGCCCTGACGATCCAGGAATTTTGGTCACCCAATCACTGCACAAACAACAAGCTGGGATGGGCCAAGCCTCACAAATTTTAAAAAAAGACAGTCATCTCAAGGGGCAACGCCGTTATGTAGATCATAAGCACTTCAATAATGCCTACCTTAAATTTGTAACAACTAGTTATTCTTATCCGCTTTATGCTTCACTAGTTGTTAATTCTGCTTTGACTGCTGGTAGTGGCAATAAGTTATGGTGGGATAAAATTCTACGACTAGGGATTGATTTTCGCAAGCAACTTTTAGCTAAATCACAGCTTTTCAGACCTTTTGTTTCTGAGAACTTTGCTAACTACACTACAGAAGAACTAGCAACTAATCCCCAACTTTGGGAACTTACTCCACAAGACAAGTGGCATGGTTTGAGCCAAATTGCTCCTCACCAAGCAATTATCGACCCAATGAAAATCACCCTTGCTACACCAGGAATTGATAATTTTGGAGCAAAATATACTGCCACTGGCTTACCGGCACCTATTGTTTCTGAATTTTTAATGGAAAAAGATATTATTCGTGCGAAAAATGACCTTTATTCTTTGCTTTTCTTATTGACCCCAGGTGATACTGAACAGGATTTAACTATCTTATTGGATGCACTCTTAGAATTTGAAGAACTTTACTTACAAGATGCTCCTTTAAGCCAAGTTTTACCAAAGTTAGCTGCGCAATATCCTGAACGTTATCGCGATTACACTATTCAACAGTTGGCCAATGAAATGCATAGATATTACTCCGGTAATAAAACTTTTTCTCTTCAAAAAGATTTATTTGCAAAAAAGGTCTTTCAAAATTACTCTTTGACACCAAAAGTTGCTGACCAAAAGTTTATGAAAAACCAAAGTGAGTTAGTGGACTTAGCGCAAGTAAAAAATCGCATTGCTTTAGAGGGAGCTCTACCTTATCCACCAGGGATTTTTGTAGTTGCACCAGGAGAAATTTGGACTAAGACAGCTCAGCAATATTTTGAAGTTCTGCTTGGCGCAATTGAACAATTCCCTGGATTTGTACCGGAAATTCAAGGAGTCTATTTTAATAAAGATAAAAATGGTACACTAAAGGTCCAAGCGGAAGTTTTGAAAGAAAATAATTAAGGAGAAATTGCAAATTATGAGTTTATCTTGGAAAGAAAACTTACCTCAAGAATTACAAGAAAAAGTTGCTACGGTTGAAAAGAAAATTCAACCCCGATTAGAAGAAATTGACAATCAAGTTCTTTATAATCAACAACGTGTTTTAGACTTATTTAGAAAGCATCATGTTGCCGAAGAAGATTTAGTTTCATCAACTGGTTATGGTTATGATGATGCTGGGCGTGATAAATTAGAAAAAATCTACGCAGACTACTTTAAAGTTGATGATGCCTTAGTACGTCCTCAATTTGCTTCTGGTACACATGCTATTACTGTTGGACTTTTCAGTATGCTCCGTCCCAAAGATACCCTTTACTACTTAACCGGTACTCCTTATGATACAATTCAACAAGTAATCGGTTTAGTTGGTGACAAACCAGGTAATATGCAAGAATATGATATTAATTTCAAAACCACTGAATTGAAAAATGGCGAAGTTGATTACGAGCAAGCTCGTCAAGATATCATGGATCCTACTATTAAAGTGGTAGCAATTCAACGTTCTCTTGGATATTCAACTCGTGCAAGTTTTACCGTTGAAAAAATCAAAAAAATGATTGAATTTATCAAAGAAGTTCGTCCTGATGTGAACATTTTTGTTGATAACTGCTATGGTGAATTCTCCGAAAGTATTGAACCTACCTTTTACGGGGCTGATTTAATGGCCGGTTCTCTTTACAAAAATGCTGGTGCTGGTATTGTAAAAAGCGGTGCTTTCTTAGTTGGACGTCAAGATTTAATTGATGCAGCCGGCAGTCGCTTAACAGTTCCCGGAGCTGGTAAAAGTGAAGGTGCTACATGGGGCTATCTACGTGATATGTATCAAGGTTTCTTTATGGCACCTCACACCACTGGTGAAGCAATTAAAGGAATGATTTATACTGCAGCTTTATGTGAAGAAATGGGAATGGATGTAGCACCAAAATGGGATACACCAAGAACTGATATTGTTCAAACTGTTACCTTTGGTAAACCTGACCCAATGGTGAAGTTTTGTGCTGCTATTCAACACTATTCTCCAATGAACTCCTTTGTTGATCCTATTCCTTACCATCAAGAAGGATATGAAGATCAAGTTGTAATGGCTTCTGGGAGCTTTATTGAAGGTTCTACTATTGAACTATCTTCTGATGGACCACTTCGTGACCCTTACATGCTTTATATTCAAGGCGGTCTCTCTTATGCACATGATAAAATTGCCATTACCCGAGCAGTAAAAGATACTTTTTATAATGACAAATAGCAAAAATGATCATCTAATCTAAATAGATGATCATTTTTTCTATAGAAAAGTAATAACATGTTGTTTCGGCCGTGAGGATACCCTTTTGATAATAATTTATCCCCTTACCTAAGCTCATTATTGATAAAAATACTATTTTGTTAATAATTATGTTGTTACTCTAAGCTAATTATCGACAAAACCCCTATTTTGTTAATAATTATTCTTGATTATAAACACTATTCTCAACAAATACTAATTTTGTACGTTATACTTTTCCTCACTTAGCACAATTGACCGATATATTAACACGGTAATAATGTAATAAATTACATATAATACTCCAAAAAGAGTAAAGGGAATCCAAATTTGATTATACGGATTAGCAAAAATTATCTTAAAAAGTTGTAAACCACAAATTACATCTAATACTCCTAAAAGTGCCGGTAAAGCAAATAGAACACCAATCTCTTGGAAAATAGATACTGTTAACATTCTGGATTGAACACCAATTTTTTCTAACATCCTATAGCGAGGTACATCTTGGGCAGCACCGCTTAATACCTTAAACATTAATGTAGAAGCAAGCATTGCTAAAAATGCTAATCCTAAAAAGAAGCCCATAAATTCAAAGCCTGCTGCTAAACCTGAAATTGTCTCATAAATATCTACTTTTGTGTTGAGAGAATTTTTGAAATCAGTTGGCATCCCTGCTAACCCCAAAGCCTGCAATTTTTTAATATTAGCAAAATTTTGCTTAAAATGTGCAAGCTTAAGTAAGTATATCTTCTCAGTTTTGCCTTTTGTCTGAGCAAACTTTTTAGTTGAAACTACTGTAAATTTTGCTCCCAATTTTGGTAAAAATTGTGCAAATTCGATATTTTGATCAGAATTCTCAGTCATTACTTGCTTAAGTGAATAAGTAACTGTTTTGAACTTATACTGACCATTTTTTTCATAGCTTTTTTGCGTTTTAATTCCTTGGTCAATACTCTCTTCTGATACATAGTAACGTGCATTCCCTTCTGAATCTTTGCCTACTTCTTTGGCTGAAATTACGGCTTGATGTTGCACCTCTACTTTTTTCAATTGTTTTTTAATTGCTGCATCTTTTTGGTACAAAATAGCGTCATAGTAAACAGACTGTAATTGTTCATCAGTCAAGCGATTAAAATTCAGCCCAACAGTAATCGCTCCTAAGGCTAAGGCAAAAAGTAAAGAAATAACTGATAGCAACCGTGTATAGCTTTTCAGACGAAATTTTAATTGTCCCAAAGTAAAAGAGTGGAGCTTGTGATAGTGAAATTGCTTAGTGTTACGTAACATATCAATTACCACACTAAAGACAGCATCAAAAGTAAAATAAGTTCCAACAACAATCGCAAAGAAACTAATTCCAATTCCCGCATTCTTGAGTTTAATAATATTAAAAATTGCCCAATATCCTAATGCTAAAAGTCCAATTCCTAATAAAGCTTCAATACCACGCCAAATCTTATTTTTGCTAAATTGCACCGGCTTGGTATCTTCTTTTAAAAGTAAGATAATCTTGGTCTTAACTAACTGACGACGATTCCAAAGAGCTGCCAAAAAGAATAATGCTGTAAAAAATATTCCTGTGCCTATTATTGCCGGGAAATAAAAGCCAATGAATTGATGGATTAAAAGACCCAACGACTTCACTAAGAGAGTTGCTACCCATTGAGTAAGTCCTATTCCAATAACAATACCAATTCCTGTTGCAACTAACCCTACAATCAATGTCTCTACGAAAATTAATATTCCTATTTTTGCTGGCCGTGCTCCTAACATCATATAGGTGCCATATGTCTTTTTACGCATACTTAGCAAAAAATTATTGGCATAGATCAAATAAATTAAAATAATAATGGCTAGCAATGCAATTCCAAATTTAAAAATTTGCTGCGTCATTGAAAATTTTACAACTGCTACGTTACTCTTTAAAAAGCTTTGATTAAGGGCAATTGACAAAAACATATAAAAAATTGCACTAGCCAGCGTTAACCCAGAAAATAAAATTAAGTAATCTTTGAAACGAGTTTTAATGCCATTGAGAGCTAATTTAATAAGCATTTATTTTCCTTTCTTTTATCGTTGACCTAATTTACTAATAATCTTTTGATAGAATTCTTCCCGACTCTCATTATCCTTTCGCAGTTCTTGACCGATTTTACCATCTTGGATAAACAAAATTCGATCTGCATAAGAAGCAGAATAAGGATCGTGGGTAACCATTAAGATCGAAACCTGATCATTTTTATTTAAATCACTCATTGTATTTAAGAGTTCAGTCGCACTTTTTGAATCTAAGGCTCCTGTTGGTTCATCTCCAAACAAAATTGCTGGATCATGAATTAATGCACGGGCAGCAGCGACCCTTTGCTTTTGACCACCAGATATTTCGGCAGGATATTTTTCCAAAATTTTTTCAATTCCCAAGCGTTTAGCAATTTTTCTAACTTTTATTTCTATTTGTTTGGTTTTTACATTTTGCAAAGAAAGTGGCAAAGCAATATTTTCTTGGTTAGTTAAATTATCTAGCAAGTTGAAATCTTGAAAAATAAAGCCTATTTCTTGTCCACGAAAATCTGCTAATTGCTTTTTCTTTAGTTGAGTAATATCTTGGCCATTGATGACTACTTTCCCACTTGTTGGCGTATCCAGTGTTGATAAGATATTTAAAAGAGTTGTTTTACCAGAGCCAGATGCTCCCATAATTCCCACAAACTCTCCTTTTTGTACTTCAAAATTGATTCCTCTTAATGCTGTATATTGTCTCTTTCCCTGTTTTCCATAAGTTTTCACAAGATTCTCTACTTTAACAATTGTTTCCATACTTCACCTCATTAAATTGATATAGTGTAATACTTATCTCATACACTAATATAATACCGATCAATAAATCTCTTGTAAAGTATCCAAGGCCAATTTTTTGACTTATTTTTAATTTGGATTATTATGAAAATGAGAAGCATCTCATAAAGAATTAAAAAGTAGTTAAAGAGATCACTATAAAGTTGGACAATACCAATTAAATCCACGTAGTCAGCTTAATAATTACTATGTGTTAGTGTATTTTTTCTACAATTACTACAAACTAAATTTAACAACAATTTCGTTTTAACGATTATGATTATTCAGGTAGAGGTAATCATAGCTGGACAATTTTCTATGTATTTTTTTAGAAATAGGAAATAATAGAACTGGCATTTCCTCAACATTCTAACCTCAACCAAAGGTAAATTTCCTTATTCAATTTTATTTTTTAATACTTTTTAATTCTTTACTCTCTGAAGGAGTCTTATGCAATCTAGCTAGTCAGATTGCATAAGACTCTTTCTTTTTGCTTGAATGAGTTTTCTCAACTATAATTATTTAAGCAATCACATAAAAAGTAGGTGAAAATAAATTTGATAACTAATAAAATACAAAAGAAAAAGGCCTTTTTGGCCGGAGTCAACATTAATGAGCCTAATTTTGATTACTACATGACTGAATTAGATGAATTGGCTCAAGCTAATAATTTAGAAGTAGTAGGACAAGCTAGCCAAAATGCCGAAAGCATTGTCGCAGGAACATATTTTGGCAAAGGAAAAGTTAATGAAATTAAACATTTAGCCCAAGGCCTTGGAGCAAAAGTTCTCATCATTAATGATGAACTAACTCCTACTCAGATTCGTAATTTAGAATCACTAACTAAACTAGAGGTTCTAGATCGTACAGAGTTAATTCTAGAAATTTTTTCAAATCGTGCCAAAAGTCGCCAAGCTAAATTACAAGTCCAACTTGCTCGCCTTCAATATGAATTACCACGCTTGCATCCATCCGAAAATAATTTGGATCAGCAGCGTGGTGGTGGCGGATTTGCCAACCGTGGTGCTGGTGAAACTAAGCTTGAAATGAATCGTAGAACAATTGGAAAGCAAATTAGTGCTATCAAGAAAGAACTTAAAGCTATCACTAGACAAGAAGAGATTAAATCATCAAGACGTAATAATTCAAATCTTCCTAAAGTTGCCTTAGTTGGTTATACGAATGCTGGTAAATCAACTACAATGAATAACTTATTAGCAACTTTTACTGAAAATTTTGAAAAGAAGCAAGTCTTTGAAAAAAATATGCTTTTTGCTACCTTAGATACTAGCGTTCGGCGAATTGACTTAAATGATGAATCTAGTTTTATTCTTTCAGATACAGTCGGCTTTATCTCTAAACTTCCACATAATTTAGTTGAATCATTTAAAGCTACTCTTCAAGAAGCTAAAGATGCAGATCTTTTAGTAAACGTTGTAGACAGTGCTGATCCAAATATGGTTCAAATGATTGATACCACCAAAAAAGTCCTGGCAGAATTAGGGATTAGTAATATTCCCATGATTACTGCATACAATAAAGCCGATTTAACCGCTAGAAACTTCCCTCAAATTGAAGGAGATGACATTCTTTATTCCGCAAAAGATCCTCATTCAATTAACTTGTTAGCTGATCTAATTACTAAACGTATATTTGCTAGCTATGAAAAAATTGATCTCCTCCTACCAATTAACGCTGGTAAAGAAATCTCTTATTTGCATGAACATGGTCAAGTAAGTAAAGAGGATTACCAAGATGATGGCATTCATGTTAGTGTGCGTTTAAGTCAAAAAGACATGCAAAAATTTAAACAGTACATAAAATAAAAAGTCAGGATTATTTCCTGACTTTTTTAGTATGTTGCTTATTCTTCTTTGTTTTCTTAGCATGATGTTTTTTATGGGGCTTATTTTTTACTTTTACTGAGACTACAACACCTGGGCGCATCATCCATCCACTTAAGACTCCACTTTTATTAGCCTTGGAGGAATTGTACCCCATATTCATTCCTTCAGTACGAAACTTATATTCAGCATGAGGAGTCAATTGTTCTACATCCGTAGAAATAACTGCTTTTAACTTCATTCCCTTTACAAACTCCACATAAGCACCAAAGCCACGATAAAAGTTCACTTTTCCCTTTTTAGTTTGATAATAAAAATCTACAGTAGTTGTTGAACCAATTTTTCCTTCATTTAGGTACAAATCTGAAAAAGTTTTATGCTTACTACGATATGCTTTTACTGTTTGTCCCGCATAAACTGTAATTGCCTTTTTTGATTTATATAGTTTTAAATTACTGGTAGCAGCACTTGCAGAATTACTAAAGATACAAAGTGGTAAGATAGCAGCAAGTAAAATAATTAATATTCTAGAGATAGTTTTCTTTTTCATAGTTCAAAGTAAAAATACGCCTAAACAGCGTATTTTTTAGTTTAATAAATTTTAGTATACAATTACAGGTTCATGAGTTGAAACATTATCCCAAACACTCTTAATTTCTGCTGGTCGAACGTTTACACACCCATGAGATCCACCTTTAAGATATGCAGTCTTAGACCAATCGGTTCTCCAACTTGCATCATGGAAACCACAGCCATCAACAGTAAATGGCATCCAATAACTTACTTTAGAGGCATAGCTTGAACCATCATCATTGGTTCCTCTTAATACACTAGGAGTTTGCTTATAACCAATGTACCAAACACCAGTTGGTGTAGCATCTGAGTCACCTTTGGAAGTAGTTACAGTACCAGTTACTACATCATCTAGCGTAACCACTGGTTTATTATTTTTATAGATCCACACTTTTTGAGCACTCAATGAAACTACAATATAATCTTTTCCTAAACCATGATTTGCTGTGATACCATACCCTGTTCCTTCATCAGTAAAGCCATCTCCAAAGATAGTACTTTTACCATCTACAGTTTTAGCACCACTACTCAAGCCATCTTCAATTGCTTTTACTGCTTGCGGAGTATTAATTGCCCAACCATAACTTTTATTTTGGATAGTAATGGTTTTACCAGTTGGGGTTTTGAAAGGATAAGAGGTACGTAAAGTGTTTACCTTTGAAGCAATAGCTTTAACTTGTTTAGTCAAAGTAGAAGCATCCAAGTAAACATATTTACCATCTTTGTAAGTTACCTTATTTAATACATCTTTAGCTTTAAAAGTATAATCTTTGCCAGCTAATTGATAAGTAGTGCTTCTCTTAGCAAGAGTAGATAATTTTTTAGCAGATTCATCAAGGTCTTGACTACCATAATTACGCTTAGTAGCATTTGGCATTCTGGTATATTGTTCATCAAAGTAAGTCTGAATTTGTTTTTTAGTAACCTTTTCTTCTCCTACTTGACTATAGATAACTTTTCCATTTTCTAAAGTTACTTGATTTTTACCAAGTTTATTAACTTTTTTGTAGGCTTGGTTAACAGTCAACTTACCAACACTTACGTCCATAATTTTAACATTTTCATTAAAATGGGACTTGTTATATTCTTGTGCAGCAGCATCTTGTTGAGCTTTTACATGCCCAGCAATTAAGCCTCCAACAACAAGCACTACTACCAAACCAACTATTGAAATTATCCAGGGAGTATAATTTCTAGCCTTTGGCATTTTCTCATTCATTATTCTTCTACCTTCTTTAAATCAATTCTACTTAGTCAACAATTTACGCTCTCATAGAACTTTTCTTTCCAGAATTTGTTTCTGATGTAGTTCATTATACCATCTCAAGCTAAGCAAGAATAGAGATACAGTAAAAAAGACCACTGATCGCATCGCCCAGTGGTCTTTCTCTATTCATTAAAGTACACGCACTCCGTATGATGGGTAGAAGTAGCTACTAATAGTAGCAGTAGTTACATTTTGACCTGGTTGTGGAGCATGAATGTATTGGTTGTTACCTAAGTAAATACCTACGTGGTAGTTACCCCAGAATACTAAATCACCTGGTTTTAAGTTTGAAATAGAAACTCTCTTACCAGCATTTAATTGTACATAAGTTGTACGACCAATATTCTTACCAGCAGCTTTGCTAAATACATAGGAAGTAAGTCCTGAGCAGTCAAAGCTAGATGGACCAGTAGCACCCCATACGTAAGGTTTACCAATTTGTTTCTTGGCTAAGTTAATAACTTTTTGAGCAACAGCTGAAGTATTAGTAGTGGTTGCTGCTGGAGCTTGAGAAACAGCTTTAACTGCCTTTTTCTTAGCCTTAGTCTTAGTTACAGTGTAAGTTGCGTCCTTTTCAGATACCCAAGCATCAGTTCCGATCTTGTACCAATGAACACCAGTTGAATCAACGGCATTATCAGTTACCTTATAAGTAGAACCAACTGCTAAAACTTTTGCAGTAGCTTTGCCGTGGTTGTATGAAGAACTGGCATTAACTTGTTTGTTAATCTTAACAGTCTTCTTTGTAGCTGCTTGCACATTGTGATGAGAAGCATCATTGTGTGAAGTAACTGCTACACCGGTTAAAGTTAAAGCAGCTGCGGCAGATAATTTGATAAAGTGACGTTTGATATTCAAAAAAATTCCTCCAAATAGGTTAGTTAAATTTGTAAATTTGTTTAAATTCGTAATTTCTTAATTGACAATTTTTATTGTAGACGTTCTTTGTTACAAAACTGTTACAAACATAAACCGAGCTAATTACAAAAAGCCATAAAAAATTACAAATAGATAGCAATTTTTTCAAATATTCATGATTCGCTCTTTTTGAGCTTATTAATTACTTTATCAAGAGCAATCTTTGTTTCTTCCCAGTCATTATTTTCTAACATATGAGCTTTCTCGGCTAACTCATTATTTAAATGTAAATCTCTTTTAAACTCCGCACTAGATAATCGTTTTTTAATTTCCACAACATCATCACCACGTTCGAGCAAGCGTTGCGTCAAAATTTGCGGCTCATTGACGGTTAAATAGATGAAATAAACTTTATCTCTTAAAGCATCTAAATATGACTTTACTCCATCTGTTTCAACTATTAGTGAAACAAGATCATTTTTTTCCCAGGCGCGTTTTAAAGCTTCTTTACTTGAACCGTATTGATAGTCCCCATATTTCACATGTTCAAAAAAGTGTAGTTTTTCAAAACTTTCATCACTTTCAAAGTAATAGGATTTTCCATCTACTTCTCCTTTTCTTTTAGGTCTTGTAGTATGAGTCACTACCCTAGGAATTTGATATTTTTCTTGCAAGTATTGCGACACCGTTGTCTTCCCTACACCACTTGGTCCCGCAATAATGATAATTCTACGCAAGCTACTACCCCTCTTTCTTGAAATACGATATTATATATATTAGTATTTCAGTGTTATTGAACACAAGAATTTTTTGAAAAAAGGTGTTAATTATGAAAAAATCTGAAGTTAAATTAGGACAAATTGTCGCTGCTACTTCTGAAGAAGAATTAAAATATCCTTTTGAAGGAAAAGTAGATAAAATTTATGAGAACTCTGCTTTGCTTGCAATTACCTCTTACGATCCTAAAGATGAAACTGCTGTTAGTGAATTAAATCATAAGATGGTTGTTAACTTTAAAAAATTGAAAAAAGTTAAAGCTCCTGCTAAAACAAAAGTAGCAGCTACAAATGATATCAAAGTTTCAAAAGTTGATGAAGATGATAAAAAATCTTCTAAGTAATTTAAAAGAGCAAGAATTCTCTTGCTCTTTTGTTATAAAAGGAATTCAATTTTATGCAAAAAAAAATTCAGAAATTTTTATTTTGGTTTATTTTAATTCAACCCTTTTTAGATTTCTACTGGCTTAATACTCCTCCACTATCAGAAATCTTACCTTTTTCGTTTCCAACCATCATTCGAATAATTGGAATTATATTTTTGGCAGGGATGTATTTAAGTAAAAAACAAAGCTGGCGACTTCTTAAGCGGCAATGGTGGATAATTGGTTACTTGATTATCCTTACTCTGTACTGTATATGTCACTTAGTACATGTAGCTCAATTTAAGTCACTTTCAGCAACTAGCTATCATTACTCACTAACTGCAGAAATTTTCTATCTTGTTAGAATGTTTTTACCGTTAATAGTTTTATACATTACTAAATATTTAAAATTCAGCGAGCAAACTATTGAGCACCTAGTACAAATTTTAGTAGGAACTTTTTCGGGAATAATTGTAATTACCAATCTTTTAGTAATTTCTTTACGCTCTTATGGTGATGGGCGAATTGGTGCTAACTTTTTTGCGTGGTTTACTCCCCACTACCTTTCCTACACTTTAACTGCTTCAAAAGGATTTTTTTACTTTGCTAATACCCTATCTGCTATCTTATTTATGCTAGCAGCTTTAATGATTTACTTTTTTATCAAAAATTTCAATTGGATCAATGGAATTTTGGTATTTTTATTAGGTTGGAGCATGTTGATGCTGGGGACTAAAACTTCAACTCTTGGTTTTATTATTGTCCTTGCAGCTTGGTTTATTCTTTATTTTATTCATGCTTTTATCTTTAAAAATATTCACTTTTCTTGGAAAATTATTACTTGTCTAATTGCACTTGGAGGAATTTACTTAGCTATTATTCCTGCTAGTCCAATGATTGCTCGTCAAAAGGCTGATGCGATGATGTTAGAGCGTGAAAAGGGGACAAAATACAGTGAACCTGTCCTTAATAAGAAATTAGCTACCGGTCTTAAAAAGACTAAAACAAAATCTGAGCGAGAGCAGTATTTAAAGTCTTTCATTAAGGAAAACTACCGCCACTACAGCTTAGATGAAAAATTTGTCAAAAAATCATACTCCTATAAAAATGATCCTGAATTTTGGTATGGTTTGATGACTGGGACTTCAACCTTAACTCGCCTTAACAACCGTTTTACTGAACAAGCAATGTTAAATCAGGTTGTAAAATATAACAACAATTCCGGCGACCGCTGGCTAGGAATTTCCTATGCTCGGACTTCTAATATTTTCAATTTGGAACGCGATTTTATTTATCAATCCTATAGTTTAGGGTGGATAGGAGCAATCCTATTTCTTGGAATATATATTATTAGTGAAATTTACGCTCTTATTGCCTGGGTCAACAATAAAAATAATCATAAATTATTAAATTCAGCTCTGTTACTGGCAAATGGAATTTGCTTAGTGGCTGCCTTTTATTCAGGAAATGTGATGGACTTTTTAACCGCAACTATTTTATTAGGATTTTTCACCGGTTATATGTTAAGTTTAATTACAAAAAAAGAATCTGCAGACTGAAGTGCCATAAGAAAGTTAGACACTTTATAAAATTTTAAATACTTGATAATACACGATTTCTGTATTTTACAGGAGTCGTGTATTTTAATTTATTGGAACGACGAATATTATTAAACCAAGTGACATACTTACTTAACACTTGCTTCATCTCTTCAAGAGAGCCAATCTTAAGTCGATTTAGGCATTCTCTTTTCATTAGGTTGAATATAGTTTCACCTGGCGCATTATCATGACAATTTCCTTTTCTAGACATGCTTTGTGTAATATTCATTTCTTTAAGACGGGCTTGATAACCAGCATTTTGATATTGAAAACCTTGATCAGAATGTAAAATTGGTCGTGCATCTTTTGGTAAATTTACTTCAAGTTCATCAAGCATCCTATAAATAGTCTTCATCTCAGGAGAGTAACTAACTGCACAAGCCAGTATTTCCAGAGATGCTTCATCAACTATTGGTGAAATATAGACTTTTTTGCCATTAGTTAATTTGTATTCTGTTACATCGGTATGCAAGACCTTATAAGGGATAGTCTCATCAAAGATCTGATTAAGAATATTAGGAGCCTTTTTGCCAACGCTACCTTTATAAGAACTGTACTTAGCTGTATTCTTATGATAAATCATGGTTTTAATACCCATATCACGCATAATTTTACGAACAGTTTCCTTAGCAAGATTGATACCAGTATCTTTTAAAGCGCCCCAAATACGCCGATAACCGTATGTTTCATTACTTTCATCATAATAAATATGATTAATTTCTTTCTTAACTTTAGCGTATTTATCGCACTTATTAATTCGATTTTTTAAGTTATCATAATATGTTTTTCGATTAAGCTTAAGCAGACTAAATAAGGTATTCAGCTTTACAGTTGGCACTTTAGCCCGAATATCCTTGATAATTAGCGTTTTTTCTTTGTTGGATAGCGAGGATATCGGGCAGCCACTTTTTTTAAGACAAGATTCTCCAGTTTTAATTTTTCGATTTCCGCTTCTTGTTTAATAATCTTCTCTTCATATTTTTGCTTCTCACTAAGTTTTATCTTTTGAGCTTGTTTCTTTTTAGGTTTCTTAGGCATGTTGGATGGATGTCCTTTCTGCTTAGGAAGTAAACCAGCCATACCTTCTTTTTTAAACTTATTAACCCAAGTGTAAACCTGAGAAGAATTTATATTGAACTTGGCAGCTACTGGAGTTATTCCTAAATTAGGATTATTTAAATAATAGCGTACCACATTTAACTTAAACTCAGGAGAATAGTTCATCTTCTTATGTTTAATTTTAAGAGATTCAAGGCCATTTTCATTAGCCTGATGAATCCATTTATATACCATAGAGTAAGGAATATTGTACTTTCTACTTAATCCCTTTATTGAATCTTGATGATTAAAGAATTCAGAAACAATCTTAATTTTGAACCCATTAGAATATTTAGTCATAAAAAATACCTCACAATCGTTAGATCTATGTCTAACAATTATGAGGCACTTCAGACTAAGCAGATTCTTTTTTATGCTCAAATTAGTGAGTTACTTCTTTAACAAAGGTCCGATCTGGAACGCGAATTAAGTAATATTTAGTAGCTTGTCGACCACTATGAAGGGCTAAGCCATTGTACCAGTTCTTTTTATAGGTTGCTGTATAAATGGCGACGTAAGCTTTTTGATATTCCTTATCTGCATTTTTTAAAGCCTTGGTTGAAAATGGAATAACGTTAGATGCTATATTTTTAGGATCTGTACCATCAGAAATAGTAGCGTAAGTACTTTTTACAGTATAACGACTGCCATTGCTGTAAAAATTATAAGTCTGAACTGGACGCATCCCTTTATCAGAATTAGCTGTCACATAGTATGACTTGTGACTGTTAGTACTTAAAATTAGTGGCTGATACTCCACCTCACTAGTAATTAAAGTATTATCTTCTAAAACTGGTTGACTAAAGAAAGTTAAAAAGATCATTCCACTTGTAGCTGCTAAAAAGATAAAAACTTCAATCGCATCTACAAATGTTGTTTTCCATTCAAAGCGTTTGCGATCCCTAACAATCATCATTAAATGTCGCTTACGAATGTTTTGCACAATAAATACTAAATACAAAACAATTGCCAACCAGGCAATAATTCCTAAGATATTCCAACCAATGCTCATTTTAAATCCTTCACTTTTCTTTACTTACTAGTTTCCTTTTTGGCTGCAGTTTTTTTAGTTGTTGGTTCTGGCTTTTTATAAGAGCGAACTTCTTTTAATTTTTCAACAATATTTTCTGCCAAAATTTCACTAAATTTTTCTGCGTCAGCAACTATTTCATCTACACTTGCCAAAATATCAATTCTAAAATGCGAAACATTAATATAGTCTGAAATTGTTTCAAAATAAATATTTACTGGGACTGAGGTCTCATCATCAAAAAAGTTACTAATCTTCTTATAGTTGGCAAATGGCAAGTTAATAATATTACTTTCCAAAGCAAATGTTACTGGTCGCTGTCCACTAACTGCTAACTGCGTTTGAATCAATGAATCATGGTTGCTAGCTTGCACAACTTCTTGAATCATTTTACTAGCAAATTTTTTGATTTTTGTTTTATTTAGTTCACTATATTTTACAGTTTCTAAATCCTGTAAATAATCTTGATCTTCAATTTTTTTGGTAATTGCTTCTTGATTAATTTTCACAGTAAATCTGTTCCTTTTCACATTATTTCTTTTATTAACCATAATTGATTAAGACAAAAGTTTCAAGAAAAACAAAAAAGAGATTGGAAATTCCAACCTCTCTCAAGCAAAGAAGATATAAATATATCTCAGGGTCTTCGTTTCACAACCGAAGTAGCCCAACATCAACACTTCCCGTGTTTTAGTATCTAAACTTAGATGTCTTTTGTCAAAGAACGCACTTCGCGTTTTTCCTCGACTCGTCGCTAACAAATATTATAACATATTACGTTTCCTTTTTCTACCATTTTTATATTTAAAAAAGAATTCAATTACTAATTGAGCTAACATAAAGCCCATCGCAATCGCAATTGTAACAATTGCTACTTTTAATAACAAATCTTCCCCTTCGGATAACTGACCACTAACTAAGGCACGGACAGCTTGATAGGCAGGCACGCCCGGAACCAAGGTTACAATTCCAGGAATATTAAAGATTATTGCAGGACATTTTTTTCTAATTGCAAACATATATCCTAAAATTCCAATTGTAAAAGCACCTAATAAGTTAGATCCAAGTCTACCAAAACTAGCTTGGGTCCCAAACCAATAAACCATCCACCCACTGGCTCCGGTAATTCCACAAGCAACTAATGCACGATGTGGAACATTAATAATCAGTGCAAACCCAACAGAGGCAATCCAGGAAAACGAAAGATTAATTAAAACATCTAACCAAGATGGTATCATTTAAAGCCCTCCTGCAAATACTTTAATCGCAAACCCAATTCCTCCTCCAAGTGCTACAGCGGTTAGCAAGGCTTCTACTGCTCGTGAAATTCCCGATAACAGATCACCAGTGAAAAGGTCTCGCAAAGCATTTGTAATTGCCACACCTGGAACTAAAGTCATTAAGGCTCCAATAATAATATTATCTACTTTTAAAATTGGCAATAAGTGGCATAAGCAAATCGTACTGGTTGCCATAACGATTGCAGTTACTAATTCTGCTAAAAATCTCACACTTGTGTAACGCTTCATCCCCAAGAAAAAGCCATAGCTTCCTCCACCAATAATCGCTGCTGGTAAAAAATCTGCCCAATCATATGCTCCCATAAACAAAATCATTAATGTTGGACTCATAATCGTTGCCCCCAATATTTGAAGCCAAATTGGAAAATCTGGGAGTGCACGAGATATTTCTTGCAATTTTTTCCGTAGCTGTTTTAGCGTAATTTCTTTGGCTGCGAATTTTCGTGAAAGCTCATTAACACGATCTACTAGCTCTAAATTAATATTCCGATTCTTTACCTGGGTAATTTGAGTATAGGAATGCTGACCTAAACTCATGAAGATTCCTGTGGGCGTAATAAAGCAGCGTGCTTCTTCTACTCCGGCATTATGTGCAATTCGGAGCATTGTGTCTTCAACACGGTAAATTTCACTTCCACCTTCAAGCATCAGCCGTCCTGCTTTTAAGCAAGTATCTAAAATCTCATCCGCTTGCTTTTCAGCTAATTTTGTTTGTGTCATCTCTTAACCTCAATTACTGCATATTTTCAATGTCAATTGTTTTATCAATCCAATCTCCCCGGAAAAAATCACGCTCGTGACTTACGATAATTACCCCACCTGAAAATGCTTCAATCGCCTTGCGCAATGAATCTTTAGTAGCAACATCTAAGTGGTTAGTTGGCTCATCTAAAAATAATAAATTGGCAGGTTCAAAGGCCATCTGGGCTAATTTAACTTTTTCTTGTTCTCCTCCTGAAAGTTCCTTGAGCGGACTCATTGCTTGTTGGGCAGTTAACCCCATTCGTGCTAAGCTTTGGCGAAGTTCTCTTGGACGTAAACGAGGAAATTCTTCTTGCAAATATTGTAAGGGAGTCATGTTCTTATTTGGCCAAGCTAAATCTTGTTTAAAATAGGCTAATTTAGCAGTAGTAGAAAGCTCAAAAGAGCCATAGATCGGTTTTAATTTTCCCAATAAAGTTTTAAGTAAGGTAGTTTTTCCAATTCCATTAAAACCAGTGACTGCTACTTTTTCACCATTTCCAACGCTAAAATTAAAAGCCGACTTAACTAAAGCTTTATCATATCCAATTACCAAATCACGTGTTTGAAGTAATAAATTGGAAGCTGTTGCTACATAAGGGAAAACAACATGAGCCTTTTTATTAGTTTTAGGAGGATTTAAAAGTTCCATCTTAGAGAGCTGTCTTTCACGTGACTTTGCACTCTTTGATCGTGATCCAGCCTTATTTTTTCGAATGTAAGCTTCTGTTTTTTTGATTTTTCGCTGCTGATTAGCATAAGCTTTCAAATAACTTTCTCGATCTGCTTCTTTTTGCCGCATAGCATGTTTTAAATCACCACTATAACGGGTAATAGTTCCAAAATCAATATCAATTATGCAATTAGTTATTCGTCCTAAAAAATCATAATCATGAGAGACAACGATAAAAGCTCCCTCAAAATCATTTAAGTAATCTGCTAGCCAATCAATATGATTAACATCAAGATAGTTTGTTGGTTCATCTAACACCAAAACATCTGGACTTTGAAGCAATAGCTTAGCCAAAATTAATTTTGACCGCTGACCACCTGACAATTTTTCGACATCATGCTCAAACCCTACTTCAGCTAATCCTAATCCTGTAGCCACACGTTCTATTTTGGTATCAATATCATAAAATTCTTTTTCTTTTTCAAAAAGTTCACTAAAAGCTGTTTGCAAAAATTGTTTAATTGTCATTCCAGGGGTTAATTTAGCATATTGATCTAAATATCCTACTTTAATTTTATTTTGCCACTTAATTTGACCGCTATCTTGGGTAATTTCTCCTGTTAACATTCTAATTAAGGTCGACTTTCCCACACCATTTTGGCCAGTTACACCCATGTGATCTTCTTTATTTAAAACAAAACTTGCATTTTCATATAAAGTTTTATCAACAAAAGTTTGACTTACATCTTTAACAGTTAATAAGCTCATATTTCCTCCGTAAGTTCAGGTTATTTAATAATAATTTTATGCGATTCATTGCTTTCTTCATCTTACCAATAATTAGTATTTTTACCACAAATTATTTAAAATTGGTTGACTTAATTAAAAAAAATACTAAGATAGACTTATCAACAGATACATAAGAAAAAGGAAACTAGTTTCATTACTAGCTTCCTTTTTTATTTGCTACTGCTACTTGAATAAGGAATAGTATCAGAATTTTGATCGTAAACTACATAATTTTCAAATGCTGAAGGATCTTTCCAATCAAGATCTTTTTGTAGCTTATTTTGTCTTGTTTCCTCATTTTCTAATTTTTCTTTTGATAAATCTAAGTTAGTTCTTGTTAAATCAGAAGTATGCTGTAATACAGAAGTTGGAGCAACTTGCATAGCGGCATCCCCTATCCAAGCATCGTGTCCTTGAATGTAGCCACTCTTAACGTTTTTACCTGCAGAGCGATAATTCATTGCAATAGCCGTCATATCATCCGCTGTTAGGTTAGTGCGAACATATTTTGAAAAAACTTTCAAAATTTTACGATAATTTCCACTCATCACATTCACATTCATCCCTTTTTTGACAATGGCTTGAATCACTTGGCGTTGCCGCTTTTGACGTCCATAATCTCCGCGAGGATCATCATGACGCATGCGAACATAATTCAAAGCTTGTGACCCACTTAAGTGACGCCAACCTTTTTTAAAATGGTCGTTATAGGTAAAAGTAAATGGTACTTTAACATCAACTCCACCTAAGGCGTCTACTAAATTTTTTAAGGCATCCATTTGAACTTCCATTGTATAATCAACAGGAGTATTTAATAATTTCGAAACTGTGGCTGCTGATGCCTCTGAACCACCTACTTGATAGGCAGAATTAATTCTAAACATAAAGTATTTCCCGCCATCTTTACCATCGCCTTGAACATCTACAAGTAAATCACGAGGAATTGAGGTCATGGTGGCTTTTTGCTTCTGTGGATTCAAAGTTGCTAAAATCATTGTATCTGAATTTCCACGGTCATGACGTCCTTCAATTCCTTGATCTACTCCCAAAATCAAAATTGAAATCGGCTTTTTATTAATGATGGCAGTTGAAGTGTTTTTCCCAGGATGATAAGCATCTTGTGCACTTGAAAGAGCTGCAAAATAAATTCTTACAAAGTACGCAATTCCTATTCCTAATACGATAATGCCAATTAATCCTAAAAATTTAGGAAATTTTTTCCCTTTTTTGATCTTTGTCGCTTCCGCAGCAAAAAAACTATTTCTCTTTAGCTTCTTTGGCTTCTTCTTTTTACTCTTTTGAGGCTGCATTCCTATTTTCTCCCTTTTTCACACATTTTAATTATCGACAAACTTTTCCTATTTCGCAAGTCCTAACTAATAGCTTATAATTATTTTTAAAAAAGGAGAATTTTTATGGTATTACCAACAAGAAACGAAGTTAGCGATTCTTTAAAATGGGATCTAAGTCGCATTTTTAAAAACGACCAAGAATGGGAAGAAGAATTTAAAAATATTTCTCAGAAAATTGCTAAGATTCCAACTTATAGTCAGAATTTTACCCAATCAGCAACAAATCTATATAACGGGCTAACAGCCATCACTTCAATTGAGCGCCAGCTAGAAAAGCTTTATAGCTATGCTACTTTGTCTAGTGATGCTGACACTACAAATACCCACTATTTAGGTTATGTTGCACAAGTTCAAGATTTAGTTACTAAAATGAACGCTAATAGTGCCTTTGTAGATCCAGCAATTTTGGAAATTGACGAAAAAACATTAACTCAATTTATTGAGGATGATCCACGACTTGAACTTTTTACCCATAAATTTGAAGAACTTACCAAAAAGCGCCCTCATACCTTATCCGCAGATAAAGAAAAGATAATTGCTGATGCAAGCAGTGCACTTAATAGTTCTGCCAATACTTTTAATATTTTAACTAATTCTGATATTGAATACGGCTTTACTCAGGATGATAGTGGCGAAATGGTTCAATTATCAGAAGGAATTTACTCAACTTTGATTCAATCGGCCAACCGATCTGTGCGTAAAAATGCTTTTACTACTTTATATGATAGTTATGCTCAATTTAACAATACCCTTGCTTCAACTTTAGCAGGAAATGTCAAAATGCAAAATTACCAGGCTCAAGTTCATAACTATAACTCAGCTAAAGAAGCTTCTTTAGCTGCTAATAATATTCCTAATATTGTTTATGATACCTTGATTAAACAAGTTAATGAGCATCTACCACTTTTTCATCGTTATATTGCTTTGCGCAAAAAAATATTAAGTCTGCCTGATTTACAAATGTATGATATGTATGTACCCCTAACTGGAAAGCCTGCCTTATCATATAACTTTGAAGAGGCAAAAATTGAAGCTAAAAAAGCACTTGCGATTTTAGGAGATGATTATTTAAAACAAGTTGATTATATTTTTAATAATCGTGTAATTGATCCTATCGAATCAAAAGGAAAAGTCACTGGCGCATACTCTGGTGGGTCTTATGATACTGATGCGTATGAGCTTCTTAACTGGACAAATGATGTCGATTCTCTCTATACCTTAGTCCATGAAACAGGCCATTCAGTTCATTCAATGTACACTCGACAAACGCAACCTTATATCTATGGTGACTACCCTATTTTTGTTGCTGAAATTGCTTCAACTACTAATGAAAATCTTTTAACGGAATATTTCCTAGAAAATATTCAAGATCCTAAAACTCGGGCTTTTGTCCTAAATTATTATTTAGATGCTGTTAAAGGCACTCTCTTTCGTCAAACACAATTTGCTGAATTTGAGCAATTCATTCATGAAGCTGATAGCCAAGGAATTCCACTTACTGCAGAAACTTTAAATAATGCTTATTCAAACTTAAATAGTCGCTACTACGGTAAAGATGTCGAACCAGGTGGTGATATTGCGATGGAATGGAGTCGGATTCCACATTTTTACTATAACTTTTACGTTTACCAATATGCTACTGGCTTTGCAGCTGCTTCCGCTTTGGCAGATGGCATTATGCATGGCGATTCTACGCAACGGGATAAATACCTTGAATTTTTAAAAGCTGGTTCTTCCGATTATCCAGTTAATTTAGTAAAAAAAGCTGGTGTGGATATGACGAAACCAGATTACCTTGAAAATACCTTTAATACTTTTGAAAAGAGACTCAATGAATTAGAAAACTTGACTAATACATTATAAAATGTCTAGGATACTTTTGAAGAAAAACGGTTAAACCGTTAGCTAATCAAGACAATAGTTAAGATTGGTTACAGAAAAAAAGCTCCAACATAAGTTGGGGCTTTTTTGCATTATGTTCTATTAATTCTTTTATTCCCATTCAATTGTTGCTGGTGGCTTAGAAGTAATATCATAGACCACTCGATTAATATTAGGAACTTCATCAACGATTCGAGTAGAAATTCTGCTTAAAACATCCCAAGGAATTTGAGCAAAATCTGCTGTCATTCCATCAATTGAAGATACGGCACGAATTCCAATTGTATACTCATAAGTGCGCCCATCCCCCATGACACCAACAGAACGCATCCCTGGTAAAACAGTAAAGTACTGCCAAATGGACTTATCTAAACCAGCTTTTTTAATTTCATCACGTAAAATTGCATCACTATCACGAACAATTTCTAATTTTTCTGGTGTTACTTCCCCAATTACCCTAATTCCTAAACCTGGACCTGGGAATGGTTGGCGCCACACAAGTTCATGGGGAATACCTAATTTTTCACCAAGTTCACGTACTTCATCTTTGAATAACTTACGCAATGGTTCAATCAATTTAAATTTCATATCCTTAGGCAAGCCCCCAACATTATGATGAGATTTAATTGTTCGCGCAGTACTTGTTCCACTTTCAATAATATCAGTATAAAGTGTTCCCTGAGCTAAAAAGTCTACATCAGTTAATTTTTGAGCTTCTTCATTGAATACATCAATAAATTCTTTTCCAATTATCTTACGTTTCTGTTCAGGATCAGTAACGCCCTTTAACTTACTCAAAAATCTATCTCCGGCATCAACGCGAATAATATTCACACCTAAATCGCGACTTAAAGCAGTCATGACTTGGTTACTTTCACCTTTTCTCAGCATCCCATGATCAACAAAAATTGCTGTTAATTGATCACCAATTGCTCGATGTAATAAAGTTGCAGTAACACTAGAATCTACGCCTCCAGAAAGTCCTAAGATAACTTTTTTATCACCAACTTGTTTACGGATATTTTCAATTTCTACTTCAATAAAATCATCCATCGTCCAGTTAGCTTTTGCATGACAAATTTCAAAGGCAAAATTTTTCAAAATGTCGAGCCCATATTCTGAGTTACGAACTTCAGCGTGAAATTGGATGCCATAAATATTTTTCTCATGATTTTCAATAGCAGCAATCGGACAATTGTCAGATTTAGCTACTTTTTCAAAACCTGTTGGTACTTGCGTAACCAAATCGCCATGACTCATCCAAACTTCTTGCTTAGTTGGTAGACCTTTAAATAAAAGCGAATTTTTAGCGACTACTTCAATTTCTGCCCGACCATATTCTGAGTTAGGTGCTTTTTCAACTTTACCACCTAAGTTGTGAGCGATTAATTGCATCCCGTAACAAATTCCTAAAATTGGAATTCCTAAATTAAAAATCTTTGGATCCACTTTAAAAGCTTCTGCATCATAAACACTATTGGGCCCACCTGAGAAAATGATTCCCTTAGGATTTATTTCCTTAATTTTATCTAGTGAAATATCATGAGGTAAAAGTTCTGAATAAATGCCAAAATCACGTAAGCGTCTAGTAATTAATTGATTATATTGACTCCCAAAATCTAATACTATTATTTTATCAAAATCTTTATGTGTGTTTTCCACTTGAAACCTCTTTCTTAATGGATATTGTTGCTATAGTTAGGGGCACTTTTGGCAATTTGAACATCATGGGGATGTGATTCACGCAAACCAGCATTAGTAATTTGAACAAATTGACTTTCCTCAATTAATTCGTGAATATCTTTTGCTCCTACATATCCCATTCCTGCTCGCAGGCCTCCATCAATTTGATAAATAATGTCACTTACATCACCTTTATAAGGGACCAAAGCTTCAATTCCTTCAGGAACTAATTTATTAGCTTCATTAACCCCACCTTGGAAATAACGATCGGAAGATCCATGTTGCTGTGACATGGCCCCAATTGAGCCCATGCCACGATAAGATTTGTATTTTTTCCCTTCATTTACAAAAATTGTTCCCGGAGCTTCCGTAGTTCCTGAAAGCATAGAGCCTAGCATGACAGCATTTCCGCCTGCTGCCAATGTTTTTACCACATCTCCTGAGTACTTTATTCCACCATCCGCAATGATTGTTTTATGATACTTTTTAGCAGCTTGAGCAGCATCATAAATTGCTGTAATCTGTGGTACTCCTACACCTGCTACTACTCGTGTAGTACAAATTGAACCAGGACCAATACCTACTTTGACAACATCAACACCGGCTTCAAATAGCGCCTCTGCTCCACTTTGAGTAGCTACATTTCCCGCAATTAAAGTAATATCTGAAAAATGTTTCCGGATCTCTGCAATTTTTCGCAAGACACCGGCTGAATGACCATGAGCTGTATCAATAACAATGGCATCTACACCGGCTTTAATTAAACCATTTGCTCTTTCAAAAGTATCACTCGTAATCCCAACAGCCGCTGCTACAAGCAGACGATTATTTTTATCTAAACTCGGATGCGGTAGATCTTTATTAATAGTTTTAGATTTTACAGTTACGACCTCTTGCGCCTGCGCTGGAATAGATAAATTTTTATGAATAACACCTAAGCCACCATTTTCAGCCATTGCAATTGCCATTTGTGCTTCAGTAACTGTATCCATCCCTGCCGAAATTAATGGTAAATGTAACTTCAAGTTTGGGGCTAGCTCAACTCCCAGTTCAACTTCATTAGGCAAAACATGACTTTCAGCTGGAATAAGTAACACATCATCAAATGTTAAGCCTTTTTTAGCAAATTTATCTTCCCATGTACTCATTGTAATATCCTTTCAAAAACTTAATTTTCACTTATTCCGATAAAAAAAGCTTTATTGTCTCTAAGGCAATAAAGCTTTGGTATTGACCTATAGTCCAGAATTTCCGGTTCTGGGTAGAGACTGTCGACCATATTTCGACGTTATATAAGTGAATTTTATTTAAATAATTGTTTAACAGTTTAGCATGTTTTTTCCTATCAAGCAAGTTACGAAAAACATAAGCTACTTTCTTAAACGATGGATAAAATAAGCTACCAGATAAATTACAACCTCAATCATTGAAATGAAGAAGGTTACTGGTAAATTTGTCAAATAACCCAAAACTAATCCTACCCATACTCCAAAAAGAGCAATTCCAATTGACCAAATAGTCATCGAGCCGATACTGCGTCCTAAATAACGAGCAGTAGACGATGGTAGAGTCAACAAAATAAATACTAATAATGACCCAACAATCTGCGATCCAATCGCTACAGCCATTGCCAATACAATTAAAAAAATTATTGAGACTAAACCTGTATTCAAGTGATGACTTTTTGCTCCAATCGGATCAAAGGAATCATAATTTAGACTCCTTAAGACTGCTGCAATGAGCACTAAGACAATAATTGATAAGATGACCATCTGAATTACACCAGAACGATCAACACCAATAATACTCCCAAATAAGATACTAGTAGCGTAGCGGCTGTTTTCACCTGAAATAGCTAAAAATAAGACACCTAACCCAATAAAAAGGGCACTTATGGCTGAAATTGCAGATTCTTTTTGGTTAGTTTTAAGGGTTAATTCTCCTACACCTAAGGATCCTAATAACGTAAACAAAAGCATTCCCCATAACGGTTGCCAACCAAAAAAGGCCGCAAACGCACCACCAGCAAATCCAATTTCAGACAAAGTATGGGCTAAAAAACTATAACTACGCGCTACTACATATACTCCTACTACACCACAGGTTATAGCAATAAATGTACTTGCTAAAAAAGCATAGCGCATAAATGCATATGAGACCATTACTCACTTCCCTCCTTATTAAAGTTTGCCATCTTTCCAGCCTGCATTTCTTTATTTTCAAAAAGCAAATAATCCTTCATATATTTTCTTGCTAAAGGAATATCATGGGTAGTAAACAACACAGTGATGCCGTGTTCTTCATTCAAATGCTTTATTAAAGCCATTAATTCTTCCTTAGCATTCGGATCTAAACTTGCAGTTGCTTCATCCAAAATAATAAAATTAGGATTATTAATTAAGGCCTGAGCTAAATAGGCACGCTGTTTTTGCCCTCCGGAAGCCTCTCCCATTCGAGTATTTTGAATTTCAGTTAAATTAGTTTCTTGTAAAATGTGATTTACACGCTCTTTAATTTTTTTATTTTTAAATAAAGGTGTATTAAGTTCGATAAAAGATTTAATTGACAAGGGATAGTCTGCTTCTAAATTCCTAAACTGCGGAACATAGCCAATTTTAGTATCCGGAGAAAATGTTACTTTCCCACTAGTTGGATGAATCATACCCATCAAAATTCTAATTAAGGTTGTTTTCCCAGTTCCATTTGCACCTAATAGCGCAGTCATTGAACCTTTTTCTAAAGTAAAGTTGACATTCTTGAAAACTATTTTATCCTCAAATTTCATTGATAAGTTCTCAACAGTCAATGCGGTATTTTCCAATTTCACCCATCCTTTCTAATGTAATTAATCTTACCACAAAAGAAAAAGCACTACGACACCGTAGTACTTTTTCTTTTGAATCTAATTGTTTATTCATCTGGATCTTCAGATACAGGTTTCTTCCAAAGACTCATAATTACACCAGCTAAAATTGAACCGATAATAACTGATAAGAAGTAACCCCAAATATTAGTTGCAAGTGGTGATACCCAGAATCCACCGTGAGGAGCAGGAACTCCAACATGCCAAATTCCTACTAAAGCACCAGCAATACCTGAACCAATCATACATGATGGAATAACACGACCTGGGTCTGCTACAGCAAATGGAATTGCACCTTCAGTAATGAATGAAAATCCTAGTACCCAGTTTGAAACTCCTGCACGACGTTCTTCCTTAGTGTATTTATTCTTAAAGAAAGTAGTACCAATCGCAGTAGCAAATGGTGGAACCATTCCTCCAACCATAACAGCAGCCATTAAGATAGCAGCAGTAACTGATTTTGGATCGTTAGCAAATGCACCGGAAGCAAATACGTAAGCAGCCTTGTTGAAAGGACCACCCATATCAATAGCCATCATGGCTGCAAGAACAGTAGTCAAAATAGCTAAGTTAGCAGTACCCATACTGTTTAAGAAGTGAGTAATAGCTAAGTTAATTCCTGAGAAAATTGGGTTTACAATGTAGTACATTAACAAAGCAATAATCAATAATCCCAAGATTGGATATAGAAGCATTGGCTTCATACCTTCAACAGATTTTGGTAACTTAGCAAAGATCTTCTTAAGCAAGACCATAATGTAACCTGCTAAGAAACCTGCAGCAAGTCCACCTAAGAATCCTGATGGTGAAGCAGTTTTAGCACCCATTACACTGGCTGTGTAAGTGCCACCATATGCGCCACCATAAACTGTAGCCATAAAACCACCAACAAAACCTGGCATTAAGGCTGGTAAATCACCAATTGATTCAGCGATATAAGCAGCTAGTACTGGTACCATGAAAGCAAAGGCCATATTACCTGCATTGTTTAAGAAAATAAATGCTGGATTGTTTGCTCCACCAGCAAAGTAGTTTTCCACAATGAAGGAAATAGCCATTAAGATACCACCACCAATGATGAATGGCAACATGTGGCTAATACCACTCATTAAGTGTTTGTAGATGGTTGCCCAAACACCTTGTTTTTCTTTACCACTATCATCAGAACTTGAAGCACTGCTATCAGCATGATAAATTGGAGCTTTATTTTCCAAAATATCTTCAATCAATTCTTTAGGGTGGTTAATCCCATCAACAACTGGCTTAATTACAACTTCTTTACCGTTGAAACGTGGCATATCAACCTTTTTATCAGAAGCAATGATAACACCCTTAGCTTCTTTAATTTCTTCTGGGGTTAATTTATCCTTAACACCTTCAGAACCATTTGTTTCAATGCGAACGTCCACACCCATCTTTTTACCGGCTTTAATTAAAGCTTCTTGGGCCATATAGGTGTGAGCAATACCGTTGATACATGCAGTAACTCCAACGATTAAAGGTTTCTTTTTATCATCTGGAGTTGAGTCTTTCTTTGATGCTGCGGCTTTTCTTGCTTCAGCATCAGCTTTATCTTGGGCATCTTTTTCTGCTTCAGCTAACTTAAAGATATCAATAACTTCTTCAGGTGATTTAGCTGCCTTTAAAGCATTAACAACATCGGGATTGATTAACAAACTTGATAATTTTGCTAAAGCTTGTAAGTGAGTATTATCAGCACCAGCTGGAGCTGTAATCATAAAGAATAAGTGAACTGGTTGACCATCTAAAGCATTATAGTCAATTCCCTTAGGACTTTTTGCAAAAAGCACTGCGGCACGATTAATATATTTATTACGTGCGTGTGGCATTGCAATTCCTTCACCAATCCCAGTGGTTGATTCATTTTCACGAGCCCAAATTGATTTAATGAATTCATCTTCATTATTTACAACCCCTTGCGCTACTTCTAAGTCAGCCATTTCTTTAATAGCTTCCTTTTGAGTAGTTGCTTTAAGGTCCATAATCATTAAATCAGGACTTAAAAGATCCTCAATTTTCATATCATTTCCCTTTCTTAAAAATTACTCTACTTCTTCAACTTTAATGTCAGGTAAAGTTGCTTCGATTTGACTTCTAACTGCAATATCTTCAGTAAAGGCAGTAGCTCCTCCACAAGCCATTCCCATTCTAAAGGCTTCAACAGGATTCTTAGTCTTATAATAAGTACCCACAAATCCTGCAATCATTGAATCACCTGCACCAACTGAGTTTACTGCAGTACCAATTGCAGGAGTTCCATGATAAACATGGTCCTTAGTTACTAAGTAACCACCATCGCCCGCCATTGAAATCATGACATTTTGGGCACCCATCTTGAGCAACTTTTTAGCAGCTTCAAGCATTTCTTCATTATTTGAAAAAGTAGTATGGAACAAATCAGCTAATTCATGATGATTTGGCTTAATAACTAAAGGTTTGTATTCCAAAGTATCAAGTAAAGCTTCTCCAGTAGTATCAATTGCAAATTGGGCACCAGCTTCTTTAATAGTTGGTAATAATTGCTTATAAAAATCAGTTGGTAAACTTGGTCCTAAACTACCACTTAAAACTACAATATCGCCCTCTTGCAAATCATCTAAGCGAGCTTTAAAAGCAGTAATTTCTTGCGCATCAATCTTAGGACCAGCCGCATTAATTTCTGTTTCTTTTTGAGCATGAATCTTAACGTTAACACGGGTATCATCACTGATAGTCACAAAATCACTTTCGATTTTTTTGACATTTAATTGGCGAACTAATTCTTTACCAGTAAATCCTCCGACAAAACCCCAAGCTGTATTTTCAACAGAGAGTTGATTAAGAATTTGTGATACATTAATTCCCTTTCCACCTGCTAAAAATTGGCAATCATTAGAACGGTTTACTTCTCCAGCATTTACTTTTTTTAATTGCATTACGTAATCTAGTGCTGGATTAACCGTAACAGTATAAATCATTATTTTGCCTCCTCAAACTTTAACTCCTTTGGTAGAAGAAGTTTTTGCTTACTTGATAATTGATTGGTAATTAAAACTGCATTTTCTGTATTAGATAAACTTGCAAAATTTGAAGTTCCAATCTTACTGTCATCCATTAAGATAAAACTTCTTTTTGCTTGAATAATAGCCGTCTGTTTTATCTCAGCTTCACTTGGATCTGGGGTAGTAAACTTACCTTGTTTATTTAAACCATTGGCTCCAATAAATGCAGTTGAAAAATTCATTGCTTGCATCTGCTTGATGGTAGAACTTCCAATAACCGCATTGGTTTGTTGCTTAATCTCTCCACCTAAAATTTGGGTTGAAATTCCAGCATCAATACATGCTAAGGCTGTATCTACTCCGTTAGTAATTACATGAAGGTCAGGAATATCTTTTAAAAAATTAATCATTTCATAAATAGTTGTTCCTGCATCTAAAAACAAATGCTCTGCTGAACTAATCTTTTTTGCAGCATACGCAGCAAGTCGATGTTTCTTGTCAATATTTAAATTAAATCTTACTTGTTGCTCTACATCACGAGAATAATTTTGCACTGAGCGTGCACCACCATGGACTCTAACAATAAGTCCACGCTTCTCCATCTCAATTAAATCTCGTCTGATGGTTGATTCTGACGAATTTGTCAATTTACATAACTCTGCTACTCGGCAGATGTCTTTATCATTGATGTAAGCAGCAATCGCTTGTTGACGCTTTTCCGTCAGCATCTCTTACCACCTCTATCTAATATGATAACCGCTTACATTATAAAAAGCAATCAAAATTAATCATTTTTATTCAAAATTAATCATTTTAATTCAAAATAATTCATTTTAATTCAAAAAAATAATTTGAGTTAAAGAACTCAAATTATTTTTACTTATACAAATATTTTTTTGTGGCCTCTTTAGGATCCATCCCATTACGGATGTTTTGCGCTAATTCTATAGAAACATCTGCAATAATTGATTGAGGATCAATAACATTATAAGGATGATCTGGTGCCTGCTCTTGAGCTAAAGAAAGTTCAGTACAACCTAACAGTATCACATTACAGTTATATTTATCATGCATTGTCTTTAAAATCTTATGGTAAAGTTTTTTATCAACAATCCCTTTTTCTTTAATATTACTGTAAATGAGCTCATTAACCATAGGCTGGATTTCAGGACCACCTAATTCAACTTTTTTTCCAACTTTTTCTAATTCATCAGCATACAGATGATCATAAATTGATCCTTCAGTAGCAATTAAGCCAATTTTATCTTCTTTAGGATAATTATCTACAAAATTATGAACTGCAATTCTCATCATATGCAAAAAAGGAACGTCAGTTAATGCAGCTAAATCATCATAAAAATAGTGAGCTGTATTGCAGACCATTATAATAAAATCAGGATTTAGCTTCGATTGATTTTCTATATCATCTTTTAAATCATAGAAAAAATTAGGTTTAGTATGATCCATAATATATGCTGTTCTATCTGGAACTTGAGCATCATTTACAAGTAAATAATTTAAATAGTCCTGGTCACGTTCTGCTTTTATCCGATGATTAATCAATCTCACATAGCTCTCAGTAGCAAGGGTCCCCATGCCACCAATTATTGAAAAAAAGTGTTTCATACTTTCTTTTCCTAACTAATTAGTCTTCGCCTTTTTCCAATTCTTTAAGAATACTTTCAGCAACCTTAATATCAGTTGGATATGGCGTATCAATTCCACGAATCTTTTGGAAAGGATCTGCTCCCTTTCCACAAATTAAGACTACATCATCTTTTCCAGCCAATTCTATTGCTTCATGGATAGCCTTTTCACGATCCAGCTCGATCTCAACATCTACTTTATCATGGTCAATGCCTGCATCAATTTCTTCAGCAATACTCAAAGGATCTTCAAACCCTGGATCATCAGTAGTCAAAAATACTTTATCAGCATAAGCTGTTAAACTTTCACTAAAGCCTGGACGCCGTGAAACTCCCTTATCTCCTGGAGCTCCTACCACTACAATAATTCTTGGATTATTAAATTCTTTTCGCATGAAACTCATTAAAGCCATCATTGAAGCTTTATTATGAGCATAATCAACAACAATTGTACCATGCTTCTTACTTGGCAAAGTTTCCATACGCCCTGGAATTGTCACATGGCGAATTCCTTTGGCAGCTTCTTCATAATTCTCTCCAGCTAAGCCGGCACCAATTATTGCTGCCGTTGCATTGATTTCATTAAAGTCACCAATCATTTGCAAAGTATACTCACCAGCAATTGGAAGTTTCTTTGCCTTGTCAGTTACACACTCCAAGTCAAATTTAGTTTCAGCCATATCAGTCTCTACTGACTTAAAGCGAAAATCAATTGGACTCTTTAAATTTTTTGGACTTTCAAAATCACTTCTTGCAAATAAGTAAATACTATCTGGTTGAGTAGTAGTTGTTGCAGCTGCATAAACTTCTTGGAAGTGATCGGTCATCGCATTAATGATACATTTACGAGAATTTACCATTAATTGTAATTTACAATGCAAATAATCATCAAAGTTAGGATGTTCATTTGGTCCAATATGATCAGGAGTAATATTTAAGAAAAATCCTAAATCATAGGTTAATCCAAATACACGGTTCTTTTTATAAGCTTGTGATGAAACTTCCATGACTAGGTGGGTCATTCCATTGTCAACTGCAGTTCTCATATCTCTAAACAGGTCTAAAGACTCAGGAGTGGTTAAGCTAGACTTAAAAGTGTCTTCAGGTTTAGGACCTACAACATCATCTACCGATGAAATTAAGGCAGTACGGCCACCATTAATTTTATCGAGCATCCCCTTCAAAAAGTAAGCAGAAGTAGTTTTTCCTTTGGTTCCAGTGAAGGCCACCACATATAAATCGTCTTGTGGAAATTGGAAAAAGGCTGCAGAAAGAAGTGCCATTGCCTTTGAAACATCACGCACAATCAAGGCATGCATTCCCTTTCCTTCTGGATAAGGTTGCTCAGCTACATAACAGATGGCTCCATTATCTTTAGCCATTGAAAGATAAGTTGGTCTAAAGCCTTGTCCTTTACAGAAAAATAGGGTATTAGTTTTAATATCACGTGAATCATATGAAATATAATCCATTTTTGTAGGAACAGCATCTTGAACAGCGCTTGACTTGAGCAAGTGGTGTTCTTTTAATATTAAAATACATGTGTTTAAAGAAATGCTAGATTCACTCATTTTTTCTCTCCAAAATTAAATCTTTTCAGCTTAAATTATACCACATCATTTTTGAGGAAGGGATTCTGTAATTTTTAAAGGTAAACGAATAATAAAACTTGTCAATTTTTGGTTTGACTGACAAGTTATAGTTCCCCCATGTAACGCTACGATACTTTGTGTACTGGCTAAGCCAAGCCCTGTGCCACCAGTTTTAAGATTACGAGAAGATTCTACACGATAAAATCTTTCAAAAATTTTTTCTTGTTCTTTCTTAGGAATCGGAGTTCCGTTATTCTCTACTCGTAATTCAACTTGATCATTATTTACCTTATTTGCAATTAGAAAAATTTTAGTTGCCCCATGCCCATACTTTAGTGCATTCGAAATTAAGTTATTCAAAACCCGCACGATTTTTTTAGCATCTGCATCAATAGTTAAATCATTGGGCCGACAAGCAATTTCAAAAGTAACTTTATTTTTTTCTGCTTCTAATTCAAATCCTGCAGCCACTTGTTCTAACATTGATTTCACATGGAGGGGTGCAGTAGTTAATTTATTACGATTTGTTGAACGTAGTGTTGTATATTCAAACAAATCTTCAGCCAAAGACTTCATTTGTAAAGCCTTTTGATAGGCAATATCAATATATTTTTTACTTTCTTCTGGAGTTGGATTTCCATCTTTTAACAAACCTAAGTATCCAATAATTGAGGTGAGAGGTGTTCGAATATCATGTGATACATTCGTAATCAAATCATCTTTGGATTTTTCAATTTGTCTTTCTTCTTCTAAAGAAGCAACAGTCGAAGCTACCAATATATTGATTGAATCTACAACGTGTTGTAGCTCTGTTCTTACTGTAAAAGGAATAGGATGATCAAAATGGCCATTAGCAATATAGTGCAATTCTTTAATCACATGACGCAATTGCATTTGATGATAACGGCGAATTAGCCGCCAGTATACTACAGCCATATCAATTATGAGCATTCCACCGACAAACAATCTTTGCCATGACCATAAATGGTAACCACCTGCAAAGGTCACATTTTTTTTGAAGAAAAAAATACCATTTTCTAAGCCTGGATTATTGATTACTATTAAATTGATTAAAATTACCAGTGAAAGATTTAAAAGTAATAATAAAATTACTGTTACAATTCCCTCACCCAATAGTTCGCTTTTTTCGCGACCAGTTAATTTAACCTTTTCTTTTTTCATTATTCTACTTCTACTTTGTAGCCAACACCCCAAACGGTTTGAATAACTTCTTCTCCATTAGTAGCTTTTTGAATTTTATCACGCAAGTGCGAAACGTGAACCATAACCGTCTTAGCTGAGACAACAGATTCTTGTTGCCATACTCGTTCAAAAATTTCTTCAGCACTAAATACTCGGTTGGGATGACTAGCTAACATGTACAAAATTCCAAATTCGAGGGCAGTCAATTGCACAGATTTTCCTTCAATTGTTTTAACTTCATGTGAATCCTTATTAATTACTAAAGGACCTACTTCTAAGATATCAGGTTTGTTATCAACTAGTTTCTTTTCACTGCGGCGTAACAATGAACGAACACGTGCCATTACCTCAAGTGGATTAAATGGCTTAACAACATAATCATCTGCTCCAGTGATTAATCCTTGAATTTTATCCATATCACTTGTTTTAGCAGAAACTACTAAAATTGGAATTTCAGAATCCTTACGTACTTCTTTGATTACTTCAATTCCCGTCATTTGAGGCATCATAATATCTAAAATCATACAACCAATTTCCGGAGTAGTTGATAATTTGGTTAAAGCTTCTTTTCCACTATAAGCAGGAATTGGTTCATATCCCTCATTTTTTAAATAAATACTTAATAATTCAACAATTTCTTTATCATCATCAACAACTAAGATTTTCATGCAGAATTTTCCTTTCTGTATTAAGTTCATTAATTACTATTATTTCTATTGTACATAGTTTATGTGAATTATTTTAGATCAAGCAAATAATTTAAAAATTAGTTAAAAAAAGCGTCGTCAGACGCTTTTTTAATCTAGTTCTTTCTTACCAGTATAGAGTTGGTAATAATAACCCTTTTGTTTGAGAAGTTCTTCATGATTACCACGTTCAATAATATGTCCATGATCTAGTACTAAAATTAAATCTGAATTAACTATTGTAGAAAGACGGTGAGCGATCACAAAACTTGTTCTCCCAGCTAGTAAGTTGTCCATCCCAGCTTGGACCATCTTTTCAGTTCTGGTATCAATACTTGAAGTTGCTTCATCCAAAATCATTACTGGTTCATCAGCAATCATTGCTCGAGCAATACTTAATAATTGCCGTTGCCCTTGAGATAATTCACTTCCATCTCCATCAATTACAGTATTATACCCATCTTCAAGCTCACGAATAAATTCATCAGCATGAGATAAACGTGCTGCTTGATAAACTTCATCATCACTTGCATCAGGTTTACCAAAACGAATATTATCCATAATTGTTCCAGAGAATAAGTGTGTTTCTTGTAAAACAATTGATAATGAGTGACGTAAATCATTTTTTCTAATTGTTTTAATTGGAACACCATCATAGGTAATTTCCCCAGATTGAATATCATAGAAACGGTTTAACATGTTAGAGATAGTAGTTTTACCAGCTCCAGTTTCACCTACCAAAGCAACCTTCATTCCAGGTTTAGCATTGATGTTAATATCGTATAAAATTTGATGACCAGGAACATAAGAAAAATTTACATCCTTAAAAATGATGTGTCCTTTAATTGGAACTTTCTTAATGCTCCCATCTTTTTGAGGTACATCCCAAAACCAAGAATTGGCTACCTTATTACTTTGAGACATAATAACGTCACCATTATCTACTTCTGATGGCTCATCTTCTAACTCAAAAATTCTTCCTGCACCAGCTAGTGCTAAAACAATTGAATTCAATTGTTGTGAAATTTGAGAAATTGGCATTGAGAATGACTTCGATAATTGTAAGAAAGAAGCAATTGCACCTAAAGTTAAGGGTGCCCAACCATTAATTGCAGCTGCTCCTCCTAAAAACGCAATCAAAACATAAAGTAAATTACCCATGTTACCCATAATTGGGAACAAAATGGTTGCATAAGTATTAGCCTTACCAGACGCAATTCTTAATTCATCATTATAATTATCAAATCCTTTTTCTACTTCTTTTTCATGAGAGAAGACTTTAATGACTTTTAACCCATTCAACATTTCTTCATCGTATCCATTAATTTGACCAAGTTTATTCTGTTGTAATTTGAAGTAGTAAGCAGATTTTTTAGTTAAAAATCTTACAATTCCAATTGATAAAGCAAAAACAAATAAAGAAAAGACGGTTAATTGCCAGCTTAAAATAAACATTGCACTAACCACAAAAATCAAACTCAACAAGGAGTTTAAGAATTGCGGAATTGATTGTGAAATCATCTGCATTAAAGTATCAATGTCGTTAGTGTAGCGACTCATAATATCACCATAGTTATTTTGATCAAAATAAGCTACTGGGAGTGATTCCATGTGAGCAAACATTCTTGTTCTCACATCAAATTGTACTTTTTGTGCCAATACAGCCATTAAAACAGTGAAAAGATAGTTAGCTAATGCACCAATTGCAAAGATTCCTCCCATTACTAAAATTGCATTGAGTAATGGCGTAAAATCAGGATTACTTTGCTTAGTTAAAGGTGTGATGTATTCATCAATTAATCTTTCAATAAATAATGATCCATATACTGTTGCTCCTGCACTAAGCACAATACTGACCATTGAAACGATAAACATGCTAGGACTTGTACGCAAAATTAATTTCAAAAGTCTTCCTAATGTCTTAGCGTGTTTTACTTTAGGTTTTCCTTGAACTTCAGTCACTAATTTTCACCTACTTTTTTTCTTGGAATTCTACAATCGAACGATAAAGTTCATTTGTTTTCATTAATTCATCATGGGTTCCAATCGCTTGAATCTTACCATGATCCATTACAATAATTCGATCAGCATCTTTAATTGAAACTATTCTCTGGGAAATAATAATCTTTGTAGTCTGTGGCATATCATTTTTTAATGCTTCCCGAATATCACGTTCTGTCGAAGTATCTACTGCTGAAGTAGAATCATCTAAGATTAAAATTTCTGGATTTTTCAAAAGAGCACGGGCAATAGTTAAACGTTGTTTTTGACCCCCAGAAACATTATTACCACCTTGCTCAATCATTGTATTATAGCCATCTGGCATTTCTTCAATAAAGCCATTGGCATGAGCAATTTTAGCAGCCCTAATTATTTCTGCATCAGTCGCATGTTCGTTACCCCACATCAAATTTTCTTTGATTGTTCCAGTAAACAAGACATTTTGTTGAAGAACAACTGCTACTTTATCTCTTAAAGCCTTTAAATCATAAGCCTTCACATTATGACCTGCAACCCGAACTTCACCTGATGTCGGGTCATATAATCTAGGAATCATTGAAACTAGGGTTGACTTAGATGAACCTGTTCCACCAATAATTCCAATTGTTTCACCAGGTGCAATATGAAGATTAATATCATCTAGAGCATAATGTTTGTCATTTGGACTATACTTAAAACTCACATGATCAAAGATAACATCCCCATTAGTAACATCCATTAATGGCTTCTTAGGATCAGTAATAGCCGGCTTTTCCTTGATAACTGCTGCAATTCTTTTACCACTAGCATCTGAAATAACCAATTGTGTAGTAATCATTGCCAAAATATTCAAACTAAATAAAACTGAATTTGAATATGAAAACATTGATACTAATTGACCTGTTTGTAAGTTTCCACCAATAATTTCTTTAGCCCCAAACCAAGAAATCAACAGCATTGAAAGATCTAAGACCGCAATCATAATTAGTGAGTTTAAAGACATAATTTTTTGTGCAGTTGAAAATAGAGTGTAGATGTTGCCCGAAGCTTCATCGGCTTTTTGAATCTGTGATTCTTCTTGAACGTAAGTTTTAACTTCACGGATTCCCCGCACATTTTCACGCACAACCTGATTTAACTTATCGTATCCTTTAAAAATTTTAGGGAAATATGGATATGCATTTTTAATAATTAAAAATAATGCAAGTACCAAAATTGGTCCTAAAATCACAAAAATAAGTGCTAAATGTGGACTTACTATGAATGACATAATTACTGAAATAATTAGCATTAGTGGTGCACGAACTGCAATACGGATTATCATCTGATAAGCATTTTGAATGTTTGTCACATCTGTTGTTAAACGCGTAACTAAACTTGCACTAGAAAATTTATCAATATTTTCAAAAGAATAATCTTGAATGTGATAAAACATATCTTTTCTTAAATTGGCTGCAAATCCTGCTGCTGCATGCGCTGAAACATAACTAGCGCTAGCTCCCAAAATAAGTGAAATGATAGTCAAAATCAATAAGATTAATCCCCACTTGTTGATATAACCCATATTCCCTTTTAAAATTCCGCGGTCAATTAAAAGACCAACTAAGTAAGGAATTAACATTTCAATTAATACTTCACCAGCAACAAGTACTGGAGAAGTAAGGGACAATTTTTTATATTGCCGAATAGATTTTTTTAGTGTATTGATCACAGGCACTTCTCCTTCCCTTGAATAAAAAAGACGCTAAGCGTCTTTTTTATTATTTATTTTTTGCATTGTTTACTGCACGTTGGCGTAATGGATCAATGACATGATATTTTTGTTTGAAATAGCGTCTTCCAAGAAAGGCTATCACTGCTAAAACAATTTCAACCCATGGATTAATTACCGGATTAATCACTCTCAATGCTGGTAAACTCGTTAAAGTGATCCAAGCAAATATTACAATTAAGACTCCAATTCCTCCTAAAATTAATTTCCAAATAGCTGGACGTTCATCTTTAGGTTGAACCAAAATATTATTGTAGTACGCCATAATGATTCCAAATAATACTGCTACAGAAATAAGGGTTAAAATTCCTAAAGTTTGTCCCCCTTGTAAAGATTTTTGTGGAGTAAATAGTTGAACTAGACCAAACATTCCAAGGAAAAATGTTAAATAAAGTAACACATTATCTACAGCTTGCATCCAGAATTTTTGCTTTATCGGCTTAGCCTTAGGATGAGCTAACTCTTTGGCTTTCTGAATTGGTGATTGATGGTACAAAGTAGCTGCTGGAACTCCCTTGTACTGGGCAATAACGATTTCTGGCAAAATTATATCTATTGTCTCAGTAACTTTTTCACTAGGTAGCCCTTCATTATTATTTAGGGCTTTTTCTAAGCGAAAAATGTAATCTACATTTTTATTACTTAGCTGCTTTCGTAATTGTTCTGGTGATGCCTGTTTTATTTTTTCAATATTTGCCGCACTTTTTTCTCGTTTTTGAAGACGAGCTTGCTGCTTTTGGCTAACTTTGGCATTTGCGTTCTTTTTTTCAACATTTACTGCTTCAGCAGCTTTTTTATCTTCTTGGTTAAGTGAGTTTTTTTCTTTATTCTCGTTTTCTTGACTCATCTAACCCCTCCTAGACATTGAATCTAAATTCGATGATATCGCCATCTTCAACTAAATAATCTTTTCCTTCAAGACGAAGTTTTCCAGCTTCTTTTACTTTTTGCATAGTTTCTAATTCGTCCAAATCATCGAAGGAAACTACTTCTGCACGAATAAATCCACGTTCAAAGTCAGAGTGAATTACTCCAGCAACTTGAGGAGCTTTCATTCCTTCATGGAAGGTCCACGCACGAGTTTCAGTTCCACCAGCTGTAAAGAATGTTCTTAAGCCTAAAAGGTGGTAAGCTGCCTTAATTAAACGATCTAGGCCTGATTCTTCTACACCTTCCATTTCTAAAAATTCTTTTCTTTCTTCATCATCCATAGCTGCAATTTCTTCTTCAGTAGCTGCACTAATTCCTAAAGCTTCAGCGTTTTCACTTTCTGCATGCTTTTTAACAATTTGGAAATATTTGTCAGCTTCTGGATCAGCCATTGACTCTTCTGCAATATTTGCTACATAAATAACTGGTTTAGAAGTTAGAAGGAAGAGACCTTTTACAATCTTTTTCTCGTCATCATTAAAGTCAATTGATCGAGCTGCTTTTCCTTCTTCCAAAACTGGTTTTAATTTTTCTAAAACTGCCATTTCTGCTTTAGCTTCCTTATCACCTTGTTGAGCAATTTTTTGTACCTTACCAATTCGGCGATTTACAGCGTCTAAATCTGCAATAGCTAATTCTAAATTAATTGTATTAATATCTTCTTCTGGATCTACTTTACCACTAACAGAAGTAATATTAGGGTCATCAAATGCTCGCACTACATGAACAATGGCATCAGTCTGGCGAATATTTTCTAAGAATTTGTTTCCTAATCCTTCACCCTTTGAAGCACCTTTAACTAATCCTGCAATATCAGTAAATTCAAAGGTGGTATGAACAACTTTTTTAGCAGGAATTAATTCTTGAATGCGAGCTAATCGTTGATCTGGAACTTCCACCATCCCCACATTTGGTTCAATTGTGGCAAATGGATAATTTGCCATTTCTGCTCCCGCTTTTGTAATTGCGTTAAACAAAGTTGATTTTCCTACGTTTGGTAATCCTACAATACCAGCAGTTAATGCCATTTTATTTTCTCCCTTATTAAAAATTAATCAAAATGTGGAATAACAATATTTTCCTTAGGTACATAATGAGCCAACTTTTTATTAGCTGGATCATTTTCTTTAGCTAATAATTTTTTTACTTTCTTATTAAACTCAGCATGGGGCATCATAATAATTCTGCCACATCCCATACACTTAAGTTTAATGTCAGCACCTAATCGCAATATTTCCCACTTATTTTCCCCACAAGCATGGGGCTTTTTCATTTGTACAATATCTCCTAATTGATACATTTTCAACCTCAATTATTTATCTAGATTTACTCCTAATAAATCTAAAATTCTATTTAACTCTTGCGTAGAATCAAAGTTAATTGACAAATGTCCCTTACCTTTTTTACTTTCAGTAATATTCACTCCCGTACCAAATCTATCTTTGAGCTGGGATTCACTAGCAACAATAAAAGCTGACTTTCTTATAACTTTTTTCTTAGTTAACTTGTTTTTTTCATTAAGCTTATTAACCAGTGCTTCTAATTGTCTAACTGTAATACCTTCACTTACTACTTTTTTAGCTAGTTTATCAATTCCTTCTTTATTTTTTAACCCTAATAAAGTTCTAGCTTGTCCCATGGATAACTGACCATGCTGAAGCATCCGCTTTGTTTTTTGGGGCAAAGTTAGTAAGCGTAAGTAATTAGCAATATAAGGGCGAGACTTTCCCAATCGTTTAGAAACTTCTTCTTGAGTAAGGCCAAGATTTTTTTGCAAGGTATCATAGGCTTGAGCTTCTTCTAATGGAGTTAAATCTTCTCTTTGTAAATTTTCTAAGATTGCCACTTCCATCATTTGTGCTTCATCAAAATCACGAATGATAGCAGGAATTGTTTTTTCTTTAGCTAGTTTAGATGCCCTAAATCTTCTTTCACCAGCTATAATTTCATAGCCATTGAGAGATTTACGCAAAATAATCGGCTGAAAAACTCCATTTTCTTTAATGGATGCTGAAAGTTCTTGCAAACTCTTTTCATCAAAAGTTTTTCGTGGCTGATAAGGATTAGGTCTAATATCAGTTAAAGTAATCTTTTGAACTTCTTCACCTTGGTCATTTTTCACCTTAGGTGCATCTTCAAATAATGCCTCTAATCCGCGCCCTAATCCTCTTTTCTTCAAATCCTTAGAATTCTTTACCATGTGCACTTAATACCTCTTTTGCTAGTTCATCATACACTTTTGCTCCACGTGATCTAGGAGCATATTCTGTAATTGCCTCTCCATAACTTGGAGCTTCAGCAAGCTTTGTAATTCTAGGAATAATGGTCTGATAAACTTTTTCTCCAAAATATGATTGAACTTCTTTCACTACTTCAGCGCCTAAATTTGTTCGTGCATCCAGCATGGTCATTAATACACCTTCAACATCTAGGTTTTTATTAAAGTGCTTTTGAACTAAACGAATTGTATTTAAAAGCTGGCTTAACCCTTCCATAGCATAATATTCACTTTGAACTGGGATAAGAATTGAATCTGAAGCGGTAAAAGCATTGATTGATAATTGTCCTAATGAAGGTGGGCAATCAATAAAAATAAAATCATATTGATCATTTACTTCATCAATTCCTTGTTTTAATCTAGTTTCTCGTGCCATCATTGAGGTCAATTCCATTTCAGCACCTGCTAATTGAATTGTAGCTGGTACAATATCTAAGTTTTCAACTTCAGTATGATGAATAGTCGAAGCAATAGGCACTTCATCAATCAGAACATTATAGACATCTTGATCAACATCAGACTTTTCAATTCCAAGTCCAGATGTTGCATTCCCTTGTGGATCTGTATCTACTACTAAGACCTTATAGCCATGCTTTGCTACACTAGCTCCTAAATTAATTGTAGTAGTGGTTTTCCCCACTCCACCTTTTTGGTTAGCAACAGATATAATTTGAGCCATTAGTCCTCCTGCTTTCTGAGCATTTCAATGGTAAGAGTATATGAATCTTGATTCTTATCTTCTTTATATTTAACTTCCATTCCTGATTGTTTAGCCTTCTCAATTGCTTCTTTAAAAGTATTAATTTGTAACCTAAAGTCTTTAGGTGTACGCATCCGAACAGTTGGTTTTTTAACTTTTTTCTTTTTAACTTCTGGTTTTTCTTCTTCAGCTAAAAAGCCATCAATATCCTTTACTAAACGTTCAGTATCCTTAACATTCAAATGTTGCTCAATAATTATTTGAGCAGCTCTTTCTTGATCCGCTGGTGTTAATTTTAAAAGAGCTCGTCCATGACGTTGCGTTAAAGTCCTATTTACTAATAATTCTTGAATCTTAGGATCTAGTTTTAAAAGTCTTACCTTGTTAGCAATATAAGATTGACTTTTTCCCACTTGCTTAGCCAATTCTGTTTGCGTTAATTCATTTGATTGCATTAATTGAACATAAGCTTGTGCTTCATCAATTGGATTCAAATCTTCTCTTTGAAGATTTTCAATCACAGCTAACGAAGCTACTTTTTCATCATCCATCTCTTCAACAATGGCCGAAATTTTATTCCAGCCTAGCGATTTTGCAGCCCGATAGCGTCGTTCTCCTGCAATAATTTCATACTCGTCATTCTTTTGTGGACGAGAACGTAAAATGATTGGTTGGAGTAAACCTTGTTGTTCCAAAGTTTGTGCCAATTCTCCAATTGATTCCTCACTAAATGTTTTTCTTGGTTGATAAGGATTAGGAACTATTTTACTTAATTCAATTTCTTGAACTTGTTTTTCCTTAGGAACATCATTTTTTCGATTAAAGAATAATCCCATACTTTCCTCCACTTTATCTCATTATAACGGCTTGCGAGCAGGCGTACCTGCTTGACGCGGGTATTTTTTAGGGGTTATTGCCACCTTTTTTATGACAATTAAAGTTCTTTCATCTGTACTATTTGGTAGCACCAACTCTTTTACTTCTTGAACTTCTCCACCTAAAATTTTAATCGCCTTTTTTGCATCATTTAATTCTTCTTGAGCTTTAGGACCCTTTAAAGCAATTAAATATCCATCTTTTTTCACTAACGGCAAACAATACTCACTCAATACGCTCATTCTTGCAACTGCACGACCAGTTACCAGATCAAATTTTTCACGTAAAGCTGGATTTTTTCCTGCATCTTCTGCTCGACTATGAACTAATGTAACGTTTTCCAATCCTAACTTTTCAATTAAAGCCTTTAAAAAGTTTAATCTCTTTCCTAAAGAATCAATGATCGTTACTTTTAAATCAGGTTGCAAAATTTTAATAGGTAAACTTGGAAATCCAGCTCCTGCACCTACATCACAAAGAGTTTTATTACCTTCAAAAAGCTCCTTAAATTCTATTAAAGGAGTTACACTATCATAGAAGTGCTTACTGTATACTTCTTCTTTATCAGTAATTCGTGTTAAATTTACCTTTTCATTTGTTGCAATCAATTCTTCATAATATGTAGCAAATTGTTGCTTTTGTTTCTCAGTTAATTCAATTCCATTCTGAGCAAGATTTTTTGTAAAAATTTCTGGATTCATTTTTTCACCCGTGAAACCTTGTTTCACACCTATTTAATGTACCGCATTTTACGGTCATCGACAATATTAATTAAATAATTCTTCTTATTTAATTATGTAGTATTTTTAAAAAAACGTCAAAAATCTCATTAAAAATTTCTTTTTTTAAATTCTAATCTATAATAGAGCAAAGAAAGGTTGTAGTTAGAATGATCATTACTATTTTAGTGCTCTTATATCTTGGTTATGAAACCTATAGTGGCTATAAAATCGGATTTGCACAACGAATTATCAATATGATTTTTTCAGCAATTATCTTTGCGGCCGCAATTTTAGGACAAGATCCCCTAGGTAACTTGTTATACAGTAATTTTTCTGGAAACGTTGTTCCTACTTCTGGAAACATTAGCTTAGAACTAATGGCTTATAGATTTTTTGCTTTCATTGTTATTTGGCTTTTCGGAAAGTTAATTATTAAAACCATTCAAAGCTGGCTTCCTCGAAGAGATCCTAATCGCAAAGGATTAGGGCCATTATTAGACCATGTATTAGGAGCTTTAGTTTCATTTATCGCTTCTTATTTCGTTGTCTATGTTGTTTTATCAATGTGTGCCATTTTTCAAAATCAGTGGTTTATCCAACAAACAATCGATGCACCATTTTTAAGATGGATCATTTATAGTACACCTGGTCTCTCTAATGGTGTTTTCAAAACGATCTTCGGAATTAGTCGAACTGTAGGCTAACGAAAAAGGTGTCTAGTTTAATGCTAGACACCTTTTTTATACTCCCACTCTTTTTATAGTGCGATCTTTATAAATTATAATTGCTCCATAGCGACCTTTTTCACTATTTTGCCAATGATCTATCAAATCCGGGCAAAAAAACAATCGTTTACATTCTAACTCAGCTTGTATTGAATCTTTAGTAAAAGTAGTTACAGAAAAAAGGTTAGTTTCTAAAGGATAGCCTGTAGCTGGGTCAAGTAAATGATGGTAAACTTTCTCGCCCACTTGTAAAAAACGTTCATTTACGCCACTTGTTACTACTGAACATTCATTAACAGTAGCTAACGTAATATTTTTCCCTCGCTCTTTTTGCGGATCTTGGACTCCTACTAGCCAGCGTCCATCTTTTCTTTTAGGGGACTTATTTACAAACAAAATATTACCCCCTAAATTAATAATACCTGCTCTGACATCGTAAGCATGCCACAAATCACAGATCCTATCAGCAATATAGCCTTTAGCAATTCCACCTAAATCTAGTTCCATCCCAGAAGCTCGCAAAAAAATACTTTCTGTTTCCTGATTAATTTCAATATTTTTTGGATTAGTTAATGCTAACTTTTCTCTAATAGTTTCCTTACTGGGTACATGGGCATCCTCAAAGCCAATGCGCCAACTATTAACGACAGGACCCATTAGAGCATTGAATCCATAATTTTTTTGACTCTCTAAAATAGCTATTTTTGCTAATACAAAACTTGGGTGAGAGATAGTAACTTGGTTTTTACCAGCTGCTTGATTAACTGCTATTATTTCTGAATAAGATCTATTTACTGTAAACAGATCTTCATAATGATCAATTAACTTGACAGTCTCAGCTAAGATTGACTCATATCTGCTTCCCCAGACTTTTAAGGTGATCTTTGTTCCTAAGGCATAGTGCGTTGTTGTTAGTACATCTAAATTAGTCATCAGCTAAGTAATTATTTCTTAAACTTTCTTCAATATCAGGAGTAATTTGGAGTGCAGTCCGAATATAATTTTGGATGCTTCCCCATCTTTCTTTCATCAAAAAAATCCCTGTATCCAAATATTCATTGGCAACACTACCCAAAGATCGAATAGCTGCTTGTAATTGGAAATTACCACCATTTGCAATTACCCTTTTAGTCATTTGAGCCCGGTAATCATCTAACATTAAATTTGAAAACAAATAGTCTTGTCGAATTATTTCTAAGTCTACTCCCAAAATAAATAGAAGATAAAATGTTACCAGTCCTGTTCGATCCTTGCCTTCAGAACAATGAAAAATAGTTGCTCCTGATTTATTTTCTGCTAAGGCTACTAAAACTTTATGAAAAGCTGCCTGAGCACCTTTATCTAGCACAGAACTCCGATATTGCAAACACATCTTTTTAAAGCCTGCATATTGATCTTCAGCATATTTAGAGCGCAACTGTGCTAACCGTTCTTCAACATCTGCATCCCCACGGGCATGAATAGGGATCACCAAATGTTTTGCAGCTAAAATTTTACTATCAGGTTCAGCTTTAACTTCTCTTAAAGACCGTAAGTCAATGATTTGATTTACTCCATATTTCTCTAGAAAAGCTACATCACTTTGGGGCAGTTTGTATAATTTACCTGTTCTAATTAAACGTTGCTTTTTAATTCTTTGTCCAGATTGGGTAGAATAATTTCCTAAATCTCTCGCATTAGGAACTTTCTTTAGTGGTAAAATAAGCGGATCTATCATTTCTTTGCCTATTTTTTACTTTGATCCACAAACTTAACAAAGTTAGAAAATGCTTGATCAATTTCTTTAATTGTATCTTGATCCACTAACTTACCAGTTTCTTTATCAAACTTATCAGCAACATGTCCAATTAAAACTTCATTACCTGGTAAAACATTGGCTGTTAAATCGGGAGAAAGTAAGATTTCACGCATATCCTCCTGGGCACGACTAGCACCTTGAATCCCATAAGAACCTCCTAAGACCATAACAGGTTTCATATAAAGAGCGCTTTTATCAAAATTACTTTTACCAAGCCATTCCATAGCATTTTTAAGTGGAGCAGTAATTCCATGATCATATTCAGGGGTGGAAATTATTACGCCATCTGCTTGACTAACTTTTTTTCTAAAATTTAAAACAGCATCATTTTCACTAGCTCCATTCTTAAAACGAGGAAGATCATTAATTTCTAGAATTTCGATTTCTGCCTCATCTTTATAATGGTTAGCCATAAACTTTTCGATTAAACGATTAAAAGAAAAATCTGCATTTGTTCCAACAATAGCTACTAATCTCATTATTTTCTCTCCTCTTTTCTAGAACTAACTGTATTATAAAATTCATCAAATTCTTCCAAGAAATATTTCAAGAATTTAGCAGTTCCTTCTGGCAAATTACCATCTTTATCAAATTGTTGGTGTGATGCTCCCATCATAAACTCATCATTGTTAAAAACAATTGCACCAATTCCTGGTGAAGCTAAAACATTTTTTAACCGCACTTGAGCGCGTGCTGATCCTTGAGGTTCTTTGGCTCCTCCAATAACTAATAGAGGCTTTTCTTTAAATGGATGTTCTGCTGAAGATAACCACTCCACTACACTTTTTAATGAAGACGGCACTGAATTTTGACTTTCAGCAGTTGAAATAATTACCGCATCTGCTTCATTAATCGCCTGTCCCATCTTTTTTAAATCTTCAGGTTCATTTACGCCCTCTTTAAACATGGGCATTGCTGCAGCTTCCATAATTTTAACATCGTATTTATCATTAAAATTTTTCTTAATATATTCTAAAAGTTGAGTTTGATCAGAGTTAATTTCATTACTCCCTGCAATTGCAAGAACTTTCATTTAACTTTCTCCATTTCTACTAAATTATTCTTTACTATTATACGATTTATTTTTTCTAGAACCAAAAAAGATACTAGTGGCCCTAGTATCTTTTTACATTATTTTCCAACTTTATCTAAGTGGAAACGGTCATTCTTCATTGAATCCTCTAATTGAGATTTTAAAACAATAACAATTTGATCTTCTGAAAAATTAGACATTTGATTTAATTGCAAAGTAGCTAATCCAGTTGCAGATACCCAATTAGAGATTAGGATATTATGAATTCTTTCGTCAGAAAAGTCCGTTTTCCCAAATTGTTCCTTAAATTTTTCTTTTCCTAATTCCATTAATGTTTGTGAAATTCTATCAGTACCAAAAGTATTATTTACAAACATTGCTTTAAATAAACCAACATGATCCTTTACAAAATAAATATAAGAAAGATCTAAATCAATTAATGGTTCTCCTGTAAAGTGTTGTTGAAGAGTTCTGTTCTTTAATTCATCAGAAATTTTTGCTAATACTTGCTCTTGCAAGTCTGACATATTCGAGAATTCTAAATATATTGGTTGAGTAGAACAATGTGCTGCTTTAGCAATATTACGCGCCGTTAAGCTTTCTACACCCTCTCGAACAGCAAGCTTGTAAGCGGCATCCAAAATTTTCTTTTTATCTATTTCTTTTCGTCTAGCCACTTTTTCATCCCCTATTCACTCTATACATTAAGTAGTTATCGATGTTATATAACGTTAGTTACTTTACATTATATATTAAATAACAAAAATGTCCAACCTCTTAGAAAAAATTCTTCCAACTACTTAACTTTTTCTTCAAAAAAATCTGTATTATTCATTTTTTTAAATTTCTAAATCTAAAACTGTTATAATTAATACACTATTAACGACCTAATGTATTTGTAGGAGAGGAATTTTATATGACACATCAAATTGGACGTTCTTCATGTACTTCTATTTTAATTGGAAAAAATGCTACAACTGACGGAAGTGTAATTATCGGGCGCAATGAAGATGCAAAAACTGCTTGGCCTAAACATTTAGCTTTTAACCAACATGAAAGAATTGAAGATAATTTTTTCAAGTCAAAAGACAATAAATTTGAGTTAACTTTACCCCAAGAAAAATATGCTTATTCTTCTACCCCGGAGTGGACAGATAAATATGGTATTTTTGAAGAAGACGGAATCAACGAATTCCACGTAGCAATGAGTGCTACTGAAAGTGCCTATGCTAATGACCGAGTACAAGCTGCTGATCCATTTAATGAAAAAAGTGGGATTTTAGAAGAAGCAATGGTAACAGTAGTTCTACCTTATATCAAAACTGCTCGTGAAGGTGTAGAAAGACTGGGGAAAATCGTGCAAGAACATGGAGCAGCTGAAGCAGATGGAATTTTATTTGCTGACAAAAATGAAGCTTGGTACATGGAAATTGGTTCAGGCCATCACTATGTAGCCCAACGTATTCCTGATGACTCCTATGCTGTTGTGGCCAACCAACTTGCAATTGAAAAGGTTAATTTCAGTGATCCAGCTAACTTTATTACTTCACCTGGCTTACAAGAATTTGTAAAACAAAATAATCTTTGGCCTCAAAACCAACCTTTTAATTTTCGGCTAATTTTTGGTACCCACGACGATAGTGATTTAACTTACAATACCCCTCGCGTTTGGAGTGGGCAAAAACTTCTTACCCCTTCCCATGAACAAAGCCCTACTACTTTCAATCTTCCTTTTATTCAAAAACCAGACCATCCAATTGCCATTCAGGATGCGCAACGCGTGTTAAGCGATCATTATAACGGTAGTCAATATGATTTAAGTAAAGCTAAAAATCCTGCTCGTTTCCGTCCTATTAGTATCGCTACAACGCAAGAATCTCATCTATTGCAACTTCGAAATGATGATATGTACCACTGGTTAGCAATGGGAATTCCTTCTCAAAGTGTATATATTCCATTTTACCCACAAGGGACAAAAGTTCCTACCATGTTTAAGTACGGTAAGAAAGAATTTACCACCAACTCTGCTTATTGGGTCTTTAAAGAGGCAAGTGTATTAGTAGATCGAAATTGGAGTAAGTATGGTAGTTTACTTACCAATACTCAAAAACAAACCAATGAGCAACTTGTCAAATTACGTTATGATACTGACAAAAAATTACACAAATTATCTCAACAAGAAGAAAAATTAAAGCTTATTAACACCGCTAATCAGAAACTAGCAAACTGTGCAATAAAAAATTATCAACAATTAATCGCACAACTAATTACCTTACAAACTGAAGATTCTCCTTTAAAATTTAAAATTGATCCTAATTTATAAAAAATTAAAAACGTAGCTTAAGAGCTGCGTTTTTTTGTTATATCTGACATTCTTCCATCAATCATTTCATACACCTTATCAGCATACTTTTCTAACCGTAAATCATGCGTAACAAGTAAAATAGCTTTGTGCTGCTGGCGCGCTAAATCCTGGAACATTTGTCCCACTTCCTCTACACGTTCACTATCTAAGGAAGCTGTTGGCTCATCAGCCAATAAAATTTGTGGATTAGCAAATAATGCCCGAGTAATGGCTACCCGCTGTTTTTGACCACCAGATAATTCTTTCGGATACTTTTTCAATAAATTAGTAATTCCCAATTTTTTTAAAAGCTGATCTAACTTTTCTTGAGTTAAGTTATTTTTCTTAACTTTCTCTACCAATTTAAATTGTTCGTTCACTGTTAAATATGGAACCAAGTTGTAGGCTTGTAAAACAAATCCAATATCATTTAGCCGTAATTTTTCTGCCTGCTTGTTTTTTAAATGACTAACATCTTTACCATTAATTAACACTTGTCCACTGGTTGGTCGCTGCAAAGCTCCTGCAATTGTTAAAAAAGTACTTTTCCCTGCTCCAGAAGGTCCAATAATTAAAACAACTTCACCCTTATTTGCTTCAAAATTAATATTTTTTAAAGCTTGAACTTGTGCGTCACCTTTCCCATAAATTTTATTAACATCTTTTAAAGTAATTACTGGCATCTTTATCCTTCTTTCTTTAGCCAATTGCTTTCGCTGGATCTACTTTCATAATTGAGCGAATTGGGATTAAACCACCAATAATTCCTGTAGCAATCATCCCTGCAAAGCCACTAATCATGATCCATGGTGCAAAATCAAGCGGTACCGCTGCTGGTAATACTTTTGTCATAATTAACATTACTACCCAGGCAATAACTGTTCCTAAAATTACTAAAATTAATGATTGCCCTAAGGTAGCTCCTATTAATGTTTTCATTGGAATTCCTTGAGCACGTAAAACCGCATAATTTGGAAGTTTTTGAATAGTTAAGATATATAAAAAGACTGCAATTACAATTAAAGATATTACATATAAAAAGCCAATCATCATTTCAAAAGTTAAATTTTGTGCCATATAACCTGGAAGCTTTTTAACAAAAGTATTGCGGTCATAGGTTTTTGTATTTGTAGAATCTAGCTTAAAGCTATTTTTTGAGATAATCCCTGAGGCAACGGCATTAGGCATCATTGGCCGAATTGCCTTCCAAACAGATAACTTGCCGTAGATAATTGGTGCAATATTAATCTTGGCATTTTTTACAAAACCGACGATTTTATATTTTTTCTTGCTGCTATTAAAAGTTACTTCATTATTTAAGCGATATCCCTTTTCTTTTAAAGCAGTATCAGCTAAAACTTCATTATTTTTTGTTGGTTTTGTTCCTTCTACAATATCTAAGTTTTTATAAATATATTGTTTATAATCTAAACCAATAAATTGTGCTGAAACTGTACCATCTCCTGAATGTTTTACAACAACTGGTGTTTGACCCACGTATGCTTGCTTTTGGTTATTTAACGTGGTATCTTTCATATCCTGTTTGGTAATCACCGATTGGGCAAGATTAATATTTGAATTTTTATTCAGTACCACTGAATTCGTATCCCAACTATTAATTGCTTGTGTATTTTCAGAGGCCAAGCCTGTGGAGAGCGAAGCTAACATAAAAATTAAAAAAGCAATTAAAAAGATCATAAAGGTTATTAATCCGTACCGTAATTTTTCATATTTAATTTCTTTTAACGCTAAAAACATCAATCCACCTCAAAACTCTACTTCTATTCTTTCTAGGCATAATATTTATTATAGAAAACTAAACTCTGCTTTTGCTCATCCAAATAAAGCTTACAGGCACAACAATTTCCCATTTGAGCAAAAGATGTCATATCTCCCTTACTAATATAATGGGCACAAATCATGCGACTAACTACTCCATGACAAACTATTAGTATTTTACCACTTCGATGCTTTTGGACTAGTTCATTCATAAAACTTACGAGCCGTTTTTCAAAATGCTCTTTGCTCTCAATATCTTTTGCATACTTATACATATTAGTATTGGTAAAGCCATTTTTATCAAAAGCGTCAGGATATTTATCTTTTAAGTAGGAGACTGGTTGCTCATCCCATGACCCAAAATCAAATTCTTTAATTCGGTCATCAACCTGATAAGAACGTTCACCTACAAAAATTTTAGCCGTTTCTTGAGCTCTTTGTAAAGGACTCACATAAATAGCATCAAATAGACTGGCATCAAAGTTTTTTGCTGCATTTTCGGCATCTTCTCGCCCTCTTTTACTCAAACTTGGATCTACCCTAGCACCTTGAACCTTTCCTTGTGCATTTAATTCTGTTTCACCATGTCTTAAAATTACTACTTCCATTATTATACTTTCCCCATTAATAAGTCACTACTTTTCAATTTCTCTTATAAAAAGTATACAATACTCTTAGAAATGGAGGTTAATTTTATGACTCAAGTAACAGTTCAAAGAGATGGCTTAACACTAGTGGGAGACTATATTAAGCCTAATCAAGAAACTTATGATCTAGCCATTCTTTTTCACGGCTTTAAAGCAAATCGTAACTCACCAATTATTAAAGCAGTAAGCGATAGTCTGAACCAAGCAGGACTAGCAACAATGCGTTTTGATTTTGATGGTTGTGGCGATTCAGAAGGTAAATTTGAAAATATGACTGTACCAGGAGAAATTGCAGATGCCAATGCAATTTTCCAATTTGCCTTAGCAGATCATCACGTTAAAAATATTTACTTAGTAGGCCACTCACAAGGTGGTGTAGTTGCTTCAATGCTTGCAGGGCTCTATCCTAATGCAGAGTTAATTAAAAAAGTTGTCTTACTTGCTCCTGCTGCCACCCTACGTTCAGACGCACTTAAGGGAGATTTACAAGGAATTCCCTATAATCCAAATGATATTCCGGAAGCAATTCAAATTGGTAACTTTACTGTGGGAGGTTTTTATCTAAGAACTGCGCAAATTTTACCAATTTATGATGTTGCCAAGCGCTATCAAGGGCCTGTTTGTCTAATTCATGGTACTAACGATCAAGTAGTGAGTCCTAACGCTTCCAAAAAATATCATGAAGTTTATAAAAATAGCGTCTTACACCTAGTAGAGGGAGCAGATCACCGCTTCACTCCTCCTTATCAAAAGATTGCTGTTGATTATACAACTAATTTTCTTCACTAAAAATGAAAATGTACCTCCCGATGCAAGGGAAGGTACATTTTTTATTACACTAACTTTTTTCGAATCTTTCCAGAAATCCAATCGATTAGAATTACCATTACAATAATTCCTAATAAAATGATCCCTACTCTGTTCCATTCGCGATATTGAATAGCGATGATTAATGGATATCCAATACCACCTGCACCAACTAAACCTAGAATTGAAGCTGAACGTACCGAAACATCAAAACGATAAAGCGTAGTCGAAATTAACGCTGGCATTAAATTAGGCATCGTAGCAAACATTGTGATATTAAAACGTGATCCACCTGCTGCCACTATCGCCTCATTGACATCCTTTTCTAAGCTTTCAATTGACTCTGAATACAGTTTAGCTAACATTCCAATTGAGTGGAATCCAAGTGCAAATACACCCGCTGGGGCTCCAGGGCCAACTGCTTTAATAAACATCAATGCTAAAACAATTTCAGGGAAGGCTCTAATAATTGCTAAGATAGTTTTTCCTGTTCTAGAAACATACCACTTCTTATGTTTCCCAGTTGCGGCCCAAAATGCAAGAGGAAGGGAAATAAACGCTGAAATAAATGTTCCTAAAAATGCAATACATAATGTATCCCATAGTTGTGAAATTAAGTCTTCTCCCGTACCGTTATAAACATATGACCAGTCGGGATGAATAATTCCATCAAAAATTGCACCTGTAATTTGCCCAGCTGTAGGTTTGATGCCAGAAAAATCTAACCCCGTGCATGACCAAACAACTAGTAATGCTACAATAATTCCAATGCACCAATTAATTATCTTCTTTTTATTTCCAGTATTTTGTGGGGGTAATTTTTTTACTGCATTATCCATTATTTCATCAATGCCTCCCTAGATTTACTTGAAATATAGTCAATTATTAACACTACAATAATAATCACAAAAATGATTAACCCAGTCTTTTCATACTCAAATACTTGAAGTGTCTGCTGTAAGTAAAGTCCGATACCACCTGCACCAATATAACCAAGTACTGTTGATGCACGAACGTTAATTTCAAAAGCGTAGAGAACATCTGAAATAAAATAAGTCATAATTTGTGGCAATACCGCATAATGAATAACTTGAATTTTACTCGCTCCACTAGCTGTTAAGGCCTCAATTGGGCCAGGATCAATGGTTTCAACAGATTCATAAAATAGTTTTACTACAATTCCAAAAGTGAACACTGACAGTGCCATAATACCAGCGATTGGTCCAATCCCCACAATTGCTACAAAAATCGCACCCAATAACAAATCTGGGATTGTGCGAATTACATTCATAATTAAACGCAAGATTCCAGTTACCGCTTTATTTTTAACAATATTTCTTGCAATTAATAAACCATAAATAAATGAAATTACTGATCCAATAAATGTTCCTAAGATTGCCATCTTCAAAGTTTCAATTAACTTAGGAATTGCTAAGGTTGCATAAGACCAATCAGGATGGAACATTTGAACCAAAATTTCTGAAAAATTATCAAAATTATTTGGATCAAATAACTCACTAATATGTGCCCCTGTATCTCCAATTGACACTACACACCCAACTATTAGCACTAGAATCCAAACAATCGTCCAGGTCTTTAACTTTTGTTTAGGTAACTTTTCCTTATTCATTTACTTCCTCCAACTTTTGTCCTTGATATATTTGATCAAAAATTGAATCAGGTGTTTCACTCATCTTTCCATCATAGACAATCTCGCCTGCATGTACCCCAATTACACGATCCCCAAATTCTTTAGCCAATTCAACACTATGGAGATTGGCTAACACAGTCATCCCATACTCTTGATTTAGCATTTTTAAATCATGCATAACATGGCGAGAAGTTTGTGGATCAAGTGAGGCTGTTGGTTCATCAGCCAAGATAATTTTAGGATCTTGTGTCAAGACTCTGGCAATTGCTACACGTTGCTGCTGTCCACCAGATAGCTTATCTGCTCGTACATAAATTTTTTCTCCAAGATTTACTCTTTGTAATGCTTCATAGGCTCTTAATTTATCTTCCTTTGAAAATAAATTAAAAGTAGTCTTCCACGTTGGATAATATGCTACTCTCCCAGTTAACACATTTCTTAAAACGCTGGAACGTTTTACTAGATTAAAATTTTGAAAAATCATACCAATATCACGTCTAATCAGGCGCAACTGCTTTCCACTTGCCTTAGTAATAGATTTACCATCAATTTCAATGTCGCCTTCACTAATATCTTGCAAACGATTAATGGAGCGTAATAGTGTCGACTTCCCTGCTCCCGATAAACCAACTATTACTACAAATTCACCCTTATTAATTGTTAAATTAATGTCCTTTAGGCCAACTGTACCATTAGGATAGACTTTTTTAACATTTCTTAATTGAATCATTGGTTGATTTTTCATTTATCTACTCCTTAACTTAATAATTAATTTTTCATATTTGAAATAACTTTATTATAGTCACGTACTACATTGAAATCGGCATCTTTTGTAGGAACATAAGCTTCATGACTATAGATTGATTCGATTAATGCTTTACCCTTCTTAGATTTTGAAATATTAACCATTGCCTTCATCAATTTTTTACGAAAACTTTGTGACATATCTGGTCTAACTGCAATTACGTCATTAGGTATTTCTCTTGTAAAGTAAATTGGTACAACTTCTTTTTTAATATTTGGTTGATCTTTAAGTACAGAATTTCTTGCATCCCCAAATACAAATGCAGCATCAGTATCCCCATTTAAAACATTTAAGACGGCTTCATCTTGTCCAGTAACAGTTACTAATTTACTATCTTTAGGAATGTTTAATCCTTTTTTATAAAGCTCTGCAATGGGAAAGACATATCCAGCAGATGATGTTGGGTTCTGAACTGAGATGCTTTTTCCTTTTAAATCTTTCCACGATTTAATTTTTGATCCCTTTTTAACAAGAATTTCTGAAGTATAAGATCTTGTTAATGCCTTGGTCCAATTTCCATCTGGTTTCGTTACAGAAAAGCGCTCTGCTTGTAATAAAACGTCTGCTGCATGAAGTTTATCATGAGCTAGAACATAACCGTTAGGTGGTAAAAATCCTGCATCAATTTTTTTAGACTTCATTGCTTCGACTACAGTGGTATAGTCTGTCGACATTGTTACATGAACTGGTATTCCCAATTCTTTAGATAGCAATCCTTCTAAAGGCTTAGCTCTTCCTTCCAATTTATCAGCTGCCTGACTTGGGACAAATTGAATTTGAAGCTCTTTGGGAGTATAAGATTTAGTCTTTTCTTTATGATTTCCACAAGCAGTCATTACTGTAGTGATTAGTACTAAACCAATCATTACAATAATTTTCTTTAACCCTCTCATTTAAATCCTCCGAAACTTAGCATTACTAAATAAATGATAGAAAAAAAGACTTAAAAGAGACACCGGATAATGTTTCTAATAAGTCTTTTATGCGAACAGCAAAATATAAAAGTATAATTTTTAAAGAAGGCACAGATGAGAATGAGTCGTCAAAAACGCATACGTTAGATCTTTTAAGTTGTGATCTAGCTGGCTGACGCATTGTTTAATACCTCCTTAACAAATTTACTTTCACTTTTGTTGTATTATATAGTACTAAATATTTGACAATTTGAAAATATATATTTCTAAATTTAACCCGATTTTTTTATTGGTACCAACCAATTCTAAATGAAAAGATCACTGAATAATAAAATTCAATGATCTTAATTTAGGTTATTATTTTTTTCTAAACACTGGTTTTAAATCTTTGACATCACTTGCGCTTACCCAAAAGTTTGCAGACTTGTTTTTAACATGGTAGTAAATCTTTTTACCATTTTTTACTGGTGTTTCTAATTTAAAACTTTTTGCTTTAATCTTATATTTATTCTTCTTGAAAGTATAAGTTGCTTTAGTAGACTTCTTGGTACTTCTAGTTTTTCTATATAGGGTGTAGTAATAGGAAGATTTTTTGCTACTTTTCTTTTTAGCAGTATAGTAAAGAAATCTCTTTTTCAAATCTGCTTGTTTAGCTTCTTCTTCTTTTTGAAGTTTTTCCTTATACTCTTTTTGAGCATTATTTAAATTAGTTTGAATGTTGGCAGAATACTCATCTCTTGTTGGAATAGAAGTAGATGCATTTACTTCATCTGCCAAAATAAAAATCCCGTATTCTTTTCCAGCAATTGTTTTTCTTTCTATAAAGTATCCCTTTACATGTTGGTTGTTTTCTTTACTGGTAAATTCATAAGAATATTGAACCTTAATGGTTTCACCAGCTTTATAGTCACTTTTTTCTGGTGTAACAGCATTTGCTGAATCAACTTTTAAAATAACTGGATTATTTTCTTTAACTGTCACATTCACAGTAGAAAAAATAGGTTCAAAATGGATTGTGCCTTTTTCATCTTTAGTAATGTTAACAGTTTTATCTGTTGAAGTACCAATTATCGTATTAGCTGCTTTAACAATGTTAGGTGTCATACTGATTCCAGTCCCGATTAAAAGAGCAGTCGAAACTTCAGCCAAAATTTTAACAAAATTATTTTTTTTCATCATTTTCTCCGAATATTATATTAAATCATTAACCTTAAATATCATAACACATGTTACCTTTATTCAACTAGCTTCTTTTCTTTTATCATTCACTTTGTGGTAGCATATTAAGTAAAGAAACTTTAGAAAGAATTGATAATTATCATGAGTGAAGATTTATATGCAGATAACCCTGAAGATTTAAATATTGGGATCGTTTTACAATACCATATTAACTGGGAAGGTAAGATCGACAGCGATACCTTGATCAAAAAAGCTCGGAATAATGGTTTTCGTGGTGTAAGTGTTCGTAACGCTACTAAGGAACAAATTACTAGTTTACAAAAAGCCTGTGAAAAATATAGCATTAAGTTTTGTCAATCACGTCCCGCTTTACGTCTTTACGATGCTGATGATATCACCAAAATTATTATTGCTCGTTTTGAAAAACGCAATGCTTATTTTGAAGTGGACTTAACTAAAGAAGGACATTTAACTTCTGAAGACAGTGACCTTTTACTTCACTTGCGTAACTGGCTTGATTCGTTTGGACATGCTTTTTACGAAGCACGACCTGAAAAAAATATTACTAGTAATCCTCATGCTTATATTTTTAAAAATGCAATTGCACCTTACCAGATTTATATTTTTATTCATCAACCTCTTCCAGAAACTATTACATTAGTTGGAATGCCCGAAATAAAACGTGCTATGTGGATTGATAGTCGCACTGAAATTGATTTTAACCAAAATAAAGATCAAGTAACTCTTGAACTGAAGCGTAACGATGAAGATAAAAAATTCAACATCTACGGCATTCGTTTTGAAGCCCACCGACCTGAGGATGACTTAGGTCCTACTAAATATTAACTAGAAAATACTAAAACATAATTTGTCAGTTGCGCCGCATAGCTATTTGCTTGATTAAATTTTTTAATAGTTTGTCTAGTTTTTTCAATGTCATCTGTAATTATTCCATTTACATGGTAGTACATCATCTTTTTCATAATCTTAGAATTATTTACTGTCCAAGCATAAACAACTTTCTTCTGTAAATGCGCCTGCCAAACAAAGCTATTATTCAAAGTGGAGTATTCCATGGCATAGCCATCAGCTAAACTATGAGGGTAAGTAAAATTATAAGGCTGGATATAGATTAAAAATAATCTTGGATTAAGCTGATGTAGCTCTTCAATTACATGGTAATCAAGCGACTGAACTTGATAATTTTTACTCAAAATTAATTTTCCATATTTTTTATTAAATCGCTTTAACATCCCTGAAGAATCCTTTGGGGTTGTTTTTATTTCAAGCAAAAGTTTCTGATGCAATTTTTGCGCTTCTTTTATATACTCATCAAAACTAGCAATTTTCCCCTGATAACCCTTTTCTGCAATTGTTATCTTTTGTAATTGACGCAAAGTTAAATCATGGGGAGATAAATTTTTACCTGCTAATTTTTTTAAATTTTCATCATGCAGTACTACAAACTTTTTATCAGCAGTTTCATGAAGATCAATTTCAACATAATCAGGTTTTAACGAGGATGTTTTCTTTAAAGCGGTTATCGTATTTTGGATGCCATTTTTATCACTAACCCCTCGATGTGAAATAATCAATGGCTTCTCAAACTTGATTTCTCTAAGATAAAAACTATTGTTCAAAAAAATTAATCCTGCTTCTACTAGTAAAAGGGCTCCTAAAAAGTATTTCCTATTACGCTGAAAACTAACTTTTCTACTATCTTTTTTCTCGTTATCTGTTTTATTCAACAACATCAAACTGCTCACGACAAAACTATAGCTAATTCCCACAAAGGCGATCATCTGAATTAATACTAAATTAACCTGTGCAAATCCAAAGGAAAAATTTCTTGGCAATAAGTCTACTCCAGTTTGAAAGGCAATGATTGCTCCATAGCCAATTGCCGTAGTAATACCAGCAAATATTTCTATTAAAAATAATTGCTTAATTATTCTTAACCCATTTTTTCTCCTAGTCCATTCCCAGCTTTTTTTACGTGCCTCTTTTGCAGATAAATTCTTATTAATCATTAACGGCAGAATAAAAATACTGCGAAATCCCAAATATAAAATTAGTAAATAGCTGCTTACTAAGAGCATAAAAAGTATCCCATTTCTTGTCATATAATCCATAATAAATTGTGGTAAATGGATCTTTGCCAATAATGGCGTCCGATAGACAAGATCTGCAAATGGAACAATTAAGAGAAAATAGATTATCAAATAAACCAAAGAACTTATTTTTACTTTTTTAAGTACTCCTTTAGTTCGAAAAATAGTTTTCCTTAGTCTAAACCCCTGTTTATTAATTTCCTCTATTCCTATCATCAAATAACTAAATTCACCATAAATTACAATAATTATTGCTACCAATTCTACCAGCAATAATAAACACACCAAGGGATGAGTAGTTAACATGATAACAATATTTTGATAAGAAATGAAGGGAACTTTTCCCGCTTGTAAAATAAATGTTGTTAAGAATCGAAAAAATGGAATTAGGATTAACTCTAAAAATAGACTCACACTCAACAATAGACCAATATACTGCCAAAAATTTTGAAAAAATTTCCTAGTCCATAATTTTACTTCTTTCAATTTTTATTCACCCATTTTTTCTAATGCAAATTCATTTAATTTTTTAACTTCTTGTTCTAAATTCTCATTATCATTACATTGAGAAAGTTTATAGCCTACAAAATAAGGTGAGGCATAGAAACGTGGAATTATTTTACAGCAGAATCCTTCACCTTCAAAGCGTGGATAGAAAAAGAGATTATAAGAATCTGTTCGTCCGTTATACATTTTTTCTAGGACATATTGCGCACTGATTTGAATCCAATCAGCCCACAGATCAGTTTCCCCATTATCCAAAATATTTACATTAATCTCTTGATAACCTTGAATTGGGTGCGTAGAAAAATTCACTTCAATATTTTCTTTTTTCAATACTGTAATGCCTTCAAAATTATTAGCCTGAATATATTTATATCCATCTTCTTTTTCTAAGCCGACAATTTGCATATGGGGGTGAATTAAGGAGCCACTAGATTTAGGACCATAATTTTTATACCATAATACACTTTGAAACCGTTCAGTCTTTTCTGTTTCCCAATAACAATCGCGTGCAAAAGCAATTAACTTTCTATTTTTATTTTTATCATAAGTCGTTATATCGCCATTATGATCATCTGATTCTATTAATACAGTTTGTAAAGTATCAGTCAAAGTAGGATAACGATTGTGGAGCCAAATCATTTCTTCTTTTTGCTTATAAATATCAGTCAAGTGCTCCACGTCACAAAATGGACACACGTTGTTCTTGTCCTTTCTAAATGTCGATGGTTTATTTTTGGCAATTTTTAATTTAAAAATTAGAGGATTATTTTTCATAATTTTCCTTTCAAACAAAAAGTAGATAGTTTCCTATCCACTTATTACTTAATTAGCAAATTTATCTTGTGTCTTACTACGAAAAAGTGCAATCACAAATACTAAAATTCCGCATCCAATTGCAATGTAGGCCATGTATCCAACGCTGAAAGCTTGATGAACCTGCGCCTGGTTAAGTTGGTTATTTGCTGCAAAAACATTTGCCCAATGATAAATTAAAAAAGGTGTTAATGCAAAACAAATCATTGAAATTGCTGAACTAATCAATAACGCTCTTCTCGAATATGGTTCTCTAAAAAATTGTGCTAAAACACAAATAGCTGGTGCTACCATCAATACAAACATCCAAATCATAATTGCGCGGCCACCCGGATCATTCATAAACTGAGCACTATTTGTTGCATAACGGTAAGTTCCCCAAAGCGATCCACCTAGTAGTTGATTTAATGTTGAAAGAATGTTTGCCCCCTGAGCAGCATAAGCATTATTTGTTCGAGCTGCTGCTCCCTGAATTAAGTTCAAAGAATCTTGTGAGCCAATAACTTGAAAATTAATAGTTATTACTTGGCGCATATATGTGGCTAAAAACATTAATAATGAGCCACCCAACTGAAGTGCCTTTAGTAAATTTAGTGTTCTTGACCCACCCAATTTAAATTCAAGACTAAAAATCCTCTGCGGATGTTTACTGAGTACAATAATCAAAATACCAACAATAAATAAAACTCCTAAAATGGCTAAACCAAGCCACCACTTTGCCATTATAAATAAAAGCGCCAATACAATGAACGCAACTGTTACATAAGATCGATCTAAGCAAATATCCCAAATATTTAACTTACCTTGACGCTCTACTTGCTTGCGATATTCTTCTCTGGTAGGGATTTTTTTAGAATGCGGAGTTTTTGAATTTGCCATGTTCTTACTCACTTTCTGATTTCTTTCGTCTTTATCTTAGCAAACTCCATACCAATAGACTATTACAAAAGTTAAAAATTTGTGTAATTTTTTGTGATAAAATAATCACCGAATATTATTAATGAATATTGGAAGTGACTCTTTGAATAATACAGATTCTGTAAAACTACCAACTGGCTGGCATAAAACTTTTATTACCTTATGGGCCGGGTGTTTTATTACTGGTCTAGGGTATTCGATGACTATGCCATTTATTTCACTTTTTATGGAACAACTTGGCAATTATAGTAAATTTCAAATTAACCTTTATTCTGGTTTAGCATTCGCAATGACTTTTATTGCCCAAGCCATTATCTCACCTTATTGGGGAAATTTAGCTGACCGGAAAGGACGTAAGCTAATGTGTATGCGAGCAGCTGGGGTAATGAGCTTGACCATTTTTATTACTGGATTAGCCCAAAGCGCTATTTTTATCATTTGTATGCGTTTTTTACAAGGGCTATTTTCCGGCTACATTAATAATGCAACTGCCCTAATGGCTGGTGAAACACCTCATCAACGTAGTGGCTGGGTAATGAGTCAAATGATGACTGCAGGAACTGCTGGTAATTTAGTCGGTCCATTACTAGGAGGGGCTCTTTCTAGTGCCTTTGGATACCGTATTCCTTTCTTTATTACTGGAGGATTAATGTTTATGGTATTTTTAGGAACTTTGTTTTTAACTAAAGAAGACTTCACTCCAATTCCAGCTAAAAAGATGAAGCCAATGAAGAGGATTATGCAAGAGCTACCTGATCTACGCTTAATTATCATTATGTTCATTACCACTATGATTGTTCAATCTTCCACTATGTCAATTGATCCAATCGTTTCCCTCTATGTAAAATCTTTGATGCCACATAGTCATAGCGTTGCACTAGTCGCCGGAATTGTTGCAGCTACTCCAGGACTCGGAACAATGCTAGCTGCTTCAAAAATTGGTCACCTGATGGATAATGTGGGAGCAAAAAAGGTGTTACGGTGGGGATTGTTAGTAGCTACTATTCTTTTTATTCCCATGACTTTGATTGCCAACGCTTGGTCCCTAGCTTTTTGGCGTTTCTTACTGGGGATTGCAAGTGCTGCCTTGCTTCCCGCTGCTCAAACTATTCTTACTTTAAATGTTCCACCTGAAGCCTTTGGTAGAATCTTTTCTTATAACCAGTCCTTTCAAGCAATTGGATCTGTTCTAGGATCATTACTTGGCTCATTAATTTCAGGTATTTTTACTTATCAATGGGTTTTTGCAGCTACTGGCGCTATCTTATTAGTAAACCTAATTATTGTTTTATTTGATAGAAGAAAAAACATTATAAAAGACTAGAACATTGACTGCTCTAGTCTTTTGCTTTACTTTTTCACCTTAATTACAAATCCATTTGATAAAAGTTGGCCAACCAAATAATTTTGTCCAATATCAACTTGTTTTTCCAAACCAATTGCTCCTCTTGTTGGATTAAAGTAGCTATCTAATACTTTAGTTTCGCCAATTCTTTTTACCACTATTAGTTCACGTTCAGGGCCCGTGATCTTCACTCTTCCAGTAGTAAATAGTTCTTTGTGATCATCAATATACTGATTTAATCCTCTTACCCTTATCATTAAGTCTTCGGATAAGTCTTTTCCTTCATACTTTGTCCCATCAACGACTGCAATAAAGGCCAAAATTAAGAATTTTCTTTGCTCATCTTTGAATTTATCCAATAACTTGCTAATTTCCTCTTGGGATTCTTTACCAAAAGCTTCTTGACTTTGATTTAGAAAATCAACAAATTCTTTAGTATCAATTTTTCTATCGACACAATACTCTGTGAGCCCTTCAATTAATTCATTCATTCATTTTTTCCTCTACATAACAACTTACCTTCTATTTTTAATTTATTTTGTCTTACTTCCTTGCACATTTCAATTTTTTACTAGCTTAGTAAATAAAATGTTTACTTAATAATATCAATAGTTACTTCCTTCTCAAAAGCTATCTTAAAAAATATCCCACAGTCGTTCCAACCGTGAGATATTTTTAATTAGTTAATTATTCTTTTTGTAACAGCGATTAAATCATCACCATGATTCTTATTTTCACCGTCAATCTTTTGAACATTTGCATAACTTGGAGTGTTCGTAATAACTACCATTACAGTTGGATCGTAACCAGCGTCAATTACACCTTGTACATCCACTGTTCCTAAGACATCACCTTTTTCAACATGTTGTCCTTGTTTTACCTTGCTGGTAAAGTTCTTACCCTTCAAGTTAACTGTATCAATACCAATATGAATTAAAACTTCTGCACCTTCGTCAGACTTAATTCCATAAGCATGTTTAGTTTCATAAGCAACTGTAATTTCACCAGAAACTGGGGAATATACTGTACCTTCACTTGGAACAATTGCAGCACCTTTACCCATAGCTTCAGTTGAAAATACTGGATCATTAACTTCTGTTAAACTCTTTGCTTCACCAGAAACTGGAGCTGCTATAATTTCATCATGTAGTTCTTTGTTTTCTTTGATAATCTTTTCTGCTTCTTGTTGTTGTTCAACAGCTTCGCCTGCAGAAACAACTTCTTGTTTTGGATTTACCAAAGCCATATGACTACGTCCGTATACATAAGTTACAGCAAATGCTACTACAAAGCTGATTAGTTCAGCTACCAGGTACATTGGAATTGAATGTGCATTAATTGATAAAAATCCAAGCAAACCTGCAGAACCTAAGGATACTGAAATAACTTTCATAATTCCTGCAAAAGCTGCCCCAACTGCAGATCCCACTAAAGCGCAGAAAAATGGGAATTTAAGTTTTAAGTTAACACCAAATAGTGCTGGTTCAGTAATTCCAAGTAAAGCTGAAATTCCTGATGATGATGCTAAACTTTTCATCTTATCATTTTTAGTTAATGACCAAACTGCAAATGTTGCAGCACCTTGAGCAATATTAGCCATTGAGGCAACTACAAAGATAAAGTCACCTGCACCTTGACCATTTCTAAAGGCAGTAATCAATTGAGTTTCAAATGCTGGGAAACTTTGATGAAGTCCAGTCATCACAATTGGTGAGTACAAAGCACCAAAAATTCCCATACCTACAAATCCTAAAGTATTGTAGAGCCAAACCAGACCATAAGTTATCCAGTTAGATACTTCACGAAAGACAGGTCCAATAATTATAAATGTTAAGAATCCTGTAATGAATACAGAAAGAAGTGGAGTAAAGGTAAAGTCCACCGCTTGTGGTAAATGTTTGTGGAAGAATTTTTCTAAAATTGCTAAAACCCATACTGCTACTAAAACTGGAATAACTTGGTAGTAGTAATTAGTTTGGGAAACATGGAGACCAAATAAATTCCAAAAATGTCCTCCTTTTGTTCCAACATCTACTAAATTTGGAGATGTCATCATCATACCCACAGCAGCACCCAAATATTGATTTGCTCCAAAACGTTTAGCAGCGGAAATACCTACTAAAACTGGCATAAAAATAAATGGAGCTGCAGACATGATTTGAATCATTTCAGAAGCACCAGCAATTTGTGGCACCATTTGGATAACTGATTTCGGACCAAATAATCCTGGTGAAGTTAAAAAGTTATTTAAAGCCATTAACAAACCAGCTGCAACTAGTGCTGGAATGATTGGTACAAAAATATCAGATAAAAGTTTAATAAATGACATTATCGGATTAAACTTTTGATTCTTTTCAGCTACCTTCTTTAGATCATCTGTAGATAATGGAGATAACCCTGTCATTTTAATTAATTCATCATAAACGTTATTTACATCCCCAGGACCAATAATAACTTGGAACTGACCATTAGTTTTAAAAGTTCCTTTGATATCAGGATCTGCATCAAGCATTTTAACATCAACTTTACTGTCATCTTTTAAAACTAATCGCAAACGGGTTGCACAGTGAGCAGCTGCGACTAAATTGTCTCTTCCAACAGCTTTAATCACAACTTCAGCAACTTTTTTGTGATCCATAGTGTTGTTCCTCCTCATTTTTGAAAGCGTTTTATATTATATCTATTATATTAGCGCTTTCAAAAAATATGTCAAGCGTTTGACAGAAAAAATATTTTATTTTTTCTTACTTATTCTTTAACAAGCTCACTCATCAGTTCAACGTTTGACATCTGATAGTATTTACCTTAAACTTGCTTATATCAAAACGAATGCGTTTACATTTTAAGATTAAGGTGATAATTTATGGAATGGTCTCGAGAAAAAAGATATACTCCCTACAATAAATGGGATGCAGAAACTTTACTAAAGTTGCAAACACAAGCAGCAACTTCCCCTTATCAAATGCACTATCATGTGCACCCTCTTTCAGGATTAATGAATGATCCAAATGGATTTTCTTATTTTAACGGTGAATATCACTTATTTACTCAATCTTACCCATTTGGACCAGTTCATGGCTTAAAATCTTGGGCACAATTCGCCTCAGATGACTTAGTGCACTGGCACTATTTAGGCCAAGCTATCTTTCCAGATAGCGATTTAGATAATGCAGGTGCATATTCTGGCTCTGCTTTAGAAAATGATGGTAAGCTTTTACTAATGTATACAGGTAATCATCGCGATCCTGACTGGACACGGATCCCTTATCAAATCATTGCAGAAATGGACGAAAATGAAAATATCACTAAACCTGCTAAACCTGCCCTTCTGCCCCCTGATCATGTTAGTGAACACTTCCGTGATCCTCAACTAATTAAACATGATGGAACTTACTTTGTATTAATCGGGGCACAAGATAAATTAACCAAAGAAGGTAAAATTGATATTTTCAAATCTAAAGATCTAGAAAACTGGCAAGAAGTTGGCTATCTTGATTTTTCCAAACAAAAAATGGGGTATATGATTGAATGCCCTAATATTATTTGGGTAAACAAGAAACCTGTCTTAATTTTTTGTCCTCAAGGATTAGAAAAAAATATATCAAATTATAGTAATATTTACCCCAATATGTATTTAATTGGTGACAAGGTTGATTTAAACACAGGTAGTTTTTCTACTACACACTCATTACTTAATTTTGATGATGGTTTTGATGTTTATGCAACGCAAGCTTTTAATGCTCCTAACGGAGAAGCTTACGCTATTGGATGGGTTGGACTTCCTGATTTATCTTATCCAACTGATAAAGAAAACTGGGCAGATGTCTATACTCAAGTTCGGCGTCTTGAAATTAAAGATAATCATTTATACCAACATCCAGTAGATTCAATCAAAGAACTCCGCTATCAAGAAAAGGAAATAGTTAATACTCCAATTATTTCCGATAAAAGTGGACGCCAATATGAATTAAAGTTACACATTGATGCAGATCAAGCCTCTACTTTATTTTTAAATGCTGATGATAAATTAGAACATGGCTTAAAAATTACTTTTAATACAAGAAAAAATGCTAGCTTAACTGTTGACCGTGGTCAATTAAAAGAAGCTGTTAACCCTGAATATGGTACTGAAAGATCTATTCACTTACCAGATAATCAAGCCTTGGACCTAGATATTTTTGTTGATGGTTCTTTAGCGGAAATTTTTGTTAATGATGGCCGTCACGTCTTAACCTTGCGCTTTTTCGCTGATAAAAAGGACCAAAAAATTGCCTTTTCTGAAGCTGTCAAATACACAGGCTACCTTTGGAAGATGCATTCAATTCTTTAGGTGAAAATTATGATCAAATTAACTGATGTCGCAAAGAGAGCTCATTGTTCTCCCACTACAGTTTCCCGGGTAATAAACAACTATGGCTATATAAGTGAAAAGACTCGCAACAAAGTCTACCAGGCCATGAGAGAATTAAATTACCAACCAAATACTGCTGCGCGTTCACTTCAAGGCAAGAAAACTAAGCTAATAGGTGTAATTTTCCCCGATGTAGCGCATCCCTTCTTCGGAGAACTAGTTAGTAAAATAGAAGATTCTCTTTTTCAAGCTGGTTACAAAATGATTCTCTGTAATGCCGGAAAAAATAAAGAAAAAGAAAAAATGTACTTGCAAATGTTAATGGCAAACAAGGTAGATGGAATTATTGCTGGTGCGCACAATTTAGGTATCGAAGAATACAAAAAAACTGGACTCCCAATTGTCTCCTTTGATCGGAAACTTTCCCCCAATATTCCAATTGTAACTTCAGATAACTTTCATGGCGGAGAACTAGCTACTAAAGACCTCTTTCAAAACGGCGCTTCCAAAATTTACTTTGTTGGTAATCCAATTTCTGATGGTCATCCTACTGACCGACGCTTAAAAGGCTACCAAAAAGCTATGGCTGATTTACAGCTAAACCAACATATTTATCCTGTAATTTTTGGTGATACTCCGGCTCTTAAAGAAATGGCTATTGAAAAACTACTAAAAAATCATCAAGTTGATGGAATTGTAGCTGCAGATGATCTAACAGCCCTCTTAATCATTAAAATTGCAAAAAGACTAAAAATTTCTATTCCCCAAGAATTGAAAGTCGTCGGTTTTGATGGAACAAATTTTATTCAAACCTACTATCCAACTCTCTCTACAATTGTTCAACCAATTAGTGATATTGCCCAAATATTAGTAAAACTTTTAGAAGAAAGAATTAAAAATCCTGACTTAACACTTTGTAATTCCCCCTACATTTTGCCTGTCAAACTTTTAAAAAGTACTTCTTCTACCGCTCTTTAAAAAGACTACCGTACCAATTTAATGTACGGTAGTCTTTTTAGTTTAAATAGTTTTCTCGAAAATATTTAAAGTCACTTTCTGTAAATCCTAATTCATTAATAAAGTAATTTTTGAATCCTCCAAAACTTTTGAGGGTTTCAATGAGTGCTAAAATTGATTCTTGATCAGCGGCAGTCACATTCATCTTTTCAATCATTTCTTCTAGATCATTGCCAGAGCCATATTGGTCCTGCCAATTAAGAAGTTCCACTTTATTAGTTAATAAGTAGTCTTTTGTGATTGTCTCTAAGTCCACACTTAGACCTATTAAAATTAGAGCTGCTACTATTCCTGTACGATCTTTGCCCATCGTACAATGAAAAACAAGTGCTTGGTCTTGCTTTAAGGTTAATAACGTTTCAAAAACTTTCCTAAAAGCCATTTTAGCTACAGGATTTAAAAGAGCCTTTTGATAAATTTGCCCCAAATAGGTCTTCACCAAAGGTAAAGGTTCCACTAATACACTTTTTTCATTTATTTCCGGAGAAATTTTCTCATCTCCTTCTTCATAAAGATGAACATCAATTTTTTTAACATTTTTCCATACTCGATCAGGGGCAATTGTTTGTTCATAATTTGAACGTAAGTCTAGATCCTCTACAATATTCAACGCAGAGAGTTTTTCCAAATCCCTTTTTGTAAGGTCTGCTAATGAATCAGAGCGGTATATCTTATGCCACTTTACTGTTTTACCTTCCTTATTTTGATATCCACCTAAATCTCTAAAATTACTTGCTCCTTCTAATTTTACTAAACGTTCATTTTTCATATCTTTTTTCCTTCTTTAGTTTCTTTTCTGTGACTAAACTTCTATACTATAATAAAACAACAAAAAAGTATCAATAGAAAGGAGTTTTTTATGGCTCAATTTACACAAGCTCTTACTATTGCAGGACATGACAGTGACGGTAGCGCAGGAATGCCTGCTGACCTTCATGCATTTTACGCACGAGGTGTTTATGGCATGGGATTATTAACAGCCGCTGTAGCAGGGAATTCTAAAGGAATTTTTGACCAACAAATTATGCCTGCAAGTTTTATTAACAAGCAATTCGAAGTCTTAAATGACGACTTTGATATTAAAGCAACAAAAACAGGAATGTTAGCTAATAAAGAAATTATTGATTTAGTAGCGCATAATCTCAAAAAGTATCATATGAAAAACATCGTGTTAGACCCTGTAATTATTACTAAACATGGTGCAACTTTATTAGCTGATGATGCTTATCAAGCTTTTTTAGAAAAACTTGTTCCGTTGGCTACCATTATTACACCAAACTTTTTTGAAGCACAAAAATTAACTGGTTCACAGCTAGACAGCGATGATGAGATTCAGCGTAGCGCAAAAATGCTTCAAAATATGGGTGCTAAAAATGTTCTTTTAAAGGGTAAACATCCTGAAGGATCTACTGAAGTGCGCGATTACTTACTTCTAGAAAATGGTAATGATATCTGGCTAACTAAACCATACGTTGCTACTGATCGGGTAAATGGAACTGGTGATACACTTTCTGCTGTTATTACAGCTGAATTAGCTAAAGGTACTAATATACTTACTGCTGTAAAAATTGCTAAAGATTTTACCTATCAAGCAATTGCTCATCCAATTGAAGTAGGAAGTAAGTGGGGGCCAATTAACCATCTTAAAGCTCAGGAAATTAGCAATAAAGAATAATAAATTAGTCTTAGGAAATTACTCCTAGGACTTTAATTTTAACTACATTGCATATATTTTTCACCCTATGCTAAAATTAACTATATTTTTAATCAATATTTCATTATTAAGGAGGACAGCTATGTCTGACCACAAAATTAAAATTGCATATTTATACGAAGACTTAATGAATACTTACGGTGATTCTGGGGACGTTAAAGTAATTGCTTATCTTTTAAAAAAACAAGGTTATGAAACTTCAGTTGACAATATTTCACTAGAAGACAAATTTAACGCTCAAGACTATGATTTTATCTTTTTCGGTGGTGGGCAAGATTTTGAACAAACTGTAATTGCTAAAGACTTATTACGCCATCGCGATACCTTAAAGAATTATATTGAAAGTAATAGTCCTATGCTCTGTATTTGTGGCGGTTATCAATTAATGGGTTCTTATTATAAAACAAATTCTGGTGTAACTATTAAAGGATTAGATATTCTTCCACTTCATACTATTTTTAAGGCTGACAAGCGAATGATTGGAGATACCCGTTTTAAAACCGAATGGGGTGAAGTTAAGGCATTTGAAAATCACTCTGGTCAAACGTACTTTGATGACAAAGAAAAAGTTCGTCCTTTTGGAAAGATGATTGAAGGCTTTGGCAACAACCCTCAAGATCAGCAAGAAGGATTACGCTACAAAAACTTTATTGGATCTTATGCCCATGGACCTTTATTGCGTAATATTAATGTCGCACAAGGAATAGTTAAGTTAATATTACAGCGACATGAGGAGCGATTAAAGAATGAAATTCAATCCCTTTAGAAAAGAAAACCTTTCTCGTTATTTAGGAACTGATAAAAAATTTGTCAAAACTTTAGGTGCAGGCGATTTATTAGCTTTAGGAATTGGAGCCGTTATTGGTACCGGGATTTTTATTTTACCAGGCACTGTAGCGTCCACTGAAGCTGGTCCCGGCGTTACATTATCTTTTGTTATTGCGGCTATTGTGTGTGGTCTTTGTAGTATGTGTTATGCTGAGCTTTCTTCCAGCATCCCTGTTGCGGGAAGTGCCTATTCTTATGGTAACTTACTTTATGGCGAAATTATTGGTTGGATTTTGGGATGGGCCTTAGTATTAGAATATATGTTATCAGTTGCCGCTGTTTCAGCTGGTTGGGCTGCCTATTTTCATTCTTTAATTAACAGTGTGGGCTTGCATTTGCCACACCAATTAGAGAACGCCTATAATCCTGCCAGTGGAACTTATTTTAATTTAGTTGCTGTTATCAGCGTGTTTTTAATTGCTTTACTCTTATCACGGGGTTTAAAAACCTCAATTAAATTAAATAATATTGCTGTTGTAATTAAAATTGCTATCATCTTTATTTTTATAGGAGTAGGGTTATTTTTCATTAAGCCAGCTAACTATAAACCCTTTACTCCTTTTGGTGCTAATGGAGTTTTCCATGGCGCTACTACCGTTTTCTTTGCCTTTCTTGGATTTGATGTTGTTTCTGCTTCAGCCGCAGAAGTTAAAAATCCTAAAAGAAATATGCCCATCGGGATTATTGGGACTTTAATTATTGCGGCTATTTTGTATATGGCGGTCTCAATTGTATTAACCGGAATGGTTCATTTTGATAAATTAAATGTTGCTAATCCTGTAGCTTTTGCTTTAAAGCAAGTTAACCAAGGATGGATTGCTGACTTACTTTCAATTGGTGCAATTGTAGGGATGAGTACAATGATGCTTTCCATGATTTACTCCAGCTCACGCCTTATTTATTCAATCGGACGTGATGGTTTACTTCCTAGCTTTTTAGGGAAAATTGATAAACATGGTCTACCAGAAAATTCTCTCTGGATTGTCACCACTATTATTGCTTTAATGGGTGGAATTTTTTCATTAGACGAACTTACTAATTTAGTTTCAATCGGAACTTTATTAGCTTTTGCCTTTGTTTCCTTTGGAGTAATTTTATTGCGCCAACGTAGTGATATTCCAGATGCAAGTTTTAAAGTTCCTTTCTATCCTGTAATTCCAATTATTTCCACCTTGGCATGTATTGGAATGATGTTCTTCTTACCAATTAAAACTTTCATTTTTGCTGCAATTTGGTTTGGCTTTGGTCTCTTAATTTATTTCGTATATGGATATAAACATAGTAAATTAAATACACAAAAATAGTGCTCCTTACCGAGCACTATTTTTTATGTCTTATATCGTGAATTATTTCTTTTAAGTAATATATAATTGCTAATGCAAAAATTGGAATAAAGATTGCTAGGATATATTCCTGTTGTAGAGTAACTCTAATCAAAAAAATTAGGATAATTAAACATGATCCTCCCTTATAAATATTTTCCTGTAACTTAGAAGCACCACCCTGATGAATCATTCTTCGAATTATAAATACACTAATGACAATTATTATATAAATTATATGTTCTGATAAAAAATGTAACATTTTTCCTTTTAAACGCAATTACATATTGACTAGCATTTTTATTTCTTTTTTCTTTCTTCGAGCAAAAGTAACTCTAATATTTCCTGGGAAAACCAACCATTTCTTGATCAATTCGGTCTTTCTTTTAATCTTTCACTTTTTGGTTGCCAACTTAAAGCCATTACTGCCAAAATAATCATTACTGATCCAATCCAATCAATTGGAACCATGACCAATCCAAACACTAATACAGATCCTAACGTTGCAGCTACCGGCTCAAAAGCATCAAGCAAAGTTGCAGTTGATGGTTTAATGTAGCGTAAGGACCCCATCATCCATTGAAATGGAATAATCGTGCCAATTACTATTACTCCTAACATTAACCAAAATACCATTTGATTTTTAGGCAAATGAGGCCAAGAAGGATGAACAATTACTAAAGAAATTCCTGCTAACAGGAGACCCCATCCCGTTACTACAAGACTTGAGGTATGATCCAATAGTCTTCTAGGAATCAAAGTATTTGTAGCTACTCCCACGGCTGATAAAAAGCCCCAAAATAACACAACAGGAGTCAAAGAAAGATGATTAAAGTTTCCATGGGTTGCTAAAAAGAAAACACCAATAAATGCTCCTACTGCTGCAAGAATATCTAACACACGCAGAACTTGGTGCTCAAAAACTACCATGTAAATCATCACAAAAAAGGGTCCCACAAACTGCAAAATAGTTGCTATAGACGCATTTGCCTGCTGTACAACTACAAAGTAGCAATATTGTACGGGCAATAGTCCTAATAATCCATAAGCTATTACAGTTACCATATCCTTTTTATCTGTCATTACTTTAAAGGGCTTTTTTCCGGTTGCTTGAGCTAAAATTAATAACACAATTCCGCTAACTATCATTCTTACCTGTGTTACCCAAATTGGAGTGATTTCAGCGCTGATATTAAATAAACCTTTAGCAAATAAACCAGAAACTCCCCAAAATACACAAGCTAATGCCGCTAAAAATGTCCATAATCTTTTTTTCTTAGCCATCTTTTTCCCTCTCTTTTTCTAAGCATCATCAATCATAACAGAAAAAAATAATTTTTTCTGCATATTTTTAGTTGCAATTTTTTCTTAAGAGGGTTTTAATATAATTAACATAATAATTAAACAGCTATGAAAAAGAAGAGTAAATAATTTATTTCTTTCAGTGAGTTAATGATAGTGAAAATTTAGCAGACCCTGAATTATTGAAAAACACTTTTTCCTCAAGCCGCTCACCCAACTAACGATGTTAAAGTAAGTGATAGCCGTCGCCGGTACGTTACCAAACCGGGAGAACATGTTGGTGTTCTCTAATAAGTTGGTCTATACTTGCTATAGACAATTTGGGTGGTACCGCGGAAAAAAGCCTTTCGTCCCTGTATTCAGGGAAGTGAAGGGCTTTTTCTTTACTTCAAATTTTAAATTTAAGGAGTAATTTATTATGACATTGATTTTACCAGAAGGTTACCATTCAGCTTTAAACATTCGTGATACAGAATCAGCAATTGGGTTTATTAGACAAACATTTCAAGACAACCTCAGCGAAGCCTTAAACTTGCAACGTATGTCTGCCCCAATGTTTGTCGAAAGAAAAACAGGTCTAAATGATAATTTAAACGGTGTAGAGCGCCCCGTTGCATTTGATATGAAATCAATGGACAAAGATAACATCATTGAAGTAGTTCATTCATTGGCAAAATGGAAACGACTTGCGCTTAAACGTTACGGCTTCAATATGCACGAAGGTTTATACACTAATATGAATGCCATTCGACGTGATGAAGATGTTGACAACTTCCACTCTATTTATGTAGATCAATGGGATTGGGAAAAAATTATCTCTAAAGAAGAACGTGATTTGAGCACCCTATATAAAACTGTTGAAACTATTTTTGAAGCCATTAAAGCCACTGAGCATAAACTTCTTAAGCGTTACCCTGGTTCTATTTATCGTCTTCCTGAAAAAGTAGAATTTGTTACTACTCAAGAATTGGAGGACAGATGGCCTAGTTTAACGCCAGAAGAACGCGAAAACAAAATTGCTGAAGAACTCAAAGCAGTATTTTTAATGAAAATCGGTGATAAGCTACAACGTAGCGGTAAACCACATGATGGCCGTGCTCCTGACTATGATGATTGGCAATTAAATGGCGACCTTATTTTCTGGTACGAGCCTCTTAACCGTAAAATTGAAATTTCTTCTATGGGGATCCGCGTTAGTGAAGAATCATTGAAACGCCAATTAATAAAAGCTGATGCTGAAGAAAGAGCCGAATTACCTTTCCATAAGATGCTTCTCAACGGAGAACTTCCTTACACTATTGGTGGTGGTATTGGCCAATCAAGACTTTGCATGATGCTTTTAGGAAAAGCTCATATTGGTGAAGTGCAAGCAAGTATTTGGCCACCTGAAATGATTGATGCATGCGAACGTCACGGAATTAATTTATTATAATATCACATAAAAATCGTCAATATTTTGGTTTTATTACCTTAATATTGACGATTTTTGTATTTTATTTAGCTTAAGTAAGACTTTTTTCACAGCCTTTATTTTTCTTTGCTTCTCATTGAGCGAGAAATGATAAACATAATTAGTGGCAAGAGAATGAATCCAAATATCATCATTGCAACCGCATACCAATTAATCCCTACTATTTTATTATTTACAATAATTCCAAATTGTGCTTTCCAATTGTATTCGATTAACAAGAAAATAACAATTATTACAGAAATTATTGGTAAAATTACATCAGTAAATAAATTTCGATGGCCTTTTAAAATAGGTTCCGCACTTTTTCCACGATAGAATTGAATCACAGCAATTGGAACAACAATGAACCCTAAGAATCTTACCATTGCACTTAGGGTAATCAAATTAGTCATATTATATTCAAAAGCTAATGGAATTAATATTGCTAAAGCAACTGATACAAAAAATGTTCGAATAGGGAAATTATTCTTTGTTCTTTTAGTTAAACTTGCAGATAGCTGCTTTTCTCTTGCCATCGCTTCTAAAATACGTGGAGCATTAAAACTGGAAGCCACATTAATTCCAAACATTGAAATTAATGCTCCAACTAAAATTACATCTCGTAAAATTTCATTTTTAAAAATAGCTGCAATTGCCACAACTTGTGTTGTAGTCATTAAAGCTTTTGGATCTAGCACCATTGCTACCGCTACTACTCCAATATATATCACGGCAATTACTAAAATTGCCAATGGAATTGCCCGAGGTAAATTCTTATCTGGATCCTTCATGTCATCAGATCCCGATGCTACTGATTCAAATCCTGTAAAGGCATAAAACGCCGCTACAATTGCCATTACAAAACCTGTAGTAGTTAACGGCGGTACAATTTTATGACCATTTTGGGTAATATTATTTACTTCAGATAAATTGCTTGAAGCCCCTGTGATTATTAACAGAATCACTCCAGCAATAATAATTAATACTAAAGCCGCTAATTTCCCAATAGTCGCTAAGTTCATTACCCATTTTAAAACTTTTTGACCAAATAAATTAATCACTGTAATTATTGCCATTAAAATTAAAAAGCCAATTGTCACACTTAACTTTTTATTTGGGTTTCCACCAAAAATTGAAATTGTTGACTTTATAACACCTACAGCCATTACTCCCCAAGCTACACTTGCAGAAAAATATCGCAAACTTCCCATGTAAAATCCTACATTATTCCCAAAAGCAGCCTTGGAATAAGCATAGGCTGCTCCCGATTTTGTAACATATTTTGCAGCTGCAGAAAAAGAAATTGCTAAAATTGAAGCAAAAATTGCCGCAATAAAATAAACTAGTAAAGCTTGTGATCCTGCCTGCTGAACTACACTTCCAGGCGTTAAAAAGATTCCTGAGCCAATAATAGCATTAATCGCTAATAAAACTATCGACCAAAAACCTAATTTATCACTTTCATTTTTATTCATAGTAATTTATTCCTTAGTTCTTTTTAGCATTATCAATTATATGTTTAAAAAGATTATTTTGTACTTTACTTACTCTATGAAGCATTTCTGGATGCCATTGTACCCCAATTACAGACCCATCGGAATTTTCAATTCCCTCTACTACTCCATCTACACAGCGTGCAGTTACTTTAAAATCAGAAGCAACATCTTTTAGTAGTTGATGGTGAAATGAATTTGTTTGTAAGCTATCTGTCTCCAGCAACTCTGCAATCTTGCTTCCTTTAAGTGTTTTAACAGTATGAGTAACTAAAGTAGGAGTTTGTCCTTGAGAATGCTTTAAAGTCTTTTCTGGGCGATAGCTCAAATCTTGATATAAAGTTCCCCCATGGGCTACATTAATAATTTGTGCTCCTCTACAAATTCCCAAAACAGGAATATGGTTTTCTTCTGCTAACGTTAAAAGTAACATATCAAACTTATCCCGTTCTGGCCAGATGTTTCCTAATTTCTGCTCTGGTTCTTCACCATAATTATGAGGATCTACATCATGTCCGCCTGACAAAATAAGTCCTTGCACATTCTTCATCTGTTCTCTTATTACTTCTTCATCCTGATTAAATGGAATAATAAATGGAATTCCTCCATTTTGGATTACAGAATCAATATAATCATCATTTACATAGCTTCGATGGTACCCTGGGAAAATTCCTCCATCATCAATTATAACTGATCCTGATATTCCAATAAGTGGTTTCATAATCTTCTACCTCCTTAATCATTCTAAAATTAATATACAAAAAAAGCCCACTTACGACAAGTAAGAAAGGCTTTTTTGCTTACTTTTTAATACTCTTATGTTTTACTAAATAAAACAGTACAGCAATGATTAATACTCCTGCCCCTACACTCACTGAAACTCGCGTCTCTGGATTAATAAACATAAATATTACAATTACTGTTAACATAAATAAAGCAAAATAATTTGAGAATGGATATAGAGGTAATTTAAACGGATGGTCCTTCATTAATTCTATATTTTCTTTTCTAAATTTTAATTCTGCTAATAAAATTACAAACCATGCTACCATCCCTGGTAAGACAGAGGAACTATAAACTGTAACAAATAATTCACTCATTGATTTATTAATTGTAGAAGCAATTAAATTTAAAATAAATCCAATTAAAATTCCCCCGGTAATTCCAAAAATTGCATAATTTGGAACGACTCTTTTAGAAATATGCTTAAATACTTTAGGTGCTTCCCCCGCATGTGCTAATTTAAAGAGCATTCTACTTGAAGAATAAATACCTGAGTTAGCTCCTGATAAAGCTGCTGTCAAGATAACAAAGTTAATGATACTTGCTGCTGCTGTTATTCCCACCTTCATAAATGTTTCCACAAATGGGGACTGCATGGCTTGAAGTTGATTCCAAGGATAAATTGTCACAATTACAAAGATTGCTCCCACGTAGAAAATTAAAATGCGCCACAATACTGTTCTTACACTTTTAACAATAGCTTTTTGTGGATCAGCAACTTCTCCGGCAGAAATTCCGATTACTTCGATTCCTTCATAAGATCCGACAATAATCGCCATTGAAAAGAAGAAACCTTTTATACCACCAGCAAAAAATCCACCATGAGACCACAAATTACTAAATCCAATTGGCTGCCCATGATTTCCTACACCAAATAAAATTACTAAAAAGCCTAAAATTATCATTAGAATGATTGTTACTACTTTGATCATTGCAAACCAAAATTCTAATGATCCATACGCCTTAGCACTTGCAATATTTGCTAATACTAAAAAGCCAATAATAATTAATCCAGTCCATAAATCGCTAATATTTGGCCACCAAACTTTTAAGTAACTTATGGCTGCGATAACTTCTGAAATTCCAACAACAATATATTGAAAAACAGCAGCCCATTCTGCCAAATATCCTGCTAACGGAGAAATATAATCAGTTGCATAATCAGCAAATGATCCTGTCGTTGGGTTCACATAGAGCATCTCCCCTAGTGCTCGCATAACGATATAGAGAATCACTCCTACAAACATATAGGCTAATAATACTGATGGCCCTGTCCACTTAATGGTCGAAGTAGAACCCATAAAAAGTCCAACTCCAATTGCTCCACCAAGAGAAATCATTTCCATCTGTCCTGCTGACATCGATCGTTTTAACTTGGGGGCTGACTGTTTTTCTTTTTCCATACTTTTATCCTTTCTTACGGTGTCTAACCAAATAGACTAAAACTGCTACAATTAAGACAATCGCTCCTACAGCAACTGAAATTCGAGTTTCTGGATTAATAAACATAAATACTACAATTAAAATTAAAACTATAAAAGCAAAATAATTAGATAGGGGGTATAAAGGCAACTTAAAAGGGTGATCTTTTAACAGATCAGGGTTATTTCTTCTAAATCGTAACTCTGCTAATAGGATTACAAACCATGGAATCATTCCTGGTAATACTGAGGATGAAAAAACTACAACAAATAAGTCCTGAGTAGATTTATTAATTGTTGCTGCTACTACATCCAATAAAAATCCAACAAATATTCCCCCGGTAATTCCCATAATTGCCCGGTTGGGAACAATTCTTTTCGAAATATGACCAAATGTTTTAGGCGCTTCTCCATCATGCGCAAGTTTAAAGAGCATTCTACTTGAAGAATAAATACCTGAGTTAGCTCCTGATAAGGCTGCTGTTAAGACAACAAAATTTATCACACTAGCCGCAGCTGTAATTCCTACTTTAGCAAATGTAGTTACAAATGGTGAACCCATACTGCTCAATTCATCCCAAGGATATATAGTTACAATTACAAAGATTGCTCCCACATAGAAAATTAAGATACGCCATAAAACAGATTTTACACTTTTTACAATTGCCTTTTGTGGATCAGCAACCTCTCCGGCAGAAATTCCTAAAAGTTCAATTCCTTCATATGAACCTACAATAATAGATAAAGAAAAAATAAATCCTTTTAATCCTCCCGTGAAGAAACCTCCATGAGCCCACAAATTGCTAAATCCTGTTGGCTTTCCATTATTACCAACCCCAAAGAAGATAACTAATAAGCCCAATACAATCATTAAAATTATCGTAATAACTTTAATCATCGCAAACCAGAATTCCAAAGATGCATAAGCCTTTGCACTAGCTAAGTTAGCTAATAGCAAAAAAGCAATAATTATAATTCCAGACCAAAGAACATTGATATTCGGCCACCAAAACTTTAAATATTCTGTTGCGGCTACTACCTCAGACATCCCAACAACAATATACTCAAAAACGTTCGCCCATTCAGCTAAATACCCCGCTATTGGATGAACATATTCAGCCGCATAATCAGCAAATGATCCTGTTCCTGGATTTATATAGAGCATTTCTCCCAGTGCTCTCATTACTACATACAAAATAATTCCCACAAATAAATAGGCAAGCAAAACAGAAGGCCCAGTCCATTTTATGGTAGCTGTTGCACCCATAAACAAACCAACACCAATTGCCCCACCAAGTGAAATCATTTCCATTTGGCCTGCGGTCATCGAACGTTGCAAACTTGGATTTGACTTACGCGTTTTCATTTTATTCTCCCATATTAAAACTAATACCTTAAATAATACTAGTTAAAAATAAATGTTACATTAAATTTAATTTTAATACATGGCTCCTTCCTTGACAACTCTAGATCCTATTTTTCTTTTTAATAACAAAAAAACCTGAGTATACACTCAGGTTTTTATCATTTTTCCATAAAGCCGCGTTTCAATTTTTGCCAAAACGATAAAGATTTTCTGATATTATCTGCTGGAATATGCTTCCTAATAGCTCGTAAAGTTGGTTTTACATGGCGAGCTGCAAAGTAAAAATCTCCATTTCTCTTTGTACGAATTTGAAATCTCGGAATATACTTTCCTTTAAAATATACATCAGCAATGATTAGATTAATTTCATTCCAAGGTATTTGAACATAATCCTTTATATTATTTTCTCGATAAAATTCAAATCCTCTGTTACCAATCATAATTTTCCCATAACTTGGCATCCCCCGAAACCAAGTTCCAGAGTCAACATATTCTACTGCTGAATTTAGTGACTGAACCATAGTCCTCCTCTTTTATTAAGAACTATCTTTATTAGAACAAGCCAATTACATGACCCACAATACCTAAGATAAAGATACCAATAATGATAATAATTGGTGATACTTTTTTCTTCAGAAGCCACATACATAAGAAGGTAAGTAAAATAGCTGCAAGCCCAGGAATCAATTGATCAAGGTTTTGTTGAAGAGTAGTCTCCTTTACCTTTGTCAAGGACATGCCATCTCCTTTATTCCATTCTAACAATGCTTTTTGGATTCCCTTGGCACCTGCTGGAAGACTATTCCAATCAATATATGCTCCTTTTTGGAGAGGAGTTCTTGACACTACAGGCTTAAAATCAATATTTACCCATCTTTCGATCAATGCTCCAATAACAAACATCCCCATCATTGAAGCTCCACGAGTTATCTTTTGTAATAGTCCACCTGAAGCATCTTCAGTAATCTTTGTTCCTGCGTTATAACCTAATTCTTGAGTATACCATAAGAAGGCAATTCTAATTACATTCCATAGAACAAAGAAAACAATTGGTCCTAAAATATTTCCACTTAAAGCAAGAGAAGCTCCCAAAGAACCAATAATTGGTCGAACTGTGTACCAAAATACCGGATCACCTACTCCGGCTAAAGGTCCCATCATACCAACTTTAACTCCAGAAATGGCTTGATTATCTACCTCTGCACCATTTGCTCTATCTTCTTCTAAAGCTAATGTTACTCCCAAAATTGGAGCTGCCAGATATGGGTGTGTATTAAAGAATTCTAAATGACGCTTTAAGGCACCACTCATATCTTTTTTCTCAGGATAGAGCTTCTTTAAAGCTGGGATCATACTATAAGCAAAACCACCATTTTGCATTCTTTCATAGTTCCATGAACCTTGAATAAATGTAGAACGCCAACATACTCTCCATCTATCTGCCTTACTTAATTTAATTTTATTGTCTTTTTTTAAAGTCGTTTCTGCCATCTTGCTACCTCCTCTCGGTTTAATAGTCATCTAAAATGTCACCGAGTGGATCTCCAGATCCACTATTACTGTCACTATTGTTACCCTTGTTTGAGCCTTCTAAAGCTAAGTACATTAAGGCCATTGCTAATCCAATCCCACCAAGGGCAATTAAAGTTAATTCCTTAATAGCAGCAAGACAGAAACCAATTGCAAAGAAAGGCCACACTTCACGACTAGCCATCATATTAATAACCATTGCATAACCAACCGCTACTACCATTCCCCCACCAATCGTCATTCCATCATTTAACCACTGTGGCATAGCTTCTAATCCTTGACGAACTACGCTAGCAGGAATGGTCAAAAGTAATGCTGCTGGAATAGCAATTCTTAATCCTTGAAGAGCTAATGCAACATATTGCCACATATCAATTCCGCGCCAATTTGCTTTTTCAGCTTGATTATCCATTTTATGAACGATCCAAATTGAAATTGTTCTTACCAACATTGTTAAAAATAGTCCTGCAACTGCTAATGGAATTGCAATACCAATTGCAGTACCAATTCCTTTTTGACCTTGTCCACCTTGCACTAAAATAATAGCAGATGCTACTGATGCTAAGGCAGCATCAGGTGCTACCGCAGCTCCAATATTTGCCCAACCTAGTGCAATCATTTGAAGGGATCCACCAAGAATGACACCTAAAGTTAGGTTACCTGTGACTAATCCAATTAATGTACATGCGACCAATGGTTGTTGAAATTGAAATTGATCTAGGATTCCTCCCATACCAGCTAAGAAAGCAACAACCACTACCAGAATCATCTGTATAGCATTCATATTATTTTCTCCTATTTACCTTGCTTCTTTAATTCATTTTCCGCTTTTGCCAAAAGGCTATCAATATTTTCTGGGCTATCACTCGGTACCTTTCGTACATCAAATTTTACTCCCATTTTTTTCATTTCTTTGATAGCATCTACATCTGCTTGATCCATTGCAATAGCCTTATTTACATTTACTTTTCCATCTGCATATGCAATAGACCCAAGATTAATTTCCTTTATATTTACTCCATCTTTAATCGCTTGAAGAGCTTCTTGAGGATTTTCGAAAAGTACTAGCGCCTTAGTATCTCCAAAGCGTGGATCTTTATCCACCTCTACCATTTTTTTAATAGGAATAGTATTAGCTGGAACCCCTGCTGGAGCGGCTTCTCTAATCATTGATTTTCTTAGTTTATCTTTTGCTACTTTATCAGAAACTACAATAATTCTTGAAGGATTGATACTCTTGGTCCAGCCAGTTGCTACTTGTCCATGAAGAAGACGAGTATCTATTCGAGCTAATCCATATTTTATGTGCCCATCTCCCAAGACTGTTCCTTCCGGAATTGATCCTTGTTTTCCAGGAGATTTTTCTTTAGATTGAGCCACTGTATCTTTTGGCATCAAACTTTCTGGTTGGGTCTTTATCCCATCACGTCCCGGTTTAACAATGGCACTGGCAATTTCATCAGCCTTTTCACTAGCCATTCGTTGCCCCAAGGCTTCAATAACCATTGGCAAATTCATTCCAGTAACAATTGCCCAATTATTACTCGAATGTTCCTTTACCAGATTGTTAGCTTGATTAAATGGAGTTCCTCCCCATAAATCAATTAAAAATAACACTTCATCTTGATTATCAAAAGACTCAATTGCCTTTTTCATCTTCGCTTTAATATCATCTGGGCCTTCATCAGGTTTCAATATACAAGGAACTAGATTTTCTTGTTTACCAAAAATCATCTCTGCAGATTGAAATATACCTTCAGCAAATCCCCCATGACTCGCTAAGATAATTCCTACCATCTTGATTTCCCCCTTAATCAAAAATTGCACGAAATACCTATAAATTAGGAATGTATACGTTTACTTTTATATAATACCACATTCTTAATGAAAATGCTTGCATAAACCTTATAGATACTTTATCAAAATTGAATTTCTAGAAGAGAGGGAGGAAATTATAATATTTTTTCCTTATCCAAAAAATTAAAGTCTTTTCTCAGCGGATTAATTTTACGAGGAGGATCATGAGGGAGCCAAGCAAATTTTTCTTCTAAAAATCATAATACCTTTCCTTGTTAACGCTCTTATCTTTTTATCCAGTAAAAGAGATGTATATTAAAAGGTATCAACCGCACAATTGGTTCAATCTAAATCTCAAAAAGAAGAATTTAAAATTCTATAAATAGAAAAAGTATCACTTCTCCTTAGGAGAAGTGATACTTTTTCTATCTGTTATATTAGTATAGAACCAACATACTCGTGAATATCATTCCCGAGTA